>JAIDQQ010000001.1 GCA_029062165.1 Ruminococcus sp.
ATATTATACCACATATTGCGAATTTTGAAAAGCATTTTTTTATCAAAAAAATATTTTTTCATATTTTTAACAGATATATTAATAGAAAGTCATATATATTGTTAAAAACTTCTAAATCAAAATAAATGCTGTCTTTTAATGACAGCATTTACCCTGATGTTTAAAAATCAGTCTCCGAAAGATATACCTATATCACGAGCGGCGATTACAAGATGATTTTCAGTGTCTACGAATTTAGTTTTTCCGGCAATATCGGCAAGCTTATTGGATGTTATTTTATTTCCTATCTTTGCGACTGTTCTTCCGTACTTCTCCTGTGCTATCAGATATGCAGCGTGTACGCCAAACTGTGTAGATAATACACGGTCATAGGCACTCGGCGCACCACCTCTTAACATATGTCCAGGTACACATACACGTGCTTCAAGTCCTGTATTTGCCTGTATCTGTGTGGCTATACGTGAAGTAGCTGTAATTATTCCGGCTTCGGAACGCTTTTTAGCACGTTCTTTTTTCTTCATTTTAGCTTCGTTCACGTCAAATGCACCCTCGGCAACCGCAAGTATCGAGAAGTTCTTTCCGGAAGCACTTCTTGCCATTACGGAATCGCAAACCTTGTCTATATCGTACGGAATTTCAGGTATTATTATTACGTCCGCACCACCGGCGATACCAGCATTGAGTGTAAGCCAACCTGCTTTATTTCCCATAATCTCACATAACAAAATTCTCGAATGACTGGCGGCGGTTGTATGAAGTCTGTCGATAGCGTCTGTGGCAATGTCTACGGCGGTATGGAATCCGAATGTAACATCTGTACCGTAAATATCATTGTCGATAGTCTTCGGAAGTCCGATTACATTTAATCCCTCGTCGGAGAGAAGTTTAGATGTCTTATGCGTACCGTTTCCGCCTAAGGTGAGCAGGCAATCGAGTTTCTGCTTTTTGTAGGTCTCTTTCATGTTCTTGACTTTGTCGATGTTATCTTCTCCGATTACCGTCATCATCTTGAACGGCTGACGTTTCGTACCGAAAATTGTTCCGCCCTGTGTGAGTATGCCGGAAAATGATGCCGGTGTCATATCCTTGCACAGATTGTTGATAAGTCCGTAATAACCGTTGGAAATACCTACGATTTCAACGTTATCTTCGCCGAAACGCTCGTAACAAGCCTTCGCAACGCCTCTTATTGTGGCGTTAAGTCCGGGGCAGTCGCCACCGCTGGTGAGTATGCCTATTCTTCTTTTCATTGATTAAAAAACCTCCGTTTTTAAAAAAATTTATTTTGTTTTTTTCATATTTTCCTCGAAAAACTCCTGTAATTTTTCGGCGGGCATTGGTTTTCCGTAATAATAACCCTGTCCGAAATCACAACCGGCTTTCCGTAGAATGTCTTCCTGATTAGGATTTTCTATACCCTCTGCAATAGTTTCAATCTTCTTCGATTTTGCAATGCGTATCACGGAAGAGACTATTTCATAGGCTATATTGTCGTGTTCAATGTCTATTATGAAAGAACGGTCTAATTTCAGAAGAGTTATAGGAAGTATCTGCAAGTAACTAAGTGAGGAATAGCCTGTCCCGAAATCGTCCATAGCGAGTTTAACGCCTAATTCCCTTAGCTTATTCATTTGTGATACCGCATAGTCAATATCGCTTAATGCAAGCGTTTCTGTCAGTTCTACTTCAAGATATTTTGCGTCGAGACCGGTTTTCACAAGAGCTTCAAAAACTTTGTCTTTCAGGTCTTTCTGATAGAAGTCTGTTGATGTGAAATTTATCGACATAACTATTTCCGGATAGCCCATTTTCTGCCATAGTTTATTCTGTCGGCAACCCTCACTTAGTACAAATTCGCTTATTTTCCCGATAAGGTGTGAACTCTCCGCAACCGGTACGAACGCATCAGGACGGACTATAGTTCCGTCGGGTTTTATCCAGCGGATAAGTGCTTCAACACCCATTATCCTGCCTGTTGAGAGGTCAATTTTCGGCTGATAGAATAATTGTAACTCGTTGTTGTCAATAGCTAATGCGAGTTCTCTTTCAAGAGCGTTTCTGCCTATGATTGAATCATGCATACTTGCTTCGTAACCGCATATCGTATTATTTTCCGAACCGCCTGACTTCAATGCAAATTCGGCGTGTTCAAAGACATTCAGGAATGAATCGCCATCTTCCGGCATTCTGGAATATCCGGCTGAACAACTTAGATTTATAGTAGCGGAATTTCCTACTGCTGATTTCGCAAACTCGTCTTGTATCGCTTTTGCCGTCCGTAAAGGTAAATCGTCGTCGCCGTAATTCCGAAGTATAACCGCAAAATTATCACCGCTTATTCTCGCACCAAGTCCGCCAGGGGTCACGAACTTATATATAATATTGGCAAAATTCTTAAGAATATAATTTCCGTTCTGATAGCCGGAACTGTCATTTATTATATGAAATCTGTCAATGTCGAGGACTATAACCCAGTATGAACATTCAAGAAGCTGGCATTGTTCGTAAGTTTCCTGTCCTACGTCCATTAA
This sequence comes from Ruminococcus sp., assembly GCA_029062165.1. GTDB lineage: Bacteria > Bacillota > Clostridia > Oscillospirales > Ruminococcaceae > Ruminococcus. The sequence continues at coordinate 2,532 of JAIDQQ010000001.1, forward strand.
CTTATTCCAGTTTGCTATTTCCGTTACTTCGTCTATGTAGGCGAGGCGTTCAATAATCAAATCTTTTTCGTGTTCCTGTGTACTGTCGATAATCGCACCGCTGAAAATAGGCAGTGAATCTGAACGGTTCATGTCCTTGTATCTGAATGTATACCAGTGATAGAAACCATCGGCGGAACTGATACGTATTTCAATGCTTTTTATATCGTTTGTGTTGTCGGTACAGGTGGATTTCAATGCACCGTCGAAAGTGAGACGGTCATTAGGGTGTACCAGTGAACGCAGAGTTTTAAGTGAAAGTGTATTGTTTTTCAGGGCAAGCATACGGACTGTTTCCGGTGATGCTATGAAATTCTGCATATCGTTTGACATGACAAGACCTATTTCAGCTATACCCATCGAATAATTAAACAAATCGTTTGTACTTGCAAGTTCAAACTGTGTCTTTTTGAGTTCCGTAACGTTAAGTCCGGTACTGAAAAAAAGCGTATGTTTACGTGTTTTCTTCATTATGGAAGTACCCCACATTATAGTAACCGGTTCTTCGTCAGCACCTGTGAAATGTGCTTCGTGGGAAGTGCTGTTTACTATTTCCGTTACAGTCATAGGATTTGCGGAATCAATTCCGAATGCCCGCATAACTTCTGCCTGCTGGTCAAAATTACGTCCCTGTATGCCAAGAAGTTCACGTATATGACGGTTCATGTATACGGCGGAAAAATCTTCAGTCCATATAATCATTTCAACATCGAGATTTTCTATGATTCCAGCCATTTCACCGGCGTCAATCGAGGACTTATGCTTACGGTAAAACCATGCCAGTATAGCAAGGATTATTGAAAGAAATATCATTGTTGAAATGTATGTTATTATTACTATCCATGCCATATCGGGAAAAAGCTGTGCATATGCAATGACAAGACACGTCGCCACAACTATCACTATTGATGCTGAAAGCGGGCTGTTGAGATTCATATTTTACCACCTCCGTTTAATGTAAAACTGAATCAAGTTAATTATAGCAAATTTTACCGAAAATGTCAACTATAATTTTCAAAATTTACTGTAAAATTACAGAAAGTTATCACATAATGTACACTTTTGCGTGATATTATGTTATAATAAATCTGCCGGATATTCCGGCGGAAATTTTCAGAAAAAGGAGTTTTTTTATCTATGGCACATATTTTAATCGTGGACGACGAAATGAATATCAGAAATGTTGTCCGTGAATACGCTGAATTTGAGGGCTATGAAGTCACGGAAGCTGAAAACGGTATGGAAGCTGTAAGTCTCTGTCAGGACTATGATTTTGATTTAATAATCATGGACGTTATGATGCCAAGGCTTGACGGCTATTCCGCCTGTAAGGAAATCCATAAATCAAAGAAGATTCCTGTTATAATGCTTTCGGCACGTGGTGAAGAGTATGATAAACTTTTCGGCTTTGAAATCGGCGTTGATGACTATGTTGTAAAACCGTTCTCACCTAAGGAACTTATGGCAAGGGTCAAGGTGGTACTGAAAAGAAATGCTATCGCTGAACAGGTAGCTGTACAGGACAAGTATATTTTTGAGGGGCTGGAAGTTGACATCTCCGGACGTGAAGTTTATGTCAACGGCGTTAAGGCTTCAATGACGCCGAAAGAATACGATTTATTGTTTTTCCTCGTGAAAAATAAAAACATTGCACTTTCAAGGGACAGGCTTCTTGAAGAAGTATGGGGTTATGATTTCTTCGGCGACGACAGGACGGTTGATACTCATATCAAGATGTTACGTAACAGTCTGGGCGAATACCGTCGTTTTATAGTTACTTTGAGAGGACTGGGCTATAAATTTGAATATCTCCAGTAAAATCAGTAACGTGAACGGACGTATGCCCTTACGCCTGAAAATATGGATTCATTTTGTGGTGTTCATTCTGCTGATGTTCGTGCTTATGTGGATATTCCAGATTTTTTTTCTTGAATCTTTCTATGAAAGCATGAAAACACGTTCCGTTACCGAAAATGCCGTTGAAATCGTCGAATCCTATGAAAATGAATACAAAGACGGTAACAGGACTGATTTCATAAATAAATACTCAGAAGTAGCCGTAAATAACGATGTATGCGTTGAAATTCTTGACAAATACGGACGTTCTATCTACTCGAAAGATGTACTCGGTGAATGTCTCGTACACGGTAAGGAAAACCGTACTTATAAATTCCTGAATGAAATCCGCCGTATCGAAGAGCCGGAAGCATTATATAAAGTTTCAAACCCGAAAAATTCCGGAGATATGCTTGTATATATATGCGTACTCGGCAGTGTCAGGTCACCGGAGGGCTATTTACTTATAAACTCTGAACTCGCTCCGGTAGGTTCTACAGTCTCCATAATAAAACGTCAGATGTTCATTATAACCATTATACTTATATTCATAGCGGCGATTATATCCGTATTCCTCGCCGATATTATTTCACGTCCTATTGACCGTATAACAAAATCCGCTGAAAATATGGCGAAAGGTGACCTCAATACGCAATTCGACGGAAGAGGTTATCTTGAAGCACAGAAACTTGCAGACACTCTCATGTACGCCGAAAAGGAACTTTCAAGAGTTGATACTATGCAGAGGGATTTAATAGCCAATGTCTCGCACGATTTGCGAACACCTCTCACTATGCTGAAAGCCTATGCCGAAATGATTCGTGATTTGTCCGGCGATAATCCGGTTAAACGCAATGAACATCTTGAAATTATCATAAATGAAACGGACAGGCTTTCCGCTATGGTAAATGATATTCTTGACCTCTCCAAACTCGAAAGCGGTAAACAGAAAATGAATCCTACTGAATTTGAAATAAGTTCCAAAATGAAGGACATTATCGGACGTTTCAAGGGTGTTTCCGAAAAAATGGGCTATCATATACATTTCACACCCGATACTGAAAGAATTGTCTGCTGTGATGTCGGCAAAATTGAGCAGGTTATATATAATCTGATTAACAACGCTATCAACTATACCGGCGACGACAAACAAGTATATGTCCGTCAGATTAACCAGCCCGACGGCGTACTCATTGAAATCGAAGACACTGGCGACGGTATCGAAGAAGACAAAATCAAACTTATTTTCGATAAATATTACCGTTCAGAAAATCATAAAAGGGAAGTAGTCGGAACAGGTCTCGGTCTTTCGATAGTGAAAGTTATCCTCAAACTGCACGGCTACGATTACGGCGTTAGAAGTACTCTCGGTAAAGGTTCTGTATTCTGGTTCAGAATAAACGGTGGTAAAAATTTGTAAAAATTTATTATATTCTGTAACATTTATTTTACAAAAATTTTATTTTTTTATCACGTATTTTACACAAACGCTTTATATAATAAATACGCTGTAAGGAATATTCCTGAAAGCTGTTTTTTCATAAGGTGTTCCGGTGATTACCCCGTCACCGAACACAAAAATCCCCAATAATCCCTATATCATGACAATCGGGCTTCCTTAACCGGAAGTCCGTTTGTTTACCGTATGTAAAGGAGACTATATTTTTATGAACATCTTAGTTTATTCACGTGAGGAAATTGAGGAAATTATTGAATCCGGTCAGTTTCCGGATAATACCGCCGTCATAAGTTACTATGACCCCGCAATAAAAAGAATCGACAAAGACTATACACACGTTGACTACTCCGGTGTGTGCGAAAACGTCTTTTACAGTGAACTTGATGACCTTGATATTGAGTGTCTGAAATCGAAAGGCTATACATATGATACATATTTTCCGGAAGCCGATAAAATGGCGGAATTTATATACAACGTCTACAACAACGGCATGGATATAATATGTCAGTGCGAATACGGTCAGAGCAGAAGTGCCGGTACTGCTTCCGCTATCGCTGAACACTTCTATAAAAACGGTATTTGGATTTTTGCAGACTACAGACGTTATCCGAATCAGGTTGTATTTCACAAAGTCTATGACGCTCTCGAAAACTATAAAAAAAATAATACCTGAAACCTATTGACATTTCCGGAAATACATGATATAATATGTACAACCTTATCAAGAAGGACGGAGAAAACAGGTTCTATGATGTCCGGCAACCTTCCGCAACGGCGGAAAAGGTGCTAATTCCTGCGGTTTATCCGGAAGATGAGGAATTTCATTGAAATTTATGCTCCGGAATTTTTCGGGGCATTTTTTGTTGAGGAGGTTTATTTTTTTATGAGTAAAGTTTTTTTTACGTCTGAATCTGTCACCGAGGGTCATCCCGACAAAATCGCTGACCAGATTTCTGATGCTGTCCTTGATGCCATTCTCGAACAAGACCCTACAGGACGTGTCGCCTGTGAAACGGCTGTCACAACAGGTATGATTCTTTGTATGGGAGAAATCTCTACTACCGCTAAAGTCGATATTCCTAAAATCGCACGCCATGTTGTAGCCGATATTGGTTATGACCGTGCAAAATACGGTTTTGACGCTCACACCTGCTCCGTACTGACAAGCATTGACGAACAATCTGCGGATATTGCTATGGGTGTTAATGAGGCTTTCGAGTATCGTGAAAAAAATGACGAAAATGACGGTCTTTCCAATGGTGCAGGCGACCAAGGTATTATGTTCGGTTACGCCTGCAACGAAACTCCAGAACTTATGCCACTTCCGATTTCACTCGCACATAAGCTGTCCATGAAATTAACAGAAGTCCGCAAAGACGGTACACTCCGCTATCTAAGACCCGACGGCAAAACACAGGTTACTGTTGAATATATTGATAATAAGCCGTCAAGAATAGACGCAGTTGTTGTATCTTCACAGCATTCTGCCGATATTTCTTTAAGTCAGCTCCGCAAGGATATTGAAGAATACGTCATAAGGGCGGTTATTCCGGAAAATCTTATCGACGAAAATACAAAGATTTTCATTAATCCTACCGGACGTTTTGTTATAGGCGGTCCGCAAGGCGACAGCGGTCTGACAGGAAGAAAAATTATAGTCGATACATACGGTGGTTACTCACGTCACGGTGGCGGAGCGTTCAGCGGTAAAGACCCTACCAAAGTCGACAGGAGCGGTGCATATATGTCAAGATATATCGCTAAAAATATCGTTGCCGGTGGTTTCGCTGAAAAATGTGAGGTACAACTTTCTTACGCTATAGGAGTTGCTAAGCCGGTATCCGTTCTTGTAGATACTTTCGGTACTGGTAAAGTTTCCGAAGAAAAACTTTCCGAAGCTGTTTCAAAGGTGTTCGATTTGAGACCTACCGCAATTATCGAAGCTCTTGACTTAAGAAAACCTCAATACAGACGTCTTGCCTCATACGGTCATATGGGACGTGAGGAACTCGGCGTTGTATGGGAAAAAACTGATAAAGTCAATGCCTTGAAGGAGGAATTATTATGAACTGTGTTGAAATAAAATTTGATAATGATATTCTTGCGGATATTCTGCATATATCCGATTTCGGAAAATATTTAATCAAACTCGATACCGAAAGAGTTATACAGCCTCCGAAAAATGCCGTCGACGTTCTCGGTATGCTGTTCACACTTCTCGAAGAAAATCCCGAAACCCCTGAAGGACGTGTCTATAACGGCAATCAGGCGGAAATTCTCCACAGAACTGTTACAAATCTTCCGGAAGTCATCAATAATTTCAATAATATCGAAATCATTATCACTATAAATTCCGAAGACGAAAACGGTAATATCATTGAAACCAAATCCGTTACTAATATAACCGTCACCGAATCAAAAGAAGAATCAAAAGAAGAATCAAAAGAAGAATCCACAGAAGAATAAATTAACAGGGCAGTCCCGAAGACTGCCCGTTTCTTTAATAATCTGTATTTCATGAAAGGAATTGTTTTGAAGAAATTTATTTTATTCCTCGCACTTATTTTACTTACTTCATGTGGCAATAAAAATTCCGGAAATCCCCTCGGCAGTGCTTTAGTTACTACCGCTACCCAATCCGCTACAGCTACTACAAAAATCCAGCCCACTACTCAACCTGCTACTAAATTTACATCAAAACCGAAAATGAAAAAAAATATGCTGATAGATGTTCCGTACTACTCGCAACATGACTATCCTACAGGGTGCGAACTCGTCAGTACTTCAATGTTGCTTGCTTTCCTCGGATTCGATATAAAAGCCGGTGAACTTCTTGAAAAGGGCTATCTTAATGCCGTCGATATAACGGAAGACTCGAAAAACAGAAAACACGGCGGTGACCCTGACAAAGTTTTCATTGGAAATCCGGAAAAAAATACCGGTTATGGCTGTTACAGCGGTGCTATTATCTATGCACTGAATAAATATCTGAAACCACGTGAATATATCCTCGATAAGAAATACGACATCATTGACCTTAACGGCATAGAACTTGAGGAAATATGTGCGGAATATATCAGTAAGGGCGTACCAGTCATTATGTGGGCGAGTATCGATATGAAACCTACTTTTATTAACCTCTCTAACAGTTGGATTATAGATAAAACCGGCGAACGTTATCTATGGAAGTCAAATGAACACTGTCTTGTACTCGTCGGGTATGATGAGGAATATTATTACTTCAATGACCCACTCGCCGAAAAAGATACTCCGTACCTTAAACGTCTCGCCGAACGCCGTTATGGTGAAATGGGTATGCAGGCTATAGCGGTCATTGAAAATTAATAATCAGGAATGTAAGTCGCCGATAATACAGTTTCTTAATTCAAAGTATTCGCCGTCTTTAAGGGTTATTCTGTCGTAATATTTATCGTAATAATCGTCATAATTGTCAAGTGTTCCGGATTCCTTTATTACCGCACCGACGGCATTTATACTTGAATATACGTACCATTCCGCTTCACCTTCGTATTCGTTGTAACCTACTACTCTGTAAGTACCTGCCGGAATATCACGTCCCACTATAAACATACCGTCGGTTTTATGTGGGTCATTGACTATATCGGGGTACATATCAAGATTATATGCGGTACACCATGAAAAATCAAGATAACCGTTTCCGGAAATGTACGCTATACGTGTACCGTCAAAATGTACGTAAGCCGAAGAAATTTGGTTTTCACATTCAGGGTCTGCATAGACACCCTCAACGCCGTGACCGTCTGACATCTCGGGTATGAAGATATATAATCCCTCCGGAATGTCAACGCCTATCTGATATATACCCGACGGAAATATACCGTTTTCCTGAAAGATTTCGTTTGTATCGTATACAGGTCTTTCCTCGTCATAGAGTGGGAGTGCTTCTTCGACAGGTATGGCTGTTTCTTCTATTAATTCGCGGTCGTCGTCATAGTCGTAATCATAATCATAATCGTAATCATAATCATAATCGTAATCATATTCGTAACCGTAACCGTAATCGTATTCATAGTGATTGTGTTCTATATACGGCTTCTCAACGTATGGATGTTCTATAACGTATTCCGGTGGCGACTGAATATATGTTCTTGTTACATTATGATTTATTGCAAGACCAATAGTCATGAAACTGATACCCACAACTGAAACCGTACCGGCGAAAAGAATCCGTAAGAACTTTTTACCTCGTTTGTTAAGTTTAAGTTTAGGTCTGGAAGCTCTTTCAGCTTTCAGGGCTTTAATATGATTCAGATGCTTTTCTGTTTTTTCGGTTATTTTTTGTTTCGCAGATTTTGCAGACTTTATTTTTTTATATATCATTTCAGACGGAGCAGGTTTTATAATCGGAATGGGAGCAGGTTTTATATTTTTAACAGGCATATCACAGTATTCGCATACTTCTCCATGTACAGATGCTCCGCAGTGTTCACATACAGTCATAAAATTCACCTCAATTTTAATTTGCAATTTATAATTCATAATTCTTAATTATGAATTAATTATATCACATATTGCAGAAATAATCAAGCTATAAAATTCTTAAAAATATCTTAATAAAACAAAAAACAGGATATTCCCGAAAGAATACCCTGAATTTCTTTTAACGTAATTATTAAGCTCTTTCAACCTTGCCGGAACGTAAGCATCTTGAGCAAGCGTAAACATGACAAGGAGTACCCTTGACAACTGCCTTTACACGTTTAACGTTTGGTTTCCATGTTCTGTTAGTACGTCTGTGTGAGTGGGAAACCTTGATACCGAAAGTAACTCCCTTACCGCAGAAATCGCATTTTGCCATCAGACTGCACCTCCTTATCTGTTTAAAAAAGTCAACAGAATTAGTATATCATGTCTTTTTCAAAAAGTCAAGCCTTTTTTCAAAAAAAATGAAAAAATTTTTTTATTTTATGAAATTTACTCATATTACTTGAAAAATCTGCTTTAATGTAGTATAATAAATAGTAATCATCTTTACCGGTTTTTTCCGGAAAGTGAAATCTTAATAAAAGAAAGGAACATTATGAACATTTATTCAACTATGAGAATTTTTTCAAGACTGGTTACATTGTTTCTGGTCATGCCGGTACACGAGGCGGCACACGCTCTTGTGGCGAAGTGGCTCGGCGATGATACCGCTGAACGTCAGGGAAGAATAAGTCTCAATCCGTTCGCACATCTCGATTTATTCGGTTCGATACTTATTGTATTTACCGGTTTCGGCTGGGCAAAGCCTGTTCAGGTCAATCCTAACCGCATGAAAAATCCTCGGGGCGGTTACGCTCTTACGGCTCTTGCCGGTCCTGTATCGAATCTGATAGCCGGATTTATTGCTATACTCATATGGGCTTGCCTGCTCTGTACAGAATCCGGTATTTCGGCTTATCTCTCCCCCGATATTACTACTATGTCAAGCGTACTGATGTTATTAAAGTCTCTTTTCAGTATTAATATCGGTCTTGCAATGTTCAATCTGATACCGTTCCCACCTCTCGACGGTTTCAACATTGCACGCTATTTTTTCGGCGAAAAAATTGACCGCTGGTTTTATGAACACCAGCGTGAATTACAGATGGGATTTCTTGTTGTTATACTTGTACTGAACAGGATTCCGCCACAGTTTAACATTCTGAATATTGCGTGCAGTTTCGTGAGTGACCATATGATTGAACTCGTCCTTAATATTCCGAAACACAAATGGGGACTTGCATAAATGGAAAAATTATCTTTCCGTCTTGAATGCTTTGAAGGTCCTTTAGATGTTCTTCTGAATCTGATAAGCCGTCATAAAATGGACATTTTCAATATTGAAATTTCTGAACTCCTTGCACAGTATCTCGATTTTATGGAAAACGTCCGTGAAAATAATTTTGAAATAGCCGGTGAATTTCTTGAAATGACGGCACGTCTTATATATATAAAAACCGCCTCTCTACTGCCACAGCCGGAAACTGCTGAAAAAATGAAAAAAGAACTTCAGGCAGACCTGATTGAATATTCTTTATGCAAGTCGGTCGCCGGAAAACTAAAGTCTTTATATACTGACAATATCTTCACTCATCCGCCTGTGAAATTAAAACCTGATAACACCTACTGTCTTGAACATTCGCCGGATATTCTTGCCGGTGCTATCAGAAATATCTCCGTCAGAAAAAATTTCACGGTAAATAATGAGGTCAGAATCGAAAACAAAATAAATTCCGTCGTGAAAAGACGTATAGTTTCGGTAATAAGCAAGGTTATACACATTCTCCGTGAACTCTATTCCACCGGTACTGCTGATATGGATTCCCTGTATAACGGCATCCGTGACCGTTCAGAACGTGTTGCGATTTTCCTTGCCGTACTCGAACTTACACGTTCTGGAAGAATATTAATCAGTGATGACAATAAAAAAATCTTCATGAAGGACGGTGAAAAAATTTGGAAACAGAAAAGAAAAAAGCTGTCATAGAAGCCATACTCTTTGCAGGCGGTGAACCTGTCAGTATAAACAGGCTTACATCAGTATGCGAAATTGATTCGGAAACTCTGAAATTTCTGATAAATTCGCTTAACAGTTGCTATGAAGATATCGGCAGTGCCTTATGTATAAAGAAACTTGAAAACTGTTATCAGCTATGCACCCGTGAGGAGTTCGCACCGGAAATACGTAAGGCTCTTGAATTAAACAGAAACAAACCTCTTTCAGATTCCGCTATGGAAGTCCTTGCGGTCATTGCGTATAACCAGCCTGTTTCAAAGGGATTCGTTGAAAAGGTCAGGGGCGTGAACAGTTCTTATTTAATAAACAGTCTCGTTGAAAAAGGTCTCATTGAGGAAGCCGGAAGACTTGACATTATCGGCAAACCTACCGCCTACCGTACTACTGACGCTTTCCTGAGATGTTTCGGACTGGATTCCCTTGAAAATCTGCCACCTGCTGACCGGTCACAAATCAATGAATCGTAAAGGAGGCATTATTTTTGATTATTCTGAAAATTCTGCTTTATATCCTCCTCGGCGTTCTCGGACTGGTTATGGCGGTACTTATCCTTTCGCTTGTACTGCCAATAAATGCGGAAATCAGTTTCATTGATGGTATTCTGAAATACAGGCTGAAATTCTCACTCATACCGCTTGCGGATTCCGACGGCTACGGACTTCTTAAAAAAAGAAAGAAAAGAAAAAAACCTGCTCCGGAAACTGAAGAATTTGAAGATTTTCCGGAAGAAAATGATGATGATACTGACTATTATGAAGACCCTGAAGAAGAATCTCTGAATGAAGAAGAGGAAGAAGATTATGATATTGACATTGACATTGATATCCCGATAGTTGAGGATTTTGAAGAATATGAAGAAAATCTTTCCGTTGAAGAAGAAACTGAAGAAATACATGATACTGAAACGGAAAAAGAAGAACATGAAAAACATGAAGAAAAATCCCTGACTGACAGAATAGAATTTCTTATAAATATATGGGACATCGCCGGAAGACCTCTGCTTAAAATTTTCCGTGGATTCCATATAAAAAAAGTATATATTGATTTTATCGTTGCCGGTGATGACCCTTATAAATGTGCCTTGTTATACGGTACTATAAGCGGTACGGTATATTATCTTCTTGCATGGCTAGGCGAACTCTTCACGGTAAGTTACAAAACCGTCGATATAAGATGTAGTTTCAATACACAGAAATCACAGTGGGATTCTTCCTGTAAAGTGAATTTCCGGCTGTATACGCTGGTATTTTCAATTCTATGGTTTCTGACAGTCTATCTGTTCAGGATATATATTCCAGAAAAACACGGGCGTAAAAAGTCCGGAAAGTGAGGTATTTTATTATGGAAAAACCAAAAACATCAGTAGGCGAAATTTTAGGTGTTTCAATTGAAAAAATAAAGGAAATGGCTGACGTAAATTCAGTTATAGGCGAACCTATCAGGCTTGAAAACGGTACTACTATTATCCCGATTTCAAAAGTTTCATATGGTTTTGCTTCAGGTGGTTCGGATTTGCCGTCAAAATACGAAAAAAATCTTTTCGGTGGCGGAGCAGGTGCAGGAATTTCAATAAAACCTGAAGGCTTTCTTGTAGTCGCTCCCGACGGCTCTGCTGAAATGATTTCTTCCACCGCCGACAATGACCCTGTAAGTTCCGCTATAAATGCCGTTCCTCATGTTGTGAACAAGATTTCTGAAATCATGAACAAGAAAAAGAAAAAAAAATCTGACACCGATATTATTCTCAACGACTGAATATAATCCGGAATACTGAATGTAAAATCTGCATATCATGTAAGTATATTATAATGGACTTGTTCCGGAGGTATGCAGATGAAAAAAATTGTAGTATCAATATGTACGGTAATGCTTTTACCGGTATTTTCCGCTATGGACGTACAGGCAGTAAATGAACCTGAAATATCGGCGAAAGGTGCTGTACTCATTTCAGCAGATACAGGCGAAATTATTTATTCCGTCAACTGTGACGAAAAACTCCCTATGGCGAGTACTACCAAAATTATGACTACCATGCTTTGTCTCGAAAGCGGTGACCTTTACGAAGAATTTGAAGTTGACCCTGATGCTATTATGGTTGAAGGCTCTTCAATGGGTCTGCAAAAGGGCGATATTGTAACTAAATATGCCCTGTGTTGCGGAATGTTACTTCCGTCCGGTAACGATTCCGCCAACGCTACTGCCGTTAAACTCGCCGGTAGTATAGAAAATTTCGCCGTCATGATGAACGACAAGGCAAAGGAATTAGGACTTTCAAGAACATGGTTTGTAACGCCGTCCGGACTTGAGGGTACAGGACATGGTTCTTCGGCTTACGATATGGCTATTCTTGCCCGTGAGGCTCTCAAAAATGAAATCTTCCGTGAAATATGTTCCTCATCGACTATCAAAACTGAGTTCGGTAATCCGCCGTACACACGCTGGCTGAAAAATACTAACAAACTTCTCACAATGTATGACGGCGTATACGGCGTAAAGACCGGTTTCACAGACGAAGCCGGAAGATGTCTCGTTTCGGCGTGTGAGCGTGACGGCATTAATCTGATATGCGTCACTCTCAATGACCGCAATGACTGGAATGACCATATGGCTATGTATGACTACGGTTTTGAAAACGCACATAATATTAAACTGGATATTCCGGAAAATCTTTCGGTTAAAATTGCCGGTGCTGATACGGACAGGCTTTCACTTACCGCCGAAGATGTTGAAGTGACTGTCTTCAATGCAGATACTTCCGATTTTGAATATAAAGTCATTTCCGCACCGTTCGTATATGCTCCGGTACAGAAAGGCGACGAAATAGCACAGTTAAGTATATCCTGTAACGGCAGGGAAGTACGCCGTATTTCCCTTTTCGCCGACAGTGATGCACCGGTAAAAACAATTAAAAAAGCTCCGGTAAAGAAAAATCTTTTCCGGAAATTCACAGAAAAATTACTGAAAAGGAGAATTTAATTGGAAAAAATAAGAATACAGAAAATGATTGCAGACAGCGGTTACTGTTCCCGACGTAAAGCAGAAACACTTATCTCACAAGGACGTGTTAAACTCAATGGCAGACCGGTCAGCCTCGGCGACAAATGCGGTTTCAAGGACATTATAACCGTTGACGGTGAACGTCTCTATATGCCACGTAAGAAAAATTTTGTCTATATCATGCTTAATAAACCTCGTGGCTATGTGACAACCGTTTCCGATGACCTCGAAAGACGTTGTGTTATGGACTTACTCGACGGCGTTCAGGAACGTGTTTACCCTGTCGGACGTCTCGACAGAAATTCAGAGGGTTTACTTCTCTTTACCAATGACGGCGAATTTGCTAACAATATCATGCACCCAAGCCGACATATCGCCAAAACTTATCGTGTGACCGTCCGTCCGGATATTTCTGACGAACAACTTATTAAACTTTCGGAGGGCGTGGAAATCGACGGCAGAAAAACTCTTCCGGCAAGCGTGGTTGTAAAGGAAAAACAACAGGGACGTGTGGTACTCCTCATTACTATTAAAGAGGGCAGAAACAGACAAATCCGTAAAATGTGCGAAACGGTAGGTCTCGAAGTGGCACGTCTGAAACGTATAAGTATAGGTCCTCTTAAACTCGGTATGCTTAAGCCTTCTACATGGCGTGAACTTACTGCCGAAGAACTCCGTGCAATCCGTAACGCCATAGGCAAGGAGAATTGAATATGCTTGAAATACGTGAAAATCTTTCCCGTGAAAATTACGACTTCACCGGCGATAACGTCCATATTACTGAGGCTTTCGAGAATAACAAAGTAACCGGATATATTGCCTACTCCTACGAAAATGACCGGACTGTTATTCACGGTCTCGACGACGGCGGTGACCTGCTCTTATGTGACGGTCTTGTACGTTCGGTTATTTTTAAGAGTACGCTGAAATCTATCGGAACACTTGTATTTGATACATCTGACTGTCTCGACAATCTCCGGAAACTTAAATTTATTACCGGCGAAAATATGACAGTCGAAAATATTGACCGCTTCATGAATGGCTGTTCCGACTGCAATCACAGGAATTAATCAGGAATGCATAATTATGAATTAAGAATTATTAATTATGAATTGAATAAGAAAGGAGCGATTTTGTATGCCTATACGCATTTCGTCGGAATTACCGGCATTCAGAACGCTTGGAAAAGAAAATATTTTTGTAATGTCCAAAGAACGTGCTGAACATCAGGACATAAGACCCCTTAAATTTGTGATAGTCAACATCATGCCGAAAAAAATTGAAACTGAATCACAGTTGATGCGGTTACTTAGCAATACTCCCATACAGCTTGACATTGACTTAATTCAGATGGCTTCACACGTATCGAAAAATACTTCACAACATCATCTTCAATACTTCTATAAGAAATTCGACGAGATTAAAAATAACCGTTACGACGGTATGATAGTTACCGGAGCACCGGTTGAACTCCTTGAATTTGAGCAGGTTGACTACTGGGACGAAATAACGCAAATTATGGAGTGGTCAAAAACCCATGTATTTTCGTCTATGTACATCTGCTGGGCGGCACAGGCTGGACTTTATTATCACTTCGGTGTACCTAAATATACCCTTGAAAAAAAAATGTCCGGAATCTTTCCGCACCGTGCAGAAGTTGAAAACTGCCGTATTCTGTGCGGTTTCGACGACATTTTTCTTGTACCTCATTCACGGAACACGGAAGTAAGGCGTGAGGACATCGAAAAAATTTCACAGTTACAGATACTTACTTCTTCGGAAATTTCCGGCGTTCATATAGTCGCAAACAGAAACGGCAGACAATATTTCATTACAGGTCATTCGGAATATGACCGTGATACGCTTGCTAATGAATATTTCCGTGACCTAAGAAAAGGTATTGATATTCAGATTCCATATAACTATTTTCCCGACGATAACCCCGAAAATACACCTGTTTTTTCGTGGAGATGTACCGCTAATCTTATGTTCTCAAACTGGCTGAATTACTGCGTATATCAGAAAACACCCTACAATCTCGAAGAACTCGCCGTCCGTAACTGGAACTGGCAGACTGACCTTTAAGGAGAATACTCATGGACAAAGATTTTTTTTATGACAATCTGCCGGAAACTCCCGACAAAATGCCCGAATCACTTAAAACAGGTCTTGCAACGGCTTCATTCATAATCAGTATGGTGAACTTACTGTTTTTCGGAATGGCTTTCAGTTTCATACTCTCGCCGATAGCTATTATACTGGCTGTGGTATCACTGGTGAAACGTCAGGGCGGTAAACCTTTCGCAATTGCCGGTATTATAATTTCTGTCATATCGCTTGTTATTTTTACCATGTTTACCGCATTTTTCGTGAAAGTCTATCCGGATATGGAATACTTTATACTTAACGATACCGCAATTATTTCCGCATTTGAGGAAGACGGCGATATACCTGCTCAATTTGAAAAATATAAGGCTCCGGAATACGATAAGTACTGGCACGCTATGGGTTGTGAAGACTTTGAAAAATTTTTCGGTCTTTTCATAGAATCCTACCGGAGTATAAGAGGAACTCCACGGAATGAATGGTCACACAGTGACGACGGTGAAGAACTCGTTGTTTTAAATAATTCATAATTAAGAATGCATAATTATGAATTGCAATGTACCTTATGTATGACAGTCAATGTCGTTCATACGGTACATTTTTTAATTATGAATTATGCATTATAAATTCCATAAATTCTCCGGTTGAATATAATCCGCTACGGTTGTATCTGTTCAGACCGTAAAGACAGTCAGGGTTATGATTTATGTAGTTAGGTTTTTCGGTACAGGTCAGCGTTATTGTAAAGCCGAGTTCACGTATTACCGGCATAGCCTCCGGACTTCTGAAGCCGAACGGATAGGCAAATACTACCGGTAATTTTCCGGTATGTTCGTGAATTTCATTCTGGAGACGGTTTAAATCGTTATAGAGAAGTTCCCTGTATTCCTCTTCCGTTTCGTCGGGATTCTTCGCACACCCCTGACGCTCTCCCTTAAACGTATGCATATTATATGTATGATTCCCTATCTCAACGTGTCCGGATTCCGTAAGGCTGTCTATATCCTCCCACGTAAGATACGAATACGCCGGTATATGTGGGTCATTTACCGCTGTTACGTCCGTATACTGTCCTACTACCGAAACTACAGCATTCATGTCATATTTTTCAAGTACCGGCAAAACTTCCGAAAGATTATTATAACAACCGTCATCAAGCGTTATCATTACAGGTTTTTCCGGAAGTCCGCCTGTTCCGTTGACGTAATCCGTCAACTGCTGGGCGGTCACGGAAGTATATTCATTTTCCGCCAGCCATGATAAATCATTCTCAAACTGTTCCGGCGTTACTATGTATTCTTCTGGTGCGTCGCCGTATACGCTGTGATACATTATCACCGGCAGAAATATATCCTCTTCCCTGACGGAATCCGCTGACGAACTGAAAAAACTTCTTCCCACAAAAAAGAATACCGCACATACTGAAAATACTACCGCATCAAGTAGAAGCAATCCGAAAAACCTCTTTGCACTTCTGCATTCGTACATCAAAATCACCTCATTGTTAATTTATAATTCATAATCAATAATTCATAATTGGGAACTGAATTTGTTCCACGTGGAACATTTTTCTACAACTGAACTCCTGATTAATAATTATGCATTATGCATTATGAATTATACATTGTAAATTATGCATTTATTTACATTCCGGACGAATATAATTTAATCAGATTGGAAATAATAACGAGGTGATAAAATGACACGTCATAAAAGAAGAAAAATTGCCGGTATAATCAGATTATGTATTCTGTTAGGGTTTCCGCTTATGATTGCATTTACTGTGAAAGGTATTCCGGCAATGAGGAATTTTCTTGAAAAAGTAGGCAATATCCGGATTGAAAACGGCTCTGAAACTTCTCACACGCCGGATACTTCAACCGGAACTTCTTCAACCGAAAATCCGGACAGGTTTACGACTACTACGGAAGAAATCTCACAGAAAGAACCCTCTACTGACGTTCTGACCGAAACTGAAAATCCACTTGAAAAAAATTCCGAAAATTCAGGTGACAAGCCCTACCCGACTTCATGGACGACAGGCGGTGCAATAGTCCGGACAACTTACGGACAGTACAGCGGTAATTCTTTCTTTAATCTCGATAACGGCGGACAGGTAAACAATCAGACTTCTATTCCTAATGAAACGCTTTTATCCGAAAGCCGTTGTGGTGCTGATTTCACTGTGGAAGATACTTCCGAACCACTTGTACTTATATATCATACCCACACTACCGAAAGTTTTGAACCTTATGTCAGGGATTTCTATGACGCTAATTTCAATTACCGTACCACCGACGAAACCAAAAATATGATAATGGTAGGTGATGCCATTCAGGCGGAACTTGAGGCACAGGGAATAGGTGTTATTCATGCAAGGGATATACATGACTATCCTTCATATAACGGTTCTTACGGACGGAGCAGGGAGACAATACAGCCTATCCTTGAACAGTATCCGAGTATAAAAGTAGTACTCGACATTCACCGTGATGCCGTCGCCGGTGAGGGTGTGGCATATCAGCCATATGTCGAGATAAACGGCAAGGAAGCCGGTCAGATTATGATAATATCCGGTTGTGATGACGGTACTTTAGGTATGCCCGATTTCATGAAAAATTTTCATTTTGCCTGTCGACTTCAGGAACAGCTTGAAAATGATTACTCCGGTCTTACGAGACCTATATTATTTGATTACCGTCATTACAATCAGGATTTGACTACAGGAAGCCTTCTCATTGAAGTGGGTTCGCACGGAAACACTCTGGAGCAGGTACAGTATTCCGGACAGCTTATAGGCAGTGCTTTAGGACGGCTTTTAAATTCTATGAAAGGATGATTTCCATAAAAAACAGTATCAGAAAAGCGGTCAGGTGGATATTCGTATATCTTCTTCTGACCGCAGGGGTATATATGTTTCTTGAATCAAGCAGTAACTCTTATAACAGAATGTCGGAAGAAAAAATAACTCCGGCAAGTATCGTGATAAACGGGAACAAAGCGTCTGTAAGCGTACTGGACAGTGAAGTGAGTTTCAGTACGGAAATATTCTCGCCGGAAAGCAGATTTTATTTCATATCGTATATTTTAGTACCGGACGATATAAAACTTATAAGTTATGGACTGAAATTCAATAATTATGCATTATAAATTATGAATTAATTTATCTTTATCTGAACGTATTATTTCTTCGTGGAAATGATTCAGTTCACCGGAATATATTAACTCTGCTTCGGGGAATCTGCGGAAATCGTCGGGCTTATACAGACAGAACGGTTTTTCAAGATGTATACCGATTTTATCCATAGTGTACGCCACAAACTGCGAACATACAAAACTGTGTTCACGTTTCCACGAGATGTTAAGATACAGGGCAATAAGTCCGGAAAGATTATACGAATATGTATTCCTGTTATGGACAAAATGCTGTATAATCATATGATACATTTCTTTCTGTTCACTTGTGACAGGTATGCGGTAGATTTCACAGGGTATGTAATCGAAAAGACCTAATGTACCTTCGCCGACTATTTCACGGTTAAATGTTGCCGGTAGCGGAAACGGTGTATAAGTCCGGCAGAAACTGTACATCTCCGAAAGGTTTATATCACCTGAAAGCGATACGTGATTATATGGTTTTTTTGTAAAGAATCTGAAAAATTTAGCCGGATATGTACCGGTCTGTGCGACTACAAGATATATATATTCCTGCATAAACTCAACTCCTGAAAAAATTATAATTAAATTATATCATAAACAATACCGTATTACAATAGTCTGTAATATAATATTCAGAAATTTTTCAGATTTCCGGATTTTACAAAAAAACTCTTGACAAACTGAAATATATATGATAGAATATTCAAGGAATAAATTAATACGTCTGTAGCTCAGGGGATAGAGCAGTGGCCTCCGACGCCATGTGCGCAGGTTCGATTCCTGTCAGGCGTACTATAAACAAAACCGCTGTTTTCCGGTTAATATCCGGTTTACAGCGGTTTTTGTGTCTGTTTGTTTAATAGTTCCACGGATTAGAACAATCGGCAAAATCTTTGAATGGATTATCTTCTTGTGGGTTTGTAATGGGAATGACTACACCGTTCAGGATAGAATCAGTAAAATCTGTTTCATATAGGTCTGCCCCTGTTAAATCTGCTTTGGTGAGGTCTGAATTGCTTAGGTCAGCACTTGTAAGGTCAGCATTGTTGATATTTGCTTTTATTAATCTTGTATTGCTTAGGTCAGCACCGGTGAGGTCGGCATTGCTGAAATCCACTTTTATAAGATTTGCACCGCTAAGATTAGCACCGGTAAGATTTGCATTGTTTAAGTCTGCCCTGCTCAGATTTGCTTTACTTAGATTCGCACTGCTTAAATTTGCTCCGGACAGGTCTGCACCGGATAAGTCTGCACATTCTCCGCCGTATTTGTTTTCAAGCCATAGCTTATGTTTCCGGAGTATTTCTTTCAATTCATTTTTATCCATTTCAGGTAATTCCTTTCTGTTACAGATATATCTACATTATATCACATAAAAATACAAAAGTCAATATTTTACGGAATTGTAAAATTTTTCTGAAATGGTTGACTTTTATTATCCATTATGCTATAATTATGATAATATTTTTTTAAGGAGGAAATAAAATGATTTACAGAGATTTTCAGGATATTAAAATATCCGGTCTCGGTCTCGGTATGATGAGACTTCCTGTTATCGACGGCGACGACGCTCGCATTGATGAGGAAAAAACCGCTGAAATGATTGACTATGCCATGAAAAACGGCATAAACTATTATGATACTGCATGGGGTTATCACAGTGGTAACTCCGAATTTACTGCCGGTAAATTTCTTTCACGATACCCCCGTGAGAGTTATTACCTTGCGTCAAAGTTCCCTGGTTACGATAACTCCAATATGCCGAAAGTAAAGGAAATTTTCGAGGAACAGTTGAAAAAATGTCAGACGGATTATTTTGATTTCTATCTTTTCCATAACGTCTATGAGGGCAATATCGATGACTATCTTAATCCGGAGTTTCATATTTTCGATTATCTCATGGAACAGAAGAAAAACGGCAGAATAAAACATCTCGGATTCTCCGCACATGGTGACCTCAATGTTATGCAACGTTTCCTTGACGCTTACGGCGAACATATGGAATTTTGTCAGCTACAGTTAAACTATATGGACTGGCATTTCCAGAACTCTAAGGAAAAAGTTGAACTCGTCCGGAAGTATAATATTCCGGTATGGGTCATGGAGCCTGTAAGAGGTGGTAAACTCGCCGACGCTCCCGAAGATATGAAGACCGAACTTCTGAAAATGCGTCCGGAAGAAAGTATAGTTTCATGGGCGTTCAGATTTTTACAGGCTATTCCGGACGTTACTGTAGTACTTTCCGGTATGTCCGATATGCAACAGCTTAAGGAAAACATATCCATATGGAACGAGGATAAACCTCTTGACAGTACGGAATTTGACCGCCTTGTAACTCTCGCTGACGAGGAAACTAAAAAAGGTGGTCTGCCGTGTACAGCGTGTCATTACTGTACCAGTCACTGTCCGCAAAGTCTGCCGATACCGGAATTAATCGCCCACTACAACGAACACAGAATAACCGGTGGCGGATTCCTTGCCCCTATGGCTGTTGCAAGTATGCCGGAAGAAAAACGTCCGGCGAACTGTATCGGATGCGGTAGCTGTGAGCAGGTCTGTCCGCAACAGATTGAAATTTCAAAAGCCATGAAAGATTTTTCCGAAATGATTAATATGTAAAGGAGTTTAAAAAAATGTCAGAAAACGTAATTATAAAACAACGTCTGAGCGTAAAGAAACAGACTATCGCAACGATTTCCGCAATTATCGGGGCTGTTGTACTGCCACAGATTTTTCACATAATGGGTGCGTTATCCGGTACGGGTACGGCAGTAGGCGAAACTTTTCTGCCTATGCATATACCGGTTATACTCGTTGGACTTCTTGCCGGTTCAACCTCGGGAGCCGTTGCCGGTCTGTTAAGTCCGCTGGTAAGCAGTCTGCTGACCGGTATGCCATCGCAACTTATGTTGCCGTTCATGATGATTGAATTATGTGCCTACGGTCTTTTCGCCGGACTTCTTAAAGATAATAAAATGCCTGATATTGCAAAAGTCCTCACAGTACAGGTTGCCGGAAGAGCTGTCAGAGCCGTTGCAATACTGCTTGCAGTGTACGCCCTCGGCAACGAAGCCATTAAAACCGCTGTAATATGGGAATCAGTAGTAACCGGTATTTCAGGTATCGCCTTACAGCTGACTTTAATTCCGCTTATACTCTACAGGACAAGGAACGCTGAAAAACATGAAGAATCTTGAAAAAGCTAAAAAACTTCTTGAAGAAGGCAGTTATACGTTCGTAGCGGTCAGCAGAAACGAAACTATCACAAGTACGGAAAGAGGCGTCATACCTCTCCTTGACGTAATCGAAAACAGAAAAAATCTCAAAGGTTTTTCGGTTGCAGACAAGGTTACAGGTAAAGCCGGTGCATTTCTGTATACTGTAATCAGACCGGACGAAATATTCACTGATGTCATAAGTAAACCTGCTCTTGAAGTATTTGAAGAAAACAACATAAACGTTGAATATAATACACTTACCAAAGCTATCCGCAACCGCACAGATACAGGTTTCTGCCCTATGGAAACGGCTGTAAAAGATACTTCCGAACCCCTTACGGCTATTTCACTTATCCGTGAAAAAGTAAAAAAACTCAATAAATGAAATCAATAAAAAAGTCCCCTCCGCACAGTTCATGCAGAGGGGATATTTTATATTACTTCATTATAAGAGTTACGCTTTCGAGGTACATATTGCCCCAGTAGTTGTATATAGTAAACATATCCTGTGGATTGGTCACATTAAATTCGATAGTGTAATTACTTGTAAGGTCAGGAGCGTTATAGCCGTACTGTGAAATCCAGTTACCGAAAACTACATTACCGCCGAAACCCCAGCCTATATCGCCTTTAAGATTGAGGATAATTTTTCCGATTGATTTATAATCGTAATTCTTTAAGGAATAAGGAGTATTGTAATTGACATCTGTAAGAACTATTTTCTTGTTGCCAGCCGGAGTTGTGGTAGTAGGCTTAGTAGTAGTGGTTGTAGATGTAGTAGTAGTCATTGTGGTAGTTGTAGTTGTTGTAGTAGGTTTGGTTGTTGTGGTAGTGGTTGTAGTGGGCTTGGTAGTGGTAGTAGTTGTAGTGGGCTTAGTAGTGGTAGTAGTTGTAGTAGGCTTGGTAGTGGTAGTAGTTGTAGTAGG
>JAIDQQ010000010.1 GCA_029062165.1 Ruminococcus sp.
GTTTCTGTAACTGGTTCGGAAACGCTTGATTCAGCAGTTGTTTTTATTGTATCTGTAGCAACTTCGGAAGTAGTTATTTCAGAAGTTGTAGTTTCTGTAGTAACTGGTTTAGTAGTAGTAGTTGTTGTGGTTCTGGTTCTGCGTCTATAAGTAGTTGTTGTGGTTGTTTCAGGAGTTTCAGGAACTACAGGAGTTTCAGGAGATTCAGTATTGGTAGTAGTTGTTGTTTCCGGAATTTCTGTAGTAGTGGTAGTAGTGGTTGTTTCAGGGGCTTCAGTAGTTGTTGTAGTGGTAGTTTCAGTTGTTGTTGTTGTGTTCGGGTCATTTCCGAAATTGTCCGGTCTAGGAGGTTTCGATGATTTACCATTAGAGATAGTAGCAGTGTTAGTAATGATAGTAGTATCGGTATTGGTTTCACCGTCTGTATCTGTATCTGCATTATCTGCCACGATAGGTTTAATTGTCACGTCAGATGTAGTTGTGGTTGTGGTTAAACCGAAGTCTCTTGTAGATGTGGTAGTAGTTGTAGTTGTTGTTGTACTATCAGCAGGTTCTGTTCCATCTATTCTCCATTCTACGTTTTGGAATGTAGTATTGTTATATTTTTTGTTTTTGCTATCCCATGTAACAACATTATCACCATAAACATATTCCACTGCGTCTATTTTAACGTTATTTGTAATAGGATTTGGTATGTATCCAATGGTTACGGATTTTTCATATGTTTTATCTGCTTTCATAGTGAAAAGTGAATCTTTTTTAGAAACATATATGCTTAAATCAGTTCCTGTTTTATCAAGTTCATCTTTGTAAATATTGAAATTGTGGTTTTGTGGAAATGAAAATGTCATTTTCTTTGAAGATGTTAAATGAAGACGTAATGTATTGATTTTTGAGTCTGATGCTCCTTCAAATGTGAGTATTATTGCACCGTCTTTAGCATTTATTATAATATTACTTTCAATACCGCTAATTTCTGTAGCAACTGTACTGCTTTGTCCATCGTTATTAGCTTTTGTATTATTTATAGGGTTTACTGAAACAAGTATTACGAGTGCTGCTAATCCTGCGAAAACTTTTTTTAACATAATAATTCTCCTTTCCGAGACCATCAGATACTATTTTTTATTTTTGAGATTTGATTTGAGGATTATTTTATTTTCCTTTTCATGTTTATAGTTTATCACTATTTACAGTATTTTTACACACTGAAAAAAAGATATTTTCCATTAAAAATCAGATAAACCACCGGTTATATCCTGTATGGAACAACATGAAAAAATCCCACCCGTTAAACAGGTGGGATTTTATTTATCTTGTTATTATGTCATTCTTCTGTAGTGTATTTTTTGTTACCGCCGAGTTTAATAGGAGCCATTTCGCTTCTGTCGGGTACTGCTTCAAAGAGTGAGTCACTTACCATACGCTGTCCTTCCATTGTCTGTGCGTTGTTGAATCTGTAGAGTTCTACACGTACCTGCTCAGGCCATAACATATTTTCAACATCTTCAGGGTCTATCCAGTATACGAATGTACCGTCTGAAACGTCTGTTATAAGTTTACCGTCCGGAACATCTGCAAGAATAATCTGATTTGATTCGCCGTTATCGTCAACACCGTTTGAACCAACTATATTGCCGTTTTCGTCGAAAAGAATTACTGCATTGTATGCCGGATTGCCTTTATAAGAACCTACGAATACAACGGAATCCTTAGGGATGTAATCCTGTTCTCTCTTGCCGTATTTGTAATCTTCAGAAAGAATACCAAATGCAGTAGCACCCTTTTCACCGTCTCTGCGGAAGTCAACATTATCGCCTGTCACGCCGAGGACGTCAATTTCTGCGATAGAAACTGATTTACCGGTCTTGTTTGTGAACTGTAATCTTATTTCTGTTGTTTCATAAGTGCTGAGGTATTTGCCGTCTGCGTTAGCGAAGTATGCAATACTGCTTCCTGTTCCGGAGAAGTCACCGGTTGCAACGTGTTTCCAATTATTAGCTTCGTCCTTAACGTAGATAAAGTAACCGATTTTGTCAGTAGCTGAATTATTACCTGCTGTATACTTGAGTCCGCTTACTTCGAGTGGCTGGTTGAAGTTGATATATATACTCGGGAATTCTGTAAATGTAGCTTCATAAGTTGTGTTCAGGTCATCATCGAATGCATTTACAATAGGGTCTATTACTGTCTGGTGACAGGAAACGCCATCTTCTTCAGCTTCATGAGTAATAATTTCTGATGTGAAATAGTGCTTGCCGGTGGTGTCTACAGATGCAGTCCAGTTTGACTTGTCAAGACTGCCGTCGTGTTCAATCTTAATCATATCTGTAGTGAATACTGCTGAACGGTTAAGATACTGGTCAATAAGTGTAACCTTATATGATACTGTACGGTTGTTCAAAGATGTAACTGTGTCTGTATAATTCGGAGTTCTTGTGAATGCTATAGGAGTTTCTTTCACGTTACCGCCGGATATAGTACAACGTACTATTTCATAGCCGAGAATATCAGGTTCATACATCGCATCAGAAACATCAATTGAAATGTTTACCTTGTTTGCCTTTGAGCCTCTGCCTACGCTTATTTGAACATCATCTATTACTGTTGCCGGACTACCATCATCATTTATAAGCCAGCTTTCGTCTTCCATTGCGTAAACTCTGGAATCTTCGTTTGCATACATGATAGCTCTTGTTTCGTGATTGAACTGTGAAGCATATTCAATAGTAGTTGCGTCAGGAGTTTTGCCCCAGCGTCTGAAAAATTCAAGTATATCTTTTTCTGCTGCTGCACAAGCAAGTCTCATAAGTTGCTGGTCTGTTCCGCCACTGAGTTTAAGTGCTATGCCGTATGGTGCCGGAGCTTTTTCAGGATTTCTTGAATATGTGTCCATTCTTGCATAGAAGAGATTGTCAAGTATTTCAGAATTTGTGTTATAAGTCTTGAAGTTGAAGTCCTTATCGAAAGCAAGGTGTAACTGCCAGTACATACCAAGCTGTGTACCCTGGTCAGCCTGACCTTTTGTATTTGAAGTTACTTTCTTGAAGATATTGTTGTAATTAAGTCTTGAACCTGCGTTCTTATCCTGTGATTGTGCAAGCATTGAGAAGTAGTTGTTTGTGATTTCAGCTACAGTATAGCTTGAATCATTGAGGCAGTGACCGATTTCGTGTGCGATACCCCATCCAAAATAGCTACCGCTCTGGTATCTGCCGTTTTTGTCAGACTGAACGCCGTTGCACGCTACCATATCCGGAGCCGAACCCCACTGGATACCTATGTGATTTCCTGCTGCGTACATGAAAGCACCTTGGAACATTCTCTGATAACGGATATTCAGGTGCTGATTCGGGATTTTGTTTACTACCTTTTCAGCGTCATTGCTCATACCTTTGTGCTGATAGAACAACTTCATCATATCTTCCATAGCGTCCATTGATTTTATGAGTTTTACTGCACGTGCTTCAACAGTACCGTTTCCTAAGCCTGCAAGTATCTGATGTGCCGGAAGTGAATACATCATTGTATCGTCAAGAATATCAGTTGCACCTGCGATACAGAGTTCTTTTTTATAGCTGTAATCAAGGCTTGTGTTTCTTTCGCCGAAATATTTTGAACCCTTATGAACTCTGTTGTGTTCTTCTTCCATGCCTGCAACATAAGTTTCAAGAGCTTCAATATAATCAGCGGTTCTGTTGAGTTTTTCCACATAGTCAGTTACCTGATAGATGTCAAGTTTCGGAACCTGTGTACCGCCCTCAACACGTACTGAATAATAAACTTTTGACTGGTCACCGCCGTGATGTTGTACGTAAAGTGCGCCACCACCCTCGGCACCTGATATTGCACCTGCCGGTATTGTAAATGTATTTGCACCTATTTTAAGGGGCTGACCATTAATCAGGGTTAATCCGCTTGATTCGGAATTATACTGTGTTGCATAAAGTTTCAATTCTGTGCTTTCGCCGGTTTTCATGATATAATTGTTATTTTTGTTTGTACCGCCTACATAGATTGTAACTTCTGTGTTTGCACCTGCATTTACGCCGAGTGGTTGCCATGCGTTAAGACCGCTGTATCTTCTGCTTGTATTCTTTTCAATCGGGTCATATGTGGTAATGCTGTTATGAATAAGTACAGGCTGGCTTATCTGTTCAGCATTGAGTATTTTTTCTGCTGTGTTGAGTTCTCTTGCGAGATTGTCTTTATTAGGGTGATATTCACCGTTTCTGCTGTCGGGAAGAACGATTTTGTCACGGAGTTCGTCAATCATTTCCTGCGTAACATTATCTTTAAGAACTGTATGGAGGTCATCAGCATAAAGATTCATGATATCGTCCATTAAAGGGTCATAGTGGTAGAAAACAATTTCTGAATAAGTGATTTCAGGGAAGTTTGCACAGTAGTTAGCAAAACTTATTTTTACTTTTCTTGTCTTGGTTCTCGGGATATTTTTAATGTAGTATTGTTTTCCGTTTTTGTCTTTTACTCGTCCTTCACTTGCCCAGCCACTGCATACATTATACCATTTTCCGGTACTTTCATTATATGCAGTTACACTCATCTGGAAGAAGTTAGGACCATCGTATGGTGCTACCATAGCGAAAGAATTAAATTCGTATTCCTGGTCAAATTCAAAGATAAGACCGTCATCACACCAGCGACTGAATTTGTAATATGTTTCCGGATTGCCGTCAACAACGCTCCATGCTGTTTTGCCGTCGGATTCCATATCATCAATATTGTTTCCTACGATTTCACCACCGCCTGCCATTCTGACAGAAACAATATGTGAATTATCGAGAACGCCTGTATCGCTACAGTTGATAGCATTATATTTACGTATAAGAACAGGGTCACTGGAAGTTGTTTTTCCCTGTGCATAAACTGATTTCTCACTTGTGCCTATTTTATTGTAGCCTTGTACATAAACCTGATATGTTGTTTTGTCTTCAAGGTCAGTGAGATTCCAGTTTGTTCTTTTACCTACATTTATTTCATTGAATGGTATAACATTTCCGTTTTCGTCAAGAGGATTGTCATTGCTGTCAAGAGTTTCTGTCAGTGGTCTGTAGTAAAGCTTATAACCTTCAGTGCTGTTTGTATTGTCAGACCCCCATGTTACTGACATACTACGGAAACTACCTGTAGCCTTTACATAGTCCGGTTTGTCGGGTCTGTTTCTTGATACTGTAGTAACTTTTGCATAATCAGACCACTTACTCTTATAACCTTCGTCATCTATAGAACGGACGTGTACATAGTATGTTGTGTTTATCTTGATAAGCTTGAAATTACCGTGTTCAGACTGGAGGAAGAAAGTAGGTTCTGTAACCACTGTATTCTGAACACCAGAAATAGTTGAAGCGAAACTGCCGTCAGCCTTTGTAGCTGAATTTGTAGAAACTTCAAACTCATATTTAATACCACTGCTGTTTTTGGGTTTATCCCATGTTGCGATAATTTTTGCATCTTTATCGTCAACGGCGGACTGTACAACCTTTACATTTGTCGGGTAGTCTATTTCAGGTTCTGCAATGCGTTCTTCCATTCCGTTAAGAAATTCAACAGTACCTATTTTTGCAAGGTTTGTATCCTTTACCTTTGTGATTTTAAGAGTAATCTTTTTAACAGCTACCTGCTCACCGAGGTCAAGAGAGATATTACCTTGTTCGTCAATTTTAACTTTTACTTCGCTCTGCTTAGGTAAAACCGGATTTGTAGGGGGTTCAGTGTCTGTGTCAGGTTCAGTAGTAGTTGTTGTAGTATTTTCAGTTGATTCAGTGGTTTCAGTGTCTGTAGATTCTGTAGATTCAGTAGTTTCTGTAGATTCAGTAGTTTCTGTGGTTTCAGTAGATTCAGTAGTTTCTATAGATTCTGTAGATTTTGTGGTTTCTGTAGTATTTTCGGGTGCTGTGGAGGTTATAGCTTCTGCCAGTTCTTCTTCAGTAATGTAATGTACTTCATCATAACCGAATTTATATTCAATTTCTTTATTATTTTCGTCTACAATGAAGATAGAACCTGTTTCAGCATTTGTTGAAAGATTTACTTCTTTTAATGGTTCGTCCTGAAAATCCACTGAAAAACCTACAGGATTTGTTTCTGTAATTTCAGCTGGTTTTGAAACGCCGTCAACAATTTCAGTTTTTCCGCTCTGTAATTCCAGTACCGGTTTTTCTTCGGCTTTTTTATCCTTTTCGGTTGATTCAGTGTTTTCATTTGATTCAGTTGGTTTGGTTGGTTCAGGTTTTTTAAGAATGTCTGCAAGTGTAACATTGCCTTTTGTTTCACCGGTAAACGTTGCCTCTTTAAGAGTTTTATCCATACGTTCCATATATTTGTCAGACAATTCTTTTGTAAGGGATGCTTCTCTGTTCTTATCGGCTTCTTCAACATAAAACCTTGTAAAGAATTTAAGGTCAACGAGATTGGTTACACCGTCAAGGTTAAGGTCACTGTAGATTTTCTCATCCTCTTTAAGTTCAATATCGTGAAGACTTAAATCTATTTTACCATCATTTTTTAAAGAAGAGTCAATAGCTGCAACGAGAATTTCTTCATCTCTTTCGGTAATATTGCCATCACCGTTTACATCGCCTACACGCATAACTCCCGGATGATTTTTACCTGTATCTTTTATTATCGGAGTTCCGTCTTCTTTTAATACTTCCTTGTTGTTTTCCATGAGGTGAGTTTCTACGTATGTATATTTATCATCGAAACCGAGTGTAACTTTCAGAGTACATAACATATTATCAAACTCTGAAATTTTTTGAGTAAACTTCTCAAAACCGTCAGCAGTTATTTCAACAAGATATTCACCGCCGTTTTCAAGATAATCTGTTGCAACTCTTTCCTTACCTTTGTTTCCGTCAAGTATAACCTCTTCAGATAAAATAGGCGTATGGGAACTGTCATCTTCTACGTTTATTTTAAATACTTTCACATAACAAGTTACTGATTTATCAAAAGACAGCTGATTTGAGATTTCAATATCAATTTTACTGCATTTTCCTTCATCTTCATTCGGTGTTGTTGTTATTGTTTCATTTGTTCCGCCTTTATCTTCATCTTCATCATCTGTTGCAGTAGCTGAAATGACATTGTATGAAAGAATATCGGACGCACCTGTTATATCTAAAAAACTTCCCATCATAGCTAATGATGATACTAAAGCAAATGCTCTTTTCAAACGTTTTCTTATTGAATCTTTCATAATATTCATCCTTTCTGATTCCGGCAACTCTTACTATAAAAATCTGAAAATGAAAATAAGCTTGCCAAATAAAATATTTAACCGGAGATTTCCAGTGATTTTTATTTGTCTCCGTCGTGTTAATTATATTATACGCATTTCAAAAAAAAAATCAATATGTTTTTCAAATGTCAACTGATTTGTGCAGTAATTTGTCTTATTTTTCACGTGAGTTCAGCAGAAGAACAGACAGTTTTAATTTATTATACTATAATTTATGTAATTTGTCAATCTTTTTCTAATACACAAAATTTTACAGCCTGATTTTTCCGGAAACTTACAGAATAAAAAAACTGCCCCTGAACGTTCAGGGACAGATATTTTTCAGCTGGTAATTAATTTTCTCATTTGCACCAAGTCGAAAGAATCAACAACGCCGTCGGAATTGAAGTCAGCAAGTGCGTAACTGTCATAGTCGATATTATCTGTATCGAAAATATATTTATTCAACATAATCATATCTTCAATACTGATTTTATTGTCCTGATTTACGTCGCCGATAATATAATTGCGTTTAAGAATCATTTCCCGCATTTTCACTAAGTCGAAAGAATCAACAATACCGTCAAAATTGAGGTCAGCGAGTACGAAGCTGTCATAATCAATATCGCTTTTATTGAGAATACTTCTGTTCAGCATGACCATATCTGCGATACTTACGCTTTTATCCTGATTTATATCGCCCATACTGTAAGTACATTCCGGCAGTGTATCTTTCTGAAAACTGTGCAGTGATGACGGTATATCTGCTGACCACTGCTCATGACTTCCGCCGGATTCTCTTAATTCTTCGTCAGATTTCATAAACCAGTCATAAGAAACATTTTCACCGTCGTCCCACGTCGTATCAACGTGAAAATAATTGTTACCTGCTCTCACTATGTTCCATGCATGATTTTTACTTTCTACATAATAAGATTCTATACCTGCTGTATTATACATGATATTCGCTATTCGTGTATAACCTTCACATACGGTTGAATCGTTCATGAATATGGACGCATCATTATGATTTTTTCTGTCCATAATCGTATTGTCATCATATACGGTATTTTCACAAATCCAGTCGTGAATTGCTTTTATTTTCTGTACGTCAGACATATTTTCATTTGTGATTTCGTCTACTATTTTCCGTGCCTGTGCCTTTACGTACATATTAATAAATCCTACATCATCAACGCCATAGAAATTACTTAATATAAATTCTTTAAAATCTTTATTGAAATCGCCTGTTGTATCGTCAAAAGCGTTCTGATTGTTTATAGTCATAAATTCCGGACAGATACCAATTGCATTTTCCATAAGTATACTCAGGTCTTCAACCGTTATATTTTTCAATTTACCACAATCATAAAAACCTGATTCCTTAATAACAGAATTTCCGGTTATAGTAG
Organism: Ruminococcus sp.; assembly: GCA_029062165.1. Lineage (GTDB taxonomy): Bacteria > Bacillota > Clostridia > Oscillospirales > Ruminococcaceae > Ruminococcus. The sequence continues at coordinate 8,656 of JAIDQQ010000010.1, forward strand.
CATCTTCAAGTTCCGGACATCTCCGGAAAGTTCTTGAATTTACGGAAGTATTATTCAGTTCCACATATGACAGATTTTTACAGTCAAGGAAAGCATCTTCACCGATAGTGGAATCAATATCAATCTTCAATTCGGAAACTGCTGTATTCGCAAAGGCATTTCTTTGGATGTCGATATTAGTACAGCTTTCCGGATATGGTATGTAATCAATACTTGTACAGTTTTCAAAAGCATATTCTCCTATGGTAAATTTTTCCGGATTTCCCTGAAAATTTACTTTTCTGAGATTTTTGCAATCCTTAAATAAACGTTTAGGAATGCTGTCCATATAAGGTAGCGTTATTTCTTCAAGTTCCGAACCCGAAAAACCTAAAAAACGCAAATCCGGATTTACCATAGTTTCCGGAAAATGTATACTTTTTATGTCCGGTGTCATTCTGAATGAATACGGGTCTATATCGGTTACAGGGAAACCATCGATAAAATCAGGTATAACGATTTCAGTATAATTATTACCGATGTACTTTACCAGATACACATTTATATCATCTCTCCAATAACATAACCAATATTCCCACTCGTCATCTGAAGATTCAAACATTGTCTCAGATGCATATACATACTGGTCTGTTACCTTGTCATGTAATTCCGGTGGTATTTCAATATAAGTATCCTCAAATGCAGTATCACTTATCAGTGCTATATTTTCATGAAATACAACTGTTTCCAGTGCTGAACATTTACTGAATGTATCACTGGGGATAACAATTAAACTTTTCGGAATGTTTACAGATACCAATGAAGAATTGCTGAAGACTTTAGAACCGAAATAGTTTATAGTATCCGGTAACGTGACATTTTTAATATTCTGATTATCTTTGAATAAATCAGTATTAATAGCCGTAACAGTATATTCGCCGATATGTTCAGGAATAACAAGATTTTCGTCAGTACCGTTATATCCGATGAGAATAAGTGTATCCGGATAACGTCTCTGTTCTTCGAAAACCATACCATTATATACTATATCGTCAGATTTACTGGCACTATAGCTGAAAACAGGCTTTGCATTGATAAGCAACAAAAGCATAATAAGTATTTTTTTAAATTTCATATAGCTTTCCCCCTCATGCCTTAATTTTTATTATGACTTTATTGTATCACTATTTATATGATTTGTCAAGAGGATATGGGCAAAAATACGAATGCATAATTCATAATTCATAATTTATAATTTACCGCTTTTCCGTGAAACCGGTTAACCATCTTCCGAAACTTAAAAAATTGCAGAAATATCGGAAAACAGCCGGAAATTAAAAAAGTTTGTTACACTCTGTCCCGAATAAAAAAACTTCGCATAATTAAGAATTGTCAGTCGTTTTCGGAAAGATATAAAGATAGCCTGTTCTGCATAGTTTCCGCACACTGTTCGGCGGTAGTCTGTCCGTTGAAAAAGCGGTCAAGTTCTTCTTCTGCTATATCATAGAAATCTGCCCCCGGATATATACCGCTTTTCTGTGGGACTGCCCGCTCAATAAGTCCGTTGACAGTTTCTATTATATCGTCGTCGACGTAGCCTATTTCTGCATAATTATCGTCATCTAAATAATATAAATAACCGGTATAATCTTTATATTCTTCCATACCTATTAAATTATGTTCCTGCGGTAGTTTATCATATTCCGCCTTTATCTCCAGACCGCTTTCAGTTATCGGAAATCCGAAAACATCTTTTTCTTTGTAATATTCGTCCGTAACCATACTGCTTATGAAATTCCATGCAAGGTCTTTTTTATCGGAAGTCGTCGCTATTGAATAGTGATTCTTTCCCCCGAACTCAAGAATTACCGGAGTGTCATTATTTCCGATTTCCCCGAGAGTTCTTATAGATTCTCCGGCAAATTCGCCTTGTGTAAGGTCAAGATAAGATGCATAACTGCCTATATATGCGTGATTGAAAATTGCAAGGTCATCAATGTATTGTCTCTGTTGCATTTTGAATATATAATTATGGTCTTCATCTGTCAATGATTCAGGGTCAAATTGTTCTTCAATGTCGATAATTTCCGCACCGTTACAGTAATTCAGATAACGTATAAAATCCGGATTATTGAAATCGCACGTATTATTTTCAAAGTCTGCCCAGTTAGCCCAGTTATAACAACCCCTTCGCTTATATTTTGTATCATAAATGCCATTAATCGGATTTTCCCACCAGCTTATACCTACGCCGTCGGGTAAGTTCTCGACTATATCCATATATGAATTAAAGTCCCACGTTTCAATGTCTTTCACAAACTTTTCCTTTGCGGTGTATGGTAATTCAAGTGAAAAGCTATCCGGCAGTGCGTACAGACCGTCATTAATTTCAAGGGCTTTTATGGCATTCGGTACAAAACTATCTCTGGAAATATTTTCGTCACTGTCGATAAAATCGTACAGATTACAGATTATCCCCTGTTTGTACAGGTTTGCGTTACCAAAATTTCCGCTTGCATCTTCTACTAAAAGAACGTCCGGAAGATTACCGTCAAGAACATCTCTTGCGAAAGTTTCGTTGCCTTTTTCGTCCTCGTATAATCTTATGTCAATCTGCATATCGTCGTGTGTATCGTTGAAAGTATCAATGTATTCTTTAAGTAAATAATCCTCGTATTTTGCACCTACCGTTATACGTGGTATACTTTCGTACTCTTCTTTACTGCATTGAGTATACGTTCTGAATTTTACACTGAAATCACTGTATTTATTTTCGATAACTGAAAACCTGCCGTCTTCACCCATTACGTACCCTTGTATATTATCTGAACCCAGTCCGGAATAGTTTATACTGAAAAGCGGTTCAATAGCAGAACTGTCTGAACGTATGCCGTAAATGGTACTTCTTGACCGGATAAACATTGAATATTCACCACTACCGGCGGTTATATTATCCTGAACACTTTCGCTGAAATCGTAAGTCACGGAAGATTTTTCAATTTTGCCGTCGGCACTTACCGGACGTATCTGTAATTTGTTATCGTCCATACTTACCGCACATACAAGTGAACCGTCTTTATTATGTCCTATCGCTTCAACAGTACCGTCATCTGCGGAAAATTCCCCGATGTATGTACCGTCGGTCTTGAAACTATAGTAAGTACCGTTTATGCTTACAATCAGTAAATTTCCGTCAGATGCTACTTCCGTAATCATTACAGACTTGTCAGGCGTTTCCGGAAATTCCCCTACATTCGCCGACGTAAGAAGTTTACCGTCTGTGGAGTAAGTATTTATCTTAAAACTGTATTCCGCTACGGAATCATATTTTACTTCGTTGTAGTCTTCGGAATATGGGTCAGGGTCAGGCAAATCGCCGTAATCAGCGTCAACGAAAAATTCCGTAACAGTACCGTTTTCAGCGACGTCCATGTTATAAGATACGCCTATGTCAAAATCAGGGATTTCTATTTTTCTGAAATCCTGTAAAGACTTGTCAGACGTCCAGAACTCCGGAACAGTTGCACCTGCTCCGAGAATGAAATAATTATTTCCGGCGTTGTACGAGTTGAAACAGTAAATCTGATTAAGACCGTCCGGCAGTTTAACCGATTCTTTTTTGTAGGCAATATCGGTTAATTTTCCGGCGGTGTATGTTTTCGGACTTTCTGTTACTGCCTCGGGTGCGGATGTGGGTGTAGGTGTGTCCTGATTTGTCTGCTTACTACTGCACGAAACTGCACAAAGTAAAAACATTGAAATTAATATTATTCTTTTCATGGTTTGAACCTCCTTTTATATACAAGTGATTCAAGAAACGTGAAAAGACGATATTTTTCTTAAATTCAGCATATTCTACAAATACGGCATATATTTATTGTACATATTTCATAACTTTCAGATAAATACAAAATTTTATATTTTAACTTAGTGTTTTGGTGGTCTGGGAGCGTCTAATTAGTAGAAGGAAGCAAAAAGGTATATCCGAAAGGAGTTTCTATGGATAACGGTGCAAGTAGCTACCGCCGTTTCCTTGATGGTGATGATACCGGTATGACGGAAATCGTCCGTGATTACAAGGATGGTCTTCTGTTGTATCTGAACAGTTATATCAATAACCTTAGTATAGCGGAGGAGTGCGTACAGAATACTTTCATTAAACTTGCAATCAGAAAACCGACTTTCAGGGGCGAAAGTTCTTTCAAGACGTGGTTATATAAAATCAGCAGAAATATCGCAGTCAGTCATATCAGAAAAATTTCAAGACATCATAAGGCATCTCCGGACGAATGCGAAAATATGGTTGCGGAAACTGACCTTGAAAACGAATATCTGAAAGAAGAACAGAAAATTATCGTACATCGGGCGATACGCAGACTTAAAAAAGAATATCAGCAGGTGCTTTATCTGACCTACTTTGAAGATTTCAGCAATACGGAAACTGCCGTAATTATGCGGAAAAGCAGAAAACAAGTTGAAAATCTTCTGTATAACGCAAGAAAAGCAATGCGGTCAGAACTGGAAAAGGAAGAATTTCATTATGAAGAATTATGAGGAAATGGCAAAGTACGTTCTTGAAGTCCGTGATGAGTACGTCAGGAAGAAAAAGAAACGTCAGGCTGTTATAAGGAAATATGCTCCTGTAGTTTCCGGTTTCTGCATTGCCGTGATTGTCGGATTCGGTACATGGCAACACATGAGTGAATTTCCCGATATTCCGACGGAATCATATAACACGGAAATAATAACCGACATCACGGAAACGACATCATCTGCGGTCACAACATACGAACACACAACGGTAAAAACCACAGTACATCATACGACGGCGACGGTAATAACTCCGGCAGTCACAACCGAAGAAATCATTATAACTGATACTCCGGTATATACAACAACTCAACCTGCTCCGGAAACGGAAATTTCAACATTAACGGAACTGACGATAACAGAAGAACTTCCGGTAATTACCGAACCTGTACTTACGGAAGAGATAATCACGGATTATGTTATAACCGAACCAGTTACGGAAGAAATAATCACAGAACCCGTTATTACCGAAACCGTCGTTACCAAACCTGAAACAACCGATATAACACAAACTTCCATTCCCGACGAAGTATCAGAAGTGCCAACTACTGCTTCAGGTACGCTTCAATGGGAAGAAATGCCTGTAAATCAACAGTACAATATGGCGGAATTTGGTACGCCTTTAGTTTTCTATATGACAGCCGGTCAGGAAGTTTCTGCCGATAAAATAGGTGATTTCATAAGTCAGGCTTACATGAGCGGATACGATTGTTATACTGATACTTACTATCACTGCTATACCGATGCTTTCCGGATTACTGACAGCGATGACATTGCGATAAAGTTTGAAAATGACGACAGATATTATCTGTACACTATGGCAAACGGAGGAAATGAATATGAATAAAAATAAAGTTATTGCCGGAATAACCGCAGTTTTAATGACGTTCTGTAGCGTTTCGGTTACGGCTTTTGCAGAAAACAGAGACAAGGTATATGACAGCTCTCTCATTCTGGACGAAGAAGTAGTTTATACACTTACTTCCCTTGATAACTATATGAATCAGAATAAAATATCCGGTTATACTGCTTTACTGGAAGACAAACATACTGTTGAAGTCGTTTGTTTTTCAGCAGATGACCTCGAAAAAATGATTGCTTTTGCAGATACAAATAATTTAAATTCTTCTATGATTTCCTATATCGTCGGCGAAATACCGGATTTGACCACAGACGGCGAAACAGATACACCAGTAACTAACGAAGAACTCGAAAAGCTGGTAATCACCACACAGAAACTCAATGAATTTATTACGGAAAATGAATATTCCGATAATTCTGCATATGCGTCTCTGCAATGGAACAGGCATTCTGTAAGTCTTTTCGTAGAGAATCAGAAGATACACGACAAAGCGGTACAGTTTATCAGCGACAATGACATTGAAACTAATCTTGTTGATATAATCATCTCGCCGGAATATGATTTCCGTATTCCCGACGGTGGTGCAAAGGACATCAACGAAGTAAACCCTATTGTCGCCGGTGAGTATCTTACAATAAGGGATTTCCTTAAAAACAATGAAATTCTTTCAAACATCTTTCTGACTACAAAGCAAAACTGTACATTTGTTGAAATAACCGTCAGGGAGCAGGAAGATGTTGATATTCTGAAAAACTATCTGACCGATAATTACTACTGGCAGGACGTCATAGAAATTACGGTACAATCTGAACTGTCCGAAAATACCGGAAGTACGGTACATTATAAAGATTTCGTATGTATTGACGGCGATTCCAATGACGACGGTAATTTCAGTGTTGCAGATGTCGTAATGCTACAGAAGTATCTTTTTAATGAGACTTCCATGTACGAGAGACAGGGCTATGCCTCTGACCTCAACAGCGACGGTATTATTGATATATTTGACCTGTGCCTTTCTAAACAGAAACTTATTTCCGGATTTTAAAACATACTGCCTCTGAACGTTCAGGGGCAGTTTTTTATTTATGTCAGTTTCTGATAGAGTTTAATACATTCAGATTAAATCCTCTTTTCTGAATATAATATAACCTGTCAGTAAATAGCAGACGGACAAAAAAGTATAAAGAAAAACAGAAGAAATTTGAAAAATACTGTCTGTAGTATTTTCTAACAGGAATCTGAATAAAAACATTCCGAAAAGGTGGGATAATTCAAATGAAAATAACTTGATTCCGGTTAAATTCAATAAAAAAAACATTATATTAAATGCTATCATTATAATTAAACTGCCACCAATTCCACCTATTGCACTTCGTGTTATAAAACAAAATGACAGACTAAGTATCGAATATGATATATATGTAACAGTAAAAGCCAAAGAGTTTAAAATCACGTTGTCTACATATGTATCATAAAATGTATCGGGTGTTATAAAAGCAAATACACTGTACAAAATCACACATTGCACTATACTTAATGATATTACATACGGTAAAAAACCTATAAATTTTCCGATAAAAACTTCTTTTCTGGAATAACCGTTCATGATAGCGTAATAAATGGTTTTATTCTTAAATTCTGCTCCTGATGTTAAAGAGACAAATGCAATTATAATAATCGTACTGAACATCGTACAGGTATCGAAAGAACCTGAAAATTCATTTAATGTATACTCGTTCATTTGAGCAACACCCGAAAGAATAGTAGTAACGGATATAAGCAGAAAAACAATCAGAGTTTTTATAAATGCTTTTGTATATTTAATCCGTCGGAATAATTGTATACATATATTTTTCAATTGACAATCTCCCTTTTATCCATTGACTTGTGATATAAAAAATTCTTCCAAAGTCATTCCTGTTTTATTTAATCTGTAAAGCGAAACTCCATTACAAATAAGATGATATGCTACTTCAGAAGTGTCAACTGAATCATCATAAATTCTTATCAGTTTCTTATCCCTGTCAGTCCATATTTCATGACATCCTGACTTATTCTGAAGAATATTGACGCTTTTTTCAACATCACTTATTTCTATCTCTATATATGATTTGCAATTTTCGTCAAGTTGTTCCTTTGAAAACTGACCGATAATACAGCCTTTGTCTATAAATATGTACTTTGTGGCTACCTGATATAATTCTGACAGAATATGACTGGAAATTACAATTGTAGTACCAAATTCACGGTTCATATTTTTTATTAATTCTCTCATCTGGATAATACCAACAGGGTCAAGTCCGTTGACAGGTTCATCTAAAAAAAGAACATCTGGTTCTGAAATCATCGCCATAGCAATTCCGAGCCGTTGCCTCATACCCAGTGAAAAATTACACGCTTTCTTTTTTCCGGTATCGCCCAGCCCGACAAATTCAAGCCACTTCCGAGAGGGATTATTTTCTGACGATATTCCACGAATCAAGCGTTGAAGTTCCATATTTTCGTATGCCGTCAATGACGGTTCATAATATGGTGTTTCTACAATAAAACTCATATTTTTTCTCTGCTCCGCAAGAGAAGAATAATCTGACTTACCATTAATAATTATTTCCCCTGATGTAGGGAAAATCAATCCTGCAATCATGCGGATAAATGTAGTTTTTCCAGCACCATTTTTTCCTATAAATCCGTATATATTACCGTCTTCAATTCGGACAGAAGCGTTATTTACCGCTTTATGATTATTATATTCTTTGACAAGATTTATCGTTTCAATCATTTTCAACCTCTTTAAAACATAACGTCCGTATTTTAAAATGCAATAGTATAAAATTTTAATATTCAGTCAATTCCAAGTGCTATTTTTGTTGCTTCGAGTGGTGTGGCGTAGAATAATGCCTGTAATTCGTGTTTTAATTCTACCGGTAATTTTTCATATTTTTCCCGACAGTCTTCCGGCAGAAGTATTTTTTCTGCCCCTGCATTTGCAGATGTGACAAATATTTCATCGAGTTCCGTAGTCAGAGGCATCATACTGCCTGACATTACAACTCTTCCGCAGATTACAAGCGACGGCATTACAGGATGTGCTGATATTGCCGAAAATAATCCTACTACTTCCGCTACTGAAACTTCTTCGCTTACATTACGGTTCTGAAGGTCATTGAAATAAAGACTGTAATCAAAAGTATCGTATCTGCCGGAAATAAGTTTCTCTGAATTTTCGCCGAAATAGTTGAATGAAGCTGTAATACTGTCCCGAACCGCTTTCGGAGCTCCTGACAAACCTTCAACATTACGGAAACTTAATTTTCCGTTACCGTCTACCAGTTTGTTTTCAAGGCGATATATACCTACTTTATTATCGACAGAACGTCCGACTGCATAGACATATCCGGCAGTTTCTGATACTGAAGAAATCAGCGTACTGTCAGAAATTTCCGGTACTTCAACGATTTTTTCCGTTCCTGTATAAATATCAGTATATCCGAGTGCAACATCACTGAACTCTGTGGGATTCATCTTACGGAGTTGTTCTTTTACTCTGCGACGGCATTCAATGGAATATTCAAGAAGTTCCCTTGCCTGCTCCTTACTTATTTTTCCGTCAGGATAAATGAGTTTTGCAAGTCCGGAAAATGTCCGCCTTACTGCCATATCGTCACGAGTATTGAAATTGCGGTTGAGTTCAAAATATTCACCGAATAAATCAGTAAAATCATACTTTCGCATTGCGTGACAAAATTCTGAAAAACAGTCGGAAATCATACCATATTTTGAAGTAAACAGGTTTGCTCTTAGTTTCGGGGTTTCCCAGCCCGGCAGATAAGCGTGTATACGGTCAAAGAATGCGGAATCATTATTGAAACCATCCGGAAAAGGTTCAAATAAATTTGAAGTCCTAAGCATATCGGATATACTCCTGAAAGTATTTCCCTCAAATGCAATCGAAGCATCAGCATTTATAGAATCCGTACCACGTGCGAATGAACCGTTTGCCATATAATTTTTCATTATCTGTACCATGTCCGCAGAAGTCTCACGTATTCCGCCGACTTCGTCAAATGCAACACAGTCCCAGTTGCCTACAAGTCCTACACGTCGTGACGCCATATTATAAAATAAATTCGCTACGGTAGTATGTCCGCTACTCATAAGTATAGAATAAGGCGAAAGTTCGCTGTAAACGTGTGATTTTCCTGTACCTCTCGGACCAAGTTCAACAAGATTATAATTTTTCTGAATAAACGGTACAAACCTTAAAAGATAATGCATTTTCTGTTTTTCGGATAATTCTTCCGGTTCGTATCCGGCAGAACGAAGAAGCAAAGTTTTCCATTCGTCGTCTGTGAAATTCTGTCTTGCTTCAATGATTTCTTCAAGGTCAAGATTAGCCATCTGAATAGGTTTCAGACTTGAAATACTGAAAGCCGATTCATATTTTGAACGCTTTTTTTTAAGTGGTTTCCTTGAATTTTTCTGATTACCGGAAACATCTTCATCTGATTTTTCAGTTTCGTCTTCAAGACCTATATATTCAATCTGGATAATACACCATATACCGCCGATTAACAGTTTATCATGACGGACGACAATATCTGAATCAATTTCAAAAGGCGAAATCTTAAGATTAGTAAACCTTGCGATATATTTATCTTCATGTTCATCAAGTTCAACAGTTATCTTGTCAATGATAGTATACTGTCCGTTCTCTCTTATACGTGATTTTATATACTCGCTCTGCTCCGGACGGACGTAATTTTCTGAAAGTATACGCCTTATTTTTTTCATACCTATATTTATCAAGTCCTCGTCATCGGTAGTACAGTACATTCCGAGCAGGTATTCAAGCACATAAGTCGGAACATTTGCCCCTTTTTTCATCAATGATGTTAAATCCTTACGCACAACCTTTCCGGAAAATGCCTCTATAATTTTTCTGTCGAGTATATCCATTTACATTCCTCCTAAAATCCGAAATCATTTCTGAACGATACCTTTATATTAAATTCAATGCGTTCCTTTAAGGCTCCGCTTTCCTTGTCGACAATATTCAGATAATACGGCTCTGTACTGCTGAACTCCTGACTTTTCAGTACAAAATTTACTTTTGTTATACGTTCATTGACATCTGTAGTATTTTTATCGGCAATAACTATCTGCATATCGCTGACAGCATTTCCTGTACTGTCACTGAAATAAAGTTCATAGACAGCCGGTACAGTTTTTCCGCTGACGTTTTCTGTCTGATAAAATTCAAGGGAAAAAATATTGTTTGCAATTCTCCGTGTTTCGCTTAGAAGCTGTAACGGAACTTTGCGTATATCCACAAAATGTTTTGAATTTGTTTTGATATTCCGGAACTTTATTACCGGTACACAGCATTCCTGAAGCGAAACGCCACCATGTACAAAATTAATACCGCCACCCTGTTTTTTAATACGTATTGTATCATATGGTGCGAATCCTGTTTTTTCTGAACTGAATCTCTTCATAGGTATCTGTATAAGATATTGTGATACAGAATTATTTTCAGCGATAACACTACGGTGATTAAGTTCTTCTATAGTTCCGTGTATCAGTGTTCTGTCACTTTTGTCACTTTCGTCAAGTGGCTGATATGAATATAAAAATCCGTGGTCGGAAGTAATAATTATATTCGTACCTTTCATTGAATTGACAATCATTCTGACAAGTCCGGTAAGTTCCTCGATAGTATCCTGACAGGCATCAAAGACCTGATTTTCGGTTGCCGACTTATCCCCGACCGCATCTATTTTGTTATGATAAATATATACAACGTCTGCACCGGAGATAAGTTTTCTGCGTTGTTCTGTTTTCAGTGAAAGTAATGTCTCATAAGTCACCGCACAATTATCGGAGCAGGATTTTTTAAGTATTTTATCACGGTTTTCTGTACTGTTTGTAGACATATCGTCACATAATACATTCATATCATTTTTCAGAACAAGTTTATCGTGCGGAAGAAGTGCTGACATTCCGTATTTAGTCAGGGACGGAAACACAGACTGCATTGAAGTTATTTCGGCTGTACCATTTGTTTCCCGTATGAGTTTTTCATTGAGTTCAACGGCTGTTTCGTAACGGAAAGCGTCAGAAATTATGACGTATATGCGGTTATGATTACGAACAAACGGTGAAACTTCTTTCAGATAAAAAGCGTCCTGTTGTGGAATTACCGGAATTTTTCCATGAGATTCCATATCATTACGAATTAAATTACACCACTGATTATTTAATTCTGTAAGATACCAGTTTTTATAAATTCTTTCCGCTATATCTGCAATATTTTTAAACATATCATCAAGTTCAGATGATGCGTATTTAAGACTTTTCCGGAAAGATATATGAAATTTACGGTAATATGTATCCATTCTGAAAAGTCTGTCACAGTAAGCTTTCCACATCTGTTCCGCATTGCCGTAATGAAATCCGCTGATATGCTCTGTATAGAAATCATACATCTTTGCGAAAGTATTCAGACCGTCATAATATATAGCAAATCTTTTATACCATTTTCCCATTTGTCTTTTTTCCGAAACAGTGATAATATCTTCATATTTTACAACATCATTGCCGATTTCATTCATATAGCAAGTAATAATATATTCGTCAATGAACGGCAGACAATCCACATCTGCAAGGGATTCTGTACTTTGTTTCTGAAGTCGTGATAAAATATCAAATTGCCGTGATATTTCATATGACAATTCATAAAGTTTTTCACTTTCAGCCGAATCCGCCCATTCATTTATGACATTATAGCAGAATGTCTGATTTTCTGCGGATATATATTTTTCAAGTCCGGATAAAACTTTTGACTTTACTACCCCCGAAAGTGCAGTAAAAATCAGATTTCTTGAAAAATCAGTCATGGAAAAATTTTCGGAAAAATAACCTGTATATTTACTTATCATTTCCATGAACGCTTCTTCACTACCATATTTACGGATACTTTCAAGCGGATTATTACCATCAAGAAAATCGCATAAAACCGCCCTGATTATCCCCTGAACTGTGTTATTTTTCGTATTGCACAGAACTGCCATGACATCAATATGTAACTGTACAGGCGTTTCATATTTACTGTGTAATGCTATCAGTTTTGCGGTACGTTCTTTATTATCGAAAAATTTATTGTAAAGTTTCATGGTACGTCTGAATGGTGTAGTCTGCGGAATATTAAATTCGTCCATACGCATGGAAATCAAATCCGCCCTGAATTCCTCGCTGTAAAGCTCTATATCCCTTAACCAGTCTTCGCATAAGTGTGGCATGGAAATCGGGTGATATACAAGGTAATTGCTTTTCGTATCGGTTTCCGACAGTATCATTTTTGCCTCAAAAAAATTGTCACTGGTCAGCTTTAATATTTTGACATCAGTAATATTTATATCGTCAATCATTGACTCAAATTCACGTTCAGAATCAAACCAGAATATTATCCGCCTTTCGTAACAATCCGGCAGAGGTTCGGCAAATCTTTTACTTAATGTATTGTTTATAGTATCTGTTGTCATTTGATTTTCTCCAATATATCGCTGAATTTTTCATAATTTGCTTTTACTCCGTCGTCAAGGTCAATATCCGGCATCATATCCGCATAATGATGTACTTTTTCTTCGTACTCGTTTATCTCGTCGAGTTGCAGACTAAGTTTTTTCTGACGTTTTTTTAACGTGACTAATTCGTCCGTACCAGCCTGCCGAATCTGTTCGCCTAAAAATTTTAACTGCGTTCTGTATCGCTCCTGAAGTTCGTGTACGTAATCAGTTCTTAATGTCGCTATTGTTGTACGCTCCCAACGGTGTACGTATACTAACGCTCTGAATCCGTTGTTTTTTCCGGAACTGAACTCCCAGTATATAGGACGCTTTTTATATATCGTACAATGGTCGGCGTAAAATTCGTTAAGCAGATAATTTCTTATGACCTCCCGTGGTGAATTTCCTTTACCTCCGAGCGTTTCCGCTATGAATTTAAGATTTTCTTCGAGCGTTTCCGTACCGTATACCTTGCGTATAAATTCTACTATCTGTAAAGTAAGGTCATCGCTTAAATAGTCGTCGTCGCATATCGGGATAACATTGCTTTTTGTAGGCATTATTGTCCGGTACTTAGCGGAATCCCATTCGCCACCTGCATAACATATCCCTTTACAGTCTACGGAATATCGCCCGAAAATACACCCTACCGCATAGCTTATCAGCGACTTTATTTCACGTTTCCGGTCAGCTTTGCGGACGGTCACATCTCTTTCCTCGACTTCCGGCGTTAGTTCGTCCTGTAAGCCGTATATTTTTATAAAAATGCGGTTAAGTTCTTCCTCGTTGGATTTCAGGGTGTTGAAGCGTTTTTCGCATACCTGCTCCCACTGTGCGTATTTTTCAGAAATCAATCTCGCCATATATTCTCTCCTTTACTTTAGCATCTATCATTTCACAGACACCCCTGAAATTGTTATCCACATCATAGTTTGAAAATCTTAGGACAAACAGATTATATTGTTCTAAAACTTCCGTTCTGATTCCGTCGTATTCCATACCCTCCGCCGTATAGTGTTGCGAACCGTCAAGTTCAATAACCAGTTTGGCTTTTGAGCAGTAAAAATCAACTATATATTTATCTATGGGTCTCTGTCTGTAGAATTTTACCGGATATTTCCGTAAAAAATCGTACCATAAATGCTTTTCATGCCTTGTCATGTTTTTTCTTAGATTTCTTGCGTTTTCTTTCAGATTTTTATTGTAGCCTGTGTATTTGTAATCTTTTTCCATAGTACACTCCTTTATGTAATTTATTTCCTGACCGCTCCGGTATTTGACCCCTCCGGTACGTGACCCCTCCGGTACGTGACCCCTCCGGTACGTGACCCCTCCGGTACGTGACCCCTCCGGTATGTGACCCCTCCGGTATGTGACCCCTCCGGTATGTGACCCCTCCGGTACTGCGTACCACCTCACCTTATAGGGGAGGCTTTGGAAGAGAGGCTCCCATGTAAGGGGAGCTGTCAACGAAGTTGACTGAGGGGTAAAAAAGGGGGTTAAATAAGTGGATGTGTTTCAAAGTCCCAGCTTGTTTCAAAGCTGTCCCAGTCCTTTTTACTTATTTCAATGTTTTCCTGCACGAGTTTATCAACGTTTGGTTTTTCATTTTCGTCTATAATAACTGGAATATTTCCAATATGACTTTCATTAAAATTTAAAGTTGGTGAAATCAATTGCAAAATTTTATCAGATACTATACAATTCAATAATGCTAAATAATATAATTTAAATTCTTCATTATCAATAAATAATGAACCGCCTGCACCGTCAAAAAGGAAATTATCTTCAAAGTTTCTGAAACCAGTACCAGCACTTGAAATTTTCGTCCATGCAATAAAATTTTTAAAATATGAATCTCTGTTTCTTAATAATGCATTATTAGATTTTAATAAATCGCCGTTTTCATTCCATAACACAACACTATCCCTGTTGCCATACCATTTTCTGTAATCTCCGCCCTTGTTATATCTTATCCATTTTGAATAATTCAAATTATCAATAATATTTGTATCTTCAATATTAACTTCATACCATAATTTTATAAATCTATTAACATCACAAGTTGACATTCCCTGTTTTGGCGTTCCTAATTCAGAAATGGAAATTCCATTTTCAAAGGCTTTAATAAAATTATCACTTAACCAATAGGCAACAGGAGAACCAGTTATTTTTGAAAAGTTTTCCTGTCTGGCGGTATAATATCCCATATTCTCAAAGAACCATTTTTCTTTTTGTTCTATGCTGTCAACTGCCCCTTGCTTTTCAAACAGTCGGCGATATACTCCGGTATAATCCGGAATATGATTTTTTGAAATTACAAATGCTGTTGTACCAAAATCAGAACCAAAAACACCACGCCCGAAGTGTATCTTATTTACATATGTATTATGTATATTTATTTTTTTCCTTAACTTTTCGTAACTTGAAAGAAACATCCATACAGGAATATTTATCATTGAGTAGTAACCGCCTGATTTAGTCAGATTTTCGCACTTTTCCATAAAACAGGTACTTAAATCAGATTTACTGTCGGGGAAATTCTTCCTGACAAAGTCCGAAAGCGTTTTATCCATGCCCTTACTGCCCATGTACGGCGGATTCGTACAGACAACATCGTATTTCTGTCCGAGGATATTATAAATTTCAAGCATCATATCGAGTTGATACTGACTGATACCGAAAGAATCGGAAAAATCAGCGACTTCTTCCGCAAGACCGTCGAAAGTGGTGACAGTCATAAGCGAACCGATTGTATCAGCATAGGCGAACTGTCCGGCGAAAGACTTCAGATTCCCCGACAAAAGACCGGTATCAATGCCCATTACGTCGGAAAAATTAGCAAGATGTGGTTGAATAGCGAGGTCAAGAATGCGTCTGTTGTACTGTCGGGCTTTCATAATTACCGAAAAATAGGCCAGTTGATAGGCACGGCGGTCAATGTCGAGACCATAGAGGTTATTTTTCAGAATACTTTCTACGGCGTCACGAGCCGACCACCCACACGACTTATAAATCTGAATAAGAACGTCGAAAGCGTAAACGAGTACATGACCCGAACCCATACAAGTATCAATAAACTTAATATCTTCCGGACGCATATTTTTACAATCGTTCCGGATTTTATCGAGTTGTATGCGTACATTTTCAAGCTGTTCAGGTTCGTCGAGATAGTATAACCATTCGGATTTATCAAAATCCTCGTGACCGTCAAGCCAGAGTCTGCCGAGTGAGTTTTCAACCATATAACGTACAATCCAGTCGGGAGTAAAAAGTTGAGTAGCGAATGGAATAGTAACGGAATTGATTTTGATATTCTTTTTAAGGTCAGCGAAAACTTTGTCTTTAGGTTCGGAGTTATAGTACTGATACAGCCAGCCGATAATTTGTACCTGATTTTTCCAGTCATCTTCGGGGATATCGTTAATCATTTTAGCAATAACGCTATCTTTTCTTAGAAGATTATTCGGGAAAAGAAGTTCTGTCCAAGAGTCCAGCTTCTCAAACATATAGGGCAGTCCGTGATTGAGGGCATTGCACTGTCTTATCAGAAGATACTTATAAAGCGTATCAATCTGTTGTTTATCGAGAAGTTCAAGTACATATTGCCGGTCGATACCCTCAATATTGACATTGAGAGCATCTTTAAGAATTTCCGGTTTAAAATCGTTGTTGTGGTCGCTGAAAACACGGATACGAGACGGCAGATAGCCATTAACCTCCATGAAACGCAAAGCAATGAATCTGTTAAACCACGTATAAGCGACTTCCTCTACAGTCTGCCGGAAACCGTTAAGATTTATACGATTAATAAGTTGTTTACGCTGATTTATTTCATTTTGAGTAAGAGCCTTGCCATTGACGGTCAGCAGAGCGGAATCATTTTTACCGTTTTCTGTTACTTCGTATTCAAAAGCCTTTTGAGTGACGGCATTTATTAAAGCAGTTCTTGCATAGACTGCAAAATTTTTAACAGCAGATTTATTCATAAATTCACCTCAAATAATATGTAGTACGTCATGACCGTTTAATTTTTCGAGAAGATTTTTTCTGATTTGCGATACGTATTTATCAATATCCTGTTCATTCTGAAGTTTAGCGGTATTGCATATTACGTTATGACTGATAATTACAGTATCAACATCCGGTTTTTCCTCAACGACGAGTTTTTTCATATAACGCTGTTGAATATTCATTATCTGAATTTTCATAGCATCGAGTTTAGTAAGAGATTCAGATTTTTCAGCGTTTTCTTTCTGCGTTTCAAAATCTTCGTCGGCATGACTGATAATATTTTTCTGTCCGATACCAGCGGTCTGATGTATCTGACCCATTGCGTTACGGATATCCGCTGAAACTTCCTCACGCTTATTTTCAAGCAGTTTATCGTATACTTGCTGTATATTATGTATAAGTTCAGGCAATTCGGAAATACGTCTGTAAGGTTTTTTCATGTTAAGTATTTCACGTATTTTAATAATATCTGAATTTGCTTTTGTTTCCATTCGGAAATATTCCTTTTCAGAGTCTACAGAATCAAGTAAATTTTTTGCATTATCAAAAACAGTTTTCTGATTGCCGTCAAAGAACGTCAGCACTTCTGAAACATCTTCGGCATTATCAAGTAAATCGTCCTGCATTCTGACAGCCTGCTGAAGAAATGCTATATTGTCGTTACGATACGTGAAAAATTCGTCAATCAGTTTGTTTCCCTGCTCTATGATTTCCTTTCCGGGATAGTTATAATTTTTATAATAAGTTTTAAGAAGATTACTGTAACTTTCACGTTGAGAACCGAAATTTTTTATGATATATTCAATCAGTTCATTTTCGGTATCGGGGACAGTACCAAGCGGACAATTGAAATATTCTCCGAGAAAATCACGTACTTTTTTAATGAGGTCAGACGGCGGTACTATACGGAAACTTACAATTAATTTATCAATTTCTTTTTTATCCTGTAGGTAAAAAGGCAGTTTTTTATCATCGGGAGACAGTATATTTCCGGCGTATTTTACAGTAATTTTACCATCGGCAAGCATTTCCGCTGTAACTCCGGCAATATCAATTGCACGCCAGCCATATGGAATATCTGAAAATCTCCGCTGGATATCGCCCATAGAAGTCGGCAGAGATTTGAATTTCTGTATGTCAAGATACTGCTGTAACTCCTTGACTGCCTCGGCGTTCGGATAGCCTGAATCACTTAAAGTCAGCTGTTTCTGTTTATCCGTAAGAATTTCCGTAATTTCATAATTATTGTTATAACTTTTATTTATATAATTCAGTTTTGTGTAAACGCTTTCTATCAGTACCGAAAGTGCTTTTTCGATTTTTTCCTTTATTGAAGAGATATTCAGATTCAGTTTATCACCGGCAACATAAATACGGCTTTCGGAAATCGCCTGTGAAATACGTGTTGTTGCTTCATTTTCGTGTTCCGAAGCTTCCGTTTCACGATTGCGTATTATACTCCGGATTGCTTCGGGGAGCAGGGAAATATTTTTTCCCTTTACATAAGTCCGTATTTTCATAGCAAATTCAAGTTCTTCAAAATATCTGAATTTATCGGACAATACAATAATAACTGAATTATTTACAGCAGATTGCATAAGAAAATAGGAATCATCATGACTGTAAATTTCAGAAGCAACTGTAATGAACTGTAGTGTAATATTACTTACAGGCTTTCCGATTAATTTTTCGTCAATCTGTCTGTTATACATAAATTCATATTCTGAATAGACGAATTTTTTTCCCGAATGAATTTTATTGAATATTATATCTGAAATGGCGTCAGTAACCGTTGCACTGTCTACAGGGGTATTGCGTATTTCCCTTGCAATGTCCTGTTCATCATCTGTGAGGAAAGTATATGTATCGCCGGTGCGTGAAACATAGTTCTGTAATATAAGCCTGTCAAGTGACTGCTGAATAGTACGTCGCATTATTATTTTGTCTGTACGTATATCATCTGCCATAAGTATAGTGATATTATCAATATTGGCTTTTATATCATCTATATATCTTATCAGATACAGTAATTTCAGAATACTTACATCATAAGGCATAATACCGTCATTATTATCGGAAGCACTCTGACAGCGGTCAATAACACGGCGGATAGAACCTTCAAGAAATGTATGTACGGTATCGTAAAAAAGACTGAACGGTATAAGGGCATATTCGTCCTTATGCTGAATAGCCTGTGCGGTTTCCTGAAATCCAGAAAGCATTGAACGCTCACCTCCTGAAAGATGTTTACCGGAATTTCCGTGCTTACGAATCTGTGCAAGGACATTCTGCATAAGTCTGAACTGATACGGAATAAACGGATATGTTTCGATAAATTCACTCTCACCGGAATAACCTTTCAAATCGCTTCTTGCATCTCTGAAAGAAAACAGGTTACGGAGTACTGAATGATTTTTTTCGTACTGCAATTCAAGTATATTCTTTGCGGAATCTGTTTTTTCAAGGATACGCTTTTTTATTACCTCGTCGACAGACGACGACGAAAGACTTAAACGTGTATTGAATCTGCCTTGAATCTTTGAGAAGTCGTTACCGGTGATTTTAGTTACACTGTCGATAGCCTCCTGACTTGTTACCATTACCCATACACGTCCGGCACATTTAGTACCGATTTCTTCTACAATAGTCTGGAGATTCAACATAAGGTCAGAATCTGAACCGATATACTGTCCTACTTCGTCTATCATGAAAAGTAACCTGAAATTTTTTCCCTGACTGTTGATATAATCTCTGATTTCCTTAACAAGCTGTTCTATACTCATGTCAATTTCCTCTTCACCGTTGAACCAGTTTCGGGCAGTAGTTTCGCTTATGCCGAGGGATTCTGTCATAGCCGTTACAACGTCGTCTTCAAAGAAGACAAATGAATCACGTGAATCTTCCCATTTTCCGCCGTTTACACGTGCGAATACTTCCCTGAATTTTTCAGTTTTGCCGGTTTTTGCAATAAACTGCTCCAGTTTGGCGACTTTCAAGTCATTTCCGTAGAATCCGAGATGTTCATAGAAAACTTTCGCAAATACACGTAAAATAGCCGTTTTGTCCTTTACAAGCGGACTTTTTGAATCAATATTGAAAAGTATGGTTTTTGTGGGAACTTTTACACAGTTTTCGAGTTTTGCGAACATCATAGGGTCATCGAACTTATCGGAAAAATAATCCACAGCACGTTTTCCGGCGATAACCGGATTAGAGAATAAATATGAAAGTATCTTCAGGAAATGCGATTTACCACTACCGAAAAAGCCTGAAATCCATACTCCGATTTTATCAGTCGGGGATTCCAGTGAATTTTCATAATTATTCAGAAATGTATTGAAATGGCGACGTAATTCTTTCGTGATGATATATTCACTAAGTTCCTGTTCAATTGAAGTTTCGTCGTCCTGCGCGACTTTTATAACACCATTGATATTGCGGTTAATATCTGATTTATACATTGATTGCAGTTTCATATATTATTTACTCCTTATAACTCAAATCATATTGAATGCACGGTAATAATTACCGTCCTGAAATTCATTGAATAAAGATAATTCCTGACCGTCGAAACTTCCGGGATAAAACATAACAACCGGAATATCCTCAAAAATATGCTGGATATTATCCAGAATATTATGTGAACGCATAAAGGGATAAACTTTTCCGACGCCTGTAATAACAAGAATATCGCCGTATTTATGCGGAGAATATTGCATATGTTTCACGAACAATTCAGGGGATGCAATTTTCTGTAACTGTTTCAGCAGACTTTCAGTACCTTTTTTCTTTTCCATTTCCGGAATTTTCTGAAGAATACGTTTTTCCTCACAGATTTTCAGAAAAATCCTGTACAGGTCACATTCTATAAGCCGGAACGGTGTATTCTCCGTATTTTTCATTTTTGAGATAAATTCACGGACAATCAGTTCATTTTTCGGGTTATAGCAGAATACATGAATCCCGACTTCATTGGAAAGTCCTTTATTTTTCAGGAATAATTCATCTGAAAAAATTTTAATTATTATATCGAATTTTTTTCTTATATTATTCATTTTATTATATTTTCCTTATCAATTCAGCATAAAAATTTATAAATCTTATCTATAATATTATAGCATTATTTTCTGAAAGAGTCAATATAAAAAATTTTAATTATAATAATTTTTATTATATAAACAATAAAGACCTCTTAACTTACTGTTTAAGAGGTCTTTAATATAAATCAATAAAAAGCACAGAAATTTTTCAATGATTCAAGTCTTTTTTAATCTGTGTCGTACTTATTTCAGGTGTGCGTGGAAGATAAACTACATCAATGCCTTCTTCTTTAAGAAAATCAAATTTACCTTTCCAGTCATCGCCCATTACGAAAGTATCAATATGATATTCATGCACATCGGTTCTTTTTTGTTCCCAGTTATTTTCGGGAATAACAAGGTCAACATATCTTACAGCCTCAAGAAGCATTTTTCTTTCCTCATAACTGAAATAACACTTTTTCTGTTTCATATTCCAGTTAAATTCGTCGGTTGAGAGAACAACAATAAGGTAATCTCCCAGTGCTTTAGCTCTTTTAAGCAGATTGATATGACCATAATGCAGTAAATCAAAAGTTCCGTAGGTAATTACTCTTTTCATTTTTTCTCCTGTTCTTTACTTTTAATATTATGGGGTTTATAATCACCGAAGTCTATTTTTATCATGCTATGCTGTTTTCCTCTTTTTTCCACAGGAGGAAGTTGCATATAGTCACCATACATATGCCTAAGCAGGATATCATAATTTGCCGGTGCTTTAAATAAATATCCTTCAAACTCCATAAGAGTTAATTTTCTGGCACATTTAACAGGCATATATTCATTACAACGATATGGTCCAAACCAGTTTATAATATTTCTGTTTTTTTTACCTTGATATTCTGTACATACAGCTTGCATACGGTCAATACAATCTTTTTTTGAATAGAAAAATAAAACTTTGCTTATAAATAATGAAAAATATCTTTGTTTTTTATATTTAAGGTCATAATCTGTTTTTCCCATAGAAGCCCACTTTAAGCATCTGTATCTTATGTGTTGCCATTCCAGAGCCATTCGGTTATCCGGCATAACGTCATAAGGGAACACATCTAAATAGATTCCGTTATGTTGTTTTGAATGTTCAGCATAATCTTCCAGCAGAATAGTATTATCAATGCGTATTTTAAAAAAACCGTGTCCGAAATAAGGGTCAGTTTTATAGGTCTGAAGAAAAAATCCGGGACGGAGTTCTTTTTTTGCTATTTTAATAAATTTCTCGTAATCATCCCTCAACATACCCATATCCATATCATCATCCCACGGAATAAAGCCTTTATGCCTTACAGCACCGAGTAAACTTCCGCCTATCAGGAAATAATTAATATTATGCTTATCGCATATTCTTTTAAATTCGAGGGCAATGTCAAGAATACATAACTGTAATGTACGTAATTTATTATCAGCCATAATTTTTCCTTTCTATCAATCATTTTTGAAATAAATTCTTTCTGAAATCCATAAGGTATTTTATTATGATTAACATTGTAACATACTTTTTGCAGAATGTCAATAGATAAAAAAATTTTTTTTGCGTATACAAAAAAAGGAAATACCATATATTGGTACTTAAGGTATCGCCCATAATTTTTCTTTTTAAAAAAATCTCACTTCTTGTATAATGTTTCGCTACTACCGTCCGACGAATATTTTCTTACAATTGAATCTGATGCCGTCCATAGTCCGTTATCTGCCAGACCAAAAGTAAAATGTCTTTCAGTAAAAGTACTTCCGTCTGTTGCCTGAAATATACTGAATAAACCGGCGTAATCCTCTGCTGACGAAAAATCTTTCTTTAATCTGATTATACGGAAACTGTCGGAATAATTTAAATTGGTATTACCGGTATATGAATAATAATCACCGTCGAGGCATACAAGAGCAACAGGAGTTTTCGGAATATCTTTCGACAGATTTTTATATGGATTAGGATATGTCTTTAATGTACCGTCTATAAAGCTGTATTCAGCAATACAATTATATTCAATGCTTATCAGACTTGTTTCACTTGCATATGCATTATACCACGTGATTATATCAGGCAACTGATTACTTAAATCCGACAGTGAAATTAATTCCGATTCCTTTGTGTTTAAATTATAGCTTCCGAGTTTTACAACGTGGTCAGCAGACCCGAAAGAATAATACAGACAATTTTCATAAAATGAGAGCAGGTTTAAATTCCAGTCAGAATCACTTGTTTTAAATATAATTTCCGGTTTGTTCTGTTTTAAATCATATCTGATTAAACCGGCTTCTGCGGTAATATAAAGACTATCATCTATAAGTACCATTGTATTAATTCTGCCTGAAATCCTTGTGATTTCTTCGCCACCGCCTGTACCGGAATCCAGCCGGAAAATCAATGTGGAACTGCTCTCCTTGTTATACTGTGAGAAGTAAACTATATTATCTTCCGAAACGTTGATATTTTCTGCCGGATAGTCGTAATTTGTAGCTGACCATATAGAATCCATTCCCTCACCACCGACAAGCAATGAAAATGTACCATTATTCTTTTCATATTTCCAGATACTTCCTGTATATACAGAATCATAATTATTATAACTGTCTGAATTGAAAACTGAAGTATCTTTATAAGTAAGATAAACAACTATATCATCATTTTCAGCGACAAGCCCCCCAGACTGAAGATTATTGAAATCAGCACCAATATAATGAATATCAATAACTTCTTCTTCCGGTTCGGAATCTGTAAGTTTAATGACACCCCACAGACCTGTATTTCTGTCTTTTACCCATGCCATACCATTATGAAAAGGACGTGCTTCTTCAAAAGTACCGGCAGGAATGATTTCATTTCCCTCAATATCAAAATAACCGTATCCGTCGGAAGTCCGGACAGCTATAATATTTTCTGTCATGTTATAGGGTACACCCTCACCGGAATAAAAAGTCTGATATGCAGTGGAGTTCAGTTCAGTAATGTCATAGCCATTGACATTTTTTGTAACCGGAAAAACAGTCGGTTCGCAGATAAAATCTATAATCTGTTCACCATCAGAATTGAAATAACCCCATTTTCCGTTTTTTTCCAATGCACCTACCGTAAGAGAAGTACTGTACGGTGAAATGCCACCTGTATATTCACACGATACTTTTATACCGTCAGTATTGCCGATACCAAATATATTTTCTGTTGAGTTTTCTTTTATCCACGGAATGCCTTTATCATCAATATATCCGTCTGCTTTCTGAACAACTGCAAACTGACGGTAATCTTCATTGTTATCCTTTAAAAATGTACCTTGTGCCACACCGTCTATAAAAGGAACGTCTCCCCACAAAAAACAACATCCGTTCCCTCTGTCGCATAATAGGAATAAGCTATATATCCGAAGCCATATGGTTCATTATGTTTAACCTCTATATCGTATTCACCGTTGAATACTTCTACACTTCCGAGATTTTCGTCAGAAACTTCCAGCAACGAACACGCCATCATAGCATTCAGCGGAGAATATCTGGTGTATTCAGGTTCTGCAATATATGTACCGTCATAGGAGATAATACCGTATTTTCCGTTTAATTCCACAATAGCGGATTCATATGAGGCATAATAATTACTGAAAGATTTATCTGCTGAAAATTCAATATCCGCAACAATAATATTATCCGCCATGACGGACGGTTCTTTATACCATGTATAAGAAGAAACGGAATCTTCTTTTTCTTCATTACTTAATGCCTGTACAGATTCTTCATTTTCAGAATTTTCCTCTATACTTTTTGTTTCTTCGGGTACAGATTTACTGAACTTAATATCAGTTTTTCCGGAACACCCCGAAAGAGTACAGCATATAACCGGCAAAATTATAAATATTCTGTTTTTTTTCATGTTCATATGTAAATTAACAGGTAAAACGTCAAAAATGAAAAAAGCCGGTTAAAGCCGGTTAAAAGCGTAAAAGGTACGGAAAAC
>JAIDQQ010000011.1 GCA_029062165.1 Ruminococcus sp.
GAAAGTATAGAAATCACACAGCTTATGTACAAACAGGAACATCTTTCGTTTCCGGAAGATATGTCGGAAAGAATGGGGCTGTACTATCATGACGGTGTGAAATTCGTCTATAAGTCGAAGAATGACGGTATAAAAATAATGTCCTATGACGAAAACATGAACGAATCCGGAACTGTTACACTTATAAGCAGTGAAAATCTTCCACATGAGGCGTGTTTCTGTACGAAGCCCGACGGCAGAATAATAATGTTCTGTATGTACGTCGATTACGACGGCGACGAATCCAAAGACCCCGAAGACTTCTATAAAAACGCTGTTGTCTCACCGGAAATACGCACATATTCTCCCGACGGTGAACTTCTTGAAACTCACGAGATTGACGGTTTCCACAGTTACGAGGACTTCAGTTTTATAGACGCTTTTTATGAATACGGCGAAAATTATGTCGTATCATTCAATGGCGGTTTCGCACTCGTATCGGCTGACGGTGAAATTCTCGATATGCCGGACGAAAAGAAACATCTTGTATTTGCCACAGATACTGACGGTAAAACATACGCTTTTGACACGAAACAATATTACGTTACAGACGGTAAAAAAATTTCTGTCGACAACAATGCCATAGAATACGGCAAATATATTAATCTTACCGGTACAGCGTTCAACGGAGCAGGCAATTTTAAACTGTTTGTGATACTGAATGAGGGTATTTTCGGAATCGCTCCGGATGACGAACTTGTAAAGATTGTTGACTTTACGGAATCAAACGTTTCACCGTCTGGGATATACTATGCGTGTTACGGCGGTGACGGTAAGTTTATTATCTGTGGTGATGACCAGACACTCGCCGACGGTATGTTTCTTGACCTGCTCACAGTACGTCCGGACGATTACGTTGAAAACAAAACCGATTTGACATTAGGCTGTATAAACTGGAGTAATAACGCTCCGGAAATCGCCATGATGTACAGTAAACAAAGCGATAATTACAACGTTGAAATAAAAAAGTATGAAGACATTGACAATCTTAAACTTGACGTTTTAAGCGGTGATGCTCCTGACCTTTTCGCATATCAAGAAACAGCTTTCATGTACCGTTACGCAAATATGGGTGCGTTCTCAAATCTATATGACTTCATGGACAACAACGACGGCATAAAGCGTGAAGATATTCTTGAAAACGTGTTGCAGGCTTACGAGTATAAAGGCGGTCTGTATGGTATTCCGACAGGTTTCACGTTATCCGATATATTCATTGCAAACAGCGACGTAATAAGTCGTGATTACTCTTTCTGGAATTACGACGAATTTTTCAGTATTGCAGAAAATATGCCGGAGGGTATGTGTTTAAACCCCCGAAACTCATTAATGTCATATCGTGAAGGTATTTTTTCACAGTTTTGTGTAAATGGTTACGGAAACTGGGTTGATTACGATAACTACACCTGCGATTTCAATAACGAGGAATTTATACATCTTCTGAACTTCTGCAATACAGTTGAAATTAACGAGTCTTTTGACTGGGAGAGTATGTCACAGGAAGAGATTGGTATTATGGATAGGGAAGATGATATAAGTGTATTGAATAAAAAGTCACTTTTCGGAAAATATGCAGATAATATAGGTAATTGCCAAGAGTTTGTTTATACAGCAGACCAGAACGGACTTTATCTGAATGATAATTATACGTATCTTATCGCACCGTCTGACGACCGGACAGGTAGTATTTCAATTGCGAATGATATGTGTTTTTCTATTCTTTCCGGTACTGACTGTCCCGACGGTGCATGGGATTTCATGAATTACGTTTTAAGTCCGAATTTTCAGAATAATTATCTGCAATTAACATGGTGCTTTACTACCAACAAGGAAAGTTACAACCATAAAGTAAACAACGCACTTGACGAGTTAAGAACAGAAGTACATATAAATCTTGACCCTATAAAAAGTAATAATTTCGTTCCCGAAACAGAAGGCATTGACTGGATTAACAAGCCCATTACCGACGAAGATGCCGAATATATAGCAGAATTTATGTCGCATTTCAACAAACTAAGTGACAGGGATTCTGACGCACAAGAAATTATCCGTGAAGAGTGTAATAAATTCATGAACGGTGAAATTTCAGCGGAAGAATGTGCGGAAAGAATACAGAACAGAGTTTCGATTTATCTCAGCGAACAGAGCTGATAAATAATTTTAAAGCGATACCTTGCGTCAGGAGCAGGGTATCGCATTTTTGTATCCGGCGTGTTAATTGGAATAAACAGTGAATAAACTGTAAACTTTATATGAATACCAATACAAAACCATTGTATAAGAGCGACTTCCAGACTATTATAAAAGGAGGTCATCTTATGAATGAATTAGAAAACATCAAACCATTTCTGCTTGACTACTTCAACGAAGTCACGCAACCATCGAGGAACGGCGGAAAAATCACTACATATGCCCTTGTGTAGCAGTGGTACAGACTCTCATCGTTCGGGAGCATTTACAGTCTACCCTGATACTAACAGATATTTTTGTTTTTCATGCGAGGCAAAAGGCGATATTTTCAATTCACAGTCACTTGAAAATGAATACTGTTTTGTGGTTGAGGGCGAAATCGACTACATGAGTATTGATTAATGCGGTTTTGCAAGTGTCGGATTAGGTTCAACAAGTAACATCAGAAAAATATTTGACTATGATACTTCAAAAACTGTCCTTATTCTTGCACTTGATAACGACCAACGAGGCAATAAGGCAACTGTTGACCTTATGAAATTATGCAATGAACATAAAGTACCTTACATTGTTGCTCATAAAGACATATAGAGCGGTTGCAAGGACGATAATGAATTCCTCGTAAAAGACTGTCAGAAACTTATTTCAAACCTGAAAAAACTCGCTGATGAGGCGTTGAATTTCTATAAAGTTAAATGGTCTTATAATTTAAGTGCGGAAAAAATTCCCGACTGGTCAGCCGATTACAACACCTTAACGCCTGTTTTAATTGCTGAAAAATCGGCATTGTTTATATACTGAATTTTACTTCAACACCATTTTCGTCACTGACGTAAACAACATCTATCATGGTAACCGCATGCAAAACAGAAACCCTCTGTTGAATGTAGTTGAAAAGTACGGCATCAGCGTCAGCGAGTTTTTCCATAAGTTTGCGGATTTCGTCATCATAACGCAGAATTTCAGTCCTGATTTTTTCTACATCGTCAGGACGGATTGCAACCTTGTCAGTATGTACACAACCCTTTGCAGTATATTTTCCGTAATCAAGGAAATGTCGGTAAGTTTTCCCTTTTTTATTCGTGATATGATTAATGTGCATAGCATATCCGCAATTTCTGCACTTCATAATACCGACAAGCCACGAGTTCATAACCTTACTATTGTTCGGAAATTTGTGATTATGCGACTTCTTATCCTGTACAGCAAGCCAAGTTTTAGCATCGACAAAGCCCTCATAATAACCAAGTTTGATGTATATTCCGTCAGGAGTTTTGTGATAGAAAAGTCCGTGAACGCCGTCATAATCCGATACATCATCACCGTTTTTGTCGATATAATACATTATTTCCTGATTTTCAATGCTTATTGTGCAATTCTGGTACGCTCCTTGAATTTTGTGACAGTTAAAAAAGGACAATTCCGAAGTGACCTAATCCGATAAAACACCAATAAAGATATTATTGTTATTTTTAAA
Source organism: Ruminococcus sp. (assembly GCA_029062165.1). Classification (GTDB taxonomy): domain Bacteria; phylum Bacillota; class Clostridia; order Oscillospirales; family Ruminococcaceae; genus Ruminococcus. The sequence continues at coordinate 3,707 of JAIDQQ010000011.1, forward strand.
TATCAAATTAAGATTAATAGAGAGTTTAATAATATTTATTCTTTTCAGATGCATAAATT
>JAIDQQ010000012.1 GCA_029062165.1 Ruminococcus sp.
CCGAGAGGACGGACAATATTTATAAGAACATCAAAAACATCTTGTGGAATAAAAATAGGGTCAATTTCAGGAAGTCCAATATTTTGTATAAGATAGTAAACAGGACTTAAAAAAAATTCAATTATTTTGTCTGTAATCATGTTGTAGCCTCCCCATTGATAATAGCTGGCAGACGTTTCCTTACTTTCAGTATGAAGAAATAACAGGTAATTCCGGAAACTAGTTTCTTAAACCAGTAAATATAATCATATGGAATTATTGAAAAGTCAATTATATCTGCTTCAAAATGCCCGAATAAATCAGAATCAATTTTAATAGTATATTCAGGCATATCAACATCAAAATTTTCCTCATTGAAAATAACATTACCGATTTCAACAATCTGATGAATGAAACCAAAATGGTCATCAATAATTTTAATAAGTTATTCAGGATAATCGGTTTTAGGAACAAACAGATATTTAAGAATTTCTTCAATGCTATCAGGAAGATTATTGACAGCCATTTCAACTGAATTTATAGCACGTATTATACCGGAAAAATCTAAACTATCTAATTTAACCGAAATATCATCAAAAAGCCTGCCGACAGATAACTTGCGTCACTCAGACCACGAAAAAACCGTTGTATTCCGGTATGCTTCCGGTTTACAACGGTTTTTTATATTTTCTACTGCAGAGATATGAAAGCAAGGTCATAAATTTTTTCCATTGCTTTCACGATAGCTTATATGGTATTCTATATTATAAATAATCTTTCGGAAATTACTTGACAATATTCGCTGATTATGTTATAATATAAAAATATTCAGATTATTTAATATAGTACAATAAAAATAATTTCATGAAGTTTTTACTGTTGAGGATTTTGAAAGTATTGCCAGATAATCAAGGCTCATTACAAATCAGTTTGCTTCAGGTGGCAGGGGTGACTATAATCAGCATAAGGACTTCGGACGGATATTACAGATTTGTCAGGAAAATGACCTTGTACAGAACTTTTTCCACTGACCTGCTCCGAAAAAATTTTATAAAAAGATTTAAAAAAATTTTTCAGAAAAATGAATTGAATTGCCTGATGCTGTTATTGTTGCTGATATCAGGTTAATGCTTATGCTAAAGAAACATTTTTCTTTATTACCTCTGCACGCCTCGACACAGTTCGGTGCATCTTCGCTATATGATGTTAAATTTCTGGAATCTGTCGGGGTTTCAAGAGCTATATTAAGTCGGAAACTGATACTTGACGAGATAAAATATATAAAAGAAAACAGTCAAATTAAACTTGAAGTTTTTGTATTCGGTACACAGTGTATAATTTTTTCGTGTCAATGTCTATGGGGCGGACTGATTAACGAAAGTAGCGGAAACAGAGGAAAAATGCAACGGAATGTGTTGTGATTTCTATAGCTCGGCAGGAATCACAGGGCAGTTGTTGTATCCAAGAGATTTGGAAATCGGAAATCATATTGAAATCCTTAAAAAAATCGGCGTGACAAGTGCCAAGATTGAAGGCAGATTAAGACCTGAAGCAGAAATTTAAAACATTATTGAAACTATAAAGTCAGGTCAGCTTAACGAGAGCTATTCTTCATATATTGCCAGTAAATTACCCGTCAGAAATATGTCTAATCCTTTGAAACCGAGGATAAGATATTCAAAAGAATCTTCAGATATATATATACGAAAATGAAAGAAGTTCCGGAAATGGAAACTGTAAATGTTGATACTGATGCTTCGGGAATACTTCATTGCTGTGAAAATAATCTTATTCAGGAAAAAGGTATCGAAAATTCTCTCAAACCGAAAGATGTATCATTGGACTGCCGGTACACTGAAAAATTACTTGGTATGAAATTTCCTGATTTTAAAAATATGTTTTCTTAATGAAACAGCTTATATGTCAGGCAGAAATATTAAAATAAATTACGGAAACGGTTTTTATTACAGTAAAGAAACTGAAGAATATTTTGCCCACATGATATTAACGAATATCAACGTTGTTTTTTACTGGGTCTTATTATAGATTCAGTTCAGCTTGAAACAGGTAATCTGCCTATGCATACTGCTGTTGTTTCCGACGGTATTCAGGCAATTGTAATCTCGGCGGAATCAGTTGAAATAAAAAAATCTGATTATCTGTGCTTTGATACCATTGTTTTCATTGGCATTGTCGTTTCTTATGATTTATATAACCGGAAATATATAAAATAAAACAGAATAAATTTAACTAAGTATAATAATATAATAAAAAGAGGTGTCATATATTATGCAATCATATAAAATAACAGCCGATAATGCTATAGAAAGGCTTATTACTGGTAACAATAAGTATGTAAATTCAGAAAAACTTATCTGTGATGTCTCACAGAAAACACTGTTGAATTTCAGTAAAAACGGTCAACAGCCTTATGCAATAATAATTACCTGCTCTGATTCAAGAGTTGTGCCGGAAATGATATTTTCCGCAGAAATCGGTGATTTGTTCGTCATAAGAGTAGCAGGAAATGTTATTGACTCTCATCAGCTTGGCAGTATAGAATATGCTGCGGAACATCTCGGAACAGGTCTGATTGTTGTTCTCGGTCATAATCATTGTGGTGCTGTGGATGCTGCCATGAATCACAAGCCGGATGGTTATATTAAATACATAACAGACGAAATAATAAAGGCAATCGGCAATGAGAAAGACGAGTTTCAGGCTTGTTGTCTTAATGTAAAACATAGCTGTGAAATAATCGAACACAGTTTACAGATTCAAAAAGATGAGAAGGAATACGGATTAAAGGTGCTTGGTGCGATTTATCATCTTGAAACAGGAAGAGTAGAGTTCCTATAGAACTCAGGAGAACAGAAACATTTTTCTGTATTTATATAAATAAAAATCTCCGCAAGCCGAAACTTGCGGAGATTCTGATTTGTCCCTGAATGTGCAGACAGAGAGTTATTTATGCTGTTTTTATCGAAAATAACCTGTGTTCCGGCGACAGAACCTGCTCTTAACATACGGTTTTCGTAATCAATAGTCAGTTCTGCATTTTTTGTGTAACCTTATATGAGGCATCTGAATCGCCTTTTGCAATGAATGAAATATCAGCTCTGTTCGCTGAGATAAATCGAAACTCTGTTCTGTATTCTTTCCGCACATTCTTCCGCTGAAATTTCACCGTTCATGAATTTATTACATTCTTCTCTGATAATTTCCTGAGCATCTGAATCGCTGTCACTTAGTTTATTACAATGCGATATAAAATCATTTATATAATCAATATCTTTATCTGTAATAGGCTTGTTTTTCCATGTGATACCCTCTGTTTCAGGATTACCCCAGTCATTAGTCATAGGGTCAAAAGGTGTCGGGACGCTTTCCTTGTATTTTTCAATCATTTTGTTCATTTTGTATTCATAGCTTTCCTTGTTGCTTGAAAAACTATGGCTTACCTGTAAATAGTTGTTCTGAAAGTATGGACTTAATACGTAATTCATGAAATCCCACGCACCGTCCGGATTTTCAGTGCCGGAAAGTATCGAAAAACACATATCATTTGTTGTTGAAATTCCGCAGGTTCTGTCATCTGACGGCGGTATAAGGAATGTATAATTATCATTGAGATAAAGCCCCGTCTGTACAGGAAAATTAATAAAATCACTGAAACTACCCATAAGGCTTGTATTCGTATAAAGCAGTGCTGTTTTGCGGAGTACACTTGTTTCAGTTTCCCATAATTCCATTTCATATTGTTCATCGCCCCATGAAGAATTTTCCCAGTCATAAGGCTCATTTATTTCAACGTCATTACAGAAATTCAGCAGATTTATAAACTTTTCGTTGTTGAAGTCGCAGGTATAATTGTCATAGTCAATCCAGTCGCAGACATTCTGAATACAAATCTCACTGAAAAGTATGTCACGATATGCAAAAATCGAATTTTTAGAACCTAAATACATACCCTCCGGTAAATTTTCCGCAAAATTCAGAAATTCGTCATAATTCCAGTAGGAGTAATCTTTGCTGATAACATCACTGTTTGCGAGGTATATACCGTCCATACTGAACGCAACCGGAATCCCATACAGTTCGCCTTTATATTCGTAAGCCTGCAACACGTTTTCAAGAATATCGTCACGCTTTATGCCGTCGTTATTGTCCATGAAATCATAGAGATTTGCGAACGCTCCCATATTTGCGTAACGGTACATGAAAGTTGTTTCCGCACAGGCGAAAAGGTCAGGAGCGTCACCGCTGAGAACATCAAGTTTAAGATTGTCAATATTTTCGTACTTCTTTATTTCAACGTTATAATTATCACTTTGTTTGTTGTACATCATGGCAATTTCAGGGGAATTGTGACCACCACCGACAGCACCTAAACTGATTGTTTTCTTGTTTTCAACGTAATCGTCAGGGCGTACCGTCAGCGTATCAAGAAACATACCGTCGGCGAGTGTCTGGTCATCACCGCATATGACAAATTTTCCGTCACTGGCGTAACAGGCGAAGTAAATTCCCGACGGTGAAACGTTTGAATCTGTGAAATCCATAATCTGTACAAGTTTGTCGTCCGGAGCTATTCCGAAAATACCCTCATTCAGTATCACATACAGTTTGAAGTCACCTGCTCCCCCGAAAACTGCACCGGTACGGTTAATATATTTGCCGTATTCTGTAGCGTTGTTTTCGTCAAGCGAAAGTTTTTTACCGTCTGTAACAGAGTATTTCTGCCAGTCGAAAATATATGTTTTGCCGTCGGTATCTGTCGCAAATACAAGCGGTTTATTTTCGGTTGGCATATTGAGTATTTCACCATCCGCAGATACAAGAGCATAACCGCCATTGAAAGAAATCACGTAATTTTCGCCGTATTCGTAAAAAGCGTCTATAAAATTGAAATCCTCGTAACTGTGGAAGCCGTCCACTTCATGAGTTTCAAGAAGTTCACCGTCGGGGGAATATGTACGTATTTCCGGCGATACAACGGCGTTTTTATAGAAGTCTTCGGGGTCTTTCGATTCGTCACCGTCGTAATCAACGTACATACAGAACATAATTATTTTACCGTCTGACTTCGTACAGAAACACGCCTCATGTGGAAGATTTTCGCTGTTTATAAGCGTAACTGTTCCGGATTCGTTCATGTTTTCGTCGTAGGACATTATTTTTATACCATCATTCTTCGACTTATAGACTAATTTCACACCGTCGTGATAGTACAGACCCATTCTTTCCGACATATCTTCCGGAAACGAAAGATGTTCCTGTTTGTACATAAGCTGTGTGATTTCTATACTTTC
>JAIDQQ010000013.1 GCA_029062165.1 Ruminococcus sp.
ATTTTAGTCAATATGTGTTATAATTAATATACATCTCAACAAAAATTTATTATAAATTACTCTTGTATTAAATATATCAGGTGTGATTTTATAAAATATTGTATTGTGAAAGGAATGGAATTTATAATTATGGAAAAAAGAGGTATCAGTAAACTTGACCTTAAAAGACGCAACAGAATGCAGATTCTGCGAGTAATCCGTGAACTTGGTCCGATATCAAGAGTTGATGTAGCCAGCACACTCGAAATAACCCGTGCAGCTGTAACAATTATCACAAATGAAATGATTGAAGAAGGTGTCCTTGTTGAAATCGGTGAAGCTCCTGTCAATACTGAAAAACTTCAGAAAGGCAGAAGAAAAATCCTGATTGATATTAACGTAAACAGCCGTTTCGCACTCGGTGCAACCGTCGACGAAAAAGAAGTTACTGTAGGTCTCACAAACCTTAACTCCGACATCCTTGACAAGTCAAGTATGGTTATCGACGAGAGAACAACAAGCAAGGATATTATAAATTACATAATCAGAACAAGTAACAAGATGATTGAAAACAGCTGTCTGACTAAAGATAAAGTGCTTGGTCTCGGCGTAGGTGTCGTGCCGACCATGTGGGGCAAGCTGAAAATCTTCTATAAAGACGGCATTCTTGATTTCAGTAACTTCATAAGCAAACTGAAAACAGGTCTTGATATAGATATACACTGTGGTAATGCCATAGGTCTTATGGCACTGGCAAACAACGATTTCAGAGTACCTAACGGCTATCAGACAAATCAGGCATTTATCTGTAATGGTAATCAGGTAAACCTTGCAATCGTCAACAAGAACGAACTTTCAAGCGATTATATTTCATATACTTCAACTATAGAAAAATACATAGTAGCTCCCGACGGCAAGGCTTTCGAGGGTTATCCCAACGGTTCAGTAAAGGCTGAACTCTCAAGGACTGCTATGCTTAATGCATTCTATGAAATATACTCAAAGGAAAAAACACCTGTACTTTACGAACTCACCGAGGGCGACAAGAATAAAATCAATACAGACAGGGTTTTCATGGCACTTATGCGTAACGAAGAAAGCGTAAAGAAAGTAGTCAATACGCTGATAGCAAAATACACGATACTGATAAACAATCTTTCTGTAAGTCATTTTGCGAAGAAGATAGTACTTCATAACTTCAAGTTCAGTGAAAAGCAGTTTGATTATATTCGCCGTGAGATGATACATCTTGTAAGCGAAGAAATAGCTGACAGGGTTGTACTTAGCAGACTGACCGGAAAAAATAATTTCCTTGGTGGCTGTGCGTTGATAATTCAGGATAACTTCTACATAAAAGGCGGTATGCGTTAAAATTCTCAACTGCTGTACTATAAAGTACAGCAGTTTTTTATGTCATTTTTTATATAGGTCATGCATATGTATTGAAAAAAGGAGTGATAATATGGAGAATGAAATAACTGAACAGGATATTATAGAAATACCGGTAACGTGTGAGGACGATACGGAAGAACTACTTGAAAAATATGACAGACGGTCAAAACGTAGAGTAGACGACGTACCGGCAATGCAGACCGTTGTATGTATTATAGTAGCGTTATTCATGTTCGGAATGAATATACTTTATCCGGAAACAGCCGGTGAAGTTTTCAGCAGACTTAATCAGGCAGTATTTTCCGGAAAAAATATCTTACCTAATCCAATTGAAATTATATCTGAACTGCTTTGAAATGTATCACTATAAAAAATACCACATACAGACTTGATTTTTCATTTCTTGTATTCAATGCCCTGATATTCCTTATGCGTGAAAACAATACCGTAATGACTTTCTATGCGGTCTGTATAATACACGAACTGGGTCACTTGTTTGCGATATCCCTGACCGGTGGGAAAATAAAATCGGTAGTATTCAGCGGTACGGGAGTTATAATAACACCGGAAAGAAATTCACGTCACGAACTTTTCATAATGCTTGCCGGAGCAGGTGCGAATCTGATAGCATTTGTACTGTTGAGTATTTCAGGAATCGGCGGAATGTTCCGGTTACTGAATCTCTGTACGGCGATATATAACCTGCTTCCATACAGACAGCTTGACGGTGGTTCGGCATTAAGTCTGATTATAGACGGTACACCTTATGAACGTACTGTAAATATGATTCTTATGGTGGTCAGACTTATTTTTTCGGGAGTACTTCTTTTAGCGGTATTTCTTTACGGACGTGATTTTATACCGGTTTTTATAATGTCAGTAATGCTGTTCGTATCTGAAAGAGGAAATTAAATGAAAAAAATAATTATATTTGCTTTAATGTTTGCCTGTACAGCATGCGGAATACAGGAAAATAAACCTGTTCCGTATGTACAGGAAATGGAACATCTTCACATTGACGGAAATCACAGACCGGTCAATTACGATAATCAGGTAGGTTTATGGTTTCCGTATATGCATTTTGAGGAATATATGTACAATAAAAATGACAGTACATTCCGTGAGGCTGTAAGGGAAAAATTTGAATCCGCAAAAAATCAGGGGATAAATACGGTATATCTTCATGTACACCCTTGCGGTGACGCATATTATATTTCTGATATTTTCCCGACAGGTGTGTATCTGAATAACGATTATGACCCATTACAGATTATGATTGAAGAAGCACATAATATGAATTTGTCCGTACACGCATGGCTGAATCCGTTACGGTGTCAGACCGTAGAACAGATGCAGAATTTATCTTCTGATTTCATAATAAAACAGTGGGCGGATAATCCGGAATGCCATTTTGTAGAGATAGTCAACGGAAGATATTATCTTAATCCGGCATATGACGAGGTAATAAACCTTATATCCGACTGTGCCGAGGAAATCATTGAGAATTATGACGTTGACGGAATCCATATAGACGACTATTTCTATCCGACCACAGAGGAATCTTTTGACTATACTGCATTTTCGGCAAGTGACAGCGATAATCTTTCAGAATGGCGTATGGCAAACTGTACGAAACTTGTAAAATCGCTGTATGATACGGTAAAAAAACACGGTCTTGTATTCGGGATAAGTCCGCAGGGGAATATATCTTCAAACTACTCCACACAGTATGCAGACGTAAATTTATGGGGTTCGGAAGATGGGTACTGTGATTATATCGTACCGCAGATATATTTCGGCTTTAAAAATGAAACGTGTCCGTTTGTGCCGACTTTAGAGGAATGGGAAGAAATAGTTTCCGGAAGTGATGTAAAATTAATAATCGGATTAGGTGCTTACAAACTCGGACAGGCTGACATATGGGCAGGAATTTCCGGTGAAAATGAATGGCTTGAAAATCCGGATATAATAAATCAGCAGATTGAAATTGTAGAAAATTCTTCCGCTGACGGTTATGCACTTTATTACTGAAAAAACGTCCGGAAAAAAATTCCGGACGTAATGTTTATTATACAAGTAAATCAAGTGAAAGTTTTCTGGAATTGACGTCGTAATAATCGCCGATTTCTGCAACATAGAAGCGGAAACATACTTTTCCATTGAAAATCATAATATCGCCCTCTTCGGAGACACCGATTTCCGCAAGCTGACTGTCATCGAGTTCGTTGAGGTAAATTGTCTGACTTTTTTCAACACTGAACTTTGCCATTTCCTTGTCAGAAAGTTCGCTGAAATAAATATGACCTACTGAATCTTCATGATTAGCGAAAATTTCAGCATCAGGGTCAAGAATATAATATCTGTCACCGTCTTTACCTATACCGAAATATTTCAGTTGTGTTTCCGTAAGTTTGTCAAGCGGTAAGGGGTCAACATCGTGTGCGGTTTTTCCGATAGCAAACTTGTCCTCAGTGTCAATATCGGTCATTGATATGTTAAGTTTTGAATCGAAAGTATAACCGAACTTTTCAAGTTCCTCGTTTGTAAGGCTGATTGAAATTGAATCAGATATTTTGTTTAACTCTTTTGTAATATCTTCACGGGATTGTGTTTCCCATTCGATTTCAATTTTTTCTGCCAAAGGTCTCTCGACGTGTACAGCACGTTCCATATTTTTGAGTGTGAATGTAACAAGCGGTTTGTTCTGGTCAAAATAGAATACGTCGGCGTAATTCGGTTCAACGTAAACTGTTGTACTACCGTTTGAACTGTCTTCAGTATTCACGACAGAATACCGGTATTTTCCCGACGGTGATACGCCTTGTTCAATAACGATTTCTTTAGCTGTCGCCATAAAGAAAGATGTGAACAGGAAATATCCGAGTGAACCGAATATATAAAGCAATATTATCAGTGTACCGAGTGCCGTTTTAGTACCCTCACCTGCTCCGGAAAATAACAGTATCGCCACGCCGGTAATCATAATCGGTACTATTAAACTCCATTCGCCGAAGTATAGTATGACTACCGGTAGCATTGCCGGAAGTATCAGAAAACTTGACAATCGGGTGAAGAATTGTTTTCGGGTATAAAGCATTTCAACAAGTGCTATTATTGATACGCCTGTAACGAGCAGGCACAGCGATACACCGGACGTTATATGTATATCGTAGAATATTGAATAATAGCACAGATAGCATACAAAATAAGTATACACTAAACTGAGAACAGAAACTATTCTTTTTGTCCATACATTTGATAAAAATTTTTTCATTGAAGCCTCCAGAGTAAGTAATATTCAGAAACCATATAGTCACCAGTACATTATAGCATTTTTCACAGGAAATTACAAGATGTTTTTTGTAATTTCCGGAAAACCTTTACAATCTCAATAAAAAGATGTATAATAATCTATATATTTTTGAAACACCGAAAGGGGTAAAATATGAAAAGAAAAATATTTATAATTCTTGCACTGGCGGTAATGATTCTGATATTCCGTTTTTCTATGCAGGATTCGTCTGAATCTTCCGGAGTAAGCAGTAAATTTACGGATTTTATATTAAATAAGTTTGTCCGTGACCTGTCCGCCGACGAAAAGAAAAATTTTCTTGAAACTGCTGAATATATTATACGGAAATTAGCACATTTTTCTATATATACAGTGCTTGGTTTCTGTATGTCGTCAGCCGTCGGGAAGCGTCATTTTATTACTTCCGGAAATGTTATTACTGTTTTTATAGGTTTTTTCTATGCCTGTTCAGACGAATTGCATCAGTATTTTGTGTCGGGACGTTCATGTCGTTTCACAGATGTCATTATAGATACCAGCGGAGTTATTACGGGAATAACAATATCAGTTGTGTTATTCCGTATTTACGACTGGTTTAAAAAGAAATTTATGCATTCCCCCTCATGAAGAGAGGGAATTTTTTTACTGTTGTGATGTCGTGACTGTTCCGGAAGACGTTGTTGTACCGTATGAAGATGTGGTACGTGTACCTGTTCCGGTAGTAGAGCCTGTAGCCGTACCGGTTGCAGTGCCTGTACCTGTACCGGTTTCGGTTGTAGGAATTTCACCGTTTTCATTAGGGAGTACCGCAGTAGGTTCAACGCCGTTCAGACCGTAACATTTCTGATATTCAAGAATTATATCACGTATCATATATTTTGAATATTCACCACCTTCGATTACTCCTGCAAAAGCTATTTCAGGGTCATTGACAGGTGCGAATCCTATAAAGAAAGAATTTTGTTTGCTTAGGTCGTTCTGGTCTGTTTGAGGCGTACCGGTCTTTATAGCAACGTCAAAACCGAGGTTGGAAAGCGAATACTTATAAACCGGTACATTATGTGAAGCGTCAATCATACCATTTATGATAGGGTCATAGATGTAATCATTCAGGAGGTCTATTTTTTCGGCGACTACCGGCTGAGTTTCATAGATAAGTTCGTCCGTACCGTATTTATACAGACCGTCAACAATATAAGGTCTGTAACGGATTCCTCTGTTGGCTATCGTATTTGCGACTACAGCCATCTGTAACGGTGTCATACCGCAGTCATAGTTACCGATACCAGCCTGAATTACAAATCCGACGTACCACGGCTGACCACGTTCGGCGAATGTTTCCGGATTACATAAGAAACCGGCAGCGTCACCTGTTTCGAGACCGGTATGCGAACCCAGTCCGTAAAGCTGTGCATATTTGGTTATATTGTCAATACCTAAACGGCTTGAAAGTTCATAGAAATAACAGTTACATGAAACGTTTATAGCCTGTCTTGTAGCGATATATCCGTGTGTACCGGTACACGAAAAAGTAGCACCATGAAAATTATACCAGTGTCCGCAGTAAAGGGAAGTAAAGGCATCAACGATACCCTCATTAAGTCCGGCAGTAGCGGTGACTGTCTTGAAAGTAGACCCCGGACGATATAAACCATACGTACAGCGATTAAGCAACGGTGAATCTTCGTCGTTCAGTAATTCGTCGTAATCTGTAGCGTAGTCTTTAAGATTGTAGGTAGGGGCAGTTGCCATACCTCTTACTGCACCGGTTTTGGCGTCGAGTACCACTATTGCACCTTTGTGTACGTTCTGTAAGTGCCAGTTTGTATTGATATTCTGGAAATTAGCAAGAAAATTATCAAGTATACCCTGTAATTTAAGCTGATACGCACCGTCAACTGTAAGGCGGACGGTACTTCCGGAATTTGTTTCGCTTATGGTCTTGACGTTGGTCACAGAACCGTTTTTTACAGTAATTTCTTCAACACCGTTCTGTCCACGTAGTTCAGTTTCCATAGCATTTTCTATACCGCTTTTACCGAGGGTGTCATTTAGTTTGTAACCTTTCGCCCTTAATTCGTCGTATTCTTCGGCGTATATAGGACCAACTGTACCTATTTCATGTGGCAGAATGTCACCTCTTTCGATACGTCTTTCAGATACTTCAACAGCTTCTATACCTTTATATATATTACTTAATTCTTTCATGTCGGTAATAGTATGCTGGTCAACGTCTTCAGCGAGTACGAGGTCATTACTGTATGAAAATTCCCTGTCAATCATGGCATAACGCATACCGGCTATTATGCGTTTTTCGTACTGATTGTATTTGTCTGAAATGTCATAATCATCAATCAGCTTGTCGATACAGTTTTCGGCGGAGGCGTACACATTAAGGTGAAGTTTTTCGCATACGTCGGAAACATCTTCTTCTGTAAATTCGTATGGTTCATTCATGGTTATGGGAAGACTTTCACGGAATTTATAACTGTGTCCGAGAAGTGCCATATAGATATTTATGAGTATTTCATTACCTTCGGCATTGTCTTCCGGAAAAAACGCCTTTTGCAGAACTATATCGCAACGTGTATCATTAGTGACAAGAAGATTTCTGTTATAGTCGACTATCTCACCACGAGTTGCCTTTACTTCTTTCTGATAGGTCAGAGAATCATCATCTGAAAATATTTCGCTGAAAGTATCTCCGCCGACAATCTGTAATTCCATAAGTCGCATTGAACTCCATACAACAGCCAGTACAACCAGTGCTACTATAAGGACAGCCTTTATTGTTTCGGATAAAGTTTTTATACAGAATCACTCCTTTCAACGTTGCTGACGTTCGCCGGAACGTATAGTTTCTTCTATAGTAAAATGATTTTTCGGCATAAGAAAATGATTTATTATTCTTATGACAATACATACAAAAAATGAAGATATTACTGTATATGCCCATATTTTCAATGTATATTCATGGTAAATTATTTCCGAATCCTCATATTTCCATATCTGATAGTAAAATTTATAGTCAAGTATACACTGTATGTAAGAAACGACGGCGGAAATAAATATGAAACTCACGAATTTGTCACGGAGATAAAATTCATATATAAGCGATACAATAACACAGAATATCACAAGCAGTACGGCATTATAGCCGAAAAGCCGGTTACAGCTTATATCTATAAGAAGTCCGCATAAAGCACCGGTTACGGCGGAAGCGTATATATTATTGTTTACGGCTATATATAAAGCAGTCGGGATTAATATGACAGGTTTGAGGAGCGTTCCGGAAGTCATGAAAATAAATCCGGAATATATGACCACATAATACAACAGCCATCTGAAAAACGTCTTGAAGAAAAGTATACGTTTTTCACGGGTAGGTTTAATCCTCATCAGCTGACCCCCCTTTTCCCTGTGAAATCGGTTATTACGAAAACCGATTCAAGATTAGTTACATCAACGCACGGTTTTATTACAGCTCTTGCCGAAATGCCGTTTGAATCCATTCCGACGCTTTTCACCGTCCCGACTGAATAGCCTTTCGGGAACAGTCCGCTTGAACCGTCAGTAATGAGCAGGTCATTTTTTTTGAGTGTGTTGTCTGTCGGAAGATGTATCAGGTTTGTGAGTTCGTCACCGGCAGATTTTATTGAACCCTCAATAATTCCGGCATCTTTTTCGTTTTCGGTTGAACATACTGCTATTGACAAATCAGGCGAAAGAATTGAACGTACTGTTGTGACGTGTTCGGAGACTTCAAGAGTAATTCCGACTATACCTTCAGCGGTAGCAACAGGACAATCCGGTTGAATGCCGTCCGCCTTACCGACGTTTATAGTAAAAGATTTGAAAGGGTCATTTGTGACGTACCCTAAAACTTTACAGAATCTTGAAGTAGTCAAATCAGGGTGGGCTTTTTTTATGCCTATCAGCATACGGAGTTCTTCGTTTTCGGTTTTAAGTGATTCGTATTCCGTAAGTTCTTCCTTTAATCTGTTTACTTCGTCTTTAAGTGACTGGTTTTCCTGATAGATTTCTTCCGCCTCCGCAACTCTTTCCGCTGTATTTTCAAGCTTCATGCTTATACTGTTGGAAATCATCCGGAACGGTTTTGAAATCGTATTTATTACTGACTTTCCGGAAACGGAATATCCGCCCTTTGTGACGGCATATATCATTATACCCACAAGAAAGGCAATCAATGCAAGCAGGAATTTAAAACCCTTGCTTCTGAAAAATTCACGCATATAGCCTCCTTAATAGTACCGGATATTTTCGGTAAGTGCGTCCTGATAGTCGTTTATTTTTTCGAGTATTTTACCCATACCTTCGGCGACGCAGTCAAGAGGATATTCGGCTATATATATCGGCATACCGGTTTCACGGTTAATGAGACGGTCAAGACCTCGTAGCAAGGCACTGCCACCTGAAAGGGTTATACCGTTTTCGATTATATCCGCAGAAAGTTCTGGCGGAGTTTCTTCGAGGGTAGCCCTTATAGCGTCGACTACTCTTGAAAGAGGTTCAACAAGTGCGTCACGTATTTCAGCGGAATTTATTATTATATTTTCCGGAAGTCCGTTCAGAAGATTACGTCCTTTTATTTCCATGGAAGATTCTTTTTCATGCGGAAATGCTGACCCTATTTCAAGTTTCATTTTTTCGGCGGTAGGTTCGCCGATAAGAAGATTATATTTTTTCTTGATATAATTTATAATGGCGTTGTCAAATTCGTCACCGGCACAGCGTATTGAACGTGATGCGACTATACCACCCATAGAGATTACGGCAACTTCACTTGTACCGCCACCGATATCAACAATCATACTTCCGGACGGTGAATTAGTCGGCAGACCTGCTCCTATAGCTGCCGCCATAGGTTCTTCAATTATAAGTACGTTGTTTTTGTTTGCACCGGCTTTCTGACACGCTTCACGGACAGCACGTCTTTCGACAGCAGTCACACCGGACGGCACACATATTATAACGTTCGCCTTTGTGAAAATAGTTCCTTTAAGTGCTTTTTTTATAAATTCCTGCAACATGGTTGTAGCTATATCGAAATCAGCTATAACGCCGTCCTTAAGAGGTTTCACGGCTACTATAGACCCTGGTGTTCTTCCTATGATTTCCTTAGCTTCCTTGCCGACATACCGGCACTTGTCGGTATGGGTATTCACTGCCACAACAGAGGGTTCACGGATAATTATTCCCTTTCCTCTCAGATAGACAAGTGTGTTTGCAGTTCCTAAATCTATTCCAATATCCTTTGTAAACATTCTGCACTTCCTAACTTCTGTATATTCAGTATTTTTTTTATATTTTTAAACTCAACAATATTATTATATCACCAAAAACGAATACAGACAATAATTTTACAACAGAAATCCGGATTTATATAAAATTTGTTGAAACATGAAAACAAAATAAACCGAATGAACAGAAAAACTGTAAAATTTTCTGAAAAAATCCGGTTTTTTGATATATATTATGGAACAAGTTTCGGAGCTGTCTTGTAATATATGAAAATTGCCAGCATAATCATCATAAGCTGTGCTATATTGATATTGAAACTGAACCCTATTGTTATTGTGAATATGGTAAAATTAAGAAGCGGTTTGTCTGCCGGAAATTCAAAGCCACCGGAAAACGAAAGCCATTCCAGTGAAGTATTTACTGTTCTTTCGGCAATAAGTGAACCGAGTATTATACCACCTATCAGTAATAATGCTAAATACAGAATTTTTTTCATAGTATTCTCCAGTCTGCCTGAAGGCTTTTATTTTATTCCGGACGAGCCGAAACCATCTGAACCCCGTCCGGTTTCGGAAAGACTGTCGCTGACTTCGATTTCCGGAATCAGTATTCTTGTCGGGATAAGTTGTGCTATTCTCATACCGTTCTCGACAGTGAATGGTAATTTTCCGTTATTTATAAGCGGTATGAACCATGCCCCCCTGTAGTCGCTGTCAACCACGCCGACGCAGTTCGCAAGAGTTACGCCGTATTTCGTGGAAAGTCCGGAACGTGGATATATAAGAAGTGCTACGTCATTTTCGTCAGGTTCGGCAGTAAGTCCGGTGGGTATCATTTTTATTTCACCGGCTTCTATAGTAACCGGACTGTCAAGACAGGCGTATATATCAAGACCGGCACTTCCGGCGGTTGCTCTTGACGGTATAACCGCTTTTTCGTCGAGTTTTTTAAAAGTAATTTTCATAAATCATATACCTCTGTAATAAAGACCTCGTGTTATGTTTCCGGACGGTTTTTCACCGGAAATAATATTTTCAGTCTGTTCAGGAGTTTCAGTATCAAGCATGATAACCGCAAATGATATATTCCTGAAACTTTCCAGTCTGTCGAGCATATAAAGACAGTCGGAATTAAGTATTTCCACGTAATCCGGCGAACATCTCACCGAAAATTCACGTCCAGTACGGTCTTTTATGAATCCGGAACACTTTTTACAACCGGATTCGTTTTTTATCGGACAGTTTCGTGTAAGCATAAGCGGTATTTTTCCGTATGCGAGTACACCTACAGGCAAATCAGTACGGATATTGTTAATCTGTTGTAGTTTGGATTCGGGTGAGATAATAAAATCCTCAAGACCAAGAGTTTTCATATATTCAGCACTGAACGAATTGAAAATATTCAGCGTAAAATTTCCGTGTAGTCTGAAACCGAGTTTTTTTCCTATGGCTATGCAGTCGGGAGTATGGCACATAAGATGTTTAAAACTGTATTTTTCCCGAATGTTTTTAAGTACGGAAATAATTTTATCCTCATCTGCTATGAATCGTGGCGGAGACAGTATTATTTTATCCCTGTATTCCGAAAGTTCCGACAAAGCAGTTCCGGAAATACTTAAAGCAGAATCGAGTATTATATAATCGGAAATATTTACCGCTTTTTTTGCCTGTTGAATGTTTGTACAGAAAGTCCGGATTTTAACGTTATCGGACGGAGCAGGTTTTTCAGAAAATACCGGTCTGTAATCCGTCACGGTTTTATGCGGAGTGTTTTGGGAAATAATCAATTCAGTAAGTTTTCCGGTTATCTCACGACGGAGGGCATTTAATTTTCCGGCGGGTACTATAAGACCGTCTTCAATATCGGCGGAAATATTTCCCATACTGAAAACTGTATCGCCTAATTTGGAAAGCTGTTTTTCAAGTGATTTCCTGTCAGTAGGACGGTTTACGGCTATTTCCGGAGTGTCGCCGGTAACTTTTACCGTAATATCGTTACATTCAGCAGTTATTTCAACCGGAATATCTTTTTTTATAAGTACGTGGAAATTTATATTATATATTTTCGGTTCGTACCGGTATATTTTATGTACTTCCGGAATAAGTTCATGGGCGGAAACAACATCTTCCTTTTCACGTATACCGAACATATTTTCACGTTTTCCGGAAAAATAGCCGTCCGTAAAACCGCTTCTTGAAAAAATTCCCTTAAGAAAATTCATATCAGGTTTCTGACCGTCAAGGGCTTTACGGAGTTCGTGTACAGCCGAGGCGACGTATTCAGGGCGTTTCATTCTGCCCTCTATTTTCAGGGAATCGACTTCCGGCAGATTTTTTATACACGGAATCAGCGACAGGTCTTTCAGCGACAGTGCGAAAAAATTTCTGTTTCCTGTTGCCGTGAATGGTAATCTGCAAGCCTGTCCGCAACAACCTCTGTTTGCGGAGCGTGAACCCATTACAGCCGACATATAACACTGTCCGGATACCGACATACACAATGCACCATGTACAAAAATTTCCGTTTCGATACCGGTACGAGTTATTTTTTCGATAGTCTGCCGGTTGAGTTCCCGAGCAGGTACAATTCTTTTCCAGCCGAGTTCTTTTAACATTTCCGCACCGGTTGCGGTATGTACTGACATCTGTGTAGATGCATGAAGTACAGCGTCCGGAACGCATTTTCTTATGAGTTCCGCACAACCGAAATCTTGTACTATATATGCGTCTGTACCGGCTTGTGCGGAAAATTTTATGTATTCGCAGAAATCTTCTGTTTCTTCGTCGGAAATAATGGTATTCACGGCAAGATATAGTTTCGCACCGTATCTGTTACACTCCCTGACGGCAGTAATCAAATCTTCGTTACTGAAATTTACCGCATTGTTACGGGCTGAAAAACGCTGTCCGCCGACGTATACTGCACCTGCTCCGGAACGCAGAGCCGTTTTTAAAGTTTCGATATTTCCGGCAGGTGCGAGGATTTCAATATTTTTCATCAGAGTTTGTCACCGAGTTGTTTGAGTTTCATGGCGTTTTCAAGCTGTGCATTTTTTGACTTGAGGACTTCTATTTCTTTCAGTGCGGAATCAAGTTCAATGCGAGATTTTCCGGCTTCGTCTACGTATTCTTTGGTCTGATTGCGTATGTTATCGAGATGCTGATTAGCTTTGTTGAGGTCATCAGCGAGACTTAAGGCTACCATTATGGCAGCGTCGTAAGGTGAAGAACCGCTTTTGGAATTGAGAGTAGCGTTTATTTTGGCTTCCAAGGCTCTTGCGAGTGCGAAAACATAGTTAGGTGATTCGGAGGTTTTTAGTTTATACTCCTTGCCACAGATAATTACTTTTACATCATTAAGCATTTTAATGAGATTTTCCTTTCTGTTAGAATTTACATAATACATTATACAACATTTTGCGACATTTTGGAATACTTTTTCAAGAAAAAATTATCAGTAATGACGTTTCAGCCCGATAACTTTTCCGAGTATTTCCACTTCGTCAAGGATAATCGCTTCCATTGTATCGTTTTCGGGTTGAAGTCTGAATTTATTTTTTTCCTTGAAAAATCTTTTGACTGTTGCCTCTTCGTGATTCACAAGTGCAACGACTATATCACCGTTTTCGGCATACGTTGTCTTATGGACTATGACAATATCGCCGTCAAATATACCGGCTTTTATCATACTTTCGCCACGTATTTTAAGGGCAAAAAGTTCATTCGGATTTATTTCAGGAGCTTCAAAACCGACGTATCCTGTTATATCCTCTATGGCTGTTATAGGTGTACCGGCAGTCACAGTACCTATGACAGGTACTGATGTTATGGTACTGTTGGGAAGTTTAAGAGAACGGTTCATACTTCCGGTTTTTTCAATGAAACCGTGTTCAACGAGCATATTTATATAACGCTGTGCCGTTGAAGTGGATTTGAAACCCATAGCCGAAGTTATTTCACGTACTGACGGTGAAATACCGTCGCTAAGCCGTCTTTTTATATAGTTGAATACAGCTATTTCTTTACTTTTTGACATTATTATTTCTCCTCTTCAGAAAGTTTTTTAAGAATCATCTTTGCGATTTTATAGGCGTCACCGCAACCGAGTGTTATAACAAGGTCACCGGACTGTACATTTTCGCATACATAATCGCATATCTGCTGAAAATTGAAGTATTTTCTTTCGTCCGTCCATACGGCACTTTCGTCCTGCGGAAACCATATGCAATCCGGAATTTTTTCGGCGAGGTGTCTTGTGAAAATTCCGAAAGTATTTTTTTCACGACTTCCGAAAATATCTGTCAGAACGATTTTATCGGGAATCTGCAAAACTCTTGCGAAATCTTCAAGCAGAATCTTTGTCCGTGAGAATGTAAACGGCTGGAAAACTGCCCATACGTGATTGAATCCCATACCCATAGCAGAAGTTAAAGTCGCTTCAAGTTCAGCGGGATGATGTGCATAGTCGTCAACGACTGTCACGCCCTTTTCGTAGCCGAGTTTTTCAAAACGACGTTTAGCACCTCTGAAATCTTCAAGACCTTTTCTGCAGTCTTCCGGAGATATACCGAGTTCGTTTACGGCTACAGCGGAGGCTACTGCATTGAGTATATTATGATTTCCGGCAACATGAAGATTTACCGTTGTGAAAATTTCGCCCTTATGGAAAATATCGAATTGTGTTTCAAGTCCGGAAATTTTTCTTATATTACCGGCGTACCAGTCGTTACTGTCTGAAAGTCCGAAAGTTATAATTTTCTTGTCGATACCCTCGACTGCCTGCATAGTGTTTTTGTCGTCACCGTTTACTATCAGTGTTTTTGAAGTCATTTCCGCAAATTTCCTGAAAGATTTTATTACATTTTCCAGTGTGCCGAAATAGTCGAGATGGTCAGCATCTATGTTGAGTATAACGGCAATATCCGGATATAATTTCAGGAAATGGTCTTCAAATTCGCAAGATTCACAAACCATTATATCGCTTTTTCCGGCTACTCCGCTACCGTTTATGCACGGTAATTTTCCGCCGATATATGCTGATAAATCAGTACCGGCAGTATAAAGTATCTGTGTTATCATAGATGTAGCAGTAGTCTTTCCGTGCGTACCGGAAACACATACGGCGTTATCGTACCACCCTGTGACTATGCCGAGAAGTTCAGCCCTTTCGAGCACCGGAACACCGCTTTGTCTTGCCGAGACGAGTTCAGGGTTATCTTCCATGATAGCGGCGGTATGGACTATCAAATCTGCACCCTTTATATTTTCGGCACGCTGTCCTATGAATACTTCAATACCCATTTTACGTACAGCATCAAGAGTTTCAGTTTCGTTATTGTCCGAACCTGTAAGGAAATATCCCTGTGAATGAAGTATCTGTGCAAGGGGGTACATACCTGAACCGCCTATGCCTATAAAGTGTATATGTTTCTTGCCTGTTAAAATATTTTCGTTCAAAATCTATCACCTTTCAAAATTTTTTTAATTAAATGAAAAAATCACTTGATTTTTCTGAAATAATACGTTATAATAGTTACAGGGGGATTCCTCCCCCGTGTCTATCAACATAAGGAGGTAAAAACCGTAATGGAAATCACAGATGTAAAGTTAAGAAAAATTATGTCTGAAGGCAGACTTAAAGCAGTCGTTTCCGTGACTATCGACGATATGCTTGCCGTACACGACATAAAGGTTGTGCAGGGTGATGAACGTCTGTTTGTTGCAATGCCAAGCCGTAAGGACGAAAACGGTGTATTCCGTGATATTGTCCACCCGATTTCTTCAGCTTCCAGAAGAGTCTTTGAAGATGTCATTCTTGACGCTTACAACAAGCAACTTGCTATGCTGGAAGCCGAAAAAGAATCCGAACCGGAAGAATCCACAGAAGAATAATTCCCCTACGAAGTCTGCCTTTACCGGCAGACTTTTTTTATATGCCTAATATCCGTGCGGTTTTGAGAACAGCTATTTGAGTTTTGGCATCTTTTATTCTGCCGTCCATGACCATTTCAACAGCCTGTGTGAGTGGTATTTTTTCGACGTCAAGAAATTCGTCGTCGTCGAGATTCTGTTCTTTCAGGTTAAGACCTCTTGCGAGATAGACGTGTATTATTTCAGTATTATATGCCGGTGTCGGATAAATTTCCCCAAGATATATATATTCCGTACATGTGAAGCCGGTTTCTTCAACGAGTTCACGCCTACCGCATTCGTAATGACTTTCGCCTTTTTCGAGTTTTCCGGCAGGGATTTCCGTAGTTACTTCCCGAAACGGATAGCGGAATTGTTTAACCATGAAGATTTCATTGTTATCTGTCACAGGGATTACGCATACACCCCCCGAATGTAACAGAACATCACGTATAGCTGCTTCACCGTTTTCGAGTTCGGCAGTATCGTGTACTATAGTAAATATGCGTCCCTCGTAGACGGTATCGCTTGTGATAGTTTTTTCCTGTAAGTGCATATTGTTCACCTCCTTGGAATATTTTAATATTTTCTGTCATTTATGAGACTGTCACAGTAATCATCATGTGCCTTTATTGTATGGTCTGAATTGTAGTCGTAACTATGAGTGATATTATATTCATTACCGGATTTCTTACGGAATACAAACATATATACGACAAGTATAAGTATTCCGGCAATGCTTATTATTATACCGGCATCAAGAGCAGGTGTTCTGTAGCGGAATACTATTTTATTATATCCGATGTCGGCTTTTACTGCCATGAATCCGTATGAAACATTTTCCACGTCAACCGGTTTGCCATTTACTTCTGCTGACCAGCCTTTACTGTACGGAACACTATAGAATACAAGTTCAGGTTTACCGAGTGTTATTTCAGAAACGAATCCCTTTGAATCGTAACTGAAAGTATCGCCGGAATTTATCTGACGTTTCATACATAAGTCGTCGTAATCTGACCTGCCAAGCGAAGTTAATTCTGAAATATCGGTTTTTCCGAGAATATCGGAATATTTTTCAGCCTGTTGTTCGTCGAGTACGATAGAATGGAGCAGGGTTTTTTCACGGACAGAAGCAGATTCGTCTTTGAGTTCGCCTTTAGTTATGAAACTGTCGAAAGCCATACCCATAGGAATATATAGTTTATTTTCGTATATATCAAAGTATTCGTTTTCCCCGACGAGTTCAAAACCGGTCAGTTCTTTCGGAATGTCCGTATCTTCGTCAATGCTTTCCTTGTACTGATAGTAATATTTTACTGAAAATAAACCTCTTAAAGTATAGTGTTTTCTGTCCGGACGTGAAGCGACATCACGCTGTACATCTACTTCCGGATAGAAATTCATTATAGAACTTTCCACAACACTCTGAAAGGCTCTCATAGTAGGCAGACCCCATATCATAGGATAATTGTCACGGTCTTCAGAAATATCAATACGGAAGAAATTATCTTCGGAAACATTTTCGTATATGCTGTCACCGCCTTTTATTGCGGAGTTTATATAATCCTTTGCGTTTTTCTGAGAGTTCGCACCATAGATTACCGCTGTAAGTACGCATATTACTGACGCTCCGGCTGTACAGCATACCGCAAGGCGTTTATACGGAAATTTTTTCTTTTTTCTGTAGAAGATATATCCTGTAGTGATAAGAAATACTACAGCTATAGCAAGAGTAAGTACGAAATACAGAATATCTCTCGGCATGGTGAAAAATGAAAGTTTATCGTTTTTCTTTTCCGGAATACAAGAAATAAGTCCGTATGCCGTAAGCATTACCGCACATATTTTTATTGCCGGTGTTACGTCAACGTCTTTTTCGTCGAAGGTTCGGGCGGTCATCATGGAAAATATCAGTATCGGCATATAGTACCACCTTGCATAATACGAGGCGTTCAGCATATAGAACGCACTGTTAAGGATTGGTATAAATGCACATATTATACATAATACGGAAATCTTTACAGCCCAGTGTTTTTTGTGTGTCCGGAAGAAAGTAATAACGCCTGTCATTGAGAATAACGGCAGATAACCCCCGATAGATGACCATTTGGCATGGTCTGAATCAAACAGGTTAGGTCTTGCCGGAACGTCCACCGGCATGAAAAAAGTCTGTATAATTCTTGCTATACGTGTTTTGTCGCTGTACAGTACAACATTCTGTCCGTAAAGATGTTCGCTTACACGATAATTACCCATAATGGCTATGGCAGTCGGTAATAGTATGATACCGGCTATCATAGTACCGGCGACGGCTTCGAGACACAGTAACCAGAATTTTTTCCACGATGTATTGAAATCCGTACATTTCATTCTGAACAGATAGTATACTATTAAAAATACAGCCTGTCCGGTAAAGAAGTAGTAGTTTATGAACGCCATAAGCGATACCGACAGGGCAAAAATACCCTTGCGGTTGTTGTTGATGTTTTCTTCCATAGCTATCAGCATTAACGGAAAAAATGCCGTAACGTCCTGAAAGTGATTGAAGAAAATATTATATACCTGAAATCCCGAAAACGAATACAACATAGCTCCGATAAGTGCGGAATTTTTACTACGTACAAACTTCCGTATATATGCGTATGCGGTCAGCGAGGCGACACCATGTTTCAGGGCAAGCAGAAACGGTATAGACAATGTTACAAGCGAACGTGGAAGAAGCGTCGATAACCAGAAGAACGGACTTCCTATTAAGTAGAATGAATAAGAGGTCATTAAGTCTGAACCTAAATCAGTATACCAGTTCCACCCGAACTGCCCGTTACGTACCGCATCATTAGCGAGGTTATAGAACGGTATCTGCTGGGCGTTGAAGTCACCGTAATATATGAAGTAACCACCGTCCATAATCATGACCGGAATGACCGATACAAGCAGACATATGAACCCCATAAGAAAGGCAGTAAGATATTTTTCTTCTGTATGACGTAATTTTAATGACATTTCAATATTTCCTCCGATACTGGAAATTTTAACACAAACTAATTATAACATATCTGCCGTGAAAAAAAAAGTACTTTTTCAAAAAAATTAATACCTGATAAATAAATTAAGGAAAATATAAAAATTATGTGGTAATCTGTTCTGATTTGTGGTATAATTAATATTACGCATAAAAATCATACATGAAAGGACTGATAAAATGTCAGTTTATCTTGATAGCGCTTCCACTACTAAACCATGTCCGGAAGCGGTCACAGCGGTAGTAAACGCACTGACGGAAAATTTCGGTAATCCGTCGTCATTGCACCGTATCGGACTTGACGCACAACTTCTTATTGACAAGACACGGAAAATAATAGCAAGTTCCATAGGTGCGGAAACCGGTGAGATATATTTTACTTCCGGAGCGACTGAAAGTAATAACCTTGCACTCCGTGGAGTTATGGGAGCTTACG
This sequence comes from Ruminococcus sp., assembly GCA_029062165.1. Classification (GTDB taxonomy): domain Bacteria; phylum Bacillota; class Clostridia; order Oscillospirales; family Ruminococcaceae; genus Ruminococcus. The sequence goes on from JAIDQQ010000013.1 coordinate 19,293, forward strand.
GAAAACGTCGGAATAAGATAATTATTTCCGCTGTGGAACACGCCTCTGTTGAAGAGACCGTCACGGCACTTGAAAAACAAGGTTTTGAGGCTGTCCGGATAAGTCCACGTGCTGACGGAAATTTCTACGTTGAAGATTTCGTCAATGCCTGCGACAATAAAACCTGTATTATAAGTATTATGTTAGTCAATAATGAAACCGGTCATATACTTCCGGTAGCGGATATTTTCAGGACAGTAAAGAAACGTTATCCGGAAATAGTCACACATTGCGATTGCGTACAGGCTTATATGAAAATACCGGTCAATATCAGAAAATTAAATGCGGATATGATTTCATTGAGTGGTCATAAAATCCATGCGGTAAAGGGAATCGGTGCTTTATATATAAGAAAGGGTATCCGTGTAGTACCGATTGTCACCGGCGGAAATCAGGAAAAGGGAATACGTTCCGGTACTGAAAGTGTACCGTTAATATCGGCATTCGGTACGGCTGTGGAAAAGTATTCCCCTACCATAAATCAACGCTTTGAAAAAGTCACCGGACTGAAAAGACATTTACTGGAAAAATTATCGGAAATTGACGGAATATCAATAAATTCACCGGAAAACGCTTCGCCTTACGTCGTGAATATTTCCGCCGGAAAGCGTTCTGAAATAATGTTGCATTTCATGGAACAGAGGGAAATATATATTTCCAGTGGGTCAGCGTGTTCAAAAGGTCAGCAGAGCGGAGTGTTAGGACAGTTCGGGATAACCGGAAAATCCGCCGACAGTGCTTTAAGAATCAGCATGACCGCCGATACAACTACGGAGGAACTCGACTTGTTTGTTGCAACTCTCCGTGAGGGTATCGAAAAAATAAGAGGTTGATTTTATGAAACGTACTGTTTATTTTCATGAAGATGATTATTGTCAGATAGAGATTCTGCCGTTGAGTGCGGAAAAATTCAGTCTGAAACAAATCGGTGAGATATTCGGGTTTGCAGAAAAACATACGGAAGAATACGGCTTTTCGGACGTTTACATAAGAAATGAAAATCCGCACTCTATACGGGAAGTGGGAATCAGTCACGAAAAAATTTCAGAAGTTCTTGATTTTCTGCCGGAATTTGATGAAGTCAAATCTGAATATCTGCAATGGATAGAGGACAGCCAGCCGGTTTTTTCAAGGGGAATTGATAATAATACGGCTGTATTCTGGGAAAAGGACGAAAACAATATAATAAGTGCTATGTGGCTTGGTGGAATGTATATAGTTTCTGAAAACTGTCATATGTGGCGTAAAATACTTACAGTTCTTGGAAATACTGCTCCGCTTATGCTTGCGGACTGGAATGCAGGAATATGTATTGATTTGACAGATTCAGAAGAAATTGAAAATTATATAAGGAGTTATTAAAATGAAAGAAATCGTACTTGTAAAATATGGTGAAATGGTTCTTAAGGGACTGAATAAAAAATCTTTTGAGGATATGCTCACGAAAAACATAAAACGTCGCCTGAAAAGTTTAGGACGTTTTAAAATCACGTCTGCACAGTCGACTACATATATAACACCTCTTGACGAAGATACAGATTTAGACGAAGTTACAAATCGTGTCGGAAAAATTTTTGGTATATCAGCTTTATGCCGTGCCTGCGTATGCGAAAAGGATTTCAGCGATATAACCGAAAAAAGCCTTGAATACCTGAATGAAGTTCTGAATAATGCTAAGACTTTCAAGGTAAATGCAAAGCGTTCCGATAAGGCATTCTGTATGAAGTCGCCGGAAATATGTGCGGAACTCGGCGGAATACTTCTCGAAAAATTCCCACATCTGACAGTAGATGTCAAAAATCCGGAAATAACGGTAACTGTTGAAGTACGTGATACTAATGCATACGTCCACGCCGAAAACTTAAAGGGAGCAGGTGGGCTTCCGGTAGGTAGTAGCGGTAAGGCTATGTTATTACTTTCGGGTGGTATTGACAGTCCGGTAGCAGGCTACATGATGGCGAAAAGAGGCGTACATATTTCCGCCATACATTACGTAAGTCCGCCGTATACTTCCGACAGAGCTTTAATGAAAGTAGAACAGTTATGCGAAAAATTAACCGATTATTGCGGTGGTATAGCATTTTTCTGCGTACCATTCACGGAGATTCAGGAAGCTATTAAAGATAACTGTCCGGAAGAATTTTTCACAATAATAATGCGACGTATAATGATGGAAATAGCACAGAGAATATGCGAAAAAGAAAAATGTCAGGCACTCATTACCGGCGAGAGCGTAGGACAAGTTGCAAGTCAGACTATGTCGGCAATAGCCTGTACTGATGCAGTGTGCAGAATACCTGTATTCCGTCCGCTTGTTGGTATGGACAAGACAGAAATTATTGAAATCGCCCGAAAAATTGATACTTTTGAAACTTCCGTACTTCCGTATGAGGACTGCTGTACGGTATTCACGCCACGTCACCCGAAAGTTAAACCTGCTCTCGCTGACGTGGAAAAGGCACAGAACGGTTTTGACTTTGAACCCCTTATTAATAAAGCCGTTGAAAATACAACACTTAAAACTTTCAATTATACTGAATAAGTGTTCATAATGTGTGAAATATGTGATAATAGACCGGTTTGTGTATACTGCTTTTGTATAAAATCAACAAAAAACACATATCCGGTTATTCACGAATGGTTATTGTACTGAATGTTATTTCAATAACCTTGACAAGCAGGGTTAATTTGCAGTAAAATATATATTAACAATAAGAATACATTTATTGCCGGTGGAGGATTATGGCTGATGAAAGATAATTTTAATGATATTACACCCGAGGAAATTCAGGACAAAGAAAATAAACTTAATGAAATTCTTAATTCGGTAGACAGTAAACTGAAACCGGAAAACAAATCTTTCAGGTGGGAAGACGAAATTAATTCCGTTCTTGAAAAACGTTCGCATAGTGAAAGTATTGAAGAAATTCTCAACAGTATTTCTGAAAAACCACAGAAAAATAAACCTGTTGTCAGGAAAATTCCGGAAAAAATAATTTCCCACGAAAATGACCCCGAAGAACTCGTTGAACAGATTACTGTAGGGAAAAAAGTAACAGAACTAAGTCAGCAGAAAAAAAACGTCGCTGAAGAAACTGATACAAAACCCAAAGAAGTTACTAAAAGCAATACTATTATATATAACACTCCGGAAAGAAGAACTCCGGTCAGTGAGGTACGTCCGGTAATGGCTGAAAAACCGGTTGAAAATGTAGTGAAGCCGGTCAGAAAAGTAGTACGTGCCGAAAACAATATAAAATCTGAATCTGTCAGACCGGCAAACAATGCTAAAAAAATTCCGGAACACAGACCGGTTAAGAAACTTCCGGAAAACAAACCGCCGGAAGTCAAGAAGAAAAAAACTGCCGGTGAAAAATTCCGTGACCTTTTCCCGAAAAAAGAAGACCCCGCACTTGAAAAAATACGTAAGGTTGTTTTTATGTGTTCGATAGTCGCAATAGTCGTATGTGGCTATATGGTAGGGGATTATTATATTGACCTCGGTAAAAGTAAAAACCTGCACGAAGAAATAGCAAGCATCTATGAACCGTATCACCCTCCGAAACCTGCTCAAAACGTCTCGACGATATACGAACCCGATTATGAACGTGAATACAGTCTGCTTGACGGTGCGAAAAAACTTCTCGACATGAATCCCGATGTAGTAGGCTATATAACTATTCCCGATACTCTCGTTGCCAATCCGGTAATGCAGTACACTGACAACGAAAAATATCTTGACCAGAATATTAACGGAGATACTTCAAGAGCAGGTGAAATCTTCCTTGACTACAGAAACAATTTTGACAGAGTATCTGACAATAAACTTTCCGTGGAAAATTCGGACAATCTTGTAATATACGGTCATAATATGGGTAATGAAACAATGTTCGGCAGTCTGAAATACTATCAGCATAACTATAACTATTATAAACAGCACCCTGTTATATATCTGAACTCAAATTATGAATGCTATACCTATAAGATATTTGCTTATTTTATTCTCGACGCTATGGACGAATCCGAAACTGCTTACGACTGCTGGAATAAATTTGATTTCGACGACGAAGAGGACTTCTATAATTTTGTGAATGAGGCAAAGAAAAGAACTCTCGCAACAAATGATGTTGACGTTAAATACGGTGACAAGATTCTTACACTTTCCACTTGTAATACTATTCTCGGAGACCGTGGCAGACTTATTGTCATGGGAAGACTTCTCCGTGACGGTGAAGACACTCTTGAGGGTACGCAACAAAGCATACAGAATACAAACATAAAATGGCCCTCTATATACTATCAGCAGAAACCTAATGAAAGATATAATCCGGACGCAGAGTTTATCCCGTACGGTTGATAAGGAGTGATATTTTTATGAAAGCAGTGAAAGTTATTTCAATAGTATCGGCTTGTGTGGCGGTTGTTTCATTGTCTGCCTCAATACTCATGTTGAGACAGAAAGAAGAAATTTTCAATCCTGAATCTTCTCTTGAAGAGTCCATACCTGAACAAACCGTTGAACTTCCGCCACAGGACGAACCCGAACAGGAAACTGAACCTTTTTCAAGGGAAGTGGACTATAATGACCCTTATGGTTATTTCAATTCAAACAGAAGATATTCACCGGACGGTCAGACTAAACCACGGATTATTTACGACAAACTGAATCTTCCTGTATATGAGTACGTACCGAATAATACCGGCGTGGACAGAACATATGAAAGTCTTATACGCCGTAATGATGATATAGTAGGCTGGTTGAGAATAAACAATACACAGGTAAATTATCCGCTCCTGAAAGACCCTGGTGACATAGTCCCAGGTATGGGCTATGGTGACCAGTATATAGAATATAATGAATACTATCTGCACCATAACATTGACAGACAATATCTTTTCGAGGGTAATATATATATGGACTGTCGGGACAATTTCGGAGCTGTTGAGGGTCTGCAATCTGAAAATATAGTAATATACGGTCATAATATGCTGAATGGTTCACAGTTCGGAAATCTGCGTTACTATAAGGATACGAGTTACTACTGGAGTAATCCGTTTATATATCTCGATTCTATCTACAGGAATTACGAATATGTAATAGTTTCTTTCTGCATAACAAGCGGTAACGCCGATACAGATTTTCGTTACTGGGATATGGAAGAACTCAATACACAGGAAGACTTTGATTATTACGTGAACAGAATAAAACGAGACCAGTTACTTGATACCGGCGTTGATATACATTACGGCGACAAACTTCTTACATTATCTACGTGTCACGCCGACGAGGACAATACAAGATTTATCATTCTCGCAAGAAGATTACGTGACGGAGAATCAACAAGCAGTTTTTCGACTATTCAGAAGTCTTGATTACATAAGGAGATTTTTATGAAAAAAAATAAATCAGGAAATATAAAAGCGTTTCTGTCTGCAATGGTGATATGTTCCGTCACGATGTGCGGACTGTCCGTAAATGCAGTAGGTGAAGACGATTTACAGGCTGTACCATACGGAAATGAACAGATTCAGTCTGTATATAAGGTATTCATTGACCCACAACAATTCCAGAAAGAACTTAAATCCCTGCAGGAATCAATCGACAAACGCAACGAAAACAAACTCGACGGAAACTATACACCGGAATATGACGAGGACGGCAATGAAAAAAATCCGCTACCGGAATCTGCTGAAGCGTTCCGGACGGAAGCTATAAATTTTCTGTCGGAAAAACTCGGCATAACTCCGGAAAAAGTCACAAATGCTATGGAAGCAAATAACCATTACAGCATATTACAAGACCAGGTTGAAAAACCTGTAGCCGACGAAGTACTTGATTTTTTCAGCAGGTATGAACTTATTTCCCTTAACGTAGATGATACTACAACAGATATTCCGGCAGATGATACCACAGACAGTTTAGAACCTGCTCCGGTTATTGAAACTCCTGCTGACCCTTACAGTAAAAAATCGGACAGAAGAAAAAAATCGTCTATAAGTTCGTATGATTCAAGCCTTTCGACTGTAAGCTATGAATTTTCATATCCGGAATATACGTATGAGGAAGATTTTTCAAACTATAACGCCATAGAACAGTACACACAGGCGAAACAGGATATGATAGCTTCATTCCGTACCGGCAACCCTGTTACTTCCGTAAAGCGTGAAAAAGGCGACGACATTATGAAATTCGGACACGTCGGTGAAATACCTGTATCAAGCGGAAACAAACCGGCAACTGTAGATATGTCCGGTGAATTTACTTTCGTTACATATGGGTGGGGACACGGTGTCGGTATGAGCCAGAACGGTGCGGACTTCTATGCGACTTATGCCGGATGGTCTTATCAGGATATACTTGCACATTACTATCCGAACACCTATTTAATGAATACCGGTCTGACCGATTACGAAGAACTCACTATAGACGGTCAACCGGCTGGCGATACAGTTTCAGTAGTAGCACAGATTGTCAACAGGGAAATCGGCGGTACTATGAATTACGAAGCCATAAAAGCTCAGGCAGTAGCGGTATATACATATCTTAAATACCATAATGACGATTCCGCTGACCTACTCGGCAAACCTGACCCTCCGCAAGTCGTGATTGATGCCTGTACAGATGTTCTCGGTGAGGCACTCTATTATAACGGCAGTTACGCTCTTACTATGTTTTCAGCGTCGACAGGTGGCTGTACCGCAAACTGTGGCGAGATATTCTATGGCGATATTCCGTATCTAATAAGCGTTCCGAGTGATTACGACGCACAATTTGACCCGCATTACGGTACTGTTATGTACTATCCGGCAACGGAAGTGAAAAGACTTATCGAGAATGAATATAACATCACTCTTTCAGATGACCCGAAAAACTGGATTGAACCGCTTTATTCCTCACAGACAGGTTACGTTACCGAAGTAAACATAGATGACCAGTTATCCGTAAAGGGCTATGAGTTCAAACTTCTTCTTGATTTGAAGTCAGCTAAATTCAACGTTACATATAACTGATTAATAAGAATATTAAGTCTTTGGATATATTGACTTTCTGTCATATATCCGGAGACTTATTCGTATTTTTCCGGAGCGGTCAGAATAATGACTATGCTGTAAAATAAATTAATAAAAATCAGGTATGTGAAATTTTTATATGTACAGCTTTAAATGTTTTTCGTTAAATTTAACAAATAATTCTGTCAGTATGTGGTTGACAATCGTGCATTATTACATCTTGATAAATTGTTATTTAAGTTGTATAATTAAGTAAGGTGAAAATATTTTCACTATGCATTATGGAGCGTACAGAAACATTATATTTTATACTGTTTCCGGCGTTCAGTATCTATTATGAAATCCGGAGGATTATATATTATGAATTTCAATCACGTTCCAGTTATGCTTGAAAAATGTATTGACGGTCTGGCAATACGTCCGGACGGTATCTATGTTGACGGTACGGCAGGCGGAGCAGGTCATTCTTCTGCAATTGCAGAACGTCTCGGCGGAAACGGCAGACTTATTTCTATAGACCGTGACCCCGATGCCGTCGCCGTTGCTACTGAAAGACTTTCGGTTTATCCGGTGGCACAGGTTGTACAGAATAACTACTCGAATATAAGACAAGTCCTTGATAGTCTTAATATCGGACAGGTTGACGGAATACTTCTTGATTTAGGCGTATCTTCGTATCAGCTTGACGAGGGTAGCCGTGGTTTTTCGTATCACGTAGAAGCTCCTCTTGATATGCGTATGGAAAAAACCGGTATAAGTGCCTATGATATTGTCAATACATATTCACAACAGGAACTTGCAAGAATCATATTTGAATACGGTGAGGAAAAATTTTCACGTCGTATAGCTGAAAATATCGTGAAGTCAAGGGAAATTTCACCTGTTGAGACTACCTTACAGCTTGCCGATATTATAAGAAACAGTGTTCCGCAGAAAGCAAGACGTGAAAAAAATCCGTGCAAAAAAACTTTTCAGGCTATAAGAATAGCCGTAAACGGTGAGTTTGAACATCTTTCCAAAGGTCTCGACGAGGCGTTTTATAGTCTCCGAACAGGCGGAAGACTTGCCGTTATAACTTTCCACTCACTTGAGGACAGGCTTGTTAAACAGCGTTTCGCCGGTTGGTGCAGAGGCTGTATATGTCCGCCGGATTTTCCGCAATGTGTATGCGGTCATAAACCACAGGGCAGACTTATAAACCGCAAACCCCTTGAAGCTGACCCGTCGGAACTTGAAATCAATAACCGTAGCAGAAGTGCAAAATTACGTATAATTGAAAGGAGTGCGGAAAATGACTGAAAATAATACTGCTTATTCATATCCGGATTATGACGACGACTATAATTATCAGGAATATAATTATAATGAATATGACTACAGCTATAATAATCATAATTACAGCGATTATAATTATCACTATAATTACGATACAGACTATGAAGAAGAAAAAATACAGGAAATACAGAATGAAATCGAACTGAAAACAACCGGAAGGACAGAAAATAACACTCATTCAGATAAATTCTATGCCGGTGAATCCAGAAGCGGTTCTGTATTCAGTATAATTCTTGTTTCAGTGATAGCAACATCTTTACTCGGTGCAGTAATCTACACTCTTGACAAACGCAATACTGTATATAATACAGTAACATCAATGAATAAAGAATTAAGTCTTGCAGAAGCCGAAAATGTAAGATTGCAGTCGGAACTTGAAAGCAAGATGTCCGCAAAGAACGTCGAGGAATACGCCGAAAATGTACTCGGTATGAAAAAAATGGATTCCTCACAGATTAAATATATCAAAATACAGACAGATGACGTTGTGAATATTCCGGAACGTGAAAAAGGTATTTCCGCTAAACTGAAAAGCTTTTTTGATGCCTGTGTGGAATATTTCAGAGGGTAGAACCAATATACTTATATAAAAAGGACTGCCTGTATATTTTCCGGCAACAGAAATATATATGTCGGAACAATCATGTAGAACAACGGAGATACAGCGAGTGTTCGGGATATTGTCAATATATGTTCCGTCGCTTCCGGCATAACTCCGGAACGGCGTTTCAACGCTTTTATAAAGCGATAATCCTTCGTCGTATTGAAAGAAACGGACATCACTATAAAAATAAAAAGATGTTCACGGGCGGGGTTTTTGTTTACCCTGCCTTATTCTGTTTATATAATCTTAAAGCAGAAAGGACTGACAGATATGGCAGTGAAGTATACTCCAGATAAAAAAATGAAATTCCGTATAAGAGTCGTTATGACAGTTATTTTCTTTTTGCTGTTTCTTCTGGTAGCGATAAATTTTTTTCATATTTCTGTAACACAGAATGAAAAGTATCAGGCAATGGCAAATGACCAGCATTTCGGCTCTATACTTATATCAGCTCACAGAGGGTCAATATACGATTCAAAGGGTACACCTCTTGCAAAAAGTGCATCTGTATATAAGGTATTCCTTGACCCACGACAATTCAAGAAAGAACTTAAATCCCTACAGGAAGCAATCGACAAACGCAACGCAAAAAAACTCGACGGAAACTATACACCGGAATTTGACGAGGACGGCAATGAAAAAAATCCGCTACCGGAATCTGCTGAAGCGTTCCGGACGGAAGCTATAAATTTTCTGTCGGAAAAACTCGGCATAACTCCTGAAAAAGTCACAAATGCTATGGAAGCAAATAACCAGTACAGCATTCTGCAAGACCAGGTTGAAAAACCTGTAGCCGACGAAGTACTTCATTTTTTCAGCAGATATGAACTTATTTCGCTTAACGTAGAGGAAGACACAAAACGATATTATCCGCATAATGAACTTGCCGCCTCGGTTATAGGATTTACTTCTTCAGGCGGTGAGGGTATGTACGGTGTAGAGGCTTATTACGACGACTATCTCGCCGGAGTGGACGGCAGAACTATATCCGCAAAGGATTCAAACGGTAACGAACTTCCTTACAGGTACTCTAAAACCTACTCCGCAAAAAACGGTGACGACGTATATCTTACAATTGACGCTGACATACAATACTGTCTTGAAGAAAATCTTGAAGAACTCGTCTCGCAGTTTGAAGTAAAAAATCGTGCGTGTGCGATACTCATGAACGCCAAGACCGGTGCAATTTACGGTATGGCTACCAATCCGAGTTTTGACCTCAATGAACCCTATGTAGTAGCTGACCCTCTCGCACAGCAGAGAATATCCGCTCTCACCGGCGACGAAGCAACAAGGGCTATAGCAAATGCCCGTGAAGCACAGTGGAAAAACAAGTGCATAACTGAAATATATGAACCAGGTTCAGTATTCAAAGTAATAACCAGTTCAGCGGCTATTGAAGAAAATTTGATAAATCTTGAAAGTGATACATTTTATTGTAATGGTTCTGTGCCAGTTCCAGGTGCTGCACCTATTCACTGTCACGACTGGAACGGTCACGGCGCACAGACTTTCCAGGAAGCCCTTACACATTCATGTAATCCGGCGTTCATGGAAATAGGCGAACGTCTCGGAATAGAAAAATTCTGTTATTATTACGACGCTTTCGGACTTAAGGAGCGTACCGGAATAGACTTACCGGCGGAGGGTATCGGCATAGGTTTTGAACCGGAAGATATGTCACAGGTAGACTTGCTTGTAAGTGCTTTCGGACAGGGCGATACACTCACTCCGATAGAAATGATTACTTCATACTGTGCCGCTATAAACGGTGGTTATCTGCTTGAACCGTATGTTGTGGAAAAAGTAATCGACGAGGACGGAAATATAGTACTGAAAAATGAAAGAACAGTCCGCAGACAAGTAATTTCGGAAGATACTTCAAAGAAAGTACGTACAGCACTCGGAAAAGTAGTCAGCGAAAGCAGTGGTGGTAATGTAAAGATAAAAGGCTATGCAATAGGCGGAAAATCCGGTACATCGGAGCGTCTAAGCCTTGACCCAGACGAATACGGTGCATCATATGTGTGTTTCACGCCGGTAGATGACCCTGAAATAGTACTGCTTGTCCTCGCCGATATGCCTAATGTTGATATAGGCTATTACGGAAGTGTCGTGGCAGTCCCGACGGCAAGACACATTCTTGAAGATGTTCTCCCATATTTAGGCTACTATCCGGAGTACACCGAAGAGGAATTAGCAGACCTTGACATAAAAATTCCGCTTCTGGAAGGTTCGATAAGTGACGCTAAATCTACACTGGATGGTCTCGGGATAAATTGCAAGGTAATCGGAAACGGTATCGAAGTAGTCGCACAGTCACCACAGACCGGCTCTTCTGTAGCAAAGGGCGGTTGTGTATATCTTTACACGGAAAAGGGAAATACTGTAAAATATACAACTGTTCCCGACGTACTTTACGTATCGCCGGAAGTTGCCAATGAATCAATAACATACTGCAAACTTAATTACGTTGCTAAAGGTGCATCGGTCAGGAACAGTAATGCAGTAGTCAACAGCCAGTCACCACCGGCAGGTACACAAGTTCCGATAGGTACTACCGTGGAACTCGAATTTATAGTAAATGCAAATCAGGATTAACAAGGAGGCGGTTTAATTAATGAATTTAAGTCAGTTGATACAGAATCACGGCATAACAGACCGTGAAATAACATCAATAACGGACGATACAAGGAAAGTCATAAAAGGAAGTTTATTTTTCTGTGTTAAGGGTACAAAATTTGACGGTCACATGGTAGCGACGGAAATGCTTGAAAAGGGTGCTGTTGCAGTAGTCTGTGAACATGACCTCGGTTTAGGCGACAATCAGATTATTACGGAAAATTCCCGAAAGTTATATGGTGAAGTCTGTTCCGCATGGTTCGGACACCCCGAAAAGAAAATCAAAATGATAGGCGTTACCGGTACTAACGGCAAGACTACCACAACCAACATCATAAAACATATCCTTATGAAGAACGGTCATAAAACCGGACTTGTCGGGACTATTCAGAATGAAATAGGTAATGAAATTATTCATACCGACAATACAACGCCTTTTGCATACGATTTCATGGCACTTCTCGACAGAATGGTTAAATCCGGCTGTGAATACGTTGTAATGGAAGTATCGTCTTTCGGACTGGTACAGAATCGTATAGGGTCATCACATTTTGACGTCGCATTATTTACCAATCTTACTCAAGACCATCTGGACTATCACAAGGATATGGAAGACTATTATCAGGCGAAAAAACTTCTTTTCGGTATGTGCGATAAGGCTATATGCAATATTGATGACCATTACGGCGAAAGGCTTTACAATGAAATAAACTGTCCGGAATATTCTTTCAGTACGGAAAAAAACGCCGATTTCAAAGCGGAAAATATTTCAGTAAAGGCGAACGGTTCGGAATTTGATTTCAGTCTTGACGGAAAGTCATATCACGTTAAAACCAATATGACCGGTATGTTTAATATTTCTAACGTCCTCGGAGCTGTTGCCATATGTATTCAGGAGGGTATACCGGTAGAAGATATTATATCAGCCGTCGGAAGTTACGGCGGTGTGAAAGGACGTTGTGAAATAATTCCCACAGGACGAGACTTCACAGTGATATGCGATTATGCCCACACTCCCGACGCTCTGGAAAACGTCCTGAAAAGCCTTAAACCCTACGCAGAAAACAGATTGATTTGTCTTTTCGGGTGCGGTGGCAACAGGGATTCCGCAAAACGTCCGGAAATGGCAAAATCCGCTGAAAAATACGCCGATAAACTTATAATCACGTCTGATAACCCTCGTGACGAAAAACCGGAAGAAATTATAAATGAAATTCTTTCCGGACTTGCCGGTGATGTTCCTTATGATGTAGTCACCGACAGGCGAGAAGCTATATATCATGCCTTGAAAACCGCTGAAAAAGGTGATATAATAGTTCTTGCCGGAAAAGGTCACGAAGACTATCAGATACTTGAAAATAACAGGCACATTCACTTTGACGAAAGAGAAGTAGTTTCAGACGGTCTGAAATTACTTTGAAATCCGTCGGAAATAATCAACATTGGAGTTGTTATAAAATGTCATTCTGGATAATAAATTTACTTACAGCAGTGCTTTCATTTCTTATTTCGGCAATATCGGGATTCAGGATAGTCCCGTTTCTGCATGAACTGAAATTCGGTCAGCCCATAAAAACTCAGGACGGACCTCAATGGCACGCAAAAAAACAAGGTACTCCCACTATGGGCGGATTTATGTTTATACTTTCAACTGTAATATCGGCAATCGCTGGTTACTGGATTTACAGGGCGAGGGGTGGTATAGATGTTACCAATCCCGAAACATTCAATTCATTCTACAGACTTCTTGCGTGTGTGGGATTCTCATTACTTTTCGGACTTATCGGCTTTATTGACGACTTTATTAAAGTAAAGCGTAAAAATAATGACGGTCTCACACCAATACAGAAGATAATTCTGCAAGTAATATTTGCAGTCGGATTTCTTTTTGTACTTAACCGTACCGGTGATAAATCTACGGTTATAAACTTAGGATTCTGGAAAAGTCCGGAACTGAATATTTTCTACTATATTATTATGATACCGGTCATAATATATCTCACGAATGCGGTAAACCTCACGGACGGCGTTGACGGTCTGTGTGGTTCGGTAACATTCGTGGCTATGCTGATATTCACTGTAGCCTGCTCCATACTCGGACAGAGTGAGGTATCATATTATACAATGGCTCTTGCCGGAGGTTGTCTCGGATTTCTTTTATGGAATCTCAATCCGGCGAAATGTTTCATGGGCGATACCGGTTCAATGTTTTTAGGTGCGTCGGTGACCGCAGTAGGACTTATACTTCATAATCATCTTTTAATGATTCTTGTTGCTATGGTGTACATACTTGAAGCACTTTCTGTTGTGATACAGGTCAGCTATTTCAAGTACACAAAGAAGAAAAGTCCAGACCATCAGGGAAAAAGAATTTTCAAAATGACCCCTATACATCATCATTTTGAGATGAGTGGCTTCGGTGAATACGATATAGTAATTACTTTTTCACTGGCTGGCATTATTTTCGGAATACTGGGAATAATTACATTGCTTGTATTTAAATAAGCTGAAGACTTCATAACACATAAGGGAGGATTAAATGGCAAAACACGGAACATACGGAAATAAAAGCAGAAAATCCGGAAAATTTCTGACAGCTTTTATCGGCGAGGCAAAACAGAGTGATATGAGCCTGTCATTTTTCGCATATGTTATGATACTTATTGTTGTGGGACTTGTTATGATGTCTTCCGCAAGTTACGCATGGGCTTACAGCGAACACGACGGCGACGGACTTTTCTATGCAAAGAATCAACTGAAAAATGCCGTTATAGGTTTTGTGGCAATGATATTTTTCATGAAAATGGATTATCATAATTTCAAAAAAATAAATTTCAAATTCACGAAAAAATTAAATGTTGCCAGTCTGCTTTATTTTATCGGAATTGTACTTCTTGTGCTTGTACTTGCTATCGGTAACGACGAGGGCGGTTCAATGGGTGCGAAACGCTGGCTTGATATAGGACCTATTAATTTACAGCCGTCAGAAGTCGCCAAACTTGCTATTATAATATTCTTCGCCTACAGTATGGAAAAAGACGGCGAAAAAATGGATACTTTCAAGACCGGTATCATAAAATATGCTGTCTATATGGGTGTATACGCCGGACTTCTCTACTTTGAACCACATCTTTCCGGTATAATACTTATCGGCTGTATATCAATAGCAATGATATTATGTGGCGGTGCAAACAAGAAACAGTTTCTTTTTCTGGGCATAAGTGCAATAACCGCCGGAGTAGCTGTAATAGGTTATCAAGCGTCTATACCAGGGAGCTATGTTTCTACACGTATAAAATCATGGCAAGACCCTTTTGCAGATGTCCTCAATGAAACGTGGCAGACCGCAAACTCACTTATTGCGATAGGTTCAGGCGGAATGTTCGGGTTAGGTTTAGGAAATTCACGTCAGAAATATCTGTATCTTCCGGAAACAAAAAACGACTTTGTTTTCCCGATAGTCTGCGAAGAGTTAGGTTTTGTCGGAGCATTGGCGATAATAATAGTATTTTTTCTGCTTGTCGTGGAGGGCTTTTCAATCGCCGTACGCTGTAAAGACCGTTTCGGAATGCTTATAGCCGTCGGAATAACTACACAGATAGGTATTCAGACAGTAGTTAATTTAGGCGTTGTAAGTAATCTGTTTCCAAATACCGGTATAAGTTTACCGTTTTTCAGTTACGGCGGTACAGCCCTTATAATGCAACTTGCGGAAATGGGCATTATGCTTAATATATCGCAACAGAGGGATACACCTAAGGAAACCCCCGACTAATCAGCATAAAAGGAGAATTATATGAAAGTTTTAATATCATGTGGTGGTACAGGCGGACACATAAATCCTGCTCTTGCAATAGCGGACATAATAAAATCAAAATATCCTGATTCGGAGTTTCTTTTTGTGGGAACTCCGAACGGTATGGAAGCTAAACTTGTTCCGAAAGCCGGTTATAAACTCGAAACTATAAAGGCTGCCGGATTTCAGCGGAAAATTTCCCTCGAAAACGTAAAGCGTAATATACAGGCTGTTACATATCTTGCAATGTCCGGAAAACGTGCAAAGGAAATTATAACAGGATTCAATCCGGATATCGCCATAGGTACAGGCGGTTACGCCTCCGGTGCGGTAATCCGTAAGGCATCTCGTATGGGTATACCGTCAGCGATACACGAACAGAACGCCTACCCTGGTGTGACAAACAAACTTCTTGCAAAGGAAGTTGATTATGTAATGCTGACAGTTATAGAAGCACTCGACTACATGGACAAAAGTAAATTCGAGTACAGCGTTACAGGCTTGCCGGTAAGAAAAACCATAGATAACCACATAAGCCGTGACGAAGCAAGAAAAAAACTCGGTATAAATAACGATTTTACTATATTGTCATTCGGCGGAAGTCTCGGAGCAGGTTGCATAAACGATACCATGACAGAAGCTATAAAATGGCATACGAAGAAAAATCTAAGAATAAACCACATACACGGATACGGCGGTATGGGTAAAGACACTTTCCCGATAGCTATGAAAAAAGCCGGTATACCTATGAAAAACAATCGCCTTAGAATTACAGAGTACATAAACGATATGGACGTATGCCTTTCGGCGTGTGACTTAGTAATATGTCGTTCAGGAGCGTCGACACTTGCGGAACTCGAATCCGCCGGTAAAGCATCTATACTTATTCCGTCTCCGATAGTTGCCGGAAATCATCAGTATCATAATGCTATGGTACTCGGTAAAGCCGGTGCGTCGGTAGTAATAGAACAGAAAGATGTCACCAATGAAAGAATAATTTCCGAAATAGAAAAATTATATAATAATCCGGAAAAAGTCCTGAAGATGTCGCAAAGTGCCTACGAACTACATCTTACAGACACTAATCAGCGTATTCTTGAAGTTATTGACAAGCTGTACGAAAAATCTAAAAACAAACAGTAACAAAAAAACGCTTTACAGCATAATATACAGAAAATGCTGTGAGGTGGTATAATGCAGAAACTGATAATAAACGGCGGAAAACGTCTAAGAGGGGAAATAAAATTACAGGGCAGTAAAAACAGCAGTTTACCTATTATGGCAGGAGCTGTACTGTGTGGTGGCGAATGTGTACTTAATAACTGTCCTGAACTTACGGACATATATTCAGCGTCGAGAATACTTAATCATTTGGGATGCCGGTGCAGATTTTCAGAAAATACAGCGGTTATAAATTCCGCTGACCTGAATGTTACTGAAATTCCCGAAAAATTAATGCGTGAAATGCGTTCGTCGATAATTTTCATGGGTGCTGTACTCGGCAGGACTGGTGAATGTACAGTAAGTATGCCTGGTGGTTGCGAACTCGGTTCACGTCCGATAGATATGCACATTTCCGCTATGCAGAAAATGGGCGTTGAAGTCAAGGAATGTTACGGAAAAATAATCTGCCGTACACCGTCGGGAAAGGCACACGGTGCTAAAATTTCACTGCCGTTTCCGTCCGTGGGAGCGACTGAAAATATTATCCTCTGTGCCGTAACCGCTGACGGTGAGACAATCATAAACAATTCCGCCCGTGAACCTGAAATATGTGATTTATGCGGATTTTTAAGGGCTTGCGGTGCGGACATTTCCGGCGATGGTGAAAGCCGTATCGTCATTAGGGGAAAAAATAAACTTCATGGTTGCGAATATCAGATAATGCCCGACAGAATAGCCGGTGCAACATATCTCGCCATGACCGCCGGTACAGGTGGTGAAATAGTACTTACAAATGCCTGTGTGGCTGAAACAGAACCTTTTATATCAGTCCTTGAACAGACCGGCTGTACCATAACCACACATAAAAACAGAATCTATCTCCGGAGCGGTTCGAGACTTAAGGCAATAAAAAGCAGGATACGTACAATGCCACACCCTGGCTTCCCGACAGATGCACAGGCGGTTTTAATGTCGGCACTCGTGACCGCCGACGGTGTAAGCGTTTTTGAAGAAAATATTTTTGACTGTCGGTACAGGCATACGGACGCTCTTGTTAAAATGGGTGCGGATATTCAGGTACTCGGCAAGGTAGCAGTTATAAAAGGTGTTTCCGGATTACATGGTGCGGAAATTCAGGCGACAGATTTAAGAGGTGGTGCAGCTATGGTTAATGCCGCATTGTCGGCGGAGGGTACTTCCGAAATATCCGGAATACATCATATAGACAGAGGTTATGAAAAAATAGAAGATGTTGTCAGACTTCTCGGCGGTGATATACGCAGGGTCTGATACTATGGAGATAATATGAAAGATGTTGAGAAAACTAACATTGAACGTGGAAACAGCGGAAAACGTATGCGACGCAGACGGCGGAATATGAATATATATATCGCCGTTGTGCTTGCAATTGCCCTTGTTGCATTCATGACTATGAGTTATACGTTTTTGTTTAATATACAGAATATGGTTGTTATTGTACTTTCGGGTGAAGACAGCGATTCAAAAGAAGAATCTGACCGGAAAGGTAATGAAGTTGCAGAGGCTTCCGGCATAAAGATAGGTGATAATCTTTTACGTATCAATACAGAAAAAAGTGCGGAAAGTATACTTGAAAAAGTGCTTTTTGTTGAAAAGGCAGAAGTAAACCGGAGTTTTCCGTCAACCCTTGAAATAAAAGTTGATTATTGTGTGCCGTCTTTCAATGTTGAGTATAACGGCGGAGTACTTGTTGTAAGCAAGTTAGGCAAGATACTTGAAAGAAACAATTTTATTACAGACGGTCTGCCGACTATATCGGGAATAAAACCTGTTACTGTTGAAGAGGGTCAACAGCTTTACGCAGAGGAAGAACATAAAAATACGGCTCTCACGGAACTTATGGCGAGTGTTTCGGGAGACAGCGGAATTTCCGGTATAAATATAAGCGACGAATTTTCAATAGTTATAAATTACAGTAACGGTACTATATTTAAAATGGGCAACTGGAATGATGCTGAATATAAACTCACTTTAGCAGATACTGTCATGCGGGACGGCTCTATAAACGGAAAAAAAGGTTATCTCACTATGGTGGGTTCAAATCAGTGTACTTTCCGGACGAGCAATGACCCTGCCGGTCTTGCCGGTAGTGAACAGCAGTTCCCTACCGATTCGGAGGGAAATACTATAGTTCCGGAAATAAAAGAAGAAGTTAATCCGGAACAGGAAGCTATTTTCAGTGAGTTCAATTCAAGGGCAAACGAAAACAATACTATAGAATCCGGTGACAATACATACGACTACACCGGCAATGAATATAATTATGATTATGATTACTCTGACGACGGATTCAACTGGGCGAATGACGGCTGGTAATGTTAAAATATACAAATTATTTTGAAAAAATAACTGTTTTATTGTCGGATTTACTGAAAATAAAAAATCTTTTTCGGGGACTTGCAAAAAAGATAATATTATGGTAAAATAATAATTGTATTAGTGTGTAATCCGTCTTGATATAAAATTCAGGATAAGCAATAGGAGGAGTTTAAATGTCAGATTTCAATTACGAGGAAACACTTGAACCCGATGTAAACATCAAAGTAATAGGTGTAGGCGGTGGCGGTGGAAACGCTGTCAACTGTATGGTTGATTCGGGTGTCAATAATATAGAATACATTGCAATCAATACCGACGCCAAGGCACTTAATAAGTCAAAAGCTACTACAAGAATACCCATCGGTGCAAAACTTACCAAGGGCAGAGGTGCAGGAAATAAACCTGAAATCGGTCAGCGGAGTGCTGAAGAAAACCGTGATGAAATAGAAACTCATCTCAAGGGTGCAGATATGATTTTCATTACCGCCGGTATGGGTGGCGGTACTGGTACGGGTGCAGCTCCTGTTGTTGCTAAAATCGCCAAGGAAATGGATATACTTACAGTTGCCGTTGTTACAAAACCGTTCCTCTTTGAAAGAGAACAGAAAATGGCACAGGCTGAAAGGGGTATCGCTGAACTTAAAAAATACGTCGATTCACTTATAGTTATACCTAATGAAAAACTTCTTGTCGGTCTCGATAAACCGCTTACTATGTTGCAGTCTTTCGCACTCTCCGACGACGTTCTCAAAACAGGCGTAAAGAGTATTTCTGACCTTATTGTTGAGGAAGGTTACATAAACCTCGACTTTGCAGACGTTTCAACTATCATGAAGGGTGCAGGTTATGCACATATGGCTATCGGTCACGGTTCAGGTAAGGACAAGGCTCGTGACGCTGCTATGTCCGTTATTTCCAGCCCACTTCTTGAGACTTCAATTTCCGGTGCTAAAAGACTTCTCATAAATATAGCTATGTCGGAAGATATTCTTTCTTCTGACGTAGATGCGGCAACCAAAATGATTACCGATACTGCCGCCGAGGGTGTTGAATTTATTTTCGGTACTGCTTTCAAGGAAGATATGCAGGACGAAATGTCAATAACTGTCATTGCCGCAGGTTTTGACGGTCTCGACGGTGACGACGTTGTTGAAGAAGAAGAAGTTCCGGAAGAACCTGCAAAGCCGTTACAGCAGGCACAACCACATTCCGCACCAGTTCCGCCACCACCTGTCCCGAAAGAAAACGTTATGCAATATAACAATCCGTTAATTGACGGTCTCGGTATGGGCGGAAATGCTCAGAAGTCAAACGGCGGTGACGATATGGACATAGGCGAGATTTTAAAAATGCTCGGTAGCTGATTTATTTAAAGCAGTCTCTTTTTTCGGGGACTGCTTTTTTTATCTTATGGGTAAATTGCACTAAAATCAACAGAAATTTTGTACATTTAAATAATTGAATTATTTTGGAAGATGTGATATAATCTATATAATGGTATTATATTGCAGGCTTTAAGAAATCTGTGATATTTAACGGGATTTTTAAAATTGATTTACTGTTTTTACAGACAGAATATTATTTACCGTCGTATCGGCGGAGAACGGAGTTGATTATTATGAGTGATGCCACTGTCTTGAGAACTACCAAGCTTGGCAACGGATACGTGAAAGAAGATGTTATTCAGTATCTCGACGAACTTAATACAAAAATGAACGAACTTAAGGAAGAAAACGAAAAACTTAAACAAAATACTTCCAATTCAAACGACGACGAAATAAGAAGTTACAAAAACAGAATTGACAATCTTCAGGAGAAGTTGAATAAAGCTAACAATGAACTAAGAAACACCAGAAAGGAACTCGAAACCGCTAAGGATACTATTTCCAAGCTACAGGCAGGTAAACCTGTTCCGGCTGGTACAGTTGCTCCGGTAAATACAGCTGAACTCGATAACGCTAAAAAAGAAATCGAAAACCTTAGAAATCAGCTTAAAACGGCACAGGCAATCGCACAGAATGCTGTTGCCAAACCGGTTGCAAACAATAATGACGCTGAGCTTACTAAACTTAAACAGGATTTGGCGAAAATGTCCAATGAACTCGCTGTACGTACAAAGGCTATCGAGGAAAAAACCAAGGAATCAGCCTCCAAAGATGCTAAAATGGCACAGCTTGTAAAAACCAATGCCGAAACACTCGCTAAGAAAGATTCTGAAATTAACAGCATAAAGGGCGAACTCGCTAAGAAAGATTCCGAAATCAACAGCATAAAAAATGAACTCGTCAAGAAAGACAAGGAAATTCAGGAACTCAATAATAAAACTATGGCAAGTACACCATCCGGAATACTCGCACAGGCACAGATGCTCGCCGACAGCATTACTAAATCCGCTCAGGAAGAAGCCGACAAACTTAAAGGCGGTATTCAGGACGAAATCGACAGGCTTACGAAAGACGCAAGGGAAGAAGCTAAGAAACTTACAAGTGACGCCAAAGCGGAAGCCGATAAACTTATCAGCGACGCTAAGGCAGAAGCTGAAAAAACTGTTTCCTCTGCTAATTCTACCGCTGAATCGTGCATAAATGACGCCAACAAAAAAGCTAAGACTACTATCGAAGAAGCCAACGCCCACGCCGATACGGTCAATAAGATGTCCGCTGATATACGTAAGTCGTTATTAAGTGAAATAGATAGTCTGTCAGCTAAATTCGGTGAAATAAGCAAGCGTTTCGACGAAGCAAAAAATACTGTAAGCGATGCCCGTAAGTCAGTTGACGTAAACGCTACACAGGATATCAAGAAAATGGACGTTCCGGAAGTAAGTATGGACGACGTCAGGAAAAACGCCGAAAATATAAAAATTCCTGCTCCTACACCAGTACCGGAAAAAACAATAGCTCCTGCTCCCACACCAGCACCGGCAAAAGCAATAGCCCCTGCACCTGTAAAGGCAAATAATCCTGTAAAAATGAATAATTCCGTGAAACCGGTAAATAATATAAAACCGGCTTCAATTCCTGCACCTGCTCCGGTACAGCCTAAATCACAGCCACAGCCGGTAAAGAAACCTACTCTTGCAAGCATGGACGGTTTAGACGATATTATGAAGTCTTTCAGCATAAAGCCGGAAATACCTGCTCCTGCTCCTGCCCCTGCCCCGACTATCGCACAGCCTAAGCCTCAACCGAAAAAACCGGTCATGAATTTAGGCAACGATATGGCAGACCTCCTCGCACAGATAGAGGCAGACCCGAACAACATCGGCGAATGATATATTATGCCGAAGCTATCCGGCAGAGGCTTATATATAAAAGGATTTAAGTCAGGTTATCCTAATTCTATACTGTTTGTAGTTCCCGACGTTCAGCATGAAACCAAACCTGCAACACCGCCGGACATCCGGAGTTAAGCCCACGTCTGTGGGAAGTGTGTCAAAAAATTTTTTAAGTGAGGTACTAAACCATGTACGAAGACAAAACATTAGTCTGCAAAGAGTGCGGTAAAGAATTTACGTTCTCAGCAGGCGAACAGGAATTTTTCGCTGAAAAAGGTTTCGTGAACGAACCACAGAGATGCAAACCTTGCAGAGATGCAAGAAAAAACGCTGGCAGACCTGAAAGAGTTATGTACTCAGCAACCTGTGCTTCATGCGGTAAAGAGGCAAGAGTGCCTTTTGAACCAAGAGAGGGCAGAGCCGTTTATTGTAGCGACTGCTTCGCTAAAATGAACGAATCCTGATTCAATTATAAGTCCGTGGTACAGTCTATCACTGTACTGCGGATTTATCCATGAATTTCTTTTTATGACAATTATAAAATCAATAACTGATGTTATAAGTAAAGAAAAGTCCGGTATTTTGCTTTCGGAAAATATTTTTATATCTTTTCCGGAATGTGCCGTGAATTTTCACACTGAACACGATAACAGCAGTATGAATTGTATCGGCGAACGGAATATATCCGCCAGTCCGCCGTACTTTGAATTTTATACAGGCGGTAATCATATAAAGTTACTCTTTGATTATAAAGGTATTTTTTCCGAATCAAAAAACAGAAAATTATTTCACGCTATGCAGAAATATATTTCTGATTCAGGTTACCGGACTTATGATTCAAGCTGATTTGTTATAAAATTTAATATCAAATGAAAGGAAGTTTTTTTAATGCAGATTACTAAAGATACCATTATAGGTGATATTCTTGACGCTGATTTTGAAGTTGCTCCGTATTTTCTTGAAATCGGTATGCACTGTCTGGGCTGTCCGGCTTCAAGGGGCGAATCAATAGAGGAAGCGTGTGCGGTACATGGTACAGATGCCGACGCACTCGTTGAAAAGCTTAACGCTCATTTTTCAGCAAAACAGTAAAATATTCAGGCGTGTCACCGGCACGCCTGTATTTTTGTATTCATAAATTTCAGAAGAGGTGTAAAAATGCTTGATAACAGATTACAGGCTTGTGCCGATATGGTCAGCGGAAACGGCATTGTATGCGACATCGGTACAGACCATGCCTATCTCGCCACTGAACTTATTATAAGCGGAAAATGTCAGAAAGTAATCGCTTCGGATATAAATATAAGTCCGTTGGGTTCGGCACGGCGTACTGTTGAAAAAAATAATCTTACCGATAAAATTGAAATGATTCTTTCCGACGGTCTCGAAAATGTTCCGCTTGATAACGTTTCGGATATAGTCATAGCCGGTATGGGTGGCGAAACTATTATTGATATTCTGCATAAATGTCCGGAACTCGCCGAAAGTAAAATAAGACTTATTCTTCAGCCTATGACAAAATCGGAAGTTCTCCGGAAATGGCTTTATGACAGTAATTTTGCTATTACTTCCGAAAAGGTAGCCGAGGACAATGACAAACTTTACGTAATAATGTGTGCCGAATGGAGCGGACAGTTTCAGCGACTGACCGAAACAGAAGCTCTTGCCGGTTTTTTCGATAAAGATGACCCACTCGCCAAAAGATACATAAGCAATGAAGTTACACGTCTGCGGAAAGTTAGTTCAGCACTCGAAAAGGGCGGTATGCGGTCAGAAGCTGTACATTTTTCGGCACTTGCTTATAAACTCGAGAACGGTATTGACAAAGTAAGTATAAATGAAGTATATGACTATCTCAATGAAGTCTATCCGGTTGATGTTCAGGAAACATGGGATAATTCCGGCTTACTTGTAGAAAATTATGATATGGAATGTACTAAGATAATGCTTTCACTTGATATAACTATACCGTCAATATATGAGGCTGAATGTAAAGGTGCGGAATTAATGATTTCCCATCACCCTGTAATTTTCCGTCCGCTGAAGAAAATAAACAGAAAAAGTCCGGTTTTCAGACTGATTTACAGTGATATTTCCGCTATCTGTATGCATACCAATCTTGATATCGCAAAAGGTGGTACTAATGGTGTTATATTGCGTAAATTCGCCGAACATCTTGAATTTGAAAATGACCCTGAATTTTTTGAGGATTGCGGTAACGGAAACAATCTCGGCTGGATATGTACGCTTAAGGAACATATGACTGTAGAAAAATTCGGTCAGCTTTTAAAAGATTTTTTCGGCTGTCCTTACGTCCGCATGAATCGTTACGGCTCTCACAAGGTAAAGCGTTTTGCATTCTGTTCAGGTTCGGGAGGCTCTATGCTTGACCTTGCAATTTCAAAAAAATGCGACGCTTTCATTACAGGAGATGTAAAGCACGACATCTGGATTGACGCCAATAACCGTCATATTACGCTTTTTGATTGCGGTCATTTCCATACTGAAAACCTCGTACTCGACGAACTAAGATGTACTATTGAAGAAAAATTCCCACAGATTGAAGTGATATTAGCCGAAACTTCCATTGACCCTGCCGTTTATCTGTGAGGTGCGGAATGAGTATACTTATATGTCCGGTATGCCGTGAAAAACTCGACGTATCGGGAAAAAGCTACATCTGTACCAATCGCCATAGTTTCGATATTGCAAAAAGCGGTTACATAAATCTTCTTCTGTCTAAACATACCGGAAAGACTATCCACGGCGATAATAAATTAATGCTACAGGCAAGGCGTGATTTCCTTAATAAAGGCTTTTACGCTCCGTTACGTGACGCACTCTGTGAAAAAATAACTTCCGGAATTATTCTCGATGCCGGTTGCGGTGAGGGTTATTATACATCGGGTATAAAAAATATCTCGCCGGATTCTGAAATTTACGGCATAGATATATCCAAAACCGCTGTAGAAATGGCTTCAAAGTGCTATAAAAATATTACGTTTTCAGTCGGAAGTGTGTTCAATATTCCGGTTGCGGACTGTTCATGCGATACGCTTGTGACAGTTTTTTCGCCGTACTGTAGTAACGAATTTCAACGTGTCCTGAAAAATGACGGTACTATGTTAATGGCTATACCGTCGGAAAATCACTTGTGGGAACTCAAACAAGCAATTTATGATACGCCATACAGAAATGAAGTCAAGCCTTATGAACTCGACGGCTTTTTATTCGTCGACAGAAAACGCATAACCTATAAATTCCGGCTTGAATCCCAACAGGATATACAATCACTTTTTTCAATGACACCTTATTATTACCGTACCGGAAAAAATCAGCAGGAAAAATTATCAAAACTGGAAAATCTCGAAATAACGGCTGATTTTGAGTTGCTTACGTACCGGAGGTCTTTATGAAAAGTTATCTGAAACAATTTACTTCCGCATTTGTCATGCTGATTATCGGGTTGTGTCCTATGGGACTGGGTATGGTTTTTGCCGGAATAATCGGTGAAAAATATGTCACTTTTATTACGGATTTTTCAATATTTATCGGTGCAGTTTTATGTATACCGGTCATGAAAACACAATTTTATATCAATGCAAAAGATGTATTTAAAAAACCTGCTCCCGACGCTTTATTACTGGTAATCGCTATGGCGGTTACGTACACAATTATAACCGCACTTACCGAATACAGAGAGGTACTTTCCGAACCGTCAGACGATATATACACTCTTACGGACTGGATAGGGTCAGGAATATTAGCACCGGTAGCAGAAGAAATTATTTTCAGATTTTCAATGCTTACGCTTTTATTAACGTGTTCCGGACGAGTTAAAAAAATTGTTTCATTTGTATTGGTTTCTTTGATATGGTCTGTCATACATTTCAGCGGAACACTACCAAGATTCATAGATATTTTTATTGTCGGAATTATTCTAAGTATCATATTTACTGAATCAGGCAATATTATATATTGTATGATATTCCATAGTATCGCAAATATATCTATCTATATTATCAGCATTAACCCTATATTTCTTGTAGATAAAATATGGCTTTTATATATAAGTATACCGTTGTTTATTGTTCTTATGAGTATATTTGTATATATTTTCAACAAAAAAGTAAAGGACTGATTTTTTTTATGGCTTTAGACGGAGCTTTTCTGTTTGCAGTGAAAAACGAACTCACACAGCTTATCGGCGGACGTATCGAAAAAATACACCAGCCGTCAAGAGAGGAAATTATTATTTCCATACGTACCCGACAAGGCAGTAAAAAACTCTATATATCGGCAAATGCCGGTAGTGCGAGGGTGCATATAACTGAAAAAAACGTCGATAATCCGCAGACCCCACCAATGTTCTGTATGCTTTTAAGAAAACGTCTCGGCAACGGAAAATTAATCGCTATCCGTCAGGACGGTCTTGAAAGAATACTGTTTCTTGATTTCGAGTGCGTAAACGAAATTGGCGATATTTTCGTTATAACTCTTGCGTGCGAGATTATGGGCAGATGTTCCAATCTGATAATAGTCAGCGACGGAAAAATTATCGACAGTATAAAGCGTGTCGACAGTGAAATGTCCCGTGAAAGAATGGTACTTCCGGCAATGTCGTATACGTTACCGCCGAAAACTGACCGTCTTAATTTTCTTACCGCTGACGGTGAGGAAATCATTGACAGGTTACGTGAAAATTCACAAGCGGAACTTTCCAAGGCTCTTATACGTGTCTTCGAGGGAATTTCACCTGTTCTTGCTCGTGAATGGGCTTTCTATGCCGGAAACGGTCAGCATCTCGACGGAAATGTTTCCGGTCAGGAACTTGTGAGACTTCTTTTCATTATAAAGCGTACTCAAATACAACTTCTTGACGGTCAATGTTGTTTCAATGCGGTAATCACAAATGACGGCATTTTAAAGGATTTTTCTTTCATACCGCTTACACAGTACGGCGATTTCATGGACATCAAAGTATTACCGACTGCCTCGGAACTACTTGACTTTTTCTACTCCGAACGTGATAATGCTGTACGTACAAAACAACGTGCAAATGACCTTTTCAGACTGCTTGTAAATCTTACTGACCGTATTACAAGAAGAATTTCCGTACAGCGTGAAGAACTTTCTGCCTGCTCCGACAGGGATTACTATAAACTTTGCGGTGACCTGATTTCCGCTAACATCTATCGTATTAAAAAAGGCGACAGTTCCGCATTACTCGAAAACTTCTATGATGAGAATTATCCGGTTGTTGAAATCAAACTTGATGTCAGAAAAACACCGTCACAGAATGCACAGTACTATTACAATGAGTATAAAAAATCCGTCACGGCAGAAAAGAAACTCACTGAACAGATTGAACACGGTACGGAAGAATTACAGTACCTCGACAGCGTTTTTGATTCCCTTACTCGTGCTACTTCCGAAAACGATATTATACAGTTACGTCTTGAATTAAGGGAGCAGGGTTATATAAAATCCACCAATAACAAGGCAAAACCGCCTAAAGCCTTACCGCCTATTGAATATAAATCTTCCGACGGTTACACGATACTTGTCGGCAGAAATAACTGTCAGAATGATAAATTAACCCTTAAATTCGCTGAAAAATCGGATATATGGTTGCATACACAGTCTATAACCGGTTCGCACGTTATAATAGTCACCAATGGCGAAACTCCGCCCGACAGTACCATTGAAGAGGCTTGTATTATAGCGTCCGTCAACAGCAAGGGACGTGATTCAAATCTCGTGCCGGTTGATTACTGTCTTGCAAGGTACGTAAAAAAACCGTCCGGTGCGAAACCAGGAAAAGTTATTTTTACCAACTATAAAACCGCATTTGTCAAGCCGGATATCGAACTTGAAAAAAATCGGAGGGTATCAAAATGAATATCAGACTTAATGAAAATTTTTTCCGCCGTGACTGTCTTGTAGTCGCACCGGAACTCGTCGGGAAATTACTTGTCAGAAAACTTCCGGACGGTACGTTAATAAGGGAGAGGATTTCCGAAACCGAGGCTTACAGAGGTGAGGAAGACAAAGCCTGTCACGCCTCTAAGGGAAAAACCAATCGCACAGAAGTAATGTACGGTGAAAGCGGTAAAATTTATGTTTATCTGTGTTACGGCATACACTGGTTAATGAATATCACTACCGGTGAAGTCGGTGAACCTCAATGTGTGCTTATCCGTGCCGGTGAAGTCCATAACGGACCTGCTAAAATAACAAAGTATCTGCATATTGACGGTACTTTCAATAAACAGTCAGTATATGGAAATCCTGAAATATGGTTTGAAGACGACGGCTTCCGTCCGGAAATAAAAACTGCTTCAAGGGTGGGCATAGATTATGCCGGTGACTACTGGAAAAATATTGAATGGCGTTTTATTGCGTCGGGGAGTGTCAAATGAATATATTGTCTACCGGCTATAATTCGATTTATGACAGTAATTATACATTCCGGCATAAACCTGAAAAAAATTCGTTTCTGCTTATCTTGACTAAAAGTAATGCGGTATTTCGTATGAACGGTATTAATTATCGGACACCGCCGTTTACTTTCGTGCTTTATGACGATACTGTTATATGGGAATATTCCGCCGATAACGACTTCCTTATATGCGACTGGTTATGTTTCGAGAAGAAAGGCGATACTGAATTTTTTGAATCCATTGAACTGCCTTTCAATAAACCCGTACAGTTTGCGGACGTCGATTTTATAAGTAACATGATGCGGAATATCGCCTGTGAATATTATTCGATTGCTTCCAGACGGCTCAAAATGACGGATACCCTTATGAAAACGTTATTGTTTAAAATAAGCGATTCTGCCGGATTCCATGAGGAATCACAGCAGACTGTTGACCCTCATTACAGTGCATTGATGGATTTAAGGGAAAAAATCTACAGAAATCCGCAGATGCGTTGGAATGTTGATTCAATGGCAAATTATGTGAATATGTCGAGGTCATATTTTCAGCATATCTATAAGGAAATGTTCGGGGTATCGTGTATTTCCGACGTAATAAGCGGTAAGATTGAAAAAGCCAAGGAAATTTTAAGTGAAACTTCCTGTACTGTCTCACAGGTAGCGACTATGTGCGGTTACGACAATGAAGAGCATTTCATGAGACAGTTTAAGAAAATAGTCGGTGTAACTCCTACAAAATATCGGAGGAAAATATAGTCAAATAATCTTATCAGTTGATAATTCTATTCTTTCAAGCAAGGCTATATCAACACTTTCTAAAGTATGTTCTATACGTTCAATAAGCTTGAATTGAAACTGTTCAAAGCCTGAGTAGTTCGTATGATATTTTTTATAATACGCATTTATAAATAATGTTATCCAGTAATATTCACTATAAAGAATAATTTCCGGACTTATTGTTTTTTTCATAGTATCATAGAATCTGTCCAGAAACACCCAGTTATTATAAATACTGTTTATATATTTGTCATCATATTCCGTAATTTCCTTAAATTCGTGCATGGATTTTATTTCAATGTCAGTAAGTATTTTCAAAAAATAACCTCCTTAATAAAAACTACCGTTTCCGGTAGTTTTCTGATTTATTTTTTTGTTTCCTCGAATCTGTCTGTATAAAGGATATTCATATCAATATAGCCGTCTATACCGTCAATAAGTCCGGTAGAGCTTGCCTGCCACATGAAATAGTCGCCGGTATAGTCTGTTTCGTCCGTAAAGTGTGCAAGCCATACAGGTTCATTGTAGTTGTTCGTCCAAGAATTGAGCAGGAAATTTTTACTGCTGTATAACATTGCGGAATATCCGTAACTTTCCATTTCAGCACAGAAAAGATTGAAAAGTTCGTTGAGTTCGTGCAGACTTATATTAAATTCCTGAAAATTCGTAAATTCTTCCCAGTCGAAAGCAATCGGGAAATCAAGTTCCTGACCGTCAAGAGTTTCGTTTATGTACTCCGCCAACTCCTTTACGCTTTCGGCAGAATGTAACGTTGTATAGAAATATATACCCACTTCCAGACCGGCTTCACGTGCTTTACGGATATTTTCGGAATACCAGTCGTCCTGTTTTATCTCGTCATAGAAATGTCCCATACGTATTATGACAAAATCGCAACCGGCATTTTTTACCGCATTGAAATCAATATCACCCTGCCATGTAGATACATCTATGCCGAATTTTGTATTGTCACCGGAATATGTTTCAATAAATTCTGTAAAAGGTGTTCCGTCGCTGTAATCGGGCGTCCATTCGCCGTTAAATTCATAGGACGGTGTTTCACTTAATACAACAACGGTCATATTCCATGAAGTTTCATTACCGGAACTGTCCGTTACGTGTACGGTTATAGGATAATTGCCGATTTCTTCTGTATTTACTTCGCCGTCGTATGTAAGAGTGGGTACAGGGTCAAAATTATCGCCATAGCCGACAAGTTTTTTCAAATCAAATTCAGTACCTCTTGTCACGTATGGAGAATTTCCCATATTAAAGAGCGTCGGCGGTGTGGTATCGGCTACGGTATACGTAACTTTCTGCTGAAATTCACCGTCACTGTACCGACAGTTTATATATACTTCGTGTTCACCCATTTCAGAAGTATCAAGTAATCTGTCGCCGTTGAGTATCTCGACATTGGATTTCTTTACGAAATTTTCAATGGTGATGTAGTCGTAAATCTCGACGGTTTCCGGCGTATCAAAAATAAGATTAGCCGGTGGCTTTACATTTGTCTTGTTTGAAAGTACCGGTATACTGTCCGGAACTGTAGTCCCTGATACTGTCGGCGTATTTACAGGTAGTGTCTGCACTTCACGTGTACAGCCTGTCATAAGGCTCAGTGCAATAATAGAAATAAAAAATTTTTTCATGCTGTCTCCTTAAAGTATTTTTATACAAAAATTATATCACATATCAGATAGTTTGTAAAGTATATTTTAATATATTTAAAACGGAAGGTTTTAATAACCTTCCGTTTGTTATCACTGATATTTTTTAGCACTAAGAATTTTTATCGAGTTTAATATAAGTAACATTGCCGTACCGGAATCCGCAAATACTGCCAGCCACATATTAGGGTGTCCGAGAAGTCCGAGTATCAGAACAACCGCTTTTATTACGAGTGCAAAAATTATATTCTGATATGCTACTTTTAAAGTACGGTCTGCAATTTTCTTTGCTTTAAGAACTGATTCCGGTTCAGAGTTCATGAATACAGCGTCGGAAGCCTCTAAGGCAAGGTCTGAACCGTTATGCATAGCACCGCTGACATCTGCACCGGCGAGTACAGGAGCGTCATTAATACCGTCTCCGATAAACATTACTGACCCGTTTTCCTTACGGATTTTTTCTATTTCACGAAGTTTTCCGTCGGGGAGTAAATCGCCCTTTGCGTAGTCAATACCGAGTTTTTCGCCGACTACTTCAGCATTTTCGGACTTGTCACCGGTAAGCATTACAGTGCGTATACCCATAGACTTCAATGCGGAAATCGTTTCGGCAGAAGTTTTTTTCATGGTATCGGAAACTGTTATTATACCCTTTACGCTGTCGCCGACTGCAACATATATTATACTTCCGGCAGACTTGTATTCCGGAACTGTTATATTATTTTCCGTCATAAGTCGCTTGTTACCGCATAAAACTTTTTCACCGTCAATTACTGCTGAAATACCACGTCCGGCAATTTCCGAGACTTTTTCCGGCATTACAGCTTTTATTGAATTTTTTCCGCAATACTCTACTATACTTTCTGCGACAGGGTGTGTTGAAGATTTCTCACACGAAACGCAAAATTCAAGTAATTTTTCTTCTGTGATGTCCCCGAAAGTCTTTACATCTGTAACGGTAAAATCGCCGTTTGTAAGAGTACCTGTTTTATCGAATGCAATATTTCTGACACCGGCGAGGGCTTCTATAGCTGACCCACCTTTGAAAAGTATTCCCAGTTTAGAGGCTACACCGATTCCCGAAAAATACGCAAGCGGTACACTCAAAACCAACGCACATGGACAGCTTATTACGAGGAACGTCAGGGCGGAATATATCCATTTGTGCCACTCGCCTGTAATAACAGACGGTATCACCGCTGTAAGAAGTGCTATCGCAAGTACTATCGGTGTATAGATTTTTGAAAATTTTGTTATGAAACGGTCAATTTTAGGCTTTGCGGAAGAAGCATCTTCAACAGCCTGTGCTATTTTTGAAATCATTGATTCATTGGCGGTAGCGGTTGCACGGAGCGTAAAGTTTTCCGAAAGATTTATACAGCCGGAAAGTATCTCATCACCTTTACGGACTGTCAGCGGAACAGGTTCGCCATTTACCGCAGATGTATCTATTCTTGATTCGCCGTTTTCTACAACACCATCAACGGCTATACGCTCACCGGCTTTTATCCGGATAACGTCGCCGATTTGTATATTTTCGGCAGGTGTACGGATAAATTCGCCGTTTATGAGAACATCCGCAAAATCGGCTTTAAGACTTGCTATATCAGTTATCGCCTTACGGCTTTTCGATACGGCATAATCTTCAAAAAGTTCGCCGATACGGAAAAACAATACAACGCCTACAGCCTCCGAATACTCACCGAGGGCAAACGCTCCTATTGTGGCGACGGTCATAAGAAAATTTTCGTCGAAAATATTTCCGGTACGGATATTCTTAAACGCCGACTTTATTACATTGAATCCTAATACGAGATACGCACCTATGAAAAGAATCAGCGAAAGTATTTTTATTCCGGATAAATTTTCCGTGACAATAGCCAGTACGAAAAGAATAATTCCTATAATAAGCGGTACAAATTCAGGGATTTCTTTCTTTTTGGTGGCAGTGGATTCCGTAACAGTTTCTACTTCCGGAGCAGGTGAGGTTTCAAATGGTACTATTTCTACACCGGCTTCAACTGCTTGTGCAAGGTCATTCATTAATTCAAGGGTGTCTTCGTCGATATTTCCTGTGACTGTCAGTTTCTTCAACGGAAAATTCAGTACGGCACTTTCGATACCTTGCATATCGGCGATAAGTTCTTCAATTTTACCGCCACAGTGTGCGCAGTCGAGATTGTTTATAGTGTAAGTTCTGGTTATCGACGGAATTTTTTCAGCCGATACAATTTCAACTTCCGCTTCAACTGTACGTGCGATTTGGTTCATTTGTGTGAGGGTATCAGGTGTGATGTTTCCTGTGACGGTCAGTTTTTTCAGTGGGAAATTGAGTACGGCACTTTCGATACCCTGCATACCGGCGATAAGAGCTTCAATTTTACCGCCACAGTGTGCGCAGTCGAGATTGTTTATAATATAGTTTTGTTTCATGAAAATCAGTCCTTTCAAATATGAATACTTGTTCATATGTTTAATATATCATATTTAATTTCATTTGTCAATAGTTTTCTGAAAATTTTTCTTTATTTCTGAAAAAATTTATGTTATAATAGTAATGTACCCGATATTGTTAACCGTGGTTAACATGGAAATCTTCCGGAAAACAGGCAAAAAACAGATTTTTAAAATTTCCGGAAAAAATTTCGTCTTTTTTGGCTCTTCAAATCACTTATATATGAAAAGCTTTTCACATATCATAAACCCTTACCGAAAGGAGTGACGGACTTTGACTGTCGATTCTAAATTTTATGCCGGAGGTGACGGTAAAATTTCAGCGTTATTAAACCCACACGAACAGACTATTAATTATGACATATCAGGCGAAAACATCAATGAACTGATTGCAGGCTGTTCGGAGTCCAGAGAAAAACTCGAAAAACTCTATACCATGTTCAAAGACAGCGTTTTTGCCATAGCATTCGGCATAACTTCTGACTATCATCTTTCAGAAGACTGTGTCGCTGAAACTTTCGTCCGGCTTACGCAGGTCAAACGGTTTTCCGCAAAAAAAGGAGACGGCAAAGGGTTTATTATTACTATCGCCCGCAACGTTGCACTTGAATATCGCCGTAAGTACAAGAGAGAGACCGAAAATTCTGATATTTATATCAGAAATTACGGCGATTCTGACAAGACTGTTGAAAACAGTATTTATATAAATCATTTACTTGAATATCTTACCGACAAACAACGTCAGGTTATTGTACTGAAATGCTGTTCGGAACTGACATTCAAGGAAATAGCTAAAATCATGAAATGCCCCGAATCTACGGTAAAATCAAGGTATCGTAAAGCTATTGCTATTTTACAGGAAAAGGCAGGTGCTGACAAGTGAAGAAAAATAATCCTGAAATAAATCAGGAACTTGAAAAAATGTTCAGAGACAAAATGAATGAACTTTCCTCATCTGTGGATTGCTTTGACAAAATTTCTGCAAGGGCTTTTCCTGAAAAAAATCCGGATTTTTCAGAAAGCGGATTCACCGTATGCGACCTTGAAAACATAACCGGAAACTCTAAAAAACCTAAATTTCTTAAATGGACTGCTGGTCTTGTTGCCTGTGCGGTATGTGCTTTTGTACTACCTCAAACACGTATCGTCAGTAATCTTATAGCCGGTCTGGGAAGCAGTTCAAACAAGGCGTACTCAAAACTGATTGAGGAAATAAATACGGAAACTTCGCAGAATACCTACAGAATTTATGACCTTCCACTTGACGACTATATAAAATATGACAGACTTGTTACACCGTTGTATGCGTGTCCTTTTGAAGATTGCGGTAAGGATAATATAAACGTCCGTGTATTCGTGAGGACTTACAACGACATTCCAACCAATCAGATTTATGCCGTGGAGTATGCCGGAGAGTATACAAATTCAAATTTCATAGCGGTTGCCGATACCAAAGCTAAATTCACCGCCGACGATTTGGAAAATCTTGACGAAATATACACTCCATTTGACGATACAGCGGTAAAAAATGCTATTATGACAAATTTCAGACCGGCGATTACAGCAGAATCTTTCATGACTGACTTAAATGACAATAAAGTTTCTGTAGCATCTTTCGATTACGGAAATATCTTCAAATCAGACGACGAAACAATTTATTACAGTCCTGTTCAGATTATCTATTACGGCGACAAAATCGACGACCAACCTGAGACTTACTACTATGACATAAATAATCTTCCCACCGCTTCAGGCACGTGGAAAAATACTCTCTGTTTCGATGGTTTTTCCTCAATGCCCGAAGAAAGTCAATCGCTTTTCGTACGTGTTCCGCTGTTCGATGTAAAAGAAGTATCTTCTGATAGTTCTGTCAATGCTATGTCATGCGGATATGTTAAAAATGTATTATTCGACGAAGATAAAACTTCCGGAATAGATTTCTATTCCCTGTCGTTACAGAGTTACGGAGAAAAAAATATAAGTACTTTTGCAGTGCCTTACGACAATGAAATTCTCAAAAGTATCAGGATGTATTTTTCACAAGCGGGTATAATTTTTTCAAGTGATTCAGATGCATCTTTAATACTGAAATCTGAAAATGCACAGACCACAAATGTAATACCTGACGACAGCGATAATTATTACAATTTACTATCCGATGAAGAAACAGAAGATATTCTTGAAATGCTATCGGAGCAGGAAGAAACAGAAATAAAGACGGAATTTTTCGCTGAGACTGAGTACACCGAAGAACAACAACGACAGAAACTTATTCAAGCAGAACAACAGTTAAAACAAAACAATAAAAAAAAGTGAATCCGCAAACAGATAAACAAAAGAAAGTATATATAAAAAAAATCCCTCCGGACTGTAACAAGTTCGGAGGGGTTTTATTTCAACTGCTTTTCCGGAAATTTCTGTCTGTGAATATACGTGCGAAAATCAGACCTAACGGCAACGATATTACTATAAATAACGCCTTTGTCAGCCATAATGCACCGGTCTGTAGTTCGTTCAGAGCTATGTAGTATACGCCCTTGTACATGAACATTCCCGGAATCATTATCACTATGGACGGTACTGTGAGAGTTATTCTCGGATAGCCTACTTTTTTCTTGAGTGCAGAGGCAAACAATCCGGCACATAACGCCCCTACAAATGATGCCGTACTGACCGGAATGGAAGTAAAATCAAGTAATTCAAGACGGATTGTATTTACTGTCATTCCGATTATTCCGGCAGTGAGAGCCATTTTCTTCGGACTATTGAACATGAGTGAAAAACCGTATACACCGCAGAAACTTGTGACAAGTCTAAGGACGAGTTTCAATAACGGTTGTATTTCCATTTCCACGAACTCCGACGGGTGAAATTTAAATATAGTCGCCGTAATCCAGCCGGTAAGCGTCGCCATAGCTATTATCAGTAACGCATATGTTATACGCTCCAGTCCGGAACGCAAATCGAGTTTGGCAATGTCGATACCGCCGGTTATAAGCGGAAATCCGGGGATTATGAAAAGCATTGAACATATATATCCTGCCTGATGTACGCTTGAAACTCCTATTATTATTTCAGCGACTTCAAGGCATATCATGTATACCGAACACGCTGTAGCTACTCCGGCGGTGACGTTCGCAAGGAGTGTTATGTGTTTTTCGAGTAATTTTTTCCGGACAAAATTTCCTACACCTGCTCCGAAAAATGCACAAATCATTTCGACTACTCCGCCACCCAACAGAAACGTAAATGCACAGCACGCTATCGCCGAGGCAAGACCTAAATTCCATGCGTTGTAATTCGCAGGCATTTCCTGAAACTTGTCAAGTATATGGTGAAACTGTTCCACGGAATATTTATCGGCTCTTTCCTGAAAACCGTCGGCAAATTCCTCAAGATAATTCAGACGGTCTGTATTGACACCTGTAGTATTTATCGACAATGCATTTGTATAAGTCTCACCGTTTTCGATACACGTATAGGCTATTGCAAGAAGTCCTATATCGGCGTTACAGGTTACGCCTAATGCCCTTGCTATCTTGTTCATTGAGGCACGTACACGCCACGCACCTGTACCCACTGAAAGCATCATAAGACCTAATCTTCCGATTAATGTAGCTTTTTCTTTCAGCGACGCATTGACAGCCGGTACTGGATTTTCATTTTCTATAATTTCGTGCCATGCTATAGGCATATGTTGTTTTCGGAACTGACTCATTTAATTATACCACCTCATAAAAATTCATAATTCACAATTCATAATTCTTAATTATTTTGCGTTTCGCCTGTGAGTTTTTTTAAAAGTCCTGTACAGCCGGAAAAAATATCTTCATAAGCTGTCCGGAAATCTCCGGTGTACCAAGGGTCAGCGACATCTGCGGAACTTCCGGCAAATGTAAGAAGTTTATATATTTTTTTGTCGTCGCCTAAGATTTTTTTCATATTCCGGATATTAGCTGTATCCATACCTATGAAATAATCGTAATTTTCATAATCAGATTTTTTCAGCTGTACAGAAAGTTTACCGTCACAACCTATACCGTGTTTTTTAAGTTCAGCTTTCGCAGGCGGATATACCGGACTTCCTATACCGTTATAGTGGATAGTTTCTGAACTCGTCGCCCCTGACGTAATATAAAATTCATGACTTAATTCTTTTTCGCTGACAAGTTTTTTCATAATAAATTCTGCCATAGGTGAACGGCATATATTTCCGTGACATACAAACATTATACGTATTATAAAAATTCCCCCTTAAAAATATTCAGATATTTTTATCATAAGTGTTTCAGCGGATTCCTTAGCGGTTGCCTTATCGTAAATTACATCATTACAGGCTGAAAAAAAATCATCTATAAGACTGTTGTTTTCAAGTACCGGTGCAAGTTCCGCAAGCTGACAGCCTTCCATTTTCTGCGACGCCTCATACTGTATGCCATAAAGCATATAGTTTTTTTCGATAGTCTTCTTTGCGGAATTACTTAAAGGTATACCCTTTTCAACTCCCTGAAGTTCTGCCATTTCCGGACTGTTCATAAGGAAATCAAGCAATAAACCGGCTTCTTCGGGGTGTTGAGTGTTTTTGCTTACGGCGTACATGGTAGCCGGTTTAGCGTACCAGCCTTCGCCGACGTTGTTTCCGTCAAGTGTGGTATAGTCTGCCGTGATTATATTTACTCCGTCTTCAATCATAGTACCGAAATAATTTGTTGCGTCGCTGACCCACGCTACAGAACCAGCATATGTTTCCTTGGCTATTTCCTTACTGTCGTAATACTCAAGCTGTGGTATAACGCTTCTGTCGACGAGTTCCTTATAAAATTCAATCATATTCTGAAAGTCTTTTGCTTTGAAGTTCAGTTTATTCTTTTTGATAATTCTTTTACCTGTTACCTGTTCGGTATGGGCTATCAGATACAACCATATAGATTTTGAAGCACCACTCATAGCGTATATACCGTCTTTTTTCATAACGTCAGCGGATTTGAATAAATCGTCCCATGTCTGCGGAATTTCAAGACCGTATTTGTCGTAAATATCCTTGTTTATATAGACCGTTTCGGCGTTCATTGCAATCGGTATGGCGTTCAGACGGTCATTTTTTATACCATATTCAAGAACATCTCCGGAAAAATTGGAAATATCAAAATTTTTCAGTTGGTTTATATCGTAATAACCTGTGCCGTCTTCAGAATACTGTGAAAGCCAGCTGAAATTAATCTGCATAACGTCGGCTTCGGTATTGGAACGCATCTGAATTTTACTTCTTTCCTCGTAGCCTGACCACTCGGAATAACTACAGTTTACTTTTATATCCGGATATTTTTCTTCAAACATTTCAACGGCTTTTATAGTATATCTGTTTCTTGCGTCCGTACCCCACCACGAAAGATTTATTTCAGTTTGTTTTTCCTGTTGAGTAACAACAGGTTCATGACCGGAGCAGGCACAGGCGGATATAAATGCAATACTGCCTGTCAGTGCAAGTATTCGGCGGAATATTTTCATTCAGAATGCCCCCTTTAGTCGTAAATTACAAAACTGTCCGCACCGTTTTTCTTGGCGGTAAACAGCGATATATATGCACAGTCGAATAATTTTTCTGCTGTGGGTGCGTTATCCGGTGCAACTGCAACACCGATACTTACTGTCAGAGGGAATAACCCCCTGTCTGTCTGTATAGAACTTCTGTATTCAGTACAGATTTCAGAACATTTTCTTGAAAGTGTCTTATGTACTGACATACTATCCTTTTCGGATATAGGTATAACAACGGCGAAAGTATCTGTATTTATTCTTCCTATACATTCAGCTTTCGGGAAAAGTCGCTGAATATCGTTCACCAGACGGCTTATATTACCCTCGGCGTAATTACGTCCGAAATTATAAATCATTTCACCGTAATTATCAATATCAATTATCAGCATTGCATGGAAATTTTTATTGTCTGAAAGAATCTCGTCAGTTTTTTCGATAAACGCACCTTTAGTAAGTACGGAACTGTATTCCTCGTCACGGGTATCTTCGTTGAAATTGGCGGCTACTATACGTGCAGGGTCAGTGAGTTTGGATGTGAAGAAAATTCCTATAATAACAGCCATTACAGCCGAAACCAGTGCCATAAGATAAATATATATCTGCATCTGATTTTTTTCTTTCATGATTATTTCCGTAGGTATGGAGCAGACCACATACCAGCCGACATCACAGGAATTTACGGTAGTAAGATATTTTTCGCCGAGAACTGTAGAGGCGTCTTTGCCCTCAACCTGCTGACCTATTTCAAACGGTAAATTTTTACCGTTTTCGTTTTTTTCGGTAGAGTTCATGATTATGTACTTCTGGTCAGTAAGGCGTATAGTCATACCGTTATCTGCTTCGGAATTTCTTATAACGTCAGATAATTCGGAAGTATAGATAGATATTACAAGAAGTGCATTGTCGTGTATGTACTTTACGTAATAAATACGTTCATAGTCGTCCTGATAGCCGGTGTACCAGCCGTCACGGGTGCGGTTATTGGTAATCATTTTTTCAAACTCTTCAAACATATTGTCTGTGAAAAGACTTTTAGTACCTTTCGAGATATTACCGACGGTACTGTTATTACGGTATACTATGCCATAATCAAGGAAGTTTTCCATAAGACATATCTTTGAAAGCTGGTCAGAAATGTATTTTTCAGTGTTTATGCTTTCGTATTCGTCCATATCTTCGGCGGTAGCGTCGTAAGTGTATGCCTCGTCTATGGAAAATGCAAGAGTTCCGGCATTTTCAAGGCGTGAAAGATAGTTATTAAGATTGATGTCAAGCTGATTGTTCAGCGAAGTTGTCATTGAACTGACTTTATTTTTCAGGACATCTTCACTTGTACGGACGGCAAAAAGAGTAACTCCGATTATTGCAGTTATAATTATTACCGCATAGCCGATAATCATTGAAAATCTCATGTTGCGTATTTTCATAAGACTGTGTATTCTTTTTTCGTTTCTTGTCATAATAATCCCCCTTGTTTGAATTACTATAATATTATAGCATATAATTATACAGAGTTTATGAATTTTCTGTAAATATAAAAACTACCGGAAATTATTCCGGCAGTTGATATTTAAAAATTTTTACTTATAAATTCTTCAGCCGGTACAGGTTTTGAATAATAATAACCCTGAAAACTTTTTATTCCGTACTGCCTGAGGAAGTCACGCATATTAGCAGTTTCAACGCCCTCGACGCATACTTCCGCCTGAAAAGCATCTGCAAGAGTGGATATAAACTGTACTGTACTCTGGTCTGACTGGCTTTTTTCAATATCCTTGACAAATTCACGGTCAATTTTAACCGTATCTATCGGCAGTGTACGGAGTATTCCGAGTGAGGAAAAACCTGTCCCGAAATCGTCAAGGGCTATTTTAATACCGTGTTCCTTGAAAATCCTGAACATATTGTTAAGAGTTTCCATATCAAGCAGGCGACATCTTTCGGTAATCTCAAGACATAAATTTTCCGGCGGAAATCCTGTTTCTTTGAGTATACTGAAAACGTCGGAAACAAAATCGCCCTTTTCAAGCTGTGCATATGAGATATTTACATTCATTATGAAATCCGGATATTTTGCAAGGAATTTTTTACCGTCCGACATAGCCTGTCTTAAAATCCACCTGCCAAGTTCCGGAAAAAGTACATCCTGCTCCAGTACCGGTACAAACTGCACCGGCGATATAACACCGTATTTATCATTTTTCCAACGGATAAGAGCTTCCATGCCCTTTAGTTTTTCGGTATCGGCGAACATTATAGGCTGATAGCACAGGAAAAAACCTTTACAGTTTTCTATAACGCTGTTACGGATAACGTTAATAGTTTCAATGGAATTTCTGTCCTGACCGTTCTGGATATTTTCAAAAATGACCATATCGCCAAGACGTCTGTTTTTGGATTCGTAATATATATATTTGAGACATGAATAAATAGTTTCGCTTTCAATGTTGAAGTCTTTCAGTACCATGAGACCACCATTAAGTGAAAGACTTATTTTTTCGTCGTCTATGTGAAAATTATGCGATACTTCTTCACGGAGTTTATTATATAATTCCGTAAGATGTTTTTCGTCACGGGAACTGCTTATTATAGCGAATTTAGTACCGTCCATGCGATACACTGACCCATAATTTGCGAAGATTCTTTGTATTTTGTTTGCAAAATTCCGGAGAACTTTGTTTCCGGATTTATAGCCGTACATATCATTTATAACTGAAAAACCTGATATTCCGGTAATGATTACAGAACCTTTTTTCTTTTTCCACAGGACAGTTTTAATGTCGTCAAAAAAACCGTAAAGACTGCGTAAACCTGTTATATTGTCAATGTAACTTAAAGAGCCGTGATTTTTAATAGCACCGGCGAAATATTCAGGTTCACCGTTTTCGTCACGGATAACAGCACCCCGACAAGTACAAACAACATAGTTACCGTCGGAAGCTTTTGCCCTGTACTGCATATCATGTCCGCTGTCTTTGCCGGAAAATATATTGTCTATGCTTTTGCGATAGGATTCACGGTCATCAGGGTGAATGCATTCTTCCCATATAGTACCGGCATTATACATATAGCGGTCAGGAAGATTGAAATAATCAACGGCACTTCTTGACCATCGGGAATAATTGGTTTTCATGTCGCAAAGATAGATATAACTTCCTTCAGCTATAATAGAAAAAGTTTCAAACATACTGTCAAGTCTTTTAAGACAGTTTTTATCCATATTCAGCCCTCCCCGCCGTTTTTCCGATAAAATATTCCTTATAGTTCCTTATATTATAACATAACAGTACAGGATTTTCAAGCAGTTTCACCAGATTTGCTTTATTTTTATGCATAATCACTAATTTTTGCTGTATTTTTTTGACATTCATTTAAGTAAATTAATTGCTTTACAAAAAACAAGAATTATGTTATAATTAGGGGTATGTTGTTGAAAAAAGGGGGGACTGATTATAATTAAAAGACTTATCATTATGATTTTTTTAATCTGTATGCTTGCTGATACGTACATACCAATTGAAACAGATTCGGCAGGCGGTGGGATAAGCATAAACGAAGTGTGTTCGGAAAATACTTTCTATAAAGCACCGGACGGAAATATGTACAGTTGGGTGGAAATATGTAACAGTTCCACGCATAAAGTTGATTTAAGTGGGTGGGGACTTTCCGATGACCCCGAAGACCCTCTTAAATGTACACTCGCTGGCGGAACGGTTCTCGGAGCAGGTCAGAAGACTGTTATTTTCTGTTCGCCGAAACACGCCGACATCAATATAAACCGTGAGGAAAATATACTTATTCTTTCAGACCGTAAAGGAAATGAAATTGACCGGCTTACTTTTCAGAAAACTTC
This sequence comes from Ruminococcus sp., assembly GCA_029062165.1. Taxonomy (GTDB): domain Bacteria; phylum Bacillota; class Clostridia; order Oscillospirales; family Ruminococcaceae; genus Ruminococcus. The sequence continues at coordinate 62,233 of JAIDQQ010000013.1, forward strand.
ACCCGATACATCATACGGACAGTTTCCGGACGGTAGCGGAAATTATTCCGTCATGGAGTGTACGCCCTATCAGACTAACATTTCCCCGAACGAAAAAATAACCGTAGAAATGCCGACGTTCTCACACGAAAGCGGTTTCTATGACAAGGATTTCATGCTGACTATAAATGTTCCACGTGGAACATCTGTATATTACACCCTTGATGGCAGTAATCCGGATACCAGTTCGCAGAAATACAATGCACATATACGTGTGCATGATAAATCGGATTCGCCTAATGTTTTGAGTGCGAGGACAGATATAAGTTCATACGGAGCATCAGCCCCGAAAAAACTCGTCGATAAGGCTTTTATAATACGTGCGATAGCCGTCGACGAAACAGGACGTAAAAGCGATATAGTCACGGCGAGTTATTTCCTCGGAAAAACCTGCTCTTCTTATTATAAGGATATGAAAGTTATTTCCATAGTCACAGACCCCGACAATCTTTTTGACTACAAAACCGGAATATATGTCAAGGGTGCGTACTATGATATGTATAATTCAGGTAATATCGAGGCATGGAACAAAAAAGCCAATTACACACAAAAGGGTAGAGAATGGGAGCGTCCGGCATTTTTCGAGGTTTTCGACAAGGGTGAAAAAGTTGTTTCCGAAAATGTAGGAATACGTATAAAAGGTGCTACATCACGTTCCACACCGCAGAAGAGTTTCAATATATACGCCCGTGAGGAATACGGCTGTAAGGAATTTGAATACGATTTCTTTGAGGGTCAGGCAGTAAACGCCGTCACCGGTGAATCGGCTGAAACTTATGATACGCTGTCAATAAGAAATGCCGGAAATGATACATCATATTCGTATCTCCGTGACAATATAAATCAGAAACTCATAGACGACAGGAATCTCACCATGCAGACCATGAACGAATGTATACTATTTATAGACGGTGAATACTGGGGTTTCTACACTCTCACCGAAAAAACTGACGACAGTTTCATAAAAAATCATTACGGCATAAAGAAGAAGAACGTCGCAATAATAAAGAACAACGAAGTTGAAGAGGGTACGGAAGAGGATTACAAAGACTGGAATAGTCTGCTGTCAAAATACGTGCGTACCGATATGACCGTTGAGGAAAATTACGTGAATTTCTGTAACGAAGTTGATATAGAAAGTTTCATGGAATATTTTGCGGTACAGATTTACTGGTGTAACGGTGACTGGCCTTGGAATAATTTTGCGGTATGGCGTTCAGATAAGATTGACAAATCAAATCCCTATGCTGACGGTAAATGGCGTATGTTTCTTTTCGATACGGATTTCACAACAGGATTATTCAAAAATAATGATACGTCATATAAATCAGATACATTTTCACGGATAGCCGGATATAACTATAATGCCAGTCGTATACTGATAAAACTTCTTAAAAATCCGGAATTTAAGGAAAAATTCGTAAATACTTTCATGGATTTGGCAAATTATAATTTCAGTCCGGAGAGGACAGACGCTGTAATTGAAGAGTACAGGGGAAAATATCGTCAGCAGATTCTTGATACATGTGAGAGATTCTATGCAAGTAAATTTAAAATATCCGAAGATGTATACAGATTCGATACTGAAATGAATACCATAAAAGAATTTTATCAGAATCGTTTTCCATACGCCACAGACGGTCTTAAACGTACCGCCGGAATTAATGGAAGTCTGAAAAATGTCATGTTGAAACAGAGTAAACAAGGTAGTATAAAACTTAATACCATAACACCGGATATATCGGTTAAGGACTGGACTGGACAATATTTTTCCGACTGTAAAATAACTCTTGAAGCCTTACCATTAAAAAACTATAAGTTTGAAAAGTGGGTTGTGACCGGTACGAAACTTTCAGCGACTGAAATAAAATCTTCTGTCATAAAGATTTCCCCCAACGATAATATTACTGTACAGGCGGTCTATAAGAAATCATAACTTCCAGTCGTCACACAGACGGTTTATAGCGTCAGTAAGTTTACGCATATCGGCATTGGTACGCCCTTGTGAGTTCTGAATAAGTCTGTACAATCTTTCCGACGACATGAGCAGGTTATTATAGAAAACATTTTCATTGGCGTGCGATTTTTTCGGTACTGGACGAGGTTCAGCATCTACAGTGACAATGCCGTTAGTTATATCAAATTCCGCACTGCTGTAAGGTACATAAACATCTGCGTTGAGTTCGTCACGGAGTTTCTGTGCGAATATTTCCGAGGATTTTGAATCTCCGTGGTTTATGAAGAATTTCCGTACACCTGAAATTGATTCAGCCCATTTCAAGAGACCGTCGGAATCTGCATGACCGCTTACACCGGCAAGCTGTTGAATTTTTGCGGAAACAGTAACCGTTTCGCCGAAAAGTTTTACTTTTTTAGCACCGTCGACAAGACTTCTGCCGAGTGTATTTATAGCCTGATAGCCGACAAATAATATAGTATTTTCGGATTTCCAAAGATTGTGTTTGAGATGATGTTTAATACGTCCGGCTTCGCACATACCGCTTGCGGAAATGATTACTTTCGGGCGGATATCGTCGTTGATAGCTCTTGAATCGTCACTGGTTACGGTACGTATAAGACCGTCGAAAGTAATAGGATTTATCCCACGGCGGACAAATGAAAGTGCTTCCTCGTCGTAACAGCTTTCACGGTTATTAATGAAAATGTCAGTAGCCTCATTGGCAAGCGGACTGTCGACGTATACAGGAAAATCCGCATGACCGGTAATCATATTATCGGCTTTTATCTGACGTATAAAGTATAACATTTCTTGAGTACGTCCCACCGCAAACGACGGTATAATAACACTTCCGCCATTATCGAAAGTTTTCTGAAGAACTTCCGCCAGTGCCGTGACGTAGTCAACAGGTCTGTTATGGATTCTGCTTCCGTAAGTCGATTCCATTATGACGTAATCGGCATTTTCTATATACTGCGGGTCACGGATAAGAGGTTGATTTATATTTCCTATATCACCGGAAAAAACTATACGTCTTGAAACGTCATTTTCCGTGAGGTCAATTATAACGCTCGCCGAACCTAATAAGTGACCGGCATCACGGAATGTAACTGTTATACCATCGCATATCTGAACAGGGGTATCATATAAGTGTGATACAAATAATTCTGATGCTCCTATAGCCTCTTCCATAGTGTAGAGCGGTTCATATTCGTCGTCACCACGCCTACGGGCTTTACGGTTTTTCCATTCTGCCTCGAACTCCTGTATGTGTGCGGAATCACGGAGCATTACGGAACACAGATTCGCAGTTGCTTTAGTGGAATGTATCTCGCCATTGAATCCGCCTGCATACAGTAACGGCAACATTCCGGAGTGGTCAATATGTGCGTGTGTGAGAAGTACAAAATCTATATCTGACGGTGCAACAGGTATCTGTGCATTTTCAAAGGAATCCTCACCCTGCTCCATACCGAAATCCACAAGAAATTTTTTCCCACAGGCTTCAAGATACGTACAACTTCCGGTTACTTCGTGATTAGCTCCTATAAAAATCATTTTCATGGAAAAACCTCCTTTATATTTACTATAACAATTATAACATATTATTACGAAAAAGTCCAGTAAAATACGTGAAATTACCATAAAAATAATATTTTTTTTGTAAAGACTTGATTTTTATTTCCGTATGTGATATAATGACATAGTGAAATACGGAGATGTATCGAAGTGGTCATAACGAGAACGACTCGAAATCGTTTGAACGGTAAAACGTTCCGTGGGTTCGAATCCCACCATCTCCGCCAGTTTTTTCATTTTTCATTCTTTATTTTATTCTTTCGTAGAGAAGCAGTCCGGATATTTGTTTATTCGGACTGTTTTTCTGTATTGACATATTCTGAATATAATGTTATAATTAAATAAATAACTTCGTGAAAGGAGCATTTTTAAATATGCGTTCAAAAGGTACTAAGACTATCGCCGAAAACAGAAAGGCACGTCATGAATATTTTGTACTCGAAACTTACGAGGCAGGCATTGAACTTGTAGGAACTGAAGTAAAGTCAATCCGTAACGGCAGTGTGAATCTAAAGGATAGCTGGTGTTCCGTCGATAAGGGTGAACTTTTCATAAGAGGTATGCATATATCGCCGTACGAAAAGGGCAATATCTTCAATAAAGACCCTCTCCGTGTACGCCGTCTTCTCATGCACAAGAAAGAAATCAACAAATTATATGGCACTCTTAAACAGGACGGTCTTTCACTTATACCGCTTAGTCTGTATTTCAAGGATTCGAGGGTAAAAGTACAGTTAGGACTTTGCAAGGGCAAGAAACTTTACGACAAGCGTGCAGATTCCGCAAAACGTGACGCCAAACGTGAGATAGACAGAAATCTTAAAATCCGTAATCAGTAAAGGTGATTTTATGGCTTTTGTATACAGGGAACTTACTGAAAATGAAAGTGAAAATTTAGTAAATACGTATAATCTTAAAAATATATATCAGCCTGACAAAAAACTCTTTATTTATTTTGAATCTGTTGATACAGAACAAAATGCAAGATTGTTTTTGACAAGTGCATATAAAAACAAACCGGCAGTATTTAAATTCTTATGGAATAATGAAATATTTGATATATATGTTGATTATGCTGTTGATAAGCAAAGAAAAACAATTACATGGAATTTAAAAGTATATCTTTCTGAAAAAAATGTCAAAAAAACAGATTTTTTAATATCTTTAATTAAAAATGCATTTATAGCACATAGTACTTATCAATCATTATTTAATGAAATAAATATTATCTATAACTGAATGAATCCGGAGGTGATTTTATGTCAGCATATCAGGTATATCTATACGACGAACAGAAAGAATTTCTGTTAAAATATATCCGTGAGAGGCGTTCCAACGATATTATAATTCTGTGGACTTCCGCAATAATTTTTGTATTTATACTCATGCTTTTGAAAATTAATATCTTAATGGACGGTTCGTTTGAAATGACTGATACAAATGTATGTTGTATTTTATATATGCTTGCAAGCGGTTTTATTTTTGTAAGAACTTTTACAAAAAATTTCGGAAAGACTTTCGGTTACGGTTGCGACAAGAAGTGCATAGAAAATGACTGGTATACGATTACTGCCGGAAAATTCGTCTATCGTGACAAGAACACCAACAACAAACACCCTTACTATATCAGCGACAGGGCATATAATCAGTATATATGCCCACGCTTTCTTGACTGGCGGAACGCTACAGAAGATACGGATTTCATTTATATCAGACTTGAAAACGGCAGAAATTACGCCATCGCCGACAGCTGAACAGGGGGGGATTTCATGGGATTTTTTTCGAGGTTTTTCAAGGCAAAGACAGGTACGGAAACTAAAAAAACTATCACACTCCTGAAAGAGTGGGAAAGAAGACATTTTCCGGATTTGCATAACAGTAATAAAAATATCCGCTATAATGTGTATCTGACCGATACCGGCGAAAAGATAAGGTTTATTGATATAAAGATTCCTGAAATCAATAAACCGGCGGAAAAAAATTTTATGGATTACTGTAAAGATGTTATGGATTTTTTCGGTTTGTCGGATAAGAAACGTCTGACAGGATTCATTGCCGGATACCGTGAAAAATTCCGTGAAGAAATAGTTACATTCACGGAAAATCTCTCGAAAATGCAGAATTTAAGTAAGGATTTACGCAAAGACCCTATATTCGATAAAATTGACTATATTTTCAATCTGAAACTTAAAATTCTGCATAATGAACTTGTTTTCTGTAAATTCCGGAAAATGAACGATATTAAATATTTTACCGATATTAATGAACGTCTTTCGGCGATATACCGTGATTTACAGAGCCTCAACAACGATTTTTCTGAATGTATGTATGTAATGTCAAGCCTCGAATACGCTGACGTTACGTATCATATAGAAAGCATTAATATGCGTGTTGACATTCTGCTACAGACGGCAGACGAAATACTTAAAAATGAAAAGATTTAAAAGGTGACTAATTATGAATTTTTTACTTGAATATCTAAGACACCCACGGACTATAGGAGCAGTCGCACCAAGCGGAAACTATCTCGCACGGAAAATGACAAAACCTGTTGACTTCAAAAAAGCGGAAGTTATAGTCGAATACGGAGCAGGTACAGGGGCATTTACTCGTGAACTCGTAATAAATCGAAAGCCTGAAACGGTACTTATCCTGATTGAACAGAATAAAAAATTTTGTCGAGAACTCGAAAAGATTTTCTGTAATCAGCCTAATATCCATATAGTAAATGACAGTGCGGAAAAAGTCAATTCATACCTGAAAAAATACGGATTCCGTCACGCTGACTACATTATTTCCGGACTTCCTTTCACCAGTCTTCCGGCGGATATTTCGGAAAATATTTTCCGTGAAACTATCAGGGCTATCGGCAGTAAAGGAAAGTTCATCACGTTTCAGTACAGTATGGTTAAAAGAAAGTTTTTTGAAAAATATTTCCGTATTTCCGGCGTACTCCACGAACTGAAAAATATTCCACCGGCTTACGTCCTCGTGATGCGTAACGGTAAATAATTGTTATAAGTTTTTCTGTCGTCAAAATACACAACAGAAGAACTTATTTTTTTACATTTTATACAAACTTTCTTTATTTTCCGATTTTTTTCACAAAAACTATTGACTATATATATATATATATATATATAATAAAAGATAGAGGCTTTCTTTTCTAAACAGGAGGTGATTTTATGGCAGGAAAGTTATGTCCTAAATGCGGAAATTTTACACTCTTTGAAACGCTTACAGGCAGAAAATGTACAAAATGTGGTTATGGCGTATATGTTCCACCAAACAACGGAAAGGGTGGCAGAGGTCAGAAATGTCCGATATGTAATTCAATGTCTATGTTCAATGGAAAATGTACAAAATGCGGAGCTAAAGAAATGTAAAGGAGAATTAAAAATGGATTATTACGATAAAAGAAAATGTCATGCTATAATTCATGCGGCAGCAGGTTCAGCAGCGGCAATAGGCGGTGGACTGGCACAGATACCAGGTTCTGATGCACCGGCACTACTGGCAGTTCAAACTACTATGATTATTTCATTGGGTAAAGTTTTTGATGTTCCAGTAGCTGAATCTATGGCGAAACAAATGATTGCCCAGTTTTTAGGGTGTACAGTCGGAAAAACTGTTGCAAATATTTTGACCGGCTGGTTACCTGGAGTTGCCAATGCCGTAAATGCAACCACAGCAGCAGGAATTACTGAAGTGATAGGCTGGGCAGCTGCTAAGGAATTTGACGACGAATATTAAATATCTACATAACATTCCGGAAATATTCACGACGGTATTTCCGGAACTTTTCGTATTTTGTAACCGATTTTTAATAATTTTACTGTTGACTTTTCTGAAAATATGGGTTATAATATAATATACTTCTGATTACTGTGGGGGCGTAAAGGTTTCGACGGGGATTCTGAAGTGTGATAAGCGAGCGGAGCATGGTATAATCTCCTAAATCTGTACCACGTTTAAATATAAACGCTAGAAAAAACATTACAGTTACTAGAAATAGTGCACTGATGGCTGCTTAAGTCGGCCATTGTTCCGTGACTGAATACCACGGCTTTCACGGGGCATCGATTAGTGGTGAACGGTTCACCGGAGTGTCCGTGCCGGTGAATTGTATACGGACTACTTTGTGTAACAGCCTGATTACCGGCGGTTACATGAGGGAATTTTAATAGATAATATACGCTCGTAGAAAGTTGCATGAATGGGTTTTCGGACAGGGGTTCAATTCCCCTCGCCTCCACCAACTATAAAACCGCTGTATTCCGGTAAGTTTTCGGTTTACAGCGGTTTTTTATGTAAATATTCCGTCATATTGTTGAAGATAGATATTAAACCGTTATATTTTTATGTAGTGGTAATGCAGTATGGAATATGGAATATAGCCACTGTGGCAGACGGTGTGGGAATGTGTAAGCATTCGCACAAATCATCAAATATTGCAGTAAAATCTTTCTGCTTCCACCAAAGATGAACTTTATCGCAAGGAATGGAATAAACTTAAAAATTTTTATCCGGATATTGCAAGAAGAAAATTCATTCAGTTTATAATGGCAAATAATACTTCAGTAACAGGAAAATCAATAGCCTGCCTGATATTTGTTATACTGGCATTTTTATTTTCATTATGTTATAGTACCATAGGCAGAAAAGATATTTCAGTAATGCAATGTCTTTATCTGTAGTAAGTACGGAAGAAGAAAAAACAAGCGAATCTCTTATCACTTCTGTATATGCAGAACTGATAATTATTTTATATAAATAATCCGTTGTGAATAAGAAACACAACGGATTTTTTTAATTGAAAACATATTATTTTTTTTTCTTTTTAAGTTTCGGTCTGATTTTTCTTGTTGGTCTTGTCTGTACGCTTTTCTGCGGAGAAGGTACGTAATCATTTATATCAGTGGAAAGGCTTTTGATTTCAAGTCTGTAGTTTACAAACTGATTTATAAGTGAATGCAATACCGCAAATATAGGTACGCCGAGAATCATTCCGGCAAAACCGAAAAGTCCGCCACCTACCAGTATCGAAAACAGTACCCAGAATGCTGATATTCCTATTGACTGTCCGAGAATCTTAGGACCTATTATATTACCATCAAGCTGTTGTATGACAAAAATCAGTATCAGGAACGGTATGACCTGTTTCGGCGAGGATACAAGCAGTAGAACCGCACTCGGTACAGCCCCTATGAACGGACCAAAAAAAGGTATTATATTTGTGATTCCGACTATTACTGCAATAAGTATAGTAAAATCAAGTTTCATTATCGTCATGCATATGAAACACAGACACCCTATAATTATTGAATCTATAATTTTTCCGGAAATAAAACCACTTATAGAGGCGTTCACCTGACTGCATATCCGGAGTACTCCCGAAGAGGCTTTCTGTGGGAAGAATGCATAGATTATTTTTTTCATACCTGCCTGAAAATGTTCCTTGTCAATGAGGAAGTATACAGAAACTATCACGCCTATGAGGAAATCTTTTATGGCCATAATAAAAGTAAGTGTACCGTCAGTTATTACTTTCATGAGGTCACCTATTTTAGGCATGACCTGATTTATAGTATTCATGAGGGTGGTTTCAACGTTTTCAATCTGACTGTTTGCGAGTGAAAGAATTTTCGGATATTTGGCGAGAATACCATTTATCCATTTTTCAAGATTGTTGAAATAAGTACCGATATTGTCAATAATTCCCATAAGACTGTCCGTAACCTGCGGAACGATTATCGAACATAATGCGATAAGCATAGCAATGAATACAATCATTGTTATAGTAACCGAAACAGCCCTTGTGAGTTTCGGACGTTTTTTTGTTTTTTCCGTAAATCTTTTCACACGTTTTTCAATCCACTTCATTACAGGGTTGAGCAGGTAGGCAATAATAAGCCCCCATATAACTGGCGAAGTAACGTCGAGTACAGTGTGTATTATACCGCCTATCCCTGTGAAATTGATTATAAAAGCATATAAAACTATACACGCCGTGAAAGTAATCACTGTATATACTGAAACGGTTGTATACTTTTCATTCCAGTTTATTTTCAAGAATATTCACCTTCCTTGTTTATTTTTTTACATATCTGCTTTTCAATACCGGAATCAATATTTATTATAGCACTTTATGGATTATAAATCAATATTATTTTATATAAAAAAATAAGTCCTGTAATGAAATACAGGGCTTCTGATATATTTTTTGTATCCGGCGTGTTAAAATTTTCCGGAACTGTTTATAAGGCTATAGTACAGTTTTTCAGCGGATTCTTCTGCCGTGGAGCGTTCATATAACAGCATATTACACGATTCGGCGAAAATGTCAATAAGAGTTTCATTTTCAAGAAGTGGCTGTAATATTTCCATTGCGGAATTATTCTCCATTTTCAGCGACGCTTCATATTGAATACCCGTAAGCATTCCGGCGGATTCCAGACAGCTTTTAGCGGAAGTACTTAGAGGTATCCCCTTTTCTATACCTTGCAGAAGTGCCATGTCTTCGCTGTTGAGTAGGAAATCAAGCAACATTGCGGATTCTTCAGGGTGTTCGGTATTATCGCTTATGGCGTACATTGTAGCCGGTTTTGCTGACCAGCCTGTACCACATTTTTCCGGAGTTACGGCGGTATAATCGGCGACTGTCATTTCATAACCGTTTTCAATAGCTTTTCCGCAGTAATTGACAGCATCGCTGACCCATGCAAGAACTCCGGCATAAGTACCATTATCAATATTAAGCCTGTCGAAATACTCCACCTGTGGTATGACTTTTTCATTAATAAGTCTTACGTAAAATTCAAGCATGGTTTTAATGTCATTCTTATTGAAGTTAAGTCTGCCGTTTTTGTCAAGGAAAGTTTTTCCGGAAATCTGTTCCGTATATGTTATGATGTACAGCCATACGGACTTCAATGCACCCGAAAGAGCGTAAACACCGTCTTTACGCATTACTTCCGCCGATTTGAAAATATCGTCCCATGTTTCCGGAACGTCAAGACCGTATTTTTCGTATACTGTTTTATTGACGTATACTGTCATAGCGTTCATTGCTATGGGTACTGCATTGAGTTTATCGTTTATAACGCCGTATTTCAGTACATCTTCCGGAAAATTACTTAAATCAACGGTATCTGAAAGTGTTGATATATCGTAATAACCGTCACCGTCGGGAGAGTATTCGGAAAGCCAGCTGAAATTAATCTGAATGACGTCGGCTTCCGTACCGGAATACATCTGCGCCCTGCTCCGTGCCTCGTATCCTGACCACTCGGAGTAACTGCAATTTACTTTTATATCGGGGTGGAGTTCCTCGAAACGTTGTACAGCCTTTAGTGTATATTCATTTCTTGCATCATTACCCCACCACGATAATTTTATTTCAGTCTGTTGCCTGTGGGATTTTACAATAGTATCTTCCTCACATGAAAAAAAACTTAAACACATCAGGGAGCAGGTCAGCAGGGAAATAATTTTTTTATTCAATGTTTTCCGCCTCCCAGTCGAAAAATGTATAAGTATCTTTTCCTTTGTTTTTTGAATGATAAAGAGCCTTGTCGGCACATGAATAGAGCATTTCAAATGAAACGCCATCTTCCGGAAACATTGAAGCCCCTATACTTGCGGAGATTTTATATTTACCGTCATCGCCGGTATAGTTGTTGCGGAACGCCTTGCAGAGTTCCTCACATTTTGCCGAAACAAAATCCTTATAGGACTTATAAGAATCAGAGTACGAATTTATAAGTACACAGAACTCATCACCGCCGATACGTCCTAAAAAGTCTTCTGTCGAGAACGTCCCACGGAGTATTGAACCTACTTTTGCAAGTACTTCGTCGCCGTATGCGTGACCTAACGTATCATTTACGCCCTTGAAATTATCGAGGTCTATTAAAATGAGTGCATGATTTTCAATAGGGAGCGAATTATTAAGACGATTCTGTGTGAACTCCTCAAAAGAAATCTTGTTAAGTATTCCGGTGAGCTGGTCAATGTGGGCTTTCGTATTCAGATTTGAAACTACTTCCTGAACGTTTCCTGTCAGTCTTATGGAAAGCCATATGCTGAAAAGTCCGGCAAGGAGTATAGCAATTAAAGCTGTCATTATTATATAGTACTGCATTTCATTTTTTTCTTTTATTATGACAGGTGTCGGGATTGAACATATTACGTACCACTGTTCATTGCAGATGTTTGTAGTAATAAGATACTGACTATCCATTAATGTTTCAGAATTATAATTTATGCGGTTCATGATGTCATACGGAAGCAGTTTACCGACTTCGTTATTTACGGAAGAATATATAATATTGTAGTTGCTGTCCGTAAGTCTTATACTCATATCGCTTAGGTTTTCCGGATTATCGAAAACACTTTCAAGTTCCGTAGCATAGAAAGAAATCACAAGCAATGCATTTTCATGAATTTTTTTCACATAATAAATACGTCGGAAGTCATCATTGTAACCGGCACACCAGCCGTCACCGGAACGCTTCCGGTTAATCATAGCATTGAGGTCATTGAAAAGATTCGCCCCGAAAAGTAAAGACGTACCGTTTGAAATTTTCCCGACAGTATGGTTATTCCGGTATACAATGCCGTAATCCACAAAATTTTCCATTATGCACAGACTGTAAAGTTTATCGGAAATGATTTTTTCAGTATTGAGTGCCGTGTACTCGTCATTTCCGGAGCAGGTAGCATCATAAGTATAGGCTTCCGGCGTTGCGAAAGCAAGGGTAGCGATAGTTTCCATACGTGAAAGATAATTTTCAATATTTATTTTCATCTGCACATTGAGGGACGTCGCCATTGAACTGACTTTATCCTTGAGTGTGTCGTCAGTTTTTTTCACAGCAAGCACCGACACCGAAAGAATAGCAACCGTTATTATGAGTGTATAGCCGATAATCATTGAAATTCTTAGAAATTTTATATTTTTTAAGTTCGGCGTATTTCTTTCCTGATTAGTCATTTTTTCCTCCTTTAAAAAATATTTATAATACATTATATCATTTATCGGTTGAAAAATCAACGACTATTTTATTAATATTTTACAGATTATTTGTTAAAAACTGATAAAAAATCTCCGAAAAAATCAACGATTTTTTACTTGACAAAATATGACAGTCATGCTATAATAATAAAGCTGTCGGACGTGGACAGGCTGATTTAAAAAATTTTTCTGAAAAATTTTTCAAAAAGGTCTTGACAAATCGGACAGGTTGTGTTATAATAATCAAGTCGCTTGTCGAAGTGACGGTCACATGAAAAAG
>JAIDQQ010000014.1 GCA_029062165.1 Ruminococcus sp.
GTATTAATACAACTGGAAATATTTTTGTATTGACATAATGATGTGAAAATGATATATTAAATATAGAGATATTATCTCTGATATAAATTACGGAGGTTTTTCTATGAAGAAAATTATTTCAGCGATTATGGCTTGTACTCTTGTATCGGGAATGGCATTAAATTTACATACAACCGATTTCAGAGATGGCATACAGGAAGCAAAGGCTGTCGGTTACGAAAATGACCAGCTTGCAGAATATGCTGAACAGGTTGCCGTACTGGTAAACAAGGAACGTAATGCATATGGTCTGCCACCGGTCAGGATTGCACCGCTACTCAATGAAGCCGCAAACATCAGAGCCGGTGAATTGAAAAAGAGTTTTTCACATACACGTCCGGACGGTACAAGTTGTTACACGGCAATGTCGGAACTCGGAATCAGATACAGTGCAGTAGCGGAAAATATTGCTTATGGTCAGAAAAATCCGGAGAGCGTCATGAATGCGTGGATGAATTCTGCCGGACATCGTGCTAATATCCTCAACGAAAAAATGCAATATATCGGCGTAGGTGTATTCTATCAGGACGGAATGTATTATTGGTCACAGTTTTTTGCCGTTTCCGATAATCTCGAAAACGGTGCGTATCTGCCAGACGAAAAAGAAGATACTGTAATTTCTTCATTCACCACTACAACACAACCAACATCAACAACAACGCAGATAACAACAACAACTACTACTACTGAATCAGTAACAACAGATATTATCACTACAACAACTACAGAAATCTCAATGCCAATTAATCCGGTAACTACAACTATAACCTCTCAACTGACAGATGGTGAACAGACTACTACATTTCCTGTGTATGACTGTAATCAGACCTTTGATTTTTCCGATATTATCAGAAGAATACTTGTTTTATACAAGAAAATGCACTGATTATTTTATTGCAGGAAAACCTCCACGGAATTATTTCTGTGGAGGTTTCTTATTTATAACTTTATTATTTTTCAATGATAAGTTTTCTCATAAGACACATATCAAAACTATCAATTTTTTTATTTTCTGATAAATCAGCATTTTTCCAGTAAACCATATTGCCGTATCCAAGTAACCATCTTTGTAACATAACAGCATCTGCAACACTTATTCTGCCGTCAAGGTTGACATCTCCCTTAAGTTCAGAAGAAACAAACTCATAAGGATATATTGAATAAAGTTCCGGACTTCCGTTATCAGTGACATACCATTTTACAGTACCGTCAGAAGTATATACAGGTTGGCAATCGGACAGCGGATAATTCATATCAGAGATTTTTGTTATCGGGTTGCCGTCTCCGTCTATCAATACTCTTTTTGTAACAACTGTATTCTCACCACTTTCACGCCACATAACAAGAAAATGGTCTGCCCCGACTTTAACTATCTGCGGAGTGCCTACTGATATATTATCTTCTTCAGTATATCCGGTAAGCCATATATTGTTTGTTTTTGACAGTTTTTTAGATGATACAGAAACAAGGATATTTCTTGTACCATATGGGTATTTATCACTTGTCTGGTCAATTGAATTTGCTACAACCAGTACATTATTTACTGATAATGTTGCTCCGCCTACAGATGCTCCTGTATAGTTTGAGCCGTCACCGGAATGGAAAGGAAACGGTATTAATGTAGTTACATTTTTTATGCTTCCATTTACAGAACACTTGCTTATTCCTATTCCATGCATTGCCCCTTCACCATGGTCAATTCTGTAAACTGAATCACCGTCTGTAAGAATAAACTGATTGAATGAATGGCTTACAAATCCTTCCTGCTCAAAATTTGAAAGATTTGAAATAGTGTTGATAAATGTCATTTTTTCGCTGACTTCAAAATCATCTTCTTTAATTTTAAATGTCATATTAGACTGGTGACCTATATTAAGTTCCTGTCCGGCGTGAATGAATAAATATCCGCCTGCTTCTGTCATGCGGCATGAACCGGCATCAAACGGAATACTTGTATCGCCGGAAGAAATACTCAATGAGTCAATTTTTTCCCATTTCTTAGAATATTTGTCAACTCTTAAAACTTCCGTTGAACTGTATCCGTAAGGATTATTTTTTCCGTAAACAAGAAAATTATAATTTTCGCCACTGAAGAAGCCACCAAAAGTTGAGCCATCTGATATAATTTTCTTACTGTCAAGAACAGACTGACCAGAGGTATCATATGTTTCTACAATAACGGATTTTCCGGTATTTTCAACTCTTTCAAGTCTGCCGTCAGGTAATTCTGTAAGGTAACTGTCTACCACATCTGCCCATACCTGATAATTATTTTTCCATATATTATAAGATTTTGTTCCGTCAAGACCTGATATACTATCCGTAGGTGTATCATTTCCGGTGGGCAGAACAGTTACATTGCATAATGCTGTAAAATTTTTATCATTGTCTGAAACGGTCACCTGACATTCTCCCACGCCTGTACCAAGAATTACACCGTTTGAAACACAGGCGACTTTATTATCACTGCTTTCCCACCTGATATTACCTGAAAGCAACGGACTTATTGATGCATTTAACTGACATTCTTCATTGACAGTCAGACTGATTTCATTTTTATCAAGTGAAATACCATCGCCATAAGAATCCAAATCTGTCCATGTCAGTTCTTCCGGCATCATTCCCATAAATACAAGCCAGTCCTTATAGGAAAAATGACAGAAACATTCAATCTGGGAAAGATTTTTGCTATAAAATATGGAAGTACTGCTTCCCTTAGGTGCATTTCCGGTAAAAATAACTGATTCAAGCTTGTAATTATAAAGTGCATTCTCTCCTATGTAGGAAACATTCGGCGGAATAATAATCGATGTAAAGCCATTGAGTGCAAGACCCTCTGATTGTATAGTTGTCAATGTTTCCGGAAGTTTGATTTCTTTCAGATTTTCTGCTCCCTCTATTGCATTATAGCCAATCTTTTCAACGCCGTCAGGCACTGTAAATGATATATCCGGCTTTGCGTCAGGATAAAAATAAAGAGTTTTCATATCAGCTGTATAAACAACGCCGTCAGCTGAACAATATTTTTCACCGCCGTCAGCAATATTAACAGCCTTAAGACTGTTACAGCCGTTAAAAGCAGAAGAATAAAAAGTTTTTAATGTTGACGGCAGATTAACTTCTTCAAGTGCATAACAACGGACAAAAATATAGTCATCAAGGTATTCAAGATAATCTGAAAACTTTACATCATAAAGATGTTCACATTCCGCAAGGGCAAACTCATAAACTTTTTCGACACTGTCTGCCATTGTCACGCTTTTCAGATTATAGCAATCATAAAAAGTAGCTTCTGCAAGTGATGTGATACCATCACATATTTCTGCTGTCTGTATTGCATTTCTGAAAATATACCAAGGCATATATTTTTCAGCGATATAACATTCAAGCCAGTCTTCACTGTAATCAGGCATATCACCTGTACCCTTCAACGTAAGTTTAAAATTAGATAAATCAAATTCCCAGTCAATAGTTTCGTTGAAAGAACCGGAAAGCTGTTCCGGTGAATAAAACGGTATTTTCTGATATTCAGCATACGCCTGTGCAAAAGAACCCTCCGAACCGAAAATAGTAACATCATCTCCGTTGGAATTCCAGAATGTATTCTGACCTATTCTAGTAACACTGTCAGGAATTACCACACCTCCGAATGAATAATCCTTAAATGTTCCGTCTGCAATTTCTGTAACAGCTTTTCCGTCTATTTCAGGCGGAATAATAATTGAAGTAACTTCTTTGTTATATCCTGTTATTGTAATATTACCCTTACTGTTTATCTTATAAAACAGGTCACCATATGAAAACTGGTCGTCAACAGCCGATGTGTTACTCAATGAATCCATACAAAAAATGTTAATTACAGATGCAACTGTAATCATACCGGAAACAATTCTTTTTTTCATCAATAACCACTCTTTTCTATCAAAAATTTTTTTAATATCTATATTTTAACATATTATAAAAAGAATGTCAATACTTAACTGCAAATTGTAGTATACTCATTGACTGCAAAAAATTCACCTGTACCGGTGTCATAGTCAGATACGTGCCATAGATTTCCTTCAACATCAACAAATGATAAAAAGATATTTTTTATAACAAACAGCTTTTTTATATTCCTAACCAACCTAACCAAAAAATTACGTTGGTCAGGATTTTGGTTAGGCGGTTTTGTGACTATATATCGTTATTTTATGATGACTCCTGACCAACTAACCAAAATATTAACTAAAACTTTCCGGAGACAGAACAAGAGTAAACCGGTTACCTGTGCCACCTAATTATAGGAAAACTTGGTTAGGTTGGTTAGGAAATCGGGAGTTTTTTTATTATAATTAAAATTCTTGATATTCAGTTTATATTATGATATAATTATATAGAGGTGATAAAATGGATATTGCAATATGTGATGATAGCCAGTCTGATGCACTGCTTGCACGGGATATAATAAAAAAATCGCTTAAAGAAGTCAATATATCGGCGGATATTGTATATTATGATTCTGCCGAGGATATAAAAAGCAGATTTTTTGAACACAAGGAAACTGTCGATATACTTATTCTTGATATAGATATGCCGGAAATTTCCGGACTTGAACTTGCCGAAGAACTGCGTAATAACAATCTTAATCTGATTATAATATTTCTTACAAATCATGACGAATTTGTATTCAGGGCTATTGAATTTCAACCGTTCAGATATATCCGGAAAATCAAAATGAATACTGAAATGCCTCTTGCAATACAGTCGGCAGTGAAAGTTATTCAGATGCAACAGGATAAATATATTTCCCTCCATACCGACGACGGCGAAATTCAGGTCAGATTATCGGAAATAATCTGTTTTGAAGCAGACAAAAGGAAAACAGATGTTCATTTGAGTAACGGGAAAATAATTTCTGTCTACAGGAATATTACTGAATTTTCTGAAATGCTTGCAAGTGAAAAGTTTATAATGATTCACCGGTGTTGCGGAGTAAATATAGATTTTATAAAAGTCCTGAAAAAAGATGTAGTAGTTCTGAAAAATTCCGAAATGCTTTCAGTAAGCAGACGTAAAATAAAGGAAGTCCGGCAACAGATTATGAAGTTATGGGGCGATAAAATATGATTTCAGTCAACTGGATTATTGAATTTATCGCAACATTCTGTGAAGCCTTTCTGTGTGTTGTATTCTGTGGAACATTCATACCTGAACCGAATCATAAAGAGTTAAAAATTATAATACCTGCTCTGCTGACAATGATAATACTTTTTATCAACAGCATAAATCTTTATTCACCACTGACTACTGCATTTACAGTTATTATGTATATTATATCCATAATGATTATATATCATAAAAATAAATTGAAATCATTGTCATTATCGGTTTTATATTTACT
>JAIDQQ010000015.1 GCA_029062165.1 Ruminococcus sp.
AAGGGCCATTAGCTCAGTTGGTTAGAGCATCCGGCTCATAACCGGACGGTCTGGGGTTCGAGTCCCTAATGGCCCACTGAATATTAATAAGAAAGTCCGAATTTTCGGGCTTTTTTGTATGGAGGAATAAATTTGTCGGAAGAGAGTATCGTCAGGGAATTTAATAATACAATATGGAAAAATTTTCTGAAAGGACTGAAAACATATCAGCTTATTCAGGACGGCGACAGAATAGCGGTTTGTATATCCGGCGGAAAAGATTCCATGCTTATGGCGGAATGTCTGAAACGTTGGCAGAAGTACGGAAATGTAAAATTCAATTTGGAATATATAGTCATGAATCCGGGATATAATGAAGAAAATCTCCGGAGAATAGAAGAAAATGCGAAAATATTAGATTTACCGGTAAAATTTTACGAAACGAAAATATTCAGTTCAGTTGCGAAAGAAAAAAATAATCCGTGTTTTCTGTGTTCTCGACTAAGGAGAGGTTATTTATACAGGACGGCACAGGAAATAGGTTGTAATAAAATCGCACTCGGACACCATTTTGACGACGTAATAGAAACAATCCTTATGGGTATGCTTTACGGTTCGCAGATGCAGACCATGATGCCTAAAATACATAGCGAAAACTATAAAGGTATGGAAGTTATCCGTCCGCTGTATCTCGTGAGGGAGGAAAATATCGTAAAATGGACAGATTTCAATAATTTGCGTTTCATAGACTGTGCCTGTAGGGTATCGGAAAAAAATAATAATTCAAAGCGTCAGGAGATAAAGAAACTTCTTGCGGAACTACGGAAAATCAATCCGGAAGTCGATATGAATATTTTCAGGAGTGCCGAAAACGTCAACTTGCAGACACTTATTTCCTATCATATCGGAAATGAATATCATCATTTTCTTGACAGCTATTCCGAGGGAAAAAGCGTCAGAGGTACGTGAAATTTTTCTTTACATTCTGAAATTTAAGTGATATAATATATATGAAATATTAATGAAAGGAGTGTCAGAATGAAGAGATTTATTGATATTCTGTTGAGAGCGGTTGCAACCGGTTTTGCCATAGGTATCGGCGGAATTGTCTATCTTTCGTGCGATAACAAGTACATAGGGGCTTTTCTTTTCGGAACTGGTCTTTTCGTGATTCTCAGTTTCGGATTCAATCTTTTTACCGGCAAGGTAGGATATGCGGTAGAAAACAAACCGGCGTATCTGATAGACCTTGCTGTGATATGGTTTGGAAATCTTATCGGTACAGCGATTACTGCCGGACTTGTTCTGTGTACGAGAATTTCCGAAAATATCAGTGAAAAAGCGTCGGGAATATGCGATACAAAATTAGGCGATACACTGTCAAGTAATTTTATACTGGCGTTTTTCTGCGGAATGCTGATGTTTATTGCGGCGGACGGTTACAAGACTATAAACAATACCGCCGGAAAGATGTTAGCGATATTTCTTCCGGTTGTAGTGTTCATACTCAGCGGATTTGAACATTGTGTAGCGAATATGTTTTATTTTTCTATAGCTCAGGTATGGTCACTGAAGACTTTCGGTTATCTGATTGTTATGAGTTTAGGAAATTCAGTCGGTGGAATTTTCATACCTCTTTTAAGAAAAGGCTTTGAAAAAACAAAATGACAAAAAAATTTCCGGTACGCTTGTACCGGAAGTTTTTTATTGTTTTATAACAAGTTTACGCATCAGAACGACATCAAAAGAATCCGTATAGCCGTCTTCATTGAAATCGCATGAAAATTCGGTATCTTTACCCATTACGGCATTAGCACAGTAAACGAGGTCAGCAACACTTATTTTACCGTCGTGATTGAGGTCACCGGCAATATTTTCCGGTATAGTGGTAGTGGTGGTTGTAGTAGTCGTTGTTGTAGTGGTAGTAGTTGTAGTAGTTTTCTGATTAGGTTTTGTACGCTTTGTAGAAGTGGTTGTTGTGGTTGTTTCGGTAGTGGTGGTTGAAGTTGTGGTTGTGGAAGTCGTCGTTGTGGTGACAGTAGTTACAATTGGTTTTTCAAGAATGTAGTCTGTTTCGGAAATTTCAGGATAGACGACTTTCATATAATTGTGTTCACCGCATGGAGAGTGTTTTATATTGAAACTCTCCGAACCTTTCAGGAAATATTCATATTTGAGAATATTTCCGTGTTCGTCGTCGTTGAGGTCATCCCATGTGACATCTACAGCGTACCATAAACCGTCTTCCATTTGTACGTAATTCCACATATGAGCAGTTCTTTCTTCGTCGTCAAAATTTCCGAGAACAACAACGCACGGAATGTCAAGACTATCGCAAATCAGCTTGAAAGCCTTGGAATAGCCCTCGCATACAACGCCTCGTTCTACAATAGCACCGATTGCCGAACTGTTGAAAGGTGCATTTAAATCATAATTGGTGAATCTGCATATGTAATCATGGATATTTTTCAGTTGTTCGTATCTGCTGTCAGCCTGCTCCGGAATATCTTCTACAGCCTTTTCAAGCCTGACTTTATATTCCATTACATCATCTATGGATTCATAACTTTCATAGTAAACCGGCATGAAATTAAAACCGGTTATAGTGATATTGTAATTTCTCTTGAAAAAATTGTACTGTTCAGTCTGTACCGTACCGAATTTCAGATTAAATTCGTCAAACCAGAATAATTCCGGATTATCCATTAAAAGAGTATCGAGAGCATTTTTCATGTTGCTTATTACGGCGTCATTGAAAATCTGTCTTTCTTCGTCCGGAAGATATTCTGATGACGGTGACTTACTAAGTGTAACAGTAACAGGTTCAGGAAGAGTAACTGTTATTTTGTCGGTGGACGGATTAGCGACAATCGGATATAAAGCATCATATACAGCTTTGTTGTTATTGTCAAGCTGGTCACGGTAGTTATAGGAAAGTTCGCCGTAATTTGAAAGAATTTCCGGAATTGAATTGTTTTCGCCGTCCAGTTCGCCGAGCGTGAACCATATTTCAGACTGTTCAGCGGTAACATTTTCCGTATTTACGGCATAGACTGGCAGAAGAACATCTGCGGAAAAGATACCCGAAACTGCCATAGCACACATGACCGGCAGAAAAATTTTTTTCATATAAAAAGACCTCCTGTAAAGTATTCCCGATTCACTTCTGATTTTTTAATTATATTATACAATAATTTCATTATTTTGTCAATGGAATAAAAAGTATTTCTGCATATCGGCGGAAAAACATATTTTTTGCTGAAATTCACAAAAAAAATGAAAATTCCGCTTTAATATTTGTTATGCTGTCACTTGAAAAATTTTTCTTACTGTGATATACTTATATCTGGACAATTATAAATTTCTTGTAAAGGAGAGTTTCTGAAAATGAATTTATTTCAGATGAACAGAAATGAGCTTGAAAATTTCAGGAATGAAACTGAAGCTCAGTACAATGATTTCAAGGCACTTGGACTTAAACTCAATATGGCAAGAGGTAATCCCTGTAAAGAACAGCTTGAACTTAGTCTCGGTATGCTTAGTGTTTTTGACGACGGCGACTTCATGAGCGAAAACGGTGTTGATGTCCGCAACTACGGTATGCTCGACGGAATCCCCGAAGCAAAAAAATTTTTTGCCGATATGATTGGTGTTTCTGACGAAGAAGTTATTATTTTCGGTAACTCCAGTCTTAACGCTATGTTCTGGGCTGTACAGACTGCCTATAATAAAGGCGTACTCGGTAATAAGCCGTGGTCACAGGTTGAGAAGCCGAAGTTTTTGTGTCCTGTACCTGGTTACGACAGACATTTCAAGGTTACTGAATTTTTCGGCATTGAGATGATTAACATTCCTATGACATCTACTGGTCCTGATATGGATATGATTGAAAATCTCGTTGAAAATGACGAATCCATAAAAGGTATATGGTGTGTTCCACAGTATTCCAATCCGGATGGCATTTCCTACAGCGACGAAACTGTAAAACGTTTCGCAAATCTTAAACCGCTTGCAAAGGATTTCCGTATTTTCTGGGATAACGCATACTGTATACATCATCTCACAGAAAACCCGACAATTATTCTTAACATTCTCGACGAAGCAAAAAAAGCCGGTAATGAAGATATGGTTTATATATTCGGCTCTACTTCTAAAATAACTTTCCCCGGAGCTGGTGTAGCCGTAATGGGTGCAAGCAAGAAGAATGTCGACGAACTCAAGAAATATCTTGGTATAAGCATAATCAGCTACGATAAAATGAATCAGTTACGCCATGTGAAATTTTTCAAGGATTTCGCCGGTATGTGCGAACACATGAACAAACACAGGGAAATTATTGCACCTAAGTTTACACACGTATGCGAAGTTCTTGAAAAGGAAATCGCACCGCTTGGTATCGGTAACTGGACTGTTCCGGAAGGTGGTTATTTCATATCTTTCAACGCTCCTGACGGTTGTGCGAAGAGAATAGTACAGTTATGTGCAGAAGCCGGTGTAACGCTTACCGGAGCAGGTGCTACATTCCCATACGGTAAAGACCCCGACGATAAAAATATCAGACTTGCACCTACTTATCCGTCCATGGACGAACTTAAAAAGGCTATGGAATTATTTATCATATGTGTTAAACTCGCAAGTGCTGAAAAGATTCTTTCCGAAAAGTAATAAAAAAAGTCCGGTACTCCTGAAGTGCCGGATTTTTTTGTGACAATAATTATAAAACCGTCATATTGTATTATGAGGTGATGTTATATGGCAACAAATGGTATAGACGTTTCTGAATGGCAGGGGCTTATCGACTGGCAGAATGTAAAGACTGATTTCTGTATAATCCGTGCCGGTTACGGAAGACTTGTCACACAGAAAGACAAATATTTTGACGAAAATTATAACGGTTGCAGGAATAATAATATTCCGTGTGGTGCGTACTGGTTTTCGTATGCTGTCACGCCCGAAGAAGCTGTACTGGAAGCACAGACGTGTATGGAAGTAATAAAGGGTAAGAAGTTTGAATATCCGATATATTATGACGTTGAACAATCCGAACAGTTTGAACTGGGTAGGGATGCCGTAAGTGCGATAATAAGGGCATTTATGGATACTATGGAAAATGCAGGTTACTGGGTAGGGTTGTATATGAGTACGTATTATCTTAATAATTACGTCACGGACGATATAAAAGTAAGATATGCGATATGGGTAGCGGATTACGTACCGTCCGCACCGGCTTATGACGGCACATACGGTATATGGCAGAAATCCGCCACCGGAACATTAGAGGGGATAAGCGGTAACGTGGATTTGGACGAATGTTACGTTGACTATCCGGCAGACATGAAAAGAGCAGGTTTAAACGGCTATCCGAAAACACCTCCGGACAAAAAGACGGTCAGTATTACTGCAACCATAGACGGCGTGAACTATTCCGGAGAACTCACAGAATTATAAAGTAAATCCCCACATACAGTATGTGGGGAGATTTTTTTGTCACCGGAAATAATTTTCACCAAATTTTCATAAAATTATCACCGAATTTTTTATGTAATATAATATAAGTTAAGTAATAATCTGTAAAAAAATCGGAGGTAAAAAATTTATGGGCGATTTCGATAAAGATAAAAATAAAAAAAGCGGTTTCGGGTTTGGATTCGGTGTTGTAGTGGGTGTAGTAGTCGGTGCTACATCGTTTTTGGCAAATGTTTCCGAAATAGTACAGCTTTTCAATAAAAATGAAAAACCGTCTGAAAAGGAAAATTCCGTTGCAGTTGTAGAGCCGGTAGAAAAAGACGTTGAAAATGTAGTAATCGGAAAAACATACGTTATACAAAACGGTGACGATTATGCGGAAGCCGTTGCCGGAATAGCCGATAAGGAAGACTTATGCATTGAGGAAGCCGAAGAAACGCTGATACAACGTGCATACGTTATAGACTATAATGAACCGGTATTCATAGAAGATATGATACCACAAGAAAACATAGTTACATATGGCAATTATGTAATATCTGTAGAGGACAAGGACGTTGAAACAACGTTCATAGAACAGAACTGAAATAAATTCCCACCCTGAAAAAATCGGGTGGATTTTTTTGTCATATTTCCGGAAACTCCTGAATAGACTTAACCAGTAACATTATGGAGGCGATAAAATGGACAAAAATGCTATTGAAGAATACAAGCGTGAAATGATGAAACTTTACGGAAAAAGTACCGTTCCGGCAGAGGAAGTAAAAACTGTCGTATCGGAAGAACCCATAAAACAACCTGCTCCGGAGCAGGTCATTGAAAAACCGGTAATTGAAGAGCGTTCCTATGAGGAACAGCACCCTGTTTCAGAGGAAATAGAAGACGTTGACGAAAATGCACCGGATGATACCGCATATAATGAACGCTATCCTGAACCGGATTTATCGGAACTGAATATCGGTAAAAAACCGGAAGTATCTACAACCGGAAATGAATTTAATGAAGATATAGGAACTTCTACCGGCTATATACTGGTGAATACCCGTACCGGCGAAAACTCGTCACCTGTTGAGAATGCTCTGATAATGATTACCGCCATAAGCGACGGTAAGCGTGAAATGATAGCTTCCGGACTGACCGACGAAAGCGGAATAAGTCCTAAATTTGCCGTACCTGCTCCCGATTTGGAACACTCACAGTCACCGGATTCAGTTAAAAGACCTTACAGCCTTTACGATATAAGCGTTACTGCCAAGGGATTTTTCAATGCAAGAAGCGTTGACGTACCTGTTTTTTCGGGGATAACATCAGTACAGACTTTCGGTATGATACCAGTACCGCTTATGATGAAATCGAATGAAGAGACTGTCACATATATAAATCAGGAGCCGGAATTTCCCACCGGAAACCGATAATGAAAGGAGTTTGATATGCTTACAGGAACTCCATATATACCCGAAACTATAACCGTACATTTAGGCACACCGGATTCAAATGCACCTAACGTTACACTTGATTTTGCGTCATACGTGAAGAACGTCGCATCAAGTGAGATTTTCCCGACGTGGCCTGAAAATTCACTCCGTGCGAACATATACGCAATAACAACATTTGCACTCAACCGCATTTATACAGAGTGGTACAGGGCAAGAGGGTATAATTTTGATATAACTTCCACGACACAATATGACCAGAAATTCATAAACGGCAGAGAGATATTCGAGAATATCAGCTATCTTGTCGACGAGCTTTTCAACGATTACGTCAGGCGACAGGGAACTATTGAACCGTTGTTCACTGCATTCTGCAACGGAACTACGACGACGTGCGACGGATTATCTCAATGGGGTACGGTTACACTTGCGAATCAGGGACTGACACCTTTTGAAATTCTTCAACATTATTACGGAAGAGACATAGAAATTGTTAAAAATGCACCTGTCCGGACTACTATGCCTTCGTATCCTGGTATGGAATTGTCATTAGGTTCAGCCCGTAATGACATAAAATCATTGCAGATTTATCTTAACAGAATTTCAAGAAACTATCCGGCGATACCTAAAATACCGTCAATAGATGGCATTTTCGATACCGCAACGGAATCCGCCGTGAAGAAATTTCAGGAAGTATTCGGGCTTGCGGTGACAGGTGTTGTAGACCAGGCTACATGGGATAAGATAACATACATCTATACGAGCGTAAAGCATATAGCGGAACTGGATTCCGAAGGTGTACGTCTTGAGGAAATCGCACCGGATTACGAAAACTTGCGTTTTGGTATGCAAAGTGTGGCGGTCAGCGTACTACAATATTATCTTGCGGTAATCGGTGCATACTATGAAGCGGTATCGCCTGTAGAGATTACCGGCTACTTCGGTGAGATGACAGAAAAATCCGTGAAATCGTTTCAGCGAGTTTTCGGACTTCCGCAGACAGGAGAAGTTGACCGTGCTACAAGAAACGACATCTACAGGGCGTATCAGGGTATACTGGATTCTGTACCGCCGGATTATACGGAAGTAGCATTGTACCCTAATACCGTACTTAAAGAGGGCATAACAAACGATTCTGTCCGGATAATTCAGGAGTACTTAACATTCATACATGAAACTTATCCTAACATTCCGGCGGTGAACAATACCGGCTATTTCGGTACGCTTACGAAACAGGCTGTCATTGAGTTTCAGAAACAATTCGGAATCAATCCGACGGGAATAGTCGGTGCGGTCACGTGGGACAGGATAGCGGAAGTTTATTCAGATTTAAAGTACGGTTTCGACAAAAGACCGTATCAGAATCCAGGTTATACTATCACGGCATAAGAAAGGAGAATTTTTTTCTATGGCATACAATGAGGCACAAAGGCGACAGCATATAGTTGAGTTGCAGACTTATCTTTATGCGATTTCATTTATAAACAAGGAAATACCGCCGGTAGTTCCGGATGGCGTATATAATCGAGAGACGGTTTTTGCGGTAAAGACTTTTCAGCACGAGTACGGACTTAAGGAGACCGGAAGTACTGACCCTGCTACATGGAATAAGATTGTAAGCGTATATCGTTCGTACATACGTACAGACCCTATGCCGTATAATGTATTTCCCTCACAGAATTATATCGTACATAACGGCGAAAGCGGTCAGCTTGTGTACATATTACAGGCTATGCTGGGAGCGGTATGCAGTAGTTACGACAATTCACCGGAAATAAAAGTCTGTGGAAACTATAACCAGGAGACTTCCGAAACGGTCAGATTTTTTCAGAAGAAAGTAGGACTTCCGCAAAGTGGCAACGTCGACAGCGGTACATGGAATATGCTTGTTACGTGTTGCGAACACATAAATAATACGCTTTTCAAATAAATTTTCCGTAAACTGTTGCAATTACCGGAATTTTAATGTATAATTAGAATAATAAAAAAATTTTTTGAGGAGTTTAAAAAATGATTAAGAAATTAATATTGTCGCTTATAGCGGTCACGACGGTTTCGGCGGTAGTGTGTACGGCTGTATATGCTTCCGGATACGTAACAACAAACCTTAAAGATTTAGGTGATGCACTGCTTGGCAGAGGGGAAGTTACTGCTGAAATGGATTTGACAGGCGATAAAGTTGTAGATGTTTTTGACCTCGTCGCAATGCGTAAACAGTTCACATCGACAGGAGAGTTTAAAGAAAGTACAGTACCGGCTACTGAAGACTATGTAAAATATACCGGCAGAAATTACAATAACGGAAAATCCACATGGTTAGTACAAAGCGGTTCAGCCGTGGAATTTACCGTAAATGCGAAGTCTGCCGAAGTAACAATAACAGGTGACCATTCTGTAAACAATGACGAAAAATACAGACCACGTTATGCAATAGTAGTAGACGGCGAAGTAGTTCTTGACGAAGTTCTTAATGAGAGGTCAAAAACGGTCAAGATTTTTGACGAAAAAGTTTCACGTACAGCAGAAGTAAAAATAATACATCTTTCGGAAGCCAATAACGGAGCTGTCGGAGTATCTGAAATAAAGACAGTTTCCGATTCGCCTGTACCGGTTACACCCGCTCCGGAAAAAGACCTTTCAATAGAATTTATCGGAGATTCAATAACGTGTGCATATGGCGTTGAAGGCAAATCGGCTTATGAAAACTTCTCGACGACTACTGAAAATTTCATGAAATCATATGCGTATCTCACGGCACAGAAACTCAATGCGGATTATAGTGCGGTATCGTATAGCGGTCACGGAATCATTTCAGGCTATTCAAACGACGGCGAAATTAATACTGATAGTCTCGTACCGCCTTACTATAAAATATACGGTAGTCTTAACGATTACGCTAAGCCTTGGGATTTCACGAAGAAAAAGAACGATGTTGTAGTAATAAACCTTGGTACGAATGACTATTCATACGTAAGTAAGGATTTTGATAACAGAAGTCAGGAATACGTTGACGGCTATGTTGAATTTCTGGAAACAATCCGTGAATGTAATCCGGACGCATATATAATATGTACTATGGGTATAATGGGTGGTGCTGAAATGTACCCTCTTATTGAGCAGGCTATAAAAGATTTCACCGCTAAGACCGGCGATAAAAAAGTAACATCATATGAATCGCCGATACAGAATTTCAATGATGACGGTATCGGTTCAGACTGGCACCCATCGGAAATCACACAACAGAAAAATGCTTACATACTTGCCGATAAAATCTGTAACGCCTTAGGTATCGAATCTGACCAGATAGGGCTTGATGTTGCTTCCGATGCGGAATATAACGTAGTTTTCGATAAGTCCACCAATGCAAATGCTGCTACATATTTTTCCGACTATGATAAATCCTACTGGATTAACGTAGTAAATGGCGGTACTGGTAGCGATTCTATCGAAGCAGTAGTTTCCGGAATAGACCTCAAGAAAGGCGGTAAGTATAAACTTACATTTCAGCTATCCACGACGGACGGTAAAGAAGTTCCGGTAATAATAAGAAATTCCGACAAGACGGAAAATTATTTCAGCGACACATTCACCGGTGACGGCAATAAAAAATCTTTCGAGGCTGAAATAACTATGGATACAGCTTGTAAAAATGCCGAATTTGTCCTGCAGGTAGGCGGTAACGATTCATGCAATGCCACACTGTACAACCTCAGACTTGAAAAAATTGGTTAATATAATAAAATCCGTACTTTTTTGGTACGGATTTTTTATTTTCTGTAGTCTTTTATGTTGGTTTGTCCTAAAATGTAATCAGTTGATACTTTGTAGAATTTTGCAAGTGTAACAATATATCTTGCCGGAATTTCACGCTCACCAGTTTCATACAATGAATATTGTTGTTGTGTTATACATAAAAGTTTTGCAATATCAGATTGTTTTAAATCCTTATCTTTTCTTAAATCTTTCAGACGTTGCAGATAATACACCATATACACCCCGATAAAATTATTATTCGATTAATTTTAACATAAATTGACATAAAATATAATATTTTACATCTATTTAGATGTAAAAGTGAAAATTAATGTCAAATTTGATATATAATGATTCAAAAGGTGGTGATATTATGAAAAAGATTTTATTAGTGTTTCTGTCGATAATTATGTGTCTTGCACTGTTTAGTTGTGGTGGCGGTAATGTGGATTTCAAAGACGCTGAAAGTTTTGAATCCGCACTTAATGCCGGTGAAGACCTTACCGGAAAAACGGTAACATTTACTGTAAAGGAAATCGTACCTGATAGTGCATTCGGCTATAATCTCCATGCAGGCGAAACATTGAATTTCTGTTCGTCAAAAAATCCGAATGTGGAAGTAGGCGATACAGTAACCGCAAAAGTCAAAAGTGTATCGTATGTTTTCATGCACTATGTAATATACTATACAATTGTGTAATCCGGAAATTTTCCAAAAAATAATTTGTAAATTTTTTCTGTAAGGTATTGCATTTTTATGTAAAATGTAGTATAATGATATTGCAGGGCTGTAAAAAGCCCTCCGACAGTAAACAAGCAGGAGGAATTTTAATTATGTTAGTTTCGGCTACAGAAATGCTTAAAAAAGCAAGAGCTGGCAAGTATGCAGTAGGTCAGTTCAACATCAACAATCTTGAGTGGACTAAGGCTATACTCCTTACCGCACAGGAATGCAATTCACCTGTTATCCTCGGTGTTTCAGAGGGTGCAGGCAAGTACATGACAGGTTTTGAAACCGTTGCCGCTATGGTAAAGGCTATGGACGAATCACTTGGAATCACTGTTCCGGTAGCACTCCATCTTGACCACGGTTCATACGACGGTTGTTACAAGTGTATCAAGGCAGGATTCACTTCAATCATGTTCGACGGCTCACACTTCCCGATTGAAGAGAACGTCGCAAAAACTACAGAACTCGTAAACGTAGCACATCAACTCGGACTTTCAATAGAAGCTGAAGTAGGTGCAATCGGTGGTGAAGAAGACGGCGTTGTAGGTAAGGGCGAATGTGCTGACCCTAACGAATGCAAGCAGATTGCAGACCTCGGTGTTGATTTCCTTGCAGCCGGTATCGGTAATATCCACGGCGTATATCCGGATAACTGGGAAGGTCTTAGCTTTGAAACTCTCGAAGCTGTAAATAATGCAGTCGGCGAAATGCCACTCGTACTCCATGGTGGTACAGGTATCCCCGATGATATGATTACTAAGGCTATCTCACTCGGCGTTGCAAAAATCAACGTTAATACAGAATGTCAGCTTGTATTCGCAGACGCTACAAGAGGTTACATTGAAGCAGGTAAGGACAAGCAGGGCAAAGGTTTTGACCCTCGTAAACTTCTTGCCCCTGGTTTCGAGGCTATCAAAGCTAAGGTTAAGGAAAAAATGGAACTCTTCGGAAGCGTTGACAAGGCTTGATTTCAAAAAATTAAAAAACTATACGGATTCTGAAAAGAGTCCGTATTTTTTTGTAGTCACTTTTTTTAAATCCGGCATATAATGTATCAGGGAAATATTTCCCTGAAAATATTATAAGGAGGTTTTTTTATGGCTACTTTCTACAATCAGGCTACATTGTCGTATAACGGAAATGTAAGAAGCTCCAATATAACAACAGGTAACATTATTGAAGTACTTTCCGCCGACAAACACGCTGTACAGGATAACTATTCCGCTGATAATGACGTTGTATACGTCATAAGCATAGTAAACAACGGAAATATGGCTTATAACGGTATCAGAATAACCGATAATTTAGGTTCATATACACCATCCGATACAGCACCGGCAGTTGTTCCGCTGACTTACGTGCCTGATTCCGTAAATCTGTATGTGGACGGCGTTAAACAGGCTGACCCTACTGTTTCTGATACTAATCCGCTTACAATCGAAAATATCAGCGTACCAGCAGGCAGTAACGCTGTTGTAATATATTCCGCAAGACCTAATCAGTTTGCACCTCTCGGCACAGACGGAAGTATAACCAATAACGCCGTAATAAGCGGAAACAATTTCACTGATATTCCGGTAACTGACACCATAACTCCGAAGAACTCCGCTGACCTGACTATAAGCAAATCGCTTACGCCTACCGAAGTAGCAGAAAACGGTGCTGTAACGTATACTTTCGTTATCCAGAACTACGGAAATACCGCCTCTCTGTCAACAGATGACATTGTTTTCCGTGATGTATTCACACCGGTACTCACTTCCCTTACTGCAACTTACAATGGTACACCTTGGGTTGACGGAACTAATTACACTTACGATACTACCACCGGCGAATTTGTCACCACTGCCGGACAGATTGAAGTTCCTCCGGCTACTTTCACACAAGACCCGCAAACAGGTGCATGGTCTGTACAGCCGTCTGTAAGCACTCTTGTTATAAAGGGCAATCTTCAGAGCTGATTTCAGATAGTAAAAATAATCTGCTATGGGAATTTATTTTCTCATAGCGGATTTTTTTATTGACATTACTTTAAGAATAATATATAATATTATTGATATTAATTATTTTACGGAGCAGGAAAAATTTATAATTTTAAAAATTCAGGAAAAAATAAAAAAAACATTCTGAGGTGATAAGAAAATGATTATCGGCGTTGACTGCGACGGCGTACTTACTGATATGACAGCTTATATTTTTCATTATGGTGAAAAATGGTTCGGACGTAAACCGAAAAAATGTAACTCAATGAATCCTACCGATATTTTCGGCTGTACAAGAAAACAAGAAGTCGTTTTTGCAGTGAGATTTTTTTTCACTTACTGCAAAAAGTGGAAGCCTCGTAAATATGCCCGTGCTGTACTCCGGAAACTCAAACAGGACGGTCACGAACTCTATCAGATTACCGCCCGAAAATTTGCATCAGGTCATAATCCGCTAGCCCTCTACAGCAGATATGTCTATAAAAAATGGCTGAAAGAAAATAAATTCAATTTTGACGGCATTTTTTTCTGTTCAGACCACAAAGGACCACCCGAAAAACTCAAGGGTATAAAGTATTTTTCAGCGGATATAATGATTGATGACAGACCTGATATTTCCCTTTATCTCGCTGAAAACGGCGTGAAAGTGCTTCTGTTTGATACGCCTTACAATAAGGACGTATCGCATAAGAACATAACAAGGGTTTACGACTGGAAAGACGTTTACAGAAAAATTTCACGGTTTGCGGATAAATGAAAAATTTTTCAGAAAAAACTATAGACATTTTGTTTTTTTTATGTTAGAATATTATTACTACATTATAGAAAGGAAGTTTTTTTATGGCTGAACTTAAATTTGAAATCACTGAAAAAATAGGCGTTCTCTCCGAAAACTCAAAGGGCTGGACAAAGGAAATAAACCTTGTAAGCTGGAATGAACACGAACCTAAATATGACATCCGTGAATGGTCTCCTGACCACTCAAGAATGGGTAAGGGTGTTACACTCAATGCCGACGAACTCGCAGAACTTAAAGAACTTCTTGCGAAAATTGACCTTGATTCCTTTGAATAATTACAAATCTGTGAAAAGCTGTACATTGTCTGTACGGCTTTTTTTATTGAAAATATCGTTTGTGATATAAATGAAAAAATATCCATATTTCTTTTTTTTCTTTGTAATATATGTGTATTGACTTTTTTGTTTATTTATGCTATAATGAATACTGTAAACGGCAGTAAAATATAGCAAATTATATATAAATTCACGACTTTTTAATGTGAATTGATTTATTGAATTTATTATATCTGTCAGAAAATCGGAAAGGACTTTAATTTATGAATTTGGACAATACCAAAAGTGCTAAAGAGTATATTTCTGAATCTTATTCCGCTGAACTGAAAGCAATTCAAGAAAAAGATAAACTCATGGAAACACCGTCAAGCATTATCGAAAAGGAAAAAATCGCCCATACACTCGCACTCGCTGAAGAAATCATTAAAATGGATATTCTCAATGAGGAAACTACTAAGGAATATACCGAACTAAACAGCAAAATTCAGGACAAAAAAGACGAAATACGCAAACTTTACGGAATAGAAGTAACAAAGGACGGTTTACAGGCTGTGAAATCTGCTATGAAAACTGTTGAAGATGGTTTATCAGAATATCTGAAATCCAATCAGGAAGACTTCACAAAATCCCTTGATGAAGCTATGGAATCTGTAAAGGCTGAAATACAGTCAGCAAAAGAAGATACACAGAAAAAAGCAGATACTATAAATAATGAAATATCCGCCATGAAAGAAGCCGACAAAAAAGAAACTCAACGTGAAAAGGCTGAATATGACTATAATCTCAAACGTACAAGAAAACAACAGTCCGAAGCACGTGACAAGGAAATTACGGAAAGAAAAAAATCTATGTCCGCCAAGGAAGAAGAGGTCAATAGCAGACTTAAAACCGCTAAAGACGCTCTCGCTGAAATAGATGATTTACAGAAAAAAGTTGATGACATTGAAAATCAGCTTAATACCGCCCGTGCAAAAGGTGCGGACGAAAAATCCAAGGAACTCGGCAGGGAATACGGTTATAAAACCGCTATGGCTGAACAGGAAAGCAAATTCCAGATTTCCAAGTTACAGAAAGAATACGACAGACTTAATGAAAAATATAAGGCTGTACTTTCTGAAAATGCCTCGCTCTCTGCCAAACTCGACAAGTGCAACGCCGAAAGCCGTCAGCTTGCTACAGATACCGTTAAATCTACAGGCGGAATCAATATTCTTAATACGGAGAACGGACAGAACGGCAAAAAATAATCTCATGAAAGGATATTATAACGCTTATGGTTACAGATAAAAACACCAAGCAGGAAATACTTGACGAATATAAACGTCTCGTTGCCGAAGCTAAGGCTAAAAAAATAACCGTTCCGGCTGATGCAAAGGGCATTACAAGCAAAAACAACAAGACCGAAATGCTTAATGCTGTCAGATTACTTGAAAATGCCGTTTCAGCTAAACCGGTTGTGGTAGTGGTTGATACTCCTGTGCCACCTGCTCCGAAGTCAACTCCTGCACCAACTCCCACACCAAAACCGACACCAGCTCCGGAAAAAAATAAAAATACTGCTGTTACCGAACCGAAACCAAAGGAGGATAATGATTTGAGTTACTTGAATCAGGAAATCGTCGAAAAAATACAGGCTCTTGATACCGCAAAATCTCTTAAAAAGACCGAATATAATAACATTCTTGCAGTCGAACAGGAACTTGTAAAATTCGTTGAAATGATAAATAAAATGAAAACCGCCGGTCTTGTACAGGCTGAAACGCAGAAATCCGCAACCGAAAAACAAACAGAAACTATCGAAAAAATGAAAGCCGATGCCGAAGAAGCTAACAAGGTTTTAATCGAACAGGCAGAAGAAAAACATACTCAACTTGAAACGGAAATCGCCGAAAATAAAAAGAAACTCGAAAATGAACGTGCTGTAGAAGAAGAGGCTTACAGTTACAAAATAAGCGAGGAAAACAAAAAAGTTGATGACGCTTGGAGTGACGAAGTTGCTAAACGTGAAGAGGCTATAGCAGTAGTTGAGGAAAATATTTCCGCACTCAATGCCGAAATAGATTCAAAAGCCGTACTTAAATCTGAACTCGAAGCAAAACTCGCTGAACTTCCGGAACTCATTAAAAAGGCTCAGGAAGAGGGTGCAATCGCCAAAGAAAAAGAACTCGGCAGGGATTATGGTTATAAATCGAGTAAGGCGAAAAAGGAAACCGAAAACAACGTACAGGCACTACAGGAAGAAATTGAAATGCTCCGTAAGGATTTCGAGGACGCACTCGCCGAAAAACAGGCGATTCAGGCTAAACTTGATAAGGCTTACGAACTCAATAACGCCCTCTATATGCAGACAGTACAGTCAACAGGTGGCGTAAAAATTCTTAACAATTCCGATAAATCATAAAAAAACAACTCCGGAACTTCTTACAGCTCCGGAGTTTTTGTATTATGCGTGTTAAATTACTTTATGATAGCTTTTCGCATAGCAACGAGGTCAAAGACATCAAGTATGCCGTCGCCTGTGAGGTCACCGGCTTGCCAGTCAGGAAGAGTTACATTCTGTCCGAGAATCCATTTCTGAAGAAGTACGGCATCTTCGGTATTTACTTTGCCGTCCTTATTCAAATCGCCCTGTATGTCTGCTGGTTTTGTAGTAGTTGTAGTGGTAGTCGTCGTTGTTGTGGTTGGTTTGGTAGTCGTGGTTGTAGTAGTCTGTGACGGTAATGTATAGTCAACCGGAATAAGTTTCCATTTCTGACAGTTATTGTCGTTCCAAGTCCACTGCTGAACGTTCGCACCGGCTGTTTTATCGGCGTTAATTACTTCAACACATGACAGGTCTTTTGAAGAACGTGTAACAATAGTGTA
The DNA here is from genome assembly GCA_029062165.1 of Ruminococcus sp. Taxonomy (GTDB): domain Bacteria; phylum Bacillota; class Clostridia; order Oscillospirales; family Ruminococcaceae; genus Ruminococcus. The sequence goes on from JAIDQQ010000015.1 coordinate 17,283, forward strand.
CGTACCGTCTTCATTGTCGACGAACTTGAAGTACTGGTTACTGGACTTCTGGAAATCGTTTATATAAATATTTGAACCGTCTTTAGCGTTATCGCACTGGAGCAGTAATTTACCGTCGCCGACACCGGAGTATACATAGTAATAACCCCAGTTTACTTCCTCGAAACGCCATACATTATGCGGAGCAGGCTTTGAAGTATCTGCACCCCACTGCTGAACATTCGCACCGGCTTCTGCTTTACCGTCCTTTATTTCAAGGAACTGTCCGCTGTTTACGTTCTGAATCATGTAATTCTTAGATGTATCGAGTTTAGCACCGTCTTTTATGGTTATCTTTTCGACTGTCCATTTCTGGAAATCTGTTCCGTTATCCTTACTCTGTACGATATTCGCACCCGAACCCTTTGAATCGCCGTCGACAGTCAGACAGCTTGCGTCTTTGGTTGACTTTGTAGCGATAGTATAAGTACCGTCGCCATTATCGAAAAATTTGAACTTCTGAGCATCTTTTTCATTTTTAGTCCATATTTCTATGTTTGTACCGTCAGCAGTTTTACCGGCGGTCAAATCGAGATAGTAAGTTTTGCCGTCGCCGACATATGAACGTATATAATAGTAACCGTCACCAGCGTCTTGTAATTTCCATGTATTCTGTACGGCTTCACCGTCCGCACCCCATTGCTGAACGTTTGCACCGGCTTCAGCCTTAGCACCGTCTACATCGAGATATAGACTGCTTCCGACGTTCTTAATCATATACTTGATACTTGTATCCATTACGGCGACTGTCTTAGTAGGTGTCGGAGTTGGTGGCGTTACTACTGTACTACCACCATTATTTACGGTACACTTCGGGCGTTCCGGCATATCGTAACCAGTTCCCATGAAGAAACTTATATGTGGTGGCTGATTATATGCTGTATTCTGTGAGGAAACCTGTGAACGATAATGTGGGTCATGCATGAGGGTCTGTACTCTGTAATCCGTATCGTATGTTGTAGTGAATATTCTTATAGACTTACTATCTGCGGAACGTACTATTAATTCTTCACGCCAGTCACCGAAAATATCGGCGGAAAGACATGGTGTACCTTTTGTATAATTACACGTATAATAGCCGTCAGTCTGCATAAGCTGTGTGATTTTACCGTTTTCTGTCATTTTGCTTATTTTTGCCGGCGAATCCGTAGAACCGTCGAGAATTTCACGTTCCAAATCGCCGTCCCAGTATGTCAGGAAGTTAATAGCCGGTCTGTTACAGGAAAGTGTTTCGCCCTTTACGTTCTTGACAGGTGTAGAATCATCTGTTTCTCTGTTACCCCATAATTCCGCACCGGCATTACCAGCCCATACATTATCAGCACAACAACGTCCGGTATCGCCTGCACCGTCGTTATGGAAGATAATTTTTCCTGTATCGCAGTCGATAAGCGATACACCATAAGGCTTATCTTCGTGACAAATCCACGCTTCGAGACCTTCATTAGTAGGGTCAAGGTCACCGACGTGCATAGCGTCACCGTGTCCCTGATTGGTATTCCATAAGATTTTACCGTTATCGTCGATACAGGTAGAGCCGGTAATAATTTCCTGTTTGCCGTCGCCGTCGACGTCAGCAGCCATAGTATTATGATTACCGTCTCCCCAACCGGCTGAACTACTGCTTGTTCCGGTATCGAAATTCCACATCTTCACGAGTTTCTTGTTTTCTACCTTGTAAGCGGTAGCTGTCATTCTCGCATAGTAACCACGTCCGGTGACTACACAAGGGTGTACGCCGTCGAGATAGGCAGTAGTACCCCAGAATCTGTCAACACGATTAGTTTTGTCACTTGTCTTACCCCATTTTGTAGTATCGCCTCTTGCGGGTTCGTAAGGTACAGTATCAAGTGCCTCACCGGTTGCACCGTCGAAGAGAGTATAGAACTCGTCGCCCTGTATGATAAAGCCGGAAGAATCACGGTAATCCTTAGAGGCATCACCGATTACTTTTCCAGTACCGTCAACAGTACCGTCAGCAGTTTTACAACACATTTCGGCTTTACCGTCTAAATCGTAATCGGCAACAAAGAATTGTGTATAGTGTGCACCGGCACGGATATTAACACCGAGGTCAATTCTCCACAGACGCTTTCCGTTAAGTTTGTAACAGTCTATATATACCTTACCGGTCTTGCCTTTCTGTGAGTTGTCTTTGGAATCGGTCGGGTCCCATTTAAGAAACAGTTCGTATTCACCGTCACCGTCGACGTCGCCTACTGACATATCATTCGGAGTATGGTTTGAACTCGGCGGACTTAATTTTATGTCAAAATAAGGAGCGTCTGCCTGTATGGAACAGGTATCGCTTGTAAGAAGTGTTGAACCGTTATAGCACTCAACCTTATATACGGACTTTGCATTTCCGGACTTATCAAGGAAACAGGTTGCCCCTTTAGTAACGGAATTGTCCTTGTCAGTGCTTGTATAGATTAGTGTATTGTCACGATAGAGTTTGAAAACTGCGTTGTCGGGGTCAGTGGCGAGGAAACGCCAGTTTACGAGCATACCGGAGCCGGTATTAACTGCACTTATGCCCCTGTTGAGATACTCAACAACATTCGATTGTGTGTTATTTACTTTCACTGCATTGGCGTAAGGTATCACGGAAAGACCGTTTAAAGCGGTCACCGACAGGACACCCGAAAGTAGTGCCGATAAAATTTTTTTCTTTCTGTGCATAAGAAAACATTCCTCCTGTAAAAATTACTGAAAATTTATCCACAAACGCCTCAAATATAATGAATATATTATAACATACTTTTTACAGAATTTCAATAGTTTCGGAAAAATATTTTATAAATCAGTACGGGTCAACCATTTTGTGACTTATATAGGCATATCCCGAACCATAACTTATTTTATACCAGTAATTGTCAATGAGGTCATAGACGTCATATACCTGACCTTGTTTGGCGTAACCGAGAACGTCATCACCCTCACAGATTTTAGGGTATCTGTTTATACACGCTGAACCTTTTGAAACCTTGACCTGTGAACATATAGACGGTGCAATTTCCGGAGATTTTCCGATTGCTATATAGCTTTTCGGAACATAACCTATTCTGTAGGACTGACTGCCGAAATCACGCCTTATGAAATACCAGTCATCTACAGTACCGAGTATTTCAACACCGCTGTCCTTATAGACCATGTATTTTACATCTTTGTAACTGTCGGAAGACGGTTCAGAGAATATATAACAACTCTCGACTATACAGTAACCTTCGTTTTTGTTTTCTACGTACTTCGGATAGGAAAGCGGTGTGGCGTACTTTACCTGAAAATCGTCAAGGGCGAACTCTATATTTATAATATTTTCTATTTTGTTTTCTATTTTGTTTTCGATATTTATTCCCTGACTTCCGTTATCAATAGCCTGAACAGGTACAGCCGGAGTTTCTGCTTCTGCCTGCTCCTGTGCCTGTACTTTAGCCGGAGTTTCTGCCTGTGTAGGCGGTACAGTTTCAGCCGGAATCTCAACGGCAGAAAAGGAAATGTTATTCAATTCGACGTATCCTGTAAAACCATTTGCGGAGATATTAGCCCATTGTTGTTCTGAACGGTTGAAAATAACCTCGTCATTTGTGTAAAGTCTGCATAATACTGAACCGTTTTCGATACTGCTTTTCATTTCAACGTATTCCTCACCGTCCGGAATGACAATATACGCCGGTGTGGAAGCACTTTCATTATTCTGTACACTGTTTTCCTGTACGGAACTGTTTTCGCTGTCACCTAATATATTATCTATAAGCGGAAGTCTGCCACATGAAGTAAGTGTAGCTGTAAGACATAATAAAGCAATAAATTTTTTCATAATAATCACCTCATAGAAATTATATCATATTTTCCTTATAATTGCAATTGAAAATACGGAAAATTTATGTAAAAGTTGCAATCTGAAACAGATGTTTTGTCAGAATGCCGGATATTGACCGAAGTATGTTGACATTTTCTGTCATATATGATATGATATAAAAAAGAACGTTTATATCATTTTTTCAGATTCCTGTATTTATTATCTGCCTGTTGAGTTTTTCGGCATAACGCACAGAACGATATGCACGGCTTCCGGCGGTGTGCTGGATACAGCATACTATAATATCGGAATTTTCAATCATAATCCGGTTGCGTATCTGTATGGCGGATTTAGGATATGCTTCAGCGGATTCCTTACATATTTCAACCTCATTGTAACAGCACAGATAATTTTCTTTATGGTCACGGAAACCTGCTCTCATGTACGGAAGAACAAGTACTGTATATATATTGTTTTTCCCTGTGGCGATACGACTTACTACCGAAGATGCAAGCCAGTCAAATTCGCCCTCACGTCCGAAAAGAAATTTAACATAGTCGTGATTGTTTACTATGTCATTGATTACAGAAAACAGTTTTTCTTCCACACCGGAAATATTTTCAACTTTCCTGTGTCCGAAAAAACTTACAGTACAGATATTCATAAAAAAATACTCCTTTTTATATTTGAAAATTTAAAAAATAGGTGATAAAATGCCCAGACATGAATTTGGTATAATGCCGGAAACTCCGGAAAAACACAAGACTTACTATCAATACACACCTGAAAAATACAACTGTATTTCAATAAATGATGACTATATTCTTGAAATTCTTAAAGATTTAAATGAAATAAAATTTTACTGGGGTACTCTTGACCGTCCGGAATGGAATATTTCATATTATGGAACTACACTTATTTCACCGGAATCCGCCGGAAAATTTCTTGAAAAAATATACGGTATACCTGATTTAAGTGACCTTGCAAATTTATTATGGAACGCCGTAAATGAAAATAAATTTGTAATTCATTACGGAATATGAAGTTATATTCATAAAAAAACACTCCTTATTCATAATTAAGAATACATAATCAGAAACTTAAATAATTATGAATTATTAATTATGAATTATTAATTAATTATAAGGAGGTCAGCAACATGACTGAAGTAAAAAGAGGTTTTGTGCCTACAGATTCGGAAGATTTCAGCATTGAAAGTATAAACACCCTGCATACAGCCGGTGAAGACGTTTATTTTCTTCTCAACCGTGACTATCCTATAAAAAACGCTATAACTTTTGTAGGTAACCGCTATCAGCTATCCGAAAGGCAACGGACAGCACTTTCAAGGGTGGTATCGCCGGAAAAAAGTATAATATCACGTCGGGAACGTGAACTTTCTGCCGGTAAACTTTCCGGACAAACAGTACATATAGACGGATTCAATATAATAATAACTCTTGAAACAGCATTTTCCGGTTCAACGCTTTTCAGATGTATGGATAATACTATACGTGACCTCGCAGGTTTAAGGGGTTCATACCGTCTGATAGACAAGACGGACATAGCCCTTGAAGTCCTTGCAGACGCTCTCACGGAACTTGACGTATATAAAGCAGTTTTTTATCTTGATAAACCTGTTTCAAATTCCGGAAGACTTAAAAAGAAAATACTTGATTCAATGTCAGGGAAAGCTTTTATAACGGAAGTCTATACGGAAAACGCCGTTGACCCTATTCTTGAAAATCTTGAAAACGTAATCACCGCTGATGCGATTATCCTTGACAGGTGTAAAAGCTGGTTCAATATAAACGACTATATTCTTGAAAACAATGATTGCTGTCAGTGTATAGATATATGCAGAAACAGGAGGATATAATAATTAATAATTAACAATTAATAATTATGAATTATTAATTGTACATTAACAGGAGGTAGACAGTTTTGAAAGTATATATACAATCCGGCAGAAACAATATACCACATAACTATAACTTCATGAACGCTTATCAGGGATTTTATGAAATGGGTTTTGAAACGGTAATGTTCAATGACGACGAAACACTATTGACAAGCCGTAAGGAAGATGTTATTGTAGGATACGTCGGAACAGTAAGGAAACGTCTTAATGATTTCGGGATTACCGCTCCGGAAATGGATTATCCCGAAGAACTTGAAAAATACCTCGGCAGAAAAATATGGTCTGCAAAAATGAACGATATAAATAATAATCCTGATAACTGGAATGTTTTCATAAAACCGGTTGAGGACAAACAGTTTACAGGAGTAGTTGTAAGGTCAGCAAAAGACCTTATAGGCTGTGGAATACAAGGTGTCAATCAGGATATTTACTGTTCGGAAGTTGTTGATTTTGTATCGGAATGGAGATGTTTTGTAAGATACGGTAAAATTCTTAGCGTCCGGCATTATAAAGGCGACTGGCGAGTACATTACGATTACAGGGTTATAGAAAATGCCGTCCGAGAGTTTAAGACAGCTCCGGCAGGATACGCCATTGATTTTGGTCTGACCGCCGACGGAAGAACTTTACTGATTGAAGTAAATGACGGTTATGCTTTGGGATGTTATGGTCTCATGCATATCGACTATGCAAAACTTCTTTCGGCACGCTGGTCGGAACTTACCGGCACTACGGATGAATGTGCATTTGATATATTTTAAGGAGATGTCCATATGAAATACACGTTACAGAAAACAAGTAAATTTCTTTCCCTGATACTCCGTCATAAACCGGAAGTAATCGGAATTGAACTCGACAGAAACGGCTGGGCAGATGTCGTATCGCTTATAGACGGTGTTAATAAATCCGGAAAATATTTTCTTGATACGAACACTCTTGAAGAGATAGTCCGCACCGACGAAAAAGGACGTTACAGCTTCAACAGTGACCACACAAAAATAAGAGCCAATCAGGGACATTCAATAAAAGTTGACGTTGATTTGAAAAGATGTCCGCCACCGGAATATCTGTATCACGGTACGGCGGAAAAATATGTAAACTCCATAAATAAACAGGGTCTCATACCTAACGGCAGACTATATGTACATCTTTCGGAAGATGTCACAACCGCTGAAAAGGTAGGGAGCAGGCACGGAAAACCGGTCATATACAGAATACTTTCCGGCGAAATGTACAGACAGGGATATGATTTTTATATTTCCGCAAACGATGTATGGCTGGCGGATTTCGTACCGGTGAACTTTATCAAAAAATTATGATTATAAGAAAATATAAACCGTCTGACTGTCCGGAACTGATACGGCTTTTCCGTGAGACCGTCCATAATGTGAACGCCCTTGACTATACACCGGAACAGCTTACCGCATGGACTGATAATAACAGAACTCCGGAAGAATGGAATAATTCTTTTATGGAACACTATACAGTAGTTGCCGAGGACGGTATAATAAAAGGTTTTGGCGATATTGACAGCTCCGGTTATCTTGACAGGCTTTTTGTACATAAAGATTTTCAGCGTCAGAGGATAGCAACTTACATATGTGACGAACTTGAAAAAACAGTTACTTCCGGACAGGTTATAACTCATGCTTCGGTTACTGCGAGACCGTTTTTTCTGAAAAGGGGATATTATGTATTGAAAGAACAACAGGTATTCCGGAATGGTATTTATATTAAGAATTATATGATGAGGAAATTGATATCATAATCCCTAACATTACTACTATGATTACATTCAGCCATGTAAAATTTATACTCTGCTGACTACCGCTTTTTATTTTCGCAAGTCTCAGACGTCTCTTACTGAAAAAAGGTATTCCGGCAGGTGTGAACATATCAAGATACAGGTGAGATATACACCCTAAAAACAATCCGACAAGTGACGGACAAAATATATATGATAATATAAGTCCGGATATATATACTATCGGTTCATGGAGTACACCACGGTGTTTAGGCCCTGTTTTTCCGGACATCTCACCGAATTTGCCTATTACCGTACTTAAAGGAACAGTAAGTTTGCCTATATGACTTACAGGGTTATCAATATCGGGGAATATACCGCCTATAAGTCCGCCGAGTACGAATAATGTGGCAGTTTCCGGCGAATCCGTAAGGTTAGGGAGAATTTTTTCAAGTTTATCGGTGTTCATAGCGAAAGCACTTCCTAAAGCCGCACCGAATACAAAATGACAGTTACCGTTCATAATAAAAAAACTCCTTTAAAAAAATATATTTATATAATTATAGATTAAAAGGTAAAATTTGTCAAGTGAATAAAGAAATCCCCCGAAACTTCACATAACAATGTGGTTTCAGGGGGGATTTTTAACGTATCTCTCCGCAGGCGATTTTTTCGCCGGAATTGCCTGATGGTTGTGTCCGGAAATCGTCGGGCATACTATGTATTATGACTGTATATCCGGTTACCTGTTCAGGGAAAAAGCGGTCTGTATAGACTGCATTCCATGAGAATCCTTTGTTGCTGAAAACTGCCGGAAGGTCTCCCATATGGAAAGGGTGCGTCTGGTTATCGAGGTTAAGATGAGAACCGGTATTATCGAAAGGGGCTGAAAGCGTTCCTGTACATTCCGTGCCGTTGTGTATGTGCATGGCGTAAACTCCGTCGGGTGACGGAAGATTATGAAGTTCAGTTACAACCACAGTACCGCCGGAAGCCTTTATGAATGAGACCGTACCATGTAATTCCGGAAAATTTCCGTTACCACGAATACAGGCTTTACAGCATGGACGACAGCACAGAATCTGACTTAATGAAAACATATTATATTACCTCCGGAAAAATTATTCTGATATATATTATTCATACCGGAAGAATGTTGACATTAAACGATTCAGGAAATAACAGGTATATGTATAACCGGTTTCATGAAAAGCAGATTGTTATTTCTTTTTTACAGGTCTGCTTGAAACAGCCTCCGACTTGCTGTTAAGGAGTTCATTTATTCCCTTTGTGATGATGTGGTACTCTTCGATGAGGTCATTGAGGTGATTTTTTCCTTCTTCGGTGATGTGGTAGTAAACACGTGTGCGTCTGCGACCGACAAGTACCTGTTCGTCTTCTATGTAACCCTTGTCAATCATTCTGTAGAGAATGGGATACATAGAGCCGTCCTTGATAGCGAACTGTCCTCCGCTTCTTTCTTTCATTTCGCTCAGAATCTCGTAACCATACATTTCCCGTTCACTGAGCAGGTGAAGCAGTACCATTTCTACTGTTCCACGCTTGAGATTTTCACGTACTCTCATTTTAAGAATCGTTCCTTTCTGTTAAAAATATCAATCAGATTTACTGATTAACATCATTATAACATATCAATTTAAAATTTTCAATAGTTTATTTAAAAAATTATATAAAAATTTACATATGTCATAATTTCTGTTAAAAAAAACCGTATGTTTTGCACATACGGTTAAAATATGAGGGTTATTTTTTAGTGTTTCCGTGGCAGACTGAAGAGTTAGCACAGTGTTCGCAACCACACCCACAGGAAGATTTACCATTTTTTTTATTTTTTATCATGTTCCTTACGATTAAAGCGACTATCGCAAGAAGTACGAGACCGATTATAACAGTACCCATGACATCACGCTTTCACGGCTCTTGTATTCACGCCGTTTTCTTTAGAGGGTCTCACGAGCATATATATCATGAATACTATAAAGGCAACTGCTACAACCAGTCCTACAGGGTGGATATTTCCGGTAAACAGTGAACCGAACTGATATATTATAAGCGATACAGCATAGGCGAATCCGGTCTGATAGCCTATTGCAAACCAAGTCCATTTTGCCGAGTTCATTTCACGTCTGATAGCTCCTATGGCAGCGAAACACGGCGCACACAGAAGATTGAATACGAGGAATGAAAATGCCGATACAGCGGTATAACTTGCGGATAACATCTGCCATATTTCGTCGCCGTTATCGGAGAGTTCACCACCGAAGTGAAACAGTGTTCCGAAAGTTGCTACAACATTTTCCTTAGCGATAAGACCGGTCAGGGTTGCTACAGAAGCTTTCCAGTCGCCCCAGCCGAGCGGAATGAATATCCATGCAAAGAGATTACCTATTTTTGCGAGTATCGAGTTGTCAAGGTCTTCAATCATGCCGAACGAACCGTTTTCGATACCGAAGCCCTGTAAAAACCATAATACTATAGTAGAGAGAAGTATTATAGTACCGGCTTTCTTGATAAATGACCAGCCTCGTTCCCACATGGAACGCATGACGTTACTGAACGTCGGCATATGGTAGGCAGGAAGTTCCATTACAAACGGAGCAGGTTCACCGGAAAACATTTTAGTTTTCTTGAGGATTATTCCGGAAATTATTATAGCAAGTACGCCTATGAAGTAAGCCGATACCGCAATAAGTCCGGAGTTATTGAAGAACGCACCGGCAATAAGTGCTATAATCGGAAGTTTAGCACCACACGGAATAAATGTTGTAGTCATGATAGTCATACGGCGGTCACGTTCGTTTTCTATGGTACGGCTTGCCATTACCGCAGGAACTCCGCAACCTGTACCGATAAGCATAGGTATGAACGATTTTCCGGACAGTCCGAATTTACGGAAAATTCTGTCCATGATAAAGGCGATACGTGCCATATATCCGCAGGCTTCGAGGAACGCAAGGAAGATAAACAGTACAAGCATCTGCGGTACGAAACCGAGGACAGCCCCGACACCACCTATTATGCCGTCTACTATGAGATTCTGTAACCAGTCGGCACAGTTTATATTTTCGAGGAAACCGCTTACAGCATTCGGAATCCATTCGCCGAAAAGTACATCATTAGTCCAGTCGGTACACCATGCCCCGACAGTCGTTATAGATACGTAATATACTATGAACATTATCACAGCGAATATCGGTAAAGCAAGGAATCTGTTTGTAACAATCTGGTCTATCTTGTCGGAGACCGTGAGACCGCCTTTATTTTTCTTTTTACAGCATTCTTTCATTACTTCCGCTATGTAAACATAACGTTCATTTGTTATGATACTTTCGGAATCGTCATCCATTTCGGTCTCTGCGGATTGTATATCTTTTTCTATATGTTCCTTTACTTCGTCGGGGATATGTAGTTTTTCAAGAACTTTTTCGTCACGCTCGAAAATTTTTATAGCGTACCAGCGTTGTTGTTCGTCGGGATAGTCATGGAGTACGGCTTCTTCGATATGTGCTATAGCGTGTTCGGCACAACCACTGAAACTATGTTGCGGAACTGTTCTTTTACCGGATTTTGCAACCTTTACGGCAACTTCTGTAGCCTTTTCTATACCGGTATTCTTAAGGGCGGAAATTTCCACTACCTGACAGCCTAATTTTTCGGCAAGAACGTCAGTTTTAATGACATCACCGTTTTTTCTTACGACGTCCATCATGTTTATCGCAATGACTACCGGTATACCTATTTCAATAAGCTGTGTCGTCAGATACAGATTTCTTTCAAGGTTTGTACCGTCTATTATGTTGAGAATGGCATCGGGTCTTTCGTCGATAAGATAGTTACGTGCGACTACTTCTTCCAGCGTATACGGCGAAAGCGAATAGATTCCGGGGAGGTCAGTTATTATAACGTCTTTCTGACCTTTCAGCCGTCCTTCTTTCTTTTCGACTGTTACTCCTGGCCAGTTTCCGACGAACTGGTTTGAACCGGTAAGGGCGTTGAAAAGGGTAGTTTTTCCGCAGTTAGGATTTCCTGCGAGTGCTATTTTTATATCCATACACAAATCCTTTCTATTAGTCTATACTAACTAAAATCCAAAAAAAAATTATAAAACTTCAATCATTTCAGCGTCGGCTTTTCTTAGGGAAAGCTCATAGCCTCTTACGGTAATTTCAATAGGGTCTCCAAGGGGTGCAACCTTACGTATGAAAACTTCCGTACCTTTAGTGATACCCATATCCATTATACGTCTTTTTATAGCACCTACGCCGGTTATTTTCTGTACGGTCACAGTCTGACCTACTTTTACATCTTTAAGTGTCATAGAAATTCAACTCCTATATCATAATTTTTACAGCCATTTCACGACTGACTGCCACTCTCGAATCCTTTACGTTTACAATAAGATTTCCGGCTATTTCGCTTATGACCGTAACTGAACCGCCGACTACGAAACCTAAACTTTCGAGGAATTTTCTTGTTTCAGGATTTCCGCCGACTTTTTTTATAATGTTTTCTTCGCCTGTATCTGCCATAGTCAAAGGCATATGTAAGCACCTCCTGATAGTTAGTGTTCAATAACAATATATTAACACTCACCGGAAAAAATGTCAATAGTATGGAATTATTTTCGGAAATATCTACAATAATACAAGTTATTTTCAGTTGATAATTATTGATTATGAATTAAAATAATGTTACTTGACATTAACACGACAAATATGTATAATATATATAAGGAGTGATTACAATGGAAAAAAGAGTAAAAGATTCGTATTCGGAGCAGGTACACGTTCTCACGCAGGCAAATATTAACGGTTATAACAGACTTTTCGGGGGTCAGCTGATGGAGTGGATTGACGTTGTGGCGGCGGTTGTGGCACGGAGACATTCCGGACATAACGTTACTACCGCTGTAGTCGATAAACTTACTTTCAAAGCTCCGGCGTATCCGAATGATACGGTTATAGTATGTGGTTTTGTCACGTATGTCAAGAAAACATCTATGGAAGTATGTATAAAAAGTTACGTCGAAAATTTAAGCGGTGAAAGAAAACTCATAAACAAGGCATATCTTGTAATGGTTGCTCTCGACGAAAACGAAAAACCTGTTGAAGTACCACGGCTTATCCTCGAAACAGACGAAGAACGTGAAAACTGGGAATCTGCACGAAAAAGAGACCTGCTCCGGAAACAGCGTCATGACGAAAAATTCTGATTTTATACCGCCGGTATTATTACCGGCTTTTTTTATTGTTGAAGTCTTTCCGGAAATGTGTTATAATATACTCAACAGGTTATGCTGAAATTTTTATAAAAAGGATTTGATTTGTTATGTTACAGGATATTATGCCGAAAAAACTTGATAATCACTATTCTGCCGACGTTCTCCCCGACAGTGACAGTATATTCTTTCACTTCAGAGGCTGTGAAGTACTCGTAAATAATACGTCTTCACCGTTTCCGGTATACGAAACTTTCGTATCTGAACACCCTGTATATTTATTTTCGATAGGAGATGTTAAATATTTCCTTGCCCGTGATATGAACGTATCTGTTCCGGAAGGCTTTACATATAAGAATATAAAATCTCTCCGGAGTTCACGGAACGTAAGCAAAGAAAATTTCTTTGCACTTTTCACGGCGTATCACCTTTCGGAGTGGTACAGGTCAAATTGTTTCTGTGGTAGTTGCGGGCAAAGAACGGAACTATACAGAATAGAACGTGCCATGAGATGTACAGGTTGCGGAAAACTCATCTATCCCCGACTTAATCCGGCAGTAATAGCCGGTGTTATAAAAGACGACAAACTTCTTGTAACTCATTACGTACAGAACAGGGGCGTTACCTGTAATGCATTAGTCGCCGGATTCACGGAAATAGGCGAGACTTTCGAGGAAACAGTAAGCCGTGAGGTCATGGAAGAAGTAGGTCTTAAAGTAAAGAACATCAGATATTATAAGTCACAACCGTGGGGATTCTCCGGAGGTATTCTCGCCGGATTTTTCTGCGAAGTCGACGGCGATGACAGTATAACCCTTGATTCAAGCGAATTAAGCAGTGCCGTATGGACTGAAAAGAAAGATATTTCCGGACAGACTGATGATTACAGTCTCACTAATGAAATGATGATGTACTTTAAAAATTCATAATTAAGAATTATTTCTTGACACTTTGGTGTATCTGTGATAGTATAATATATATGATTTATTCCGGAATTATCAGGAGATTGATTATGAATAAAAAAAAAATAATTGTTATGATTTCAGCACTGTGTATGATTTCAGCAGTATTTTCGGGTTGTGGGGATTCTGAAAAGAAAACTGATAAAAATTACGGTCTTGATGTCAGAAAACCTGCTGAAATTACCATATGGCACTATTATAACGGCGTTCAGCAGGAAATTTTTGACAAATCAGTAATTGAATTTAATGAAACAGTCGGACGTGAAAAAGGTATAGTAGTTGAGGCTTACAGCAAGGGCAGTATAGACGAACTTTCAGCAGATGTCATAGCCTCTGTGAAACAGGATGTCGGTGCGGAAAAATTACCGGATATGTTTGCATCATATTCCGAAACAGCATACGTTGCCGATAAACTCGGTGTTGCCGTTGACATCTCGGAATACTTCACGGAAGACGAACTGGAAAAATACGTCGACAGCTACATAGAAGAGGGCAGAATAAGTGAAGACGGTGGTATTAAAATTTTCCCTACCGCAAAAAGTACGGAAATTATGATGCTTAATCTTACGGACTGGGAAAAATTCGCTTCTGTCGAAAACGTAACAACAGATGACCTAAGTACATGGGAAGGTGTCGTCGATACCGCCGGAAAGTACTATAAATATACCGATAGTCTTACACCCGACGTACAAAACGATGGCAAGGCATTTTTCGGACGTGATTCTGTAGCTAATTATATGCTTGTCGGTGCAAAACAGCTCGGGGCGGAATTTGTCACACAGAAAGACGGTAAATTCATTCTTGATATTAATAAGGAAGCCGTCCGGAGATTATGGGATAATTATTACGTACCGTATGTAAAGGGATATTTTACAGTACAGAGCCGTTTCCGGAGTGACGACGCCAAAACAGGTGATATAATAGCCCTTATATGTTCCACTACCGGAGCAGTATATTTTCCGGATTCCGTAACTATAGATGACGACTATTCCTATCCGATAGAAGCACTTGTAATGCCTGTACCTGACTTTGAGGGTACTCAACCATATCTTGTACAGCAGGGTGCAGGAATGGTTGTTACAAAATCTGACATGAAACATGAATACGCCTGTACGGTATTTCTTAAATGGTTCACGGAAACTGAAAGAAATATTTCATTCTGTACCGGTTCGGGATATATGCCTGTACAGAAAAGTGCAAATGATATAAATCTGATAACGGATACTACAGCTACAGAAAATCAGATACTTACAGATACCCTGAAAGTCGCTATAGATGAGATAAACAATTATAACCTCTATACAACAAAGCCTTTCGACAATACCGCTGAAACAAGAAATTTCCTCGGCGATTATATTCAGGACACCGCACAGGATTCATACAATAAGGCTTATGAACGTATTCACAACGGTGAAGACCGTGAAGAAGTTCTTGAGGAATATATTTCAGATAAGGCTTTCGATAAATGGTACAATGAATTTTCAGCAGGTCTGCATGAAGCATCAGGTCTTTAAAAAAATACCTGTATATTTTGAAAGGAGGTCATATGGAGCAGGATTTTAAAAAGTCGGAAAGAAAAAAAAATAAAGTACAGAAAATGCTTACACGAATGCTTATACCCATGCTGATACTGATACTTTTTCAGCTTATTACATTTTTTTCTGTACTTGCAATAGGCGGTGAATTTTCTTTCATAAAAAAATATGCCTATGATACGCTTGTTGAAAAAACAAGAAACAGAACAAGTTATGTTGAAAAGGAACTTTCACAGAAAATAACTTTTGTCAACGAACACGCTACGGAAATAAATAATATAGTCCGTGAACGTCTTGCGGAAAACAATACGGATATTTCAGCACTTGCAACTGACAAGGAACTCAACAGGCAGATTATGGAAGATTCCGTTGACAGCATAATATATCTTCTTAGAAGAAGTCTCGCAAATGATGTGTTTATTATCCTCGAAACCGGTGACTTATACAACAACGGCGGAAAATCTGACAATAAAGCAGGTATGTATCTGCGAGACCTTGACACTTCAACGGATTCCGGCTATAAGGATTTACTTATGGAAATGGGGTATTCCTCTATATCAAAGGATTTCGGTATAATTCTTGATTCCGGCTGGAAAGCCCGTATGGAAGTCGGGAACGACGACAGACAGAGTTATGACTTTTATTACAAGACTATACAGAATGCACAGGAAAATAATACAACACCCATTGAACGTCTCGGCTACTGGAGCAGGTTTTCAAATATAAACCCGAACAGTGCCGGAAGTCTTAAATATACAGTACCTCTTATCGCTGACGACGGTACAGTTTACGGCGTACTGGGAATAGGTCTCACTGAAAAGACCATACTTGCAAATCTTCCGCCTAATGATTTTGTAAGTGCAAGTGCCTGTTACGTACTGTGTAACGGTACGGACAATTCCGACGTTTTCAATATATGTATGCATTCCGGAGCATCTTTCGGAAGGCTTATCGGTTCGCAGACAACTTTAAGACCGTCCGGACAGATTGACGAGGAAATGTATAATTTTCCGCTTGATTCCGGTATAGATGCCGTCGGGAATATACAGACTATGAATTTATATAATTCAGAAAGCATATACGTCGACGAGCAATGGTCATTGATTTCCGTTGCGGAAAAAAGTGACGTCCTTTTTGTTTTTACCAATCTTGTAAAAATGATGTTCATATCTGCATTGATTTCCGTCGCCGTAAGTATAGTGGTTATGTCGATAGGTTGTAATACTATCGCAAAACCTATTTCCGCAGTAATAAAGACTATAAATTCCAAACGTGAATACAATGAGGCTATAAGATTCCAGTCGACGAAAATTTACGAACTTGACCAGCTCACAGACGCTATAACACAGTTACAGATAAATGTACATAATTTTTCCTCACAGGTATCTAAGATGATTCGTATTGCAGATGTTGGCTTATGTACGTTCATGTACGACAGCATGGATGACAGTGTTTTTGTGGCACAGAGTATGCTGAAACTTCTTAATCTTTCTGTGAAGTATCAGGAAGATATCGTCATAAGCAGACAACTTTTCCTTGAAAACATAATCGCCGACGAAACACGTGAAATTATTACGGATTGTCTTTCCAATAAGCTGTTTGATACAGAAACAAGTTTTTCCAAGGAATACTGTATCGAACATCCCGAAAAACCTACTGTATGGATGCGTATAAGTGTTGTATGTAACAGTAACAAGATTATCGGCGTACTTCAGGATATAACAAATACTATCCTTGAAAGACAGCGTATAGAATACGAACGTGACTACGACGGTACAACAGGACTTCTTAACCGTCACGCATACTATCATAAAGTAAATGACATTTTCGCCAGTCCGGAAACAGCCGGTATAGCCTGTATCATAATGATTGACCTTGATAACCTCAAATACGTGAATGATACATACGGTCACGACTTCGGCGACGATTATATAAAGACTTCCGCAAACGTACTGAAAGAATTTAAAAAATATAACAACGGTATTGTTTCAAGGCTTTCCGGCGACGAATTTAATGTATGTCTGTATGGTTATTCCTCGAAAAAAGAAATATGGGATATTGTTTCAACAGTCCGTGAAAAGCTCCGTAACAGTTACTGTCTGTTATCCGACGGTACACATTATAAGATAAGAGCAAGTGCCGGTATAGCGTGGTATCCTGACGATTCCACTTCACCGGAACTGCTTATGAAATATGCCGATTTTGCCATGTATACAATAAAGCATACCACCAAGGGCGAAATAACCGAGTTTGATATGAACGCATATGCCAAAGATTCAGTACTTATTACAGGCGTTGAGGAAATGAATAAAATTATCGACGAATGCCGTATAAGATACGCATTTCACAGTATCATATCGGCACATACCGGCGAGATTTACGGCTATGAGGCTCTTATGAGACCGCAATCAGCTATACTTCATTCACCGGCGGAACTTCTTAGGATTGCCAAAACAGGTGCTAAACTATATGAAATAGAGCGTCTGACATGGATTGAAGCACTGAAGTCTTTCCGTAAACAGCGTGAAGCTGGTAACATTCCGGAAAACGCCTACATTTTCGTGAATACTATATCAAATGCCATTTTAGAACAATCTGATATAGACATAGTCGAAAATGAAAACAAGGATATTCTTTCAAAGATAGTCATGGAGATTACCGAAGGCGAAGAAGTTGACGATACTATAAATATGCGTAAACTGAAACGTCTCGAAAAGTGGAAAGCACATCTTGCACTGGACGATTTCGGAACAGGTTACAACAGCGATTTTGCACTGATTACAATGCATCCGAATATCATTAAAATTGACCGTTCAATAATAAGCAGTTGCGACAAGGACGTTAGCAGACGTACTATTATTGAAAATATAGTCAAACTGTCAAGAACACGTAATATAAAAGTACTTGCCGAGGGTGTGGAAACGGAATCGGAATTGAAAACCGTCATTGAATGTGGTGTAGACTTATTACAGGGATATTTTATAAACCGTCCTGTATTTGAGCCACAACCCATTACACAGGAAGTTGTTGACAAGATTATGAAATATCAGATATAAAAAAATACCCCTTGTTATCGTGACAAGGGGTGTTTTTGTATTATGCGTGTTAAATTTTCGGATTACCTATGTTAAAGGCGTTCATACCGGCATAGACCGCATATTCACCGAGTTCTTCTTCAATCCGTAAAAGCTGATTGTATTTTGCAACACGTTCCGAACGACATGGTGCGCCGGTTTTTATCTGACCGGTATTCAGTGCTACAGCGAGGTCTGCAATTGTAGTGTCTTCGGTTTCGCCGGAACGGTGAGAGGAAATAGCAGTATATCCGGCTTTATGAGCCATTTTTATAGCGTCAATGGTTTCCGAGACCGTACCTATCTGATTTAGTTTTATAAGAATTGAGTTACCTGCTCCGAGATTTATTCCCTGTGAAAGTCTTTCGGTATTAGTAACAAAAAGGTCATCACCAACAAGCTGTACTTTATTCCCGAGTACAGAAGTCATTTTCTGCCAGCCTGACCAGTCTTCCTCGTCGAGACCGTCTTCAATGGAGATAATCGGGTATCTGTCAACAAGTGATTCCCAGTGTGAAATAAGTTCGTCAGATGTGAAAGTTTTCTGTGATTTAGGCTGTCTGTAGAAGCCTGTACCTTTTTCCCTGTCTTTCCATTCGGAAGACGCAACATCAATGGCAATCATGAAATCCCTGTAGGGTTCGTAACCGGCATATTTTACGGCGTCAAGAATAATTTCAATAGTTTCCTCATCTCCGGAGAGGTCAGGAGCAAAACCGCCCTCGTCGCCGACTGCTGTCGAAAGTCCTTTGTTTTTGAGGATTTCCGCAAGTGAATGATATACTTCGGCACACCACCGGAGAGCCTCTTTAAATGATACCGCACCTACAGGCATAATCATAAATTCCTGTGTATCGACTGTGTTTCCGGCGTGTGCGCCACCGTTTAAAATGTTCATCATGGGTACAGGGAGTGTATTTCCCTGAATACCGCCAAGAAATCTGTATAACGGGATATTCATTGAAGTAGCTGTAGCTTTTGCGGTTGCGACTGATACGGCAAGTATGGCATTTGCACCGAGATTTGATTTGTCTCTTGTACCGTCAGCGATAATCATAGCCCTGTCTATAGAATATATGTCAGCCGGATTCATTCCGGAAAC
Organism: Ruminococcus sp.; assembly: GCA_029062165.1. GTDB lineage: Bacteria > Bacillota > Clostridia > Oscillospirales > Ruminococcaceae > Ruminococcus. The sequence continues at coordinate 36,701 of JAIDQQ010000015.1, forward strand.
GGTATCATTTATGACAGTATTTATATTTTCAACTGCTTTTGATACGCCTTTACCGTTGTATCGGTTTTTATTGCCATCACGTAATTCAAGGGCTTCGTATTCGCCGGTAGATGCTCCGCTTGGTGCTGTACCTCTTCCGGAAGTACCGTCGGAAAGAAAGACTTCCGCTTCAACAGTGGGATTTCCTCTTGAATCGAGTATTTCCCTGCCGGTTATTTTTTCTATTTTAAGATTTTTCATTAAAAACACTTCCTTAAAAAAATAGGTTGTAATGTATATTTTACTTGCAATATCGGTATTAATTCATATTTTTATTGTAAATTATTTATGAACAGACACACGTGTGTCCGGTATCAGTGATATAATATACTTGAATTTAAAAGAAAGGAGGCGAATAAGTATGAAAAATGACAGGGAAAAAAGAATACTGACAATATTTTTCAGGGCATTACATGGCGAAAGTCTTTCTGTAAAGAAACTTGCAATTGAATACGGACTTTCAAAAAAAAGTATAAGCCGTGATATGAACGTAATACACGAATTTCTTTCTGAAAACCGTGAACTATTGGGAAATACGGAACTTGTTTATTCACATAAGGAAAAAGCATACGTCCTCAACAATGACGAATTTCTTAAAAACAGCGAACTCTTCGCACTGGTAAAAATAATAATAGGGAGCAGGTCACTGAATAAAGAAGACGTACTGAACATCATAAGCAAAATGAAAAAAGTTACTACCGTAAGTGACCGTCAAAAACTTGAAAAACTTATCAGAAAAGAAATATATCATTACCATGAAGTGAAATCTGATTGCCGGAGCGTCATAGACAATATATGGAAGATAGCTCAGGCTATTGAAAACAGTCAGGTACTTACGATAACTTACTACAAAATGAATCGTCAGGAAGTGAAACGTAAAATAAAACCTGTTTCGATAATGTTCAGCGAATACTACTTCTATATGATAGCGTATAAATATGAAGATTTGAATTTCAGACCGGTATATTTCCGTATAGACCGGATTTCTTCAATAACTGAAAATCATGAAAAATTTTCGCTTGCACGTGAACATAGTTTCGATGAGGGAGATTTAAGGGAAAAAAATCAGTTTATGTTCCCAGGGGAAAATATCCTGATATGTTTTGAGTTTTCGGGACTGTCATTACAGGCTATACTTGACCGCCTGCCGACTGCAAGAGTAGTCGAGAAGAAAGAAAACGGCGTAAGTGTAATTGAAGCAGAAGTAAACAACGGCAGAGGAATTTTAATGTATCTTCTTTCGCAAGGGGCGTGGGTGAAAGTAATTTCACCGGATTCCCTTATCGAAGACCTGAAAAAAGAAATAGAAAAAATGAACGCTCTGTATAAATAATAATGTAATCCGATGATAATTTTGTGAAAAAAAGACTTGCTAAATCTGTCCGGATATGCTATAATAAACAAAGAGTATTTTTATATAATGGAGGCATACTTTATTATGACACGTTTAGACTTAATAGAAATGGAATGTACATCTTGTAAAAATGTAATATTCGGTGACAAGAATGCTGAATACTGGTACTGTGGTATATGCGGAAAGCGTATTGATTTAAAGGCATCTGCTGAACTTCAGGAAAAAGAAAACAAACTCAAGGCAAAGGAAGCTGAACTTAAAATCAGGGAAAACGCTCTAAGAAAGAAAGAAGCTGAACTCAGAGAAAAAGAGGAAATTATAAAAGCTCTCGAAAACGGTGAGGAACTCATGAAACCTAAGGCACAGGCTACACCTACTTTCAAGGCTACAAAGACCGCTGACGGCGTTGTACCTACTCTTGTCAGACCTGATACTGTACTGAATAATCCGGAAATGAAATTCACTAATCTTGCCGGAGACGCAAATAAAAAATCTGAAATTCCTGCTCCGGTTAAACCTGTAACACCTGTACCGCCTGTCACACCGGTAACGCCAGCACCGGTTAAACCTGCTGAACCTGTACCGGTTAAACCTGAAATAAAACCGGAAATTCCTGTGGCTGAAAATGACGTATCAGCTTTACAGAACAAAAAACCGAAAGTTCAGACACCTGTAAGTGATGGCAAGCCTAAGGAATATGAAATTAACGAACATACTTTAGTAAAATATAATACATTGAATCCTAATATCGTGAAAGTAAGTATTCCGGCAAATATATGGCGTATAGGTTCGGGAGCATTCAAGGGAAATACTAATATAACTTCCGTGGTATGCAGTGACAATATAAAGGAAATATGCGATTCTGCTTTTATGGATTGTACTTCACTTACGGAAATAAAACTTTCAAATGAAATAACTAAAATTAATTTCAAGACTTTCAACGGTTGCGATAAGTTGAAATCTATAACTATTCCGGAAAACGTCAAGGAAATAATGTGCGATTCCATGGTATGCGGTCTTGAGGAAATAGTTTTCAAGAATGCCCGTACTACATGGGAGCAGGCAAGTGATGCCGCTGACGCTTCATTTGCTATCGACAAGAACGGTAAGGGAAAAGGCGTAAACAGATTTATTTTCCGTGGTACAGAATACAAGGCTGTTGACGTTTTCAAGCATGGCTGTCTGACCAACTACTTCAAGGCAAACGGACTTTGTCAGTATTGCGGAAGTAAGTTCAGTTTCGTGAACGGTAAGTGTCCTAACTGCAAGACCAAGAAAGATTATTAATCAGAGGTGACGTAATGAAATATACACAGGGAAAATATCTGATACTCGATAAAAAAAGTATAGCCCGTGAAATATACAGTTTTGTTATAAGCTGTCCGGAAGTAACGGAGATTGCAACCGCCGGACAGTTCGTACACATACGTACAGGAAATTTCACGCTCCGGAGACCTGTTTCAATATGCGGTATAGACAGAAAAAACGGTACACTCCGTATAGTATTTGAAGTCCGTGGAGCAGGTACGGAAGAAATATCCCGACTTAACAAGGGCGATTTAATTGATATGCTTGCACCTCTCGGACATGGTTTCACGATAAATCAGGACTTTAAAAAGGTAATCCTTATAGGTGGCGGAATAGGTACACCCCCTATGCTGTCACTTGCCGGAATATACGGCGAAAAAGCTACTGTAATAACAGGATTCCGGAATGCCGGTGCTGTAATCTTACAGGAAGATTTCAGAAAAACCGGTGCGGAAGTGATACTGTGTACCGACGACGGTTCAACCGGTATACATGGCTTCGTCACACAACCGTTTTCGGAAATCGTAAAAAGTGCAGATGCCGTATACGCTTGCGGACCTATGCCTATGTTGAAGAGTATCGCCGGAATATGTAATGAAAATAACGTATTCTGCGAAATTTCACTGGAAGAGCGTATGGCTTGCGGAATAGGTGCTTGTTTAGGATGTGCGTGCCGTACAGTCCGTAACGACGAGGAATATTTTGCACACGTATGTAAAGACGGTCCTGTATTCAATGCAAAGGAGGTAATTTTTTAATGGCTGATTTGTCTGTGAATATATGCGGAATAGATTTCAAAAATCCGGTTATACCGGCTTCGGGCGTATTCGGATACGGCAGGGAATATGAAGAATTTTTCCCACTCGAAAAACTCGGCGGAATAGCTACAAAAGGTACTACACTCAACAGGCGTACCGGTAATTTATCGCCTCGAATAGCTGAAACACCGTCGGGTATGCTGAACTCTGTAGGCTTACAGAATCCTGGTATTGACCATTTCATAAGTAAAGAGTTACCATATCTGCTTGAAAAAAATACAGTTATACTCGCAAATATAGCCGGTTCAACTCCGGAAGAATGCGTACAGGTTGCGGAAAAACTCGAAAATACAGACGTTCATATGATAGAATTGAATATATCGTGTCCGAACGTAAAACAAGGAGGTGCAGCATTTGGTACGAGTTGTGAAATGGCATCGGAAGTGGTAAGTAAAGTCCGTAAGGCTACTACTAAACCGCTTGTTGTAAAGCTGTCGCCAAACGTAACGAGTATAACCGATATTGCAAAAGCCGTCGAAAGTGCTGGTGCAGATGCGGTATCACTTATAAATACGCTCCTCGGAATGCGTATCGACGTAAATACACGGAGACCTGTTTTAAGAAACAACGTCGGCGGTATGAGCGGACCGGCAGTTTTCCCGATAGCCGTCAGAATGGTATGGCAGGTTGCAAATGCCGTCAAGATTCCTGTTATTGGTATGGGCGGAGTTTCAAGCGGTAGGGACGCTATAGAATTAATGATGGCGGGTGCAAGTGCCGTACAGGTAGGAGCGGTCATATTTACTGACCCTTATGCACCGGTAAGAATTACAGAAGAAATGAACAATTTTCTTGACAGTAAAAATATTTCCTCGGTGCGTGAAATTATCGGCACTGTCAGACCGTGGTGAAAATCTATGATAATAATGTCTGTTGATTTCGGAGACTCCAGAACCGGTATAGCGGTATGCGGTAAGGCTGAACTTCTTGCAACGCCGGTATGTGTAATATCCGAAAAGAATTTTGATAAATGTATAGAAAAAACCGCTGTCCTTGCGAGAGAACAGCGGGTTGAAGAAATAGTCGTCGGCTACCCGAAAAATATGAACGGCACTATCGGTGAAAGGGCTGAAAAATGCCGTCTGTTTTCGGAAAGACTTGCGGAAATCGTTGACTGTCCGGTAACTCTGTGGGATGAGCGTTGTACTACTGTATCTGCACATAATATACTCAACGTAACTAATACGAGAGGGAAAAAGCGTAAGGCTGTTGTAGATGCTGTATCGGCAGTGATAATACTTGAAAGTTACATGGGTTATCGGAAAAACAAAGGGCTTTCGCCTACATTATGATTGACTTTATATCATCAATCAGGTGACTTGCGGATTTCAAAGTCTTTGCGGTATCTTTCTTGATACTGTATTTCTTTACAGGTGGGGCGGAACTTAAGGCATAGTAAGTGAAACCGGCAATCGCACCGGCAGTAGCTCCTTTTACAATTGATTTCATATTCATGTTCATTGTCATGTCTCCTGAACTTATTTCCGGAAGTAATCCGGTATAGTTATTCTATGCCGTAAAATTTTCATTATACATGGTGATAAAAAATGCATAATCTTAACATAGTACTTGTAGAACCGCAGATACCGCAGAATACAGGAAATATTTCCAGAACGTGTGCGGTAACAGGTGCAAGACTACATCTTATAAAGCCATTAGGTTTTGAGATTTCTGACAAACATCTGAAGAGAGCAGGTCTCGACTACTGGGACAAACTCGACATAACATATTACGAAAATTTAAGTGATTTCTTTGAAAAAAACAAATCCGGAAATTTTTTCTACTTCACGACAAAGGGCAGACACGTACACAGTAATGTAGAATATCCGGATAATGCGTATCTTATTTTCGGTAGGGAAGACGCCGGACTTCCGGAAGAACTGTTATATAATAATCCCGATACCTGTGTGAGAATACCTATGCGGAATAATTTAAGAAGTCTGAATCTTTCCAACTCGGTAGCCATAGCCGTCTATGAAGTTTTAAGACAATGGGATTATCCCGACTTGTCAAGAGCAGGTAAGCTGACAAAATACGAATGGAATTAATTATTAATTCATAATTATCAATTCTTAATTTATGATAAATGAACGATATGAACTATATGAACTGTTTATATAGTTCTCTATAAAAGAATATATAATATATATATATAATATAGTACGTAAAAAAAGTTATGAAAAAAGCCGTTTATTGTTCATAAGATTCATATTAATGCATTCTTAATTATGAATCCAAAAAACGCCCTGTAATGAAAATTCACTACAGGGATTTTTATTATTAAGATTGATTACTGTTTTGTATAGGATTCAATCATTTTCTTGACCATGTTACCACCGATTGAACCGGCTTCCTTTGAAGTGAGGTCACCGTTGTAACCGTGTCTGAGATTGATACCGAGTTCGCTGGCGGATTCCATCTTGAATCTTTCGAGAGTTTCTCTGCCTTTCTGTGTCATACCGCTGTTATTATTGTTACTGTTGTTACTCATAGTTAAAATCTCCTTTGAAATAATTATTGATGCCGTGATAGTATTATGACACGTCGGACGTAAAATATTTATGGAAATTTATTCATATTCGTCGAGGAAATTATGAACGCCGTCGGAATCCTTATAGGCTATAATGGTATTCAGGTTTACATTCTGTACGCTCCGGAAGATATTCTTTTCAACCTGTGGATTAATTTTTTTAAGTTCGGCAATAAGATTTTTAATTTCCATTCTCTTTGAAACGGAACGTCCGTCGGGTTCGCAGGTAGTACAGGTATCTGTGAATTTACAGGCACATTGTATAAAATGTAAATCGTTGTAGTCACGCCAGTGTTTGATGTCATTTTCCCTGATGAGATACATAGGGCGGATAAGTTCCATACCCTCGAAGTTTGTGCTGTGGAGTTTCGGCATCATAGTCTGAACCTGTCCGCCGTAAAGCATACCCATAAGAATAGTTTCTATGACGTCGTCGAAGTGGTGACCGAGTGCAATTTTATTACAGCCGAGTTCTCTGGCTTTACTGTAGAGATAACCACGCCTCATTCTCGCACAGATATAACACGGATTTTTTTCGATATTGAAAACAGATTCAAAAATATCGGATTCAAAAATATTTATCGGAATTGACATTGATTCAGCGTTATTTTTTATGATTTCGAGATTTTCCGGACTATATCCAGGATTCATTACAAGAAATTCCACGTCAAAGGGGAATTTGTCGTGATGTTTTAGTTCCTGAAAGAGTTTCGCCATAAGCATGGAATCCTTACCGCCGGATATACAGACAGCTATTCTGTCGTGTGGATTTACGAGTTTGTATTCATTTATGGCTTTCGTAAACCTGCACCATATGGATTTCTTGAATTTTTTCCGGAGACTTTTTTCAACGTCTTCAGTAATCTGACGGTTTGTCAATTTTTTCGTGAGCCATTCGACGTAACCGCCGGTAAGATTATAAGCGTCAAGACCCTTTTCGCAGAGAACGTCAGCGACATCACGGCTTATTATACCGCTTCTGCAACATATTATCAGTTTTTTATTGTGTGGGAGTTCCGCAGAAAATATATTGTTATGCGGAATATTTACTGAATTATGAATATGTCCGTATTCAAAAGCTGACTCGTCACGTATATCTATGATAATATATTCTGTTTCGGGGATATTTCTTAAATTTTCATATGATATTTCTTTTTTCATAAAATCACCTTTCTTATTTAATATAAGATATAAAAAAGAGCAGTCCCGAAGAACTGCCCTTTGGAAAAAAATGCTTGTCCGGTTAATGAAATCAGCCGAGTTCAGCGAAATACTTGATAGTTCTTACCATCTGTGATGTGTAAGAGTTTTCGTTATCGTACCATGAAACAACCTGTACTTCATAGAGGTCATCAGAAATCTTAGAAACCATAGTCTGTGTAGCGTCGAAGAGTGAACCGTATCTCATGCCGATAACGTCAGAAGAAACAATCTGGTCTTCATTGTAGCCGAATGATTCAGAAGCAGCAGCCTTCATAGCAGCGTTAATGCCTTCCTTGGTAACGTCTGTACCCTTAACAACTGCTGTAAGGATAGTTGTAGAACCGGTCGGAACAGGTACTCTCTGTGCAGAACCGATAAGTTTTCCGTTGAGTTCAGGAATAACAAGACCGATAGCCTTAGCAGCACCAGTTGAGTTAGGAACGATATTAGCAGCACCTGCTCTTGCTCTTCTGTAGTCGCCCTTTCTGTGAGGACCGTCAAGAATCATCTGGTCGCCTGTGTAAGCATGGATAGTTGACATGATACCGCTCTGGATAGGTGCGTAATCGTTGAGAGCCTTAGCCATAGGAGCGAGGCAGTTAGTTGTGCATGAAGCAGCAGAAATGATAGTATCTTCAGCAGTAAGAGTGTCCTGATTTACGCTGTAAACGATAGTCTTGAGGTCACTGCCAGCCGGAGCAGAAATAACAACTTTCTTAGCACCTGCATTGATATGAGCCTGTGACTTTTCTTTTGAACAGTAGAAACCTGTACATTCAAGAACAACGTCAACACCGAGTTCACCCCAAGGGAGTTCAGCGGCATTAGCCTTAGCGTAGATTGTGAGTGTCTTGCCGTCAACTGTGATAGTACCTGCTTCGTCGTCAGCGGAAACGGTATGGAGATTCTCGCCGATTTTACCGCAGTAACCGCCCTGTGCGGTATCGTACTTGAGGAGCTGTGCAAGCATTGAAGGCTTAGTAAGGTCGTTGATAGCAACTACCTCATAACCTTCTGCATCAAACATCTGTCTGAATGCAAGACGACCGATACGGCCGAAACCATTAATAGCAACTTTAACTGACATTGGTAAATTACCTCCTAAAAAAATTATATATATATTATAAAACAAAACGGAAAATTTTTCAAGGGGGTCAGATAAAAAAATAACAATTTTCAGAAATAATTGTTTATTTTTCATAAAAATAATGCTTTCGTAATATGTGAAATAAGTGATAATGACATAACATACAGGAGCATTAATGTATATATAAATAGTATGCAAAAAATTTAACTGATTTCATGGTGTTTCCGTCGGTAAACATTACAGCCGGAAGAAATTCAGTAATATTAAACATAATTTTATAAACTTTTTGTTGACAATATTCAAAAAAAATAGTATAATATATTAGACAGCGGGTTATGCTGTTATCAGATTAACTGCAAAGAAGTGAATTTTATGATTAAAGGATACGAAATTGAAAGGAAATTCCTTGTCAGAATGCCCGATACGGAAAAACTTGACGTAAGAAAAAAACTCGAAATCTTACAGACCTATCTTATCAACGGTGAGAACGATTCACAACGCCGTGTGCGTCGTATATCCGTAGATGGTGAAGTGAAATATTTCTATACCGAAAAGCTTTTCCTTACCGGCATAACTCGTAAGGAAATGGAATATGAAATCAATCACAGCGAATATGACCGCCTTATAAATCAGGCTCGTGAAGACTACGTACCCATAAATAAGACAAGGTACTGTTTCGACTATAAAAACCAGCTTTTTGAACTCGATGTATACCCATTTTCTGACAGCCTTGCGGTCATGGAACTGGAGCTTGATTCAGAGGAACAGGAGATTATTTTTCCGGAGAACGTAGAAGTGATTAAGGAAATAACCGGAAATCCGGCTTACTCTAATGCAAGAATTGCTACAGACGGAACTTTTCCGGCTGATAATTATGAATTATAAATTAAACAACGGGGGTTTTTTATGGCAGAAAAAATTATAACAGTCGATAATCAGGAACAGCTTGCGGAACTTTTCGGACATCTTGACGGTAATATTAACCGTATTCAGAAAGAATATAATGTTAATATCGTCAGTCGGGACGGTTATATAAAAATAATCGGCGATACCGGAAACATTTCCGGAGCTGAAAAAGCTGTGAAGATTTTACTGAAAATGTCCGGTACTGGACAGGCTCTAAGTGAACAGACAGTAAGATATGTAACGTCAATGGTAACGGACGGTGTAGCCGAACAGTTAGAGGAACTCAAAGGCGACGGAATATGTCTGACGGCTTCGGGAAAAATTCTCCGTGCAAGAACCGTAGGACAAAAACGTTATGTCGATTTGATAAAGGATAATACAATAGTACTCGGCATAGGTCCGGCAGGTACCGGAAAAACGTATCTTGCGGTAGCTATGGCGGTAAAGGCGTTCCGTGAACATAAAGTCCGGAAGATAATTCTTACAAGACCGGCAGTTGAAGCAGGTGAAAAATTAGGCTTTCTTCCGGGGGATATGCAGGACAAAGTTGACCCATATTTAAGACCTCTCTATGACGCTCTTTTTGATATGTTCGGGGCGGAAAGTTTCGGACGGTACATGGAAAAGGGTATCATAGAAGTAGCACCATTAGCGTATATGCGTGGACGAACTCTTGACGAGGCTTTCATAATTCTCGATGAGGCACAGAATACCACATCTGAACAGATAAAGATGTTTCTTACACGTCTGGGCAACGAAAGCAGAATGGTCATCACCGGCGACGTCACGCAGATAGACTTACCGGAAACCAAAAAATCCGGACTGGTTGAAGCGGTCAAAATACTGCAGGGTATAGACGATATAGCTATACACAGATTCACGGAAAAAGATGTAGTGCGTCATAAACTCGTACAGGACATCATAAAGGCATATGAAAAGTATAACGAAAGGAAAATAAAAAATCATGGCTAAATTAAAGGTTTACGTAAAGAATAATCAGACAGAGGTAAAAGTTCCTGTAGGAATCAGACTTCTTATAAGAAGATGCTGTCAGGCGGTACTTGCTACCGAAAACTTCGGTAAAGATGCGGAAGTAAGTGTTTCGTTTGTAAGTAACGAGGAAATCAGGAATCTTAACAAGATTTACAGAAACAAGGACAGCGTTACAGATGTACTGTCATTTCCGCTGACCAGTGAAGACGGTACAGAAGAAATCAATCCGGAAACCAATGCCGTACAGCTTGGCGACGTTGTCATTTCACTCGAAACAGCCGTAAAACAGGCACATAATTACGGACATTCCCTTGAAAGGGAAGTAGGATTTTTAACAGTACATTCAATGTTACACCTGCTCGGATATGACCATGAGACAAGCCAGTTAGACCAGCGTATAATGAGGGAAAAAGAAGAATCCGTACTTGAAAAACTCGGTATATCAAGAGACGCTACTTTCATAGTACAGGAGGATAACACATAATGTCAAGAACCGCTTTTATCACCATTGCCGGACGTACCAATGCCGGAAAGTCCTCACTTTTAAATGCGATAGTCGGCGAAAAAATAGCTTCCGTAAGCGATAAGCCACAGACTACACGCACACGTATAACGGGTATACGAAACATTGAAGACGTTCAGCTTGTATTTTTCGATACCCCTGGGCTTCATAAGCCGGTAAATAAATTAAGTGAACATATGTTAAATACGGTCAGGGAATCCGTCAGCGATATTGACGGTGTTGTGTTCGTCATGGACTGTACACGGAAAATAAATCAACAGGAAAAAGATTTACTTAAATCTATGAATAAATCCGGTATGCCGGTTATACTCGTACTCAACAAGATAGATTTACTGAAAAATATGAACGAACTCGCACCGGTTATAGCCGGACTTACTGCGGAGATTGATTTTCAGGCGGTAGTACCGGTCAGCGTAACACAGGGAAACGGTGTGGACATAGTCATTGACGAGATAATGAAACTTTCGGAAGAATCGGTACATTTTTTCCCCGACGATATGATTACTGACCAGCCGGAAAAAGTTCTTGCCGGTGAAATGATACGTGAAAAACTTCTTACATTACTTAATGACGAAGTACCACACGGAATAGCCGTTGGAGTGGAACAGATGTCTGAACGAGATGGCAAGGATATACTTGACATTTCAGCGGTAATCTATTGTGAAAAGGAATCGCATAAGGGAATAATTATCGGAAAAGGCGGTAGTATGCTGAAAAAAGCGTCAACAATGGCACGCCTTGAATTAGAAGACTTTTTCCAGATAAAAGTAAATCTTAGATGTTGGGTAAAAGTCAAGGAAGACTGGCGTAACCGTGAGAATCTTATAAGAAGTTTCGGACTTTCTGAAACATGAATAATATAAAGGGAATAGTCCTGAAAGAACGTAATACCGGCGATAATGGAAAATTTATAGACGTTCTCACGGCTGAAAACGGTATCATGGAATTTACTGTGCGTGGGTCACGGAAAATAAACAGTAGTCTTTTAAATTCCACACAACTTTTTGCGTATTCAGATTTCTGCTATCACGAGAGCGATAAATATAAAATCCTCACAAGTGCCGTACCAGTACGGATTTTCTATAAACTCCGTGAATCTCTCACCGGAATATCATTGGCGTGTTATATGGCGGAAGTCCTGAAATACTGTTCCGAACCGCAGGGAAATGAAATATTGAGATTATTTCTTAATATACTGCATTTTCTTGAAAACAGACTCCGTGACGAAAAAATGTTGAAGGCGATATTTGAGTTCAGACTTATGGCGGAAACAGGATTCATGCCGGATGTAGTAATGTGTCGTGAGTGCGGAGCTTATGAACCGGAAGAACTTTATTTCAGTATCCGTGAAAGCTGTTTCTGTTGTGCGGAGTGCTTTAAATTCAATCCGGCGGAGTGGTACAGGATAAATATTTCCGTCCTAAGTGCAATGAGACATATAGTACTCACGGACTTTGAAAGACTTTTCAATTTCAGGACTTCGGAAAACACTATGAATATGCTTGAATATCTTTCCGAAAAATATCTTACAGCGAAACTCGAAAGAAGTTTCAGAACACTTGATTTTTATAAATCAATCAGACAATCTATATAAAGGAAAATATATGAATAAATATTTAAGAACACTCGAACTTGACAAAATACTTGAAATGCTTGCGGAATGTACGTCGAATGAGGAAACAAGACGTATGGCATTGGCATTACGTCCCGACAATGATGCAGAACGTGTCCGCTATGAGTGTCTGAAAACATATCAGGCATTTAACCTGTCTGTACAGTTCGGAACGCCACCATTCAGTAATTTCAGGGATATAACGACAGTTTCAGCCCGACTTAAATCGGGTGCGATAGTCTCCTTGCGTGACCTGCTTGACATTGCCGGAATGTTACGACAGATAAAAAGTCTTCACGACTGGTACGGACATTGCGAGAATATCGAGACAGAATTAAGTTACTTGTTTTCGAGACTTGCTCCGAATGACTGGTTACTTGAAAAACTGGAGAGGTCAATAATATCGGAGAATGAAATTTCCGACGGTGCAAGTCCGGAACTTTCGGCAATCCGACGGAAAATAAACAGAGCAGGTATGCAGTTGAGAGAAACTCTCGACAAGATGATAAAAAACAAGACCACACAACAGTATCTTCAGGAAAATACAGTGACAATCCGTGACGGAAGATTTGTACTTCCTGTAAAGTCGGAACACCGTGGACATATCAGCGGACTTATACACGATACGTCGGCAACCGGTCAGACGATTTTCATTGAACCTATGGCAATTGTAGAAGCCAATAACGATATACGTATTTTAGAGGGCAAGGAGCAGGAAGAAATAGAAAGAATAATCCGTGAACTGTGTCATGAATGCGGTGAATATGCGGACGTTCTATGCGAAAACTATAAAATCTGTACCGAACTTAATATATACTTTGCGAAATCCGGACTTGCTACAAAAATGAATTGTTCACTGCCGGATATAACCGACGACGGAAAAATGAATCTTAAAAAAGCACGTCATCCGCTTATAGACCGTAAAAAAGCTGTACCGATAAATATAAAACTCGGTGAGGAATACAGTACGCTTATAATAACCGGTTCAAATGCCGGTGGTAAGACGGTAAGCCTTAAAACAGCCGGACTTCTTTCGGCAATGACGATGTGCGGACTTCTGATACCGGTAGCCGACGGCAGTAGTATATCAGTTTTCAATCACATACTTGCGGATATAGGCGATAATCAGAGTATAGAACAGAATTTATCTACATTTTCGGCACATACGAATAAAGTAATAGAAATTCTTAATACTGTTGACGAAAATTCCCTTGTACTCCTTGACGAACTCGGTTCAGGTACTGACCCTGTAGAAGGCTCGGCACTGGCGGTAGCGGTAATAAAACGTCTTATGACGTCAGGAGCGAAGACAATGGTTACAACGCACTATCAGGAACTTAAATTATTTGCGATTGAAAATGACGATATAGAAAATGCCTCGTGTGAGTTCGATATAGAAACGCTCCGCCCGACGTATCGGTTAATAGTAGGTTCAGCCGGAAAGTCAAATGCATTTGTGATTTCTGAAAATCTCGGTATGCCACCGGATATAATAGAAGACGCCAGAACTCTTGTAAGCGAATCTGACAGCCGGTTTGAAGAAGTTATCGGAAAACTTGAAGCGTCAAGAATAGAACTCGAAAGACAGAAAGAGGATATTTCACGTTTGAGGGCTGAAATATCTGAACATGAAAGGGTACTCCGTGAAGAACGTGAGGAACTCGAAAGACTTAAAGCGGAAGAACTCGAAAAAGCCCGTCTGCGTGCAATGACGATTATCGAACAGACTAAAGCGGAATCAAACGAACTTATTACGGAACTCGAAAAACTCAAAAAAGAAAAGGACAGAAAAGACTTCGGAGAGAGAGTTTCCGGAGTTAAAACCGGTAGTAAACAGCGATTCAATAAGATGTACGATACTGCTAATCCAGTCGACAGGCGAGACCCTAATGCAGATTACGTACTACCACGGAAATTAAAGCGTGGTGATACCGTCTATGTAGTGGACTTGCAGAGGAAAGGAATAGTTTCCGGAGACCCTGATGACAGCGATTCAGTATTTGTACAGATGGGCGTCATGAAGACAAAAATAAAAATTTCACGGTTAAGACTTGAAGAGCCGGAAAAAGTTACGTATAAGAACAAACCTACACGCCGTACCGGAAAAGTAGGTGTAAAAGTTGAACGTCGGGGCAGTATGGAACTTGATATAAGAGGTTCTGCGTGTGACGACGGTGTATATCAGCTTGACGCATTCATTGATAAAGCTGTAATGTCAAATATCTCGACGGTGACTATCATACACGGTAAGGGAACAGGACTTTTAAGAAAGGCGGTTCATGCAAGATTGAAGTCTCACCCATCAGTGAAGAATTTCCGTCTGGGAGTTTTCGGCGAGGGTGAAGACGGCGTTACAATAGCTGAACTGAAATAAGGAGGTGATATATTATGCAGAAAATGCTGATAGTAAGTAGTCTATATAACGAATATGGAAATTTATTAGGAGGCAATGGATTAGATAAGTTAAATAAATATCTCGCTGAAGGTTGGAAAGTTGTTAATATGAAGGAATCTGGAACAATTGATAAAGCCGACTATGTTTTACACGTATGTTACGTAGTGATTGAAAAATAAATCCGAAAAAATTTTCATATTAACCCTTGACAAATTTAATAAAATATGATAGAATGATACAAATTGCAGAAGAAGCTTCGGTTTCATGTACCGCCATTCTGTTGACGGTGAGGCAAGATTTTTTAACCGGCAATGTAAAATTGCCTTATTGATTCGGCTTTGTGCCAATAAATTTTTATAAGTTTTCATCAGCTTGTGAAAGGTCAATAAGAGTAGTAAAAGGTAATCTTTGCTTATATAGACTCTGAAACCAATATGAAGTTATAATGCATAATTATATGTATTTTCATGCACGTACCGGTTGATGAAACCTGTATGTGCATTTTATTTTATGTTATAACTTTATGAGGTGAAATATGGAAAATAAATTAAAACTTTACGGATTCAATAACCTTACGAAGTCATTGAGTTTCAATATATACGATGTATGTTACGCCAAGACACCTAAGGCACAACTCGACTATATAGCATATATCGACAAGGCATATAATTCCGAACGCATAACAGAAATAATGACCACTCTTACTACAATGATTGGTGCAAAAGTCCTAAGTATTTCCCGACAGGATTACGACCCACAAGGAGCATCGGCAACATTTCTTATTGCAGACGATACTATGATACCGGCTGGCAGTGAGACTATAGCACATCTCGATAAAAGCCATGTGACAGTACATACCTATCCGGAGTACCACCCCGATACGAATATAGCAACTTTCCGAGTAGATATAGATGTTGCGACTTGCGGAAAAATAACACCACTCACCGCCCTCGACTATCTGGTAAACAGTTTTGATTCCGATATAATAACAATGGATTACAGGGTCAGAGGCTTTACACGTAACGTCACCGGTCAGAAACTCTTCATAGACCATGATATAACATCTATACAGGATTATATCAATGACGAGATACTCGAAAGATACGACGCTGTTGACATTAATGTATATCAGGCAAATATGTTTCATACGAAGATGTTGATAAAGGAAATAGAATTACAGAACTACTTGTTTAATACAGATGTTCGGGAACTCTCACCACGTAACCGGTTGGCGATAACAAACAGTCTCCGGCGAGAGATGATAGAAATTTTCAGCGGAAGGAATGTTTTTGAAAATGGGACTTTCACAGATTAACGCACCTATATACGAGGCTTTAAGAAGATTCCGTCGTATGCGTGTAGTACCTTTTGACGTACCTGGACATAAAAGAGGTAGGGGCAATATGGAACTCACGGAATTTTTAGGCGAGGACTGTATGAGTGTCGACGTAAATTCAATGAAACCGCTTGACAATCTGTGTCATCCTGTATCAGTAATAAAAGATGCGGAATATCTTGCCAGTGAGGCTTTCGGAGCGGAAAATGTTTTCTTCATGGTAGGTGGTACTACTTCAGCGGTACAAAGTATGATAATGTACGCCTGTAAGAGTGGTGATAAGATAATCATGCCACGGAACGTCCACCGGAGTGCGATAAATGCCCTTATTCTGTGTGACGCCGTACCAGTATATGTCAATCCGGAAGTCAATAAACAACTCGGAATAGCACTCGGAATGTCGGTGAAGCAGGTAGAAAAAGCTATTGAAGAAAATCCCGACGCTAAAGCCATACTAGTGAATAATCCAACATATTACGGAATATGTTCAGACCTTAAGAAAATAACTGAAATCGCACACGCACATGGTATGCTTGTACTCGTCGACGAAGCACACGGAACACATTTCTATTTTGGTGAGGATTTCCCGATAACCGCCATGCAATCCGGTGCGGATATGGCGTCAGTGAGTATGCATAAATCAGGCGGAAGCCTTACACAGAGTTCGTTTCTGCTTATGGGAAAGAATATAAATTCCGATTATATGCGACAGATTATAAACCTTACACAGACAACAAGTGCATCATATTTACTGCTGTCAAGCCTTGATATTTCACGTAAAAGACTTGCATTAAGCGGACGTGAAATTTTTGCGGAAACGGTCAGTATGGCGGAATATGCACGTTCTGAAATAAATTCTATAGGCGGATATTATGCCTATTCAAGAGAATTAATAAACGGCGATAGTATATATGATTTTGACGTTTCAAAACTTTCGGTATATACCTTGCCTATCGGACTTGCCGGAATAGAAGTATATGACCTGCTCCGAGATGAGTACGATATACAGATAGAATTTGGTGATATAGGTAATATTTTAGCATATATTTCCGTCGGTGATAGAAAACGTGATATAGAACGTCTTATAAGTGCTATGTCGGAAATAAAAAGACGTTTCGGGAAATCGGGAGCAGGTATGTTGACACAGGAGTATATAACCCCTATAGTAGCGGAAACTCCACGAAAGGCGTTTTATGCAGATAAGATGTCATTACCGCTTGAGAAGTCCGCCGGTCATGTATGTAGTGAATTTGTAATGTGCTATCCCCCTGGAATACCGATACTTGCCCCTGGTGAACTGATTACGGAAGAAATCATAGAATACATAAAATACGCAAAAGATAAAGGCTGTTCCATGACCGGCACGGAAGACATTAACATTGAATATCTGAATGTCATAATATAGGGGGATTTTTATGAAAAAACTGAAAGTTATGTCATATATTTATATAATATTGTTGCCGTATCTTGTAATGATGAGTATATATTTTGTTTTATTGAAATCTGTTACATTATCGCTTGTATGTATAATATTATTGTGTATAGCCGGAATTTTTGCGTGTATTTCAAGTAACGTTTCCGCACTGGCAGACAAAAACGACATCAGACCGGCAATTATGAATATTGTCACGAAAATATGTTATATACCTGTTTACGTTATTTGCAGATATTTTTTTCTGGGTATGCTGAATCCTTTTCTTGTGATGGTAAGCGTGATACCTTTTGCAATAGGTATATGTACTATTTGTTTTTCGGGTTTCTGTAATATAGGAGTATGTGTAAATCTTTTCCGTAAGAGCAGGTGTAAACTCGTTACGGCAGTGATATTGTGTCTTATGGGATTTGTTTACGGACTTGACATTATAGGCGGAGTGATACAGATAATATCTTGCAGAAAGAAAGGTAACTGATATGATAAAATCATCAGTTTACTTTATTTTACTTATTTTGCTTGATATTGTTTCAATAGTTATTGCGGAAGGAAGTATTATAGAAGTCATCGGAATTGTTGCGTATTTTGTATTTCTGTTGCCGGTTGTACTTAATGTGATTTCAGTAAGAAAGTATAAGAAAGTTTTTCAGAAAATAATATTATCCTTTATGGTTTTTGTTTATATTATTACGGGAATGATTTCTATGATACATTTTGGCAGTCGTAAGATTTACAGTCAGGAAAAAGACGGTCATTATATCTATACAACATATGAAATCAATCCCGGAGCTATGGGACATATTTCATATATAGACAATGTTTATTATAGTCTGATTGATACTGACGGTTTTTTCAGTGTGCGTATTGTGAAAAGTACGAGACATCACAGATACATAGGATAAAATATTACAAGGAGTTTGTTTATGGTGGTTAAGGTTAAGAAAACCGGAAATCCGAAAATAATAGGAATTGTTTTTGTAATTTGTTCCGTAATTTTTATTCTCATAGGAATGAAAACACATTATGATTTCAGAGGGCTTGAAAAAAGATGTACGGAATCTGTAACGGCGGAAGTAGTCGAAAATATAGTAGTAAAGTCAAGAACCAAATCGAAACATAGTTCCAATATTTCCATTACTTACAAACCGGTTTTTGATTTTGACTATAACGGAACATCTTACAGGGTAGAAAGTAACGTATCAAGTAAACCGGCACTTTTTGAAGTCGGCGAAAAAACGGAAATAAAAGTCAATCCGGAAGTTCCGGAAGAAATTTACGTACCTGCCGATAAGACCGCTAAATATATAGGTATAATATTTGCTACGGCGGGAACAGTTTTCCTTATTGCCGGAATACTGGTAATATTGAAAGTACACTGATATATTGGAGGTATGAGAATGGAGGAAAAAATAATTTCCGTAAAAACAGAAAAATTAGGAGAACTTCACGGTCGTGACTGTATATATATTGATACAGTAACTCAGGACGATACGGACAATCTTATTTTTGGTGGCGAAATAAACGGACGGCTTACTGAAAAATTAAAGACAGACGATTTTATTACATACAGACTTACTTTTCACAGGGTTCTGACGTACTTTGTATGTGAACTTGATACTTACGAAAATATCGATAATTCGGCACATCTTGATTATAGCAGTTTCAATATTGTTGATGATAGTAAATGGCTTGAAAGTCTTCCGGTACGCAGTGACTTTGATAAATCTTTATACAGACATTATCAGGTTTTTACATACGATTTTGTGTACAATATTATTGCCGTGGATTTTAATTTTTCCGTCAGAAATCTTTATAATATCCGTAAAGCAGAGCAGGAAGATTTACAAGTTATCACGGATATAGTCCACAGAACGATAAAAAATATATATCCTAAGTATTACCCACAAGGTGCGGTTGAATTTTTTCTTGAATATCATAATGAAAACGCTGTCAGTCAGGATATAGCGGATAACAACGTTTATATCATTGAAGACAATAACGAAATTATCGGAACAGTCACCATAAACGACAATGAAATAAATCGTCTGTATGTACTTCCGGAGTATCAGGGAAAAGGTTATGGCGGATTTTTGCTTGAATATGCTGAAAAAATTGTTTTAAAAAATTATACTGAAATAATTTTGTACTCATCATTTCCGGCGAAAGCAATGTATCTGAAAAGGGGATATAAAGAGTACAGATATGAAGTACTCGATACAAAAAACGGTGATTTTCTGTGTTGCGATATAATGAAAAAGAAATTATAAAAGAAAGGATTTTTTTATGGAACTTTGGTTTACTGAAAAGCATACACCGGAAGTTAAATTTTCTATAAAAGTAGACAGACAGTTATACAGCGGTAAGAGTGAATTTCAGCGGATAGATATATTCGATTCAAAGGAGTTCGGACGGTTTCTTACTCTTGACGGTTATATGATGCTCACGGAAAAGGACGAGTTCATATATCATGAAATGATAACACACGTACCTATGGCGATACACCCGAATCCGAAAAATATTCTCGTAATCGGAGCAGGTGACGGCGGTGTAATACGTGAACTTACAAATTATAACTGCGTCGAGAATATAGACCTCGTGGAAATTGACGAGCTTGTTGTTGAGGTAAGTAAGAAGTATCTTCCTACAACAGCGTGCCGTTTCGACGATAAAAGGGTACATATTTTCTATGAGGACGGCGTTAAATACATACGTCGGTGCGAAAATAAGTATGATGTCATAATAGTCGATTCTACTGACCCTTTCGGAGTAGGTGAGGGACTTTTTACTAAAGAATTTTACGGTAGCTGTTATAAGGCACTACACGATGACGGTATCATGGTAAATCAGCATGAAAGTCCTTTCTATGACGAAGATGCTATAGCTATGCAGAGGTCACATAAACGTATAACCGGTAGTTTTCCGATAAGCAAGGTATATCAGGCACATATACCTACTTATCCGTCGGGACACTGGTTGTTTGGATTTGCCTCAAAGAAGTATCACCCAGTCCGAGACCTGAATCAATCCGCATGGAATCTGTTAGGAATCAGAACACGATACTATAATACAAGACTTCATGCCGGAGCGTTTGCATTACCTAATTATGTAGAGGAGTTGTTAAAAGATGTTGAATAAAAATATACATACGTTCATAGCGTGTGACAGCGAATACAAAAACGCCGGAATAGTACTTTTCGGAGCAGGTTACGACGGTACAACGAGTTTCAGAGCCGGTACGAGATTTGCACCGTCGGCAATAAGAAACGAAAGTTTCGGGATTGAAACATATAGTCCGTATCAGGACAGGGATATGACTGACTACTTTTATTTTGACAGCGGAGATTTGGAATTACCTTTCGGAAATCCGGAGCAGGTACTCGACGATATAAAAGAACGTTCCGGAATAATACTCGCTGACGGAAAAATACCATTCATGATAGGTGGAGAACATCTTGTTACACTCGGACAGGTAAGGGCGGTAAGCGAAAAATATAAAGATTTATATATAATTCACTTCGACGCTCATGCCGATTTGAGAGACGATTATTTAGGTCAGAAACTTTCGCACGCCTGTGTAATCAGGAGATGTCACGAGATTGTCGGGGACGGTCATATATATCAGTTCGGAATCCGTAGCGGTGACAGGGAAGAATTTAAATTCGCTGAAAATCATACTGAAATGCACCGGTTTAATTTCGACGGTCTCGAAAAAACGGTTGAAAATCTCAAAGGGAAATCAGTTTATCTTACTGTAGATTTGGACGTTTTAGACCCGTCTGTATTTTGCGGTACAGGTACGCCAGAAGCAGAGGGCGTTACATTCGGGGAACTCCGTAAGGCATTAACTCTTGTATGCTGTGAACTGAATATAGTTGGTTGCGATGTCAATGAACTAAGTCCACCTTATGACCAGTCGGGAGTATCAACGGCGGTTGCGTGTAAGATTATAAGGGAAATGCTTTTAGCAATAGTAAAAGGATAAAATGACTATGCAACATGATATAAATTTAAATATTCATTATACTATACCTGATGCATTATGGTTAAAAGTATATAATGTATTCAGTAATATGCCTTACTGGAATGATAAAGAAAATTATTGGACTGGTGAGGATATAGAGTTATGGTATTCTGTTGAACCAAGCGGAATACAGATAGCAGGTACAATGCCGGAAGACATCTGGAATAAGTGGTTTGATACTCTTAAAAAAGAGTTGACAAAAGCACTCGGCTATGAAATCGGAGAACCGGAGGACGGTTTCAGATTCAAGTTCTGGAAACCTGACGAAAAAAAGTATTCAGCTATTAAAAGTATTGATAATGAATGCATTATTTTTAATGACCATTCAATGTTTCAATGGGAAGATTTTGACACCATAGAGCGTAATATTTCTGCTGAACCGCCTTGTTATATATTTAAATCTGAATATATAGAACTCCGCATATATTTTGACGGAGTTTCAAAGAGAAGTAACAGACAGAATTTTAATAATTTCAATGAAAAAATAAAATCTCTTGGATTAAAAAATTTATATATAAAGGAGTAATAAAAAAATGGGAAAATGTATGATAATAGGTTGCGGAGGCGTTGCCTCTGTAGCGATTCACAAGTGCTGTCAGAACAGCGGTATATTCGAGGGGATAATGATTGCGAGCCGTACAAAATCGAAATGCGACGCACTTAGGGATAAACTCCAGCCGACCACAAAGACGGTTATCGAGACAGCACAGGTAAACGCTGATAACGTCGACGAACTCGTGACACTTATAAACTCGTATAAGCCCGATGTCGTACTTAATCTTGCACTGCCGTATCAGGATTTAACTATCATGGATGCCTGTCTTGCTACTAAGACACATTATGTCGATACCGCAAACTATGAACCTCTTGACACTGCAAAATTTGAATACAAATGGCAGTGGGCGTATCGTGAAAAATTCGAGCAGGCAGGAATTACAGCACTACTCGGAAGCGGTTTCGACCCTGGAGTTACCGGAGTATTTTCGGCATACGCTATGAAACACGAATTTGACGAGATAAATTATATAGATATTCTCGACTGCAACGGCGGTGACCATGGTTATCCTTTTGCGACAAATTTCAATCCGGAAATAAATATCCGAGAGGTATCGGCAAAAGGAAGCTATATCGAGAATGGTGAGTGGGTAGAAACCGAACCTATGGAGATTAAACGTGTATATAATTTCAAGGGAGTAGGCGAAAAAGATATGTACCTGCTCCACCATGAAGAACTCGAATCCCTTGCACTTAATATCAAGGGTATAAAGAGAATACGTTTCTTTATGACTTTCGGACAAAGTTACTTGACACACCTGAAATGTCTTGAAAACGTAGGCATGACATCTATAGAGCCGATTATGTACGAAGGTAGGGAGATAGTACCGTTACAGTTTCTGAAAGCCGTACTCCCAGACCCTGCCACACTCGGTGCAAGAACGGTAGGCAAGACAAATATAGGTTGTATATTCCGAGGTAAGAAAGACGGTAAGGACAAGACATACTATCTGTATAACATCTGTGACCATCAGGAGTGTTATAGGGAAGTAGGTTCGCAGGCGATATCGTATACTACAGGCGTACCGGCTATGATAGGTGCAATGATGATTATGACAGGTCAATGGAACAGAGCAGGTGTATACAATATAGAGGAGTTTGACCCCGACCCGTTCATGCAGGCACTCAATGAGTGGGGTTTACCGTGGGAAGAAGATTTCAACCCTACACTTGTTGACTAATGATTATAGGTAATCCATATTATTTTGCAGTAATTTTTGACGTTGTGGAGTGCTGGAACGTCGACAAGACTTTTCAGAATGGAATATTATTTCTTGCGATTAATGCTGAAATTTTCCCGAAAGAAATACAGTCGGCGACACTCTCTTGCGAGTTTTCTGAGCTGACAGATTCTCTTAAAAATATTCCCATTGACGAAAAAATATTCAGTATGCCAGTTAAAAAGGCTTACAGTGAAATATATAACAAAGTTTTTCCGGAAGACTGGGATATTAATAATGACTATAGTTATATGATTTCAACGTCCTCATTTTCGGATAACGATTATCTGGTGTTTGCGGTAAGTAACGGCGAAAAAATCCGTATACTTGCCGGAAAACCGGATTACTGCAAAGAAGAATCCATACACATTTTAGAGGGTGCGGAAATTACTGAAACATTTGTTGATATATCAGAAATGAATGATATTATAACGAAACTATCTGATATTGATATAAAGGAGGTGTTATAATGCTTTTCGTACAGGAAATAGACTTGTGGTACAGAAAAGATGTACGCTATCCGGAATATGCGAATATGCGTAATTCTTTGAAGTTCGTACCGGTAAAGACGGATAATATAAATCCCGATTGTGAAGTACTTTATCAGTATACATCATTGTACCAGTCAACCGGTGGTATTGACAAATCGAGAGAATATTATAAGGGATTCGGAGAGGAAATTTTTACAGCCGGAAGTCGTGACCCTATGGAGAATTTAAGAAATCTTATAAATAATGTACGTATATTCAAAGAGAACGAAAATTATAAAATAATGTTCTGTGATGATTACTTTTTTGTCCGTAATGACTTATATTTTGAAAACCGTTCAGGTGTGTCTAAACGTCGTGGACGTAATGAGGGTTACTGGAATAATAATTCACCGTTCAGCTATACGGACGTTATAAATCAGACAGCATTTATTCTCACGCCCGATACATACGGCAGAATTTTGTATAATGACCGGATAGTTATGCACCATACGGAAATATGGTACTACTGTATACACACCCTTAACTTTATAAATTGTGACAGAAATAAATTCAGGGAAAAGATGTTTTTCAGGAAAGTTCCGGACTATGAATATAAAAATATGCAGTATATGAAATATTGCTGAAATGGAAGTGAGTTAATGCTTTTTGTACAATATATTTCTTTGACTTATTATAAAAACGTCCGTTATCCGAATTACGCCAATGTAAGAAATTCAGTCAGATTTGCACCGATAGTTATTGAAAAAGTTCCCGAATGTGAAGTGTTATTGCAAAAAGTACCAATGGTGCAGTATACCGACGGAGTAAAAAAATATAATGCAAGTTTTAAGGAGTACGGACAGGAAATATTTACGGTTGATAATCTTGACCCTTGCCGTAATTATTACAATATTATCCGTAATATCCGTATATTCAAGGTTAATGACGATTATAAAATAAGATTCTGTGATGACAGATATTATACAAGGTATAATGCTTTCAAACGGCGTGGACATAATGAGGCGTTCATGGACAATAATTCACCATTCTGTTATACAGATATTATAAACGAAACGGCGTTCACACTCAAACCGAATGAATACGGCAGAATCATTTATAATGAAAGAAACGTTACAATGGACGAAGAATGGTATTATACATTGTATGTGGTAAATTTCCTGAACTGCGACAAATCGGCTTACAGGGAAAAGATGTTTTTCAGGAAAGTTCCAGAATATGAATATAAAAATATGCAGTATCTAAGATACTGCTGAAATGGAAGTGAGTTAATGCTTTTTGTACAGGAAATAGACTTGTGGTACAGAAAAGATGTACGCTATCCGGAATATGCAAATGTGCGTAACTCTTTGAAATTCGTGCCGATAGATACGAATGTTATCAGACCGGAATGTGAAGTGTTTTACCAATATAAGTCATTTATACAGTCAACGGACGGTATTAATAAATGGCGTGAATGTTACAGTAGATTCGGAGAGGAAATTTTCGGAGAAGAAATTTATATTTTCGGAAAACGTACTGATTGGCGAAGTGCTAATATCCATATATTAAGTGACAGTGAAAATTATAATATAATGTTTTATGATGAGGTATATAAAACAGTTTTTACTTTAAGTCCGAACCAGTATGGCAGAATACAATACAACGAAAGGTTCGTAACTGACTATGCATGGTATTACCGTATACATACGCTTAATTTCATAAGTTGTGACAGAAATAAGTTCAGGGAAAAGATGTTTTTTAAGAAAATACCGGATTATGAATACAAAAATATGCAGTATCTAAGATACTGTTAAGGAGGTTTTTAAATGAAGATTGAAGAAGCATTGCAGAAGTTTATGGACAACAAAGAAGATTGTACTGTTACATTGAAAAACAGTGATGAAGTTAACGGGAAAATAACTGAAATCGGCGAAGGTTTTATTCGTATCGAGGAGGACGGCGGAATTATTGAAAGAGTTGTAAATATTCAGTACATCATCAGTGTTTATGTTTATCACACACCGGAAAAAAAGAAAAAAGACAAAAAGAAATCTATATTTTAAGGAGGTTTTTAAATGAAGATTGAAGATGCATTACAGCGTTTTGTAGAGGATAAGGAAGACTGTATAATATATACCGAAAGCGGTAGTACGATTATTGCACGTATAATTGAAATCGGTGACGGTTTTATAATAATCGACGAAAAAGACAGTGAAAGTGTAGTAAATATAGAACACATATTCCGTGTACGGAGTTATCCGAAAAACGAAAAAGGCAAGAAAAAATCTATATGGGTATGACGGAAATAAAAACTCCCTGTTACGTAATCGACGAGGGAAAATTAATAAAAAATCTTGAAATTCTTAAAGGCGTACAGGACAGAACAGGTTGTAAGATACTGCTGGCACAGAAAGCATTTTCGTGTTATCACCTGTACCCGCTTATAAGCGAATATCTTTCCGGCACTGCTTGTAGCGGACTTTTTGAAGCCCGATTAGGTTACGAGGAAATGGGTAAAGAAAATCACGTATTCAGTGCCGGATACCGTGAAAATGAAATCGACGAGATAATTTCATACTGCGACGATATTATATTCAATTCGTTCGCACAGCTTGAAAAGTACAGAAAAAAAGTACTCGGAGCAGGTAAGAAAATAGGTCTGCGGATAAATCCGGAAATTTCCACACAGGAAGGTCATGAAATTTACGACCCATGTTCACCGAAGTCACGGTTAGGAATTACACGTAAGAATTTTGATACAGATAATCTTTATGGCGTATCGGGATTACATTTCCATACGCTGTGCGAACAAAATTCCGATGACCTCGAAAAAACTCTTGACGCTGTAGAAGAAAAATTCGGTGATGTACTTAAAAAAATGCAGTGGATAAATTTTGGTGGCGGACATCATATAACACGTGCGGATTACGATATAGAACGTCTCGAAAGATGTATAAAGCGTATGCAGAAAAAGTATGGTCTTGAAGTGTATATCGAACCAGGGGAAGCAGTCGCCTTGAATGCCGGTTATCTTGTGACAGAAGTACTTGATATAACGTGTAATGATATACCGATAGCCATTCTTGACTGTTCAGCATCATGTCATATGCCCGACGTACTGGAAATGCCATATCGTCCGCCCCTTAGGGATTCCGGAAAACCTTATGAAAAGAAGTATACATATAGATTAGGCTCGCAGACCTGTCTTTCCGGCGACGTTATAGGCGAATACTCATTTGACAATCCGCTTGAAATCGGTGAACATCTGATATTTGAGGATATGGCTATATATTCAATGGTAAAAAACAATACATTCAACGGTATGCCTTTACCGTCGATACTTCTTCTCAGGACTGACGGTACTGTTGAAACGCTCCGGAAGTTCGGGTATGAAAATTTCAGAAATCGCCTATAATCTTATTGACAAATTTTTTATAAAGAGTTATAATAATTTTCAGGAGGTTGAAGTTTTATGGATTCAGAAATTTACAGCAGATATGAAATTATTGATTCACACGCACATATTTTTCCGGAAAAAATAGCCGAAAACGCTACAGTAAATATCGGAGCGTTCTATGATTTACATATGGAAAGTTGTGGAGTAAGTAAAAAACTTATCGAGAGCGGAAGTAAAATCGGGATAACGCATTATCTTGTATGCTCTACGGCTACAACACCGCATCAGATAAGTTCAATAAATGCGTTTATCGCACGTGAATGTGAAGCCAATCCGTGTTTTTACGGTCTGGGAACTACACACCCCGATTCCGAAAACATTCAGGAAGATATAGAAAATATAAAGAAACTCGGACTTCATGGAGTTAAACTCCACCCTGATTTTCAGAAATTCGATGCCGATTCACCGGAAGCATTTAAAATCTATGAAATAATAGAGGGCGTTATGCCTTTAATGATTCACTGTGGCGACAGACGTTATGACTATTCCGCACCCTACAGGATAGCCAATATTCACAGGAATTTCCCTAAACTTAAGATACAGGCGGCACATCTCGGAGGTTATGAACGTTGGTCAGAAGCGGAAGAATGTCTTGCCGGTCTCGAAAACGTCGTGTTTGATATAAGTAGTTCAATGGCGTTTTTACGTCCGGAATATCTCCGCCTCCTCATTGAGAAGTACGGCGTTGAAAACTGTTTCTTCGGTTCAGATTTCCCTATGTGGAGTCACGAGGAAGAACTTGAAAATTTTCTTTCACTGGGATTCACGGAGCAGGAAAACAAAATGATTCTTGCGGAAAACTTCCGGAGATTCTACGGACTATAAAAAAACGGACTTTTTTTCAAGTCCGTTTTTTGTATTCAGTTCTGTGAAACATATGAAATTCCGGCATTGTCGAGAGCAGAAACAAGAGCGTCCATAGAATCGGCTATAGCATTATCGTCGGTAATTCTCACGACGGTATTTTCATTATCGGCGGATTGCGTTATTTCGTCGATAGTTGTTTCCGTACCGTTCATAAGATAGGAACTTCCGGAAACAGTAACATCTATGTAAGTTATTACCGGTTCAGTTTCTTCGGTAGTAGTTTCCTGCTCCGTAATTTCCGTAGTTTCTGAACTTTCGGAGTTTTCAGATACTGAACTGTCGGAAACGCCTGAACCTGTACCGTCACCTTTGCCGTTTCCCTTACCGAAGCCGAACCCTTTGCCGAAAAGACCGAAGCATATCAGAACTATTGCTATAATAACTAATATTACTGCTATTACTCCTAAAACGTCTCCATCACCCTCACCTTTTTTGGTATACTGTTTATTTTCCTTTGACATAAAATCACCACCTTTCCTTGTTGTTAATGTACGTGCAGTAAAAAGACGGATAAAATTTTTTCACTTCGTCGACAGCCATGCGGACGGCTCTTATATCCTTGTACAGTGCCTGACCGCCATTATAAGTAACGGCACATATAATAGTGTTATCCGTACTGAATCCGGAATTTTCAAAAGAATTTATTAATTCCTGTGATATATTCGTATAGGATAATATATCAGTTTGTCCGATAGTATTATTATTGTCGGAAATAATCACTTCACCGGAGATGTCATAACAAAGGTCTATCATTATAAAAGAACCCTGTTCAAACATTTCAAGGGCTTGTAAGTTAGCTGTAGCGGTATCGTTAATGCTTGCGGCTTTTTTCCATGCTTCCGTAATTTCATTGTCGGTAGTTTCACGGAGTTTTTGCATTTCAGCCTTTATTTTTTCGAGTTCCTCGAGAGAATCGGCGGAAATTTTTTCAGCATTGGCGACGGTTTCTTCTGCCTGTGCGATACGTTGTTCAGCCTCCTGACTTATATTTTTATTCTGTTCCTGAAGATTCATCATCAGCCAGAAGAGCATAATTAAAATAACGTCAAGCAGGGAAGTAAGTTCAATAATAATGCCTTTGTTTTTCATAGGAATACGCTTTCTTTTTCGGATTCAGATTCAGATTCTTCCTGTAAAGAGGTTTTGTAATTTCTTTCGAGATATAACGCTACACTTTTTTCGTTATCGTCGACACGTGCGGAAATAACGCCGTCAACAAACTTGAATATTATAGCGAACACAAGCCCCCAGAAAGTAGAAGTCAAAGCACCGTAGAAATTGCCTGTAATGTCGGTAGTATCTGCGACGAGCGAAAGCAGTGAAGTAATAGTACCGAGCATACCAAGCAGTGGAAAAATACCGGTCAGATTTACGAATACAGAATATAATCCGGCGGAGCGGTCACGCATTTCGACTATTTTGGTTTCGGTCAGACGTGAAATATTATTTTCGGCTTCTTCCTGAGAACGTCTGCTGTCCGGAACGAATATATTATTATTCATAGCCTTATGTAGTTTGTCCGTTGCGTCTATCAGGAAAAAACATTCAATAACCGTGATGACGGCAAAAATCAGAATAATCATATCATATCCGAAAATATTCATGAATATTGTCTGAAATATATTATTCATACTGAAAAAACCTCCTTGAAATATATAATAACATATTTCCGGACATATTGCAAGTGTTTATGACAAAAAAACCATAAAAGCAATAGTTTCCGGCATAAAAAAAGAGGGTACTTTTCAGTACCCGATTTTTCGGAAATAATACAGTCTTTGTGCAGACGTGATATTTTTTCCCGAAAACAAATTAAATAACATAAAAAATGCTTCACTGAAGAAGCAGATAAACTTTTATTTCCGGATATTGTTCGTAGTAATATGTGCATTACTTAAACTGAAATAATCCGGTACAAAACGGCGGTTTACTGATAAAGAGTGTTTGAGTTAGTTGTTGAAACCGCTTTTATTTGTAGCCTCAGTTTATCTGTAACGAGTGCTATAAATTCCGAGTTGGTAGGTCTGCCGTGCCAGCATTTTACGGAATATCCGAAAAATGCGTTGAGAGTTTCCGTATTTCCACGTTCCCATGCTATTTCTATTGCATGACGTATAGCACGTTCAACTCGTGACGAAGTTGTTCCGTATTGTATTGCCACAGAGGGATATAACTGTTTTGTCACACTGTTCATAAGGGTCATATCGTTCACGGCATTGAGAATGGCTGTCCGCAGATACTGGTAACCTTTCACGTGAGCAGGTACACCGAGTTTGCATATTATGTCCGTGACGATAATTTCTATGTCAGTGCAGTCAGGGGAGACAGTTTTTCTTGCGACTGATTTTACTATGGAACAGAGAGTTTCGGCCTCAAAAGGTCTTGCGAGGTAGTAGGACGCACCGTTTTCAATAACCTGACGTTCAATAAAGCTGTTTTTGATGTCTGAAGTGATTATAAATGCAGGTGGTTGTGTGAGGACGTTTCCGGACTGTTTCATGATGTCGATTATGTCGGGGTCGGTCACGGAAAGGCTTATAACAGCAACGTCTGGTACGTCCTTGATGATTGAGTTGATAATAGACTTGCCGTCGTTCTTGCGTGTATAGGCGTATATACCCATCTCACGCAGTCTTGATGCAAGGTTTATACCGTATTCAGCGGTATTATCACCAATCAGGACTTTGATTTTATCATTTTCCATAAAAAGTACTCCATTTCTATAATTTCCTACAAGATTATTGTACAATTTTCCGGAAATATTTTCAATAGGGAAATTTGATTATATTTGTCGAATAATTTGGTATTAACAATAATAAACAAAATTAAAAGGTTTTTGTAAGGTTTTTTACCGGAAATAATTAAAACAAAAAAATATATATAAAACTCTTGACATTTTGTAATCTGTGGTGTATAATATAAAAGTAATTTGCGAGTGTGCTGGAATAGGCAGACAGGCACGTTTGAGGGGCGTGTGTCGAAGGACGTATGGGTTCAAGTCCCATTA
>JAIDQQ010000016.1 GCA_029062165.1 Ruminococcus sp.
ACCCTCGGTTATGAGGGTTTTAATTATCATATTACATATTCAGTATCGGAAGTATTTTCCATATTGAATATTTCAAAGATTCTGTTTCTTATGTAAAGGAAATTACTGCTTGTACGGTCTCTGTATTCGCCTATCGAAACGCTTACAACGCTTTTCACTTTACCAGGGTTAGGGGTCATGACAACTATTCTGTCGGCAAGGTAAACCGCTTCTTCAATGTCGTGTGTGACGAAAATAATTGTTTTGTTTTCTTCTCTCGAAATTCTTCTTATATCGTCCTGAAGTTTTATCCTCGTGATAGCGTCCAATGCACCGAAAGGTTCGTCCATGAAGATAATATCGGGGTCAACTGCCAATGCTCTTGCAATAGCTACCCTTTGTTGCATACCACCTGAAAGCTGTCGGGGGTGCGAGTTCCGGAAATTCGATAAACCCACCATATCGATATATTTTTCAGCTATCTTTTTACGTTCTTCTTTCGGAATTTTTTTCGGTTCAAGACCTAATTCAACATTTTTCTGAACAGTCCGCCACGGTAAAAGACCGTAATTCTGAAAAATAGTCACATTTTTCACGGACGGCTCTTTTACTTCCTGACCGTCAATTTTGATACTGCCCTCTGTGACCAGCGAAAAACCGGCAATCGCATTGAGTAAGGTACTCTTACCACACCCCGACGGTCCTAACAGACAGATAAATTCGCCCTTTTCTATCGAAAGTGTGACATTTTCCAGTGCGGTAAATTCTTCGCCGTTCTGTACGAACTTTTTTCCTGCATTCTGAATATCAATGTACATTAAGTCTCACCCCATTTTTTCAGGATTTGTTTTTCAAGAAGTCCTAATACCGTATCAAGCAGAAGTCCGATAACGCCTATTATTATAATCACCGCCATAAGAGTATCTGCACGGAGATTATTTCTTGAATCAATAATCAGATAACCCAGTCCCGATTGTGAACCTACCATTTCACCGGCAACAAGAAACACCCACGCCGTACCTAGTGCAAGATGTATACTGTTGGCAATCTGCGGAAATGATGCCGGTAGTATTATTTTCCACATAAGCTGTGGCTGTTTTATCCCGAAACTTTTCGAGACTTTCATGTAAATAGGGTCAATTTTCCCGACGGCTGAAACAGTCGAAAGCAATACCGGAAAAAATGCCGCTATGAAAATTATCACTACTGCCGGTATATCACCTATTCCGAACCATAACACTATAAATGGTAACCACGCCATAGGGGAAATCGGTCTTAGTAGCTGTATTACCGGATTTATGTATTTGAATATATTCGGAAGTCTGCCGAGTATCAGACCGAAAAATACAGCACATATTACTGAACTTATATATCCGGTTGCAAATCTCGCCATACTTGCACCTATGTCA
Organism: Ruminococcus sp.; assembly: GCA_029062165.1. Lineage (GTDB taxonomy): Bacteria > Bacillota > Clostridia > Oscillospirales > Ruminococcaceae > Ruminococcus. The sequence goes on from JAIDQQ010000016.1 coordinate 1,389, forward strand.
GTCATAACGGATTCTTCGGTAAATAATTCCTTCAATGCAAGTAACGCATCATACGGCGACGGAAACAATGCCTTATTGAATCCGCCGACTGTATAAACCAACTGCCATATGACTATAAGTATCGCAAAGGAAATAAGTACGTTTTTAACGGAAATTAATTTTTTCATTTAATCACCTGCAATTTATTTTACAAAATCTTCATATGACGGCGGATTTTCCGAAAGGTTATATTTTATTACCTTTTCCGTAAGATTATCATATGATTCTTTCGTAATGTCAAGATTATCATAGGAAATCCACTGTAAAGAAATGTCAAGTACATCGTCGTCCTGATTGAGATATTTCTTTGCGACTTCCTTTGATTTTTCCGGATTAAGATTAACACCTGCCTGTTTGTATGCGGAAATCAGATTTTCTGTCTTATCCGGATTTTTTTCCATAAACTTATCAGTAAGTACAAGTCCGCAACATAACGAATCCTGCCATAAGTCTTCCGAAGAGTAAAGTACTTTTCCTATGCCCATTGATACCGCTTTAGCTCCGAAAGGTTCGGCGACACAGTAACCGTCAATCTGACCGCCTGCAAGTGCTGACGGCATTTCAGTAGGTGAAAGTTCCGTAATATTTATGTCGTCAATAGTCATACCTGCTCCGGACAGGGCTTCATTCAGGAGAATGTTATGTGATGACTGTCTGTGCGGAATAGCAAATGTTTTACCCTTTAAATCGGTAATATCCTGAATTTTATCAGAAGTTATAATAACATTGCCGTCTCTGTGTCCGAGTGCCACCGCACTTAACTTTACGCCCTGTTCCTTTGATTTCATAGCAAGTTCTATCAGGACTGATGCACCGTCAACTCTTCCTGTGTTGAGAGCGTCCATTAATTCCGTCCATGAACCGTATTTTACAAGTTCTATATCGTCGGATTCTTCCGCAAGTTCGCATACGGTGAGTGCGTGAGTTATCGGCAGATACGCAATTTTTATTTTATCGTTTCCGGAATTGTCCTTGTTTCCGCAACCTGTAAGCACGGATAAGGCAGTAAGTACCGGAATTATTGTTTTTTTCAGTTTATTCAAAATAACCACTTCCATATGTTCAATATTGATTATCACAGGAATTATAATAACATACTTTTCCTATTTTGTCAATAGGTTTTGTAGTATTTTGATTATTTGCATTATTTTGTCAGGCAGATAAAGAAAAAAATGTACATTGTGCCTATATCGGTACTCCGTATGTTAATTTACGACAATAATCATTATTTTGATTTTTACAAATCAGTTGATTATGAACAAAAATATTATGAGTTCATGTGTTATTATTGACAAAAGTTATTATTCCTGTTATAATTTTTTGTGATATTGTTTATAAACAGTATCTTTATTTTAATGAGGTGATTTTATATGGACAAGCCTTTTTTGATAGTTATGCTTACTCATGACGATGTGACAGTGCCGGACGCTTACGGAATTTTCAGCAGATGCAGAAATTCCAAGGCTGAATACTGGGGTTTCAAGGAAAAACCTTTGCCACCCGAACAGATGAAAGTGCTTTACTCATTCATGAAAAAATGCGGGAAAAAAACTGTACTGGAAGTTGTTGAGTATACCGAACCGGAATGTATAACCGGTGCGGAAATGGCTGTTGACTTCGGCTGTGATATTCTTATGGGAACGGTCTTTTCAGATAAGGTCAATGCTATATGTCAGAAAAACAACATAAAATATATGCCGTTTGTGGGTGATATTACCGGAAGACCCTCCGTCCTGAACGGAAGCATTGAAGACATGGTTGAAGAAGCTGAATCCTATCTCGCAAAAGGCGTATACGGTATTGACTTACTGGGATATCGTTACACCGGAAACGCTTATGAACTCAATAGGGAGTTTGTTTCACGCATAAATGCTCCTGTATGTATCGCCGGAAGCATTAACAGTTTTCAGCGGATTGACGAAATAAAACAGATTTCCCCGTATGCCTTTACTATCGGCAGTGCGTTTTTTGAAAAACGTTTCGGGGAAGATTTCAGCAGACAGATAAATACAGTCTGTGACTACATAGAAAATTAACAGAGGTGTATAAAATGCTTGAAAAATTTTATCCTACCGCCTACGCTGAAAATGTTTTTTCCGTTGACTACGAAAAACTTTACAGAAAAGGTGTTCGGGGCATAATATTTGATATTGACAATACACTAGTACATCATGGTGACAACTCAAACAGTAACATTGACGAACTTTTCCGGAATCTCCACAGAAAAGGATTCAGGACAGTTCTTCTGACAGACAATGACAAACCACGTGTTGAAAGATTTATCAGAAATATTGATATTCCTTATATATGTGATGCCGGTAAACCTGCTCCGGATTCCTATTACAAGGCACTGGAGATTATGAACGTCCGGAAAAAACAGGCTGTTGTTATCGGTGACCAGATTTTTACAGATATTCTCGGGGCAAACAGAGCAGGTATTAAAAGTATACTGGTTAAATTTATCAGGCTTCCGGAAGAAAAGTACATAGGCAAAAGACGGTACCTTGAAAAATTAATACTTCTTTTTGACCGGCGGAAAAAATGGAAAAGAAAAAGAAAACTCTTCTGTGAAATAAATCCTTTCTGTTATGCACTCTCGGAAAAGAAATGTATTATTCAGCGTCATATACAGGACTTCTTCAGCAATGAAAAAATAGCTCATACTGTTATTTCCGAAAAACTCCCGAATGTCGTTTCAGGTCACGACTGCGGACTTATAAAGCGTGGCAAGGGTATTGACATACGACTTCAGGAAAACAAAGCAGATAATATCCGTCTTGCCTGTAAATGTCTGAACGGTCTTGTTATACGTCCGCAGGAAGTGTTTTCTTTCTGGCAGACAGTCGGAAATACTACAAAGAAAAAAGGTTACAAGGACGGACGTGTTATAATAAACAATCAGCTTATCGCCGGAATTGGTGGCGGTCTGTGTAATCTCGGTAATCTTATAAACCTGCTTGTTCTTGACAGTCCGCTTGAAATAACTGAATTTCATACACATTCCGACGCTCTCGCACCCGATAATGGTAAAAGAATCCCTTTAAGTTCCGGTACTTCCATAAGCTATAACTATATTGACTACCGCTTCCGGAACAATACTGACCAGAATATACAGCTTCTTGTATGGTGCGACGGCGACAGGCTTTACGGTGAACTTCGTAGCGAAAGAGAATTTCCATACCGGTTTGAAGTCGTCGAGGAAAACCACCACTTCCGGAAAGAAGGCGATAAATATTATCGTGTTTCAAAAATATACAAGAATACCATTGACCGCAAAACAAACAAAATTACTGACAGAAAACTTATTCTTGACAATCATTCAGAAGTCATGTTCAGTTATGACATGATTCCGGAAGAACAGATAAAAGTCTGATACCATGAACAAATACAGAAAACTTGCTTTCAATACAATAGTATTTGCCGTCGGAAGTTTCGGGTCAAAAATATTTTCACTTCTGCTGAATAATCTGTATACACGGCATATAAGTCCAGCTGATTTCTATACAAAAACCCTTATTGAAACTACTGCCCTTTTTCTGTTGCCGGTATTTACATTCTCGCTGACAGAAGCTGTTGTACGTTACGGACTTGACAGGAAATACAGTAAAAAACAGATTTTCACTACTGCCAGTGTACTAATATTTGCCGGACTTATGCTTATGATTATATTCATGCCATTTACAACACTGATACCTTTCATGAATCCGGTACAGGAATATACAGTAATGCTTACGGTTTATGTGTGTGTATCATCTGTGAGGTCATTGTGTTCGCAGTTCGTGAGGGCTATGGGAATGGTACGTCTCTTTGCATTTGACGGAATACTTACTACAATGTTGTTGTTCGTATTCAATGTGCTGTTTATTTCCCATATGGAAATGGGTGTGAGAGGTTTTATGCTGTCGGTCATACTTTCGGACTTCTGTTCGTCAGTATTTCTGTTCATATCGTGCAGACTATACCGCTATCTTGACATAAAACATTTTAACAGGAAACTCGGTAAAAGTATGATGAGATTTTCACTTCCGCTTATTCCAACTACTGTAATGTGGACTTTCACAGGATTTTCTGACCAGATTTTCATAGGAAATATGTGCAGTGAAAATTCCGCCGGTATATATTCGGCTTCGGCAAAAATCCCGAATCTTCTTTCAATGCTTTCGACTATATTCTTTCAGGCGTGGAATATCTCGGCAATTACCGAAAACGATTCAGAAGACAGAAACGAATTTTATTCAAAAATCTACTCTTCCTATGAATCAGTATTGTTTATAGGTTCAGCCGGACTTATCTTCCTGATAAAACCAATATCCGCAATACTGATAAACTATAATACTTTTCCGGAATACAGTAAAGCGTATCTGTATGCACCGGTACTTATTACGGCTTCGGTCTTCACGTGTCTTGACCAGTTTCTTTCAGGCATATACTCCGCCACGAAACACACTTTAAATTCCCTTGTTACAGTGGCTGTAGCCTGTATTGCAAATATTATTCTCAATACACATCTGATACCGGTATGGGAAATCAATGGTGCGTCAACTGCAACTTTCTTGAGTTATTTTATATGTTTCTGTATCAGGATTGCAGATTCACGGAGATATATACCTTTTAAATTTTCCATGCTGAAAAATATTCTTAATACACTGCTTATACTGATAATGTGTCGGTTTACGTACGAACAGTCGGGAATAATTCCCACAGCGATAATCATGGTTATAGTTATAATTTTCAATATCAGGGCAGTATATGAAACATTCCGCATGATATTCCCCCACCGATAGAGGTAGGGGGAATTTTTTTGTGTTTTCCGTGTTAATTTTTTGCGTTATGCCTGTCATGAAAAAAAGCACCTGTATTACTGCAAGTGCTTTTAATCAGATTATTTTTTAATAATTTCTTTCCGCATAAGAACGAGGTCAAAGACATCAAGTATGCCGTTACCGTTCAGGTCACCGGCTTGCCAGTCCTTTATTTCCGTATCCTGTACGCCGAGAAGCCATTTCTGAAGAAGTACAGCGTCCGAAACATTTACTTTTCCGTCAGAATTTAAATCGCCCATAAGAGTATCAGATACAGCCGGTTCGAGAATGAATTTCTGACCGTCACCGCCCCAGTAGTTCCACTGACATATATTAGCACCGGTTTCGAGACTTATTCCGAATACATCGGCACATGATTTGTTATCGGAAGATGCACTTAAAAGAGCATACGAACCGTCGGGATTCGCATAGAGACTGAATTTCTGTTCAGTAGCTCCTGTAAGTTTTTCAAGCGAAATATTAGCACCGTCGGAATTGTTCTCTACTGTAAGTGCTTTACCGTCACCGGACTGTATAATATATGTACCGTCTTTTTGTTTAGAGATATTCCAGTTTTCCGCCGTACCCTGAATGACATTATCCTTGTCGGCAGAAATAAACAATCCGCTGTTGAGGTTTTTTATAGTATACGTACCATCCGATATTTCCGGACGTACCGGACTTATTTTCCATAACTGACAGTTACCGCTCCAGTAGTTCCATTGTTTTATGATACCGCCGTTTTCTTCAGACCATTCAAAGACATCAAGTCCGGACTTATCGCCGGAAACTTTCGAGACAATACCGTAAAATGCACCGTCCTGAACAAGTCTGAATAACTGATTGTCTGTACCTTTATATTTCTGTAATTTTACGTCGAGACCGTCAGAACCGTCCGCACCGTCGACAGCTATACACATTGATTCGTCTTTCATTGAAAGTATTTTGAAATAATTATCGTCTACAGAAACAAGTCGCCATTCCTGCTGACTTCCGCCACTAAGTCCCCACTGCTGTATCTGTGTATCGTCATTGGTTTTTCCGTCGGTGAGGTCAAGTGCGAGACCGCTGAATTTGTTCGTAATATAGTACGGTATACCGCTTATAAGTTCCGTGTCACTCAGCTTTATATCCGTACCTGTTCCCTGTACCGTACCGGAATTATATACAGATTTACTGGAAGTATTTACAATATCTTTCATGTCTTCCGAGAAGTCATAAGCGGATTTCTTACTGCCCCATATGCACGTATTGTTTCCGGAAGCTGTAAAGGTCATTTTCCTGACCATGTCTGCGGATTCGTCCGCCTGTACGATAAAACTTCCCTTGTATGTCACATTATCGAGTGTGAAAGTCATATCTGCTGAATTTTCCGACATACTCCACGTACCCTTGACATCTCCTGTAACAGTACCATCAGCATTGAGGGTTATGTTTTTGGAGTACTCGACTTCCGCATTGTTACCGCTTGTCGACTGGTCTGCTACTATTTTCTGATTGAGTTTATGGAAAATAAATTCATAGTCGCCGGTGACAGCTTCAATAGTATGCCCTGTCACAGAAATTTCCTCGTCAGGTACGTATTCATAGGGCGTTGCTACTACCCAGTCATCTTCGTTCATGATAAGCTGATGTACTCTTACTTCATGGAATCCATAAGGGTCATCAAACTTGTTGTGATATATTACAAAAAGTCTGCCGTCGTCGTCCATGAGTACGGAGTTATGCCCCTGTGCCTTGTTCGGACGGTCATTGCAGTTCCACTTGTAATTACTCATAAGTCGCATACCGATATTACCGCCTATATTGTCGCCACCTGTCTTGTATATAGCGGAATTGCCGTTCTGGTCTGTATAAGGTCCGGACGGATTTTCACTTCTGAAAACACGCATATTATAACCGCCGTCGTTATTGAAACAGCCATACGATACAAATAAATAATAATATCCCTTACCGGTTTTAGGATTTTCCATGTACTCTATGTATGGACCTTCACCCGATACCCAGTGACCTCCGGCAGTTTTTATACCCATATATGCATCTGAAACATCTTCTACAGTATCGTACTTGACGTTATAGTCACGTAAGCCTGTGTTCTCGTCGAGTTCAAGCATAAATAATCCGCCGAACCATGAGCCATAAATCATCCATAGATTACCGTTTTCGTCATAGAAAACAGCAGGGTCAATGGCATTAGTACCGTATTGTGGATTCCATTTACCGTTTTTGTCAAGATAGCGTGAAATATCGGGATTATTTCCCAGTACCTTTTCAACATCTGTTTTCTTGTAACTGAAAGTATCATTGGTTTCAAAACCGGAATATACAATCGTATCGACGTATGTATACGGACCGTCAATATTATCGGCGGTACAGAGAACTACAGAAGATTTATATGAATCGCCATTTACGCTCAAATACATACAGTATTTGCCCATAGCCTTATTATAGATAATATCGGGTGCCCACAGATTTCCGGATAAATCGTAATCTGCCCTCGACGGTGATGACCATGAAGCCGGTATGGCAAGGTCTGTATAGATGTCCTTGAAAAAAGTAGTGTTTTTCGTACCGTTCTGTGAATCGGCAGTGAAATACCAGTCAGTCAGATTGGCGGAACGTGCGGCGGCAAGGTGCGAACCGGCTATATAATAACTGCCGTCGTCGAGTTTTACTATTGATGGGTCATGGACGCCTACACGATTATAATTGGCAGAATAAGCTGAAAGAATACCGGTATTACAGCTTAAAAGCATACCGCCTGAAATAAGTGCAGACAGAATTTTCTTTACTTTCAATAAAATCACTCCTTGAAAAAATTTTTAGTTATTGGTTAAAGTATACCATATTTTTTAATGTTTGTCAATATTTTTTTACATAAATGTCAGATTATTCTGTGAAATTTATTCTTGAAATAAGTACCTGCGTGCATATGCCTGTAAACGCTCCGGCGATACAGCCTGAAACTATCAGAAACGGAAAATACGTAAATACCGCTGTAGTTTTCATGACAAGTATCGCTGTTAAAATCTGTCCTGTATTATGCAGTACCGCCCCGATAATACTGCAAAGCCATATATATTTTTTGTCTGTAATATGTTTAAGAACAAGCATTCCGCAGAAACATAATAAAGCTCCGCTTAGACTGTACATAATTGCACTTATATTTCCGCTGAAAACTGAACCGAGTAAAATTCTTACAGACAGAATCATAAGTGTTTCTTTCGGGGAATAACTATACATTGCATAGACGGTAACAATATTTGCAAGTCCGAGTTTCACCCCTGGTATTGGTACGATATCCGGTATTCTTAATTCAATGATAAAAATAATAAGTGCTATTGCCGTCAGTAGTGAAAGCCGTGTTAATTTTTTTACTGACATATTATTTCACCTCCGCATCTGTAAATTGTATCATAAGTTTGTTCGGTAAACATACTATCGGTGAAGCACCCGTTTCAAGAACACCCATTTTTATACACGTATGGTCAGAGCATTCCGCCTCTTTCATGTATATTTTATGATTTTCGATACGGATAACATTTTTATTTCCCTGATATTCTGTAATAATAGTTCTGTCTCCGGAGTTATCCAGATTGATAGTATATAAAATTTTTCCGTCCTGTATTATCTCGACGTTCTGACCGTGTGGCTTCAGTATCATGAAAATACTTCCGGCGATACCGAGAATAAATATCAGAATACAGGAAATAATCAGTATCTTATGTTTTTTCATCTGTAAATCACTTCCGTATGTAAATTTCCGTAAAGCTGATTAAGTGAAAATTTATCTTCAATACCTGCTGTCAGATAAATTTTTCCGTCGTCGGTAACAGCTATCATTTCAAAATCAGAACGGGTTTTCCAAAGTTCCGTTGCCTTTTCTATTCCCATTACAAAAAGAGAAGTAGAAAGAGCGTCACAAAGTCTGCCCTCACCGCCGATTACCGTCACGGAAACAAGACCGCTGTGAGCAGGTTTACCGGTTTTCGGGTCAAGGATATGCCAGTAAGTTTCGCCGTCTTCGCCTGTAAAATAACGTTCATAGCCACCAGAAGTTATAACAGCACAGTCTGAAATTTCAAGTGTTGCGAAATTACCCTCATCAAACGGACTTCGCAGACCTATTTTCCATTCCGTACCGTCCGGCTTTTTACCGACTGTCTGAATATTACCGCCTAAATCGAGTAAAGCCGATTCAATGCCGTTTTTTTCAAGAATTTCCGTAATCAAGTCGCCGGTATATCCCTTACCGACTGCACCTGAATCAATCTGCATATTTTCGGGTATCTGAACACTTTCGCCGTTGAAATTTATTTTTCTGTAGTTCGTATAGTCAAGTAATTCCGATAATCTTTCGTCTGTCGGGATTTTATAATCGCCGGTAGTGAATCCCCATTCCGTCAGTACCGGATAAATACTGCAATCCAATGCACCGCCTGTTATTTCGGAAATTTCAAGCGAAAAATCAATAAGTTCCGCTGTTTCTGGACTTACGTGAACGCTTTCGCCGTTACTGTGATTTATCCTGTAGATTTCGCTGTTTTCCCTTGTCACAGACCATAGATTTTCAAGTTCCGATACTTTTTCTTCTGCCCGATTCAAAGCTTTTTCAGCGTTTTTTCCGTAAGCCGTGATACTCATGTATGTATCCATTGCGAAAAATGATTTGTTCCGTGGCTCACCGTTGTATGCGGTTTTGTTGCATGATGTAAGAAATATTATCCCTGCAAGTAACAGGGGGATTATTTTTTCTGACATTCTGTCACCTCCTGAATTTTATGTTATTATTATATAACAAAAAACTGTTTGTGTCAACAAACAGCATGATATAACAGAAGTAAAATATTAAACCGGAATGTTTCACCGAACGTAAAATGTCACTGAAAATTTCACGGTCTCTTGTTGCTCTGAACTGGCGTAAAACAGGCAAAATGGAACGTTTAGAATCTTATGGTATGCATAGAATTTTTTTATAAGTAAATATCTTAGATTGTCTGTAACAAACTTTTTGAATTTCCGGCTGTTTTCCGGTATTTCTGCAATTTTTTAAGTTTCGGAAGATGGTTAACCGGTTTCACGGAAAAGCGGTAAATTATGCATTATTTACAATAGTCTTGTTCTATGATAAGTAATAGAATAATCGTATACTTCATGTTATTGACAAACAGAAAAAAATGTGATATAATGTAATCATAGTAAACGCACCAGTATTATAGGAATTAAAACTATAAAATCAGGGACTGACCGGAAAGACCGGAGGTTTTTTGTATGGCCGATACGCCTGCAACTGACTTCCGGTCTTTTTTTATGAAGGAGTGAAAAATATGTCAAAAATATACAAATCTATTGCAGAACTCGTAGGCAGAACGCCGTTACTTGAGCTGACAAATTACGAAAAAAAACATAATCTTCAGGCGAAAATTCTCGTAAAACTGGAGTATTTCAACCCGAATCAGAGCGTAAAGGACAGAATAGCACTCGCCATGGTTGAAGACGCTGAACGTTCCGGAAAACTCAAAAAAGGCGATACTATCATAGAACTGACAAGCGGTAATACCGGTATCGGACTTGCGGCGATTGCGGCGGCAAAAGGCTATAAATTCCGTGTTTACATACAAGACCAGGTAAGCAGGGAAAGATTTCAGGTAATACACGCATTCGGTGGTGAGACCGTAAAAATTTCGGAAGTACCGGAAATAGTCGAGAGTATGGAAAAATACGGTGCGGATTTTATCGAGTGCGTAAAGGCTCTTGAAAGAGCGGTCAGCGGTGAGAAGAACATATGGTTTGCGGACCAGACAAGAAATCCTGTAAATCCGGATATACATTTCAGGACTACCGGTCCGGAGATTTGGCAGGATACCGACGGAAATGTTGATATTCTCGTTGCAAACGTCGGTACAGGCGGAACACTTTCGGGTACTGGAAATTATCTGAAATCAAAAAATCCGGATATACAGATTGTAGGAGTACAGCCTACGGAAGATTCTTTCCAAAGTCCTGAACGTCCGGAGCAGGAGGAAATAACAGGCGTTCACCCGTTTGAGAACGTCGAGGAGCGTTTTATTCCGGCGAATCTTGACAGAAAAGTTTATGATGACTGGTATGAAGTACATACAAATCAGGCTTACGAATCCGCAAGAGAAGTCGCAAGGACAGACGGAATTTTAATAGGTGCGTCATCAGGTTCGGCGATATATACAGCTACCAGACTTGCAGAAAAACCCGAAAATTACGGAAAAACTATAGTCGCTGTACTTCCCGATACTGGACTTAGATATCTTTCAACGCATCTTTTTGACGAAAATTATCAGGGTTAAGGAGGAAAAATATGTCAATAAATTTAGAGAGTTCCAACGTTGCCACAAGGGAAAACCGTATCGGTTCTATAACCGGATATATCGGAACATTAACCGACCTCGCAGAAAAAAGCAGTTGCGGTACATTGAAAGGCTGTTCGAGATGTTTTTCACAGTCGAGTACCTGCCTTTCGAGTTGTGCATTGGGACAGCTTTCGGCGATAAGGGATGTTGCCATAATACATCACGGACCGGCAGGGTGTTCTGTAGCGAGTGCAGGGGCGTACTATCTCGATAAGGTAATGGCGAAAAAACGAGGAGTTACGAATAATACAGTATACGTCGGTACGGATATGAACGAAAAAGACACTATTTTCGGGTCAGCGGACGCACTCCGGAAAATTATTCTTGAAGTCAACAGGAGATATTCCCCGAAGGCTATTTTTGTGACAAGTTCGTGTGCTACCGGAATAATCGGCGAAGATATCGACAGCGTTGTTGACGACGTAAGAGACGAGATAAATGTTCCGATTGTGGCGGTACATTGTGAGGGCTTCAAGTCGAGGATATGGGCAACCGGTTTTGATATTTCTGACCATGCTGTATTAAGTAGTATTGTCAAGCCACCAAAGCAGAAAAGAAATACAATAAATTTCAAGAATTTCTACGAAAGTGCGAGACCGGAAATTATAGAAATTTTCAGGAATTTTGATTTAGAGCCGATTTTTCTTTACTGTAATTCGACGGTTGAAGAATTAAGTCGTATTTCAGAATCTCTTGCCACGACGTGCATATGTGGTACTCTCGGAAACTATCTCGGCAACGGTCTTGAAGAAAAATACGGCGTACCTTATATAAGGACTATAAATCCGCTTGGAATAGCCGGTTTTGAAACATGGTTACGTGAAATCGGCAGAGTTACCGACAGAAGCGAAGCCGTTGAAAAGTACATAGCCGAACAGCGTGCAATCTACATTCCGCAGATTGAGGAAATCAAAAAAGAACTCAAAGGACTGAAAGCGGTACTCGGAATGGGTCCAGGGTATACTTTCGAGGTGTCGAGGGTTCTGAACGAGTTAGGCATAGAAGTTGTATGGGCGTTGGCGTGGCACTATGATAAGAAATACGAAAACGGCGATGTTCCGCCATCTATGGAGTATCTGCTTGAAAACGGTGTCGACTTTGAAGCGAGCGTTGCAGACCAGCAGAATTACGAGGTAATGAATATTCTGAACAAATATCAGCCCGATTTGTATCTTTCGAGACATCCAGGGTCTACAGTATGGGCGATAAAGAACGGTACTCCGGCGGTATACGTAGCCGACGAGTATATGATTTTCGGCTATAAGCATACACTGGAATTTGCACGTTCAGTTCTCGACAGCATTCATAACCGTAGTTTTGAAAAAAATCTCGCAAGACGTGTCAGACTGCCTTATACTGACTGGTGGTACAAACAGAACGTCGATAAATTTTTAGAGGAGGCGAAAAAATAATGGCGAAACTTCTTGACAAACAGCGTTATAAATGTGCGTTGGGTGCGATGCAGACAGTACAGGCGATAACAAGGGCTATTCCGATACTTCATTCCGGACCTGGTTGCGCACAGAAACTTTCGGATTCTATCGGAAGTAGCGGATATTTTTCGCCGAATATTTTTCCGTGTACGAGTATAAACGAAAAAGATGTTGTATTCGGTGGTGTGAAAAAACTTGATACTACTATCGAAAACGCATTGAAAGTCATTGACGCTGATTTGTATGTAGTTCTTACAGGCTGTATACCGGAAATAGTCGGAGACGATACCGGCGAAGTAGTAAGCCGTTACGAATGTGCGGAAAAGCCTGTTATTTATGCGTCAACAGCCGGATTCAAGGGCAATAATTACAAAGGTCATGAGCAGGTCATTGACGCTATTATTGACCAGTATCTTGAAAAATCAGATAATAAAGAAAAAGGTCTCGTAAATATATGGGCTGATGTTCCGTATCAGGACTTATTCTGGCTCGGAAATATCAGGGAACTTGAAAAACTTATTTCTGAACTTGGTCTCATACCTAATACGATATTCGGCTATCAGCGTGGAATCGGAAATATTGACCGCATTCCGAAAGCTGAATTTAATCTGCTTGTATCGCCGTGGGTATCGGTCGGCAACATGAAGAAAATGCAGAAAAAACTTGATATTCCGTACTTACATTATCCTACACTGCCGATAGGTGCGTTTGAAACAAGTAAATTTCTGCGAGAAGTAGGCAAATTTGCCGGAGTTGACGAACAGAAAGTTGAAAATATAATCAACGAACACGAAAATTATTATTACTATCTCATTGAACGTTATGCCGATATGTTTCTTGAAACACGTGTAATGGCGAAACAGTTCACCGTCGTAGGAGATGCACAATACGCACTTGGAATAACAAAATTCCTTGTGAACGATTTGGGACTTGTTCCGGCGAAACAGTTCATAACCGACGATACGCCGAAAGCATTTCAGGATAAAATAAAAGCTGAATTTGAAAATCTGAATTACGGACTTAAAGCGGAAGTAAGTTTTGAAACAGACAGTTATAAAATCCATAATGAAATAAAATCGCATGACTACCACGGCTATCCGTTGATTGTAGGAAGCTACTACGAAAAAGAAATAACTGAACATATGTTTGGGCATTTTCTTAATATCTCTTATCCTGTACAGGATAAAGTTGTGCTTGACGATTTCTATGTAGGATATACCGGCGGAATACGTCTTATAGAGGATATTTATTCCGTTGCGGTACAGCGGTGGAACTGACGGAGGTTAAAAGATGTCATATAAAATAGCGGTTGCAACTTCGGACGGCGAAAATATCAATGAAACATTCGGTTCTGCAAAAAATTTTGTCATCTATGAAGTTTCGGACGGTGTGTGTAAAAAATCCAGAGAAATAAAATGTACTACAGAAGAAAATAACTGTAATTCCAAAGTCTGTGGAAATTCAGACGGGTGCGGTTCAGGCTGTAGCGGATATGGTAAACCGTCGGCAAAAGTTGAAATAATTTCCGATTGCAGAGCGGTTGTATGTCGAAAAATCGGTTTTAATATCCGGAAACAGCTTGAACGTAAAGCAATATCGGCATTTGATGTGACCTGTACAATAAATGAAGCCCTTGAAAAAATAACTTTCTACTATAACCGTATCGACAAACACGAATCTTTAAGAAAGTAAAATCATAAATTGACCGGTCAGCCGGAGGTTTTAAACTTCAGCTGTCCGGTTTTTCATAGCAGGAACGTTGAAAAATACTTCAGTAGAAAACATAGTAAAAACCGCTGTAAACCGGATTCAAGCCGAGTTACAACGGTTTTTTGATAAGTGCGGATAACAGGAGTTGAACCTGCACCGAGTTGCCCCGACCAGCACCTGAAGCTGGCGCGTCTGCCTATTCCGCCATATCCGCATATCAATTATCTGACGTTTAATATTATATCACATGAATTCTGATTTGTCAAGAGGTTTCCGAAAATTTTTCACAAAAAAATTCAGGACGGATAAAAAAATCCGTCCCTGTGGTATGTAATCAGTATTCTTCGTCTTCGTAAATCTGCTGGATATATTCGTCAAAATATCGTGAAACTTCTTCAAATTCGCTGTCATCGTCGATAGATGCAAGGACTTCCTCGCCGTTTTCCTCAACAACTTTCAGTATGACAAGTTCAAGGTCAACGTCAAGAAAATTTTCGTCCTCAATGGCGGGTAGCATAGCATAATACTGTTCTCCATTCATTTCCACGGCACTGACAAGCTCGAAACATCTTTTATTTCCGTACTGGTCAATAAGCTCGAAAAGTTCGGGGGTAAATTCGTTCATAAGATTCTCCAATCCGGCATAAGCCATTTGATATTTATATTATACATCATCTCCGGTACAATTTCAAGCGGTAATTTCTGTTTATGCATATTGCATTACCGGATAACTTGTTTATTGTACACTTCGCCGAAATGTACTAAAATATTCATGAAATTTCAGAAATACTATTGACAAATCACAAAAAGTATGTTATTATATATACAACAAAAGGGAAACAGTATTGAAAGTTCCCTTACAGCTGAATTTACTTGGTCTGGAGTTCGCTCCATGTAGATTAATTACGGCGGAAAGGAAAAGTGAGTCCGATGGAAGAAAGTCTGAATCAGCAGTGCGAAACCGGTGGGCTTGCTGAATGTCTGGTATAATACAACGTGGGAATATAGGCTTTACGCTTGTTCCGTTGATTGATATAGTGAATAGTATTTCCAGTCATAAAGCCGATGTATTGCTGATTTTTCCGGTAAACGTTTTAATAGTTGATGACCTGAAATCATGAAAGGCAAGGATTGATTCCGATGAGTATTAATATTATCCGGTAAATTCATTTCTACATATTTTCTTAACAGAAAATCTTACAACTGAATAGCAGAATAACCCCGACATTATTTCATAGCGGGGTTTTTTTGTGCTGTCCGATTATTTTTTTCCGGTAGGCAAGTGCGGATTGTTCCTGTTTGTTGTCGCCGAATTTATAGTAAACATGGTCTTTTATAGCGTCGGGAAGATACTGCTGTTTAACATAATGGTCACGGAAATCATGCGGATATAAATAATTCTGTCCGTAAACTTCCGCACCTGCTCCGTCATAGTGTGTGTTCTGAAGATGTCGTGGGAAGTCAAGCGTACCGGAGTTTTTAAGGTCATCAAGTGCGGAGTTTATAGCCTCGTATGCACTGTTGGATTTAGGAGCGGTTGCGAGTAATATAACCGCCTCCGCTATAGGTAATCTCGCTTCAGGAAGTCCGAGTTGTAACGCCGTATCGACACACGCCTTTGTAATTACAATCGCCTGCGGATAAGCAAGTCCTACATCTTCACAGGCGATACACAAAAGCCGTCGGCATAAGGACGTTATATCACCGCTTTCAATCAGTCGGGAAGCGTAATGCAATGAAGCATTTTCGTCCGAACCCCTCACCGACTTATGAAAAGCTGACAGAATATCAAAATGCTGGTCACCGTCACGGTCGTAACGCATATTACTTTTCTGTGCGATAATCTCTACTGATTCCGACGTTATTTCCACTTTACCGCCGAAACGTTCACCGCATATGAAAGCAAGTTCAGCGGTATTCATAGCCTTACGGACGTCACCGCCACAGTTATATGCGATAGTCCTTGTTATATCGTCGCTGACCGTTATTTCAACGCCGTTTTCCGCTGATAGTACGGAAAAAGCCCTTTCAACAGCCGGTATAATCTTTTCAGGTGTAACCGCTTTAAATTCAAATACTGTACATCTGCTTATAATCGCACTGTATACCGAAAAATATGGGTTTTCAGTCGTCGAGGCGATAAGTGTTATATCGCCGTTTTCAATGTATTCAAGTAACGTCTGCTGTTGTTTTTTGTTGAGATACTGTATCTCATCGAGATACAATAAAATACCGTTTTCGTTGCCGAAAGTTCCTATACCGGCGATTACTTCCTTTATATCGGCTACAGACGCTGTTGTACCGTTCAGGCGATACAGATTCATACCGCAGTTATCGGCGATAATCCTTGCTACTGTAGTTTTCCCTGTTCCCGAAACTCCATAAAAAATCATATTCGGTACTGTACCGCTTTCGATAATCCGCCGGAGTGGTTTTCCGGCAGACAGTATGTGTTCCTGACCTACAACTTCGTCAAGAGTTTTCGGACGTATTCTGTCGGCAAGTGGTGATGACATAATATTCCCCCTCTTTCTTAATTCATAATTGATAATTCATAATGCATAATTATTTTAATTCAAAATTAATAATTCTTAATTCTTAATTATGAATTAAGAATATTTATAAACCGGTGCAGTCTCGAAACCGTCGAGAAGATGTTTCATTTTACCGAATGCAAGTGCCGTACCCTTTGCGGCACAGTTCATAGCGTCCTTAGCAATCGTACATTTTATGCCGAGTGTACGGTTTATGAGATAGGACAGCCCACCCAGTAACGCACCTCCGCCGGTGAGTAAAAGACCGTTATCATAAATATCTCCGACAAGTTCCGGTGGTGATTCTTCAAGCACTTTTCTTACGGCTTCCATTATGGAAAATGTATCATCTTCCACAGCCTTGAAAAGTTCTGTTTCGCTCAGAAGTACCTGTGATGGCAGACCTTTTATGAGACTTCTTCCCTTTACGATAAAACGCACATCGTCTGACGGGTCATAAAGATTACACAGACCTATTTTAACTTTTTCGGCAGTACGTTCGCCAATAAGCAGTTTATACCGGTTCTGCATATACCGTATTATTGAACGGTCTATGGAATTTCCGGCGGTCTTTATGGTATGCGACGAAACAACACCATTCATGGAAACTATAGCTATATCAGTAGTACCGCCCCCGATGTCGACAATCATACGCCCCCTTGCTTTTGTGATGTCCACTTCCGCACCAATCATAGCGGCGACCGGTTCCTGAATCAGATACACCTGTCTTGCACCGGCAATTCTGGCGGCGTCTACTACCGCACGGCTTTCAATGTCGGTTACAAATGCCGGTACACATATTATGATACGTGGTTTTATAAGCTGATGTCCGGAAATTTTTATAATAAATTCACGTATCATACTTTTAGCGAGGTCATCATCTGAAATAACGCCGTCCGTTATGGGACGTGCCACATATATATAATCGGGATTTCTGCCAATCATTTCATAGGCGTCTCTGCCTACCGCTAAAACACGTTCAGTACGTGTATTGTAGGCTATAACTGACGGTTCATTCAGAACAACGCCCTTATTACCCATACTTATTACGATATTTGAAGTTCCTAAATCTATACCGATATCATTATTTGACATTAATTTTTTTCCTTTCTTTTATTTCAGAACATATTTTTAAGATTTGTATAACGTTCTCTTCCACGGACGTTATCAACCATTCTGTTTATGACATTTTCGTTACCTATTATAATAAGAAGTTTTTTAGCACGTGTAACCGCCGTATAGAGTAAATTTCTGTGATTAAGTACGTCCATACCGTCCTGTACCGGTATTATGACGGCTTCAAACTCACAGCCCTGACTTTTATGTACGGTCACGGCGTAAGCAAGTTCAATCTGTGTGAGCATTTCAAACGGATATTCAGCTATTCTTCCCTCAAAATCAATACAGGCTGTTTTTTCCGAAAGATTTATATTTTTTATCCTGCCTATATCGCCATTGAAGATACCCTTACCAGTTTCGCCGTTTTTGTTCCATTCGATGTCATAATTGTTGATATTCTGCATGACTTTATCACCAGTACGGAAAATTCCGGAAATACTTGTGTATTCCGTTTTAAGACCGTTCTGTGAGTTGATTTCATTCTGGAGTATCCGGTTTATTTCGTTAGTACCTAACATTCCCTTGCGTGACGGTGCTAATATCTGAATATCGTCAGCCGATGAATAGCCATACGCCTTAGGAAGTCTTTCTTTCACGAGGTCAACAATAAGTCTGACTGCCGATTCATTTTCCGGACGTCTGAAAAAAAAGAAATCGCTGTCTTTACGTGACAAGTCAGGATATTCGCCGTTGACTATCTTATGTGCATTTGTTACTATACAGCTTTTCTGCGACTGTCTGAATATTTCTTCAAGCCTTACGACTTTTACAGCCTGTCCGCTTATGATGTCATAGAGAAGATTTCCGGCACTGACTGACGGTAACTGGTCACTGTCGCCGGTTATTATGAGTTTACAGGAAGATTTCATAGCACGGAGCAGGGCTTCAAAAAGAATGACATCAACCATTGAAAACTCGTCTACTATTACGGCATCACAGTTAAGGGGATTTTTTTCATTACGTGAAAATTCGTTGCCGGTATCGGAACGGACTTCAAGAAGCCTGTGAATAGTTTTAGCGTTATGACCTGTCATATCGGACAGACGTTTTGAAGCACGTCCGGTAGGGGCGGTAAGGAATACTTTCAGACCTCTTTTTTCCATGATTGATATTATGGCATTAAGAGTAGTAGTTTTTCCCGTACCTGGACCGCCTGTAAGAATGAATATTTTTTCGGAAACAGCGGATTCTATAGCCTTACGCTGAAGAGATTCATATTTAATGTTGTTTCTTTTTTCCTCGTCATTGATAAAGAGTTTACAGTTTACCTGATTTTTTCCGGAAGTCATAGATAGTATTCTTTTATAGATATATTTTTCCGCTTCATAGTATTCCGGCAGTGAAATATATAATATATTCTCATGATGATATATGTAAAAATTACGTATACCTGTTACTTCGTCTTTTACGGAGGCTTTTTTTATAATTTCCATAGTATTTGTTTTATCGTCTTCGGAAAATATTTTAAGTTCCCTGAACATTACGGAAACGATAAAATCCAGCATCATACAGGAATGACCGTTACTTTCGGCATGACGACGGAGTTCATGACAGATATAGGCGACAATACGTGAACTGAAATTTTTTTCTGTACATTCCAGTTCACCGGCGATAATATCGGCTTTTCTGAAATCAAGTCTTATACTTCCTCCACACAGAATATACGGATTTTCTTTTATACTATCAAGAGATTCAGTACCGTATTCAAGATATATTTTCATTACGTCACTGAAAGGAATGTCATATTTTTTCAGGAAAGATACAAGATTTTTTAAAGCGAAAGCATTTTTTATTTCCGCAAGAATATTATCGTATCTTTTCTTCGATATTTTCAGTTCAGCGAGCCGTTCCGGTTCTTTTTCGAGAATTTCAAGTGTCTGGTCTCCGAAACGTTTCACTATTTTACCGGCAAGTTTCGTACCTATACCCTTTATCGCACCGGAAGCAAGATATTTTTCTATATTTATAGCAGTATCGGGTAATTTTTCCTCATAGGATTCAATTCTGAACTGTGTTCCGAATCTGCTATGTGTGGTATAATTACCGGTAATAATAAGAGTTTCGCCTTCCTGAACGTTTCCTATTTCACCGACAGCGGTTATAAATTCTCCGCCGGAATCAAGGTCAAGGACGGTATAACCGTTTGTATCGTTTCTGAAGACTATATTTTCAACAGTACCCTCAATGCGTAATGATTGCTGTGCCATAAAAAAACCTCCTGAATATTTTACTATTCTATTATACTATGTTATCCGTTTAATTGCAAACATTTCCGACAATATTTTTTCAAGTTCTCCGGAACGTACAATAACAGCCTCCGGATTATCAAGGCAGAATCTCTTACAGAGTGCTGATTTTTCAGTGTCTGCACCATAGTCAAGAAATATTATCTTTTCTATGCGAAAATTTCCGCAGGCTATTTTTTCGGAAAGACATTCAAGCCGTAATGAAAATTTATCGTCTTCCGGAAAAACCGGAACGACGGTTATATAATCGGTCAGATTTTCGTTACATGACCTGCTCCGGAACAGGAATACAAATTCAAGGATTGCTATAAATGCGAGTATCATTACGGAAATAACTGTTGCCATATCCA
This sequence comes from Ruminococcus sp., assembly GCA_029062165.1. Lineage (GTDB taxonomy): Bacteria > Bacillota > Clostridia > Oscillospirales > Ruminococcaceae > Ruminococcus. The sequence goes on from JAIDQQ010000016.1 coordinate 22,008, forward strand.
TAATAAATGACCTCCTTTCAGAAATAAATCATCATTATATTATATTCCGGAAGCCTGTATAATGTTACAATAAAAAAACGTTTCTTTTTACGGAAACGTTTTTTTATAGGATTCAGTTTTTTTTCCACAGGAAACTTATATGAGTTTCTTCGCCTCTCCGGATTCTCCGGAAGTTTTCCAGATGTTTGAAGAAAATTATTACTGAAACTAATGCCATCATTGAAGTACCAATAATATCGCCGGTCATGAAGAAGTATATCAGCGTAAAAATAACAGTTCCGGACGGTGCTACAACGGCTATGTAATCGGCAACCAGTGCTATTACCATTTCAGCGAGCAGGAGTAACAAGAATACAACCGGATTATATGACAATATCATACCACCGAGACAGGCGAGACCTTTTCCGCCATGAAATTTCATGAATACCGGAAAAATATGTCCGAGTATACAGGAAACACCCGATAAAATTCTTGCGGATTCTGTATCCGGAAATAATTTCACGGCAATAACGGTCACGGCAAAAGCCTTGAAAATATCGAACAAAGCGGTAAAAATACCGGCTTTCTTACCCATGACTACCGTTATATTTGAAGCTCCTGCATTTCCCGTACCTTTTTCACGTATGTCAAAACCGTTAAGCTTTGAGATTATGTATGCCGGATTGATATTCCCTACCAGATAGCCAAGAAGTATACACAGAAAAATATTCATAAAGAAATACACCTCCTGTATTTATATTATACATCATCTCCGGAAGAATTGCAAGCCGAATTTTTATCACCGCTGAATAACGATACAAACCACCATATCATTACGATAAGAAATATTACCACCGGAATAAAACAGTAACTTACATTGCCGAGATTCATAAAATCTTCCCATACGGAATATAACGGACTTTGAGTTTTTAAAGCGTAGTCAGTTCGTATTCCGATAAATATAACAGTAGGAATAATATATATCATAAACATTATATTATGATAAATTGTAGGAAATTCCAGTGTACCTTTTAATTTTTGCAGAATCAATACTATAAAGCATATAAGTGACGGTATCGGCATTACCATAATCAACAGACTTATCAGAAACTCAACAAGAACTAAAGTAAGAGACCTATTGTATGTATATTCCGGAGTTACAGTATTCGTAATATAATCGTATTCTATTTTGTCAAGAATGACATTTTTCTGCAAACTGAAACTACATTCTTCTGAAACTTTCAATATATTTCCGTCATTGTCAAGGACAGCTATTTTGAAATTTGTATAATTATCACATAGCTGTTTAAATTCATATTTTCCGTTGAGATAAAGTTCAGCGGTATATGTTGAATCATCTGTTTTTTCCATTTTGTAATCGGAAAGTCTGTAATGACAAAGCATACTTCTGTAGCCGTCGACTTTATAAACTGCAATTTCAGGATTATTTTCTTTTATGACATTCTCTCCGGTATAGGCACTTTCCGTATAGTCCGGACTGTATTTGTCCATTGGTATGAGAATATCAATTTTTTTATCGTTCATATTTCCGTTGCTTATGGTGACTGTAATCGGATATTTACCATGACAACCACTAAGAAAAAACATACAAGTAATCAGAAACAACATATATAAGTTATATTTCAGATATTTACGTACTTTCAACGGCATCACCTTACTTTAATAAATTTTATTCCTATTATATCACTAAAATGCTGAAAAGTCAATCTAAAAATAAAAACCAACGCATATTACAAAAAATGTAACATACATTGGTTTTTAAATGACGCGGATCAAGAGATTCGAACTCTCGCACCGATTCCTCGGCCTAATCCCTTAGCAGGGGATCCTCTTAACCACTTGAGTAAATCCGCATAATATGGCGGAGAGGGTGGGATTCGAACCCACGTGACCGTTAAGTCAAACGGTTTTCAAGACCGCCTCGTTATGACCGCTTCGATACCTCTCCGTATTTGTAGTTTTATCATTTGCCTTACGACTATTATATTATATCACGGCTTTCAGGAAAAGTCAAGCCTTTACAGTGACGAAAAACAGGTAGTTTTTTGTATTTATTTTGTATATTTTCAACAACAAATCAGCCGGATTAAGAAAAATTTGCATATTTAAAAATTTTTTTCAAAAATAGACTTTACAGAATTAATTTTTTATTGTAAAATATACATATAGATTTTTTTGTGAGGTGCTGATATGAACCCAAAGTATAAAAGAATATTATTGAAAGTAAGCGGTGAGGCTCTCGCCGGTGACAAGAAAACCGGTCTCAACTTCGACATTATTACTGACATCTGTAAAAGCATTAAAAAATGTGTTGACGCAGGTGTACAGGTAGCTGTTGTAGTCGGTGGCGGAAACTTCTGGCGTGGACGTTCTTCCGGTGCTATGGACAGAACACGTGCAGACCATATGGGTATGATTGCTACCGCTATGAACGCCCTTGCACTCGCCGACGTACTGGAAACACTCGGCTGTGTCGTGAGAGTTCAGACGGCTATCATCATGCAACAGGTTGCAGAACCCTATATCAGAAACAAAGCGGTCAATCACCTTAATAAAGGCAGAGTTGTAATTATCGCCTGTGGTACTGGTAATCCGTTCTTCTCGACGGATACAGCCGCATCACTCCGTGCTGCCGAGATTGAAGCAGACATCTTCATGAAAGCTACTATGGTTGACGGCGTTTACGACAAAGACCCTCATAAATTCGCCGACGCCAAGCGTTACGACAAACTGACATTCAGTCAGATACTCAACGATGATTTAGGCGTTATAGACAGTACAGCCGCTACATTATGCCGTGACAATCATATGACAATGCTTGTTTTTGACCTCTCACGCCCCGAAAACATCTATGATGCCGTCATGGGTGAGGACGTCGGAACGATAGTATCAGTAGAATAATTTTAACCGAAAGGAATTTTTTATCATGAAAGAACAGATTAACAAAGCTAAAGAAAAAATGCAGAAAAGTCTTAACGCACTCGGAAACGAGTTCGCTTCTATCCGTGCCGGACGTGCTAATCCTGCTGTACTCGATAAGGTTCTTGTCGACTACTACGGCGCACCTACTCCGGTAAATCAGATGGCAGCCGTTTCAGTCGCCGAGGCGAGAATACTTGTTATTCAGCCGTGGGACAGGTCAACACTCAAACTTATCGAAAAAGCTATACTCGCTTCCGATATCGGAATCAATCCCACTAACGACGGTACGGTTATCCGCCTTGTTTTCCCGCAACTCACCGGCGACAGAAGAAAAGAACTCTGTAAGGACATCAAGAAATACGGCGAGGAATGTAAAGTAACAATTCGTTCAATTAGACGTGATACTATGGATAAATTCAAGGCTATGAAGAAAAATTCTGAAATCACCGAGGACGATATGAAAGACTGCGAAAAGAAAGTACAGGATTTGACAGATAAATTCTGTGCGGAAGTTGACAAATCCGTTTCCGCCAAGGAAAAGGAAATAATGACGGTCTGAACGGTGAACTATGGCATTATTCGGTAAAAAAGAAAATAAAGAAGAACAGTCATTGCCGACTGTTCTTCCGCAACACGTAGGCTTCATAATGGACGGTAACGGCAGGTGGGCAAGAAAAAGAGGTCTGCCCCGTTCTTTCGGACATCGTGAGGGTGCGAAGAATTTCAAGAAGATAGTCCGATACTGTAAGGATATAGGACTGAAAAATATATCTTTCTATGCGTTTTCTACTGAAAACTGGCAACGTCCCACCGACGAGATAAATACTATTATGGAACTTTTCCGTGATTATATCGTTGACGTAAGAAATTTTTTAAGTGAAAACACACGTATGATTTTTTTAGGCGACAAATCCGCCTTTGATGATGATTTACGTGAAAAAATGATAAAACTGGAGCAGGATACGGCACATTACAAGGAAATGAATTTAATGATGGCTGTCAACTACGGCGGACGTGACGAAATAGCACATTCCGCACGTATGCTCGCACAACAGGCTATTGACGGTAAAATAAAGCCGGAAGATATAACTGAACAGTCCGTAGCGGATAATCTGTATACAGCCGGATTCCCTGATGTTGATTTGCTTATCCGTCCGAGTGGTGAACTCAGACTATCAAATTATCTGATATGGCAATGTGCCTATGCGGAGTACTATTTTACTGACGTACTATGGCCAGACTTTTCCCCGAAAGACCTCGACAAAGCACTGATAGAGTACAACAACAGAAACCGACGTTTCGGAGGTGTATGAATGCTTACAAGAATTATTTCGGGAGTTGTAGGCGTTCTGATACTTGCGGTGGTACTGTATTTTCATAATACGATGGTACTTCCGATAGCAGTAGCGGTAATAATAGCGGTAATGCTTTACGAACTGTTAAGAGCGGTAAAAATGCATAAGTGCGTACCGGTACTGATAGCCACGGAGATATGCGGAATAGTAACGCCGTTATTGAGTGCATCACTAAAAGATGACCCTATCAGATATATTACAGGGATTCAGTACTCGAACCCATTCGCACATGATAATGAAATCATACACATAATGCAGTTTGTCGTGACGTTGTTGTGTGCGTTTGTAATCTTCGTTACATGGTTGAAGAAACACAAGAAAATCCGTTATGAACAGATATTCTTTACACTGGCGGTAATGGTATTAGTACCGCACGCAATGTCAACAATGATACTGATACACAATTACGACAGTGTTGACGGTCTGTTTCTGTTGATAATGGCATTATGTGGTGCATGGATAGCCGATACCGGAGCATATTTTTCCGGAGTTGCATTAGGTAAACACAAACTATGTCCGGAAATAAGCCCGAAAAAAACCATAGAGGGCTTTATAGGCGGTATCCTGACAACCGGTATAGTGTACGCCGTAGCATTCTGCGTACGTGGCGGATTCAATGTTCAGAATGTTGTGATAGCGTTTATTCTGGGAGTTGTGTGTGCGGTAATCGGTACGGTAGGTGATTTATCGGCGTCAATGGTAAAGAGACAGATAGGCTTTAAAGACTATGGTAATATTATGCCCGGTCATGGTGGACTTATGGACAGATTCGACAGTGTATTATTTGTATTGCCTACGTTTTATGCATTTATTGTAATTATTAGTGTAATATAAAATCAGGAAAGGAGACTAAACGTTTTTCAATATAAGGCGGATAGTCCCTTTTCACTTTTCAGACAGGCAGGAGGTTTTAAATTGTATTATTTACTGATGTTTTTACTGAACTATAGATTATGGCTGATACTTTCACTAATACGGACGATTATCTTAATATTTAATATAAAAAATTATAAAAAAGAAAGAGTTTACATAGAAAATCTTGTCAATAAATGCACTGAATGTACAGCAACAATTATAAAGCCGGTTGTATTGAAAAATTTCGCACAATCTGTAGCATCAGATGTTTTTTCCGGATTTAAGATAAGAAAAGTCAGATACAATGAATATTATACTTCACAAGTTTTATTCCATATAAATGATAAAGAAATGCAGACTTTTATTCTACGTAAGAAATCTTTCCGTATGCCTGAATACGGCGATGAAATAGAAATCTGTTATGACCCCGATATTCCTGAACGTGCATTTGCAGAAAATATGAAAGAAGTCATGCTTAATAAGCCTCGAAAAGATTTTATTATATCACTGGTTACGATAATTGTATGTATTTTATGTGCTGTTGTTATTAAAATTTTCTTTTATTAAATATTTAGATTTATCGTTAATCTTATAATTACAGAAAATTTTTCATATAATAAAGGAGATGACACAATGAATAAAACAGTTTCGGTTTTAGGCTCAACCGGTTCAATCGGTACGCAGTCACTGGAGGTATGCGAAAAACATAATTTCAGGATAGCCGGACTTTCCGCCAATAGTAACACTGACCTGCTCGAAAATCAGACAAGAAAATTCAGACCGGATTATGTCTGTATATACGACGACAAAAAATATACTGAAATAAAACAACGTCTCGCCGATACGTCCGTGAAAGTTCTTTCGGGTATGGAGGGTCTGTGTGAAATAGCCTCACTGTCACAGAACGACATTTTATTAAATTCCGTGGTGGGTATGGTTGGACTTCTTCCGACACTCACGGCAATAAACGCCGGTAAAGATATAGCACTCGCCAATAAGGAAACACTGGTCGCCGGTGGTGAGATAGTAATGTCTTCTGCAAAGGCAAAGGGCGTTACTATATATCCGGTAGACAGCGAACATTCAGCGATATTCCAGTGCCTACAGGGTAGCAAGAGGGAACATTTAAGTAAAATTATTCTTACGGCATCGGGTGGACCTTTTTTTAAGAAATCCTATGAAGACCTGAAAAAAGTCACAAAAGCCGACGCTTTGAAACATCCTAACTGGAGTATGGGTAATAAAATAACTATAGATTCCGCAACACTTATGAATAAAGGTCTTGAATTTATAGAAGCCAAATGGCTTTTTGACCTCACCCCCGAACAGATTGAAATTGTGGTACACAGACAAAGTGTAGTACATTCTGCCGTGGAATACAATGACTTTTCGGTAATAGCACAGTTAGGCGTACCGGATATGAAAATCCCGATACAGTACGCCCTGTTATATCCCGACAGGCTTGAATGTCCTACAAAAAGACTGTCGCTTACGGATTATGGTACACTTACGTTTGAAAAACCCGATTACGAAACGTTTAAATGTTTATCGACAGCGATAACGGCTATAAAATCCGGCGGAGCTTATCCGTGTCTTGTGAACTCCGCAAACGAAGAGGCTGTAAAATTTTTCCTGTATGATAAAATATCATTTATTGAAATAGGTGAAATAGTATCGTCGGTCATGGAAAATTTCGCACCTGCTCAGATAGACTGTTATGAAGACGTCGTAAAAGCGGATATTTCCGCAAGAGAATATGTCCGTAATATTATAGAAAAATAACAATCACGAAAGGAGATTATATTACAAAATGGGCATAATTATTGCAATAATAATTTTCGGCATTATAGTCATGGTACACGAGTTCGGACATTTTATATGTGCAAAATTAAGTGGCGTAAGGGTACTGGAATTTTCGATAGGTATGGGACCTAAATTACTTCAGAAACAGAAAGGTGAGACTAAATATTCATTAAGACTTCTTCCTCTTGGTGGATTCTGTGCTATGGAGGGTGAGGACGAAGAATCCGACGACCCACATTGTTTTCGGAGTGCTAAGTTATGGAAACGTATGATAATACTTGTAGCCGGAGCAGGTATGAATTTCATACTGGGTTTTGTGATGATAGTTATTATGATGTCAATGCTTACTTCCGTACCTACTAAACAGATAGAGGGTTTCAGTGCGATACAGCTTGAAGACGGTACTCTTGAAAGACATTCCGGAAGTTATGACGGTGGTTTACGTCACGACGATATTTTCTATAAAATAGATGATACAAGAATTTTCAGTATGCTTGACATAAATTATATACTGTCGGCATCTCCTACGAACGTACACGACGTAACAGTTATACGTAACGGCGAAAAACTCGAATTTGAAGACGTTACTTTTCAGAATGCAAGCGGTGGTACTGTAGACTTCGGACTTGTACAGAAAGAAAAGAATCCGCTTACTGTAATAAAGGGTTCAGGAGAGATGTTCATGTCAATGAGCCATATAGTCGGAATGTCACTGAAACAGCTTGTTTCCGGTAAGGCGAAAAAAGAAGATATTTCCGGACCTGTCGGAGTAGTGACGGCTATCAACGAGACCACACAGGAAAGTGAAGACATAAAAGACATGATATTCCAGCTTGTCTATATGACTTCGTTAATTACGATAAATATAGGTATCTTCAATCTTCTGCCAATCCCTGGGCTTGACGGTGGCAGACTTATTTTCTGTTTCATAGAACTTGTAAGGCGTAAACCTGTCAAACCTGAACATGAAGGTTATGTACATCTTGCCGGAATGGTTCTTTTATTCGGGATAATGATTATGGCAACTTACAATGATATAGTACGTCTCATAACGGGCGGTGTATAATCTGAAAGGCATGGAAAATGAAAAGTTTTTCATGCCTTATATAAAATAACGGAGGAATTAATATGCGAAACGTAAAAAAAGTAAAAGTTGGTGACTGCGTTCTTGACGGCAGACATATATATATACAGTCCATGCTTAACGCACGTTCAGACGATATAGACGGTAATGTACGTCAGGCAATAGAACTCGAAAGAGCAGGTTGTGAGATTATCCGGACAGCCATTCCCGATATGGAAGCGGTCAGACTTATTCCGGCTATAAAGTCGGCGGTAAACATACCACTTGTTGCGGATATACATTTTGATTACCGTCTTGCACTTGAATCAGCAGAAGCCGGTGTTGATAAAATCCGCATAAACCCTGGTAACATAGGCAGTAATGACCGTATTAAACAGGTAGCCGATACGTGTCGGAAAAAGAATATTCCGATAAGAATAGGTGTAAATTCCGGTTCGCTTGAAAAGGAATTGCTTGCGAAATACGGTTCGCCGACACCGGAAGCCCTTGTTGAAAGTGCCTTGAATCACGCCAGACTTCTCGAACAGTTCGATTTTGATAATATTGTACTTTCTATAAAGTCATCGGACGTGAACAGAATGATTGCATCATACAGACTTGCTTCGGAAAAATGTAATTATCCGTTACATTTAGGCGTTACGGAAGCCGGTACTGAACATATGGGTATGATAAAATCTGCTGTGGGAATAGGTTCACTTCTGTGCGACGGTATAGGCGAAACTATCCGTGTATCGCTGACCGCTGACCCTGTAAAAGAAGTGTATGTGGCACAGGATATACTGAAATGTATCGGGAAAAGAAAAAGCGTCAGACTTGTATCATGTCCTACGTGTGGGCGGACAAGAATAGACCTTGTAAAAGTAGCACATATTGTAGAAGATACCGTCAGGGATATGGACAAGGATATAACAGTTGCGGTAATGGGTTGTATAGTAAACGGTCCAGGGGAAGCACGTGAAGCGGATATAGGCATTGCCGGTGGTGACGGTTGTGCGGTTATATTCCGTAAAGACGGTACACAGCGAAAAATAAGAGAGGAGGATATTGTCAGCGAACTCATTGCAGAGATTGACAAGTTATAAATCATGAGTATAAAATTAGCTGAATTTTTCAAGGAATATACAGAAATTCCGGAGAGTACACGGGATGGCGAAATCATAAAGATATTTTATTCTGATAAAATGGATAAAATGACATTTATGGTATCTTTCAGTAAATTGATTCCCAGTGATGATATTCTGGAATTTGAAAAAGTCGTCGGACAGTTACTTAAAGTAAACCGTATGCGTCTTATGTGTCGATATCCGGAAGAGCTTTTCAGTATGGAGTACTTCAGTGAAATGATAAAACTTCTCCGCCGTGATATATCCGTAATAAACGGACATCTCAATGATGCCGAAGTAAATCTTGAAAATAATGTCCTTACGATAAAAGTTGTACATGGTGGGATTGATATGCTTAATAAATATCATTTCAGCCGGAATTTTTCACAGCTTATATATAATCAGTTCGGAAAAGAAATAGAAGTCGTTCTCGAAGGCGGTAAAGTCTCATCACAGGAGTACAATGAAATGATAGAAAAAATGACCTCTGAGCCTATGGAATATAGTAATAGTAATAATAAGCCTGCTCCGGAAAAAGCAGATATTACAATACCGTCCGTACCTGTTGATATATCGTCACTCGATACCGAATTTGACAGGGAATCCGCTGAAATTATTTTCGGAAAAGCTATACATACAGCACCCGACCCGATAATAGAAGCCGTAAAGGAGACCGGAAAAAAACACGTCATAATAGGAGATGTTTTCGCAACAGAGTACAAGGAACTGAAAAACGATAAGACAGTAACAACATTCGATATAACGGATTACAGCGGTTCAGTTAAAGTGAAAGTTTTCGCCGGTAAGGATAAACTTGAAAGTATGAATCTTTCAAAGATAAAAAAGGGCAGTACAATTCTTGTAAGCGGAAAACTTGATTTTGACAATTATGCACATGATATAGTAGTAACGCCGGATTCGGTGATAAGTGTCAGAAGAATACCACGTACAGACAGCTATCCGGAAAAACGTGTTGAATTGCATTGTCATACAAATATGTCAGCTATGGACGCAGTAACAGACCCTGTAACGCTTATAAAACGTGCTTCGGCGTGGGGACATCAGGCTATGGCAATCACTGACCATGGTGCAGTACAGGCATTTCCGGACTGTATGTACAATATGCCGGATAATTTCAAAGTAATATACGGTTGTGAGGCGTATATTGTCAATGACCTCGACAAGCAGACCATACTTAAAAATCCCGACAGCAGAAGTATAAACGACGAAACAATTGTTTTTGACGTTGAAACAACCGGTCTGAATTTCAGTTCTGACCGTCTTACAGAAATAGGTGCGGTCAAGCTGAAAAATATGCAGATTGTGGATACTTTCAATACTAAAGTAAATCCTATGAAACATATACCGGAAAAAATAACTGAACTCACAGGAATATCCGACGACGATGTAAAAGACGCTCCGAAGGAAAAGGAAGCCATAGAATTATTTATGGAATTTTGTGGTGAAAATCCTGTACTTGTTGCACATAACGCAAATTTTGATACGACTTTCATAAATGAGGCGTGCAGAAGAAATGATATAGATTTCCGGTATAACTGGATAGATACACTTATACTGTGTCAGATAATGCTTCCGGAAATAGCCAGACATAAACTTAATTATGTTGCCAAAAAGCTGAAACTCGGCAAATTTGAACATCACAGGGCGTCAGACGATGCTTTCATGCTTGCGAAGATATATATTGAACTCGTCAGCAGACTTATCAACGATAAAGGCGTTGAAACGCTTGATGACCTAAATGCAAAAACCGGTGAAGTAGATATAAAAAGACTGAAATCATATCATCAGATTATCCTTGTAAGAAATCAGGCAGGACTTAAAAACCTGTATAAGCTGGTATCATACAGTAATCTTGACTATTTCTATAAAAAACCGCTTATTCCGAAATCTGTTCTTCAGGCACACAGAGAGGGTCTTATATTCGGCAGTGCGTGCGAAGCCGGTGAACTCTTTCAGGCTATGCTTAACAACAAACCGGAACATGAAATAGAAAAACTTGCAAAGTTTTATGATTATCTTGAAATACAGCCGGTATGCAACAACGAATTTATGATACGTGACGGTACAGCCGAAAATGAAGAGGAACTCCGGAATTATATACGCCGTATAATAGCCCTCGGTGAAAAACTGAATATTCCGGTATGTGCTACCTGTGACGTACATTTCATAGACCCGAAAGACGCTATATACCGGAAAATTATTCTTGCAAGTATGGGTTTCAAAGACGTTGAGAATCAGGCACCATTATATTTCCGTACTACTGAAGAAATGCTTGCGGAATTTGAATTTTTAGGTGCCGACAAAGCTAAGGAAGTAGTCATAACAAACACAAACATGATAGCCAATATGGTAGAGATAGTCAGACCTATTCCGAAAGGTACTTTTACCCCTACTATCGACGGTGCAGAAGAAGAATTAAAGAAAATAACTCATGATAAGGCATATGAAATTTATGGTAATCCCTTACCGGAACTTGTTGAAAAACGTCTTGACAGGGAACTTTCCTCTATTATAAAGCATGGATTTTCCGTACTTTACATAATCGCACAGAAACTTGTATGGAACTCTGTTGAAAACGGCTATTTAGTAGGGTCAAGAGGTTCAGTAGGCTCATCATTTGTAGCCTCTATGGCAGGTATTTCAGAAGTAAATCCGCTACCGCCACACTACGTCTGTCCGAAGTGTCAGTACAGCGAATTTATAACAGATGGTTCATACGGTTCAGGTTTTGACTTACCATCTAAAAACTGTCCGCATTGTGATACCGAAATGATACGTGACGGTCATGACATACCATTTGAGACGTTTTTAGGATTCGACGGCGACAAGGCTCCTGATATTGACCTTAATTTTTCCGGTGAATATCAGTCGAAAGCCCACCGCTATACAGAAGAACTTTTCGGGAAATCGAACGTTTTCAAAGCCGGTACTATTTCAGCGGTTGCCGACAAGACAGCATTCGGATTTGTAAAAAAATACTGTGATGATAAAGGATTGACATACAATAATGCCGAAATGACCCGACTTTCAATAGGCTGTACGGGTATAAAGAGGACAACCGGTCAGCACCCTGGCGGAATGGTTGTTGTGCCGTCGGATTACGAAGTATACGACTTCACACCGGTACAGCACCCTGCCGATTCAACCGATTCTGACGTTATAACCACACATTTTGATTTCAATTCACTGCACGATACAATACTGAAACTCGACGAACTCGGACACGTTGTACCTACATTGTATAAGCACCTCGAAGACCTCACCGGAATAAAGATAAAAGACGTACCGACTACTGACCCTGATGTTATACGTATGTGTACGGATTGTTCTGTACTGGGAGTAACTTCGGAAGAGATATACTGTAAAACAGGAAGTCTCGGCATACCGGAAATGGGTACTAATTTCACGATACAGATGCTCATTGATGCAAAGCCTACTAAATTCAGCGACTTTTTACAGATTTCCGGACTTTCACACGGTACGGATGTATGGTTAGGAAACGCCAAAGACCTCATAGACCAGAAAGTATGTACGATTTCCGACGTTATAGGAACTCGTGACAGCATTATGACGTATCTGTTATATAAAGGCGTACCGCCAAAAGATGCGTTTCAGATTATGGAATGGACACGTAAGGGAAAAGCTCCGAAGAACTTCACGCCGGAAGTTATCAGTATGCTGAAATCGCATGATGTTCCGGACTGGTATATTGATAGCTGTCTTAAGATAAAATATATGTTTCCTAAGGCACACGCCGCCGCATACGTAATAGCCGCCATAAAGCTGGGCTGGTTCAAACTGCATAAGCCACTTGAATATTATTCAACGTTCTTTTCGGTACGTGGCGGAGATTTCGACGCTGAACTCGCCGTACAGGGTAAAGAGGCAGTAAGGAAACGTATTGAAGAACTAAGGGCAATGGGTAACAGTAAAAGCAAGAAAGAAAGCGATTTATATGACATTCTGCTTATAACAAATGAAATGCTGTCAAGAGGTCTGGAATTTCTGCCGATAGATTTACAGAAGTCGCACGCTGTGGACTATCTTGTTGAGGACGGCAAATTACGTATACCGTTTGTCGCCATGAACGGCGTAGGCGATACCGCCGCATATGATATTTATAACGCTGTACAGAACTGCGATTTTATTTCAATAGAAGAATTTCAGCAGGAAAGCGGAGTGTCAAAAACTACAATAGATATGCTTAGAACTACGGGGGCTTTTGGTGATTTGCCCGAATCTGCACAGCTTACATTATTTTGACTTGACTTTTTTGTATTAGCGTGTTATCATAGTATCATGTTAGCACGCTAAAGTGATTAGGAGGAATTTAATGAAAAATTATGACCTTATAACGCCGGAGGGTACGAAAGATTACCTTTTCGGAGAATGTTTAGTAATACGTGACGTCGAGAACACACTTGTGAATCTTTTCAGAAGTTGTGGCTATAGTGAGATAATCACGACAGGACTTGAATTTTACGACGTTTTCAATCTCAATTCACGTTATTTTCCGCAGGAAAACTTATACAAGATGACCGACAGTAAAGGCAGACTTCTTGTAATGCGTCCGGATACTACAATGCCGGTTGCGAGAGTAGTTGCGACACGTCTGAGAGACGCTGTTTTTCCGCTGAAACTGTACTACAATCAGACAGTATACCGCACTGAACCTGCTCTCAAGGGCAGAAGTGACGAGATTGTACAGACCGGTATAGAACTTATCGGTACACAGTCAAAATCGGCAGATTTGGAAGTAATTTCAACAGCCGTTACCGCACTGAAGTCTTTCGGTATGGAGTTTTCACTTGAAATCGGTCACATAGGAATTTTCAAGGAACTTGTCGGAAGACTTGATGTTTCAGACAAAGTCAAGGAAAAAATACGTCGTCTTATCGAGACGAAGAATTTTCCGGCACTGAATGATTTGCTTGATTCCCTCGAAAAAAGCAATATAACCTACGCTCTTAAAAAATTACCGGCACTTTTCGGCGGTGAGGAAGTATTTGAGCAGGCAGAAGAAATCATGCCTGACGAGAATATAAAGTATCTTCTTGACGAACTCCACGAAATTTACAATAATATCGCTGAACTTTGCGGAAATGATGGTGTAATCACTGTCGATTTAGGACTTGTCAACAAGACCGACTACTACACCGGACTTATTATAAAAGGATACTTACAGGGACACGGTGAGGAAGTATTATCCGGCGGACGTTATGACAGACTTATTTCAGAATTTGGCTATGATGCTCCGGCTATTGGATTCGCAGTAAATGTAAATGCCGTTGCGAAACTCATAGAAAAAAGCGGAATTATACCGTCAATGCCTAAGATAGATGCCATAGTATACGCCGAAGAGGGTTTTGAAGTATCAGCGATAAAGACTGCACAGGCATTACGTGAACAAGGTCTTGTTGTTGAAAACGCACTTTTCGATGACCTTGAAACCGTAAGGGAATACGCTATAGAAAAGAAAATACCACAGGTTGTAGTAGTCAACAGTGATTTTACGGAGGCTGAATATGAATAAACCAATAAGAATAGCACTCACTAAAGGCAGACTCGAAAAAGATACAGTAGGACTTTTCGACAAACTCGGTTTTGACTGTACAGCGGTACACGAAAAGGGCAGAAAATTAATACTGCCCATACCAGATGCCAATATGGAAGTAGTTTTAGCAAAGGCAAACGATGTTATAACATACGTCGAACACGGTGTATGCGATATGGGAGTAGTCGGAAAAGATACCATTATGGAAATGCACGGCAAATTTTTTGAACTCGTTGATTTAGGTTTCGGACGTTGTAAATTTGCCCTTGCTACAAAAAAGGGTTACGATTTCTACAGCGGTTACGGAGTAAAGACAATCGCTACAAAATATCCTAATGTCGCAAGAAACTTCTTTGAAAAAAAGGGTATGGATACAGAAATCATAAAAATAGAGGGTTCTGTTGAATTAGCACCGCTTCTTGAACTCGCTGACGGTATAGTAGATATTGTCGAAACCGGTACAACTCTTAAAGAAAACGGTCTTGAAGTAATAGAGGACGTAGCACCTATTTCAGCGAGACTTATCGCAAATACCGTAAGTCTGAAACTCCGTAAGGAAGAAATAAACAGATTAATAAAACTCATAGAGGAGAATTTATAATGAAAAAAATTTATGCAGACGGCATAGCAGAAGTTGATTTCCTTAAAGAACTCAGCAGACGTGCCGGTGAAACTGACAAGAAAGTTACGGAAACTGTTTCCGCTATTATAGAGGACGTAAAAAACAACGGCGATACAGCAGTAAATAACTATACTCTTAAATTCGACGGAAAACTTCCGGAATACTATGAAGTACCACGAGATGTAATAAACGACGCCATGACCGATGCAGACCCCGATTTTGTCAACGCCTTACTCAATGCACAGGAAAATATAGCAGATTTCCATAACAGACAGGTAGAGCAGGGTTTTATTAACGCAAAGTCAAACGGCGTTATTTTAGGTCAGCGTATCAGAGGGCTTGAAAGAGTAGGTTTATATGTCCCTGGAGGTACAGCGGCATATCCGTCAAGCGTGTTAATGAACGCCATACCGGCAAAGATAGCCGGAGTAAAAGAATTAATAATGGTAACTCCGCCACTGAAAGACGGTACACCGAATAAGGATATACTTGTTGCGGCTGCAATATGCGGTGTAGACAGGATATTTCTTGCAGGTGGTGCGCAGGCTATATCGGCATTGGCGTACGGTACGGAAACAATTCCTAAATGCGATAAGATAGTAGGTCCTGGAAATATTTTCGTCGCTACTGCCAAGAAGTTACTTTACGGAGTAGTTGACATTGATATGATAGCCGGACCAAGTGAAATACTCGTACTCGCCGACGAAACTGCTAATCCGAAATTCGCCGCTGCTGATTTGATGTCACAGGCGGAACACGACAAACTGGCATCTGCTATAATGGTCACGACAAGCGAAAAACTCGCTGATGAGACTATTAAAGAAATAAACCGTCAGAAAGAATATCTTTCAAGAAAGGAAATTATTGAAAAATCGCTTGAAGATTACGGAGCAATAATAATTATAGACAGTCGTGAAAAAGCTGTTGAAATAGCCAATGCAATCGCTCCGGAACATCTTGAAGTCCTCATGGAAAATCCTATGGAATTACTGGGCAGTCTGGATAATGCCGGTTCGGTATTCCTCGGACACTATGCAAGCGAACCTCTCGGCGATTATTATGCAGGACCTAATCATGTACTTCCTACCAGTGGTACAGCGAAATTCTTTTCACCGCTTGGAGTGGCAAGTTTTACAAAGCGTTCGAGTTATATATACTATACCCGTGAGGCACTTGAAGAAGCAAAAGACGATATAATACTTGTTGCAGAAAAAGAGGGTCTTACCGCACACGCCAACGCTATAAAAGTACGTTTTGAATAATCGGAAAGGCAGTTGTTTTTAATGAGTAAATGGGAAGAAAATGTCCGTCGGGTAGTACCGTACACCCCTGGCGAACAGCCTGAAGACAAGAATATAATAAAACTTAATACAAATGAGAATCCGTATCCGCCTGCTCCGGCGGTACGTGAGATTCTTGACAATTTTGACGTTTCACAGATGCGGTTATATCCTAATCCGGATTCCGAAATTTTAGTAAAAGCCCTTGCAGAACGTTATAATCTGAAACCTGAACAGATATTTGTCGGCGTAGGTTCAGACGACGTTATTTCAATGGCATTCATGACGTTCTTCAATTCAGATAAGCCGATAATGTTTCCGGACGTAACATACTCGTTCTATGACGTATGGGCAGATGTCTACAGAATACCATATAAGACCTGTCCGCTACGTGAGGACTTCACGATAAATCCCGACGACTACAAACAGGAAAACGGCGGAATAATTTTTCCGAATCCTAACGCCCCTACAGGCGTACTTGAAAGTGTCGATATGATAGAAGATATAATCAAATCAAATCCGGATTCAGTGGTAATGATTGACGAAGCATATATAGACTTCGGTGGGAAAAGCTGTCTGCCACTGATTGAAAAATACGATAATCTTCTTGTAATACAGACTTTTTCAAAATCACGTTCAATGGCAGGTATGCGTATAGGTTTTGCAATGGGTAGCGAAAAACTCATAAAGTACATGAATGATGTTAAATTTTCCGTAAACTCCTATACAATGAACAGTATCACACAGATTTGCGGTGCGGAGGCTGTCCGTGACGAAAAGTATTTCAGGGAAAATACAGATAAAATCATTGTTACACGTGAGTATTCAAAGAAAAAACTCAGAGAATTAGGTTTTGAATTTCCGGATTCAAAAAGTAATTTCATTTTTGCAGGTCATAAGACGGTAAACGCCGGATATATCTTTGAGGAACTCCGGAAACGTAAAATTTTCGTGCGATACTGGAATAAACCTCGCATAGACAATTACATGAGAATAACAGTCGGAACGGTTGAAGAAATGGATTCGTTATTCAAGGCACTGGAGGAAATTTTACATGAATGATTTCACAAGAAGAGGTACAGTAAACCGTACCACCAGAGAGACGGATATAAATATTTCCGTCGTTCTTGACGGTATGGGAAAAGCCGATATTTCCACCGGAATAGGCTTTTTTGACCATATGTTGACAGCACTTTCCGTACATAGCGGAATAAGCATGACTATCAGAGTAAAGGGCGATTTGCACGTTGACTGTCATCATACAATAGAGGATACCGGAATAGCACTCGGACAGGCTTTAGGAATGGCACTCGGGAATAAGTCGGGAATAGTCCGCTATGGTACGGCATATATCCCTATGGACGAATCCTTAGCAATGGCAAGCC
This sequence comes from Ruminococcus sp., assembly GCA_029062165.1. Lineage (GTDB taxonomy): Bacteria > Bacillota > Clostridia > Oscillospirales > Ruminococcaceae > Ruminococcus. The sequence continues at coordinate 39,992 of JAIDQQ010000016.1, forward strand.
TTGATTTAAGTAACAGACCGTTTTTAGTATTCAACTGCGATTTCACTAGTCAGTCGTGTGGTGATTACGATTTGTGTATGACAGAAGAATTTTTCCGTGCGTTTGCGTTCAATTCCGGAATGACTTTACATATCAATCTGCTGTACGGCAGTAATGACCATCACAAAGCAGAAGCGGTATATAAGGCAGTCGCACACGCTCTCAAGACGGCAGTTACAAAAAATGCAGACGGTACTGTACTTTCTACAAAGGGGGTATTATAAATGATTGCGATTATAGATTACGGAGCAGGAAACATTTTCAGTGTAAAAAATGCTCTCGACTATCTCGGACTTGAAAGCATTCTGACATCTGATAAAAATTCAATAGAGAACGCCGACGCTGTAATACTTCCAGGGGTAGGAGCATTTCCGTCAGCTATGAAAATGCTTGAAAATTCCGGACTTATAAACACTATAAAGGAGCAGGCAAAAATAAAGCCGTTTCTGGGAATATGTCTCGGAATGCAGTTAATTTTTGAAAAAGGTTACGAGTTTGAAGAATGTGACGGTCTCGGACTGATAAAGGGTTCTGTGCGGAAAATGGAAAGCGAAGATTTGATAATACCACACATGGGCTGGAATAAACTGGAAGTCATTAATAACTGCCGACTTCTTGACGGTCTCGGCGATAATGAGTACGTTTATTTTGTACACTCGTATAAGGCGGAATGTGCTGATAAGGATATATCCGCATACTGTGAGTACGGCGGACGTGTACCGGCATTAGTCCACGACGGAAAATATGTATATGGTGCACAGTTCCACCCCGAAAAAAGCGGTGAAACAGGTTTGAAAATACTGAAAAATTTCGGAGGTCTCATATGATTATTTTACCTGCTATAGACATCAAAGACGGCAATTGTGTAAGGCTTTTCAAGGGAGATTTTTCCACTGTCGAAAAAGTAGCTACAGACTATCTCGAAACCGCAAAGAGTTTTGAAAATGCCGGTGCTGAATGGATACATATGGTTGACCTCGACGGAGCTAAAGAGGGTAGACCTGTTAATACAAAAATATATACAGATGTCGCCGAAAAGACCGGTTTAAAAGTGGAACTCGGCGGAGGTATCAGAAGTCTTGAAACGATTCAGGAGTACTTGAATATGGGTATTTCAAGAGTAATATTAGGTTCTGTAGCACTCAAAAATCCGCAACTTGTCCGTGATGCCGTCGAGAAGTTCGGCAGTGAAAAGATTGTAGTCGGTATAGATGCCATGAATGGTATGGTAGCTACTGAAGGTTGGCTTGAAACTTCCGACGTAAATTATATTGACCTCGCCAATCAGATGATAAAATCGGGTGTGAAGTACTTTATTTTCACGGATATTTCAAAAGACGGTACACTATCGGGTGTCAATAAGGAACAGTTACAGGCACTGGCGGACGGTACAGCAGATTGTAACATAATCGCAAGTGGTGGAGTACATACAATGGACGATATAAAGGCTTGTAAGGCTATGGGACTTTACGGCACTATATGCGGAAAATCTATCTATAAAGGTACTCTTGACTTAAAACAAGCCATTGAATATGCTGAAAAAAATTCTTAAAATCTGTATAATTATTTTTGCGGTATGGCTATTTATGGGAATCATTGATTATACACTTGTTGCGGTCATGGAAAAAAAGCCGTTTTTCTGTACAGCAGATGAGGACTATCATTATTCCGGAATAGGCTATGAATTTTATATTTATTATAGTGAATACATATTCTATATTTTCGGTCAGATAGCGGACAGTACCTTGACCGGCGGAGGATAATATGTGGACAGAAATAAATTCTGAAAAAGACATTGAAGATTTCATGAAGAAAACAGATATATGTGCAGAAGACGAATCATTTGAAATAATATATATGAAATACGAAAATCATAGTCTTTTGCTTATTCTTGAATGTTGGTTGTGCAGACTTGAAATGTTTTTCGAGGGTGTACAGTATTTCAATAATTTCAGACTCGGCAGAGATTACTGGGATTACTGCGGTAGATGTTACCTTGAATTTCGTACTGATTTACTTGGAAAAACTCGTGATGACCGGCTTATTGTATGGACGGATAATCATAGAATTTTAAACTGTGAAAATATTTTTTTTAATGATACAAACGGAGCTGTTATTGTTGCATATCAAATGAAATACAGGATTACGGACAGAATAAACAATACTATGACTGAATCTTCCCTTAAAGAAATCGTTGAAGAAAATCATCTTATAGAAATTGCATGGGATGGTTTCTATGCAAATCTTGACGACTATATAAAATCTGAATCTGATGAGGCTGAAGAATACGGCATTACAAGCCGTGAATCAGTCAAGCCGTATTTCAGTTGTTACGGACTTAAATATTTTACTGAAACTGAAACAACATATATAATAATGACGATAGAATTTAATGACATAAATAATAAATATCTCGGATATTATGATATTGTTTTCGATAAAAACCTTGAAATCATTGACGATTTTTTTGTTATAGAATAATCTTTGAATGGAGACTGAAATGTTATTTACTTTAACAGATATTATAACTAAAAATGATATAATTTTTGTTTCCGGCGTTACGCATACCGGAAGTATAAAAGGAATATGGAAATCTTCTTTAATACCCGTACTAATGCAACACTATAGCATTGAAATTGATTTCAGCGTTATTGACAGAAATTCAATAATCATCAATAAGGATTCTACAGATATAAATTCAGAAATCGTTGACGACAGAGTTATTTTTACATGTTTATGTGAAGATATTGACGAAATATATTATATCAGATTTTCATTTGACGGTCTGGAAATGCTTGACATTAAAAATGATGATTTTACTATAAAAAAAGGCGATTTTATTACTTTTTCAGTTCCGTTCAGTAGAATCGGAATATATCCGTATTAATATAAAGGATAATAACTATTATGATAGACACAATATTATTTCCGTCAAGCTACTTTTCAATAAAAGAAGTCGACGAAGATTTAAAAAAAGAATACGAAGCAGCAAAAGCAACAGGCTTATTTGATGTGATACTGTTCGGATATGACAAGTGGTTTAATGAGGGAAAACTTGTTTTAAATCACACACCTGATTCACCGTGCAATGCGGTTATGCGTGGCTGGATGATGAAACCTGAACAATATTCCGTGTTTTATGAAAAGTTACGTAATAATAACATAAACTTAATCACTACTCCCGAAGAATATACTTTAATGCATATTTTCCCGAATATATATAACGTATTCGGGAACGATACCGCCAGAATGAAGATTTTCCCTTTACATGAAGAAATTGATATTGAATCAATTAAAAAGAATTTTGGAAAATTTATGGTAAAAGATTTTGTCAAGTCTGTAAAAGGAACTCAGTTTCCACGTTTTTTTGACAGTTCGGTAACGCAAGAAAAATTCAATGAGTATATGGAAGTATTTTATAAATACCGTGGCGATTTACTGACCGGCGGTATCTGTATAAAGGAATTTCTTGATTTGCGGTACTACGGCGGAAAAACCAACGAATACAGAGTATTCTATATAAACAATAAAATAGCGTCTGTAAGCAGAAATTCCGGTCAGGAACTGTATACGAATCAACCACCGACAGAATTAATTGAAAAATACAGTAATCTTGCAAGCCGTTATTATACCATTGATTATGCGGAATTGTCTGACGGTACGTGGAAAGTTATTGAAGCCGGTGACGGAAGTGTTTCTGGTTTGTCGGAAAATCAGAATATTTGTAATTATTTCAGAATGTTATTTTACGCTTTTAAATGAGGTGAACACGATGTTTTCAAATTTTGTTGAAGGTATTATAATGCTTTCGATTTTGGCTGAACCGTTATTTATACAGTTTTTATTGTATCTTCCGGCAAAACTGATATTTAAAAAAGTACCTAAAAATAAATTATATACTGCTTGTCTGATAATCAATACAATTTTATTGTTTATAAGTAAGAGTGCGTATTTAAGTTCACAGAATCCTGCCGACATGGAACCTATGGACGCTTTTGACGGTCTCATAATTACGATAATGTGGTTACCGTGGTATGTAGTCGTACTGATATCTTGTATAGCAGGTAATATAGAAGCGAAAAATAATCAGAAAAAGAAATAAACGGAGGAAAATTAATGTTGACAAAACCTCATTCAGGCTGGAGTGATTTTCAGTTAGATGGAACAGCCATATATGGATTAAGTTATCTTGATGATATAGCTTCCAACTGGTTGGAGCAGGCAATACACGGACTTGAAACAATGAATCCGTTTTGTGTAAAGGGTTATATGGAACCTGACCGTTTTCTGTGCGTTGTAAGTTATTATAACTGTCATATAATCTGCGAAAATGAGGATAAAAGGCTTTTAAGCAAGGAAGATATTTATACAGAATATTCACATACATCTATGATAGATTTCTGTAAATTCCTCTACAATGATATTCATGAATATATTGACGAATGGACGACATTTGTTGATTACGAAGAATGTGATTTTGAAGAACACAAAAAAGAACTTGAAAACAAATTAGAACGTCTTAAAAATCTCATAACAGAAAGGGAAGAAGATTTTAATAAATATACATGGTTTTGAAATTATGAAACTTGTTATAAAAGCGATAACTAAATTGATGAAGCATATAAAAATTTTCTGAATATGAAATCGTAAGAGGTGTTTTCATGGGTAACAGAATATATTTTAAAAAAGTAACTAAAGATGATGATTCACTTAAAATGTCCAATATACTTACAGACGTTTTAATAGACGGTTTGTTAGTCGGAGGTTCTGAACTTGCCAAAACAGAAAGTCAGAGAAGACTTATAGTTTTTTTAGCTGAAAAACAACAGTCAGTAGTCGGGCTTGGAACTGTCGGATTTGACATCATAGAAATGCCTTGGCAGACGGAAACTTTTGATACCGATAAAGAATTTATGCTGGAAGTAATAAAATATATAAGTCAGGAAAATTGGTGGCAGAATATCGGGTATATTCCGTCGCCTGAAGCTATTGAATATGTGCTGAACGGCTTTGAAATACTGATTAATAAGATGACAATTAATGACGTTGACGAAGATAATCTGAATGAATGGATTTCCGAAGCCGATAGTAATGACCCTGTTTATTGTGGCTATCCAGAATGTCCGAAACATAGAATAATTCTGTCAGCTTTAGGCTGTAAATTCTGTAATGACGAAAAATATGCTGAACAGGTTTTAAAAAAATATAAAGGAGGATAAAAAATGCTTGCAAAAAGGATAATACCGTGTCTTGATGTTCGTAATGGTAAAGTAGTAAAGGGCGTAAACTTCGAGGGTGTACGAGACGTCGGCGACCCTGTCGAGAGTGCCGAGGAGTACAACAGACAAGGTGCGGACGAGATAGTATTTTACGATATAACGGCATCATTCGAGGGTAGGGGAGTATTTCTTGATGTCGTCCGTGAAACTGCTAAAAAAGTTTTCGTGCCGTTGACAGTCGGCGGTGGTATAAAGACTGTAGACGATATTCGGGAGACTTTAAGAGCCGGTGCAGATAAAGTTTCCGTAAACTCGCAGGCGGTAAAGAATCCGCAGTTGATACACGACGGTGCGGATATTTTCGGCAGTCAGTGTATATGTGTCGGTATAGACGCTAAAAAAATCGCTGACCACAAATGGACGGTCTACATAAACGGCGGACGTATTGATATGGGTCTTGACCTGATAGACTGGGTACATCATATTGAAAAACTCGGAGCAGGTGAAATATGTCTGAACTCCATAGATGCCGACGGTACTAAAGAGGGTTTCGACATAGAGATGTTAAAAGCTGTCTGCGATAACTGTAGTATACCGGTAATCGCCAGCGGTGGAGCAGGTAAAATTAACGACTTTGCGGAAGTCTTTGAAAAAACCGGTGCAACTGCTTCCTTAGCAGCTTCGCTGTTTCATTTCAAGGAACTTACCGTACAGGAAGTAAAATCGTACTGTCGAGGAAGAGGAATCACAGTAAGATGAAAATATTTAATAAAATATATCCGCTTATTTACGGAGTTTTCGGAAGTCTCGGTTTTCTGTGCTGTATAAATATTTTCATGGATTTGGATTATAAAGTTTCTGCACACCCATACTCACACCCGTTCTGTGTGGTTGCCGGAAGTCTTTCACTGATTATATGTATGGCTGTATTCTGTCTTGACATAACGTCATTTATGGATAATGAAAGAAAATTCCGCCGTATTCTGAAAGGAATGTCAATAACTGCCGTTTCGTTTGTGATATGCTTTTTTGCATGGAACGGACTATGGCAGTTTGTAAGCGGATTTATAAGTAAAAATGGGTGGTGATAAAATGAACATAGTCTATAAAGATACTCATGACTTTAGCTGTAAACAGCTTGAAGATTTGTTTTTGTCTGTTGAATGGTCGTCGGGTCATTATCCTGATAAACTTGTAACGGCAATGAAAAACTTTGAGACAGTCTTTTCTGCATGGGACGGCAACAGACTTGTCGGCATGATATGTGCGATGGACGACGGAATTATGACGGCATATATTCATTATCTGCTTGTAAATCCCGAATATCAGGACAAAAAAATAGGCAGAGAGCTTGTCAGAATGGCAAAGGAAAAATATTCTGATTATCTTAGAATAGTAGTGGTTGCATATGATTCTGAACTTGTTTTTTATGAAAAATGCGGATTTGAAAAATCAGATAATGCAAGTCCGATGTTTATAACGTCATTATGGACTTAGAAAGGAGAATTAAATGATAAAAATTGACCTGAATGACCTTGATAAATTTTTCGTCAAGGGCGAACTGATACCGGCAATCTGCTATGAAGTGAATACTAAAACCGTACTTATGCTTGCGTACATGAACAAGGAGAGTTTAAAAAAGACTCTCGAGACAGGCTATACATGGTTCTGGAGCAGGTCACGGCAGGAGTACTGGAATAAGGGAGCGACTTCCGGACACTTACAGAAAGTAGTATCAATATACGGCGATTGCGATAACGATACTCTTTTAGTGAACGTCGAACAGACCGGCGTGGCGTGTCATACAGGAAGCTATAGTTGTTTCTTTAACGAAATATATAATGATAAGGAGAATTAATTATGACTGTTTATGAAGAAATTTTTGAAGTAATCAAGGAAAGAAAAAAACAGTACGAAAACGGCACATCTGCTGAAAATTCGTATACCTGTTATCTTTTCGACAAGGGCGTTGACAAAATCTGCAAGAAAGTCGGCGAGGAAGCTACAGAAACGGTAATTGCCGCAAAAAACGGCGATAATAACGAGTTAATGAACGAAATCAATGACCTGCTCTATCATGTCATGGTACTCTGTGCGAATCAGGGACTTGAATGGTCAGATGTTGAAAAGGTTCTCGACGAAAGAAACGAAAAAATAGGTAATCTCAAGAAATTCCACGAGGTTGACAAGAATACATAAAAAATACACTTTCGGAATTTTAAGAGGTGAAGTTAAATTGAATACTTTATATGTATCAGATTTAGACGGAACGTTATTAAGAAGCGACGAAACTATATCAGAATATACAAATGAAATTATAAACAGTCTGACAGAAAAAGGCATGATTTTTTCTTATGCTACAGCAAGGTCTTTTGTGACTGCAAAAAAGGTTACTAAGGGTTTGACTGCCAAAATACCTGTAATAGTTTATAACGGAGCGTTTGTTATTGACAACATTTCAGAAAAAATATTAATTGAAAATTATTTTGACAATACAGTTGAAAACTTACTGGAAGATTTATTTAATAATGAAGTGTACCCTATAGTTTATGCTTTTATAAATGATGAGGAAAAATTTTCATTTGTTCCGGAATTATGTACACAAGGTATGAATGTTTTTATTGACAGCCGAAAAGGTGATATTCGCACAAATGCTGTAAAAACGGTCAGTGATTTGAAGTCAGGGAAAATTTTCTACATAACCTGTATTGATGAACCCAGAAAACTTGAACCGTTATACAAAAAATATCAACATGATTTTCATTGCGTTTATCAAAAGGATATTTATTCTGAAGAACAATGGCTTGAAATCATGCCGAAAGAAACATCAAAATCAAATGCAATAAAGCATTTACAGGCTTTAATGAAGTGTGAAAGATTAGTTGTTTTCGGAGACGGCAAAAATGATATAGATATGTTTCTGTCAGCCGATGAAGGATACGCTGTACAAAATGCTCATGATGACTTGAAAAAATATGCTACTGCAATCATTTCTTCAAACGATAACAATGGTGTTGCTAAGTGGCTTGAACATAATTACAATCGTGTAAATTCTGATGTGTACGAAAGAAACGAAAAAACAGGTAATCTTAAAAAATTCCACGAAGTCGACAAGAATACATGATTTTATAGTAAAAAGCGGTATGTTATGGCATATCGCTTTTTGTATGCGTCTTTACCTGCTCCGGACAGATTTTCTGTTGTAAAAAACTGTCATAATATAAAAAGCTAAGAAATGTATTGACATAATTCAAAAAAATAAGTATAATATTATTACAGATATGTTTAAATAATTTTGATATAGCTTTCAGTGTGTCAAAAATAAGAATGATATCCGGCTGAATTTCCGGAATCAGAAAGGATTAATTATGAACAATAAAATGAGAAGACACAGTCTTAAAAGAAAAACTGCGTTCCTTATGGCGTTATCAATGACGTGCAGTTTTCCGTACTCTGTCATTGCCGAGGCTTATGCCACAGACATAAGTGACGTTCAGGAAATCAATGAAACTGTACTGCCGGAAACTGAAAATGAAATTTCCGTATTGGCTGACGATAATGAAGCTACAGAAATTCATGATACCGGTATGATTGAAGTTACAATTCAGAATCTGTTTGAGTTTGCCAATGATGTTGAATGTAATGCAACATTGGTATATCCCGACGGAACTGAAATTGATACACAGGATTTACTTATCAGTAAAGAACTTAAAGAAAGTAAAATCAGTTTTGAAAATCTCTCCGACGGTATATACGTACTTAGGGTAAAGGCTAAGGGATTCGCTACTTACGAACAGGCTATTGACGTACAGAACAAGATGTTATATACCGTACATCTTACAACAGGTTTCTGTAACGGTTACGATTACGAGACAGACGAAAATCACCCTGGTGTACTTTTTATAGGCGATGTAAATAATGACGGTATCGTAAATGACGGCGTAACGGAAAATATCGACGACAGCGACAAGGAAATTTTACTTGATGCTATTTCCGGAAAAACAACTGAAGAAGATTACGTCACAGACCTCAACAATGATGGCGTTACAGATTTATTAGACCTTGAATTTTTCACAAAAGGTTACAAGGAAGAAAAAGGTCTTAACATAAAGGCGTATGTTGAAAGCAGTATCTCACCGCTGAATATGACTGTAAATGCCGTCGAGGGTACGAAAATGGACGGTAATTTTGCGGAACTTTTCAATAATGATGACCCGACCGAAACTGTAAAATTAACTCCGGCAGAGGGTAAAATTTCAGAAGATAATCCCGTATCGCTTGACATTGATATGACACAAGGTGGTAGTCCTGTTGAAGTAGAAGAAATAACTTTCCAGACCGGTAATGATATTGACAGTCTTGTTGATGAGGGTAATGTTGTAATTGACTATATCGACGAAAACGGCGAGGAAAAACAGATACCAGTATATTTCAAGAGAGCTGTTGCGGGTCTCACTGAAAGCGATATAGTAGCCGAACTCGACGAAAACGGAAATATTTATATAAATCTCGGTAATCAGGTTGCCGTAAAGAAAGTTACGTTAAGTATCACGAAACTTGCAAAAGGCAGTAATAACCTTGTTGAAATAAGCCGTGTTCAGTTCCTCAACGGTATGGAAAACCGTATTCCTGAACCTGATATGGATAAGCCGGAAGCTCTTACCGCAAGAGCAGGTAGCGAAAAATTTGACCTCACATGGAATCCATGTATAAACGTTACCGGTTACGAGATAGAAATAAAAACCGGCGGTAAAGTTATTCAGACTATCGAAACAACATTGAACTCCGCTACAATAAGCGGTGACGACATAAAGAATTATGTCACATATACAGTAAGCGTACAGGCGGTAAACGGTACATGGAAAAGCGGTTACTGTGAGCCGGTAGAAGTCACACCGGTAGCCACAAAAAGTCCGGATAAGCCCGATAATGTAAAGGCTTCCGGAATGTACAGGGCTGTCAAGGTAATCTGGGCAAATATGTATGATACACAATCATATAACGTCTTCTACAGACTCCGGAACAGCGATAAAAAATATACACAGATTACCGGTATCACGTCAAACAGCTATACTATCAGTGAACTTGATGACCTCGCAGAATATGAAATTTACGTCACCGGCGTAAATGAACTCGGTGAAAGTCCGGAATCAATACACTGTTCCGCTACTACTACAGACCTTAACGCCGCCGATATGCCGAGATACAGACTTATTAACCGTGACGAAGAAGGTAATCCATGTTCTGCACATATTGTAGATGTCAAAAGATACGGCGGTAATATGATAAACAGTCCGCTTGATACGGAAGATAATGACACTACTGCATGGGGTGCTGTTGACGGAGATAAAACATCTTACTATACAAAAGCAGTAAATTATGACGGTGGCTGGAATGCTCTCGGCGAAAACGGTCTTACATATACTTTTGACGACGCATACAAAATGGATACAATAGGCGTACTCACAATAGATACTGATATATCATTCTCGCATATCAAGTGGTGGGACGAAGACGGCGTTGAACATACTGAATGGAACGGTGCATGGGATTATACCAATTTCGCCAGTGGCAGAACCGATGCCGACGGCAGACGTTATTATATTTTCAAACTCCCTTACGCTATAACCGCTACTAAAATTCAGATTGGTACAGGCAGATACAGTGCGCCGGTTACGGTTGCGGAGACGTACTTCTATCATTATGACCCTCTTATGAGTGAAATAATGGACTTATATGTTGATGATTTGCATACGGTTCTGAAAGATACGGTTACACAGAAAGTAATCAATAATCTGCGTGATAAGGTAAACACTCCGGACGAATTTGGCGAAGTAAATCCCGATACAGAAGCCCTGCTCCGTGAACTCGAAACGGCTGAAAAAATTCTTAAAGCTGAATCGTTAAGTAGTGCTGTAAAAATACATAATGGTATCACTACAAAAGATTCCGGACGTGGTTTCAGTGGTCTGAACGCATGGCAACCACTCGGCGTTTCAATCGGTACAGGTGAGGAAGTGACAATATACGTCGGTAGCGACAGGAAGAAAACCGGCGATAATACAGATTTACGCCTTATTGTCACACAGTATCACTCCGAATCCGGTAACGTCGTTTTAGACGGTGCTAATCTTAAAGTCGGTGCGAATACATTCAAACTCACCAAGGGCGAAAGCGTCGGTGCTGAAACCGGTGGTGCTTTGTACATTCAGTATCAGGGGGCAGATACCGCACAGGAAAAATATTCAGTACGTGTAACAGGTGGTTCAGAAGTTCCGTTCCTTGACCTCTACAAAGTGACCGACGAAGAAGAACGTCTTGCAAGGACAGTCGAATATATAAACAAACTTGATAAATACGTACCGGAAATAGAAAAACTCCATAATAAAGTACATAAAGGTTCAGGAAATAAGAATCTCGATTACGATTACGACAAGGCAAACTGTATTCTTGAAGCCTCTGACATTATGCTTGATACAATGATGTACTCACTACCGGCACAACAGATTCTTGCCGGAGCAGGTAAAGGTACGGTTGAAGAACGTGCTAAGACTATACTCAAATCAATGGAAGCAACCGAAGAAATGATGTACCTGTTCTATCAGCATAAGGGTCTTAACGCCAACGCTCCGGAAGAAATAAATCAGATTCCTAAAGGTCATCAGAATATCCGCTATCAACGTATGTTTTCGGGTGCATTTATGTACGCCTCCGGAAATCATATCGGTATTGAATGGGATTCAGTACCGGCTATGATGCAGGGTGTCCCGATTGAATCCACTGAAGACGGCAAATACGTAAGCGGTAACTATTACGGCTGGGGTATCTCACACGAAATAGGACACTGTATAAATCAGGGTGATTACGCCGTTGCGGAAATAACCAATAACTACTTCGCACAACTCGGACAGTCACAGGATAAAAATGATGGTATGCGTTTCCAGTATCAGAATATCTATGATAAAGTAACTTCCGGTACGAAAGGAAACTGTTCAAATATCGCAACACAACTCGGTATGTACTGGCAGTTGCATATTGCATATGACAAGGGACTTAATTTCAAGACATACTCCGACTATGAAGAACAATTAGCTAATATCTTCTATGCAAGAGTTGATACCTATTCAAGAAATCCGGAATCCGCACCTGCTCCGGAAAAAATCGCACTTACACTTGACGGCGATTCAGACCAGAAATTAATGCGTCTTGCGTGTGCGGCAGCGGAAAAGAACATACTTGAATTTTTTGAACGCTGGGGCAAAACTCCGGATTCGGAGACTATAAAATATGCAAGCCAGTTTGAAAAGGAAACACGTGCTATACAGTACGCTAATGACGATTCACGAGTTTACGCACTTAGCGGAAAAGGTAGCGTTTTAGGTACTGAAAGTGCAGTTTCCGTAATAAAGGACGTTTCCATAAATACCGGCAAATCTGCTAACATGATAGACCTTGCATTTACTTCCGCTGATATTCCGGCAAGCGATATACTCGGCTATGAAATAATCCGTTGTACTACTTCCGGCGGACAAGTTGAAGAAATTCCGGTAGGATTCACAACAGGTACTGAATTTATCGATACTGTAACAACTCTCAACAATCGTACTGTATTCTATAAAATAACTCTCATTGACCAGTATCTTAACCGCTCGGCAGTATATACTACGGATATGGTAAAGATTGAACACGACGGCAGTCTTGACAAGACTAACTGGACTATAAATACAACAGGTCTTGAAGCTGAATCTGTTGTACATGAGGCTACTGACGAAATGCCTTGCGAACAGACTAAAGAAAATCCGGCAGAGCAGGTACTTGACAATAATCTGAATACAGTCTATACACCGCAGGTAACCGGCGACAGTGCTGAAATAGTCATTGACTTCAATCAGACACTTACTGTTTCCGGACTTAAATATACAGCCAGTGAGGGCGATTCAATAGGCGACTATGAAGTATACGTAATGGAAGACGGCGAATGGATTTCAGTATCACAGGGAGCTTTCAAGGGTAGTAAGACTGTTTACTTCGCTAACAGTGACGATAAATATATAAGTACTTATTCCGCAACGGCAGTTAAACTTGTAATTAACGGTCAGGATAAGAAGAAAGTTTCCATAGCAGAACTTGACGTTCTCGGCGTGACAGGCGATAATGTTGACTTCCGCAGAACTGAAACGGATTCAACAGCAGTTATTGGTACTTTAGGTGAAGACTACAGATACGGCGAAAATAAAAATGAAATCATTCCTAAGGATTCACTTGTATTTACAGGTTCGTATAAAGGCAATCCGGCTTATAACGTGGTTGTACTCTATGACCTTAACGGTAATATAGTAGGCGGTCTCGACGCTGACGAAAATACTTTATCGCATCAGATTATTCTTGCAGACGTTCCGGACGGTAGCGACATTACAAACGTATCTGACGGTACATGGCTTTACTGGATTGAACCCGATGATATGAAAAATATGACAATTCCTGAAACGGTACGTGTTGAACTGTACAGAGTAAACAACGCTCTTACAAATGAGGGTCAGCGACTTGTCAGTGATTCACTGCCCGAAACTGTACCGGATAAACTGCCGGTTATTACACTGAATGGTAATGAAAAATAAATGAAAGGGAGTAAATTATGTTAAAAAAGTTTTTAATAGGTACATTTGTTGCGTTATCACTCAGTGTTGTTCACTCTGTAAATACGCTTGCTGTCGAAACATACGACAAAATCAATATTGATGAATCAGGTTTCATAATACTTTCGTCTGACCATGCCGAAGACGACAGAATTAATACTATACAGATAAATCTTAAAGTCGAAACCGAAGATGATGCGGAAGTTTCTTTTGAATTTGACCCTGAAACAGATATAAAAGTTGCCGGATTCCGTTATGATACAGAAACAGATTTACTTAATATCTATATGTCAGATTCTCAACCGCTTTTCAGTGACAGTGAATTTCTTAACATAGGTGCAGTATCCGTAAAGGATACTGCCGGTGAAGATGTTTCCTATACGATAACGGAAGCTGAAGAGCCATTGAAATACATTTATAATAACGCCGTAACAGATATAGATGTTGATATGGATATTGCAACTACAACCACTACAGCGACATCTGATACTACTACAATAACTACCACTACTACCACTACCACCTCACAGCCGACCACTACAACGACTACTACAGCCACTTCTACAACGACATCTGAAACGACTGTCACTACAACTGAAACTACTACCTCTACCACTACAACCACTACAACCACGACTACTACAACAAAAACTACTACTGCAAAACCTGTAACTACACAAACGACTACCACTACAACAAAGAATATCGCTTCCGACGACGAGTTATGTGAGTGGTCAATAAAAAATTATAACGATACTAACGGTATCAGACCGGATTCCGCTGAAATTACCGGTACTAAAGACGGCAGTTACGAAATAACGCTTACTGACGAAGACAATAATATACTTGATATTTATGTAATCAATCCGGAAACCGGTGTGGGTACTGATTCTGCCGGAAATGAAGTAAACCTTCCGCAGACTGGTAAAAATTCTATGAAAAATGTTCTCGTAGCTACAGGAGCATTTCTTATGACAGTCTCCGGTTTATGTGCCATAAAGATGTCCGGTATACGCCGTAAGAAACATGAACAGTAATAATATAGTTACTGATACCACGAATAAAAGAACAAAAAAACAATGGGTTCTGTTTATAGCAGGACTCATTGTAATGGTGACAGGTCTGTGTATTCTCGGCTTTTTTGGTATCAGGAAAATTTACAGGGAAATTAACAGACAAAAACTTTTAAGGGAAAATGTAGTAGTAGAAATAGCTGACCTTAAAATAAAAGCTCCGGTATTGGAGGGTACGGACAACGAAACACTCGCAAAAGCTACAGGACATTTCATAGATACCGGAGAAGTCGGAGCAGGTAATTACTGTATCGCCGGACATAGCAGTACGATATATAAGGAATATTTCAATAACCTGAAAAATATTGAAATCGGTATGGAAATAAACCTTTACAACGTAGAAAAGACCTGTTATACATACGTTGTGACGGAAAATTTCATAGTTGAACCTAATGAGACATGGATTTTAAATGACTTCGGTGATGACCGTGTAACAATCGTTACTTGTACAGATGACGGTACACAACGTCAGATAGTAGTAGGTCAGAAAAAGGAGACAGAATAATAATGAAAATAATTTCAACAAAGTTGTTGCTTGTACTTGTGACGGCGTTATATATAGTATTTTCTGCTGGGTGTTCCCAATTAGGATTAGAAATAAAAAGAACGGTGACAGGTAAGGAAGATTTCGGACAGACTTTTTCGCATTGGTGCTTTAATGGTAATATCGAACTTATAGAAGAATTTCTTGAAAATCAGAAAGTCCCACAGAGTGCATTGAACAGCGGTTTACGTAATGCAAGACACTCCGAGGTAAGAAAAATATTACTTGATGCCGGTGCAGACCCTAATTACAAAGATATGCTTGATGAATACGCCTACAACGACAATCCGGCAATTTTCGATATTATAGACGCTAAGGGTCTGAATATTAATAAACGTGATAAACTGAATCTCAGTGCATTGGCAGTAGCACCAAGAAATGTACGTCATGATGATAAAAACGCTTATCGTATGTGCGAACTTATGCTTGAAAACGGTGCGGAAATATACCCCGAAATGTTTGAAGATGACGAGTTAGATATGTACGGTGTAGGTTTTGGATGTTCGCAGACGGTAAAAATGCTTGCCAACAGATACGTTGACGACGGCGGTAAATTTGATTTTCCGGATACTTATGTATACGCTTTATGCGGTAATATTTCAGAAGCTGTAAAAAGTGCCGAAAAAGAGAAAGATATATTAAGTGAACATAAAAAATATGTGATTTTAGATAATGCTACACTTTTCGGTACGGTTGAAGAGTATAAGAAATTAAAAGAAATTTTTGATATGGAAGATTACAGACAAAGAAGTTACAAACAACTGACGGCATCATGTAGTATTGAAATGTTGGAATATCTTCTTGAGGAAAACGAAGAGGACATAAAATTTGACCCTGGAGTTGATGACGCTGATGCTTTTGCCGGTTTTGATTATGAAGACATATCTAATGGCTTTACAGTTGCTGTTTCATACGGCAGATACGATATGTGCAAATACTATATTGACCACGGTATAAAGCCCAACAGTTCTTTAACTGACTATCCGCCATTAACAGCAGCTATAAATTGCGGAGATTACGAACTTTTCAGACTGGTTTATGACTATATAAAAGAAGAATACGGAAATCCCGAAGAAGAAGTATTCGGGTGGTGTTTCCAGTTACATGAGGTCAATGATGTTACAAAAAAGATTATGGATTTTCTTTTTGATGAAGGATATACTTTTGAAAACGTCAAGTATAATCATCTCAGCGACGATGTAGCAGAATACATTATCTCACACGGTGCGACGGTAACAGATAAAATAATCATGGACATTTCAGAGCAGGTTTATAAAAAATCGTTTAAAAAAGCTATTGAAAGCGGATACAAAGTAAGTCCGGAACTGCTTACCGATATAATACCTTATGCGTCATCTGACATGATAGAAATGGTACTGGATAGCGGTACGGAAATGGAAGACGTTATTCTTAAAAGAGGTTACGATGCTTCCAAGGCAACCATAAAACTACTTATCGAACAAGGTGCGAATCTGAAACCGCCACCCGATAAACACCAAGAAGAGTACGGCATTGAATACTTTAATCTGAAAAATGAGTATAAAAAATATTGCCGTGACGATTTAGTTGAACTTCTTAAAGAGTACGAATAAAAAAATATTCCCGACGGAGCAGGTTTAGTGTTCTGTCGGGAATTTTTTTAACACGCCAAATACAAAAAAGCCCCGTTTCCGAGGCTTTTTTTTAAAAAATAGCTTTCAGTTTAAGTATAATTAAATCTCTTTGTGTAAACACAGCTGAAATCCATCTCCACAACCATAATACCGGTAGCAAAACAGGAACTTTTTTTAAAACAGGGTATTTTTCTTTCATAATAAACAACGGCAAAAAAGCAGAGTAAATAAAATAACCCAATTTTCCTTTTTCTTTTATATTATTATTTATGCGATTGGAAATATTGCCATAAGTTCCGCTACCAATAATATAAGAAGAAAGTTTCATTAATTCAGGAGTTGCCTTATTTTTACCGAACCACATTTCCGATAAATCGGTAATTTCATTTCTGAATTTCAATAATTTCAGCTTTTTGAGTTTACTGTTAAGACTTTGTTTATCAAGTTTCGGATAGATACTGTGATTAAGGATATAAATATCAATAACTGAACGGATACCACTTCCGTCTTCCGAATAATGATGATAAAAATGTGCGAGAGTGTAAATATAAAATTCCTCATCTGTCATTTTATATGCGAAATCATAGCCGGATATTTTTTCAACTTCTGCGAAAGCATTTTTATAATATTTAATGAAATTTACTTCAGAATTAGAAAAAAGCTGTCTGTGAATTTCCACATTCATAACGGGAGCTTTAAAATATTCATCATGATGAAATTTTCCGAAAATATGACAATCATATCCTAAAGAACGCATTATATTTCCTGCTCTGTCTGCATTTTTTTCGTCTATTAAAATATCTATATCCGACATAGTACGGTAATCAGAAGCCGGATAAAGTTTTTTCATGAAAATTCCCTTGACAGCCATACAACGTATATGTTTTTTTTCAAAGGCATTAATAATCTTCTGATATTCACTTCTCTGTATAATATCCTTAACGACAGCCTTGTTTTTAATTTCCGTCCATTTTTTCCATAGTTCCGGAGCAGGTTTTTCTGTAAGTTTATTGACGCTGTACCAGAGCATATTAACTATCATGTGTTTGTCTGCAAGGGAAAATATTTCATTCCACGATAAATTTTCCGGTTTTTCTTTCGGATTTTTATTTTTCAATGCACATTTTGTCAGATGAATCACATATTTATCTGTTGACATAATACCTCCGTTTAATCGAAATCAATAATTTTATCGCATATTTTCAATGCTGCTTTTCGGTGAGTGATGATAATTACAGTTTTATCCGTCATCTGCCTTAGATTCTGTAAAAGTTTCTTTTCTGTGAGTTCGTCAAGTGCTGAAGTTGATTCGTCAAGAAGCAATACAGGGGCATCGGAATAAACAGCCCTTGCAACCGCAATTCTTTGTGTCTGACCCTCCGAAAGTCCCGTACCGTTTTCGCCGAGAAGCGTATCATAACCATTTTCAAGCTGTCCTATAAACTCGTCTGCACAGGAAATTTCACAGCTTTTTTTCACTCTTTCCATATCCAACGGCATATCACTCATAAAGCTGACCGCTTCGGCAATAGTTCCCGACATAAGAAAATTTCCCTGCGGAACGTATGCAAACATAGCACGTTGAGAGCCTGTAACGGAAATTTTTTCATTATCGTTCATGACAAGATTTATTCCGCCACAATCTATATCATATATGGAAATAAGAAGTTTTAACATGGTACTTTTTCCGATTCCGGAACGTCCCATAATAGCAGTGAAACTTCCTTTTTCTATAACGTGACTGAAATTTTTAAGTACTTCTGTACCGTCAGGATAGTGAAACGAAACATTTTCAAACCTGATTTCTTTCATATTTTCATAGAGTTCGTCACGTTTTTCACTGCTGATTTTTTCTACAACGCTGTCTTTTTTCAGATTTTCAAGTTCTATAAGCCTTTCCGCAGAAGCAATCATTGAATAATACTTAGGCAGATAACCTGTAATATTGGCAAACGGCTGTTGCACCTGATTAACAAGCTGAAGTACTTCCGTAAGAGTACCATATGAAATATTTCCGTGAAGTATTCCCATACCGCACCATATAAGCCCGAAAAAATAACCGCCGTTCATAACGATTCCGAAACCGATATTACACATATTTGAAAACATATTCCGTTTCAGCCGGATATTCTGGTGAGACTGCATTTTATTCATTGCCATATCGGAAGCCTTAGTTTCACCGCCAAAACAGCGGATTACAAGAAGATTTTCCACAGTTTCCTGTAGATATGAACGTACTTCACCGTCAGCGGACTGCACCTGTTTATGAAGTTTTTTCATGACTTTACGGAACGAATATGTTACACCGAGTAGCAGAATACCACCTACTACAAATATCGACGCAAACCGGCTGTCAAGCGACATAAGTACAAATACCGCACCTATGATTTTAACAAGCATAGCTGTCACATTGGGAAGAACTGTAGTAATGCCGTCAGCGATAATTACGGTATCATTTGTCATTTTGTTCTGAAGTTCTCCTGTATGGTAATCCGAAAGTGTAGCAAAATCCCTTGTCAGAATCGTTTCATAGGCACGGCGTTTCAGTTTGTTTTCGATAGCGGATTTGGTTTTTTCTTCTGTACGTCGGCATACAGCACGCACTGACACCTGAAAGATAATAATCGCCCCGATAATAATCGCATATAATCTGAAATCCGGTCTGTTATCAGATACGGCACTGTCAATGATTTTTTTCATATCGTGGGCGAAAAGTACGGAACTGGCGGAAATCAGCGAATTAAGAAACGTAAGAAGAACAATACCGGAAATTTCTTTTTTTAAAGCGGATACAAGCCATTTCAAAGCACTTTTATTTTTCATGAAATAACCCTCTTTATCCTCTTTATTACTGCTTTTATAAAAATTTTTTTGCGTCTTATGCCGAGGGTTTTAAGATATTTCTGATATTTTGGATTATCCACTGAAATAAACCTGCCGTTTTTGTAATATCCGCTTACACAGGCGAGTACCCAATCATGAGGAACTTTTTCTTTTTTCCAACGATTATCACCACATATAATGTAATCGTTTTTCCGGACTTTTATAATACGATGAAGAACATACTTACCGTTCGGACGTCTGTAAAGTGGTAAATCGTATTTTTTAAGAATACCGTCAGTTTTTTCCAGTACGACAATATTTTCACGGTTTTTTAACATAGGTTCCATGCTGTCGCCGACAGTGGTCTGTAATAGTCTTCCTGTCCTGTTGAGTTCGTCTTCAATAGTATGTTTTTTACTCATCTAATAAACCCGTTTCCCTGAGTTTTGCGACAAAATTATGAACATCTTTTTTTGCAGTTTCTTCGGAAACCTCATACTTCGCAAGCAGTGAACGCACAAGTTTTTCCTCAGTAGTATCTTTCATGAGCTGTCTGAACAGGAAATTTGCCGTTGCGTTGTTTTTAATAAGACCGTTGAAAACAAGACTTGCTTCGCCGGTTGCAACAGCGATATATTCACCGCCTGAACTGTCTGTTATCATTCCTTTTTTTAATCTCATTTTAACCTATCCTTTCATCACGTTGTAAGCCATTTCCGCCGATTCGATTTCCATATTGAATCCAGCCTTATACAACGAAACTTTTTCCGAAATACCGTTTATAATTTTCAGGATTTTTTTCATTTTTTCGGCATTTGCGGAGCGATACGACTGTTGTATAAGCATAGGCAATGCGGTTGATGTGGTTATTTTTTCGATATGATTTTTTTCAGCACGTCCGAGAATGCATATAGCTTTCAGCGGTACGGCGATATTGTTACTAAGATGATGCTTGCCGTCCCAAGGCGTACCGTAAACTATGACGCCGTTTTCCGTGACCTCAAGCAATGGTTTGTCATCATTTACCATTACAGCACGTTCCCCGAAATATTCTCTCCAGAGACGTGTATGTGTTGATTTTCCTGTACCGCTTTTGGCAGTAAACAGATAGCCTGTACCATCTACCGCTACCACAGAACCATGAAATAAAAGCGTATCAGATTCAATCATATGTTCGGCTATCTGCCGGTATACCGCAAGCGTTTCAAGATAACTGTCACTGAATTTACGTATCGGTATACCCTCTTTTTTGTCTTCGGCTATTGATTTTTCACGTTCAGAATCAATAGCGGATTGTTCAGTTTTCACCGAAAAATCAATATCACCGTAATATCTGTAATCTCTGCATAATTGGTGTATTTCTTCATGAACCGATTCAATTTCAATGGCTTTCCCACCGATTTTATATATCTCTCTCATAACTCACCCAAAAGGTACAAACGGAAGCTCTATAACTCCCGAATCCGTCTCATCCTGTGATTCTTCATTGCCGGTTATATTTTCTGGAATATCTGTATTTCCGCCGTCAGAAATTTCTTCTTCACCTTCTAAAAGTTCTTCAAAAGATACGAAGTTTTCAACATCGGGCAAATCGTTTGCAGTATCCGGTATATCGACTGCTTTTGTATTACCTGTACCGGCTTTTGTTGTAGTAGTGGTGACAGTTCCTGCATTGTCTGCCGTAACCGTTGTGCTGACCTCTTCAACAGTAGTAGTTTCATCAGTTTCTGTTGTAACTGTCAGTTCCTCATCCGGTTCAGTTTCTGTTGCTGTAGTGGTGACTTCTTTTGTAGTAGTTTCTTCCGTTGATTCTTCTGTAGTTACAGCTTCAACAGTTGTTTCCGAAACTTTTTCCGTATTGCTTGTAACTGCGGATTTTTCCCCTGTATTTCCGGAGCTTTCACAACCTGCACAAAGGGTCAGGGCAATGATACAGGCAATTGCAAATCTTTTCATAATCTCTCCTTTTCAAAGAAACAGACGCCAGCCAAAAATAACCAGCGTCTGTCTTTTAATTGTTTATCATTCGGTTACATCGATTACCGGTACTATCGGAAGACCGTTTTCTTCACCGTCAATAACACCGCTTGTAGTGATGATGTCTTCGTTCTCGAATGTGATTACTTCCATTTCTGGAGTATTGTAAGCATTCTTCATAATACATTATCTCCTTTTTTATTATTAAAGATTATTCTTCAGTTGCGTTACCGTTTATGTTTCCTCCGTTGGTTCCGTTGTCTCCTCCGGTGTTGTCGTCTCCTCCGGTGTTGTCGTCTCCTCCGGTTCCGTCGGTGTTGGTGTTACTGTTTCCCCCCCCGAATTTTCGGACCGGTATTTTGCTACAGCTTCATCATATTTAACAAGAGCATCAGTTACAGCCTTAGCCTTAGAACCAGTATTTAATTTCTTAAAATAGTCCTCTAATGTTTTGCCAGTAAGAATAGTTGAATTTAATGGTGCTTTTGAAATATTGCCTAACGTATAAGGTGTAACTTCTTCGGCTGCATACACGCCTTCGCTTCTTTCATAGTAGTTCTTTATTTTTACCTGTGCAGTGTCAGTAATGATAACACCTGTACCAACATATTTTTTCACTGTCTTGTCATCAGTACCAGCTGTTGCAAATCCTTTTGTTGATACTTTGTATTCAGAACTATTTAAATAGTCTGTTGCTGCCTTACAATAGTCATACATTGTAGAAACAAGTTGATTTGATGTATTCTTTTCATCATCGCCCCAGTATTTCTTGGCAGCCTCTATATATTTGCTAAGAGAAACTGTATCGAATGTATAAGTGCCATCAATTACTTCAAATTCTTCCAGATATTCTGTTGGGTTGATGTCAAACTTGAAAACTGTACAGTTTCTTGTCAGACCATTAACCGTTATCTTTTGCTCGTCTTTAATAAGATTAGCCTTATCATTTTTATCTTTATATGCTAATGTATTTCCATTGCTGTCCTTAACTGATACATTATCAAGTGTACCAACTACATAGATATTTACATACATAGCTAAAGAGTTTTTGTCAATATCAACTGACATACCAGCAACTGATGGGCTTCCGCTTTCGTCAAGTGTTTTCTGAGCATTTTCTGCTGCCTCTTTTAAATCTTCTAATGATTTTTCCAATGCAGTTGTATCTAACTGCTCTATTTGTACCTGTTTAGCTTCAATTTCTTGTTGTGATTTTATTATTTCACTATTTAATCTTTCTACTTCTGCTGTAAAATCGCCAAGTTCTTTATCAGCTTCTGATGCTTTGAGCAAGCTATTATAAATTCTTTCAGTAGTTGCAACCTTTTGTTGTGCCTTTGATAAGGAGCCGGATACTTTTACAACAATTTCTGTTACTTTACCTTCGTTATCCGTTTTTTCCTCGGTTATGTCTTTTGACTTTTCTACAGTATTTTTATACTTTACTAATTGTAAGCCTAACTCCTTCTGTGCACCGGAACTTTTTGTCTCATCTACTGCATATGTTGTATATCCGTCTTCATCTTTCGTTTCGGTATAATCTACTGTTCCTATTGCTTCAATTTCATTTTGCAGTTTATCATATGCAGTTTTATCTTTGGTTGCATCCAATTTGGCTAAATCAGCTGATTTACTTTCTTTCTCCATGTCATTAAAATCAATCAAAGCTTCAATTCTGTCCACTTCTGTTTGAGCTGTCTCTACCTCTGTTTGATGAGCTGCAAAGGCTAATTTAGCAGCTTCCCAAGCCTGTTTCGTAGCCTCCAATTTTGCCTGAGTAGTTTGTGCTGTTGAATATTTTGTTAAACTGTCTTTTAAATCGTTTAAATCTTTCTGCTGTTCTTCCAATGCTGCCTGGGTAGTTTTCTTAGACTGCTCCATTCTTGTAATTCTTGATGATATTTCGTTATATAAACCTAAAATATCAGTTCCAGTGTATTCATAATCACAGTAGATACATTTAATTTTGTTGTTTTCGCCTACACCCCATGTATGTCCTTCTGTGGTGCCAACTGCGTGTACTTTACAATCTTTTGCATCGTCAGCCTCAAATCTTGAATTTGGTATATTGCCTAAAGTACTTTCTGTGTAAATACCTTCTTCTTGGGTCGCATCTATATTACCATTGCTATCTAATTTTACTTCTTGTGTAAAATATTTACCTTGTACAATCTTGTGTTCACTCTCACCATTAGATTCATACCATGTTTTATGTATTTCTTGAACTTTATATTTAGTATCATCACTTTTTGTATTTATGGTGTCAGTATTTTTAATAAAAATTTTTTCACCTGATGATTTCTTTGTATTGGATGCTGCTGATGCTACAATGCTGCCGGAAGTGCTGTACGGCAGAACTGAAATTGCACTGAATGCCATGGCAGCTGTGGCGATAAATGCCAGTGCCTTTTTAAATTTCTTTGACATATATAACTCCTCCCAAAGTTTTAAAAAAATATTTAAGCAGAATATTAGCAT
The DNA here is from genome assembly GCA_029062165.1 of Ruminococcus sp. Lineage (GTDB taxonomy): Bacteria > Bacillota > Clostridia > Oscillospirales > Ruminococcaceae > Ruminococcus. The sequence goes on from JAIDQQ010000016.1 coordinate 64,394, forward strand.
TTACTTGTCTTAAAGCCTCACACCACTGAAAGACGTCAGATAAATAAAATGCTAATATATCTCGCTTGATGTTATGTATTATATCACACAATTTTCCATTTGTCAAGGGGGTAGCAAGAAAAATATATATTTTAACATAAAATGTAAAAATATCTTACAGAAATTTCATATATAATACATTGAATTGACATACAGCCGATAATATGATATAATAAGGGAACAATATTTATTTGACAGGAGAAACTATAATGAATGATATACGTCTGTGTTATTTCCGGTTCAGGAAGCCGGTAAATAGCCGAAAATTTTTCAGATACAGAGTGAAAGACCTTTCCGGTCACAGCAGAAACATCCACGGACTTAACAACGAGGTACGTTATGCAGTAATAAGCAATTTCAGAAACTACATAGGCTATGAAAGAATGTTTGTCTGGTCATCGAGGACTGAAAATTACATCTATACATATCAGAAAATACAACACATACCTGATTTATCCGCAAAAAATGCAGAAATTGAATTTGCCGATGAAACTGAAATATCTGTTTCAGAAAATCCGGAGTTATATTCAGCATTGCTTGAATACCGTATATACAGTAATATTTTCAGACTTCGTAAATACGACTGTCACGAGGAACATCATTTTTACCTTGCTATAAACACACCGCCGAATAGTCTCCGGATAACAATGCGTCGGGATTTCAGGGTCAATGTAAAAGTAATGCCTGATGGTACAGCATATATAGGGCTTGACGTTTCCACGGAATATTATACCAGATGGAACATATATGATTACATGAAACACGGCAGAGATGTAACCGGCATGGAAGTAAAATGTTTATGGCAGGGTTACGACAAGACTTATAAAATTTTAAAAGTCCTTGACCGTAATATAAACGTAACAGGTAAAAGCGGTTTCAATCTGTATGATTACTGGTACAGACAAGCACCTTACAGACTTGATGGCATTGACCCTGATAATACAAAAACAGTCATAGTCCTTGACAGCAAACACGGTGAAAGTAAATATATACCGCAGTCGCTTGTACCTGTCTTCCGACGTGAGACAATAGCATCTTTCGACAGCAGATTTTCAAGAGATACCGACAGACTTATGAAACTTCCCATGTATGAAAGACTTCAGATTATGCTTGAATTTATACATGACCTCAACGCCCATACGGACGGAATAATCATTCCCGAACCGGTAACTGCCGGTGAATGTGGTTATACGGTCTGTAAAGCTGAAATGCCATTGCTTTCGATAGGAAATAACAGAAAAATCAGGTCAGCGGAAAAATACAAGACTTTTTCAGATGGTTTTTATCGTCTTCCGGAAGAAATATGTATAAGTTTCATGTACATGGAAGAAAAAATAAATGAATGTCGACAGGCAACCAAGGTTATTATAGAGTATCTGACACAGGGAAAAATAAACGGCATAGAAGATACGTGGCTGAAAAGACCATTACTTCCGGCAGTATTTCTGAAACCGTCCTATCCTTACAGACAGAATTATGACGAACTCATGTTAAAGGAAACTGCCATGAAAATTTCCGGAAGCAAGCGGACTAATTTTGTAATATGTTTCGTACCTATGGAGAATGATGACAATGAATATTCCGGCGATAAATCAGAGTATGATATTTTCAAGAAAGTATTTGCGGAAATAAATATGCCGTCACAAATGGTTTCAGCGGATTTCTTGAAGAAACTGAAAACCGGAAATTTTAAAGATATCAAATCATATTTGCAGAATATAGCCCTCGGAATATTGAGTAAATCCGGCGGAGTACCGTGGATTCTTTCGGAAACATTCAGTGATGTCGATTGCTTTGTGGGCATTGATGTGGGTATGCAGTCGAAAGGTATTCACTATCCTGCCTGCTCCGTATGTTTCGACGGTAACGGAAATCTTCTCGGTTACTATACGACGAAAAAAGCACAGTCCGGTGAAAAGATAAGTACGGAAATACTTACTGAAATTTTTGACAGTATTCTGATAGGATACAAGGAAAGAAACGGACGTTATCCGGAACATATTGTAATCCACAGAGACGGCTTTTCAAATGAATCTGACGAATGGTACGAGAAGTATTTTTCAGGGAAATCAATAATTTATGATATTGTTGAAGTAAAGAAGAATATCTCCGAAAGAATCTTAGATTTAAAGAATCCTAACGGAAAGAATCCCGATTCTTCAGTATGCGTCATAAAGGATAACAAGGCACTTATTGTTACTACTCAAAGACAAGCAAGTTACGGTGGTGCGCCACAACCTCTTGAAATCGTACACAGACACGGAAATATTCCTATGAATCAGATTGTGTCACAGATTTATACACTTTCTGAACTTCATGTAGGAGCATTACAGAGTACAAGACTTCCCATTACGACTTACTATGCCGACAGAATATGCAAGGCAGACGAATATATCCCGAGAGGTAAAGTATATGACAAATTATATTTTCTTTGATTTGTTTATATGCATAATTATCAGATTTAAATTTTTACAGGAGGAAATATATATATATGAAATTTTCTAAAATAATCACTTCGCTTTTGATAATGGCTGAACTGAATCCGCTTTTCAGTCATGCGGTTGAATCCGGAAATATAACTTTCAACGGACTTGATTTTATGCGTCGGGGCAACAGCAGTAACGAACTTATTCTCACAGATTATACAGGTACTGACGAAACACTTGTAATTCCCGAAAATATCGGCGAATACACTGTAACAGCCATTGACGACAGTGTATTTCAGGACAATCAGAATATAAAAAATGTCATATTACCGGACAGCATAAATTATTTCGGTTCAGGTGTATTCAGGGATTCTTCCTTAGTATCTGTAAACATTCCGCATAACCTGAGATTAATTCCGAGTTATTCTTTCGGTAACTGTTCAGCACTGGAAACGGTTTTATTCAATGATAACATAGCACTGATAGATAAAACTGCATTCAAGGGTACTGATATAGAATTACCACCGGAATTACAGAACAAAATATCAGATTATATAACAAACTCCGATTCATACGGCTTTTTTGATGTAGATGGCTGGCATGGCAGAATATCAAGTGAAGACGGTAATATAGAGGCATACATATATAGTTATGATAATTATAATACTGAAGAAATTATTGTACCGGATAATATAAATGGTATTACTGTCACCGGAATAGAAGATACAACATTTCCCAGCAAGATTAAAAAATCTGTAAAGAAAATATATTTTCCCGATACTATAACCAAAATGGACATTGATTTTAAAAACAGTGTTCTTGAAGAAATAACGCTACCTGACGTCAACAGTATAAATGATTCGCAGTTTTACGGCTGTAAAAATCTTAAAAAAGTAAGCATAAACGGTGACAGTAAACATTTTACAATAGGCGAAAAGGCGTTCATGAACTGTGTCAGCCTTGATTCCATACCGTATCCGGATACGTGTACTGATTTGAATATCGGAAAAAGTGCCTTTCAGAATACAAGTTTTGAGGAAATCAGGATTGATATTAATTCTGAAATAAATGAAAATGCTTTCCGGAAATGTAATAATCTTTCGTATGCGGAACTTAATAACGCTCATGTAATGCCAAGAGCTTTCAGGGACTGCCCTTTATTTGAAGACGTAACTATAACAGGAAATTCCGTACTTGAAGAACTTAGTTTCTATGATTGCGACGCACTGAAAAATATCACGCTTTCGGACTTGAATATATCAATGACAAATGCTGTCTATAACTGTCGGGCATTCGCTACAATAAATAATCAGAACGCTTTTGACGATACAACAGGCGACTTCAATAAAAATCTCAGGGAATTTATATTCAGAAATTTCAGTGGTTCAGATGACGTAGGATTTCTTAACAAGTACATCATGACAAATGCGGAAAGAATTGTCAGTGAAATAACAAATGAAAATATGACGGAAGTACAGAAAATAAGAGCGATTCATGACTGGATATGTGAAAATACAGTCTATGACGATGGACTTTCAGGCGACAGAAAAAACCATAATGACGCTTCCGTACTTATGAACGATTCCACAGTATGCGAGGGCTATGCAAGAATTGCCAATATCCTGTATAATACTGCCGGTATAGAATCCTATTACGTAAACAGTAAAATTCATGCATGGAACATAGTAAAAGCAGGAAATAATTACTTCCATGTTGATACGACGTGGGACGACGGCGAAAAAACTTCACATGACTGGTTTATGAAATCCGACAGGGAAATGAAAGAATCCGGTGACAGTCATGAAGAATGGACAGAATTTATTCCGTCATCACTGCATAATTTTCAGCAAGGAAAAAATTTACCGGAATGTACTTACAGTATTGGCGACGTGAATCAGGATAATGAAATCAGTATTGCAGATATGGTTATATTAAAAAAATATATTATGTGTCAGGACAGCATTGACTATGACGGTTATATACTTTGTGACCTCACTTCCGACGGCGTTGTTGATTCCTTCGACTTAGTAAAAATGCGACAGATACTGACCTAAAAAAATAACAGGCGATACCTTATATATAAGTATAGGGTATTTCCTGTTAATTTTTTTATTTAAGAATTGATATTGCGTCGGATATATTTTTTTCTATAGCTTCTCTGCCGTATTTGTCAACCTGTACCTTGTTTTTTTCGCCGTGTGTGAGACAGCCTGCTCCACCGATACAGCCACCGTTACAAGCCATACCCTCAATAAAATTAGCTTTAAGAACGTTCCGTTTAGCTTTCATGAGAGCCATACGACATTCTTCTATGCCGTCACATATACACGCTTCAAGAGTGAAATCTTCAATACCGTTTTCCTTAAGTCCCTGTTCGACTGCCTCTGAAAGTCCACCGCTTCGGGCGAATATTCTTCCGTAATATGAGGCATTATTCAGTACGTCTTCTTCAAGGGTTGTTATGTCAATGTCCTTACTGTCGAAAAGTGCCTGAAGTTCCTCGAAAGTCATGGCGGTATCGACGTATGGTTTTACGGTATCAAGCTGTACTTCCGATTTCTTTGCGGTACAAGGTCCTATAAATACTACTTTGGAATTTTCGTCAATTTTCTTGATGTACCTTGCTATCGATGCCATAGGTGAAAGATTATGCGAGATATGTTCAGTCATTTCCGGAAACGCTGATTTTATATACTTCACGAACGCCGGACAGCACGAACTTGTAAGGAAACCTTTTTCCGCAAGTTCACGTGATTCAGCGTCTGCAACCATGTCAGCACCTAATGCCGCTTCTACTACTGTATGAAATCCGAGTTTTTTCATTCCGCTTATAACCTGACCGAGTTTGGCATACGAAAACTGACTTGATATTGACGGTGCTACTACTGCATATACTTTGAAATTATTTCCGCCGTCGCTTTTTTTCAGCATATCAATTACATCTATAATATACGACTTATCCATGATAGCCCCGAAAGGACACTGATACACACACGCACCGCACTCTATGCACTTGTCGTTATCGATAGATGCGGAGTACTCGTCATTGATATATATAGCCTTGATTTTACAGGCGTTCTGACACGGACGTTTTCTGTTGACTATCGCTGAATACGGACACACAGACGCACATTTTCCGCACTCGACGCATTTTTCCTTATTGATATGTCCTACGTGATTGTGGTCATATGTAATAGCACCTCTCGGACATACTTCTTCACAACGGTGTGCCAGACAGCCACGGCAGGAATCTGTTATTTCATATCCGGCTGCGGGGCATTCGTCGCAGGCAATGTCGATTACTTCAATTATGTTAGGATTTTCCTTGTTGCCACCTATAGCCAGTTTGACCATTTCGCCTAAGATAGCCCTTTCCTTGTATACGCAACACCGCATTGTAGGAGTTTTTCCGGAAACTATAATCTTCGGAATGTTTATAAGGTTTTCAAGCAGAGTATCATTCCATGCCTGTTTTGCAACCTCACGTAATACTTTATATTTAAGATACTGTACTTTTGTATCGAATTTTCTCATATCTCACCTCAAAAATAAATGACCTTGATTTTCTTTCCCATTTTCTTCAGACATTCTGAAATTTCCTGTACAAGATTCATTTTTATATTGAAATTAATAGGAAGATTAGGATTCTGATGAGCCGGATTTACAGCCTTTCCGACGTAGAAATTTATATCGGTAGCCTCTTCAAATAACATACGGCTTATCTGTGCCGAACCGTTTTCCTGAAAAAACCACTCTTCATACAGCTTGTTCTGATTCAGATAGTCAACGGCGTATTCGAGGACTTTACTTACTGTAATAACGCCTTCTGTCACGAGGTCAACGCCCTCTATCTTAGCAGTAGGCGGAATGTCACTTCTCTCAAACTTAAGACTTGCTACTACAGGTTTACCTAACCATTTTCCCGCAATGGTAGCTGTAGTACCTCCGCATACTATATGTTTACCGGCTTTTGAAAAAAACAGACTCATCATTCTGTCGCAGTCGTCACGGTTAGACGGCGGACCAAACAACATATTTACAGGCTGTCTCTTACGTATTCTTACAACACAGGCAGTAGCATCATCGCCAGGTTGATAGCCGTACAGTTTTTCGCATTCATCGACTATCATAGTAGAAAGATTTTTCGCCGTAAATCCTACCGGTACGAGACTTTCAACAAATGATGCTATATCCTCAACTTTCCAGCCGAAATTATACAGATTTCCAACACCTGCGTGTGGGCAACCGTCACTCATTGCGATAAATATATCATTTTCACGTAATTTTATCACAGAACGGTATATTTTCTTGCCGTCGATATTCATTTCAGTTTTCGGGTAGGAAGTGCTTTCGCCGTCACGAATGAATATTACTTGTGGGTTATCGTACTGGATAATTTCAGCGGTCTGATTGTTTATAAGGCGTATTATCGTAAAAGTAGAATAGGCAACACCTCTTACGGAACATACCGGAAGAGTTTCCGCAATAGTGGAAACGCATTCTTCTATCGGAAGTCCGGCTGAAATCATAGTTGAAATAATCTTTGACGTGAGTGTTGACAGTATACTTGCCTTTACACCGCTTCCAAGACCGTCGGCGAGTACCACTACTACAGAATTTTCATTCTGTTCAACTATGTCAACGTGGTCACCACAGAGCTGTTCACCGTAATGATTTACACTTTTATAACCAATATCTGCACATAAATCATTCATTTGTTATTGACTCCTTTAATTTTGACAGTGCTATTTTAGTTTCGGCAGTAGTTTCGCCAAGAAGTGAGGCTATTTCCTGTACTATACGCATCTGCTTTTCAACTACCTTATCAGCGATTTCAATAGTCTGACGGCTTATGGCATCTTTTTTAACACGTTCGTTTTCCTCGTCAGTTACGTCACGCATAATACATATCAACATATTACTGTTACGGTCAAGCACTATAGTCTGTTCAACGTATCGCTGATAATCCGCAAGATATGTACGTTCATTGTATATACCCCTGCCGGTACTCTGTACTTCTATGAATGAACAAGGGTCAAGAATGCGTATAATCTGGTCACCGAGAATATCGTTTGCCGAACGTAAATTCATTATCGAAAGTGCAACTTTATTTATCTGCTGTACTTCTAACATATCGTTAAGGACAATAAGTCCGTTAGTGGTATTCTTTACGATAATATCCGAAAAACTTTCAGCTTTGTCCTTGAGGAACGGCAGACACATTGAAACTTCTGCTTTTCCCTGATATATAGCGACAGCCTTTTCACGACACGTATTATAACCGCAACTACCACAGTTTAATTCCTGCTCCGGTCTGAATTTACCCATACGCTTCATGATTTCGTTGAGTTCGTATTCGGTCGGGACGGCTGTATTTCTTTGTATGTACGAAAAATTCCTTGCAAGTTCCGGAATATCCGGCTGTCTCACGTCAAAATCATATCTTCCGGCGTACTGTGATACGGTCATGAAATCCCTGACCGGATTATGTTTTGATTTTTCCATGATAGGTCCGCCGATACAACTTCCGGCACACGCTGACATCTCAATAAAGCAGTTATGTATATTACCGTTTTCAATGTCTTGGAGTGCATTTATACAGTTTTCCACGCCGTCGACTGCCATATACGTATAATCGGGATTTCTTTCTGTCATGGTCTTCAGGATACCGCCTGTTGTAGGGAAAATTCTCGCACGGCTGTAATCGTTTTTAACTGTTTCTTTTCTAAGGGTTATATTTCCAGATTTTAACATTTCCGTGAGTTCCTCGAAAGTGAGGACTGCATCTACACTACCGCCGTACATATCAGCCTCATCTTTCTTCGACAGGCACGGACCTATGAAAACTGTATGTGCTTCCGGAATACGTCTTTTTATATCCGTACAGTGTGCCTGCATAGGCGATACAACTTTAGCAAGATACGGAAGTATATTCGGGAAATATTTCTGTATGAGCAGGTTGACGGAATGACAGCATGAAGAAATTACAACATCATTTTTTTCCTGATTTATAATTCTTTCGTATTCCGTCTTGACCATTGTAGCACCTATAGCAGTTTCTTCGACGTCGTGGAAACCGAGTTGTTTCAGTGCCTCACGCATAGCATCTATGCCGATACCCTCGTAATTGGCTATAAATGACGGTGCTATACTTGCAACAACAGGTTTACCGCTCTGGAGAAGAACACGTACTTTTTCCGTACCGTCGGCAATTTTCTTGGCGTTCTGCGGACATACTACCACACACTGTCCGCACATAATACAATCATTACTGATAATGTGTGCCTGATTTCCGGAAAAACGGATAGACTTCACAGGACAGTGCCTTATACATTTATAACAGTTCTTACAGTTCGATTTTTTAAGTGTAAGAAAATCAGCCATTTATATTACCTCCGTTTTCAACTGAAATATAAATCATATTTTCGCCATTACCTCCGTTTCAAAGAATTGCTTTACAGTTTCAGGAGAGACCGAAAAAAACTTTTCGTCGACTGTCACGCATACACCCTGCTGACATTTTCCGAGACAGAATGTACCGGAGAGTTCCACCTTATCGCCGAGATTGTTTTCTGCAACGAGTTCCTGAAGCTGTTCCACAACGCTACGTGAACCCTTGATATGACATGATGAGCCTATACATATAGTTACTTTCATAAAAAAATCACCTCTTTCTGTTGATTGATTCTTCTGCAAACCGGAGCAGGAAATTTTTTTCTTCTCCGTGACGTTTATCGGACATTGCCACCGCCGATATCGGCAACCATTTCTTTACATATTCAATATCTGTACCGCTTTTTTCACAGAACATTTCAATATATCGTTCAGCGGTGTAAGTATCTCCGCTAAGCATGAACGTAAGATATGTGATAGCGGAATCAGAAGAAGCATTTCCCTGTACAGCGTGTGACCAGTCAAGAATATAAGGTGTTCCGGACTGTGAAATTATTATATTCGACGGGTTGAAATCGCCATGTAGTAGTTTGTTGTGTTTCGGCATAAGGTCAATGCGGGTATGTAATGCGAATCTGTCAGTAGCATCAAGACCGGAATTTTTAATCTTGCGGTTCATCTGGTCACGGAGACGTTTCAGAGCAGGACATCTTTTAGAGTGGATTTTAAGTTGTAAGTCAACGAACAATTCAAGATATTCGTCAGTTTTATCTGGTGATTCGTCCATAAGCTGTGCAAGCGATTTCCCGATAATATATTCCGAAGTTATAGACCATCTGCCATCATTTTCAGAAACAGATTTTACTTTCGGCACACTAAGCCCCGATTCAGACGCCATAGCCTGATTGAACGCTTCATTAAGAACATCTGCACTTGTATAATCCTGATTGAATACTTTTATACATCTGTCGCCGTCCCTGTATATAGTTTTCGTATTCCGGACGGCAATTACTCTGTCAAAATTCATAGAAAGTCACCTCGTTTATAAAAATTTAATCCATATGTAATTATATCATTAATTTTTAAGTTTGTCTATAGCAAAATTCAAAATTAAAGCTGAAATACAGAAATATACAATAAAAAATGTAATTGATAAGGTATTCTGAAAAATAACTGAAAAATACTTGCATTCTGAAACATAACATGATATAATACAGATATATTATGTGAGGTATGGTTATGATGATTTTTCTTAAGGGCTTACTTATTGGAATGATATGCGGAGTTCCGGCAGGAGCAGTCGGGGCATTATGTATGCAGAGAAGTATTTTATATGGCACAAAAAGCGGTATTATAACAGGTCTCGGCTCATCTGTGGCTGACAGTTTCTATGCAGGTGTCGGGGCTTTCGGTGTAACTCGCGTTTCGGATTTTCTGACTGAATATCAGACTGCTATAAATCTTCTCGGCGGATTTCTTATACTTGCTATGGGCATTTCATTTATTCTGAAATCCGATAAATACAATACTGAAATCAGACATAAATCAGGTTATATCAGAATGTTTATGTCAGCATTCGGGGTGGGTATAACAAATCCTGTAGCAGTCGTTGCATTCATGCTGGCGTTTTACTATACCGGCATAGACGGTTCACAGGGCTTTTTTTACAGTATTGTACTTATTGCCGGAGTTTTTGCCGGAACGTTTGTATGGTGGATAATTCTTACATCTTTCACTGCTATGATTAAAAAAAAATATGACATCAGGATTTTCAATAAAGTAAATAAATTCTCCGGAATCATTATGATTATCCTTAGTGTGATTCTTTTTGTTAAAACTATTTCAAGGCTTACATGAACAGGGTATTTTTCCGGCATATAAGGAGACTGTAAATTATGAAACTGCTTGTTGTTGAGGACGAAAGAGACCTGAATGAAATAATAACAAAATCACTGACTGTCAACGGCTATATTGTAGAATCATGTTACGACGGTGAAGAGGCATATGAATATCTGTCACTGGGCGAATATGATGGTGCAGTACTTGACATTATGCTCCCGAAGCTTAACGGTTTCGACGTGCTTGAAAGAATACGGAATAAAGGGATTCAGACACCTGTACTTTTTCTTACTGCAAGGGATTCAAAAAAAGATATTATTCGTGGACTTGATTCAGGTGCAGACGACTATATTTCAAAACCGTTTGACTTCGACGAACTTCTTGCACGTATCCGAGTTATGTTGAGGAAAAAAGTCGAGACAAGGGAAAATATATACCGTTGCGGTGAACTTGTAGTAAACTGTAATGAACATACAGTTTTCCGTAAGGATAAACCGGTTATACTTTCCGCCAAGGAATTTCAGTTGTTGCTTTACCTCGTGAGGAACAAGGGATTAGTTGTCACAAGGGAACAGATTGAAAATAATCTGTGGCATTTTGAAAGCGAAAACAATTCCAATATCATAGACGTATATATACGCTATCTCCGGAAAAAAATTGATGACGGTCATGAAAAGAAAATGATACATACTGTAAGAGGAGTTGGTTACCAATTAAAAGAAGAATAATTAAGAGCAGGTCTGTAATGACCTACATAATGACAATATGGTTTATATCTGAAATTATAATGTTTTCTGTCATGATTTTGTTTGTACATTTATACATAAGTCAGTCAATGGAACTTGATATAAGAAGCAGTCTCACACGACAAGTGACCAGTCTTTCGGATAATATTTTAAATAATAACGGTAAAATAAGTATTGACGAAAATAAGATTGAAAAGAAATATTCTGATATGTATATAGTAATTATCGACGGCAATGGGTCTATAATATGGGGTTCAGCTCCGGACGGTATAAGGATTGACAAAAAAAGAGCGTTCGCACCGACCAGAACAACAACCGGAAAAACTTCATATTACTACATTGACAGGGATATAAAATATACTATGTCTGACAGCGGATTTGTACGTGCATATGTAAGCGAAAAAAATATTTTAAGTAATTATATTCCGGTCAGGATTATATGTTTCGGCGGAATAGTTTTTCTGTCTGTCATTCTGACTATGTTAATGCTTCATGCTCTAAGACGTTTCAGACATTCCGTAAAGACTATGGAAACAAGTGTAGCAACAATAGGCACTTCACAGCCGTTAAATAAGCATATGGAAGAAAATGGTCATTATATGGAAATAAATTCCCTTATAAAAGCCAATAACCGTATGTTAGACCGCATGAATGAAATTTTTGACCGGCAGGAACAGTTTTCTTCAGATGTCGCCCATGAACTGAAAACTCCTATTGCCGTCATAAAGGCACAAAGTCAGTACGCACTGAACAATATGGAACTTTCTGCGGAAGAAAGAAAATCATTTGAGGTAATTTTAAAACAGTCCCAGAAAATGCATGAACTTGTAATTACATTGCTTATGCTGTCCCGCCTTGAATCCGGAGATACAGAGGATATGCAGGAATTTATTGATTTGAATGAAATAGTCTCCGCTGTATGTGAGGCTGAACAGTACAGACTGTCTGAATTTAAAATCCGGTTTGATATAAAAAATACCGGTACGGCAGAAACATCAGGAAATATCAGTCTTGTTACTATAGCGGTAACGAATCTTATTTCAAATGCCGTGAAATTCAGTCGTGATGATGCCGTAATAAAAGTTGAATCCGGTGAAACGGATGGTTTTGTTTTTGTGAGGGTAAAGGATAACGGTATTGGTATGACCGCCGACGAAAAAAATAAAGTTTTCACACGTCTTTTTAAATCAGATTCTTCACGGAACAGTAGCGGTTATGGGTTAGGAATGCCTATAGCTTTGAAAATTGCCAAAAAACATGGTGGTACTATCGAAGTTGAAAGCGAACTCGGTAAAGGAAGTTGTTTTACACTTTATCTTTCAAAAAACAAGTAAAAATAAAAAATCTGTCAATTATCCGGACAGATTTTTTTATATTTTCCGTATTTTTTTAATCTGATTTTAATAATCGCCGTTTATACTGTCTATGTAATATTATTATAATGAAAGGACGATTTTTTTATGAAACACAATCTTTTTAAACGGTTTCTGTCAGTGGCACTTGCCGTAACCTGTATGACCGGTTTTTCCGTTACTGATACGATATCATATTTCAGAGTCAGTGCTGAGGCTTCCAATGCTGAACCGGTAAAGAATGAATATCAGATTTTATCACCTGTACCGTCGGGTTCGTCAATCAGTCCCATTGAACAACCTGCTCGTCTGGATTCGCTGAAAGGTAAAAGAATAGCCCTTGTCGGCGGAAGTTTTTCAGCTTCAGTGACACATCAGGTCATAAGCGATATGCTTAAAGAAGAATACGGCTGTACTACTTTCTACATGACAGACGAAATCGGAAAGAGCGGTACTTTCAACCCTAACAGTATCAGCGATAAATCAAAGGAATTTCAGCAGAAGTTGAAAGAGTACAATATTGACGCCGTAATTTCCGGAAACTGTGGTTGTGGTATATGTACGGTAAAGGAAACCGGTAACGGTCTTGCGGCAGAATATGCCGGTATTCCGGCGGTAGTAGTCGGTGCGGAAGCGTTTGTGCCACAGATTGAATCAACCGGTTATAACAGAGGCGTTCCGGTTGTAAGAACCGCTGCATATCCGGGGGCATTTGCAAGCGATACTACGGAAATACAGCAGAAAAAAGCACGTGAAAATCTTTATCCGCAGATTGTAAAGGCTCTTACTACACAGATTACTCAGGCTGAAAAGGACAGAATCGCCGGAGATGTTGCCGGTGTAAACTATGACGATATTGTCTTCACCGGCTCACACGAACGTGTACAACAGTTCTACGAAGTAAACGAGATGTCGGACGGTCTTACAGTCGTACCGCCTACAAGGGAAAAGGTTGAATATTATCTGCAATATACTACATATAACGCAACGGATATTGTCAATACAGTGAATGGCAAAGTACAGGACGTCCCACCGGCAAACAGGGAAATTCTCGCCTATCACGTAGCAGTAAATGCAATAATGTCAGGGTGTCCGCCGGAGTATATGCCGTTATGTATCGCCATTACAAGATGTTTCGCAAACGGTAACTTCTATAAATCGCTTGCCAGTACTCACGGCTGGACACCTTACGTTCTTGTAAGTGGTCCGATAGCCCGACAGCTTGGTATTTCCTATGAAAATGGTATGATTAATCAGGAAGCCAACAAACTTTTAGGCAGATTTGTTTCGCTTGCCATGCTGAATCTCGCCGGATACAAGATAAAAGAAAACCGTATGGGTACATTCGGATATATGTTGCCGATAGCGTTTGCGGAAGATGAGCAGACTTGTCTTGATATAGGCTGGAATCCCTATCACGTCGAAAAGGGTTATGACCTCAATACAAGCGTTATAACCTGTGGTTCTACTCTTACATGGGGAAATCCGATAGACGTAGGTACAACTGACCCCGATAAAGCAATACAGCTTTTGTCATGGGACGTCACCGAAAAACAACAGAACGGTCTGGGCAATACAAATCCACGTGAGGCACGTATGATATGGCTTACGAAAGACGTCGCCGAAACTATTGCGAAAGGTTGCACTTCAAAGACTGAACTGAAAAATACTCTCATTGATACCGCACGCAGACCTTTATGGATGCGTACATATGCACACTACTGGGCTAATACCGGTTCAAAGATTCATATGAACACCACTTTTGACGAACATTACAACGACATAAAAAAAGGAGCTTCCACAGAAAACGTTGAAAGGGATTACGTTTCGCCGACGCTTGTTCCGGAATGGTTAAGAGGTGTTGTACCGTTCGATACTATTGATACCACACAGACCATTGAGGAAAAAAATACAGGATTCGTAATAACCGGCGGTGATATAAGCAGTCAGATACAGATTATGCCTGGTGGTGATACCTGCTCGTTCAATGTAAATCTTCCACGTAACTGGGATAACCTTGTTGCAAATGAGGGTTATAAACCTATAAAAAATTATTATCTTTCAGAATAAAGCAGAAAGGATTATATTATGAAATCAAAATATTTTAAACATATATTTTCTTCATTTTCTTCTCTTGTTATTGCAACAGTCTGTATGACTGCTAATTTTCCGGCATATTCGGCTGTACTGAAAGACGGTTACGAAAATGAATACGAATCACAGGGGAAAACATATCAGAGTCTGAATATCCTTGAAGACCAGTATGACCTTATCGAACCCGAAAACAACAGATTTCCTGTCATATCGCCAAGCAGTAAATATGACAAGTCCTATCCGCCGTTATTTATTGGTACGTATGACGAAGTAGAAGACTATTTCAGGGAGCAGGGTATGTCAGACGGTCTGCCGGTAGTACCGCCTACAAAGTTGAAAGCTGAAAAATTTATCGGCTATACTTCATACGGATATGACGATGTAATAGCAACCGTCAACGGCAGAAAAGTAAAGGCATATCAGGTTGCCGCAAATGCGATTATGGCAGGGTGTTCACCGGAACATCTTCCGGTATGCATAGCATTTACAGAGGCATTAAGTGATAAAAATTATCTCAACTCGCTGAAATCGGGTAAACTTACCCCTATGATGTACGTGAATGGTCCTGTAGCTCATCAGATTGGAATAGACGATACACAGGGCATGACTACTGAAGAAGCCAATATCGCAATAGGAAGATTCATGGAACTTGCACTTATAAATCTTGCCGGTATTCAACGGTCAAATGCTTTCGGTAATATACAACCGTTAGTTTTTTCCGAAAACGACGAAGCCTGTCTGAATGTAGGCTGGAAACCTCATCATGTGGAAAAAGGTTATAATCTGAACGACAATGTTATTACAGCCACATCATTTTCCATGTGGGGAAATAACGTCACACCGGCTACTGATTTACCGGAAGAAATAATGAAAGTTCTTGCATGGGATATTACCGAAAAAAATATAAATGCTCTCGGTAGTGCCTCGGTGGAAGATAATGCAAGTACACACCGCCTTATATTTATTACTGAACCTGTTGCCACTGCCCTTGCGACAAAATACAAGTCTAAGGAATCCCTTGAAAATGCCCTCGTTGAAAACGCAAGGAGACCTCTTTATATGCGTGCATATGCTTACTATTATGCAAATGCCGGTGACGTACTAAGAAAATCATTTGAGGAAGTATATGACGAACTGAAATATACTTCTTCGGAAGACGCAAAAATTACAGCTTCTCCGCCGTGGATAAATGGTATAACATATTCTGAAATAGAAACCGTCGCCACAATGATAAAGGGAAATACTGATATAATCGTTACCGGTGACAGTTCCCGAAACAAAACACAGGTCATGCCGGGGGGAATTTCAGTCACAAAAAAAGTCAAAGTTTCTGATAACTGGGAAAAACTTGTTACAAGCGTAAACTATCCGCAAGGTGATAACTATATTCTTTCGGAACAGGATAATACAATCACTCCGCCGACAAGTATTCCGTCAGTTCTTACGGACGGTACATATCGTATTCTTGACCCTGTTTCAGGTGCTTCAAACCTTACAAGAGAAGGAAGAGTATATTATGATTCCGAAAATATGACCCTTTATTATTATGCTTACGGTAAAGGGAAATCATCTGTAGTACTGGACGGCAATAAAGATTCTTCTTTCATTTCCTATCTGACAAACTCCGGATATAACAGTTCATTTACCGTCAATAAAGGAAAGTTTACTGATATGACTATAAGATTTTCTTCAAATGAAAAGAAACCCCGTAATAATGCGATTGCACTTACTGACAAATCATTATCCGGAATCAATCTTACAATTCACGCCAATAACACAAATAACAGTAACGTTGCCGGTGGTCTCGCCAAAGACGGTGCTACAATAGAATTATCAGATACAATAACTTCATATACGGTAAATCTTGACGGTGATATTGTCATGGGTCATACAACGGACACAAACTTTGTTAAACTCAACGGAACAAAAGTTACTGTCAATACGTCAGTAGGAGCAGGTGCAACAGCCGTCATAGGTGCGGAAAATTCAGACGATACTTTCAGAACTATGACTTTCACAAACGGTGGTGACGGTACTTATACAATCACGTACAATACCGCAAATACCTTATCAGAAAATGATTCAGTATTTTATCTTAAAGGGTCATTCAACAAAAACGAAACAACAGACGTATTCCGTAAAACAGATAACAATGATATTGTTACTATTACCAAAGAACTTTCTGCCGGTAAATATACATTTAATATATATAACGTCGGTACAGATAAACTTTACGGAAAAAATGATACTGTAATTAACGATAATACAAACCGTATAGTTTTAGTAAATTCCGGAAATGCCTGCGTACTTAATGCAACCGGTGGTACATATGAATTTAAATACGAGATTTCCACAAACAGACTATCAGTTTATTATGCAGATGATATTTTTATTCCTGATGGCGACTGTAATGGTGACGGTAAATTTGATATTGCAGACGCTATACTCTTACAGAAGTGGTTACTTTCTGTACCGGATACACGTCTTGCGGAATGGAAAAATGCCGATTTGAATAGCGACGGCAGATTAGATTCATTTGATTTATCTATGATGAAACATATGCTTTTCAATAAATAATGGATTATGAAAAATAACAAAGGCAGTTATACTGAAATATAACTGCCTGTTTTTTTGTTCCCGATAAAATTTTCAATCTGCAACCGAAAAAGTAATATTCTCTCTGCTTTCAAGCGTATCGAATACGGATAAATCAGATGTTACTTTTCCTATCGGGATAACTTCCATTGTGAGATTAGGACGGCTTGTCTGTGCGTAGAAGATAGCTATTGAATTATTCGTAGGACAGTATGTAATATCACCGTCTTCAAAATTCAACTGACCTGCTCCGGTATTTTCCGGTACTGACGGCATACTTCCGTAATATTCCCGTCCGCCGTATCCGTACATTGATACCGTAAGCGGAAACATTTCCTTAATCTCACTGGCAAGCGGTGTATCGTAAATAACGCCGTCAAGAGTATGTCCGCCTACTGATATATTTATAACAGTTTCTTGTTTTTTTGTCATTCCGATTTTATCAAGCCATTGTGTGACAGTTTCCTGTGAAGACAGTATATTTTCAGAATTTATTGCCGTACCTTCAAGTACTTCTGATTCCGGACATATTTCGGCAATATCTCTTTCGCTTCTGCCCTTGCCGTAACCGTTATGTGTACAGAACGGTATGACAGTTTTTCCCGATAAGTCATACTGACTTAAGAATGTACGGATTGCCTGCGGTATAGTAGTTGCCCATACCGGATAGCCGATATATATAGTATCGTACTGTGAAATATCCGGAGATTCTCCGGCAAGCGACGGCAGATAATTTTCAGCCATTTCCGTATGATTCTTGTCAACTACTTCATTGAAATCCGGTGAATACGGTTCAGCGACTTCTATTGAATACAAATCACCGCCGACTTCCTCCTGAATAAGACTTGCTATATATTCCGTTGCACCGTATCTTGTTTCATTTTCTATAACGATACTTGCCGAAGTTGTAGCGTCAGCGGTATCGAAATTACCTGAATTACGTCCGAGTGAAAAATAAGCTATCAATGTTTTGTTGTTACTCTGCTGTACGGAAAACTGCTGTTTCATGAGACATAAATCAAATATACTCCATACGCCGTCACCGTCAAGGTCATAGTTTTTGTTGCTTAAATCAGATGTTTCCTTGCAAAGCAGAAAATCATGTAAATTTACGAGGTCTTCCGCCGTATATGATGTTGTTTCAGATATATTCAGCGGTTCAGCCTTACTTACTATGTCCGGAAACACAGATGCAGAAATTATCATAGTTGCCACCGCTAAGACCGATAATATTTTTTTCATGGAAATCACTCCTGTTACCTGTAATAAATCTTCTGATTATATTATAACCGGATTACCTAAATATGTCAAATGCTTATATTTTATAGTCCGGTAATGCCTGAAAAGCATATATTACCGTGAGACCACAAAAAAAGCCGTACAAATAATTTGTACAGCTTTTCCGGATTTGTCCCCATCACAGACTATCCTGTAGGAACACTGCTTTATGTGTGCAGATTAAAGCAATGTTTTTTCTGATTTTATTATAACACAGATTTTTCAGTATGTCAAATGCTTATATTTTATAACCGATAATGCTTTAAAAGCATATATATGACTTGATTCTTAAAAAAATATATGATATAATTATAAATATCACAGGAAAGGAGATTGTTTTATGGAATTACGAGTACTACGTTATTTTCTTACCGTTGTGAACGAAGAAAGCATAACGAGAGCTTCGGAAGTGCTTCATATAACACAGCCGACTTTAAGCCGACAGCTTTCGCAACTGGAAGACGAGATAGGTGTTAAACTTTTTGAAAGAGGTTCACGGAAAATAACCCTCACCAATGAGGGAATACTTCTCCGGAGACGTGCCGAAGAAATTTTACAGTTAGTAAGCAAGACCGAAAAGGAAATCACGGAGCAGGAAAAAATTGTAGACGGTGAAATTTCAATCGGGTGCGGTGAACTCGCTTCTGTACAGATTCTTGCGGAAATTATAAAATCATTTCATGAAAAATATCCGCTTGTCCGTTACGATATACACACCGCAAATGCTGACCATATCCGAGAACGTCTCGATAAAGGTCTGACGGACATAGGACTTCTTCTTGAGCCGGTTGACATTGATAAATATGAATTTATCCGTATGAAGATAAAGGAAAAATGGGTTGTGATAATGCGTCCTGATGACCCGCTTACAGAAAAAAATTCGGTAACTCCGGAAGATTTGTCAGCACTGCCGGTATGTATCGTAAAGCGTACGCTTATTAAAAATGAACTCGCCAGTTGGTTCGGAAGTTATTTCAGTAAACTGAATATACAATTTACCAGTAATATGAGTACAAATGCTGGTGTCATGGTGCGTAATGGTCTTGCATATGCTTTTGTACTGGAAGGTTCACTTCCGTATCTGAATACGGAACAGATATGTTACCGTCCGTTATCGCCGGAACTTACTGCAACAAGCGTACTGGCATGGAAACGTAATCAGCCACAGAGTCTCGCCACTGAAAAATTCATAGAACATATCAGGGATTATTTATCATAATCAGAAACCTATTTCTGAAAGCCATTTTTCAATATCGTCCTTGCAGTCTGAAATATTGTCACGGTATACGCCGATTGGTTGCATTACTTCACAGTTTTCAGGAAGTATTTCCTTAATATCAGATACTGTACCGGCAAGTCCGCCTGTTCCGTGCGTACAGAAAGGAATTACTGTCTTTCCGGAAAAATCGTATTCTTCAAGGAAAGAAAACACAGCCATAGGACAGGTATAAGCCCAGTTAGGATAGCCGATAAAAATTATATCATAGTCATACATATTATCAATATGATTTGCAAGTACCGGACGGATATTTTCATTTTGTTCTTTCGTTACACGTTTCAGACAGTCTTCATATTCAACAGGGTATGGATTTTCTGTCACAATGGAAAACAAATCGCCACCTACTACAGACTGTATATAATCCGCCATGATTGCAGAATTTCCCATAGGAAGTAAACTCGCTGAAGAAGTAGCATCTGTATCTATTTCTTCCTGATTTTCAATAAAGACGTTTTCGGCACGTGTGAAATATGCGATAAGTATATTATTTCCCGAAGATGATTCCTTAAAAAACTGTTGTTTCATGAGACATAAATCAAATATATCGCATATACCGTCATTATTTAAGTCATAGTTTTTACCGTCTGAATAAGATGTTTCCTTACATAGCAGAAAATTTTTTCAGATTTTCAAGGTCTTCAACAGTGTAGTCTGATATTTCCGTAGTCTCTGCTGAATCTGCTTTATTATTAATATTCTGAAAGTCCGTCATCGGAAAGAAACATACTGCTGATACAATAACCGATAACACATAATGTAATAATTTTTTCATGTTACTTGTCCTTTATTTCGGAAATATCTATAGTTTTTATCATACGTGCCGGATTACCGGCTACAATGGTATTCGGCGGTACGTCTTTTGTAACAACCGCACCTGCTCCGATTATGGCGTTTTCACCGACTGTCACGCCTTGCAGGACTGTTGCATTTATACCAATCCATACATTATCTTTAATTACTATCGGTCTTGCGATTGTGGCGTTACGGTTTGAAGGGTTCATATCGTGATTTAATGTTACAAGGTTTACTTTCGGACCTATAAAAACACCATTCCCGATTGTAATTCCTCCTCTGTCAAAAAAAGTACAGCACTGCTGAATCATGCAGTTTTTTCCGATAACAGTATTTCTTCCGAAGTCCGTATAGAACGGCGGTATAAGAGTAGTAGTTTCGTCAAGATTTTTACCGAAAAGTTCACAAAGAATTTCATTTATTTTTTTGTCGCCGTAGTCAAGCCTGTTGAGTGCTGAAGTAAGTCGGAATGCATTGTGAATGACTTCATGGACGGATGGGAAATCAGGGTCAGCCGGTGAAATAGTCTCTCCGGCGAGTTCTCTTTCAAAAATATTCATTTCAGTATACTCCTTTATTACATTGAAATTTTCTGTAATTATATTATATACTGATTTCTGTAATATGTCTAATACTTGTTTTTCATGAAATTCTATGCTTCAAAGGCATATTCAGACCTGTTCCGGAGCAGGTCTGAGAATAAATATATCCGGAATTTAAATTTACATAGTCAGGAGAGTAAAATATATGAAAATAAACTATATATGCAGAGGTTTTGACAAGGATTCATATAATTTTGATGCCGTAGTTATTCCGGTCAGGGAAATGAAATTCAGTAAAAGTGAACAGGAAGTATGTGGTTTCCGGTTGCAGTTTCTTAATGATTTCCGTGATGATTTCGTTGGAATAATGTGGAAACTTCCGTTAAGTGCATTCAGACAGGACGGTGTGACGGTTGTAAGGTCAGAAAAAACAGGTATATATTATATTTTTATACTGCTTAAGCCTGTCCGCCGTGAAATAACGGAAATAAAAGAACGTAAAATATCTTATCTTAAAAATTATGTATTCTGTTGTGAAAAAATGATTGAATATATCAATAAACTTGACGTTGAGAATATTTTTGTTCACCCTGCATTCAATCAGGCTGATTTCATGGCGAACAAGGACAGCGATTTTTTAGCGGAAACTCTTAAAAAAAATATTGACAGGTTCAGCAGAAAGAATATATATATTTTCGTTGAAGATATGATTATGAGAGACCATGAGGTTACAATGGCTATTTCACGTATGGAAAAAGGTGAGATAACCTATAAAGAATGTACTGAAATTTTTGTGAAAAATCAGATTGAAAAATCAATGTCATACACAAACAACCTTATCAGGATTGCAGAAATAGAAACAAAATACAAGCCCAAAACTATTGCAGAGCAGTTCATTGAAGATATGAACAATGATTCACGGTTTTTCTATGAGTATGTCAAAAGATATACCGATACCAGAACAGCAGTACAACTCGCCAAGAACGCAAACATAAGTAGCAGTGCTATTTCAAAAATAAAAGACCATACATATAAATCAGTAAAAAAATATATGGCTATATCCCTTGCAATAGCCCTTGACCTTACTGTTGAAGCCCGCAAAAGATTTATAAATTCAGCCGGTTTCGGATACCCGATAACCGACCATGACCGTTTCATTGAACAGCAACTCCGAAAGAAAAAATATACCCGAGTTATAGATTTCAATAATGATATAGGGGACGAATACCCACAGTTTGTCATTAAAAAAGAATGAAAAAAAGAAAAAATTATGCCGTTTTGTGTAAAACGGCATTTTTTTATTCCGTAATGTACGGAAATTTGTTGAATCATACAAAAAAATCTGGTTTCCTGCGATTTTGATTACTAATCAAATACAATCAGCAGTTTTGGTGCTATGATATAATCACTGGTTTTCCATGGTGGGAATATCAGTCAGGACGGTTCTTTCTTCTGAGAATTTTCACAGCATTCTCCAGAAATTCAATATCCTCGTCGGTAAGGTCAGTCACGTCAATTGTCTGCTTTTTCTGTTCAATTCCAAGCAGATAATCGGTAGTTACATGAAATATACCGGCAAGTTTCACAATAATCTCTGGAGAGGGATAATGCACAGACTGCTCATAATAGCTTACTGTCGACTTTTTAAGCCATAAACGGTCAGCGAGCTGTTTCTGTGTAAGTCCTGCTTCTCTACGGAGTTCCTTAAGTTTTCTGCCGAAGTCCTCTATTGCTTCCATAGTTTCACCTCCTTTTCTTTATCAATTTTAACATAAATAAGTACGATTGTATTTGGAATTTCGGTACAATAACTATTGACTTATGGAAACTTTGTATGCTATAATTAGTTTGTTATATGGGATTTTCTGTAATATATTGTCATTATATGTCAGTCTCTGAAAGAATATCTCATATAAATAAAAAAATTTTTTCCTGTAATCCATAGGGAAAACAGGAACAAGAAAGAGGTTTTTTATATGAAAAGAAAATCAACAATCATTTTAACGTGTTTTGCTATGCTGTGTGTATGTGCAGGGCTTACAGGCTGTGGCAAGGAAACTGTTGACGTTTCAGCCAGTGCGGATATTCTTGTAAGCGGATACGACGGTCACGGCACTGCCACGATTTCCGAAGGAAACTGGCTCTCAAACACCGAAAGAACATACGGTCAGGGAATGTCATTTGCAGAACTTGCAATGCTTGAAGAGGCTCTTTATGGTGCGGTGGAATTTAGTGTTTCGCCATCTGAAAACCTCTCAAACGGTGACGAGGTTGTACTTACGATAGATGTTGATAACTCCGCTCTTGAAAGTTATGACTTCAAACTTTCAGGCGGTGAAAAGAAAATAACAGTCAGCGGTCTTGACGAGGTGGAATCATTTGACCCATTTGCAAACGTCGCTGTAAATTTCAGCGGTATGTCTCCGAGTGGTACTGCAAGTGTTAATACTTCTGATTCCAATATTGATATAAAACTTAACTACACTCTTGACAAAAATTCAGGACTTAAAAACGGCGACGAAGTAACTTTAAGTATATCTTCCTCAAGCGGTACAGATGTAAAAGAATACTGCATGAACAATGGTAAAGTACCTACAGCAACCGAAAAGAAATTCACTGTCGAAGGGCTTGCAACTTACGCCCAGACACTCGCCGATATTCCCGAAGATATGAAAAGTAAAATGCTTGCACAGGCAGAAGATGCTATAAAAGCAAAATGTATATGGGACGAATACGGAACAACAGGCGTTCTGAAAAGCCTTGAATATCTCGGCGACTACTATCTTACCGGCAAAGAGGGATTCGACGTAAGCCCACAGAATAAGATTTATTGTCTGTATAAGGGAACTGTTGAGTTTAACGCCCTCAAAAGACACGGCGACGGCAAAACAAAGGAAACCGGTACGGCATCATTCTATACATACTACTACTACGACAATATCGTATTAATGCCTGATAATACGTGTTCAGTTGACTTATCAAACGGACAACTCGCAAGTTACAGTTATGAAACTGATTACGGTTATGACAACGGCTGGTTTCCGGCATTCTATTCTCTTCACGGTAAAGAAAACCTCGACAGCATTTTCAGTGACCGTGTAACCTCTCAAATTGAAAAATACAACTATGAAAGCACTGTCAAGGAATAAGAAAGGAGAAAATAAAATGAGTAAAAGTTATGAAGAACTTTCAGAGAGGGCAAAGGAAGCCTATCAGAAAAGAAACAAGATAAGAAGAACAAGTATGTTTATAGCAATCGGACTGACTGTTATCTGCATGATAATCAGTTTAATATCCGGAGACCCTTTTCAGAAATCACTTCTGGGTTCTGTTTTACTCGGATGTTTAATCCATGGTTTTATACATACGGAATTTTTGCTGAAAGACCGTATAAAAAAATTCTTTAAATCAATAATTACAATAGTGTTTTTTCCGTTTAACACAATAATGTTAAGTCTCGCATTAACTGTTGCATTTTTTGTAGGATTTCCATGCCTGATTATTGATTTGATTCTGTATCTGACAAAGAAACCACTTGTATATTCGTTTGAAATCGAATCGTTTACTAAAATTTGAATCTGTAAAGACAGAAATCTATAATCAGAAATAAGTGCCTGACGGTATGTGTTCTGTTGACTTGTCAGAAGGACAGCTTGCTACATACAGCTATGAAACTGATTATGGTTATGACAATGGCTGGTTTCCGTCATTCTATTCTCTGCACGGTAAAGAAAATCTTGACAGCATTTTCAGTGACCGTGTAACCTCTCAAATTGAAAAATACAACTATGAAAGCACAGTCAAAGAATAATAGAGTAATATAATAATTTTTATACGGAGCATTTTATAATATGCTCCGTTTTTTATGCCTTTGAAGCATGAATGTGTATTTGATATAAGTATTTGATTTTATGCCGGATATGTGTTAGAATTAATACATAAAATACAACAGAAGGAGTTAATCTGATGAAAAAATCATTATCTTTTTTAATATCGGGTATCATGTCTGTAAGTGCAGTAGTTACAGGCGTGCCTTTTAGTAATGCTGTAGCCGAATCATCTTATACCATACAGGACGCAACAAACTTACAGGATTTTCTTTTAGGAAGAATCACCGGCAAGGAACTTAACAAGTCGTTCGATTTAAACGGCGATGGCAGAGTTGATATATTCGATTTATGTCTTATGAGACGTGAAATTATCAGTCAGTCGGAGGAAAATAAAAGTGATACACTTGTTGCGTACTTTTCATGTACAGGCAACACCGAAAAAATAGCTGAATATCTCATCAATATGACCCACGCCGACAGTTATGTTATTGAGGCGGAAGTTCCCTATACCGCTGAAGACCTTGCATATAATAACTCGTCATGCCGTGCCAACAAGGAACAGAATGACAAGTCGGCACGTCCGGCAATAGCAAAACCACTTGATTCCATTGATAATTATGATGTGATATATCTCGGCTATCCGATATGGTGGGGCGAAGAACCTCGTATTATTGACACTTTCCTTGAAAGCTATGATTTTTCGGACAAAATAGTTATACCGTTCTGTACTTCTGGAAGTAGCGGAAACTTCACAAGCGAAAGAAATATTTCAAATCTCGTGACTATCGGTAATCAGCTTGAGGGTAAAAGATTCTCGGGAAGTGCCTCGGAAGAAACCGTAAAAACTTGGCTTGACGAAAAACAGGCTGAAATATCCGACTTAAAAAAAAACAGTGAAAATACACAGTATACGCTGATTAAAGGCGATACTTTCAGTATGGGAAGTCCGGAAAGTGAACCCGAAAGAAGTTCCGACGAAGTTCAGCATAATGTGACGGTAGGAGACTTCTATATGTCAAAGACGGAAGTTTCACAGAAAGATTACACTGAAATAATGGGAGTTAATCCCAGTGCCACAAAAGGCGATGACCTGCCTGTTACTGATGTTACATGGTATGATGCCGTGGAATACTGTAACAAACTAAGTCAGAAAGAGGGTCTCAAGCCTTGCTATACGATTTCCGGAGATACTGTTACATGGGACAGGAGTGCAGACGGTTACAGACTTCCTACCGAAGCTGAATGGGAATATTCCGCACGTGCGAATACTTCAACACCGTTCAGTTTCGGGGATTACGTCCATAACAGCGACGCCAACTGTTATAATGCATACGGCTACAACAACGACGCAAGCGGTAATTGGGTAAACGGTTCTGACGCATATCTCCGGAAGACAGTACCGGTAAATCAGTATCCGGCAAACGATTACGGACTTTACAATATGCACGGAAATGTTGCCGAATGGGTCTGGGACTGGTACAGCGAATATGACGATACAATCAGTAATCCTACCGGTAATGAAAGCGGTAACGCAAAAGTTGTAAGAGGCGGTGGCTGGAATGACCACCCGAAACATATACGTTCTGCCTATCGAGGCGCACAGCCTGCCGAAGTAGGTCTTTACAGTATCGGTATACGTCCGGTAAGAAACGCCGGAACTTCTGCCGGAAAAGTAAAAAGCGTATACAGTGCAAAGGCTGAACAGAAAACCGGAAAAACTCTGATAGTTTACTTCTCACAGACCGGCAATACTGAAGGTCTGGCAAATCTTATACACGAAATGAGTGGTGCGGATATTGTTCGTCTCGAAAGAAAAACTCCGTATTCGTCAAGCAGTAACGGTCCTGTACTTTACGGCGAGGCACTCGAAGAACTCCGTGCGGAAGCAGTACCTGAACTGAAAGAATATCCCGATATTGAACAGTATGATACTATTCTGCTTGGTTACTGTAACTGGTGGTCATCAATACCTGCTTCGGTACGTAGTTTCTTAATGCACGATGATTTCAGCGGAAAAACTATAATTCCGTTCTGTTCTATGGGCGGTGGACGTTTCGGACAGACAATCAGTGCTATTGCCAAACTTACTTCCGAAAGCGTCATAAAAGAGGGGCTGGAAGTTACGTACTCTTCCTATGACCGTGAAGAGATTAAAAACTGGCTTGAAAAAAATAATATAAATTAAGGTGATTATTATGAAAAAATCAGTTTTAGTAATAATTTCATTTTTCTTAATTTCTTCAATGACCGGTTGCGGTACTACCCCGACGGAGATTGAAATTAATTCTGAAAGTTCAGTCATGGAAGCAATATCGGAAACTACGGAGCAGGCAGAAGCAAATACTGAAAATTCTGAAACACAAGAAGAACCGGTCATTACAGCGGATAATACTTTAGTAGTTTATTTTTCTGCCACAGGTACTACAAAAAAAGTTGCGGAACGTATTGCTTCAGTGACAAACGCCGATTTATATGAAATAGTTCCGGTACAGCCTTATACTTCCGGAGACCTCGACTGGCATGACGATAACAGCCGTACTTCCATTGAAATGAATGATGTTAATTTCCGTCCTGAAATAGCAGGCGAACCGGTTTCACTTGAAAGCTATTCAACAATATATATCGGCTATCCGATATGGTGGGGTGATGCCCCGAGAATTATGGATACATTCGTTGAAAGTTACGATTTCAGTAATAAAAATGTCATACCATTCTGTACTTCCGGAAGCAGTGGTATCGGAAACAGTAGTGATAATCTGAAAAATCTCGCAAACAGCGGTAACTGGCTTTCAGGTGACAGGCTTGAGGCTGATATTTCTGAAAATGACATTAAGGCATGGATAAGCAGTCTGAATTGAATTTATATAAATAATGACAAGCAATCTGTATTTATTACTGTCCTTTCGTGCCGTTGAGTGTTGTGTTAATCAGTCGTATAACTTCCAGTAACTCGCTGTCAATGATGATAATTTATAGAGCTTTACTCCGGACTGCCAGAATATGCAAAGTCAATTTTTCTTGCGAACGTCACGACGGCTACAGACTATGTTTACAAATTGTATGTAGCACCTGAAAAGTCCGAAAATACGCTTTTTATCCGTAGTTTTCAGTAACATCTTTCCATTCCTGACGGTCTTTAATGAGGAGTTCGTAAGCGTCCTTGCAATCGTGCCATACGTCCGGAAACGCTATAATAATATTAACAACAATGTAATATATAAAAAAAGGCTCTGCATGAAACAGAGCCTTATTTATATCAATTTATTTTAATTATTTATTATTTTTTTTACGACGGATTATTCCGGATGATTTGACAGAAACAAAACCAGAAGCAGTCATTATAAGTGCACCAAGAGCAGTCATGATATTTGCAAGAGAATTGTTACCTGTTTGAGGAAGATTTACTTCACCATTTTCTGAATCTGTACCAACACCGCTTTCAGGGTCGATTTCATAAACATCAAGAACATTATCAGAATCATCTGTCAGAGTAACCTGATATTTACCGTCGGGGGTTTCAGTGATTTCAGCTGAATCAGCTGTAGTGTCATTGTGTTTGCTGTTGTAGTCGTTTACTGACCAGTTTTCAAGTTCTTCGTCGGAAGTGATATGCTCAACAACTGATTTTTCAACCGGTTTTGTAGTAGAAGTTGTTGTTGTTATAGCCTCTTTAGCGATAATTTCTGTAGCTTCTTCAACGATAGATTCTGTAGCTTCAGTAGTTGTTGTGGATTCTTCAGTGATAGATTCTGTTGTTTCCGTAGTAGTTGTGAGTTCTGTTTCAGATGTTGTAGCGGATTCTTTTGTAGTAGTTGTAGATTTAGCGTTTGTTGCGGAAGTTGTAGTTGTATCAGATTTTGTTTCTGCTTTAGCTTCAGCAGAAATTGTTGTTGATTCTACATTTGCAGATTCTGTTGTTGAATTTGCAGATGTTGCAACAGATTCTGTAGATGTTGTAGTGGATTCTGTTACAGAATTAGCATCTGTAGTAGAAGTTGTTATCATTCTTGCGATTACTTCAGAAGTTGTAGTAGTTGTAGCTTTAGAAGTTGTAGCTTCTGTATTTGGTTCGGAAACAATTAATTCAGCAGTTGTTTTTACTGTATCTGTAGCAACTTCGGAAGTAGTTGTAGCTTTAGAAGTTATAGCTTCTGTAACTGGTTCGGAAACGCTTGCTTTAGTTTCAGCAGTTGTTTTTATTGTATCTGTAGTAGATTCGGAAGTAGTTGTTGTTGTAGCTTTAGAAGTTGTAGCTTCTGTATTTGGTTCGGAAACAATTAATTCAGCAGTTGTTTTTACTGTATCTGTAGCAACTTCGGAAGTAGTTGTAGCTTTAGAAGTTATAGCTTCTGTAACTGGTTCGGAAACGCTTGCTTTAGTTTCAGCAGTTGTTTTTATTGTATCTGTAGTAGATTCGGAAGTAGTTGTTGTAGCTTTAGAAGTTGTAGCTTCTGTAGTTGTTTCGGAAACGCTTGATTCAGCAGTTGTTTTTACTGTACCTGTAGCAACTTCGGAAGTAGTTGTTGTAGCTTTAGAAGTTGTAGCTTCTGTAGTTGTTTCGGAAACGCTTGATTTAGATTCAGCAGTTGTTTTTACTGTACCTGTAGCAACTTCGGAAGTAGTTGTTGTAG
>JAIDQQ010000017.1 GCA_029062165.1 Ruminococcus sp.
TTAGTAGTGGTAGTAGTTGTAGTGGGCTTAGTAGTGGTAGTAGTTGTAGTGGGCTTGGTAGTGGTAGTAGTTGTAGTGGGCTTGGTAGTGGTAGTAGTTGTAGTGGGCTTAGTAGTGGTAGTAGTTGTTGTAGGCTTGGTTGTGGTGGTAGTCGTCGTAGTGGTTGTTGTGGTAGTTGTAGTTGTCGTAGTAGTGGTTGTTGTGGTTGTTGTAGTCGTCGTAGTAGTAGTGGTTGTGGTAGGTTTAGTAGTTGTAGTGGTAGTAGTAGTCATATCTGCCGGAACTTTATATTCAAAGCTGATTGATTCAACGTCAAGCGTTACGGAATCGCACCACCATAAACCGAACATCATTTCACTGCTGTTTATTATAGATGTGCTTACTTCGGAAGTATCAAATTCAAGCGTACCGGTTGAACCCATATACTTATTATTGTCAATCTGATGCCAGCCGTCGTCAGTAGAGAATCCCACAGCACTTACTACAGTACCCATATTTCCGGAAGACTTAAGATTTACAGTAATCTTCTGAAGCTGTGCATTTTCGGGGATATAGTCGCCTATTGTAAGGTGAATTTGATTATTGTCTTTACAGTTCAGCGGACTGTTGAGGTTTACTGTTGACTTGTCGTCAGACATATCAACGGACGGTTTAGCAGTAGTAGTTGTTGTAGTAGTTACTTCAACAGGCTTAGCGGTTGAAACGGTAGTAACAACAGGTTTTGACGGAGTATTATTTTCGACGTTACCGAAATCGAAACCGGATTTTATTTCCGGAGCGTTATTTATTACGCTGTCGGCTGTGGAAGCGTCACCGCCGAAGTGTGCGTACAGAGCAGATATAGCAAGTGTAAAGCAGGCGTTGTAATCGAGAGCAGGTTCAGTATACTGGTATTTGTCGGCATTGTCTTCATAGTCACCGCTTGCGGTAGTAGGTCCGCCTATCAAAGCACCGTAAAGAGTATGCGAACATTCATTGCCATTCGGATTAGCACCACGGTGATGTATTCTTGTAGGATTCTTGTCGCCGTAACCTATAAGGAAACTATAACCTGTCGGGTTGTTGCCGAGGATGTAATCCATCTGCTTTTTAGCATAATTAAGATATTCGTTATTTCCCTGACCCTCTGCGTAAGTAATGGCGTATTTCTGCCAAGCACAGTTATAACGAGAAGTTCCCCAGCCTGAAATAGGATAATATGCCTGATTCTTGTCGCTTACGAGGTTATCCATTTCAAACTTAAGTTCATTGGCGTAAGCGGAATCGCCTGTAAGTCTGTACATCAATGAAGCATATCCGCCCCATACCTTATCCCAGCAGTAAACCCAGTAGTCATTTTCAGAACCATAACTGCCGTTGTTTGGCTTGAGAGTAGGAAGTGAATAGGTGTCACTGTCGGCGACGTATAACCACGCTTCAGCCCAAGCCTTTTCGTCAGCGGAACTGCTTGTGCTGTACATATCGCCCATACCGGCAGTTTCGTTACCATTGTAAGCCTTGCCGAATCTGTAGAGAGCGTCCGCATATTTCAGACATTCAGCGGAATATTCATTGTCGATACCCTGAAATGCCGAAGCAGTCGAAGCAAGTGCGGAAGCCATTTCAAATGCGACAGTCGAGTTATTATTTGACTTTGTAGCCCAGTAAGTTTTTCTGTTGTAGTTCTGTGTTTCCGGAGATGACCAGTAATCATGGTCACTGCTGTCGCTTACGTTGTAGCAGAAAGCGAAAACATCATTGTTTTCTGTAAGATAGGTAGTTTTCATGAAGTAGTCGCAGGTATTTCTAAGAACGTCAAGAAGATGTGCTTCTGTACCTGTTTCCTTGAAGACTTCCGGATAATCGAAGTAAGCCCAGCCGAGAGAAGTAGCATTGAATCCCATAGTGAGATTAAATTTAACATGGTCACCGGCATCATGATAACCGCCGGAAACGTCCACAGTTGAAGAGCCTGTAGCCTGTCTTATAAGTTCCTTTTCAGCGTTTCCGAGACCTACTGCATTATCGAGAGAGGCTGTTGAATCATATGTATGACAGTTGCCACGCCAGTTAAGTGAACCGTTATCGACATCACAACCGCATTCATTGGCGTCATAGAAGTATAAAGATAATGCAAGGGCTTCACCGTAATTGACATCATTGTTTCCTGCATATGATGTCACTGCCATAGCCGAAGTAACTGACGTTGACAATAACAACGTACTTGTAATAGCTGACAGCATTTTTTTAAGTTTCATATAGAATCCTCCTGTCTGATTTGTAAAAAATCACCTTAAAATTTCCACGAACTTTAATATATTTTCAGTATATATCCATAAATTGTAAAAGTCAACAGTTTTTCCGGAAAGTTTACATTTTATTAACATTTGAGGTGAAATTGACCTGAAATTATACCGGAAGTATAATATATAATTTTCCGAAAATTTACATCTATATACTTTTTTGTATGAAAAAGCGGTTTCAGCGATATTATTTATGAGGTATAAAGGAAAAAAATGTGTTTAAATTATGAAAAGTCAAAAAAATATTGACATTATGGCTGAATGAGTGTATAATACAATTAATCTGTTTGAATAAAACAGTTAAGGTAAAAAATTAAAATGACCGCAAATGCAGAAAGGAAAATTTATGCTGAAAAAAACGTTGAAAAGAATCACGAAGTTAATAACTACAGCAGTTATGACAGGTACAATTATTGCGTCAGTATCGGGAATAAGTGCCAGTGCGTCTGATGTGTGGCAGTCAGATTACGCCGGAAACTACGTCAGAGATGTTCCCTATGGAAATCTCGTCAGCAGTATCGCCGGAAGTACGGAATTTAATGTTTTATCATCAGTCACGGCTTATGACGGTACTGTATGGGGCTTCACCGGTGACGGTTATGTATGTCTCGACTACTGCACACCTGCTCAGACTTACGATTACAATTACGGCTACAACTATAACTCATATAATTTCATGAATTATAACCAGCAGTATATATTTGAACACTTTATAAATATGGGTATGCCTGTTGAAAGTGCCGTTGCAATAGCCTCAAACGCATACGACGAAAGCAGTTGTATAACCACTTCTTACAGTATAGACGTAAACGGGCTTCCTTCATATGGTATATGTCAGTGGAATGGTATAAGATATGCAAACCTCCGTTTATGGTGTACAAATAACGGCTACGATTATACTTCCCTTGATGGTCAGCTTGCATATCTCGACTATGAACTTTACGGTACATATTATAATGTATATAATCAGCTTATGTCAGGCGGATACGTATGGGACATGGCGTACATATGGGCAAGTCAGTTTGAAATATGTTCAGATTCTTACTGGTACACGAGAGGAAACAATGCAGTATATCTTTATGACAATATAATATTATAATTTATAAGATATTGTATCAGTATAAAGAAGATACTGTTTAAAATCAGAACAGAATACAGACAAAATAAAAACTCTGAAACAGAAATTAAAAACTGTTTCAGAGTTTTTTTAAATAATGGCAGGGGCAGAAGGACTTGAACCCTCGGCACGTGGTTTTGGAGACCACTGCTCTACCAACTGAGCTATACCCCTATTTGTACTATTGAATTGTCATGTCCCTTACAACGTATATTATTATATCATGCTTTTCATGATTTGTCAAGTATTTTTATAAAAATTTATCTTTTAACTATATATCCGTAAAAAAAGACTGATTTATAAAAAATCAGTCCTTTAATATTCCCAGTCGTAATCATAATCATTATTGTAATTATAGTCTGTAGTAGTTTCTTCCTGCTTGTCGACGTATGTTGTATAACTGTAATCGTAATCGTAATCATAATAATCCATAACAGGAACGTCATGCCCCTCAAATTCGGTTTTAAAGCCCTTGCCGGTAGTGATAGTTATAATAAACTCCTTGTGTGTAGTGGAAGCTGTTGTTGTCTGCCGTGTATCAGTTTCGGTAACGGAAAAAACAGTCTGTGTGGTGGTAGTAGTTGTTGTTGTGTTATCGCTGTATGAAACATTCTGTCTGTATATACCGGCACGACCCATACTTGATATTATTTTTTCTGACGGTTTAATTGGGAATCTTACGAAGAAAAGTAATGCAAGAAAGGTCATCACGACGAAACTTCCGCACGATACCATAGTTATTACTGTTGATTTTTTAAGTCGGGAAAAAGATTTATGTTTTTTTTTCACTGCAAACACGCTCCATGTTACGATTAATAATTAATAATGCATTTTAATTATACTGTTTATTACCGGAAATGTCAAGCATTATGTCGGAAAATGTCAGCATAAATTTATACACTGCCTTTGATATGGTTTATAGCACTTTTTTCAAGCCTTGAAACCTGTGCCTGTGATATACCTATTTCACCTGCTACTTCAACTTGAGTTTTTCCCTTAAGAAATCGCAGATACAGGATATTCTTTTCACGTTCACCGAGTTCTTTTATAGCGTCTCTTATGAAAAGTTCGTCAAGCCAGCTGTCGACATCATTTCTGTCGCCAATCTGGTCAAGGATATATAAATTATCTTCGGAATCTGAATAGACCGGTTCATAAAGTGAAACAGGGTCACTGATACTTTCGAGAGCTATTACAACATCTGAACGCTTTTCGCCTATATCGTCGGCAATTTCCTGAATATCCGGCTCACGCTGTAGCGACATTGTAAGGCGTTCTTTCGCCTGAATAGCCTTGTATGCGAGGTCACGCATGGAACGGCTGACTTTCACATGACTGTAGTCACGAAGATGTCGGCGGAGTTCACCGCTTATCATGGGTACGCAGTATGTGGAAAATCTTACTTCCTTAGACAAATCAAAATTATTTATAGCCTTTATCAGACCGATAACACCAATCTGAAACAAGTCGTCAATATCCTCACCACGTCCGGTGAATTTCTGAATCACGCTCAGTACAAGACGTAAATTTCCTTTTATGAGTTTGTCCCTTGCAGATTTGCTGTTGGTAGCCTTTATTTCCCTTAGGAGTTCCATTTTTTCCTCTTCCTTAAGGACGGTCAGTTCCGCTGTATTTATGCCTGAAATTACCACTTTATTATAAGCCATAATAAATAATCTCCTGATTTTTTTTATTATGGTCATATTATTACCGGAAAATGTTTATTTAATACAATACCTGAAATTGCATAAAAATAACAGGCAGAATACAAAAAATAGATTCTGTAATCTGCCCTGAAATTTTATGAAATTCTCTTGCCTTTTGATTTTCTGCGTTTTTCGATAGGTTTTTCCTTACCGCCCATATCCTCGAAAATCTGTTCACTTTCAGGGGAAATATCGTCCATAAGTTCGGGATTTACTTCGCCAATGCTTGTATAGTAAGGATTTATTACAAATTTCTGTATAACCGGATAACTGTTGAAACAGGTCATGAACCACAGAAATGATGCCGGTATGAACGGTATCAGCATAAGAAATAACGGTCTCATGTAGATGTAAAGAATAAACATACCGGTCAGGACTACCGCATTTATGAGGAATGTTATTATATTCTGTTTGAGTGCCACAAATGCAAGTGCAAACGAATTTTTAATAAGATTCTTGAATGAAAGATTTGTAGCAATCATCATGAGATAGATGTAGAAATTCATCATAGCTATCACAAGTGCGAGACTTAATGTTATCACCATAGGAATGTACATCAGTTTACTTCCGGATTTTTCCACGAGTACCGGATAGACTATAAACGAAGCATACACCGAAAGGGTTATAAAACAGTCGACGAATCCCACAGCGACAGCTTTTTTGAAATTAGTCCGGAATGCCTTGAAGAAATCGTTTACTATAAAAGAATGTTTTTCAAGTACAAAATTACGTTGTACTTTCATCATACCGGCAGTTGCCGGACCTATACATACTACAAACAGTATAAGCGACAATCCGGCACATACCTGTGAAAGAACGGTATTTTTTATGAAACCAAGCGACGCAAGCACTAAGAATATCGGGATAAAAAAAACAAAATATAACATATTCAGTTCAATAAGTTTCCAGAATTTCCGGAAAAATATTTCAAAAAAAAGCCGTATACCCTTATGTTTCGGGGCATTTTTGGCTATTCCTGAACCTCTGTTTTCAAAGTCGTTTGAAAATAATGACAATTTTAAAAATCCTCCTTTTTTTTGACTTTAATTTATCGCAGTCCGGAAAAAATGTAGTTCATTAATGCCGTCAGGACTGCAACAAGAAAAGATACTGCAATCAATACAAGAAATTCCAGACAGTAAAGCCGGAAAGTTTTATCTGTATGTAATTTTTCCGATATTACGGAAACAAAAACTCCGTGTGAAAGTCTCATCAGTTCACGGACTGAAAGAAGCGTTATCACGGAAACGGCGAGACATTCGGGGAGTATCATTATAAGGACTTCAGGCACACCATGAAGTCCTTTTACTGTGTATACGTGAGATACTGCCGTACCTATTCCGAAACCACGATACATAAGCATGAGTACGCCTACAGGTTGTCCAATAGCTGAAAGACCCATTAAAAAAGCGGTCACTGTGAAGACAGTCAGTGACAGGAAAGTATTCCGGAAGACTTCGTAAATAGTACCGCCGGAGAGTTCCGGAATAAAATACTGATGTAACCACGGACTTCCCACAGCATGACCGGCTGAATATATCGCACCGGTAAGTATTCCGGCAGTGAGTACGGGTAAGAGAAGTAAGAATTTTGATTTTCCTGAATCCGACTGAATAAGTTTTTTCATATTTTTTCAGACCTTTCTGTTATGTAATATATAACAGAATATGCACGGATTCAGTAAATTATAACTTATTCCTGTGAGAGTTCGTAAGCACGTTTTGTACAGCTTTCGCAACAGTTATCTACTATACCGGTCAGATTTCCCTCGTAGAGACGGTCAAGACCGGCAAGAGTAGTACCACCAGGGGAAGACACCATTTTAATGAGTTCGTCTATAGTATATCCGGAATCGGTTATCATTTTCGCCGAACCGATAAGACTTTGTGTGAAAAGTTCGGTTGCGGAATTTTTGTCAATGCCTACTTTTTCGGCATAGTCTATGAAGCCTTTTGCGAAAAGATATATAAATGCCGGACTGCTA
Source organism: Ruminococcus sp. (assembly GCA_029062165.1). Classification (GTDB taxonomy): domain Bacteria; phylum Bacillota; class Clostridia; order Oscillospirales; family Ruminococcaceae; genus Ruminococcus. The sequence continues at coordinate 7,090 of JAIDQQ010000017.1, forward strand.
CCATTAAGAGCTATGATTTCTTTCATTTTGTCCTTGGATATAACGGAAGCCTTTCCGCACAGACGGAATATATCAAGGACGGTTGAAAATTCCTCTTCCGTCACATTGTCGTTATGCGACAGTGCAGAAGCCCCCTCACCTATGAGCAGGGGAGTATTAGGCATTACGAGAATAACTTTAGCTTCTGGAATAGTTTTACCGGCTATGAAGTCGTCAGTTATTCCGGCGGCTATGGAAATAATTACCTTGTCGGCTGTGACAGTCGGGGCGATAGTATCAAGTATTCCGCCCATTATCTGAGGTTTTACCGCAAGAAATACATACTGACAGACAGAAACAAGTTCGTTTTCGCTTGTACAGGGCTTTACACCGTATTCCGACAGGGCATTTACTTTAGAGGTGTCGGGGTCAAAAGCGAAAAGTTCGGCATCAGCGGAAGAGCCGGAAATACCTTTCATTATGGCAGTACCCATGTTGCCTGCTCCTATGAATCCGATTTTTACTGACATATATAATCTCCTTTTTTTAAAAATTTACAATTTTATTATACTATATTATTGACAGGAAATCAAGTATAAATTTGTAAAAATTTCCTGACAGATAGTACATATTGAAATCAGTTTAAAATTTTTATGATTTCCGGAAAAATTCTGTACAGAATAACAATTATTTTTTTAATCCGGATAATATGTTGAAATAAGTTTTTTTTTGTGATATAATAAAAAATATCATTTTAAAAAGGTCTGGTGGTATTCTTTGAAAAAATTGGTATCTGTATTTCTTTCAATGCTTGTGTGTCTTGTGAATTTAATGTGTCCGTCAGCGACTTATGCCATAAATGCCTGCGAAAAACTTGACAGTATTGTAAAATCGTATCCGGAAGAGTGTTCCGTGATAATCTATACCGAAGACGACGGTACACTTTATTCATATCACGCAAAGAATAAATTATACAGTGCGAGTATTATAAAACTTACGTATGCGGTTTATGTATGTCAGCAGATTGAATCAGGCGTATACAGTCTTGACGATACAATGATTTATACAGCCGACTGGGATGGCGAAGGTGGTAGCGGTATAATACAGTATCAGCCTTACGGGACAAGTTATACTGTCCGTGAACTTCTTGACTATTCGTTGAGATACTCCGATAATGTAGCATATTTCATGCTGACGTATCTTTTCGACAGAGCAGGTTTCAATGAAATGTTAAGTGAGTGGGGAAGCGATTCATACATATCATACGATTCGGCTTTCACCGATATAAATGCGGATTTCATGAAAAAAAGTATGCTGGAAATGTACACCCACCGTAATGACGGCGAATGTTGGGAAGTCTGCTGGGACGCCCTCATGAACTCGGAAACATCTCTTGTACGTAATATGCTAAGTAATTACGATATTGCCGTGAAATACGGTTCTATGGACGGTGTTTATCATGAAGTGTGCTATGTTGATTCCGATACACCTTACATACTGGTTGTACTTTCGGCAATATCCGAAACCGGTGAAAACGGAAGATTAATCCGTAATATTGCCCTTTACGCCGACGACGTCGTGAAAGAACATTTTGCAGACAGAAAAAATGAAATAAACTCCATGAAACTGAAAAATTCGGTCAATGAATATGCGGTATTCCTTAATGACGGTATCGGCAAAATGAACAACGAACAGAAGAAAAAAGCTGACGTAAATGGTGACGGCGTTATAAATAATGATGATGTCAATCTGATACTTAGTTATTATTCGTATGCCTCTTCCGGCGGTACTCTCTCACAGAAAGAATTTTTTAATTCATATCAGCTTATCTGAATTTAAAAAAAAGTCGTGTCTGAAAAACAGATACGGCTTTTATTTGTTGACATTTTCAGGGAAATATGATATAATCAGCTTATCTTAATAAATGTCAGAAAGGAATGATTTTTTTATATGTCCGTAAAAAAAATACGTTTCATAGAACCGGCTAACCCACCATATCGGAAAAGTATTGAAAATCTTTTTGTATATGATAAATATATCCGTAATCCCTCAATCGGACTTCTTACACTCGCTACCATTGCAAAGGAAAAGTGTTCAGATGTTCTTATGTACAGCGAATCAATATCTGAAATAATCTGGAAAGATGTTTTTGACGCTGATGTGATTTTTATTTCCATATTCACTTTTTCGGCAATACGTGGTTATAAACTGGCACGCTTCATAAAACGTCATTCAAATGCGACAGTCATTATAGGCGGACTTCACGCTTCAATGAATTATAAGGAATCCGTCAAATATTGTGATTACGTTCTGACCGGTGAGGGTGACGAATCCATACCCGAAGTAATAGACGCTCTTAATAATAACATTCCGCTTGAAAATGTAAAGGGTATCGCCTGTATGCGTAACGGAAAATTATTCTATACCGGAAAACGTCGTCCGCCTGAAAATATAGATACAATCCCTGACAGATATTTATGTTACAATTATAAGAAAATGGCAGGTCATAATACGTTATGGGCGCAGGTACACGCTTCAAGAGGGTGTCCGTTCAATTGCGATTACTGTGCGTTAGTCCGTCACTATGGAAGACGTGTCCGCACCCGTACGCCTGAAAACGTCGTTGAAGATATAAAACAGTCGATAGCCTTTCACGATGACGGTCATTTCAGACTTGCGAAAATGTTATGGATTACGGACGATAATTTTTTTGCCGACAGAAAATGGGCGATAGATGTTCTGAACGCTATAATAAAAAGCGGAATAAAATATAATTTTACCATTCAGGCACGCTTTGAAGTCGGATTCGATGACGAAATGTTGGAACTTCTTAAAAGAGCAGGTTTTTCAGAACTCGCAATGGGTATCGAATTTCTTGAAGATGAGGCTTTTGAAATCACAAATAAAAGCTGTACATATAATGATATAGTCCGTTCCGTGAAAAATATTCAGAAACACGGTTTAAGAGTGCGTGGGCTTTTCATAGTCGGGGCGGATAATCATACTGTAGGCGTAGGCGACAGATTAGCCGATTTTGTCATAAAATACAATATCTGCGGTGTACTTATACAGTCAATGTATTTTGTACCGTCAACACCTGTATATGATACCCATAAAGACAGACTTATTGATAAAGACTGGTCTAAATGTGTCGGAAATGTTGTACACTATCCTGAAAAAATATCTCCGTATGAGCTTCAGAAAGAAATAATAACCGCAAGCAGAAAAATTTACTCCATTAAAAGACTTCTGCAGGCTGTCATAAAAAAACGTGGTGTTGAACGTATTCTTTTTATCGGTGAATTTTTCTGGCAGAAAAGTGTCCGTGATGACCTTAAAAAAGAACTTCCCCGACTTTACAGATTAAGTCGTGAACATTATAATATTTGACGGTTTCAGTACATAAAAATATATTACTTGACTATTTCCGGATTTATGGTATAATATAAAATGAAATCCATACAACAGGAGGTTTTTTTATGAATATCAATGTACCTGAAATTTTTGCGGAAAACGTTTTCAGTGATGCGGTAATGAAAGACCGCCTCCCGAAAAATGTATATAAAACGCTTATGAAGACCATACAGAACGGCAGACAGCTTGATATGACAACCGCTGATTTTATCGCAAATACTATGAAAGAATGGGCTTTGGAAAAGGGTGCTACACATTATACACACTGGTTTCAGCCACTGACCGGCTCTACTGCTGAAAAACATGATTCCTTTATTTCACCGGCTACACGTGGTATGGCTATTATGGAATTTTCCGGAAAATCACTCGTCAAGGGCGAACCTGATGCATCATCATTTCCGTCGGGTGGTCTCCGACAGACCAGCAGTGCAAGAGGTTACACGGCATGGGACCCTACTTCTTATTGTTTCGTAAAAGAAGGCAGTCTGTATATACCTACTGTTTTTCTTTCGTATACCGGCGAAACTCTTGACAAGAAAACACCGTTATTACGTTCTATGGACGCTTTAAGTAGTTCCGCTGTGAAATTCCTGAAACTTTTCGGCAATGACAATGTATCACGAGTTACTTCAACAGTAGGTGCGGAGCAGGAATATTTTCTGATTGACAAGGATATGTATGACAAGCGTACTGACCTTATTTTAACAGGACGTACATTATTTGGTGCAAAACCACCTAAAGGGCAGGAACTCGATGACCAGTATTTCGCCAATCTCCGTCCGAGAATAGCACGGTACATGGCGGAACTCGACGAAGAATTATGGAAATTAGGTATCTACTCGAAAACCAAACACAACGAAGTAGCACCGGCACAGCACGAAATGGCACCTGTTTTTACGACGTCTAATTTAGGTACTGACCAGAATGAACTTGCTATGGAAGTTATGGAAAAAGTAGCTTTAAAGCATAATCTTGTGTGCCTGCTCCATGAAAAGCCATTCGAGGGCGTAAACGGTTCGGGAAAACATAATAACTGGTCAATGTCAACCGACGACGGACAGAATCTTCTTGACCCTGGTGACACTCCTATGGAAAATTTACAGTTTCTTACTATTCTGTGTGCGTTGATTAAGGGTATCGACGAATACGCCGATTTAATGAGAATATCAGCATCATCTGCCGGTAATGACCACAGATTAGGTGCGGACGAAGCTCCACCGGCTATAGTATCAATGTTCTTAGGCGAGGAACTCGACGCAGTTTTAAAGGCTATCGAGGAAGACACCGTCTACAAGACACAGACACAGGCGTTTGAAATCGGCGTGAATGCTCTGCCGTCATTCCCGAAAGATTCCACCGACAGAAACAGAACCTCACCATTTGCATTTACCGGTAACAGATTTGAGTTCCGTATGGTAGGGTCTTCCGATAATATAGCGTGTCCGAATGCACTTCTGAATACGATAGTCGCCGAAGAATTGAGCGAATTTACGGAAATACTTAAACCGTTCAAGAATACCGATAAATTTGAAACAGAAGTCAAGAACTTAATGAAAAACGTCCTGAAAGAACATCGCCGTATTATCTTCAATGGTGACGGCTATTCACTCGAATGGATTCAGGAAGCTGAACGTCGTGGACTGCCTAACTATCCCTCTACTGTTGACGCTATACCACACTATACAGACGAAAAAAATCTCCGTATATTCAAGAAATTCGGTATCTATACAGAAAACGAACTAAAGGCAAGGACAGAAGTACTTCTTGAAAAATACTCGAAAACTTTACGCATAGAGGCAAGAACTATGATTCAGATGGCAAGAAAACAACTTCTTCCGGCAACTCTCGAATATATCCATAGTCTTTGTAATGCGATAGCGGTCAAAAATCAGATTGGTATTTCAGCGGTAGTCGAAAACAGAACAGTCAAGAAATTAAATGACCTCTCCGAAGCGTTCTATGAATCCATTGAAAATCTCGAACAACTCGTAAATGATGCCTGTGAAATTAAGGAAGTACTTCCGCAGGCGAGATTTTTCCGTGAAAAAGTTCTTTCCGAAATGGAACGTATGCGAACCACTTCCGACACGATAGAGAGAATCATGCCGAGCGAAAAATGGCCAGTTCCGGACTATTCCGCAATGATTTACAATGTCTAATTTTTAAATTCATAATTTATAATGCATAATTCATAATGAACAATTATTTTAATTCTTAATTATTAAGGTATTCTTCTAAAGTGATATTTTTATCGTGGATTTCTGTAGCCGTTTCAGTACCGACATAACGGTAATGCCACGGTTCGTAATCTATGCCGGTTATGTATTCCTTGTCCGGAGGGTATCGGAGTATAAAACCGTATTTATAGGCATTTTCCGCTAACCAGTCATAAACTTCGGTATCAGTTGAGTATGACTGGTCAGCATTTATGTCGAGTGCTAAACCTATTTCGTGTTCGCTTTTTCCGGCGACTGCCACCCATTCACGAGCGAGTTTTTTCGCTTCATGTTTTGAATATCCCTCGGAAATGAAACTTTCAATTTTATCGGACATCATTTTTTTCTGTTCTTCGTAAGTGCGATAACCCTCGCTGACTATCGGATAAATACCGACATTTCGGGCATCATCGAACATTCTTTGTAAATCCGGATATATTCTTGTATCTATCCGGATTCCGTTTGAAAGTTCAGTAAGTTCCGGTGTATAGCCGTATGGTATGGAATTTTCGTTATTGACCAGTATCAACCGCCAGTCATCATTATTGCCGGTCTGAATGTTTTTCAGTACGGATATTGAAATAAAAACAAGTATCAGTGAAATTAAAAATTTTCTTTTCATAAAAAAACTCCTTTCTGATTCATGATAATTATATCAGGATATATTTAATTTTGTAGGATAAAATTCTTAAATTTTTATTAAATTTTCACCGTTTCAACACATTGACATCACAGATATATTGTAAAATAAAATAAAATAAAAAGGAGTGTCGTATATGAAACGCTTTGTTACTGCAATTCTCAGCGTTGCAATGTCAGCGGTTGTATGTATGCCGTTAGCTTCCGGATATGCGGAGTGTGAAAATGAAGATTCATTACTGCCGTATCGTGATATGCTTCAGGTATTTAACGCCACACACGGTACAACTTACGCCTTCGCAACGGATGAACAGCTTGAAAGAACAGGTTCAGATTATAAGACAGTGGAAGATTTCTATACCGCCATGACTTTAGACGAATTTTCCGAATACCTCGAAAATATCTATGTCGCAGATATGGAGTTCATGGAAAGTCTGAAAGATATTGCAACCCCTCTGAATGATGACAACACTATTACCGCTGATACAATGCCTTACTATATAAAGGAAGAACCCATCGGTGAGCAGGTAGAATTTTCCGTACCGAACGGCAAGAAGCTGAAACCGTCCGATAAAAATACTATGAACGTCGTCCTTTTAGAAAACTGATTTAAATAAAAGTCTGTCCTCACCGGCAGACTTTTTTTATTACAAAAAGAAATGTGTAAATTTATACAAAATTGACAAAAATGAAAAATTTTTCTTTTTGGTATTGCATATTTTTTCAATACGTGGTATAATTATAATATAATGTCTTTGGAAAAGGAGTGTTCATATTGACTGCAAAAGAAGAATTTATTTCTATCTATAACGAAAACATAAAGCGTAAAGGTGCGGACAAGCTACTTGAATACCTCGAAAAAAGCGATTTTTTCACAGCACCAAGCAGTACACGCTATCACGGAAGTTACGAGGGCGGACTTGTTGAACATAGCGTAAATGTCTATCACTGTCTGAAAGACTATCTTTCAAGACCTCGTGTCAAGGAACTCTATAATATGAACTATTCGGAGGAAACTATTGCTATAGTCGCCCTGCTCCACGATTTATGCAAAGTCGATTTCTATACTATTGAAATGCGTAATCGCAAAAACGAAGAAACAGGCAAATGGGAAAAATACCCATACTATACAATAAACGATACACTCCCTTATGGTCATGGTGAGAAGTCCGTGTACATAATTTCAGGCTTTTTCTATGGTGACGCAAGACTTACTCGTGAAGAGGCTTTCGCTATAAGGTATCATATGGGATTCTCCGGTCTTGAGGATAAAAACACTATCGGCAGAGCACTTGAAATGTATCCGCTTGCCTGTGCTTTGAACGTCGCTGATATGGAGGCTTCTTATTTCATGGAAGGCAGTATAAAATAAAAATTTATATATAAAGGAGTTAATTTTATGAACTGGTATGATAATGCGATAATTTACCATATTTATCCGCTTGGTTTCTGCGGAGCACCTAAATTCAATGACGGCGGTGAAGTCGTTTACAGACTCGACAAGGTTCTTGACTGGATTCCGCACCTCAAGGAAATGAACGTCGACGCCGTATACTTCGGACCTGTCTTTGAATCCGTTGAACATGGTTACGATACAACCGACTACAAAAAAATTGACCGTCGTCTCGGCGATAACAATTCTTTCCGTAAGATATGCGAAAAACTTCACGAAAACGGTATAAGAATTATTCTCGACGGCGTTTTCAATCACGTCGGAAGAAAATTCCCACAGTTCGTCGACATACAGCAGAAAGGACAGGGTTCAGGTTACTGCGACTGGTTTCAGAATCTGAATTTCGGCGGACAGTCTCCGTGTGGTGACCCGTTCTGGTATGAGGGTTGGAATGGTCATTATAACCTCGTTAAACTTAATCTCCGTAACGTCGGTGTATGTGACCACCTCATTGACGCTGTAAACTACTGGATTGAAGAATTTAAAATCGACGGTATAAGATTCGATGCCGCTGACTGTCTCGACTTCGATTTCATAAGAAGAATACACACATTCTGTAAGAGCAAAAAGCCGGATTTCTGGTTAATGGGTGAGATTATCCACGGCGATTACAACAGGTGGGCAAATCCGGAAATGTTCGACAGCGTAACAAACTATGAATGTTATAAAGGTCTGTACTCCTCGCATAACGACAAGAACTACTATGAAATCGACTACTCAATAAACAGACAGTCTGGAGCAAACGGCGGTATCTACAGAAATACAAATCTCTATACTTTCGTTGATAATCACGATGTAAACCGTCTTGCAAGTACCGTATCAAATCCGGCACATCTTCCACTGATATATACGCTTCTTTACGCAATGCCTGGTATACCGTCAATTTACTATGGCAGTGAGTACGGTATACAGGGACGCCACGAAAACAACTCTGATGATGGTCTCCGTCCGTGCCTGTATCTTCAGGATATGGAAAGGGAAAATACTTCGCTTTATAATCATATTGTCAAACTCGGAAGAATCTACAGGGCATATCCGGCAATGCGTACCGGTGCTTACGAAAGAATGCAGATTACAAATCAGCAGTTACTTTTCAGGAAAGTACAGGGAGACCAGACAGTTTACGTTGCGTTAAACCTCGCCGACTATGAGTACGAAATAAGATTCAATACACATCTTCCGGCACTCGTCGACGTTATTTCAGGAAAAATGATTCAGGTTGATAATGGTAACGCATATATAAAAATGCCACCGTTCTCATCAATGGTGATTGTATCAGATGACATTGTAAACACACAACCTGAAACTACACCTGTTCAGCCTACCGAAGAAGACAAGGATACTGAAATAGTAATCGGTGCGAGATACAGACACTTCAAGGGTGGTGAATACGAAGTAATCGCCACAGCACGTCACAGCGAAACTAATGAAGAACTCGTTATTTATAAGAACGTATCCAACAATGAGGTATGGGCAAGACCGAGAACTATGTTTGTCGGAAAAGCCGGAGATGTAAGAAGATTCGTTAAACTTTGATTAAAAACCTACGCCGGAAATTTTTTCCGGCGTTTTTCTGAAAAATTTTGCAAAAACTCTTGACAAGCTGTTTTTTTTATGTTATAATGATGTCACCGCTTGTGAACAGGTATTTTTTTAAGTGATTCCGTCACACCTGTTACAGCGAGTTTATTGAAAAGGCAGGTGCGTAATATGTACGCAGTTATCGAAACCGGCGGTAAACAGTATCAGGTTAATGAAGGTGACGTTATCTTCATTGAAAAACTCACAGCTGATGCTGACGAAACAGTTACTTTTGATAAAGTTTCTGTAGTAGGTGCAGAAGACGGTATCAAAATAGGTACTCCATATGTTGAGGGTGCTACTGTTGAAGCTAAGGTTATCAAGAACGGCAAGGCTAAGAAAATCACTGTTTTCACTTACAAGCCAAAGAAAGGCGAAAAGAAAAAGCAGGGTCACAGACAGCCTTACACTCAGGTGAAAATTGAAGCTATCAAGGCATAATCATTTATGATTCGTGCAGAGTTTTTCCAATCGGATGGGCTTTTAAAGGGTTTTGATATAAGCGGTCATGCAGGCTATGCGGAATCCGGTAGCGATATTGTATGTGCGTCGGTTTCTTCCGCCGTACAGTTTGCCGTAAATATCCTTGATTCATTTGAATGCAATCCACATATAAACGTATCGGATAATTTAATAAGCTGTGGGATTACGTCAGCTGAAAATACTGCCGGTACTGTTCTTGAGGTTTTCAGAAATCATCTCGAATCTATCCTTGAAGAGTTCCCCGAAACTATTGAAATCACTATTTCGGAGGTGTAATTATGTTTAAGATTAGTATGCAGTTTTTCGCTCATAAAAAGGGCGTTGGTTCTACAAAGAACGGTCGTGACTCTGAATCAAAGAGACTCGGCGTTAAGAGAGCAGACGGTCAGTTTGTAAAGGCTGGAAATATTCTCGTTCGTCAGAGAGGTACACACATTCATGCAGGTGAAGGCGTTGGTATCGGTTCAGATGATACACTGTTCGCAACTGTAAACGGCAGAGTAAAATTCGAGCGTTACGGTCGTGACCGCAAGAAAGTTTCTGTTTATGCAGAACAGTAATTAAAAAGTTAATCCCGAGCGTGTGCTTGGGATTTTTCTTTAGAAATATCCGGAGGTATAAAATGTTCGTTGATAAGGCGAAAATAAAAATAAAAGCCGGTGACGGCGGTGACGGTGCTGTATCTTTCCACCGTGAAAAGTACGTCGCCGCTGGAGGTCCAGACGGTGGCGACGGTGGTAGAGGTGGTGACGTAATTTTTCAGGTTGACGATAATTTTTCAACACTGATTGATTTCAGATATAAAAGAAAATACGTCGCTGAACGTGGTCAGAACGGCTCTTCAAGAAACTGTACCGGCAGAAGTGCTGAACCGCTTATTATAAAAGTTCCCCGTGGAACAATTATCCGTGACGCAAACACCGGCAGAATCATGGCTGATATGTCCACCGACGAGCCTAAAATTCTCGCACGTGGCGGAGCAGGCGGAAAAGGTAATGTTCATTTTGCTACACCTACACGACAGATTCCTAAATTCGCAAAACCTGGATTCATGGGTGAGGAATTTGACATCACTCTTGAATTGAAGTTACTCGCTGATGTCGGACTTGTCGGCTATCCTAATGTAGGAAAATCCACGCTGATTTCAGTCGTAAGTGCCGCCAAACCGAAAATAGCTAACTATCATTTTACCACACTTACGCCTGTGCTTGGCGTTGTCCGTGTAAATGAAGAAAAATCTTTCGTCATGGCGGATATACCCGGACTTATTGAGGGTGCTGGCGATGGCGTAGGTCTCGGACACGAATTTTTACGTCACGTAGAAAGATGTAGACTTATAGTCCACGTTGTAGACGTTTCCGGCATTGAGGGACGCAATCCGTGTGAGGATTTCGAGGTGATAAACGCTGAACTTGCAAAATTTAATGCGGAACTGGCAGAACGTCCGCAGATTGTCGCCGGTAATAAATCCGATATGGCAACCGAAGAACAGATTGAAAATTTCCGTCAGTATATCGAGGAAAAAGGCTTGCCGTTCTTCTGTATCTCGTCGGCGACTACTAAAGGCACTTCCGAACTTGTGAAGAAAATTTCTGAAATTCTCGATACGCTACCACCCATAAAGGAGTACGAACCTGAACCGCTTACACAGGCGGAACTTGATGACATGGTAGGAAATGGCAAGAAATTTGAAATCACGGTTGAGGACGGCGTTTATTTTGTAGAAGCACAATGGTTACAGCCTGTTATGCGTACCGTTGACCCTGAAGACTATTCTTCATTGCAGTATTTCCAGAGAGTGCTTATAAACAGCGGTATTATAGCGGAACTCGAAAAAATGGGCGTACAGGAAGGCGATACCGTAGACATTGAGGGCTTTGAATTTGATTATATCCGCTGATAAGCCAATGTCGGAACGTGATGCCGGTCAGTACAGTCCGCTTGCACTGGCATTCCTCGGCGACAGTGTTTACGATACACTTGTACGTGATTACCTGCTCCGTCGTGCGAATATGCCGGTTGCTAAACTTCATACCGCAAAGATAAAACTTGTATGTGCGGAATTTCAGTCTTCTGTTTACGAAAATGTAGCGGAAATTCTTACGGAAAAAGAAATTTCCGTCCTGAAACGTGGCAGAAATTCTACAGGAAACACCATCCCTAAACACGCCGAAGCCGTCGACTACAGACGGGCTACTGCTATAGAATGTCTTTTCGGGTATCTGTTTCTGACCGGTCAGGAAGAACGCATATCACAGATTTTTAACGTCATTATGGAAAATGTTCTGCCGGAATTTTAAATAGGGAGTTGATTTGTTATGGAAAAAAATTCAGTTAAACCAGTAAAGAAAACCAAAGTCGCAAAAAGTAAGAAGAATACCTGTCCGGAAAACTTCAATAAGGGAATGTTTATCGGCTTTCTGCTTGGATTTTCAGCAGGTGCGGTAATAGTCGCCGTATACGACTACTTCGACGAAAAACACAATAAAATCAGCAGAATCAAAAGAGGTTCGGACGCTGATTACTATTATAATACTACAGATTAAAGGAGCAGTTAAAAAATGTCAGGTCATTCAAAATGGAACAATATAAAGCGTAAAAAAGAAGCTACAGACGCTGTAAAAGGTAAAATTTTCACTAAAATAGGACGTGAAATAACCGTCGTTGTAAAAGAGGGTGGTGCTGACCCTAACAACAACAGCAAGCTCCGTGACCTTATCGCAAAGGCAAAGGCTAATAACGTTCCGAACGATAATATAGAACGTGTCATAAAGAAAGCCGCTGGCGGTGAGGACAAAAACAATTACGAAAACATGGTTTACGAGGGTTACGGACCGAATGGTGTAGCGGTTATAGTAGAATGCCTTACCGATAACAAAAACCGTACCGCCGGTGATGTACGTCACTATTTTGACAAATTCGGCGGAAATCTCGGTACTACCGGTTGTGTATCGTTCATGTTTACGAAAAAAGGAATTGTTATACTTGAAAATACCGGTCTCGACGAAGATACAGTCATGGAAGATGTTTTTGAATGTGGTGGCGATGATTTCGACATGAATGAGGAAACAGTTGAAATTGAATGTTCACCGGAAAATCTCCATACAGTCCGTGAGGGTCTCACCGAAAAGGGTTATAATATTCTCTCGGCAGAAATAGAACAGATTCCGGCAAATTATACAACCCTCACCGACGAGGAACACATCAAGAAAATGAACTTACTTCTCGAACATCTCGAAGACAATGACGACGTTCAGAACGTCTATCACAACTGGGAAATGCCTTCAGAGGAATAATTTCATATGATTTTGATTGAAAAAGTAAATAATTTTTCTGAACTCCGTGAAATAGCGGTACTGGCGGAAAAAATCTGGCATGAATGCTTTGTCGGTATCATATCCGCCGGACAGATTGACTATATGGTTGAAAAATTCCAGTCATTCAGTGCTATGAAGAATCAGATTGAAAATCAGGACTATTATTATATGGCAGTCCGGAACGACGGCACTTTATGCGGATATATCGGCGTTAAACCCGAAAATGATGACCGTTTTTTCCTAAGTAAACTATATCTTCACGAATCCGCAAGAGGTATGGGAATAGCTTCATTAATGCTTGCGAAAGTCTTTGAGGAAGCACGGAATGCCGGTAAAAAATCGGTATATCTGACCGTAAACAAGTATAACAGCCATGCGGTTGAGGTATACAGGAAAACCGGTTTTGTAATAACCGATTCCGTCGTGACCGATATAGGAAACAGTTATGTCATGGACGATTATATAATGGAGTACAAGTTGTAATATATTAAGTCTCTCTGCAATATAATTATAAAAAGTATTGCAGGGGGATTTTTTAATGAATTTTACGGAAATATTTCTGCTTGCCGTGGGACTTGCAACAGATGCCTTTTCTGCGTCGGTGTGTCAGGGAATAAGAATGCGGAAAATAAATCATACCGGAGCATTTCTTACGGCGTTGTTTTTCGGAATTTTTCAGGCAGTAATGCCACTTGCCGGATATTTTTTAGGAAGTAATTTTGCGGAAATCACAGCACGTTACGACAGGTGGATAGCTTTTATACTTCTTTTAATTATCGGCGGTAAGATGATATGGGAAGCATTTTGTCCGGAAGACAATTCCGACGGTGAATATAAATTTTCGCTGAAAGATATTTTTATATTGTCGGTTGCGACAAGTATAGACGCTATGGCAGTAGGAGTAGTTTTTTCTGCACACAGAACAGATATTCTGTTATCGGTATCGGTGATAGGCATTGTAACTTTTCTGCTTTCGCTGACCGGTGTATTTATAGGAAACCGTTTCGGGAGCAGGTACGGAAAATATGCTGAAATTACCGGCGGAGCTGTACTTGTTTTCATAGGATTGAAAATGTTTCTGAATTAACAGGCGAAACGCAAAAAAACTGTCCGGAAAATTCGGACAGCTTTTTTATTTTATTCTGAATAAAGCGGTAAATCTTTAGCGTCGATTAAGTTTATATTAACTTTCTGTATAACGAGAGCGTCGGAAGATGTTATGCCATCGCCGTGATTTGATACATCAGCATTTATTTTTCCTGTTTCCGTCAGACTGTATACATCAGGATTTGAGAGGGACTGCATTATCAGAACGGCGTCAGCCAAAGAAAGTTCACCGTCTTCATTGGCGTCGCCCCATATGATTTCAGGGCATATAGTATCTGTAGTTGTTGTTTGAACCGGTTCAGAAGTGACAGTTGTAGTAGTTGTCTGTGTGGTTGTAGTTTCAGTTGATTTTGTAGTAGTTGTGGTAGTTTCGGGAGGTGTACCTTCTTCCCATACGGCAGTAAGGGAAATGCCTTTGCCTTCGAGAGCGCCCATAATCATGTATTCAGCACCTACAGGATAAATTTCTTTTGTATCGTCATCCTGCCAACCGGCGAGATATTTTCCGTCCTGAGTTATGGTAGCTTCCGGAGTGGTTATAGTTGTATCGGTCAGACCTTTTATCTTTATATTATTCTTTGAACTTTTATCCTGTTTGAATACAATTGTATATTCTTTAGGTTCCCATACGGCAGTGAAAGTAACGTCATGACTTGGCATAATGTATACAGGCGTACTCGGTGCATAAACCTTGTTGTCGTCGTCGCAAAGCCAGCCGACTATTTTAAAACCGCTTCTTGAAAAACGTTTGTCATTCTGTAAGCCGGTATCTATAGTTTCAGGCTGTACGTACTCCATGAACGTAGCACCGACTACACGGTCAACATCGCCGACGGTATACGTAATTTTGTATCTTTTTTTCCAGTTAGGAGTTAATGTTACATCATGTTCCGGTACTATGAATTTTTCCTGCCCTTTAAATTCGTATCCGTCGAAAGTCCAGCCGAACTGTGCAGAATCGTCGCTCATGAAACTCAAAAGCGAAACTTCAAAAATCTGACCGGCAGGCAGTTCTTTTTCCGGTAAATCAGTTTCAACGACTTCGCCGTTTATTTCAACGTAATAATTTATAGTATATTTTTTTTCGTCGCCCTTGACAGTCCATATCGGTTTTAAAGTAACGTCTTTACCGTCACGTGAGTGGAAAACATCTCCGTAAGTGTAGGCGTGAATACCGTCATCAGTCCAGCCGGTGAAGTAATAGCCCTCACGAGTAGGGAACGCTTCCGGAATAATTATGGAGCTTTTCGGAGCTACCTGCACAGGCTGTACAAGTTCCTTGTATTCGTCCTTGATTTGTGTATTGTCGGAAGTGTAGTCAAAAGAGATAGTTATTTCACTGACTTCAACGGTATCTTCCGCCGATACTGTCGGGACAGTTCCGCATAATGCAAGTACGCATACAGAAGTAACTGCTGTAAATTTTTTCAATAGATTTTTCATATTTTCCTCCTGATTATCTGAATCGGTTTTGTTCCGGACTGTATACATAGCCTATTGCGGAAAGTTTTTTTTCAAGTTCATTCCGGTCAATGTCAAGACTTTTGCATAGTTCGTCCAGAGAGTTGTAATTATCTCTCAGCATGGTATTGACGTAGCTGAGCAGGATTGCGGGGTCATTAGGAATACTCATGTAATAAAATCTCCTGTCATTTTAATCTATAATAATGATACAATAAATGAAATAATTTGTCAACAAAATAAGCGTTATTTGTGCAATACGTATAAATATCAACATCATGTTTAGTACGGTTTGTCTATAGAAATTTTTTTAAGAATATGCTATAATAAAAAATATCATAACTTACTTTAATGTAGGTCATTTAAGGAGGTCAATTCTGATGAATACAGCAAAAAATGCTGTTGCCTTTTCCGGCACACCCGAACAGGAGGCACAGCTTCTTGAATTTATCAAGGAAAAAAAGGAAGATAAGGGTGCATTGATGCCCATTCTCCAGAAAGCACAGGCTATTTATGGTTATCTGCCGATTGAGGTACAGAAAATCATTTCCGATAATACCGGAATATCACTCGAAAAAATCTACGGCGTTGTAACTTTCTACGCACAGTTCTCACTTTATCCTAAGGGCGAACATACTATTTCCGTCTGTCTCGGTACGGCTTGTTACGTAAAGGGTTCAGGTGAGATTTTCGAGAAACTTCAGGAAATGCTTGGTATTTCCGACGGCGAATGCACAGAAGACGGCAAATTTTCACTCGAAGCGTGTCGTTGTATCGGTGCTTGCGGACTGGCTCCTGTACTGACCGTCGGCGAAGACGTTTATGGTCGCCTTACCGTTGAGGATATTGACCATATCATAGCTAAATATGCTTAATCGGAGGTTGATTTATGAAAACTCTTAAGGAACTCAGAACTGTCAGGAAAATGATGGAGGGTGAACTTGCACTCAGAACACACGGAAACGCCCACTCAAAGTACGAAAAACACGTACTTGTATGCGGTGGTACAGGTTGTACTTCTTCCGGCTCACCGAAAGTTATAGAAAAACTCGAACAGGAATTTGAAACAAAAGGACTCACAGATAAAATCCAGATTGTAAAGACCGGTTGTTTCGGACTTTGTGAGTTAGGACCTATCATGATTGTATATCCGGAGGGTACTTTCTATTCACGTGTAAATATAGACGAAATCCCCCGAATTGTCGACGAACATCTTATAGGCGGAAATCCGGTCAAGGAATTTCTTTACAGCGAAACAGTCGACGGCGATAATATAAAGGCTCTCGACGAAACACCTTTCTACAGTAAACAGAAGCGTATAGCTTTAAGAAACTGTGGTGTTATCAATCCGGAAGACATCAACGAATACATAGGCAGAGACGGTTATAAGGCACTCGGAGAAGTACTCACGGAAATGACACCGGACGAAGTCATTCAGACTATTCTTGACAGTGGACTTCGTGGACGTGGTGGAGCAGGATTCCCTACCGGTATGAAGTGGAGACTTGCAAGAACTATTGTTCCGGACGCTGATATAAAATACGTATGCTGTAATGCCGACGAGGGTGACCCTGGTGCATTCATGGACAGGTCAGTGTTAGAGGGTGACCCCCATGTACTCATTGAGGCTATGACAATTGCCGGATATGCTATAGGAGCAAGTCAGGGTTATGTATACGTGCGTGCGGAATATCCGATAGCCGTCGAGAGACTTACAATAGCGATAAATCAGGCACGTGAAGCCGGTATGTTAGGTAAAGACATTTTCGGAACAGGATTCAATTTTGATATAGATTTAAGACTTGGTGCGGGTGCATTTGTATGCGGTGAGGAAACAGCTCTTATGACATCTATAGAGGGCAATCGTGGTGAACCTCGTCCACGTCCGCCGTTTCCTGCTGAAAAAGGTCTGTATCAGAAACCGTCAGTGCTGAACAACGTTGAAACTTACGCAAATATACCGCAGATTATTCTTAACGGTGCTAAATGGTTTGCGTCAATGGGTACAGAAAAGTCAAAAGGTACGAAAGTTTTCGCACTTGGCGGAAAGATACATAATACCGGACTTGTTGAAGTTCCTATGGGAACAACCCTCCGTGAAGTAATCGAGGAAATCGGTGGCGGAATCCCTAACGGAAAGAAGTTTAAGGCTGCACAGACCGGTGGTCCTTCGGGTGGCTGTATTCCGGCAGAACATTTTGACATTCCGATTGACTTTGATAATCTTATCGGTATCGGTTCAATGATGGGTTCAGGCGGACTTATCGTAATGGACGAAGATAACTGTATGGTAGATATAGCTAAATTTTTCCTCGAATTTACCGTTGACGAATCATGCGGAAAGTGTTCGCCGTGTCGAATCGGTACTAAGAGAATGTACGAAATACTGGATAAAATAACAAAGGGTAAGGGTACTATGGAAGACCTCGACAAACTTGAGGAACTCTGTTATCATATCAAGTCAAACTCACTGTGCGGACTTGGTCAGACTGCTCCTAACCCTGTACTGTCGACGCTCCGTTACTTCCGTGACGAGTACATAGCACACGTTGTAGAGAAGAGATGTCCTGCCGGTGTATGTAAAGACCTGCTCCACTTTGAAGTTATCAAGGATAAGTGTTTTGGTTGCGGACTTTGTGCTAGACACTGTCCGGCAGACGCTATCACGCAGACGGATTATACTGCACCTGGTAAGAAAAAACCGGCTTATCAGATTGATAAGGAAAAGTGTATCAAGTGCGGTGCTTGTATCGGTACTTGTAAATTCAAGGCAATCATTAACAAATAAGCGGAGGAAATATCAATGGAAAATATTACAGTTAAAATCAATGGTGCTGAAATTTCCGTACCTAAGGGAACTACTGTCCTTGAGGCTGCACATATGGCAGGTATTGAGATTCCGACACTTTGTTATATGAAAGAAATAAATGAAATCGGTGCTTGCCGTATATGCGTTACGGAAGTAAACGAGGGCAGAGGATTCAGACTTGTTGCAGGTTGTGTATATCCGTGTTCAAACAATATGGAAATCCTGACCAATTCAAAAAAGGTTATGGATTCAAGAAAGAAAACCCTTGAATTAATGCTTTCTACTCATGACAAGAAATGTCTTTCGTGTGTGAGAAGCGGTAACTGTGAATTACAGAAACTGTGTCGAGATTACGGAATTGAGGATACGGAAGTTTATGCCGGTGCAAGAAACGAGTACAAAATTGACGATTCAGCAGTACATATGTACCGTGATAATAATAAATGTATTCTTTGCCGTAGATGTGTTGCAGTCTGTTCAAACGTACAGGGCATAGGCGTAATCGGTGCGAATGAAAGAGGATTCAAGACATATATCGGCTCTGCATTTGATATGGGATTAGGCGAAACAAGTTGCGTATCGTGCGGACAGTGTATAGCAGTATGTCCTGTAGGAGCGATTTCCGAAAAGGATTACACAAAACAGGTACTCGCAGAAATAGCTGACCCTGAAAAAATGGTAATCGTACAGACAGCACCGGCGGTACGTGCCGGACTTGGTGAGTGTTTCGGCTTACCGATAGGAACTAATGTAGAGGGTAAAATGGTTTCGGCACTCCGTAAACTCGGTTTTGACAAGGTATTTGATACCAACTTCTCCGCTGATTTGACTATCATGGAAGAATCGCATGAATTTCTTGACCGTGTCCAGAATGGTGGCGTACTTCCTATGATTACATCATGTTCACCAGGCTGGGTAAAATATTGCGAACACTATTTCCCTGAAATGACCGAAAATCTTTCTACCTGTAAGTCACCGCAACAGATGTTCGGAGCGGTAGCAAAAACTTATTACGCTGAAAAACTCGGCATTGACCCGAAAAACATGGTAGTTGTTTCCATAATGCCGTGTACAGCGAAGAAATTCGAGACAGGCAGAGACAATCAGAATGCAAGCGGTTATCCTGATGTAGACTATGCCCTTACTACACGAGAACTCGGCAGAATGATTGAAAGTGCCGGAATAAATTTCCACGCACTCGCTGATGATACTTTCGACGAACCACTTGGAATATATACTGGAGCAGGTGTTATATTCGGAGCTACCGGCGGAGTTATGGAAGCTGCTTTAAGAACTGCTGTACACGAACTGACAGGCGAAAATCCGGTTGATTTCCCTGAACTTCGTGGCACTGACGGTATCAAGGAAGCAACTTATACTGTCGGCGATAGGGAAATAAAAGTAGCAGTTGCAAGCGGTCTGTTGAATGCAAAAACAGTTCTCGAAAAGGTAAGAAATGGTGAAGCGGATTACCAGTTTATCGAGATAATGGGCTGTCCGGGAGGTTGCGTAAACGGTGGTGGACAGCCACAGCAACCGGCAAGCGTAAGAAACTTTACAGACATACGTGCTGAACGTGCAAAAGTACTGTACAATATCGACGCTGACAAACCTGTGAGACAGTCACATGAAAATCCGGCAATAAAGGCTGTATATGAAGAATATTTCGGCGAACCTGGTAGCCATAAGGCACATGAAATACTTCATACTAAGTACGTAAAAAGAACTATAAACTGATAAATATATAAAAGCGGTCATATCTGATATGACCGTTTTTTTATGTTATATTTCGTCCATTTTTCCGGAAGAATTTTTATATCTTTCGATATTCTGCTGATAGGGATTATTATTTATATAATTTTTCAGACCGTTTTTCTGTTCCTCGAAATGTTCATTGAAGTAAGGGAAACCCTCCTGATTTTCAAGGAATCTGTATTTTTTATGCGTAAACGTAAGCAGTACCGACGAAACAAGAGATAATCCAAAATAAATCATGAACGTATCGTTGAAACTGTTCAGAAATGCGGAAATAAATGCAACTGCTACCGGAATCCATGTAAATTTGAGTTCTTTTTTGTAGATACTTACGAGACCGGCACAGAATATAGCAAGGACAAGAAGTGAGCCTCTTATCAAGTAGGATATATCGGTTACAATAATTCCTTTAATGAAGGCGTATATGAGAACCCCACAGGCATAAGGAATACACAACAAGGCGTATACCCAGAAAAGCAAAGTATAAATTTTTTCGCATTTTTTCAGCGATAAAGCATTTTCAGAAAATTTTTCCCTGTTCATTTGATAACCTCCAGTATAATTTGAAAAAAATGTTCACTTTTTGGGTGTATCGTGAATATACTATCTTAGAGGGGGAACATCAGCGATATTCATTACGACGCCGTAATGTGATATATCTATAGTCCCGAAAGATGCCGGATAGCCGTCACGTGGACATGATGCACTACCAGGATTCATAATATAAAGACCGTCTTTCTGATACATGAATCTTGTATGTGTATGACCATACAGAATAATATTACAGCCGTTTTCCGTGGCGACAGCTTTCAGCGATTCAAGAGACATCTTCACATGATGTTTATGACCATGTGTGGCGAAAATTTTACAGTAATCCGCCGGAAGTATAAAATCGTCGTGACTGAAACTGTGATAATCGCAGTTACCGGCGACGTGTATAATCTTGCGTTCATATACCGGATTTTCAATAATAAAACGGTCTAATTCACGTTCTCCGTCGCCGAGATGTATGAACCAGTCCGCACCGGCATTACGTAAAAAAATATTCTCGAGATTTGAAAAATTTCCGTGTGTGTCAGAAATAACTATAATCCGCATAAAAAAAATCCCCCTTGATGTGATGTTATCTTAATTATAGCATACAGAATCAGGAATTGCAAGCAGAATAACGAATTTTTGGAGGTAATTATGAATAAAAATAATATTGACCCTGAAAAAGTAAACGGACTTCTTGAGGCAGTCAGCAAGAAAATAGGCGTACCTGCCGACAAGCTCCGTAAGGAACTCGAAGCCGGAAAATTTGACAGTGCGTTATCCGCTATGAACAAGAATGACGCTACAAAATTCCAGCAGGCTATGAATAATCCGAAAATGATAGAAAAAATGATGAGTACACCGCAGGCACAGGCACTCTATAAGAAACTTTCGGGGAAATAAAGGGGCGGTTTCGTGGAAGATACAATGGAAAAAATAGGGAAGATTCTTTCTGATGAGGAAAGCGTCAGACAGCTTACCGAACTTGCACAGATACTTATGAACGACAACAAAAACAACAATAATAACAATAACGGCAGTAACGACTGTGACAATAACAACAGCATTAATAATAACGGTAATATGCCGGACATAGCAAAAATGATGCAACTTACGGAACTTATGGGAAATTTTTCGCAGAATGACAAAAACACGGAACTTCTTATGGCACTGAAACCACATCTTAAAGAGGAACGGCAGATTAAAGTTGATAAGGCTGTTAAAATGCTGAAACTTATGACAGTCTGGAATACCGCCAAGGAAAGCGGTTTGTTAAATGATATTATCTGAAAGAAAGGGTGCATTGATATGTCAGCATTCAGGTATAACGGACGTTTCGGGGAAAATGCGGACATTCCACCGGAAATAAATAAAAATATCAGTGTACCCGATTATCTTTCCGGAGCAGGTCTTGACAGTGACAGGTTACTTGTTCTTGCCCTGATGATACTTCTTGCCAAGGACGGTGCAGACATGAAACTACTTCTTGCCTTAGGATATATTCTGTTATAATCAAGAATTTAATAAAAGAGAGGACTTAATATGAATCCGGATATTATTTTTATAATTATATGTTGTGTATCGGTAATGATAATGATTATATATTATTCAAGACGTGAAAGTAAAGTACTTTCGGTAATTTTCGGGGCTTTTACCGGAGTTATAGCATTGTTTATCCTTAACAGGTTCAATGCCGAAATACCGCTGAATATATTCAACATAAGCGGAAGTGCGGTACTTGGTGTGCCGTATGTTGCCGGACTTGTTCTTCTGAAATATATATAAATTTTTTACAGATTTATTTAAAAAATACTTGAAATTCTGTAAAATATATGTTAAAATATATTCAGGAGGTGAGTTCATGAACATTATTGACATCATAAACAGAACAAAAAACAAAAAAGAACTTTCAGAAGAGGAAATCAGATGGCTTATTGAAAATTATACGTCCGGAATCATACCGGATTATCAGATGTCATCATGGCTTATGGCGGTATGTCTGAACGGTCTGACAGAACGTGAAACACTCTGTCTCACTCTCGCTATGCGGGACAGCGGTGAAATTCTCGATTTAAGCGGTATCAATGGTGTGACCGTCGATAAACACAGTACCGGCGGTGTCGGCGATAAGACCAGTCTTATTATAGCACCGGTTGCGAGTGCCTGCGGTGTATACGTCCCGAAGATGTCGGGAAGAGGTCTCGGACATACCGGCGGAACTATAGACAAACTGGAAAGTATTTCAGGCTATCGTACTGAAATACCGTTCAGCGAATTTATTGATATAGTCAACAGGACAGGCTTTTCAATAATCTCACAAAGTGGAAGACTGTGTCCGGCTGACAAGAAAATTTATTCGCTCCGGAATGCTACCGGAACTGTCGAAAGTATACCGCTTATATGTGCGAGTATAATGAGTAAAAAACTCGCCCTCAATGCCGATTGTATTCTTCTTGACGTGAAATACGGTTCGGGGGCATTCATGAAAACTTACGAAGATGCCGTAAAACTCGCCGGACTTATGGAGAGTATCGGCGGAAAAGCAGGGAAAAAATGTCGTGCTGTCGTTACCGATATGAATATCCCACTGGGAAATAATATCGGAAATGCCCTCGAATTAAGTGAAGCTGTTGAAATTCTTCAGGGAAAATGCCGGAATAATCTTTATGATTTGTCTATGCAACTTACGGCAGAAATGTTGAATCTTGCCGGAAAAGGTAGCGTAGAAGAATGTCGGCATATGGCTGAAAATGCAATAACAACCGGTAAGGCTTACGATATATTCAAGGAAACTGTATCGCTACACGGCGGAAATCTGAAACTTCCGGAAGCTAAGTATAAATATGAAGTCCGTGCGGTACACGATATGAAAATAACCGGCATAGACAGTCAGGAAATAGGTATGGTATCGCTACTTCTCGGAGCAGGCAGAATTTCCAAAGATGACCCGATAGACTTTACTGCCGGAATAGTCATGAACTGCACCTTAGGCGACTGTATTTCCGTTGACGATACTATAATGACGCTTTATTCTTCTGAAATAAGCGATTTTTCGGAAACGGCATACAGAGCTGTCAAGGCACTGAAATTTTGCAGAATTTAATATTTTCCTGTTGACTTTAAGGAAAATATATGCTAAAATATTACTATAATATTTCGGGAGGTATTTTTTTATGGGTTTTCTTGACCAAATGAAAGATTTTGCCGGAAAAGTCGGCAATACCGTTGAAAAAGGTGCTAAAAGCATTTCAGACAGTTCAAAGAAAATGGCTGAAAAATCAAGGCTGAAAAGTGAAATCTCACAGGTTGAAACAGAAATGAATACGGCATATATAAGTATAGGCAAGGCTTATTTTGAAAAAGCTGTCGAAAATTCTGACCCTGACTGCATAAACGCTGTTGAGACTATTACAAAAAGCATTCCGAGACTTGACCAGCTCCGGAGACAACTGGACAATCTCGAAGACAGAATAAGCTGTCAGAACTGTGGTGCAAGTCTCTTCAAAGAACAGAAATTCTGTGATAAATGCGGTGCGAAAGTTGAAATAAAAATTGAACCGATTACCGCACCTGATGTTTCAGTAAATACTAAAGTATGTCCGCAATGTAACGCACCTGTTACCGACAATGAACAGCGTTTCTGTGAAAACTGTGGTGCAGATTTGTCAGCACCGGTTATAACACCTGCTCCGGCAGAAGTTCCGGTATGTCCGGAATGCAATTCGCCACTTGAATCGCCTGACCAGTCATTCTGTAAGGTCTGCGGAAAGAAATTATAAAATCGACTGCCGGATTTTTTTCCGGCGGTTTTTTTATTTTTCTATTTACTTTTCTATGATTTTATGGTAAAATAACTTTATCGCTTTTAATTATTAAAGAAAGGATTTTTAAAATAATGCCCATTACAGATTTACTCAGAAAAAATGCCGTCCAGTACGGTGACGACGTGGCACTTGTTGAAGTTAATCCGACGATAACTGAAATACGCCGTGTTACGTGGAAAGAATACGAACTCATTGAACCTGACCCGCTCTGTCATTACAGACGTGAAATCACATGGAAAGTTTTTGACGAAAAAGCTAATCGGTTTGCAAATCTTCTTCTTGAAAGAGGTGTCCGGAAAGGCGATAAGGTGGGAATACTTCTTGTAAACTGCCTTGAATGGTTGCCGGTTTACTTCGGTATTCTCAAGACAGGTGCGCTTGCTGTACCGCTGAATTTCCGTTATACTGCCGAGGAAATAAAATACTGTCTTGACCTTGCAGAAGTAGATGTCCTTGTATTCGGTCCGGAATTTATCGGACGTGTTGAGGAAATAGCCGAGGAAATAAGCAGAAACAGACTTCTTTTCTATATAGGCGAGGGCTGTCCGTCATTCGCCGAACATTATGACAGTCTTTCTGCAAACTGTCATAGTTCTGACCCTGAAATTGAAATCACCGATTCCGACGACGCTGCTATTTATTTTTCGTCGGGTACTACCGGATTTCCGAAAGCTATTCTGCATAATCACGAAAGCCTTATGCATTCCGCAAAAGTCGAACAGAATCATCACGGACAGACCAGAGATGACGTATTCTTATGTATACCGCCGTTGTATCATACCGGTGCGAAAATGCATTGGTTCGGAAGTCTCCTGTCTGGCGGAAAAGCTGTACTTCTTAAAGGCGTTAAACCGGAAACTATTCTCCGGACGGTCTCGGAAGAACACTGTACTATAGTATGGCTTCTTGTACCGTGGGCGCAGGATATTCTTGACGCTATAGACCGTGGCGAGATAAATATAAATGACTATAATCTTTCACAGTGGAGACTTATGCATATAGGCGCACAACCTGTACCGCCGTCGCTGATAGCACGTTGGAAGAAACTTTTTCCTGAACATAAATACGATACAAATTACGGTTTAAGCGAATCTATCGGACCTGGTTGTGTACATCTCGGACTGGATAACATTCATAAAGTAGGGGCTATCGGAAAAGCCGGATACGGCTGGGAAGTAAAGATAGTCGACGATAACGGAAACACCGTAAACCGTGGCGAAGTCGGTGAACTGTGCGTAAGGGGAGCAGGTCTTATGACGTGTTACTATCGTGACGAAAAAGCAACCGCTGAAACTCTCCGTGATGGATGGTTGTTTACCGGCGATATGGCACAGGAAGATGAGGACGGCTTCATATATCTCGTTGACCGTAAGAAAGATGTAATAATAAGCGGTGGTGAAAATCTCTATCCGGTACAGATTGAGGATTTCTTAAGAAGTCATCCGTCTGTGAAAGATGTAGCTGTTATAGGACTTCCGGATAAGAGGTTAGGGGAAATTGCAACAGCTATAATATCGGTAAAAGAAGAGTGTCAATGTACCGAAGAAGATATAAATACATTTTGTCAGAAACTCCCACGATACAAGAGACCACATAAAATTATATTCGCCGAAGTACCACGTAATCCCACCGGTAAAATCGAAAAACCTAAACTCCGTGAGATTTACTGTAAAGAGGGTCTTGTCGCCTCGCAGATAAAAAGCTGATTATGTTTGATTTTTCAAGAATACTGTCCGCCGATTATGTAAAAGCTAACGGCATACTCTGGGACGAAGACCTTTTCACTTATGAAAGTTACTGGGAAAATAGTTACTACCATTATGGAAGGCTTTTCGATAAACCTATGGACGAAGGCGGTAAACCTGTTACGGCACTTATTTATGAACTTTTTCCCGACGGTACACTTGCGAATTACTCCTACTATAAGGACGGCTATGAATACGGTTCAGCAGTTGAATTTTATAAAAGCGGTCGGGTAGCAAGGTATAAATTTGTTACTGAAAGTGAATTTTATCTTTACGAATGGTACGAAAACGGTAATATTAAAGAATTTTTTGAACGTTACAGAGATGATAATAAATATTTCCGTCGCATGACCCGTTATGACGAAAACGGAAACAAACTTAAAAAAATGATAGAGTGTGAAGTAACTTTCGTTTATAATTACAATGAACCCGATAACAAACATGATGTCACATTTCATGATAACGGAGAGTTCAGAAAAATAACATGGAAAAATCCAGACAGTTCTACATTCTATAAATCAGCGGAATTTGACGAAAAAGGCTATCCGGTAAACTTTAAAATAAACGCTTTTTACAATCCGGAATACCGTTCTCTGAAAGACAATAAAGTACATTGGAATACAAAGCCGTTTGATGATAAATTCCGTTTTTCAGGTGATATGCTTGAATATGCATATTCAGAAAAATATTTTTCTGCATTTACCGGAAAAGTTTATTTTTGTTATCCTACCGGCGAAGTCCATAAAGTAAACGAATATAAAAAAGGCGTTCTGTACGGTGAACAGCTTGAATACTATAAAAGCGGTCAGATAGCTGAACTATGTAACAGGTTACGGCGTTGCAGGTGGTACAGAAACGGCGTATTAAAAGAAGTTGCCGAATACAAACAGGACGGTACAATATATAAAGTCACACAGTTTGACGATGCCGGAAATAAATTGAGGTGAATATTATGAATGAGCAGGAATTTCTTGATATACAGAACTCTTTAAGAGGGAAAATAAATCTGACCGACAGTTTCAGGACTGAAGATATAAAAACCATCGCCGGAATAGACCTCGCCTACTGGGTGAAAGACGGTCAGGAATATGCGGTATGTTGTATAGTAGTTATAGACTATACAACACATGAAGTTATTGAAAAAAAGCAGTCATATGGGAAAATAGAAGTACCGTATATCGCCGGATTCCTTGCTTTCCGTGAACTTCCGCTTATTCTCGAAACCGTCAGGAAACTTGACATTCAGCCGGATTTGTTCATGTTTGACGGCAACGGAACACTTCACCCACGTAATATGGGAATAGCAACCCATGCATCATTTTATCTGGAAAAGGCTTGTATCGGTGTAGCGAAAAGTTACTACCGCATTCAGAAAGGTCTTGACTATTCCGAACCCGATAATCAGGCAGGAAGTTTCACGGATATAGCATATGACGGTATGACTTATGGAAGAGTTCTCCGGACGCATACCGGAGTTAAACCGGTATTTGTTTCTGCCGGAAATTTCATATCACTCGATACCGCAACACGCATTACTATGAAACTCACCGGAAAAGAAAGTCATATACCAATCCCGACAAGGCTTGCGGATTTGGAAACGCATACAGCACGGGAACGATTAAGAATTATATAAGAAAAGAGATTTTTTTATGAATAAGATTTATCCATATGAACGTAAAATATATTATTATGAAACGGATAAAATGGGAATAGTCCACCACTCAAACTATATACGTATCTTTGAGGAAGCAAGAATGGATTTAATGAATCAGACCGGACTTTCCTATGAAAAAATAGAGTCCGCCGGTGTGATGATGCCTATTCTTGACGTTGAATGTCACTACAGAAAACCTCTCACGTATAACGAAACTTTCGCCGTATATCCGGAAATAACAATGTGTAACGGTGTTAAAATCGGCATTGATTACCGGATAATCAGCAGAAAAACCGGCGATTTATGTATAACCGGAAAATCACTCCAGTGCTTTACTGACATGAATCTGAAGCCGATACGTCTGAAACATACCCACCCCGATATGTATGAAATTATTTCTGAATATATCGGTTATAAGATAACCGGTTGAATTTTCCGGAAAAATATGCTATAATTACAATAAAAATCAGAAAGGAGAATCAGAATGGCTATAACTGAAGCAGTTGAAAATTATCTTGAAACTATTCTCATACTTTCGCAGAAACAGCCGAATGTCCACGCAATAGACATATGTTCATACCTCGGCTACTCAAGACCAACTATTTCAATAGTTCTTAAGAAAATGAAAGAAAACGGTCTTGTCCTCGTCGACGACGATAATCAGATAACACTTACGGAAAAGGGAAGAGAAGTCGCCGAGAATATATATGACCGTCATAAAGTGCTGTCGGAACTTTTCATGTTACTGGGAGTTTCGCACGATAACGCCGTTGAAGACGCCTGCAAGATAGAACACGATTTATCAGAAGAAACTTTCGTCCGGCTGAAATCGCTTTATTTTGAACTTCTACAGAAAAAAATGATTCTTTAAGGAGGATATAATGGACAGATACGAAACTTTCAGGGGGAAATATCCCGTATTCATATATAAATCCTTCAGGATAACCGAAAATGAAGACAGTATAGAAATAAGCTATGAATTTTCCATACCGGAACTCGCTGAATTTAATCCGTCATGGAGTTTTCCGAAACCTGAAAATATATCTGTAAAGAACGATATTATTTTTAAAAACCTTGTCTTTTCGCTCGGTATGGCAGAGGCTGTCAGTTACTGGAAAGCAGTATGTTCACCGGTATTCCGTACAGAATGCGGTACACTCACGCCGGAGCAGGTGCAGTGGTGGAAAAAACTGTACTTCATGGGATTAGGAGAATTTTTTTACGTCAACGGAATACAGGCTGACCCCGATAATTTCATTGACATAAAATCATACGGAAAAATTTCCGGAAATAATATAGAACGTCCGGAACTGTCGGGGTGTCTCGTGCCTATTGGTGGCGGTAAGGATTCCGCACTGACGCTTGAAACTCTTACCTGCTCCGGCGTAAAATGTATGTGTTACGGAATAAATAAAAGAAACTCCATAACTGAAACTGTCACGACTGCCGGACTTCCTGAAAATTCGCTTATAACCGCACGCCGTAATTTTGACCGTTCTTTAATAGAGTACAATAAAAAGGGCTTCCTGAACGGTCATACACCGTTTTCGTCGGTGGTAGCGTTTTCCGCCGAGATAACGGCATATCTTCACGGACTGAAATATATTGTACTGTCAAATGAATCAAGTGCAAATGAAAGTACGGTCATCGGGCAGAATGTCAATCACCAGTATTCTAAAAGCTTTGAATTTGAAAAGGATTTCCACGAATACGAACAGAAATACTTAAAGACCGGAATTTATTATTTCAGTTTCCTAAGACCTCTTTCGGAATTTCAGATAGCCGGAATGTTTTCCGCACACAGAAAGTATTTACCGGTATTCAGAAGCTGTAATCTCGGAAGTAAAGTCTCGCCGGATATATGGTGCAGTGAGTGTCCTAAATGCCTGTTTGTAAGCCTGATATTGTCGCCGTTTCTGACCGATACCGAACTTGAAAATATTTTCGGCAAGGACTTACTCAACGACGAATCCATGACTGAATACTTTACAGAACTTATCGGGAAATCTGAACACAAACCATTTGAGTGCGTCGGCAGTGTCGACGAGGTAAATTTAGCAGTATCGCTTGCAATAAGAAAACGTAATCCGGAAAAACTTCCGTTATTGTTTAAAAATTACGTGGAGCAGGGTTTATATAATCCGGAAAATCTTGACGAAAAATATAATAAATATTGCAGATATTTCAGTAATGAAAATCTTCTGCCGGAAAGTTTCCGGAAAATACTTCTGAATGAAATGGAGAGAATTTTTTGAATAAATTCGTTGAATATCTTAAAAATTATATAGATAAAAAAACCGTATGCATACTGGGTTTCGGACGTGAAGGCAAATCGACTTACAGGCTGATTGAAAAGTACTGTACGCCGGAATCCGTTACAATCGCTGACCTTAATTCCGTAAATAATCCGCCTGAAAATACCGGAATAATTACCGGTACGGATTATCAGAAATCGCTTGATGATTTTGATATTGTTTTCAAGTCCCCTGGGATAGTCCTTGAAAAAAAGCCGTCTGAACTGAAATGCGAAATTACTTCCGAAACACAGGTATTTTTCACGGTATACAGGGAGCAGATTATAGGCATTACCGGTACTAAGGGCAAAAGTACAGTATCATCTTTGATTTATCATATACTTAAGGAATCCGGAAAAGATACCTACCTTGTAGGAAATATAGGCGTGCCGGTATTCGATATTGCGGAGGACGTTAAAGAAAATACTATTATAGTATGTGAATTATCGTGTCATCAGCTTGAATATATGACAGTCTCACCGGAAACGGCTGTTTTTCTTAATCTCTATGAAGAACATTTAGACCACTATGGTACTATGGAAAACTACCACAACGCAAAGAAAAATATCTATCTGCACCAACAGAAACATGACTGTCTGCTGATTAACAGCGACGTTGAATATGAATTTACAGGAGCTTATGACTATACAATATCCGCCGAAAATCCGGACGCTGATATTTACGTTTACAGCGGAATTGAAGGCAAAATTCACATTCATCATGATAACAGTAGAGAATATATTTACAATATTCCGGTTGATAATATAAAATTGTTAGGCGTTCATAATCACTATAATATAGCGGTTGCGTATTTTGTAACGTCTTTCCACGTGGAGCAGGAAGAATTTGAAAAAGCGTTGTTTACTTTCAATCCGCTTGCACACCGTCTAGAGTACGTCGCAACAGTCGACGGCGTACGGTATTATGACGATTCCATTTCAACCGCCTGTGCTACTGCAATAGAGGCTGTCAAAAGCGTACCGAATGCGAAAACTATACTCATAGGCGGTATGGACAGGGGTATCGACTATATGTCACTGATAGAGTTTCTGAATACTTGCGACGTCAATGTAATATGTATGGAGACTTCTGGCAAACGCATATACGATACCATAAGAAATATGGCTTTCCATAATCATGAACGTGTTTATTACGTTCAGCATCTCGACGAGGCTGTTGAACTCGCCTATAATATAACGCCGTCGGGTACAAGTTGCGTAATGTCACCAGCATCAGCGAGTTACGGAATTTTCAAGAACTTCGAGGAACGTGGCGACGCTTTCAAGAAACTTGTTGCAGGTCTGAAAAATGAATGAACTGATTAAAAATATCGACAGACTTCATACTACTGAACTCGGTATTATGAGAATTAAAAAAAATTTGTCGCTGAATACTGATGACGTTGTTGAATTTTGCCGGAAAAAAATTCTTGACTGTAATTCAGTTATTGAAAAATCGGGTAAAAACTGGTATATAACTATCGAAAACTACCGTATAACCGTAAATTCAACAAGTTATACAATTATCACGGCACATAAAATTATCTCTTGACTTTTTCCAGAAAATGTTGTATAATATATCCGTGAACTTTTTCCGGACAGGAGGGGCTTTATGGACAAACACCGGCAGATTGCTTTTATTTCGGCTTTTATACTCGCTCTGTTGATTATGATGATTGGCAAGGCTTGCACTGACAGTACAATGAAAAAGCAGAAAAAACCTGCTCAAAATACTACTAAACAAAGCGTTTCGACACCAGATTTTAATAACGGTCATAACGGCTATAATAATACTCCGGTTCAGACCACTACTACCGTACCTGTACAGACTGAAACACCTGTAGTTTATGTTACAAATATGCTCGGCGAAGTAGTAGGTACGGAGCTGGCGGAAATTGTTCCGGAAATTACGACGACTACTGAAAAATTTTCCATACTTGATGATTATAATGCTAATAAATCGCAGAATAATAACAACGTTAAGGCGGAAAATAATTATCAGTCACCGTCGGAAATTCATATCACTATACGTTGATTCAGGAGGTAAAAAATGGTTAATATTGAAATGGAAAACGGAAAAACTATAAAGATTGAACTTTATCCGGAAATCGCACCCATTACGTGTGAAAACTTTGAAAAACTCGTGAAATCGGGCTTTTATGACGGTCTCACTTTTCACAGAGTAATATCCGGCTTCATGATTCAGGGAGGCTGTCCGCTTGGTACAGGTACAGGCGGTCCTGGTTGGAATATCAAAGGCGAATTTTCTTCAAACGGCGTAAAAAATGACCTCAAACATACAAGAGGTGTCATTTCTATGGCACGTTCCATGATGCCAAATTCCGCCGGTTCACAGTTCTTTATCATGCATAAGGACGCTCCACATCTTGACGGTCAATACGCAGGTTTCGGAAAAGTAGTCGAGGGTATGGACGTTGTGGACGAAATTGCAGGCGTTCGTACAAATTACAACGATATGCCACTTGAACCGCAGGTCATGAAAAAAGTAACAATTGAATAATTCAAGATGCCGGATTCAATTTCCGGCATTATTTCTGAAAGGATTGATTTTTTTATGTTATATATCGGGTGTCACCTGTCGGCTTCCAAGGGCTATGCGGATATGGGCAGACAGGCTGAAAAAATAGGTGCTAATACTTTCGCATTCTTCACAAGAAATCCTCGTGGTAGTTCCGCAAAGGAAATAAATCCGGCGGACGTTGAAAAATTTCTTAAAAATTCGGAGAGTTTCGGAAAACTTGTCGCACACGCACCCTATACGCTGAATCCGTGTGCTTCCGACGAAAAAATACGTGATTTCGCACGCTTTGCAATGTCTGATGACCTCAAACGCATGGAGTATATCCCGAATAATTACTATAATTTTCACCCTGGTTCTCACGTTAAACAGGGTACGGAAAAAGGCATTGAACTGATAGCGGAAATTCTTAATGATGTTCTCACACCGGAACAGTCAACGATAGTACTTCTTGAAACTATGTCCGGAAAGGGTTCGGAAGTAGGGAAGTCATTTGAAGAGTTAAGGGCTATTATTGACCGTATACAGCTGAAAAATAAAATCGGAGTATGTCTCGATACGTGTCATATATGGGACGGCGGTTACGATATTGTAAACAATCCCGACGGCGTTCTCGAAGAGTTTGATAAAATAATAGGTCTCGACAGGCTGAAAGCAATCCACCTGAATGACAGTCTTAATCCGTGTGGCTCGCATAAGGACAGACACGCTAAAATAGGCGAGGGTCATATAGGTGCGGACGCTCTTGTACGGTTTATAAACCGTAGGGAAGTGAAAGGACTTCCGGTAATTCTGGAAACTCCTAACGATATGGACGGTTACGCCAGTGAGATAAAATTCTTACGTGAAAACTACAGCGACTGACAAAAAGACCGCACATAATGTGCGGTCAGGTTTTTAATAACTGAAAATTCAGTCAACTTTCACGATAGTGCCGTAAAGTTCACGAGGTGCGCCGATGGCGTTTGATTCGTCGGTATCGATATGCATAGCACGGGCGTATTTTTCGGAGACACGACATACAACGTCGCCGAGAATGGCACTTCTTTCGGGAGTTTCAACCTTTACCCATACAACCTGCTTGTCAGTAACGCCGAGTTCTTCAGCGTCGGAAGGTGTAAGGTGAATGTGTCTTTTAGCGACGATAACGCCCTCAGAGATTTCAATTTCGCCTGCCGGACCTATGAGTTTGCAAGCACCTGAACCGGCAATATCACCGGATTCTCTGATAGGTGCGGAAATACCAATTGAACGTGCGTCAGTGGCGGAGAGTTCCACCTGTGTTTCCGGACGGACAGGACCTAAGATTGAAACATTAGCGAGTTCCTTTTTAGGTCCTACAACTGTTACACGCTCTTCACAAGCAAACTGCCCAGGCTGTGAGAGGTCTTTTTTCTTTGTGAGTTCATGACCTTTGCCGAAAAGTATTTCAAGATGTTCTTGAGTAACATGAACGTGTCTGGCAGAGGTTTCAACGATAAATTTTTCTGACATTTTTAATTCCTCCAAAAATTCCGGTATAGACCGGTTGTTTAAATATATTCTACACCTTTTTAAACAGAACGTCAAGAGGTGTGAGGAAAATTTTGTCAGAAATGCTGTTATCACGTACAAACAAGAGGATATAAAAAAAGCGTCCCGAAGAGGAGTCGAACCTCCGGCCTACTGCTTAGGAGGCAGTCGCTCTATCCTACTGAGCTATCGGGACATCTTCTACATTATAGCACGTCTTTTTATAAAAATCAAGAGTTAATAGAAAAATTTATTTTTTAACTGAAAAATTTTCGTGATTGACATTTTTTTTCTTTCTGATATAATAGTATATAGAAAAGGAAGTGAATATCATGGAGGAAGTAACAACAACTTTCACGGAAACGACTACCGAGCCTTTTATAAATGCGGTTGATACGATACATGAGCAGGTAAACAGGGCGTCAAGTGTATTTTCGGGAATGGCAAAGTATTTTACAAGTATGATGCCGTCGGTAATAACTGCGGTGATAGTGCTTGTAATCGGCGTACTTATTTCAAGACTTATCGCACGTATTTCAGCGAAAGCCCTCCGGCAGTCTACCATTGACAGCGGTGCGAAAAGTTTTCTGGTATCGCTTATCAGGATATTGTTGTATGTCGTCGTGGTAATTATGGCGTTGTCGGTACTTAATGTGCCAATGTCGTCAATAATAACGGTATTCGGTGCTGCCGGACTTGCGGTCAGCCTTGCATTGCAGAACTGTCTTTCAAATCTTTGTGGCGGATTTATTATTCTCTTCTCGAAGCCCTTTACAGTCGACGACATCATAGAACTTGACGGTACTGTAGGTAAAGTCGATGCCATAAGCATACTGTACACGAAAATAAAGACTTTCGACGGAAAAACAGTATTTATCCCTAATGGAAAGATTTCCGACGCAAAGATAATCAATTATACCGAAAGTCCGGAACGTCGTATTGACCTGAAATTTGATATAAGCTATTCCGGTGACTACGAAAAGGCAAGACTTGTTATACTGGATATACTCGACAATGACCCCTATGTACTTGACACACCTGCTCCGGTTGTAAGAATGTCGGCACATAAAGAAAGTTCCGTGGAAATTGATACTCTTGTATGGGTTGCCAATGAAAATTATAATTCCGTCCGTTACAGTATTCTTGAAAATGTCAGGTCAGCATTCGAGAGGGAAAATATAGAAATACCGTTCAATCAGCTTGACATACATATTAAGGAGCAGTTTTTATGCGAAAAACCCGAAAAATAAAACTCACAAAAGCCGGAAAAATTTTTTTACGGATAGTTTTATTTATATTATTTCTTTTCATTGTATGGTGGTACAATAATTATACCCTGAAAACAAATCATGTTGAAATCACTTCCGGAAAAATAAATAATCCGGTGCGTATAGCCGTCATAAGCGATACGCATTCCACGAAACACGGCATAAGTAACAGGACTATTCTAAAACGTGTCCGGAAAGCTAATCCCGATATGGTATTAATATTAGGCGATATGTATACAAGAAACAGTCCGCCGGAAATAATTCAGATACCCATTGACCTGACTTCCGATATAATTTCAGAGGGCTATCCGGTATATTTTGTCACTGGTGACCACGATACAGACCAGTCATATATAGATTTAATGGTACAGACCGGTGCGGAGCTTATGAATTACAATTCAGAAACTATAAACATAAACGGTAATAACATACAGCTTTTCGGGATAGATAACGTCTATTATTCGCCGACTTTCAATCTGCATAATGCATTTTCGCTTAATCCGGAATGTTATAGTATTCTGATGGCACATATCCCTAACTATGAAAAATTTGCGGATTTCGGTACAGACCTCACAGTATGTGCGGATACACACGGCGGTATGGTACAGCTACCATATTTCGGGGCTATGATAGATTCCGGCAGTATGCAACTGTTTCCGGAACTGCACGGCATGGAAGTATATGACAAGGGATTTTTTGATTATTCCGGCGGTACAATGTTTATAACTTCCGGTATAGGCGTATCACCGTTGCCGGTACGTTTCAATAACCGTCCGGAGATAGTAATCATGGATATTAAAAGCGAGGTGAAATAAAATGTATACAGATATAGCAATAATCGGTGGTGGTGCGTCCGGATATGCGTCGGCGGTATCGGCAGGCGAAACATTTCCGGCGTGTGACATTCTGATTATAGAAAGACTTTTCAGAACCGGTAAAAAAATTATAGCTTCCGGAAACGGTAAATGTAATCTGAGCAACAGGAAAATATCTGCTGAAAACTATCATGGTACGATAGATGCAATGAAGATTATTAATAAAACTCCGGATTATTACGAATTTTTCACGGAAAATATGGGCGTTGTATGTGCTTTCGGCAGTGAGGGACGTGAGGGCGGAATATATCCACGTAGTAACAGTTCCACTACTGTCGTGAACGCTTTCCGGCTTAAACTCGATTCGTTAGGTGTCCGTGAAGTATGCGATTTCAAGGTTGAAAGTATAACCTGTCAGGGCGATAAATATATTCTGAAATCAAAGAATGATGAGATAATATGTAAAAAAATAATAGTCGCTTCCGGAGGTTATGCCGGAACATCTTTCGGGACGGACGGCACAATGTTGAGAATGTTTCGTGATATGGGCTATAAAGTTTCAAAGATATGTCCGGCGGTTGCCTCGCTGAAAGTAAATCCGGAATGTATAAAAGGTCTGAAAGGCGTGCGGGTAAAAGGGAAAATTTCTGCTGTATCATGCGGAAAAATTCTCCGGACAGAATACGGCGAAATGCAGTTCAATGAAAATAATATCTCCGGAATATGTGTATTCAATTTAGCGTATCTTTTCGGCGACTATGAGGGAAAATTGACGCTCCGTGCCGATTTGTTACCGGATATGCACCATAACGATATTACAGAATACCTCGAAAAAATCCGTGAAGACCGTGCGGAAAACACACTGGAAGAGCTTCTGACCGGAATTTTCGTAAAAAATCTTGCGATATGGCTTGTCAGAAACGCCATACATAAACCCCTGACGGAAAAAATTTCAACGCTTACCGACAAGGAATTAAAAAAATTAACCGATATGATAAAACATCTTGATTTTGAAGTAACTGGCTGTTCCTCATGGCAGAACGCACAGGCAACATACGGCGGTATTCATGCCGACTGCATAACGGAAAATCTCGAATCAAGACTACATAAAGGAATATATTTCTGTGGTGAAATTCTCGATACCGTCGGCGATTGTGGCGGATATAATCTGCAATGGGCATGGTCTTCGGGAATATGGGCAGGAAAAAAATGTGCGGAATCGCTGAAAGGTGGCAGCAAATGTTGAGAATAAACAATATCCGAGTACCACTTGACTTCGATTTTTCACAACTTGAAAATCTGTGTCTTAAAAAACTGAAAATTTCTTCCGGAAATCTCATCAGCGTGAGACTTGCTAAAAAATCGGTTGACGCACGTAAAAAATCGGACGTTCATTTTATAATATCGCTTGACATTGAAGTGAAAAATGAAGAAAAAGTCATGAATACCGTAAAAAACTGTACAAAAACGGAAAAATTCGTCTATAAACCCGAAAAAATTTCCGGAAATTTCAGCCGTCCGGTAGTAGTCGGATTCGGTTCAGCCGGAATGTTTTCGGCGTTGGTACTTGCCATGTCGGGAGCGTGTCCGCTTGTTCTGGAGCGTGGTTCAGACGTCGATACACGGCGGAAGGCAGTAGAAAATTTCCGTTCCGGTGGTGGACTTAATCCGGAATGCAACGTGCAGTTCGGCGAGGGCGGAGCAGGTACATTTTCCGACGGCAAACTCACTACCGGCATAAAAGACAAGCGAATTGACTGGATTCTTGAAAAATTCGTGGAGTTCGGTGCGCCGGAGGAAATACTATATCTTGCCAAGGCACATATCGGTACTGACAATTTACTTACAGTAGTAAAGAATATCCGTAATGAAATATTAAGGCTTGGCGGTGAAGTCATTTTTAACGCTAAATTCTGCGATTTCCGGACAAAAAACAATCATATTTCTGAAATAATCTATTCCGACGGCGTAAATCTGCATACTGTTAAAACAGATAACGTAATTTTAGCTTCCGGACACAGTGCGAGAGATGTTTTTGAATTGCTTAATAAGAAAAATGTTTCACTTTCGGCGAAAAATTTTTCTGTCGGGGTGCGGATAGAACACCCACGCATTGACATTGACCGTGATATGTACGGAATTTTTGCGGGTCATAAAGCCCTTAAGTCAGCCGATTACAAGTTAGCGGTACATCTCCCGAACGGTCACACACTATATACGTTCTGTATGTGTCCGGGGGGAGAGGTGATAGCGTCATCATCGGAGGAAAACCGCCTTGTCGTCAACGGAATGAGCCGTTTTGCCCGAAACGCTGAAAACTCCAACAGTGCGTTATTAGTAGGGATAAGTCCGGAGGATTACGGCACTGATGATGTACTCGCTGGAATGTATTTTCAGCGAAAAATAGAGGAAAAAGCATTTATTGCCGGTGGTGGTGACTATTCCGCACCGATAACGCTTGTAGGAGACTTCTTAGAGGGTAAATTATCCGGAAAGCTGGGAAAAATTGTACCGTCATACCGTCCGGCAGTAAAATTCGCACGTCCGGAGGAATATTTGCCGGATTTTGTATGCGAAACTCTCCGTATGGGCATAATCGAGATGGGCAGAAAAATAAAATCTTTTAATAATCCGGAAGCAGTTCTGACCGGCGTTGAAACCCGAAGCAGTTCGCCGGTACGTGTCAACAGAGACGAAAAATTCCAGTCTTTAAGCATAAAAGGACTTTTCCCGTGCGGTGAGGGAGCAGGCTATGCCGGTGGCATAATGTCGGCTGGCGTGGACGGTATGCGTTGTGCGGAATCCGTTATTGATAATCTGAAAGGAGTATAACTTATGAAAATAAATATTGTAGGTGGCGAAATGTCACATCACGAAGTAGATGAGTATATAAAATATGTGAATAATAAGTATTCAGGCAGACAGATAAAACAGCTTGATATTATTATTGACGGCGAATTTGTTGACCTTAAATGTCACTTTAAGGATACCGATTTTCAGCGTGCTTACCGTTCGGCTGATTATCTCGTCAATGATATGGAAAAGTTAAACGACGCCAAACAAGCCGAATTTTCAGAAAAAAAGCGTCATAACGTTTGAGAGGTTTTTAATGAATTTAACTAATATAGGAACTGTCAAGGAAATAATGTCAAGACATGGATTCAGTTTTTCAAAAGGTTTGGGACAGAATTTCATAATAAATCCGGAAATCTGCCCGAAAATAGCCGAAAACGGTAACGCACAGAAAGGTTTCGGAGTACTGGAAATCGGTACAGGTATAGGCGTTCTCACAGCGGAACTCGCCAGACGTGCCGACAAGGTAACGGCTATTGAAATTGATACACGTCTTATGCCGGTTCTTGCCGAAACACTGGCGGATTTTGACAATATAAAGATAATAAACGAGGACATCATGAAATCCGATTTACAGAAAATAATCGTCGAGGAGTTCGCCGGATTGCGTGTAGCGGTTTGTGCCAATCTGCCGTATTATATCACGTCGCCGGTGATAATGCGGTTGCTTGAAAGCAGATTGCCCATTGAATCCGTGACGGTCATGGTACAGAAAGAAGCCGGTCAGCGACTTTGTGCGGAAGTCGGTACACGTGACGCCGGTGCGATAACCGTTGGCGTGAACTATTACGGCACGGCACGACGACTTTTCAGCGTATCACGGGGAAATTTCATGCCTGCCCCGAACGTTGATTCAGTTGTCATAAGAATTGACCTGAATCAGCAGTATCGCCTTGCACCCGACGAGGAAAATTTTTTCTTCCGACTGGTTAAAGCCGGTTTTTCGCAACGTCGCAAGACCGTCGCAAATGCCGTTTCGGCACAGATGGGCATTCCGAAAGAGACGGTTTATACGGCACTTAGAAGTACCGGATTGTCGGAAAATATCCGTATGGAGTCGTTGAAAATGGAAAATATTATTGATTTTTCGGCAAATTTAAGGGGTGTGATCTGATATGGGAAAATTATACGGTGTAAGCGTCGGAGCAGGTGACCCTGAACTCATGACCCTGAAATCTGTCCGGATTATAGCGGAAACTCCGGTTATAGCCGTGCCGGAAACGTCCGGAAAATCATTGGCGTTGTCGATAGCTGAAAAAATAATTGACTTTTCAGACAAGACTATTATTTATTTTAATTTCCCGATGAGCAGGGATAAAAAAATTCTTGCGGAAAATTACGACAGAATTTCCGAAAAAATCTGTTGCGAACTCGCAGAAAATGATGTCGCAATGCTAAGTATCGGCGATATATCGGTATATTCTACGTTCGGTTATGTGGCGGAACGTGTAATTTCAAGGGGCTTCGCCGTGGAAGTCTGTGCCGGTGTGCCGAGTTTCTGTGCAGTTTCGGCACGTGTCGCAAAATCTCTTGTACGTGACGGCGAAAATCTCCATATAATGCCGTATAACAGGGAAAAAATCGAGAATTGCGACTTTTCCGACGGTACATATGTTATAATGAAATGTGGGAAAAATGCTTCGGAATTTATTGAAATTCTTGACAGAAAAGGACTTACCGAAAGGGCTTTTGCGGTGGAAAACTGCGGACTTCCGGACGAACACATATATTTTAATTTGCAAGATATAGAAAATATCGGATATTTTACGGTATTTATAATAAAAAACAGCTATGAATGATATTTACATATACAGAAACGGTCAGAAAATGCGGTGC
Organism: Ruminococcus sp.; assembly: GCA_029062165.1. Classification (GTDB taxonomy): domain Bacteria; phylum Bacillota; class Clostridia; order Oscillospirales; family Ruminococcaceae; genus Ruminococcus. The sequence continues at coordinate 48,177 of JAIDQQ010000017.1, forward strand.
GGATATACTACAGGTTCATGTGCCACCGGAGCTACCAAGGCTTCGGCGGAAATGCTTTTCAGCGGAAAAATCGTAGAAACTATAAATCTGATGACCCCTAAGGGAATTATGCTTGAATTGGTTGTAAATGACCAGAAAACCGGCGAAAAAACTTCCTGTAGCGTCGTCAAGGACGGCGGTGATGACCCCGATTCTACTGACGGTATGAAAATTTTTTCGGAAGTCAGCCTGATTCCCGACGGCGTGGAAATTTCCGGCGGTGAAGGTATCGGCATTGTGACAAAAGCCGGTCTTGACCAGCCACAAGGCGAGTGGGCTATTAATACAGTCCCACGGAAAATGATTAAATCCGCCCTTGCCGAAATTGCCCGAAAATACGACTATTCCGGCGGTTTCAGAGTGTTAATAACTGCTCCGGAGGGAAAAAATATCGCCCTGAAAACGTATAATCCGAGAATGGGCATAGAGGGCGGAATTTCCATTATTGGCACGTCGGGAATAGTCGAGCCTATGAGCAGTACCGCCCTTATCGAGACTATCCGCACCGAAGCGAGAATGAAACATATGTACGGTGAAAAAAATATGGTTCTTACGCTTGGCAATTATGGCGAAAGTTTTTTGGAAAAAGAAATGCCGTTTTTGGCGGAAAACAGTATAAAATGCAGTAATTTCATAGGAGAAGCAATTGAAATCGGTATGGAAATAAATTACGAAAATATTTTAATTATAGGACATATCGGAAAACTTGTCAAGTTGGGTGCAGGAATCATGAACACGCATTCGGGCAGTGCGGACGGCAGAATGGATATTCTTGTCACGTGCGGACTGCTTGCCGGTGCAGACGCCGATATTCTGCGGAAAATACCGTATTGTGTAACCGTCGATTCTGCACTTGATATTCTGAAAGAGTCGGATTTTCTGTGGCGTACTATGAAAATACTTTCCCGAAAAGCTGACTATTATCTTAAAAATAAAGTATATAATAAAATAAATATCGGAGTTGTTATGTTTTCGTATAAGCACGGAATACTTGTAAAAACGGATAATGTCAATAAAATAATCAAAAATCTGACCGAAAGGACTTGAAAAAATGGTAAATTTTGTCGGTGCGGGGTGTGGTGCGACTGACCTCATAACCCTGCGTGGAAAACGTCTGATAGAGCAGGCGGATGTGTTAATTTATGCCGGTTCTCTGGTAAATCCGGAACTTTTAAATTATGCCAGTCCGAATTGCGAGATACATAACAGTGCATTCATGACGCTTGAAGAGGTCATCAGCGTTATGGAGCGTTCACGTGAAAAAAACGTCGTTCGCCTGCATACCGGCGACCCGTCCATATATGGTGCGATTCGGGAGCAGATGGACAGGCTTACGGCACTGGGCATAGAGTATGAAATCTGCCCAGGGGTTAGTTCGTTTTGTGGTGTGGCGTCGTCACTGAAAGCCGAGTACACGCTTCCGGACGTTTCGCAGACCGTAATAATAACACGCATGGCTGGCAGAACATCTGTTCCGGAGCGTGAAAGCATTGAAAAACTGTCGGCACATCACGCCACAATGGTCATATTCTTGAGTGCCGGAATGACCGCCGAACTTTCGGAAAAACTCATTTCCGGCGGATACAGTCCGGAAACTCCGTCGGCAATCGTCTACAAGGCGACGTGGGCTGATGAAAAAATAATCCGCTGTACCGTCGGCACACTGGCGGAATCCGCCCGAAAATACGGCATAAACAAGACCGCATTAATAACAGTCGGCGACTTTCTGGGCGACGACTATTCACTTTCTAGGCTTTACGACGCAAATTTCACGACGGAGTACCGCAAATGAATATTTTAGTAGTTTCGCTTACGGAAAAAGGACGGATTTTATCCGGAAAAATTGCCGGTTTACTGGGAAATTTCCATAATTTCAGACGTTGTTGTTTCCGGAAGCATACGGACAATTCCGCTGAATCTTTTGACAGTTTACCGGAACTTATCGGAAAAAATTTTAATAATTACGACGGTATAATATTTATATGTTCGTGCGGAATAGCAGTCCGGATTATTTCGCCGTATATCCAGTCAAAAACCACTGACCCTGCTGTTATTGTAATCGACGACGGCGGAAATTTTGTCATTCCGGTGTTATCCGGACATATCGGGGGTGCAAATCGGCTTGCGGAAATTCTTGCCGAAAAACTGGGTTCTGTTCCGGTCATAACCACCGCCACCGATACCGGAAAAAAATTCTCGCCGGATAGTTTTGCAGTAGCAAATAATCTTGTTATTGAAGATATTGAAGTATCAAAAATAATAGCTTCTGAAATAATAGATAATAAAAAAATAGGTCTTATCAGTGACTATAAATGTATTAATATTCCGTCGGAAATAATTTCTTATAAAAATTGTGATACCGGAATATATATCGGGAACAGAAATATAAAACCGTTTCCGATAACGTTACGGCTTATTCCGAAAAATATTGTAATCGGTATCGGTTGCAGACGTGGCACGCCGTACGATACTATTGAAAAACGCATTGACGAAACTTTGATTTTTGCCGGAATATCGCCGGAAAGAGTGTCGGGGCTTGCGACGATTGATATAAAATCAGATGAGACCGGCATTATTGATTATTGTAAAAAGAAAAAAATTATTCCGGAGTTCCACACCGCACAGGAGCTTATGGCGGTCACCGGTGAGTTCACTTCGTCGGAGTTTGTCCGGAAAATTACCGGTGCGGATAATATCTGCGAAAGAAGTGCGGTAAAGTCAGGCGGAAGGCTTATTATAGGGAAAAATTCCGGCGATGGCGTGACCATTGCAGTAGCTGAAAAAGATTTGATTATTGATTTTGAAAGGAAAATTTTATGAAATTATTTGTTGTAGGATTCGGTGGGGGAAATTTTCGGAATATGACGGTAGAAGCGGTAGAGGCGATTGAAAAAAGTGAAATTATCGTCGGTTACAAGGTCTATACGGATTTGATTAAAAAAATTTTTCCGGAAAAGGAATACATTTCAACCGGAATGAAACAGGAAACAGAACGTGTCAGAATTGCCTTGGATAAGGCGAAAAATCGGGATATTTCCATAGTTTGCAGTGGCGACAGCGGTATTTATGGTATGGCTGGACTTGTACTTGAGATGTCGGCGGAATATCCGGAAGTGGAAATTGAAATAGTTTCCGGCGTGACGTCGGCGGTCAGTGGTGGAGCGGTACTCGGTGCGCCGTTGACACACGATTTTGCGGTGATAAGCCTTTCTGACCTGCTCACACCTAAGGAAAAAATTATCCGCCGGTTGCGATGTGCCAGTGAGGCTGATTTCACGATAGTGCTTTATAATCCGTCGTCAAGAAATCGTCCGGATTATCTGAAAAAAGCCTGTGAAATCATGCTTGAATACAAGTCGCCGGAGACGGTATGCGGAATTGTCCGGAATATAGCCCGTGACGGTCAGTCAAGCCGGATTCTGACCCTTGCGGAACTCGCTGAAATAAGCGTAGATATGTTCACGACGGTTTTTATTGGAAATTCCGAAACTAAGGTCATAAATGGAAAAATGGTAACGCCGAGGGGGTATAAAGATGTCTGAAATAGTGATATTCGGTGGTGCGACTGAGGGACGAGAATTAGCCGAATACTGTGCAGAAAACCGCATAAATGCCGATGTCTGCGTGACGACTTCCTTCGGTGCGGCACTGCTTCCAAATAGTCCGTATATCAGAAAAATAGTCGGAAGAATGGATGAGTTTCAGATGTCGGAGCTTTTCCGGAAAAACAAGTATCGCTATATTATAGATGCCACGCACATTTACGCCGTCGAGGCGACAAAAAATATCAGGTCTGCCAGTACGGAATCCGGCGGATATATCCGGCTTGTGAGGGACAATGTCGTTCCGTCCGGTACTCTCGCCGACAGTATAGACGATATTGTAAATTTACTTAACCAAAATAACAAGACCATTCTTTCAACTCTCGGCAGTAAAGAACTTCCGGCACTTACGAAAGTTAAAAATTTTCGTGACCGTATATGGTACAGAGTGCTTCCGACTGGAAATATCGCTGATTTTTGCGAAAATCTCGGTTACGATAAAAATAAAATCATTGCCGAAAAGGGAAAATTCACGGAGGAACGCAATATTTATCACATAAATATCAGCGGTGCGGAAATTCTTCTGACAAAACAAACCGGCGTTTATGGCGGTTATCCGGAAAAAATTTCCGCCTGTCAGAAGTCCGGAATTGAAGTTATAACACTGACAAGACCGTCGGAAATCGGTTACGGTATGGAGCAGGTTAAAAATTTAATAGATAATTGTAAAAATAAAATTTATATAGTCGGTGCGGGCATGAACGGTACAAAAACTCTTACGTGTCAGGCACTGGAAATTATCGAAAACGCCCATATTCTGATAGGTTCGGAACGCATTTTAAAACCGTTTACGTATCTGAAAAAGACTGTCATTACAGAATACATTACAGAAAAAATACTTGATTATATAAATAATAATACGGATAAAACTATAGCTGTTTTAATGTCCGGTGATTGCGGATTTTATAGCGGTGCGGAAAAGCTCGCCGGACTTCTTGGCGGTAGATGCGAGATTATATGCGGAATTTCAACGCCTGTTTATATGTGTTCAAAAATCGGCAGAAAATGGGAAAATATGAAGTTTATCAGTCTGCACGGCAGGGAAAATAATATCGCCGTGAACGTCATGCAGAATGAACTTTGTTTTTTCCTTATGGGTGGTACGGTAAGTCCGGCACAGCTATGCGAGAGACTTAATAAATACGGTCTGACGGATATAACTGTATTTATCGGCGAAAATCTGGGCTATACGAATGAAAAAATCACGTCCGGCAAGCCTGAGGGACTTATTGATTATAAATCCGAAAATCTTTGTGCGGTAATAACTGAAAATAAAAGTTATTTGAAATATATACCGTCGGGAATATCGGACGGCGAATTTATCCAGAGTGACATTCCCATGACTAAGGCGGAAATACGTTCGCTTGTGATTTCTTGGCTGAATATCGGGAAAAATTCTGTCTGTTGGGATATAGGTTGCGGAACAGGTTCAGTTTCGGTGGAAATGGCGTTGAGATGTCCAGACGGTAAAGTTTATTCTTTTGACAGAAAATCACAGGCAGTTGAACTTACACTTGAAAATGCAGTAAAATTTTCCTGCGATAATATTCAGACGTCGTGTGTAATTTTTCCCGATGATACGCCGGAAAATGTACCTGCTCCCGACTGCGTTTTTATAGGCGGAACATCCGGAAAACTTCGTGAAACGATTGATTTTGTACGTAAAAAAAACAGGTCTGCACGGATAGTTTTAACCGCCGTATCGCTTGAAACTGTAAGTCAGTGCCTTGAATTTCCGGAGGCGGAAATAGTACAGATTTCCGCCACACGTACCCGAAAAATCGGCAATCATACCATGATGTCGGCGGAAAATCCGGTTTTCATTGTGAGGTTGAAACCATGCGGAGAATAATTATCGCCGGTACAAATAGCGGTTGCGGAAAAACCACCGTCACCTGTGCGATAATTTCGGCAATGTCTGCACGAGGTCTGAAAGTGATGTCGTTCAAGAGCGGTTGCGACTACATAGACCCTATGTTTCATGAGCAGATTATAGGCGTAAAATCGCATAATCTTGACAGTTTTTTCTGTAATGCCGATACGCTGAAGAACATACTTCACGAAAACGGAAAATCCGCCGATATATCGGTAATTGAGGGGGTTATGGGCTTCTATGACGGCGTAAGCGGTATGGGTTCAGCACATTCGGTTTCCGAAATAACGGAAACGCCGGTTGTCTTGGTTGTCGACTGCAAGGGCATGAGCGATTCAATCGGGGCTATAATCAGCGGATTTCTTCACTATAAGCCCAACCGGATTGCCGGAATTATTTTCAATCGTCTGCCGGAAAAGCTGATACCTCTTGCGGAAAAAATCTGTCAGGAACTCGGCACGGAATATTTAGGGCGTATGCCGGTACATTCGTACAGTATCGCAAGCCGACATCTCGGACTTGTCACGGCGGAAGAAATTGCCGGTATCAAGGGAAAAATACATCATACTGGTGAACTCGCTGAAAAAAATATCAGACTTGACAGAATACTTGAAATTTCAGATAATAAATTTCCGGAATACAGAAAAATAAAAGTAAATAAAATCGGAAATCCGGTCATAGCGGTGGCACGTGATAAGGCGTTTTGCTTTATTTATCGGGATAATATCGAACTCCTTGAAAAAATGGGTTGCCGGATAGAATATTTTTCGCCGTTGAATGATAAAAAAATTCCGGAAAATGCTGACGGTATCATTTTGTACGGTGGCTATCCTGAACTTCATTCGGAAAAACTTTCCGGAAATGTTTCAATGCTTGAATCGGTAAAAAGTGCTGTAAATAGCGGAATACCGGTAATTGCGGAGTGTGGTGGGTTCATGTATCTGCATGAATTTACGGATAATTTTTCAATGGTTGGAGTTTTAGAGGGTAAAGCATACCAGACGGACAAATTACAGCGTTTCGGCTATATTACGCTGAAATCTGAAAATGACAGTCTGCTTTTCCGTACCGGTGAAAAAATTCCGGCACACGAATTTCACTACTGGGATACCACCAATAACGGCGATTCCCTCACGGCTGAAAAATCCGACGGCAGAAGCTGGAAATGTGCCGTCTGTACGGAAAATATGTATGCCGGATTTCCTCATATATATTTTTATTCAGATATTGAAATAGCTGAAAGATTTGTCAGAAAGTGTATTGAATACGGAGGTAATAAATGAATAGAATTTCTGAAATAAAATCACCGGAACGACTACCGGCGGAACTCTCAAAGAAACAGTGGGACAGCATTGCAAAACCTCTCGGAAGTTTCGGACTGCTTGAAGATTTTGTGCAGAAAATAGCCTCAATTCAGGGTACGCCCGATGTGGATATTTCAAAAAGGGCGGTTGTGGTAATGTGTGCCGACAATGGCGTTGTCAGCGAGGGGGTAACTCAAACCGGAAGCGAGGTCACGGCGATAAGTTCCGTTGCGATAGCCGAGGGACGTTCCAATATAAACGCTCTCGCCGGTACGTACGGTGCGGAAGTTTTTGCCGTGGACGTAGGTATAAAATCAGATGTTGAAAGTCCGCATATCATTGACCGGAAAATATCACACGGTACGCATAATATCGCCGAAAAACCGGCAATGTCGACGGTTCAGGCGATACAGGCGGTATGTACCGGAATGGATATTGTCGGGGAACTGAAAAACAAGGGATTTCAGATAATCGTCACGGGCGAAATGGGCATAGGAAACACTACAACCGCAAGTGCATTGTCGGCGGTAATTCTGGGCGTACCGGTTGAGGACGTAACCGGACGTGGAGCAGGTCTCACGGCTGAGGGGCTTGAAAAGAAAATTTCCGTCATAAAAAGGGCGTTGGAAGTCAATAAACCGGACAAAAATAACCCTCTTGATATGTTGGCAAAGGTAGGCGGTTACGACATTGCCGGAATGACCGGTTTGTTTCTGGGCGGAGCGGTGTATGGCGTACCGGTAGTGATTGACGGCGTAATATCGGCAGTTTCGGCGGTGCTTGCCTGTAAAATGAATCCGGTCTGTGCGGAGTATATGCTTGCCGGACACGTTTCGGGAGAACCGGCAGGAATAAAACTTCTTGAATCAATCGGGCTGAAAGCGGTCATAAATGCGGGTCTGCGACTGGGTGAGGGTACAGGCGGAATAATGCTGTTGCCGTTGCTTGACGGTGCGTTATCGCTGTACAGAAATGCCCATAGATTCGACGATACCGGCATAGAAAGATACGAGGTACTGAAATGATTACTCTTATAACAGGTGGGTCAAAATGTGGTAAATCGGCACTGGCGGAAAAAATTGCCGGAAATTCTTCGGGCAGAAAGTACTATATTGCTACTATGAGACCATACGGCGACGAGGCTTTAAAAGCTATCGAACGTCATCGGGAAATGCGTTCCGGCGGAGGATTCGAGACGATAGAAAAATATACCGATTTGCATGAAATAAATTTCACTGAAAGGGGTACGGTACTCCTCGAATGCATGGGAAACCTATGTGCAAATGAAATGTTTCGGGAAAAAATAGTCAATCCGGTTAAAAAAATAGTCAATGATGTGAAATATCTTGAAAAAAATTCCGAAAGGCTGGTAATAGTCACAAACGAGTTAGGGGCGGACGGAATAATGTACGCACCTGAAACTATGGCATATATTTCATATATGGCGGAAATTAACCGGAATATAGCCGAATTTTCGGAAAATGTAATAGAATGTGTCTATGGTATTCCGGTAGTACTGAAAGGAGAATTAAATTGTTAAAATCCATGTTTTCGGCGTTTCTGATGTATTCAAGAATACCTGTCCCGCCTGTCGAGTGGAAGCCGGAAAACAGACGATTTTCACTGTGTTTTTTCCCTGTGATAGGGGCAGTAATCGGGATATTGTACGTAATATGGTGGCATATTGGCGTGAAAATCGGTCTGAATGAACTTGTCAGGGGAGCAGGGGCGACGGTCATTCCGGTACTGGTTACGGGTGGAATACATCTCGACGGATTCTGTGATGTCAGCGATGCGAAGGCATCATACGGCGACGTGAAAAAACGTCTTGAAATTATGAAAGATTCGCACATAGGAGCGTTTGCGGTAATTGATTTGATTATTTATTTTATCGTGCAGACCGCATTATTTTCGCAAATCCGGAGCAGGCAGACCACCGGAATTATTGCGACAGGTTTCGTACTGTCAAGAGCGTTAAGCGGTCTGACGGCGGTTACATTCCGGACGGCAAAAAAAACCGGCTCTTTACAGGATTTCACGGAAACGGCGTACAAAAAAATAACAGTGACAGTTCTGACAGTAATTGCGGTTATATGTTGTGGAATAATAATTTTTTCAGACATACTTTCCGGAATTATATGTATAATATCAATAGTATTCATGACAATATATTATAAAAAATTTTCGTACAGGACATTTGGCGGAATAACCGGCGATTTATCGGGGTGGTTTCTGCAGATGTGCGAAATTACAATACTTGCCGGAGCAGTAGCCGGTGAGGTACTGGAGGGAGTAATAAAATGATATTCGTGACCGGCGGAGCGTATCAGGGGAAAACAGATTTTACTATGAAATATTTTAAAAATTATGATATTATAAATAAATATCATATTATTATCAGTAATCTTATTTCAGAAAACATTGACCCTATAGAATATACTGAAAATATTATATCTGAAAATAAACATACTGTAATTATTATGGACGAAATCGGTTGTGGGATAGTTCCGGTTGACCATGAGGAGCGTTTTTGGCGTGAAATGTGCGGAAAATGTGGTTGTATAATCGCCGGAAAAGCTGATATTGTCGTCAGGGTGACGTGCGGAATCGGCACGGCGATAAAGGGGGAAATATGATTTTAAATTTAATCCGACATGGTAAAACTGCCGGAAATATCGGCAAAAAGTACATCGGAATGACCGACGAGCCGTTATGTCCGGAGGGCATCGCAGAAATTAAGAAAATCAGCTATCCGGCGTGTGATACGGTCATTTCAAGCCCTATGAAGCGGTGTATTCAGACTGCTGAAATTATCTGTCCGGACAGGAAAATATTTGTCCGTGACGATTTAAAAGAATGTAATTTCGGCGATTTTGAGGGAAAAAATTACGCTGAACTTTCCGGAAATCCCGACTATCAGATGTGGATTGAAAGCAATGGTACGGCAACTTTTCCGAACGGCGAAAATCCGGCAGATTTCCGTAAAAGATGTTGCAATGCTTTTCTTGAAATTTTCAGCGAATATAATAATATTGTCGTGTCAATGATTGTACATGGTGGTACTATAATGTCGATAATGTCTGAATTTGCCGTACCGCATAAGGATTTTTTCGATTGGCACGTAAAAAACGGCAGAGGCTTTACTGTGGAATATTTTTCCCGAAAAATAGCCGTTCTGGAGGAAATATGAAGTTTATAATTTTAACATTCCCTATGATTTTTGGATTTATAATTGATTGCATTCTTGGTGACCCGTACTGGCTACCGCACCCGATAAGAGCAATCGGGAGTTTTATAACGTCAATGGAAAAATGGATTCGTCGCATTATACCGCATAATTTGCGTGCAGGCGGAGTGATTCTTGCACTGACAACAATATTTTTTTCTGTAAGTATACCGTTAATAATTTTATTTTTTTCTTACAAAAAAAATATTTTAATAGGATTGATTTCAGAAAGTATTATGTGTTATTATATGATAGCACCTAAATGTCTTAAAAATGAAAGTATAAAGGTTTACAAGGCAATAGCTGAAAAAAATATTGAAAAATCAAGAAAAGCAGTATCAATGATAGTCGGAAGAGATACAGAAAACCTCGATAAATCGAGAATAATCAGGGCAACGGTTGAAACGGTTGCGGAAAACACTTCCGACGGCGTAACCGCTCCACTGATGTACATTGCGATGTTCGGGGCTGTCGGCGGATTTTTTTATAAGGCGGTCAATACGCTGGATTCGATGATTGGCTACACAAATGAAAAATACGCTGATATAGGGCGTTTTTCGGCAAAAACGGATGATTTTCTGAATTTTGTTCCGTCAAGAATTACGGCAGTTTTGATGATTTTTTCGGCAAAAATTCTCGGATTGGACAGTAAAAACGCCTTGAAAATATGGCGTCGTGACCGCCGGAATCATGCAAGCCCGAACTCCGCACAGACGGAGGCGGTTTGTGCCGGTGCGTTGGGAATCCGGCTCGCCGGTGACGCCTATTATTTCGGCAAACTCCATAAAAAGCCGTTTATAGGTGACAATACACGTAATATTGAAAATGAAGATATTGTAAGAGTAAATAAATTGATGTACACGACATCTTTTATAACGCTTATTCTTGGAGTTGTCTTCAGGGCGGTAGTCTGGGGGGTGATTTTGTGACCGATTTGCATGGCGGAAACATTTATAAATACAGAAATTTCTTCGATTTTTCGGCAAATATAAATCCTATCGGAATGCCGGAAAGCGTCCGGAAAGCCGTGATTGAATCGGCTGATTTATGGCAAAAATATCCTGACCCTTACTGTACGGAATTGACGGAAAAAATTTCTGAAAAGGAAAAAATTTCCGCTGGACAGATTGTATGCGGAAATGGTGCAGATGACATTATTTGCCGGATTATAGCCTTTTTACGCCCGAAAAATGCTGTCATATGTGTACCGTGTTTTTCGGAATACGCACGGCTTTTGTCGGGAAACGACTGCAAAATACGAACATATTTTCTGTACGAAAAAAATAATTTTTCGGTAAAGCCGGATATTATTAAATATATAAATGAAAATACGGATATAATTTTTCTTTGCAGTCCGAATAACCCTACAGGGAATACGATTAATCCGGAAATTCTGCGTAATATAGCTGAAAAATGTCTGTCTGCCGGAACGATTCTTGTATGCGACGAGTGCTTCATGGATTTTGTTGAGGACAATAAAAATAAAACTTCCATGAATTTTTTAAATAAAAATATGATTATTATTAAAGCATTTACTAAAATATACGCTATGGCAGGTTTAAGGCTTGGTTATGGCATTTTCGGCGACAGTGAACTTGCCGGAAAAGTCCGCTGTACCGGTCAGTACTGGAGTGTATCAGCACCGGCACAGATTGCCGGAATTACGGCTCTTGACGAATCGGGATATATTGAAAAAACTTTAAATTATATCGGAAAAGAACGTAATTTCCTTACAAATGAGTTGTCGGGACTGGGCTTTAAGGTCTTTCCGGCAGAAGCAAATTTCATTTTTTTCAGAAGTAATTTTCCGGTCTGGGAAATTCTCAAAAAAGAAAAAATTTTAATAAGAAACTGTGAAAATTATAACGGACTTGATAAAAATTTTTTCCGTATTGCCGTGAGAACTCACGAAGAAAATATTGTGCTGATTTCAGCATTGAGGAGGGCTTTAATTGGCTAAAGCGATAATGATTCAGGGAACAATGTCAAACGTCGGAAAAAGCTTTTTTTCGGCGGCTGTATGCAGAATTTTCAGACAGGACGGCTATTCCTGTGCGCCGTTCAAATCGCAGAATATGGCGTTAAATTCGTACATTACCGCCGACGGTCACGAAATCGGGCGTGCTCAGGCAATGCAGGCGGAATCTGCCGGAATACAGCCATCTGTGCTTATGAATCCCATTTTGTTGAAGCCTACCACCGACACCGATTCACAGGTGATTGTCAACGGCGAACCCGTCGGAAACATGACCGCAAGGGAGTATTTTCGGCGAAAAACAGCCTTTATTCCGGATATAATGAGGGCTTATAACGAACTCGCCGGAAGTCACGATATTATCGTGATTGAGGGGGCTGGAAGTCCGGTTGAGCTGAATCTGAAACAGAACGATATTGTCAATATGGGAATGGCAAAATTTGCCGAATCACCGGTAATTCTCGTCGGTGATATAGACCGTGGCGGTATTTTTGCCCAGCTAATCGGCACGCTGAATCTCCTTGAATCCGACGAACTTAGTATGATTAAGGGGCTTGTCGTGAACAAGTTTCGGGGTGATAAAACGCTTTTCAACAGCGGGGCGGAAATTCTCCGGCAACGTGCGAATAAGGCGGTTTTAGGCGTTATTCCGTACATTTCGTGCGATATTGAGGACGAGGACAGCCTTTCTGACAAACTTGTTAAAAATTCTTACGGAATTATCAATATTGCGGTTGTGAAACTTCCGAAAATGTCAAATTTCACCGATTTTGACGTGTTTTCGCAGTATGACGGCGTATGTGTCCGATATGTTTCGAGATGTCATGAACTCGAAAACGCCGATTTTATCGTGATTCCCGGCACAAAAAGTACTATTTCCGACATGAAATGGTTGCGTGAAAGCGGTATGGAAACTATGATAAAAAAGGCTGTAAACAGCGGAAAATCAGTTTTCGGGATATGTGGTGGCTATCAGATTTTAGGGAAAAAAATTTCTGACCCTGACGGTGTCGAAAACGGCGGAACTATTGCCGGAATGGGTCTTCTTGACTGCGAAACAATTTTCACGCCGGAAAAAATTATGCGACAGATTACCGGTAAATTTGCCGGAATATCGGGTTTTTTTGACTGCCTGACCGGTACGGAATTTGATGGTTATGAAATTCATATGGGCAGGACTGAAAATCATGAAAAAAATCTGACTTCCGTGGGTGGTTCGCAGAAAGGTAACGTTTACGGAAGCTACGTCCACGGAATTTTCGACGGCGTTGTAGCAGAAAAAATTGTTAAAAGACTTTACAAAGAAAAAAATATGACATATTCCGGCGAATGTATTGACCGCCGGACGTACAAAGAGAGACAATTTGACATTCTCGCTGACAGTGTCCGCAATAATATAAATATGGATATGTTATATAAAATAATTGAAAGAGGTATTTAAATAATGGATATTGAATATATCTTACCGGATAAGATAGAAAAAAGAAGTTTTCAGATTATTGAAAATGAACTCGGCGACAGAAAAATTCCCGAAGATGTCAAGCCGATAGTCCTGCGTGCGATTCATACAACCGCCGATTTTGACTATTACGAAAATATGTTCTTTTCTGAAAACGTCGTCACAAAAGCCCTCGAAACCTTGAAAAGCGGGGCTGTAATCGTCACTGATACGAACATGGCAAAGTCCGGAATTAACCGGAAATCCCTCGAAAAATTGGACTGTGAAGTGTGTTGTTTCATGGCTGATGCCGACGTTGCGGAGCGTGCAAAAATCAACAAAACTACTCGGGCAGTTGCCTCGGTTGACAAGGCATCAGAACTGAAAAAACCGGTAATTTATGCCGTCGGGAACGCTCCCACCGCCCTGCTTAGACTGTGCGAACACATCGAAAAAAGAACGTTTATTCCGGAAATTGTCATAGGTGTGCCGGTTGGTTTTGTGAATGTAATTCAGTCAAAAGAATTGATTATTAAAAGCGGTGTTCCGTGTATCGTCGCAAGAGGACGTAAGGGCGGTAGTAACGTTGCGGCGGCTATTTGTAATGCTTTACTATATATGTGTGAAAAATAATGTATATTTTTGTACAGAATGTGTATTTTTCTTAAAATGCTTGCAATTGTTTCAGAAACATGATACAATAAAAATGTGAAGTCACAAAATTTAATAAGTAGACCGGTGCTTCTGTCGCTTTGTGTGGTCAGGAGGTAAAAGGGAAACAGGTGCGAATCCTGTGCGAACTCGTCACTGTAAACGGGGAGTTGGCGACATTTTCGCCGTGGTTTTCACGGTGAAGTCACTGAAATTTTCGGGAAGGCTGTCGTTCAATGTTAATCCGCAAGTCAGGAAACCTGCCGGTATACTGGTACGGAAAATTTTTATTTTCAAAATCACGAGGGCTTGATTGTACTGTTTTAGGCTGTGCTTTTTAGTACGGTCTGCTTTGCAATGCTTTCTGCCGTGTGCGGAGGGCTTTTTTTGCAGAATACAACTGCCTTTCTGAAAGAAAGGACTTATTAATGAAAAAATTTAATTTTATACTTTGCCTTGCTATTACAGGGTCTCTCCTGACGGCTTGTGGCGATAATTCCGAAAATTCCACACTGGAATCTTCCGTCGCTGAAACTCAGGCAACAACCACAACTGAAAAGTCGGAGGAATCACCGGAAGAGGTCGATGACGAAGAAAACTACGAGACCGGTGACGCCTCACTTGATAATATCAGGAATCAGGACGGAATCGGCGACAATGAACTTCTTGTTGTGAGTTTCGGAACGAGTTTCAACGACAGTCGCCGGTTGACCATCGGTGCGATTGAAAACGCCTTGGAATCGGCGTTTCCGGACTTTTCGGTAAGACGTGGATTTACCGCCAACATAATTATTGACCACGTTCAGCGACGTGACGGAATACTTATCGACGACGTGAAAAACGCTCTTGACAGGGCTGTTGAAAACGAGGTCAGAACGCTTGTTGTCCAGCCAACCCACCTTATGAACGGCTTTGAATACAACGATATTGTCGACGAGGTTGCACAGTATTCCGACGCTTTTGAAAAAGTCGTTTTCGGCGAACCGCTTCTTACGAGCGACGACGATTTCAGACGAGTGGAGCAGGCTATTGTTGACTGGACTTCCGATTACGATGACGGCAAAACCGCTATATGTTTCATGGGTCACGGCACGGAAGCGGAATCGAATGGAATTTACCGTAAAATGCAGGATTTGCTGACCGCTGACGGCTATGAAAATTATTTTATCGGTACGGTTGAAGCCGAACCGTCGCTTGAAAACGTCGTGAAATCGGTAAAAAACGGCAGTTACGAACGTGTTGTTTTAGAACCGCTTATGGTTGTCTGCGGTGACCACGCTAATAATGATATGGCAGGTGATGACCCTGATTCATGGAAATCTGTATTTGAGGCGGAGGGCTATGAAGTCGAGTGCATTATGAGAGGTCTCGGCGAAAATGCCGATATTCAGCAGATTTATGTTGACCATGCACAGACGGCTATTAATTCAATAAATTAAATAAATCCGGCGGAGGAGGAAACTTTCTCCGCTGTTTTTTGTGAGGTAATTATGAAAAAATTAATATTTTTATTTTTAATGCTGACGGCTCTTGTTTCGTGTGGTGAGACCGCTGAAAATACGTCAACGGCGGAAAAACAGCCGAAAACCGTCGCTCCTGTTGAAGTCGTTGAGGAGGGCATGACACCTGTATATGCCGACGCACTCAAAGACGGAGTTTATCCGGTGGAAGTAACTTCCAGTTCGTCGATGTTCAAAATTACGGCCTGTGAAATTACTGTTGAAAACGGTACAATGTCAGCGGAAATGTCAATGTCGGGAAAGGGCTATAAATGGCTGTTTATGGGCGACGGCAACACCGCTGAAACGTCGCCGGAAAGCGATTACATACCATTCACCGAGGAAGACGGCGTACATAAGTTCACCGTACCGGTTGAGGCACTCGACAAGGGCATTACCTGCTCGGCGTTCAGTGCGAAAAAAGAAACGTGGTATGACCGTACAATTTTATTCCGTGCGGATTCCTTACCGGCGGAAGCGTTTGTCAACGCCGGAAATACCATAGAATCGCTTGGAATTGCGGACGGCGAATACACAGTTGAAGTCACACTTGAGGGCGGTTCGGGAAAATCCGGAATATATCCGCATACAAAGATGACAGTAAAAGACGGTCAGGCGACGGCACGTATTATATGGACAAGCAGTAATTACGATTACATGGTTATTGATAATGAACAATACCTGCCGTCAGAAGATACTGAAAATTCAACATTTGATATTCCTGTAAGTAAATTTGATATGAAGATACCTGTATTAGCAGATACCACTGCTATGAGTACACCGCATGAAATAGAGTATACGCTTTATTTCGATTCTTCGACTATAGTTAAATGATTATGAAATTAATGAAATTTATTTTGATTTTAATTCCGGTTATGATTCTGTGTGCGTGTGGTACGGAAAAATCTTCTGAAAACGGACATTCAGGGACAGAAATTCCGCTTACGTATGCCGAACAGTTTTCAATTTACGAAAATTCCGATGGTACATATGAAATAAATATCGCAGACGGTCAGAAATTTATTTTTGTTCCGGACGGTACGGAAAAGCCGGAAAATACCGATATTCCGGTAATTTTTCAGCCGGAAAATATATATGTGTCAGCTTCGTCGGCTATGGATTTATTCGACGGCATAGACGCACTCGGAAATGTAAAAATGACCTCTACCAAAATTAACGACTGGAAACTTCCGGCGGTTGAAAAAGCCCTTGAATCCGGAGATATTCAGTATATCGGGAAGTATAACGCCCCCGATTTTGAGGCGATAATTTCAGGTGATTGTGATTTAGCTGTTGAATCAACTATGATTTATCACAGTCCGGAGACCAAAGAACAACTCGAAAACCTCGGTATTCCGGTAATTGTAGAGCGTTCAAGTTACGAAAGCCACCCTTTAGGACGTTTTGAATGGATTAAACTTTACGGACTTATTACCGGAAATTTTGAAAAGTCAGTTGAATTTTTCGACGATAAGACAAAAATTTTTGAAGAAGTAGTTTCTGACGAAATTTCCGGACAAAAACCGGTTGTAGCGTTTTTCTATATTACTGGTAATGGTGCGGTGAATGTCCGTAAGACCGGCGACTACATTTCAAAGATGATAGAACTTGCCGGAGGAACATATATTTTCACGGCGGAAGACCTCGGCACAGACGAAAACGCCCTGTCTACAATGAATATGGATATGGAAACTTTCTACGAAAAAGCCCATGACGCCGACATTATAATATATAACAGCACCATCGACGGCGAACTTGAAAGTATACAACAGCTTACCGAAAAAAATGGTCTGCTGAAAGATTTCAGAGCCGTTCAGACCGGTAATGTATGGTGTACCGGCAGGAATATGTTTCAACAGACTACAGGTATGTGCGATATGATAAGAGATTTTCACCTTATTATCGCCGGAAATAATGAAAATCCCACTTTTCTGAAAAAACTTGAATAAAAAAACAGGGGAGGAATGTCCATGAAAAGAAAAGTCCGATATATAACCGGTTTTTCGGTAATTTCTGCCGGACTTGTAATATTGTTTTTCGTAAGTCTCGCCTGTGGAAGCGTTAAATTTTCGCTTACGGAAATAACAGAAATACTTTCCGGAAAAGGCGATAATACAGGAAAAAACATAATATTTCAGATAAGACTTCCACGTGTGACGGCGTCAGTATTACTGGGTGGGGCGTTATCGGTATCGGGATTTCTGTTGCAGACTTTTTTTTCAAATCCGATAGCCAGCCCATTTGTACTGGGAATATCTTCCGGAGCGAAGTTAGCAACTGCTGTTGTAATGATATTCTGTACCGGACGTGGAATAATACTCGGTTCAGTATCGCTTGTGCTGTCGGCATTTGTGGGGGCGATGTCGGCGACAGGTTTTATACTGGCAATTTCCGGACGTGTGAAAAATATGTCGGTACTGGTTGTATGCGGAGTTATGGTGGGATATATCTGCACGGCGGTGACGGATATAATAATAAATTTTGCGGACGATTCAAACATAATAAATCTCCATAACTGGTCAGTCGGGAGTTTTTCCGGTACGGACTGGGACGACATAAAAGTTATATCCGTGATAGTGACAGTCTGTGTGATAATGGCATTTCTGCTGTCGAAACCCATGAACGCCTATCAGATAGGCGAGGGATATGCCTTGAATATGGGCGTGAATGTAAAACTGTTCCGGTTGGAAGTAATATTGTTGTCAAGTATATTGTCTGCTTGCGTAACCGCATTTGCAGGAGTTGTATCGTTTGTCGGGATAGCCGTTCCGCATATAGTCAAGTCGCTTTTCGGGACGGCGAAACCGATAGTCATAATACCGGCGTGTTTTCTTGGCGGAGGGTGTTTCTGTCTTTTATGTGACCTCATAGCACGTACATTATTTTCGCCCACGGAGCTTGGAATAAGTTCCGTTACGGCGGTATTCGGTGTGCCTGTAGTCCTGTGGGTAATGCTTGGAAAACGTCGGAGGACAGCGTTATGAGTGTACTTAATACAGAAAAACTTTCCGTCGGATACGGAAAGAAAATAGTTGTAGGAGATATAACCCTTGAATTAAGAAAAGGCGAAATTTTAACGCTAATCGGGGCGAACGGTTCAGGGAAATCAACCATTCTGAAAAGTATATTAATGCAGTTGAAGAAGATTTCTGGCGATATATATATAGAAAATAGAAATATAGAAAAAATAAGACTTTCGGAAATAGCAAGAAAAATATCCGCCGTTATGACCGAACGAATCGCACCGGAACTGATGACCTGTAGTGAGGTTGTTGAATCCGGACGTTATCCGTATACGAATAATTTAGGTATTCTTTCTGCGGAAGACAAGGAAAAAGTCCGTGAAGCTATGGAACTCGTCGGGGTTGAAGACCTTGCTTTTACGTCGTTCAGCCACGTCAGCGACGGTCAGCGACAGAGAATAATGTTAGCAAGGGCAATATGTCAGGACACTGAAATACTTGTCCTCGACGAGCCTACTTCATTTCTTGACATACATCACAAAATAGAATTACTGAATATTCTACAGAAATTAGTACGTGAAAAAAATCTTGCTGTTATAATGTCACTGCACGAACTCGATTTAGCACAGAAAATATCCAATAGAATAGTATGTATAAATAACAGTATCGCTGAACGTACCGGCACACCGGAGGAAATTTTTTCCGGAAAATATATCGCTGAAATTTACGGCATGAAAGAAGAATCATTTGATTATACATTCTGTTCCGCCGAACTGGAAAAGCCGTCAGGGAATCCGGAAGTATTTGTGATAGCCGGTGGAAGTCCGGATATTTACCGCAGACTTCAGCGGAAAAACATTCCGTTTGCGGTGGGAGTTATTCACGAAAACACAGCAGAATATCCGGTAGTAAAGGCACTGGCGACTGAAATCATAACTGAAAACCCGTTTGAATCGGTAAGCAACGAATCCATTGAAAAAGCCCTTGAAATCATGAAAAAATGTCATACAGTGATAAATAACTGTCAGACATTCGGTACTATGAACAGTAAAAACGCCGTACTTGTTGAAACCGCTGAAAAAACAGGTCTGATAAAAAAACAGGTGGATATTTAATCTACCTGTTTTTTCTTGATTTTTTTGTCATTCCGGTGTATAATATTAGTAATAATAAACGGAAAGGAGCAGGATATAATTGAAAAAAACAAAAATATTTAAAAAACTTGTATCGTGTACAATGGTACAGGCATTAATGTTATCTTCAATGGCGATAATTCCGGTTATGGCGGAAAACTCTACGGAACAGCTTTATAATATCGTACTTTTTGCACAGTTTGATTCGCTTACAGAATCGAATTTCATGCAGGAACGCACAGACGATATTATTTCCATGTGTAATGAAAAAGATACGTTTCATTCACTGTCGGGTTATATAGATGCCATTTCCTACGGACAGACTAATGTTACAAGTTATTTCCCACAGATGCAGAATAATATTATTACTCCGTATGTAATGACATCTGACATCAATAATTACAAGACCTCTGCACAGATAGCTATGGAAATTATCGAAAATGTAACAGTACCTGATAATATCAGAATGGACGGCAACAATGACGGCATAATTGATAACATCATAGTAGTAGTGGACGGTAAGGCAGATGATATGTCATCTCCGATATGGGCGAGGGCATTTTCACTGAACGGTATGAAGCTGAACGGTTATGACGTGAACAGGGTCAATATTCAGAACAGTAAGCAACTTTTTGAAAATCAGATAACAGGCAGAGAGGGTGTATTATGTCACGAATTTCTGCACTCTCTGGGCTATCCGGATTTGTACCGTAATAAACGTACCGGAACGCCTGTAGGGGCATGGGATATAATGGCGTCAGATTCAGTATTCTTGCAGTATCCTAATGCATATCATAGAGCGAAAATTTCAGGCTGGCTTGATTCTGAAGACATTACCAGCTCCGGAAGATATACGATTTATCCGGCATCTTCTGAAAACGGTAACAGACTTTATTTATTGAAGACACCTCTTTCAGATACGGAATTTTTCGCTGTTGAATATCGTCAGCAGGGTGCGAGGTTTTCCGACGAACTGGACGTTAAAATATACGGTACTGGTTTAGTGGTTTATCGTGTGAACACCGAAGCAGACGGCAATTTCAAAACAGATAAAGACGAAATATATGTATTCCGTCCGGAAGAAACTTCGCTTGACGCCGGTGAGGGAAATATTACCCTGTCTGCGTACGGTGGTAAAGATTCGCCGGATTATGTCGGCTCTGCCGACTGGAATGCGGATATTACCAATAATGCCCTTGTATATTCAAACGGCACGAACAGCGGAATATATATCCATGACATCACCATGAATGAAGAATCGCTGACGTTTTCGGTTGATTTTGCAGACATTTCCGGTGCGGAACTATGGGAAAGTGTCGGTTACGATTCAGAAAACAATAAACCTTATCAACTGACGACTTCGCAGGACGGTACAGTATATCTGATTTCTTCCGATAACAGTTATGCGGAGTTATACAGACTGGATAACGACAGACTTATAAAAACAGGAAATAAACTCGGTTCAGGCGGATATATGGACGTGAATCAGCCGAAAATTATATGTTCCGGCGATACACCATATGTTATGTATCATGACAGTAATTTTCTGTTGCATATATGCAGATATGATACACTGTCAGGTGACTGGACGGAAGTTTACAGAACAATGGAGACCGCACAGTACGCCGATATGACAGCCGACGGTAACAGAATTTATTTTACATATACAACCGGAAATTTTCCATATTCGTTGCATATGGCGTGTTATGATTCCGTAACGGAAAAGACGGAAATAATTGGTAAAAATATTTCGGAAAATGCCTGTAATATGTCCGTCGGGATTTTAAATCATAGTCCGGTTGTGGCGTATCGTGACATAAGCGACGGTAATAAACCTAAAATGGCGTTATATGAGGATAAAAACTGGAGTATCACAACAATTTCCGATAATGCCTGTAGTACAGTTTCTATGACTTCCGACGGCAATACTTTATTGATAGCACCGTCCGGAAGTGAGGGTAAAGTATATAAATTTTCGGATAAAAAACTTACAGAATATTCTTTACCGGAAAATATTTCTGAAAATATATTCATACAAGTACCAGTGATGATTGACAATAAATTTTACTTAGCTATAAATACACAGAATCCGGACGAACTGGCGGTTTATAGTTTAGATGATACCGGTTGGAAAATGTCGGGAAATATTTTGTCAACCGATATTGTCAATAGCCTGTCGGTTGCCTGTAGTAATCAGATGTTATATTGTTCCTACTATACCGATAACGATACGGCAGTTATACGAAAATTAAAACTTGATACGTCAGAAAAAAATAACTCACTTGCAGGCGATATAAATTCCGACGGTGAATTTAATATATCAGATATTGTACTGTTGAAAAAATGGCTACTCGGCGTATCGGATACTGATATTGCCGACTGGCACGCCGGTGACTTGGTACAGGACGGCGTACTTGATGTATTTGATTTATGTGAAATGCAACGTATATTATTGAATCAGTCGTATAATAATGCACCTGCTCCGGAATCGTCAGTGGAAAGTATCGGGACAGGCGATATAAATTCCGACGGTAAACTTGATATATCGGATATTGAATTAATGAAAAACTGGTTACTCGGCGTACCGGATACTGATATTACCGACTGGCAAGCCGGTGACTTGGTTCAGGACGGTGTACTTGATATATTTGATTTATGTGAGATGCAGAAAATGTTATCAGATAAATCGGATAATAATATAATTTACGTTACGAACTCCGACGAATTACAGAACGCTCTTGAAAACGCCGGAGCAGGTGACGAAATTGTACTTGCTTCCGGAAATTACGTCTATAACGGAAAAGTAAGTAAAGGACGTACATTTACAGGTACGGCGGACGGTACAGAAGATAAGCCAATTATATTACGTTCTGAAACACCTGACAATCCGGCTGTAATTGAGGGTACTACCACAGAAAGTAATTACGGTCTGACCATTACGGGCGACTGGTGGACGGTAAAGGATATTATTGTAACAAATTCTTCAAAGGGAATTATTATTGATAACTCGAATCATACACAGATTATCAACTGCGAAGTCTATAACACCGGAACAGAAGCTATTCATATCCGTGATGGCAGTTCCGATTGTATCATTGACGGCTGTAAGGTACACGATACCGGACTTGTAAGAGCAGGTTACGGCGAGGGAATATATATCGGCAGTGCAAAGAGTACCACGGAATACATACACGAATGCGATAACAATATTATCCGTAATTGTGAATTAGGTCCGAACATTTCCGCTGAATGTATCGACATAAAGGAATATACAACCGGCACTGTCATTGAACACTGTAATTTTGACGGTAAAGGCTGTACAGGTGAAAACTATGCTAAGGCTTTCGTGAATATCAAGGGAAATTACTGTACTGTAAGATACTGTACAGGTTACAGAAATAACTGTGATAAGATTACAAGAGCATTTGAACAGAATGATGTCGTAGACGGCTGGGGACAAAATTCGTATATCTATGGCAATAAAGTATATATGGATATTCCTGTAAATCCGGACGGCAAAAAAATGTACTTCCTTAGTGCATGGGATTGTAGCTGTACCGTATGGGATAACTATATCGCATATGACAGTAATCTGATTTCAACTGATAATCCTGATGACCGCTGGAATTATTATAATTCCGAATATGTAACTTACGGTAACGGTTAAAATATAAGACCCCTCTTTAAGAAACGTCTTAAAGAGGGGATTTTCTGAATTTATTTACCTGAAACAAGAAGTTTTTTCATCATTACGAGGTCAAAAACATCAATTTTGTTGTCTTTGTGCAAGTCAGCATTCTGCCAGTTTACAAGTTCGTCGGAAGCATTTATCAACCATTTCTGTAGGATTACGGCATCTGAAACATTGAATTTTCCGTCATTGTTTACATCGCCTATGACAATATTTTCAGCTTTTCTGACAAATGCCGTATAGTTTACGCAATATGCGGATTGTCCGTTAGTACCGAGTGTTATTTTATCGCCTGAACTGTAATTCATACTGTAAATATCCGCTGTGACATCATTGCTGTATGAAACGGTCATATCCGTTTTAGTGAAATTTTTCAGCCATTCCGGAAGATTTTCAACTCTGTTGTCGAGGGCTATATATAACGTAATATCTTGATTAGCTGTAAATTCCGCAAGATTTTCATTTGAATTTTTGGAATCACAGGCAGTACGGATATATTCAGCACCGGAAAGAGCTTCCGGCATACTTGTAAAAGTGAAATCCCTGTCACCGAAAACAACATCATTTTCTGAAATACTTCCGACAATATGCCAGTCGCCTGAATTTTCGGTATCGTAAACACTGAGATTTTTTATAAGATTTCCGTCAAGTGCAACGGAATTTTTCCCGAAAATGAAATTATCCATATTAAGAAGATAACCCTCACCACCGGTGAATTTTATATAAAGATTGTGTATTCCTGAAATTTCCGGAATATTGAAACTTATACTCTGATAATCCGAAAAACCGGCAGTTCCGGAAAATTCAAGTGATGCAACAGGTGTACTTTCGAGTTTATCAAGATACAGTTCAATGCCGGAAGTATTTCCCGAAATCCGTGCAGTAAGACTTTTTGCACCGTCTTCAAAATCTATTCTGCGGAACATAATATAGTCACCGTTTTCAATAAAACCGATATTCTGACCACCTCCGGAAGTATCTTCTGTGCGTACTCCGTACTGGTCTGTGAAACTTTCTGCTTCAATGGTCTCGAATGCGGAAACAGTCGGCTGAATTACTGTAGACGTTTCGGGGGAAATAGTAACGACACCTTCGGGGAATGAATCAACAGTAAGGTCATTTATATAGTACTCTATATTCGTATATCCCTGACCGCAGTAATCGCCGTTTGTATCGGACGGGTCTGTAGGGTCAAGACCTCGTGCAAGTTCCCAGTTATCGTCCATACCGTCATTATCAATATCGGTTATTTCCTTAGTAAGTACAGGCTGTGGGTATTCGTAAGTTACACCGCACTGAATGTTATATTTGTCTATATTTTCCTTGTTGGCGTCGGTAGCTTCGTCATAGGAAGCTGTACCGGAAAGATTACCTGTACCGGTTTCGGTTTCGTATGCACATTGTTTGTCTATGGCGGTACGCTTTTCGGGTGAGATACCATTTCCGGCGAAACTTATTACATGTTCGTAAGAGGATTCAGCAGATTCGCACGTATCGGCGGTTGAGACGTTCTCACCATTTACGACAGTCTGGAAAGATTTGTCACTTTTAAGCGATTCTTTAGTTACTCCGTAAGTGTCTGTAATGCTTTGTTTAATGCTTATGCCGTTCCAGTTATCAGAAGTGACAGTATCATATATTGAATTATCCTTGTTCAGCATACGGTTTCCGGCGAGATATATTCCGAAATTCTGCGGTTTCGTACTGCTGTCTACGTTCACATAATGTTTACCGCCTGTAGTACCGTTACCCATTTTAAGAGTATTGTTCACATAGTTAAGATGTCCGATAGTTCCGTAAGCTGTCTGATAAGCCCAGTTATAGATTACGTTGTTAGTAAAGTCAGCAGTTTCCGTACCCTCGACTTTTCCCCTGAAGTTACGTGAAACATTATGGATAATAAGATTGTGGTCAAAAGTGCTGTAACCTTTACCCATCATAAGTCCGAAACCGTGCAGACCTTTCTTGTGTCCGCCCCACGAATCCGCCGGACCTATTACGGAATACTGTACTGTATAGTACTCATTATTTGAATAAAGTCCCCATTGTTCGTCAGTAGTCCAGCCCATTGAACAGTGGTCAATAATAGACCCTGAACCATTCGCACCACCCCACGCATCGTTACCGGAGCTGGTAGCCGTATAAGGTCCTGGACGTGAACTTATATACCGACAGATTATATTATCACCTGCCATACCCATTTTGTAGTTTTTGAGAGTTATTCCCGAACCACCAGGGGCAGTCTGACCGGCAATGGTAATATTACTCTGACACAGAATATTACTTTTAAGTTCGATAGTACCGCTTACATCGAAAACGACTATTCTGTTAGATTTACTTACGGCGTCACGGAAAGAACCTGCTCCGCTGTCGTTTAGGTTTGTGACGTGATAGACTTCGCCACCTCTTCCACCGGTAGCGTATTTGCCACCGCCTACAGCTCCCGGAAAAGCTATCACTTTATCGACGGCATTTGTCATGACATCTGATTTCAGATTAAAACCATTTACGGAAAACGTCATCATCAGAGCCGACAGAAAAGCAATAGTTCTCTTCTGATATTTTTTCATAAATAAAGTACCTCCGTTCTTATTTGGTAATTAAATAATACCATAAAAAACCGTATCTGTCAAGAAAATAAATTATGCAATCTGACTGATTTGACATAAAAAAACGGACAGCATTTCATAAAAGAAACACTATCCGTTTAAGATAACTTTTTTACTTATAGAGTGGATATTTTTCGCATATAGCGTTTACGCCTGCACGGATTTCGTCGGCTTTATTCTCGAAGTCTGTAGCACAGAGATAAATATATTCAGCTATTTTTTCCATTTCCTCAACGCCCAGTCCACGTGTTGTAACAGCCGGTGTACCTATTCTGATACCGCTTGTAACAAATGGTTTTTCAGGGTCATTGTGGATAGCGTTTTTGTTTACTGTAATGTAAACTTCGTCAAGACGGTGTTCAAGTTCCTTACCAGTTATATTGAACGGTCTTAAATCGACAAGCATTAAGTGATTGTCAGTACCGCCGGAAACAAGATTGAATCCACGTTTAAGAAGTCCTTCCGAGAGAGCCTTTGCGTTTTCAACGATTTTACGCTGATATTCTTTAAACTCCGGTTTTAAAGCTTCTCCGAAACATACAGCTTTTGCGGCTATCGTATGCATTAAAGGTCCGCCTTGAGTACCAGGGAAAATAGCGGAATTTATCTTCTTTGCGAGTGCCTCGTCATTAGTAAGGATAAGTCCGCCACGTGGTCCTCTTAAGGTCTTGTGTGTAGTAGTTGTTGTAATGTCGGCATACGGTACGGGCGATTCATGGACACCTGCCGCAACAAGTCCGGCGATATGAGCCATATCAACCATGAACAAAGCTCCGACAGAATGAGCGATTTCAGAAAGTTTCTTGAAATCTATAGCACGTGGATAAGCACTTGCACCGGCAACGATAAGTTTCGGCTGGTGTTCCTCGGCGAGTTTCTGGACTGTATCATAGTTGATAGTTTCTGTTTCGTCGTCGAGACCGTAGGAAACGAAGTTGAAATATTTACCAGAAAGATTTACCGGTGAACCGTGTGTAAGATGTCCGCCGTCTGCAAGGCTCATACCGAGAACAGTATCACCAGGTTTAAGTGTTGCAAAGTAAACAGCCGTATTTGCCTGTGCGCCGGAATGTGGCTGAACGTTAGCGAATTTTGCTCCGAAAAGTTCCTTTGCACGTTCGATAGCGATATTCTCCACTACGTCAACGCACTGACAGCCACCGTAATAACGTTTACCGGAATAACCCTCTGCGTACTTGTTTGTGAGTACAGAACCCATAGCAGCCATAACAGCCGGTGAAACTATATTTTCACTTGCGATAAGTTCAAGATTGCGTTGCTGGCGTGCGAGTTCCTGAGCCATAGCCTCACCGACTTCGCTGTCATACTGCGACACAAAGCCGATAGAGTCCATTAAATCATTGTACATTTTTAAACACTCCTTTAAAGTAATGCATATTAATAATATACATTCTGAATAATAACAAGATAATCATATCACATTATTCAGAAAATGTCAATAGTTTTTTTGATTCAGGATTCTGATTTTTCTATCAGATTTTCCCATATGGGAGTACCTCCGGTAGATTTTTCCGAATAGTATATAAGGATATATGTAGCATCAACAGCATCAATTATACCGTCCTGATTTATGTCGCATACTTTTTTCTGATTATCGTCAAGGGAATTATCTGCACCGGTAGAGAGATTGGCATAAGTTTCCAGTATGAAAGAAGAGTCCACAGCGTCAATGATATTATCGTTGTTTGTATCGCCGAGACTGTCAAAAAGCGTTACCTCATAACTGAAAATAGGTTTGTCGTCGCCGTTCGGGATAACATTCATTACGGCGGTTTTTTCGTCCTCGAAAAGTTCGTCAAGAGATTTTTCCGAGTAACAGGCACTTGTTATATTATTTTCCTGTGTTTCGACGATAAAATTTCCGTCATTGTCGGTTTCGGCGGTTTGTATTTCAAGGGTGATTATTACCGAAAGACCGGTAAAATCAACTTCCGCATTTTTTGAGTAGTATTCAGTTTTAGCCGGTGAACCGTCTGTTGATATACTGCCTTTTTTCCATAAAGCCTGTATGGTTGTATCTTCGGAGATATATTCCGGCATACTGCTCCATTCGCTGAAATCCTGTTCCGTATATGTATCGACAAACGAGTGCAGACCTGATATATCAATCTGTGAATAATCTATTTTTTCGTCGGCAGTAACCTGAATTTCCTGAATAACTTTGCCATCAAAGTCAAGGAAAGTAAGAGTAAATTTTTCAGGTTCTTCCGGCAGAGGTTCGTCATCAGGTTCTTCTTTAGGTTCATTTTGAGGTTCGTCATCTTCGGAAGGCTTGTCACCGTCTTCCGAGGGTTTTTCACCATTTTCGGTATGGGTTTTGTTATCTTCCTTGTTTGTTTCGTTATCTGTTTCCGCAAATGTACTGAACGGATTTAAAATCATACTCATGACGAGTACGGAGAGAATAATATTTTTTTTCATGATGTTTTATCCTTTCTTTTTTCATTATTTTTCTGTTCCGAAAGCTTACGTCTTATTCTGTAAGTTATTACCGCCGACGTTATGAAAGTAACGGTAAAGATAACTATAATAACTATCAGAATCAGTGTTTTTTCTGATATATCCATAATTAATATCTCCTTTCCGACTTATTATAACATATTTTTCTTGATTTGTCTATACTTACGGAAAGAAACTTGTTGACAATGTTAAAAAATGTATGTTATAATAAATTAAATATAATTCAGGAGGTTGTTTAAAATGAAGAAAATAAGCGTCAGGACAAGCACACCTTATGAAGTGCTTATCGAACGTGGAAGTATTAAAAAATCCGGTGAACTCATTGCGGAAATAACCAAATCAAGAAAAGTTGCCGTAATCACAGATGATATAGTCGGCAGTCTTTACGGTGAAACAGTCATTGATTCCCTCAGGGAAAACGGTTTTGAATGTACTGTTTTTACTTTCCCGAATGGTGAACAGTCAAAAAATCTTACAGTACTGGGTCAGATTTTTGATTTCTTATGCGAATCCGGTATAACAAGAAGCGATATTATTATTGCACTTGGTGGTGGTGTGGTAGGCGATATAGCCGGTTTTGCATCAGCATCATATCTCAGGGGCGTGGATTTTGTCCAGATACCTACAACACTTCTTGCACAGGTTGATTCCTCTGTAGGCGGTAAGACTGCCATTGACATTTCCGGCGGAAAAAATCTCGTCGGAGCGTTCAGACAACCGGCACTCGTAATATGCGACAGCGATACACTTAAAACTCTTACACCTGAAAATCTCTCATGCGGTATGGCGGAAGTAATCAAGTATGGCATGATTCGTGACTGTAATTTATTTGAAAAACTTGAAAGCCATACGCTTGAAGACGTTCACGAGATTATGGACGATATAGTATATACCTGTATCGACATAAAGCGTGATGTCGTCGAGGGTGACGAATTTGACCGTGGTGAACGTATGATTTTAAACTTCGGACATACTTTAGGACACGCTATAGAGGGCTGGCACAACTATACGGACTATACACACGGTATGGGTGTAGCCGTCGGTATGTGCCTTATTACCGATAAATTCGCACCGGAACTTTCGGAAAGACTTAAAAAATGCCTTGTTTCGTATAATCTCCCGACAGATACGGAAGCCCCGATGTCAGAACTTCTTCCGTACTGTTCAAAGGATAAAAAACGTTCATACGGTAATATAAATTATATAGTATGTCAGACAGTCGGTGTTGCGGAAATAAGAAAATCGACCGTCAGCGAATTTGAAAGAATCATGGAGGAATAATTCATGGATATAAAAATAACTCCGTCGAGACTTTCCGGAAAAGTCCGGATACCCTCTTCAAAGAGCGTAGCACACAGAATGATTATATGTGCCTCACTGGCTGGAGATTCCGAAATAACCGGTATAAATTTTTCCAAAGACATTGATGCTACTATTCAGGCAAT
Source organism: Ruminococcus sp. (assembly GCA_029062165.1). Lineage (GTDB taxonomy): Bacteria > Bacillota > Clostridia > Oscillospirales > Ruminococcaceae > Ruminococcus. Next base: position 78,106 of record JAIDQQ010000017.1, read on the forward strand.
GGGTGCTTTAGGGTCTTTTATTTATACAGATAATAACAGTGCGGATATTCCAGACAGAATCAATCCGCCTGAAAAAGCCGTCATTGACTGCAACGAAAGCGGTTCTACATTGAGATTTATTATACCTGTTGCGTGTGCATTAGGCGTTGAGACGGAATTTCACGGACGGGGAAGACTTCCGCAACGTCCTATCGACATCTATATAAGAGAACTGAGCAGGCACGGTATACATTTTGATTATAACAATACTATGCCGTTTACCGTCTCCGGAAAACTCACAGGCGGAACTTATGAAATAGAGGGAAATGTTTCGTCACAGTTTATAACAGGTCTGCTTTTCGCACTGCCGATACTTGATACAGATTCCGAAATAATTCTTACTTCAAGACTTGAATCACGTCCGTATGTGGATATAACTATAGACGTACTTAAAAAATACGGTATTGTCATTCAGGAAAATGAACACGGATTCTATATAAAGGGAAATCAAAAATACATACCTCATGATGATACAGTAGAGGGAGATTTTTCACAGGGGGCTTTCTTCTATGTAGCAAATGCTATAGGGTCATCGGTTACACTTGAGAATCTCAATCCAGACAGCGTACAGGGTGATAAGAAGATACTTGAAATAATATCGCAGTTTGAAAAAGACGGTCATTTCCGTGCCGACTGTTCAGACATTCCGGACTTAGTACCGATACTTTCGGTGCTTGCCTCGTACGGTACTGGCAAATCAGTAATATATAATGCGGAACGTCTTAAAATAAAGGAGAGCAACCGCCTTGAAACAACAGCTTCACTTATTAACAATATCGGCGGAAATGTTGAAGTCACTCCGGATGGGCTTATTATAAGACCTACCGGCAATATGACCGGCGGTACAGTCGACAGTGCCGGTGACCACAGAATAGCAATGGCTTCCGCAATAGCCGGTACACGTACTTCCGGAGACGTCATTATAAAAGGTGCGGAATCGGTTGAGAAGTCATATCCGGATTTCTTTAAGGATTACGAAAATTCAGGAGGGATTATAAATGTCATCAGTATGGAATAACAAAATTTCAGTTTCGGTATTCGGTGAGGCACAGAGTTCGGCAATAGGAGTTACAGTCAATAATCTGCCGTCCGGTGAGTACATAGACGTAAAGGAAATACGGAAATTTATGTCAAAGACTGCACGTAACAAGCGTGAAAACGTAATGCCACACGTCGTATCGGGTATCTTCAACGAACGTACAACCGGTGCGCCGGTATGTGCATTCATACAGAACTATTCACCCGAACCGCTTGCACCTGCTCAGAATCTTGACCACCTCGCACGGTGCGGACACGCTGATTATACCGGTGCGGTACGTTACAGAGGTTTCAATGACGTTCGGGACGGCGGACACTTTTCGGAAAGACTTACTGTTCCGGTATGTTTTGCCGGTGCAGTATGCGGACAGATTCTTGAAAGACGCAGTATCTATACCGGTACTCATATTGCAAAAATACATAAGATAAATGACAATCCTTTTGACCCTGTAAATCTTTCACGTGAACATATAGTAAGTCTTAGAGAGAAGAATTTTCCTGTAATAAACGAACGTAAAGGCTGGTTAATGCAGGAGGAAATAGACCGTATCCATGAAAAAGGCGATTCAGTCGGTGGTATTATCGAATGCGGTATAGTCAATCTTCCAGCTGGAATAGGTTCGCCTGTTTTCGACGGCTTACAGAATACGATAGCACAGCTTGTTTTCAGTATTCCGGAAGTAACCGGAATAGAGTTCGGAGCAGGTTTCAGGGCTACTGCTATGACCGGCAGTATGTGTAATGACGATTTTTACGTTGACAATCACGGACACGTCAAGACCGAAACAAACAATCACGGCGGAATTTTAGGCGGTATTTCTTCCGGTATGCCGTTGATTTTCCGTGTGGCATTCCGTCCGAATCCTACCATTGCAAAGGAACAGAAAACAATTGATATGCATGAACTTACGGAAGAAACTTTCACAGGCGATACGGCTTATAATCCTTGTACAGTTATACGTTATGTGCCGTGTGTCGAGGCGGTAGCGAATATAGCTATTCTTACACATATGCTTGAATATCCCGATTTCTGCTGAAATATACCAGAAAAGGCTGACCTGTGGTCAGTCTTTTTTCCGTCAGTATTCATTCCATGCACAGATACTTTTTTCCGGCACTTCACCGACTATAATGCTTTCGGCAAGCAGAAACTCAAAACTTGTTTCTGTTGAGAAGTCATAAATAGGGAGCGAAGATTTTATATCCGCAGTTACTTCCGCTGAAATCCTGTGGCACGTCTGATTGTTACCGGCGGAAGTAAACTCGCTTTTCAGACGTACATCTGCTTTACCTGCCGGACATATCCGGAGACGTATTTTCAGACCTTTACCGGCAAGGAAGTAAGAACCTGTAAGCGAACCTACCGGAACAGTCGCATAGCTGACGGATTTTTCAAGCCGACTGTTTATTTCAAGGGCAATTTCAGACTGTACTTTATTTATATTTTGAGTTCTCGCCTCGACAGACGCAACACGTCCGGAGGTGTCATATTTTACCGTGACAAAATCGCTGTAGGAAAAATTTTCCGTTGATATGTATTCGGAAACAGCTTCTTCAACAGTCCTGTTTGTTTCAAGCAGTGAGAGGTGTTCCGCCTGTACTGACGCAACAGGTCTCACTGCCTTGTCAATCCATACCGCAAATATGACAAACAGTATCATAAAAATAACAATCGTTACGGCAAAAATCCTGTACCACGTGAATTTTCTTTTTCTGTATTTCATTAAGTCACCTCCGGAATTATTTTCTATATATTATTCCGTCGGGTTAAGTCCGGTGACATATTGATTTATAATTTATAATTCATAATTATTAATTATGCATTATAAATTATTAATTGAATTGAATGGAGATTTTTTATGAAAAAAATTACTATAGGCATAACAGCCCACGTCGATTCAGGCAAGACTACTCTTTCCGAAGCGATATTATTTAAAACCGGTACTATCCGGACTATTGGCAGAGTAGATAACGGCAACTCAACTCTTGACACCGACAGTACGGAACGTGAAAGAGGTATAACGATATTTTCGCATCAGGCTTATTTTACAGCCGGAAATACACATTTCTTTCTTGTCGATACCCCCGGACACGTTGATTTTTCGGCGGAAACTGAAAGAACTTTATCTGTACTCGATTATGCCGTACTCGTCATAAGCGGTACTGACGGCGTACAAAGTCATACAGTGACGTTGTGGAAACTCCTTGAAAAATATGATATTCCGGTGTTTATATTCATAAATAAAACGGATTTGACCGGTACAGACATCGAAAAAGTCCGTGAAGACTTAAGAAAAAAGCTGTCTGATAACTGTGCTGATTTTTCCGGTGATGACGACAGCATATATGAAAATTCCGCTGTATGCAGTGAAAAACTTATGGAAAAATATTTAAATGAAGATTTATCCGACGACGATATAATTTCCGGAATATCTCACCGGAATATTTTTCCGTGCTGTCATGGTTCGGCACTTAAGATGTCGGGGATAGAAAAATTCCTTGAAATCCTTGACAGATTCACAATCGAAATGCCAGAACATAACACGCAAAGTGCAAAAGTCTTTAAAATTTCATACGACAGTAAAGGAAACCGTCTGACACATATGAAGATTACCGGCGGTGAAATAAAAGTCCGTGACGAACTGGAATACAGAAATTCCGACGGTGAAACGGTAACCGCAAAAATCAGCGGTATAAGATTCTGTATGGGCGAAAAATTCCGCACTGCCGATTCTGCCTGCTCCGGTGATGTCTGTTGCGTGACAGGTCTTTCCGGAACTTATGCAGGTCAGGGAATAGGTGCGGAAAAAGATTCAGGAAAAAATTTTCTTGTACCTGTCATGACTTACAAGGTAAATTTTCCTTACGGAATGAACGTCAACGACGTACTGAAAGATATGCGTATTCTCGAAGACAGTGACCCACAGTTACATATAGTCACTAACGGTCAGGATATAATGATACAACTTATGGGTGCTATACAGACGGAAATTCTTACACAGATGATTCTGAAAAGATTCGGATATCACGTTACTTTCGGGAGCGGTACTGTAACATATCGTGAGACTATAAAAAACAAAGTCGAGGGCGTGGGACATTATGAACCTTTACGGCATTATGCGGAAGTACACCTGATACTTGAATCTCTCCCACGTGGTAGCGGTCTTGTATTTGAGAGTACGTGCAGTGAAGATGTTCTCGACAGAAACTGGCAAAGACTTATTTTAACACATCTCGCCGAAAAAACACATCTCGGAGTTCTTACAGGTTCTCCGGTGACGGATATTAAAATAACACTCGCTACCGGAAAAGCACATCTCAAACACACAGAGGGCGGTGACTTCCGACAGGCAACGTACAGGGCAGTCAGGCAAGGTCTGAGAAGTGCGGAAAGCGTACTTTTAGAGCCTTACTATAATTACGAACTTGAAATACCGTCGGGAAATACCGGACGTGCCATAGCGGATTTACAGCGTATGTGCGGAGATTTCCAGCCACCTGAAACTATGGGTGATATGTCGGTGATAAGAGGTACTGCACCGGTTTCGGAACTGAACGGCTATCAGAATGAAGTAATAAGCTATACGCACGGTAAGGGCAGATTAATTTGTACCGCCGGAGAGTATAAAGAGTGTCATAATGCAGAGGAAGTTATCAGTGCGATAAATTACGACTGCGACGGCGATATTGAAAATTCTGCCGATTCCGTCTTCTGTACACATGGAGCAGGTTATAATATCAGGTGGAATGAGGTTAATAAATATATGCATTTACCGTCTGTACTGGAAGAGCGTTCAGCAGTACAGGAGACCTACAGGGAAAACGCAAGACATTTCATAAGGTCAGCGGTATCTGATGACGAACTGCGGGAAATTTTCGAGAGGACTTACGGAAAAATAAACCGTGAACCTTATCGGGCTTTCAGAAAAACAAAAGCCGTGACGGTAAATCACGGAACTACAAAAAGCTATAATTTCACCGGAAAAAATTATCTGCTTGTCGACGGTTATAATATAATATTTTCGTGGGAAGAGTTAAAGAGTATCGCCGAAACAAGTCTTGATACGGCACGTTCGCAACTCATAAACATGATGTGTAACTATCAGGGCTTCACAGGCTACGAACTTATTCTTGTATTCGACGCCTACAGGGTAAAGGGCAAACACAGGGAAATTGAAAAATACTGTAATATAAATGTGGTCTATACGAAAGAGGCGGAAACAGCGGATTCATATATAGAAAAGGTATCGCATGAACTCTCAAAGGATAACCGTGTACGTGTTGCGACTTCCGACGGACTGGAGCAGGCTATAATACTCGGTAACGGTGCTATGCGTATTTCCGCACGTGAATTTCATGAACAGTATTTCAGTGCAGACAGAGCCATAAGAGAATACATAGAAAATTTATAATTCATAATTAAGAATGTATAATTATGCATGAATATACATAAAAAACCGGTATAATACAATTTTGTCTTTCAGGATATGTCACATTTCGCCATAATGTCATGATATAATTTATAATTAAGAATTTATAATTATTGATTATGAATTATGCACTATGAATTATTCAAGAGGGTGATATTTTTGAAGATAAAAAAATTCAGGAAAAAGAAAACAGCCGTATCTTTCTGGAGTTTCATAATAGCTATGGGAGCAGGTTATATGTTATCGGGAACTGATATGGCTGGTATTTCCTCATTTGCAGATATTTCAATAGCCGGTGCAGTACCTCTGCCGATGTCACCGGCGGTACTGGCAGGAAGTTTTCTGCACAGTATAGCAGGGCATACTGTCGGCAGGGACATTGTAAGGATAATTTCAATGGTAATAATAATCATTGCGAAGATGTTTCATGAACCGAAAAGCAGTCCGGCATCTGACGGTCTTATAACTACTGCCGGAGTGTTCATAGCCGGTACTGCCGTATCTGCACTTATAGGGGAAATACCTTATAAACTTCTTTTCTATATGTTCTATGGCGGACTTGCAGGGTTTACGGCATATTCGTTATCGTTTATACTTTCGGGAGTAAAGAAGCATTTTGTCCTTGACTTCTCTACGGTTACAGGCTGTGCATATGCCATAGTATATACAGTAATGATAGCCTCATTGTGTTCGGTGGATATACCATATATCAATATAGGGCTTATTACAGGTACTACAATAACGTTGTTCGGGGCGTACTATTATTGCCATACCGGCGGAGTAATGTGCGGTGCGTTGACGGCTTGTGGAGCGTTTCTGTCGTCGGTGGACTGTGGTATGACTGTAGTACTACTTCCGGCGGCGGCGTTGCTGACAGGCTATCTCAACCGACAGAAAAACACTACATCTGCCGTATGTTTTATCGGGATAAACTTCGCACTTATGGTACTTACCGGAGTGACAAGAAACAGTATATACAGTATGATTGATATAGTATGTGCGTCTGTAGTATTTCTTGTAATATCGCCGTCCTATTCAGACAGGTGGTTCACTACCGGCAACGGCAGTACGGAAGCATTACCGGACGTAATAAACGCACGTATGAATTTTATCGCTGATACTGTACATAATATCCGTATGGAATCGGAAAAAATATCGGGAGTTCTCAACAAGAAAAACAGTAAGAATATCACTACGGAAGATGTAGTAAATGCCGTATGTACTGACTGTCCGGAAAAAATTCACTGCTGGAAAAATAATTCACAGAATACCAAAACAGGCTTCATGAAACTTTCTGCAATGGCTGAAATTTCTTCGGAAAATTTCCCTTATGAAATCCGTGACTGCATATACAAGGACGGTCTTATAAAATTCTACAGAAAGATTTCCGCTGAAAAAGCCCGTGAACGTCTCAACGCCATACGTTGTGCCGACAATATGGAAATACTTTCCGAACAGATGAGGACTATCGAGGAAATTATAAGCACTTCCGGAAAGCGTATTGATATGCGTTATTCTGCACCTGTAAGCAAGATAATTAAAAACAAGCTGAATAAATTCGGGTTTGTACCATCAGAAGTAATCGCATACTATAACAATAAAAACAGACTTCATGCGGAAATATATTTCAGTCATACGAATACACCGGAAAACTTCACAAGAATATGTGACCTTATTTCCGACGAACTCAAACTGTCACTTGAAAGTATACAGCCGGTCAGTTCAGGCAGACAGACCAGAATAAGACTTTTTGAAAAACCTAAATACAAAACTGATATATATTCCTCTACAATATGTGCTGAAAATTCCGAAAACGGCGATACTTATACAGTTTTCGGAGACGGAGCAGGCAAGGAATATATCGTGTTATCCGACGGTATGGGTAGCGGTAAAAATGCCGCAGTTGAATCAAGAATGGTTGTAAAGATGTTCAGAAATCTGATAGGTTGTGGTGTGGAATATCCGTCAGCGGTAAAGATAATAAATTCCGTCATGCTGACCAAATCGCCGGAAGAAACTTTCGCAACCCTTGACGTCGCCTGTATTGACCTTGAAATGTGTTCGCTTACTCTCATAAAGTCGGGGGCTTCCGCAACATTGATACGTCACAGGGGAAATGTCATGAAAGTAGTGTCGCCGACTTTCCCTATAGGAATCTACAGTAAATCTGAAATATCTGTTTCAGACTGCGATTTTGAAGAAAACGATATAATTATTATGTTCTCCGATGGCATAAACGAAAAGGAATACAGATTCATAAAGGAACTGCTTTTAAGTTCGGATGACCTCAAGAAAATTGTAGATGAAATCTGCGAAAAAGCTGATGTTTTCAATCCTACACTTCACAGCGACGATATAACGGTTATAGGAATCCGCATTAAAAAAAATCATAATATCTGAATAATATGTAAGTTGTAAGTAATGTGTAAGTAATATGTAAGTAAAATGTGAGCAGGTAACAACGTGTGCATTTTAACAACACATTCAAAGATTGTGTTTAATTTTTGTAACATTATGCACAAAAAATCACGGAAAATTTTTGGCGTATCGCTGAAAATTTTACATTATTTCAGAAAAGGCTTGAATAATTATTCCATATCTGTTAAAATGTATATAGCAAAGGAGGCTGAATTATGTCAGTAAAAAATAACAATTCCAATGATTTTCCGCTTTATCTGTTTTATCAGGGAAGAAACTATGAGGCGTACAAATTCTTCGGAGTTCACTCAAAAAAGAAGGGTCGCTCACGCCTTTTTACTTTCAGAGTCTGGGCTCCTCATGCTTTGAGTGTCTCTGTTGTAGGCGACTTCAATAAATGGAACAGGGATAAAAACCCTATGAAACTTATCGCTGACGGCGTGTGGGAGGCTGAAATAACTAAACTCAAACAGTTTGATACATATAAATATAGTATAGAAACCGCTGACGGACGTACTATTCTGAAATCTGACCCATATGGCACACACTTCGAGACAAGACCTGATACCGCTTCAAAAATCTATGAGAGCGAGTACCAGTGGAATGATGACGCTTGGTTTGAACAGAAACGTGATAAAAATATCTATAAAAGCCCCGTGAATATCTATGAATGTCATTTAGGTTCATGGAAATCACGGAAAAACGCTGAATTTATTGACTATATCACATTCGCAAATGAAATAATTCCGTATGTCAAAAAAATGTCATATACTCACGTTGAATTTATGCCGTTGACTGAATATCCTTTTGACGGTTCATGGGGTTATCAGGTTACAGGTTATTTCGCACCTACTTCACGTTACGGCACACCAGACGACTTCCGCAAAATGATTGATATGTTTCATGAAGCCGGTATAGGTGTTATTCTCGACTGGGTACCTGCTCACTTCCCGAAAGATGCCCACGGTCTCTACGAATTTGACGGTACATTCTGTTACGAATACACCGACGAAAGAAAAAGAGAACATAAGTCATGGGGTACACGTGTATTTGACTACGGCAGACAGGAAGTATGTTCATTCCTGATTTCCAGTGCTAACTACTGGTTCAATGAATTTCACGTTGACGGTCTCCGTGTAGATGCTGTCGCCTCAATGCTCTATCTCGACTACGACAGGCGTGACGGTGAATGGGTAGCAAATATAAACGGTGGCAAGGAAAATCTCGAAGCCGTTGAATTTTTCCGTAATCTTAATAAAGCTATATTTGCCAATCACCCCGACGCCCTCATGATTGCAGAAGAGTCAACCGCATGGCCTAATGTTACCAAACCGGCAAATATGGACGGTCTCGGATTCAATTTCAAGTGGAATATGGGCTGGATGAACGATATGTTACAGTATATGTCGCTTGACCCTCTTTTCCGTTCCTATAACCATGATAAACTTACATTTTCATTCTTCTATGCATTTTCCGAAAATTATGTACTTCCTATCTCGCATGACGAAGTTGTTTACGGAAAGTGTTCAATGTTCAATAAAATGCCTGGTGAACGTGAACAGAAATTCGCTTCCTACCGTGCATTTCTTGCATACATGATGGCACACCCTGGTAAGAAACTTCTCTTTATGGGTCAGGAGTTCGCACAGGAGAACGAATGGAATTATCAGACACAGCTTGACTGGGATTTACTTAAAAATCCGGAACATAAAACCATGCTGAAATATTCCGAAAAGCTGAATAAATTCTACAGGGAAAATGCTCCGTTATGGGAAAATGACGATTCATGGAACGGTTTCAACTGGATTTCAAACGACGACTACAAACAAAGTATAATTGCATTCCGTCGTATCGGCGACAATGATGAGGAAATCATTATTGTATGTAATTTTGTACCGGTTGAAAGAAAAGACTATAAAATAGGCGTTCCGAAAAAAGGAAGATATAAGGTTATCTTCAATACAGATGCCACGGAGTTCGGCGGAAGTGGTGTAACTGAAAAATCCTTCAGAACAGGCAAGACCGCTATGCACGGTTTTGAACAGAGTATTTCAATGACACTTGCTCCTCTTTCAGTAATCTATCTTAAATTCGCACCTGTAAAGAAGAGAACGCCTAAAGCATTACCGGCTGAAGTACTCGAAAATTTATCCGAAGAATTACCGGAAATCCCTGTAGTTCCGGAGCAGGTGAAAAAGCCTCGGAAAAGAAAAACTACTATAAAATCTGAAAATGATTCTAAATAATTTCAGGAGGAATTTTTAATGTATACAAAGAAAAAATGCGTTGCCATGTTACTGGCAGGCGGTCAGGGTAGCAGACTTTATGCACTGACAAAAAACGTTGCAAAACCGGCTGTACCATATGGCGGAAAATATCGTCTGATAGATTTTCCGCTTTCAAACTGTACGAACTCCGGCATTGATACTGTAGGCGTACTTACACAGTATCAGCCACTTGTACTGAACGAGTATATAGGAAACGGTCAGCCGTGGGATTTGGATAAAATGAATGGTGGCGTCCACGTTCTCCCACCATACGAGACACAGGCTGGTGCATCATGGTACGAGGGTACAGCTAATGCTATCTATCAGAATATCCGGTTTATTGAACGTTATGACCCTGAATATGTTGTAGTTCTCGGCGGTGACCACATCTACAAAATGGATTATTCAAAAATGGTTGATTTCCATATCGCCAACAATGCAGACTGTACAATTTCTGTTATAAACGTTCCTAAGGAAGAGGCTTCAAGATTCGGTATCATGATTTGCGACGAAAACAAGAAAGTAATCGACTTCGTTGAAAAACCGAAAGAACCAAAGTCAACACTTGCTTCAATGGGTATATACGTATTCAGCTGGGCAAAACTCCGTAAGTATCTCATTGAAAACGAAGAGGACGCCAATGCTAAACGTGACCGTGGTGAAGCATGGTCAAAGGATTTCGGTAAGGATATTATAACTTCTATGCTCCGTGACGAACAACGTCTTTTTGCCTACGAGTTCAAAGGCTACTGGATGGATGTAGGCACATTAGGTTCACTGTGGGAAGCTAACCTTGACTTGCTTAGACCGAGTGTACCGCTTGACCTCTATGACCCGAGTTGGAAAATATATTCAAGAAACAACTATATGCCACCGCAGTATATCGGCAACAACGCACATATTGAAAATTCAATGATTGACGAAGGTAGTAATATAGACGGTACTGTTGACTTTTCTGTTATATTCTCCGGTGTAACAATCGAAGAGGGTGCGGAAGTAAAATACAGTATCGTAATGCCAGGTACTGTTGTAAAGTCGGGAGCTGTCGTTGAATACGCTATTGTAGGCAGTGATACTGTAATAGAAAGCGGTTCGCATATCGGTCTTGACCCTGAAAAAGTCGAGAACCGTGACGACTGGGGTATAGCTGTAGTAGGTCATAATGTGACGGTTTCGGAGGGCAAAAGCGTTGCTCCGAATGAGATAATAGGCGAAAATATCTGACCGGAGGAGTTTTTTAAATGAGTGTTAATTATAATGTTTTAGGTCTTATCTTTGCAAGTATGCACGATTCATACGTAAGCGAACTGACAAAACAAAGAACAATGGGTTCAATCCCTTTCGGCGGACGTTACAGACTGATTGATTTTCCGCTTTCAAATATGGTAAATTCCGGCGTTTACGAAGTAGGCGTTATAACAAAATCGAATTACGGTTCACTTCTTGACCACCTCGGTTCAGGACGTGACTGGGACTTAGCACGTAAAAAAGGCGGTCTGCACCTCTTACCGCCATATAGTCAGACAGGCGGTATCTACAAAGGCAGACTTGACGCCCTGAGCAATGTATGGAGTTTTGTGGAACATTCCAAAGCAAAATACGTTATACTCGCTAACTGCGATGTTGTAACGACTATCGACTTCACACCGGTATTAAGACAGCATACCGAAACCGAAGCCGATATAACCCTTATTTACAGTAAAGGTCTTTACGAATCCGAAAAAAATAACTGTGCGACAATCCTTGAATTTAACGAGGAAAACTGTCTGAGTGACGTTCTTGTTGACCCGCAGATTTCCGGCGAGTGTAATATGTGGCTGGATATGCTTATAATAAGCAAGGACTTCTTAAAGAAAATAGTTTCAGAATCCACAAGCCGTAACCAGTACAGCTTTACACGTGAAATTCTTCAGGGCAAGACCAATGAATATAAGATTATGGGTTATGAACACAAGGATTTCTTCACGAGAATAGACAGTATACAGAGTTATTATTCTGCAAACAAGATGTTACTTGAAGCTGAAAAACGTAATGCACTTTTCCAGAAAAATTCACCTGTATATACAAAAATCGGCGACAATGCACCTGTAAAATACGGTCTTGAATCAGACGTTAAAAACTCCCTTATTGCCGACGGTTGCGTAATTGAGGGTACTGTTAAAAATTCCGTACTTTTCAGAGGCGTAAAGGTAGGCAAGGGTACTGTAATTGAAAATTCCGTAATTCTTCAGAATACAAAAATAGGTGATAATTGTAAAATATCATCTGTTATCACCGACAAGAGCGTTGAAATAAGTAATGACAAAGTGCTTACAGGTTCAGAAACTTATCCGCTTTATATAGGCAAAAACGGCAAAATCTGACGGAGGATTCTATGAACATACTTTTTACTGCCAGCGAGGCTGTACCGTTTGCAGCCTCAGGCGGTCTTGCAGACGTAACAGGTTCACTGCCTGCCGAAATAAACCGTAAAGGTCACGTGTGCAGTGTTGTGATGCCTCTTTACAGTACGATAGACAATAAAATCCGTTCAGAAATGACTTTCATAAAAAGCATAACCGTTGACGTCTCGTGGCGTAAGCAGTATTGCGGAATATTTAAATATACATATAATAATATCAACTATTATTTTATAGACAATGAGTATTATTTTTCCCGTGACGGTCTCTACGGATTTTACGACGACTGCGAAAGATTCGTATTTTTTGACTACGCCGTACTTGAAATGATTAAATATATCGACTTCAAGCCGGATATAATACACTGTCACGACTGGCAGACAGCACTGATTCCGGTATATCACAGTATATACTATAAGTATAAACCGGAGTACGAAAAAATAAAGACAGTTTTCACGATACATAACATAGAATATCAGGGTCGTTACGGACGTGAGGTACTCGGCGATGTTATGGGTATTCCGGAACGCTATATGGATATACTTGAATACGACGGTTACATCAATATGATAAAAGGTGCTTTTGAAACCGCTGATTACATAACTACTGTAAGCCCCAGTTATGCGTGGGAAATACTTGACCCTTGGTACGCACATTCCCTTGACAGAATACTTTCCGGCAGACAGGAACGTCTGAGAGGTATTCTCAACGGAATAGACTATAATTTATACAATCCGGAAACTGATAAACTTATTGCCGGAAATTTTTCCGCAGAAAATATTTCCGGAAAAGAAGTCTGTAAGAAGTCACTACTTGAAGAACTCGGACTTTCTGCCGGTGATTCCGCTGTTATAGGAATAGTAACAAGATTCGTTAAACATAAGGGCATTGACCTGATACGCTGTGTATTTGAAGAAATAGTCCGTATGGGTGTTAAATTTGCGGTACTCGGAAGCGGTGAAAAAATTTATGAAGATTTTTTCCTTGAAATGTCAGCACGCTATCCGGAAAATGTTTCCGTGACGTTAGGTTTTGTACCGGAACTTGCACATAGAATATATGCCGGTGCGGATATGTTTCTTATGCCGTCAAAAAGCGAACCCTGTGGGCTTGCACAGATGATTTCCATGCGATACGGTACAATACCGATAGTCCGTGAAACAGGTGGTCTGCGTGATTCCGTCCACGATAACGGCGGTGAAAACGGTAATGGTTTTACATTCCGTACTTACAATGCAAACGATATGTTAAATGCCGTAAAACGTGCTGTTTCTGACTATGAAAACAAAAAAATCTGGGAAGAACTTGTTAAACGTGCTATGAAGTGCGATTACAGCTGGTCTGTTTCCGCCGATTTATATATTTCGTTATATGAAGAAATAATCTGAAAAAAACGCCGGTTGAAATAAACCGGTTTTTTTTGCGTTCCGCCTGTGATTTCACTATATTTTCGGTATGAATCAGCGGAATAATATATATAGTTCCCGAAAATTAAAAAAACTGTTGACAAACTTTAAAAAAATGTTTATAATTTACATATGACCTATAGTTTAAGTATGTAATATGAATACAGATAAACTGAAAGGAGTATATATTATGAGTGAACATTCACATAGCAACGAAAAACCACATATTCATTCACACCGTGCGTTGATAGGATTCGATAAACACGGTATACCGACAATTATCGCAAAGGCTGACCATCAGGAAGAACTTGACAAAGACCCGAATGCTTTTATCCGTGATTACATGAACGCCGTAGCGGAATATAAAAAAACATTTCCGTCAAAACAGGACGTAATGGAACAGACACCTGACCCTGCTGTAAGGGAAATGCTTTTCAGAGCCGAACAACTCGGAATTGATACGGCTTTTGACCGCTTCGACAAACAAAAACCTCAATGTAGTTTCGGACTTGCCGGTGTATGCTGTAAGATATGTAATATGGGTCCTTGTAAAATAACTGCAAAGTCACCACGAGGAGTATGCGGTGCAGATGCCGATTTGGTTGTTGCGAGAAATCTTCTTAGGGCAGCGGCAGCAGGTGTAGCACAGCACGGTATGCACGCAAGAGAAGTTATTCTCTCACTCAAGTGGGCGGCGGAAGGTAAACTTGATATTCCGATTATGGGAGAGCAGAAAATAAGAGCTACTGCTGAAAGTTTCGGTATTCCTACAAAACATCGTACTACAAAGAAAATCGCCATTGATTTGGCAGACGCTCTTCTTGCGGATATGTCACGCACTGAACCGGACGAATATAAAACTATTAAAGCCTGTGCACCGCCGGAACGTCAGGAAACATGGAAAAATCTTGATATTCTGCCAATAAGTGCGTATCATGAAGTATTTGAAGCATATCATAAGACCGGCTGTGCGATTGACGGCGACTGGAAAAGCATTATGCAACAGTTTTTGAGATGCGGACTTGCCTTTACGTATTCCGGAGTAGTCGGTGCAAATATCGCTACTGATAGTTTATTCGGTGTAGGTGACCGTGTGACTTCAAAGGTAAATATAGGTGCTTTGAAGAAAGGCTATGTTAATATTGCGGTTCACGGACATCTTCCCACACTTGTAAGTCAGATTGTACAGACAGGTCAGGAAGAAAGATTCATAGAACTTGCGAAGTCGAAAGGTGCTAAGGGTATACGTTTTTACGGAATATGTTGTTCAGGACTTGCCGCCATGTATCGTTACGGTGGTGTCATACCGCTGTCAAATGCCGTTTCTGCCGAACTTGTTCTCGGAACAGGTGCATTGGATTTATGGGTTGCAGATGTTCAGGACGTTTTCCCCTCTATAATGGAAGTTGCAAAGTGTTTTAAAACAACCGTTGTCACAACAAGCGATTCCGCAAGACTTCCGGGGGCTGAACGTTATGAATATGACCATCATCATTCAAATATATCCGAAACAAAAGCCCTTGCCGAAAAAATAGTAACACGTGCCATTGAAAGTTTTGAACAGCGTAAGGGAATACCGGTATACATTCCGCCGTATGAGGTTGAGGCAGAAGTCGGATTTTCCGTTGAATATGTACATAAACGTTTCGGAAGCATGAAACCTCTTGCCGAAGCACTGAAATCGGGAAAAATTCTCGGTATTTTGAATATGGTAGGCTGTAATAATCCGAAAGTCATTTACGAAAAGGCAATTGTTGATGTTGCCGACGTACTTCTTAAAAATAATGTTCTTATTCTGTCAAATGGCTGTGCATCTTTCCCGCTTATGAAACTTGGTTATTGTAACACTTCCGCACTTGATAAGACCGGCGAAACACTTAGGGAATTTCTTACACCTGATTTGCCACCTGTATGGCACGTCGGCGAATGTATTGACAACACACGTTCTTCGGGAATATTTGCCGGAATTGCCGGAGTTCTCGGAAAAAATCTCTATGAAATGCCATTTGCATTTTCTTCGCCGGAGTGGGGAAATGAAAAGGGTATAGATGCCGCCTTAGGATTCCGTTTGAATGGCATAAGTTCATATCACTGTGTAGAAGCACAGATTTACGGTTCAGAGAATGTAATAAGATTTCTTAAAGAAGATACACGAGAATTACTGGGTTCAGTCATGCACGTTGACACAGACCCTGTAGCACTCGGAAATAAAATAGTTGAGGACATGAAAGCAAAAAGAAAAGCTCTCGGCTGGGAATGATATTTTTTAAATATAAAAAACCGAAAGTTAAAAAAAACTTTCGGTTTTGTTTGTTATTTAATATCAAGCCATACTCTCATATTGCTTGCTATACCATCTGTTGAAAGATAAGCATAAAACTCCAGTATAAAAGAAGCGTCAACAGCATCAATCATATTATCGGAATTTATATCTCCGGATAATTTCTGATAATCGCTGAATGTTCCGTTTCTGTCCGTTGAAAGATTTGCATATTCCTCAAGGACAGCAGTAGCATCTATAGCATTTACCATTCCGTCTTCATTGACATCTCCGAGAATTATTTTTGAGACATCAGTTTCTGACTTTTTGTCGCCACATATAGTACATATACCATCTGCAAAATTATGACTGCATATGACATTATATATTACATCTGCATATCCGGAAAATTCACCTGTACCCTTAATCAGAATCCTGTATGAACCGATATTCACGGCTGATAAATCGCCCTCTGTTTCGTAGTCCACACCTTCAGTAAGCTGATTGCCATTCCACGTAACAACGATATCCGGAACGACTTCAGAACCTGTATAGACAACATCACCGATACTTATATCAGCGGTTGCTATACTGTATGTAGCTTCTGTAATAAGTATCTGGTTATTTTCCGGTATATACGGAATATCGGCATTACCGTTTTCGTCAGTAGTGAACTGTGCTATATAAAGAAGATTTTCTGCCGAAAGTTTATCAACAGCATTTTTGTCTTTGAATGCATAGAAATTGTAAAGTTTATTCGGTTTAAGGTCTGCGAAAGATTCATTATAAGGTTTCATAACCGGTGGTGCGGGTGTGGGAGCAGGTGCGGTACTGTTGTAGTGTATTGTGGCATTGGTTAAACAATCATTTTCATTACCTATAGTTATTTCATTCCATTGTGATTCCGTACCGGAGTAATAAACATCAGTCAGTTCATTGCACCACTTAAATGCACTCACTTCGATATTCGTAACACTATCAGGAATCGTTATTGATGTAAGACCATCACAATGAATAAACGCCTCATATCCAATATTTGTAACACTGTTCGGTATTGTTATTGATGTTAATCTATAACAGCTATTAAATGCACCAATTTCAATATCAGTAACACTATCAGGTATTGTTACTGATGTTAATTTATAACAGTCATAAAATGTCTTAGTTTTGATGCTTGTAACACCATAAGGAATTTTTATTGATGTTAAGCTACATAGTTCAAATGCACGTACTCCAATATATGTAATACTGTCAGGTAGTGTTATTGATTCTAAATTGGTACACCACCAAAACGCACTTTCTCCGATATATGTCACACTATCAGGTATTGTTATTGATGTAAGACCATCACAACGCATAAACGCACTTTCTCCAATATATGTCACACTATCAGGTATTATTATTGATGTCAAGTTGTCACAGTGATTAAATGTATAACCAGCGATACTAATTATACCATCTGGAATAACAACAGTATCATCCTCAAAAGTTGTGGCATCAATCAGAATATTATTTACAATAACAAGCGGATTTTCTTTCTGTCTTGCTTCAAGCCATGGTGTTTCATAAAATGCATCACCGCCGATATATGTAACACTGTCAGGTATTGTTATTGATGTTAAACTGCTACATCCCTTAAATGCCCATGCTCCAAGATATGTAACATTATCAGGTATTGTTATTGATGTCAAGTTACTGCATTTATAAAATGCAAAATCTCCAATATCTGTAACATTGTCAGGTATTTTTATTGATGTTAAGTTACTACATTCATAAAATGCGGCTCTTCCGATATGTGTAACACTGTCAGGTATTCTTATTGATGTTAAGCTACTACAATATGCAAATGTATCCATTTCGATATCTGTAACACTGTCAGGTATTGTTATTGATGTTAAACTGCTACAACTATCAAATGCCCATGCTCCAAGATATGTAACATTATTAGGTATTGTTATTGATGTTAGGTTTCTACAGCCTTCAAATGTAGAATCTTGGATAATTGTAACATCATCAGGTATTACTACTGATGTTAGATTTTCACACCATTTGAATGCATATTCTCCGATACTTGTAACACTGTCAGGGATTGTTATTGATGTTAAGTTTATACATGAATAAAATGCATTATTTCCAATACTTGTAACACTTTCAGATATTATTACTGATGTTAATTTTTCACAGTCCTCAAATGCAGAATCGCCAATTTCCGTTACTGTTAGTCCGCATACTTTATTCAACAGTAAAACATCGCTTGGAATTTTATTGGTATAACCCGAAACAACAGCATAATCATCATAGCACTTATAAATTACGCCGTCATGGCTATACTCGCCATTTTCGTCGGGTTGTTCTGCCGGAACTGTTGTTGCCGTAGTAGTCACTGTCTGATTTGTTCCGGACGGTTTAAGCGTTGTTGCCGTAGTAGTCTTAGCAGGGTCTATCGCCCACAGGTGAACGGTAATATCCTTGTCGTCACCATTGACGTATATTTGCTTCCGGACAGTCTCGCAGTTATCACAGGATACCGTTATAGTATGATAGCCGTCACTGATTAAAAAGTCAGCTATACCATCACTGGCAGTTATACAGCTTTCTTTACCATAACTTACGTGTGCGTTCTCACATGGATGGTCATTACCGCCCACGATAACCTTTACTTTTATTTTATGCTTGTCATATGGACAGCTACCCCAGCCAAATTCCTTTTTATCGATAGAATAATAAAATTCGTTTAACTTTAAAGACCAGTCAGCGAATTTATGTTCCCAGGTCAGATTATCTAGACCGAAAAATTCAAGTTCGCATGAAAGTTCAGCTTTTGCGGAAGTATCACCGTCAAGGCACAGATTACATTCATGTGTGGAATCATAATCGCCTATTTTCTTTTTAAGTTTGGCGGTTAGTTCCACTCCCGACGTACATTTAAAACCAGCTTTTGCGATTTTTTCGTGTAAAATAACAATTCTTGGCTCAATAATGAGACCGAGGAAAAGTTTAGCTTCTGCACTTATGGTCATATCGTCCGGCTCTGGTTTTGAGGAAATATTTTTGAAACCTCTGTCTGAATCGTAGTTAAAACCTATAGAAGACTTTATGCCACCGGTAAAGGAAATATCTCCGCTGAATCTTATCTGTAATGCCGGTTGAATACCGACGTATAAGCCGGGGACAGGTGAAAAATCTATAGGCGGTAACTTTACAATTGCAGGAGAAGTCGCAGAACCTGAAAGGGAAATTTCAAAACCAAGTTTATTTTCAACTTTAAGCTCAAAGTACTGATATGTAAAGGATATGTATGTTTTTACAGAAACTTCTGAACTTAGACTAAGTGAACCGGATAATTTTAATTTACCTATTTTTTTTGATGCTATTTCAAGTGTGAGAGTATCACCCGTCAAGGTGTTTTCGCCCTCTGTTCCGTTAATCATGCGTGAATTGTTGTTTTCTGTTCCGATGTATTCTATACCTTCGTCCATTGAATCGTAATCAATATCAGCGTCAGAAAGTCCGGAAGAAGAATCTATTTTGACGTAATCAAAAACTGCGTCAAGTGAGGTATCTTCAGAAGTTATAACCGCTGTTGTGCCGTCGATTTCAATTTCACCTACTTTTGCAATAAGTATATTGTCTTCTCCGTACTGACAGGAAAAAATATCACCGTTTTCAAGTCCTGAAACAGTTTCGTCAATATTTTCAAGAACATATATTCCGTTTTCGTCGTCTGCCGAAACGACAGTATTCAGATTATCGTCTGATTGAGATATAATAATATCTTCATTGAATACCGCAAAATTATTACTGTTGTCGTCGTCAAGATTGAGAACCCGTTCTTCTTCAAAATCTCCTGTTGTTTTTGAAAAAAAATCCTGCATTTCCCGAGTGTAGTTAGGAGATTCGTATGCAGTACATAACGGACTTAACGTCTGACTGTCAACGAGGAAAACACGCAGATAAAAATACTGTGGCATAACATCAGTTTCTATAGTGACTTCTGTGTAATTCTCTTCCGGTGTGACCTCTGTTTTTCCGGAAGTTATCATCTGTACGCCGTCTTCGTCGTAAATTGCCGTAATCATAGTACATGATTCAAGTACCTCATATTCAGCGGTCACAGTATTGCCTGTAACTTCGGCGGAAAATACATTGAATCCGTTGTTGTTTTCCTGCTTGTCCTGTTCTTCAGCGAGTATTTCCGACATAAGCTGACCAAATGAATTTTTTCCGTTAATGGAAATATCATTTTCAACTGCCGGATTTTCCATTTCATTTTCTGTAGCTTCGACGGTTATTGAACTACAGAAAAATGTGAATGTCATTATTACTGACATCAGAATTGATAGTGTTCTTTTCATGGACTTCCTCCTTTTAGATTTATATTCTTAATTATATATAAATCAGTAAAAAAAGTCAAGGAACTTCTAAAGAAGTTCCTTTTAGTGTACTTATTGTGGTGGCAATACGATATTATTATAAACATACATAATAAATTCTTCCGGAGTTGGTACAGTACCATTTTTTGATATGGATTTCAGAATTTCAATATTCTCCGGTGAATTACTTTCCATAGTCGCTTCAATAGTCAAAATGATTTCTTTCTTTAAGTTTTTAACAGTCATATTATTATTTTTTGCAACCTGACGGAAAATTTTTTCTATATCTTTCATATTTACCCTCCTTTCTACAATACAAGCATTGTTTCAATAACAGCGTAAATTTTCTGTTGTTCTTGCTTAGAAAGTTCGGAAATCCTGTCCATAATGACCGAATTTTTAACACAATATGATTTTGTAACCAAATCGCACAGAAGCATATCGGAAGTAACCTCAAGAGCGTTGGCAATCCTGATAAGTGAAGTCAGAGACGGAATTTTTTCACCACGTTCAATCATACTTATGTAATTTGTACTTAAATCAGTTTTTTCTGCAAGGTTTTCCTGACTGATATTCTTAAGATTTCTGAAATGCCTTATATTTCTGCCTATTGAAGTCATATCCATTTTATCTCCCACCTGATAGTTATATTTGTACATTACCAGTATATACCATTTCAACGCAAATTTACACAAACTATAAGTAAGTTACAATTACTGCCAGTTATATAAAATCAAATATTTTCTGTCGGAACTTTCAACGGAAAAAATCTATAATATATTGTAAAAAAAAAAACTTGACATAAAATGCTTTCTGTGATAGAATTAAAATAAAGGGGGAAAAATCCATGAAATTTAAAAAAATACTTATTATGCTTTTGTTGCTTGCAAACGTTCAGCCGATTAACAGCCATAGTGCAAATAAAATAATGTATGGTGATATGATTTTTGAATACATTGACATTGATTCCGATGAACTTGTTTTTGTAAAGTACGTAGGCAATGAGGAAAATATAGAAATTCCCGAAAGTATCGACGGTTATGGTACTATAAAAGCTATCGGCGATGCGGCATTCAAGGATAATCAGAAGATAAAAAACGTCACACTGCCGGATAGTATAAATTCATTCGGTTCGGAAGTCTTCCGTAATTCCTCACTGGTATCTGTAAACATTCCGAAAAGTCTTAGGATTATACCCAGTTATTCTTTTAATAACTGCTCTGAACTCGAAACGGTTATATTTCATGATGACATAGTCCTGATGAGTAATACTGCTTTCAAGAAAACCGATATTTTAGTACCGCCGGAATTATATGACAAGGTGACATCAAGTTATATTGCAACATCTGATACACTTTTTCAAGGTTCTGAAAACGGATGGGATTACTGTATAATGAGTGAAAACGGTGACATATATGTACGCATAGAGAATTACACCGGAAATGATACTGAAATAACCGTACCAGCTTTTATAAATAATGCTCCGGTTACTGAATTTAAATCAAAGTACGGATTAAGTTTAAGTTTAAGTCCGGATATTAAGAGTATAACTTTTCCGGAAACTATTACGGAATTAAATGTATACTTTTCGGGTTCGGAACTCGAAGAAATAACCCTCCCCGCTATTGACGAAATACCAGCTGGCACATTCATGAACTGTAAAAACCTTAAAACAGTAAATTTACAGGGAAATCCGGAATCGTTTACCATTGGCGACAGTGCTTTCAGTGACTGTAACATTGACTTTGTACCTTATCCCGAAAGCTGTAAGAATATAAGTATCGGGGAAAATGCATTTCAGAATACACCGGTTAAAGAAGTCCGGATTGACATTGATTCTTCCATAGGTACAGATGCATTCCGTGAATGTAAGAATTTATCGTATGTTTCACTGAATAATACCCACGTCGGTGCAAGAGCATTTCGGGGCTGTCCCACACTTGAAGATGTTACTGTAACAGGACAATCTGTCCTTGAAGAACAAACTTTCTATGACTGCGAGATGTTGAAAAATATCACACTTTCAGACCTTAATGTATCAATGGTAAATGCTGTCTATAACTGCCCTGAACTTATGACTATCAACAATAAAAACGCTTTCGACAGTAAAACAGGCGACTTCAATAAGGAGTTTAAGGAATTTATATTCAGTAATTTCAGTGGCGTTGACGAGGTAGGTTTTATTAATATGTACGTCAAGGCACAGGCGGAAAAAATAGTCAGTGAAATAACAACTGAAAATATGTCGGATGTACAGAAAATAAAGGCTGTTCACGACTGGATATGTAAAAATACTGTCTATGACGACGGACTTTCAGGAGACAGGAAAAATCATAATGATGCCTCCGTACTTATGAACGATTCCACAGTATGCGAAGGTTATGCAAGAATAGCCAATATACTTTACAATACCGCCGGTATAGAAACGTACTATATAAGCGGTGTAGGTCATGCATGGAACGTAGTAAGAGCAGGTAATAATTACTTCCATGTTGATACGACGTGGGACGACGGCGACAATATTTCTTATGACTGGTTTATGAAATCCGACAATGAAATAAGAAACTCCGACGGCTATCACGCCTCATGGAAAACTTACATACCATCATCACTGCACAGTTTTCAACAGGGGAAAAATTTACCGGAATGTACTTACAGTATGGGCGATATAAATCAGGATAATGAAATAAGTATTGCAGATATGGTTATGCTGAACAAATATATTCTATGTCAGGATAATATGAGTGACGACAGCTATATACTTTCTGACCTCACTGCTGACGGTATTGTTGATTCTTTCGACTTAGTCAGAATGAGACAGTTACTTATCAGATAAGGAGGCATTTATATGAAATTAAATAAAATTATTTCCGTACTGATGTCACTGGTAATGACCGCAACAGTAAATGTATTTCCGGTATATGCGGAATATGAAAGCGGACTTCCTGAATTATACAGGACATATTTTAAAGATAATACTATAATAGATTTGGAATATACTAAAACAGGCGAATCCGATACTGAATATAAGGTTATTAAACAGAATTTCGATTATGCCGAGATAGGCTTCACCGGCTCAGATACTGAATTTGATTCCGAAGAACTGGCTGATTTTGCAGGTTGTAATCCGGATATGTTTTCAGTATCTTATAAGACTGATGACTATAATAAAAGAAAATCTCTGACTATAAATTTTACCACACATGAATATGAACGTAATAAGGATATTTCCGAAAAACTCTATAATGTGTTAAAAGAAAAATATGAAATCCTTTATGCTTATGCCTGTCTCGAAGCACACATCATAACCGAAAACCAGATGGTCAGGTGGAACTGGTTCGAGGGTAAAGACGAATTTGGTTACAGAGTTGAATTTAAAGACCAGTTTTCAAAAAAGAAAATAAATGAAATACGTAATCAGATAGAAAAAAATGATTTTCCTGTTGAAATAGATTCTGACGACAATATAATTTTTAATGAAACAGCTTCGGAAACTGATAAATTCCGGTTTGCGTTCTGGCTTGAAGAGGAATACGGCTTCAGAACAACACGTCAAAATATCGGAGATTCATATAGTAACTCCTATAATACAACTGAAGTTCTTCATTATACAGACCTGCCCGGAGATGTGAACAATGATAACGGTGTAACCAATTACGATGCACAGTTACTTAATGAGTATTTACTGACAGGAAATGCAGATATAAGTAACAATGTCATAAAATATTCAGGTTTTAACGTAAAGAATGCCGATTTGACCGGTGACGGCGTAATTGACGTATTTGACCTTATACTGCTGAAAAAACAGCTTATTGAATCCGGTAAATGATGTGAAATATCATAGATGTTATATAATAAAACCGAGAGTTGAAAAAAACTCTCGGTTTTGTTTGTCATGAGAAGTACCAGTAATCCAAATCGACATCTCCGCTGAATATGAAAGTAAGGTCATTAGTACCGGTAAGAGTACTGATAACAGGGACTTTTATTTCAGACATTCCGGACGGTACTTCCGCATATGCGACGGCTTCGCCCTTTGTATCGCCTTTGCATACTTTTATAGCACCGTTGCCTGATGCCTTTATAGTAAGAGTTTTCGCACCTTTTGAGAAGTCCGCACCTTGTACGGAAATCCAGCTACCTTTTTTTCCGTGTACTGTAGTATCGCCCAGACCGTTCACAGAAATATCTTTCGATTGATTCGACATTGTTTCAGCCTGTACTTTTGAATACGGATTAAGTTTTTTAAGTTGTGCTACTCCTGACATAGTACCGGTCACGGAGTTCATTTTTGTACCGTTCATGGTTATCTTGTCAACCTGTGGGCTTCTGTAGTTACCGTCTATACACATAGCCTTTTCAACCGGTCTTGAATGGTAGAAAAGATAAAGCTGATTATTGAGTTCTACTATTGAGTGGTGATTATTACCTGTCATTCCGGCGAAGAAATTTCCCTGATTCTTGAATAACTCACCGCCATAAGTATACGGTCCGAGCGGATTATCTGCAACCATGTACTCTATACCCGCTGTAGAAAGTCCGTACTGATTTCCGCCGGTATTCCAGTTTGAACAGTACGTATAATAATACTTGTTGCCGATTTTGTTAATGCCGGAATCCTCAAATACATACGGGGCATCTATTGTTACTGGTGTTCCGACGATACTTGTCATATCGTCGCCGAGTTTGACAATTCGTGTCGTGGACGGCATAGCTTCTTTACCTTCAGGCACTCCACCGCCGAAACATAAGTAACCAGTACCATCATCATCGACGAAAACAGCAGGGTCAAAAAGCCACGGAATATTATTACAGTTCGGTACAGCTCTTGTTACGAGTTCGTGACCGAGTGGGTCACTCCACGGACCTGTAGGACTGTCGGCGGTAAGTACGCATATACCGTTTCCGCCGTTACAGAAGTAAAGGAAAAATTTTTCTTTACCGTTTATAGTTTTGTGAGTGGCACACGGAGCCCATGAAAGTGATGCCCATTTTGCTACACCGTCCGTACCGGCAACATTTATACAGCCGTGGTCAGTCCAGTTTACCATATCGTCGGAAGAAATACAGTTGATTTTGTTTACTTTTCCGTAAGTGTTTTCGGTGACATTGCCGTTACTGTCGTATTCTACAACGTCATTAGTCATATATACGTAAACTCTTCCGTTGTACTCCATAACACCAGGGTCAGCACCGAATCTTTGTGTATAAAGCGGATTGTTTTCGCCTGATTTTTTATAACTACTTGTCGGAGTTACGGAAGAAAAGAGTTTTTCCATAGCTACGGTATCAGTTTTTTTTTCGGCTACCAGAAATTCGTTTATCTGTCCGAGAATGAATTTCTGAATAAGAACAGTGTCATTTATATCGTACTCGCCATTCTGGTCAACGTCAGCGGAAAGTTTTTCAGAAGATTCGCTGAAACCTTTAAGAAGTCCTTTTCTTGCGAGTACCATGTCAAAAGAATTTACTGTACCGTCAGAATTTATATCGCCGAGTATAACTTTTTTGGATTCACCTGCTCCGATAATTGTAGTACCGGCAATTGCTCCTATAACTTCGTCGATATAGAAGTTGTTGGTTGATTCAGCAGTTTCAATGTAAATCTGCATATCGGAAGCACCGTCAGGAATTTTGTAGTTCTTGTTGGCTAACTGTACCCACTCGCCCTTTACTGCCGTTACCTCTGCGATTGTAGAATACTGTGTATCGCCGTTTTTGTCCTTGTACTGTAGTTTAAGATAAAATTTATCCGTTGCATTGCCGTCAAGATACATTACATTTGCACTGAAACTGTATTCTTTTCCGGATTCAAACGCCTTGCCGAGTGTTTTGGAAGCACCATTCCATGCTTTTTCCCTGTCCTTGACAAGAAGTGATTCGTCACCTACATATGAAGTACGTCCGCTTGTGAGTACCTCTCCTGAACCTCGTATGCTCCAGTCACACGTACTACCCTCGAAACCGTCGGCAAAATACCAGCCATACTTGTTAGGCTCAACAGTTTCTGACGGCACTTCCGGAGCAGGTTTAGTAGTCTGCGAATCTCCGGAAAGCGTTACAACAAACGTTGAAACACTGTTTGCCGGAAGCTGTGAATAGAAATTATCTCCGTTAAACTCCATGTTGAGTGTAGGAGCGATATTTTCACTTGCGGAAGTCCTGTAACGGTCAACGTCGGAAATTTTTTCGTTGTCTATCTTGAAATTCTGTGTATATTCCTTATCGCTCTTGTTTACCGCAACTATTGTCACCTGATTGTCGTCGCCTTTGTATGCAGAAACAAAAACGTCTTTTTGAGGCTGTTCGGTAGCGTCAATACGTACATCGCCAGGACGCACATATTTTGAATACTGTGCCATACAGTAACCACGCTTACTTATTTTGCCGTCCTCTGTCATGAGACCGTAACTTCTGCGGATATACCACCATGTATACGCACTCATATTTCCGACTACCATAGCATTATGAATATTTTCGGCTACCTGTATGGCTTCGGGATAGCGGTTAGCGGAATCGGCATCACTGTTAGGGACATATACTTCCGTCATCCATATTTCCTTACCGGAGTTTTCAAGGTCAGGGAAATCCATCCAATCCCTCGCCGTACCGTACATATGAGTGCCGAAAAGGTCACAGTTTGCCATAGCCTTAGGGTTATCAAGAATTTTTCTGTAGAATTTTTTACCTCCGTCGCTTACCCACGAAGCATTTTCCGGAGCATACTGGAAAGATTCCGGCGACATAAGCCTTGTACTTGTTATCTTGTCGCCATAGTTTGCGATAAAGTCTGTAGTTTCGTCTGTTGACCAGTAAGTCCATTCGGAAGCATAATCAGGTTCATTTTGTACCGATATTGAATAGAGGTCAACTTTATTGTCTTTCATGTACTGACCGAAATCATTAAGATGTTTTGCGTATGCGGAATAGTTTGATTTAGGCAGATGTAATTTTCCGTTACTTCCGCCGGATTCAGCGAGATTTGCGGGAGGTTCCCACGGTGAAGCAAAAATTGTAACGCCCATTTTCGTTGCGAACTGTGCCGTCGGAAGTGCTTTAGACCACTGGTTTTTATCCGGATTTACAAACACACGCAGTATTGTAAGTCCTAATTCGTTTTCACCGTTTCCGAAAGCCGTCTGTCTCTGCGATTCCGTAAGGTCTGCACCTGTCCATTCGGGATGATTTATACCGCCGAAACCTCTTATTGTCTGATATTCCTTGTCTGTATCTATTACAACTTCTCCGACGGCAAGAACATTTTTCTGTACCGGCATTACAGATGTCAGTGCGAAAAGCATAGCAGATGACGTAACCAGCGACATAAGTTTTTTTAATGATTTATTTTTTTTCATGATTACCTCCTGTTAAAATATCGTTCACATAAATTTAATATATTCTAACATAAATCAAAATATATGTATTGCATATTTGTCATTGAAATGGCATTTATGTTATCGGTTAAGGTTGAAATTTTTCCGGATACGTGATATAATGTGAATAAAGAATATTTTTTCAAGGGGTGTATATTATGAATTATGAACAGATTCCCGACATAACACCGGAAGAACTTATTTATATAAGTCGACAGTTTGCCAATATGTTCGGATTCCCTGTAAGGCTTTACAATAAAAATGAACTCGTATTTTTTCATTCGACTGCAAATATTATCGCTGACCCTGTTTCACTGTGTCTTGACGAGATAATATGCAAAAATGAACAAATCAGCTATTATGTCTACGAGAACGCCTTTTATTATGGTATCGTCAACTGCGGACAGTATAAATTTATAACAGGTCCTGTAACGGAAATAAGACTTTCTGACCACGATTTCAACAGACTGGGCTTCATGTTAGATATAGAAAAAAATGATATTCCGCTTTTCACGTCGTCAATGAAAAGCCTTTCCGGAATACATCTCGATACGCTTATTCAGGCAATTATCATGTATAATTTTTCGGTCAACAGGACAATGTACAATATATCTGACATAAGAATAAAAAGTAAGGAACAGAATAATATTTCTTCCGATATAAAGGAAAGCGAAATTTCATATACAGGCGAAACACTTTTCATGAACAGTTCACGCACCTATGCTATCGAAAGAGACATGATTAAGAAAGTAATGAACGGCGACGTTGACGGACTTATTGACGGTGCTACAAAAATACCGGCAGTTAGTTCCGGAAATCTTGCACCGCACCTGCTCCGACACAGTAAGAATTTCTTCATAAAACTCGAAACTATTATGGCACGTACCGCTATTGATGCCGGTCTTGATGTTGACGAGGTTTTTTCAATTGAGGAAATGTATATAAGAAAATGCGAATCCCTTGACAATATTGACCGCATTAAAAATCTACAGTATCATATGGTAATCGACTATGCAGACCGAGTAAAAAAACTCCGGCAGTATAACGGGAAAAACTCCAAACTTGTGACGGAAATTTCAGGATATATCCGGAATCATATTTCAGAACCGGTCAAAACTTCGGATATTGCCGATTACTTAGGCAGGAGCAGGGGCGGTATAACTACGGAGTTTAAAAAACAAACCGGTATGAATCTTTCTGACTTCATAAAGCTGAAAAAAATTCAGGAGGCTCAGGAACTTCTTTACGCAACCAGTCAGAGCCTTGTCATGATAAGTAACTATCTCGGTTTTTCTTCGCAAAGCCATTTTACAAGGGTATTCAAGGAAATTACCGGAATAACACCGAAAGAATACCGTGACAAAAATCACATAATACGATAAAAAAACTATGGATATTTCACCATAGTTTTCTTACGATTGTCTCCGATACAGAAACAATACCCCTGTTAATAAACTGATTTACTTTTTTGTGCAGATAAGTTAATCAGTAAATTTTTTCAGATTCATTTCCTGCTCCTATTTGTATAAACATTTTTAATGTAATACTGATTTTAGCATATTTCACAGGATTTGTATTGCATTTTTGTCAGATAATTTATATATC
>JAIDQQ010000018.1 GCA_029062165.1 Ruminococcus sp.
GGCGGTCAATTTACCTTCAAGTGCGTCAAAATCGTCGTCGGCAAGGCTTGACGGCTGTTTACTTTCGATGTGTCTTAGATGCAGATATCCGGCTTCATGCAGGTAATTTATGCTGTTTTCAATTTCATTTTTTTCGATATTCAAGGCATATTTTATGTCTTTCAGACGGTTGAATTTTGTCTTTAAAATGTTTACCGCACGCAGTACAGAACCGTTATTTTCGACGAAATTTCCGGCTGAAATTCGCTTGTTGAGTGTTTCCTTATCCATTTCCGATTTCCCCCTTGACTTCTAAAAGAATATCCATAATTCTATCTAATTTCCGATGGTTTTCATTCTGTTCACGAAAAAAATCTTCTTTTGTGATATAATCTTCCTTGATTTTTGCGATGTTTCGTTTACACGTGTCCAGTTCGTCGATTGTACGCTTCAGAAAGAACGTGATGACACCGATTCCTGCTGTAAGTAAAATTTCAATTATGTAATTCATTTCCATATTTTCACCACCTGAAAAGTATTGTACCGATATTTTCTCAATATCAGTATAGCACATAATTCGGCGAATGTCTTTTAACGTGCGTTAATAAATTTTCAGAAAAAACCACCCTGACCGTCAATGGGTTCTTCCTTTTTTCCGGAAACAATTTCACGAATAGTTTTTTCCGAAAGATTGTATTTTTTAGCGAGTTCACGGTAATTCATGCCGTCAAATTCGTTGAATATTTCAGCATTACGACGTTCACGGAGAATAGTTTCCAGTTTGTAAATATATATACACATTCCACCGTAATTTTCAACAAGTTTCCTGTAAGCCTCAATTCCAACAATTTCAGCAAGTTCCCTCTGGTCTCCGGAAAGTTGTTCGAGACTTTCTATTTTTTCGACATTCAAAATAATCCCTCCCGATAAAAAAATGCAGTATGATTAACTTTTCGGTCAATGATACTGCATTCTGTGAAATTTTTTATGTGATTGAGAATCTTTTTGTAGTGACTTTCTTCACAAACTGGTTGTAAAGTTCTTCATCAGCGTTCCGGAAAGCCTTGCTGTCAAAACGCTCCGTTTCGGTTTCGGTGTAATGTGCTGTGAAAATATCAACTTTCAGTTCAGAAGTCTTATTCTTATCCATGTAAGCCTTGATTTCTTCTTTGAGTGCGGAAATCGTTTCTTCTGTCTGTTTTTTCTGCTGTTCGAGTTCCTTTATCTGCCTGATTTTCGCTGTAAATTCCTTTTCTTTTTTCTTCGGAAGTTTCATAATATCACCTGTTTCTGCTTTAAAATAGACCGGATTCTGTTTTCTGTCAGATTGTATTCCTGTGCAAGCTGACAATAATTCTTACCATCAAATTTCCGGAAGATTTCTGCATCACGTTCTTTTCGGGTGACTGTATCAGGCTTGTTTACGTAAATATAACTTCCGCAGAAATGCTGTACAAGTTTCTTGTATGCATCAAGTCCGATTATCTCTGCGAGTTCTTTTTTGTCGTCTGAAAGCTGTTCTGTACTGACTATTTTTTCCATGTCAACCATTAAAATACCTCCTTTACAACACAGCGGACTGTTTCCAGTCCGCTTTTTTCTTTATTATACCATATTTCAAGTATTATTGCAACTAAAATATTATTCAATACGTATAATCTTTATCCTGAATAATAAGTGTCTGTAAATCTTCAACATGACAACCGAAAAATTTTGCAAGTCTCCAGTATGTTACTTTTGAAGTCACACCTCTGTCGACAGCACCGTAAAGGCATTCGCACGTTATACCGCTTTCACGGCTTAACTGTCGGATAGTTTCTATGCCGTGTTCGTCCATGAGGTCATAGAAAGCAGTTATATTAAGAATTATTTTCATATTTTCACCTCCTTTCGTCACCGGTATTTTTTTCTGCATATGGCAAATCAAGAAAAAAATCGAAGCAATCCTGTTTTACACATCTTGCACAGTCGTCATAAGGGTCGTCGTTACTATACGTACAATGTACCTTTTCTTCGTTCTCTGATTCGCATTTGCCGAAATTCCGGCAATGTTCGCAAAGATTACAGTGAAAGTATGCAAACATAATTTTCACCTCATTTCTTTCTGCTCTGACTCTGCGTTTATACGGACTTGTCACCGCCGGATTTCCGGTCGCATTAGAGCAGGGGAACGGATTCCCCTGTATTATTTTAAACTTCTATTTCCATATAGCGTGCCATGCCAATAAGTCCCCTGAGTGTTATATCGTCGTTGTCATAAGCGTTTGAAAAAAGGTTTATCGCCCCTCTGAGTGCCTGTGGTGTCCGTGCAATCCGGAGCAGGAAATCAATTTCAGCGTTCATGTTTTCAGCTTCGAGAATCGGGAAAAGTTTGCAGATGTCCTCACGCTGAATTTCCGTATTTCTGTAGATTTTACGCTGTTTAGTACGGTTTGCAATCTGTGCGAATTCTGCTTTTTTACCGCCCATACGGGTTACCGTTTCAAGATTTCCGATAAAGCAGATACCAAGTGTTTGACCTTGGTCATTGAAGTAATCAGAAAAACTTCTGAGAATTTCAATATTTTTTGTTGTGAGATGTTGTGATTCGTCAAAAATCAGAACTTTTCCGTCTGTAAGTTTGTGGGCTATTGACAGCCATAATTCATTGATTGATTTTTCCTGAACCGCTCCGATGCGGTCTGCAATCGTCTTTAAAAGGCTTTTGGTGTTGGTCAG
Organism: Ruminococcus sp.; assembly: GCA_029062165.1. Taxonomy (GTDB): domain Bacteria; phylum Bacillota; class Clostridia; order Oscillospirales; family Ruminococcaceae; genus Ruminococcus. Next base: position 2,698 of record JAIDQQ010000018.1, read on the forward strand.
ACATGGGTTGATTGTTATCAGAAAGCTGTTTGACGGATTATCCGTTACGAATTTCTGTGCTGCCTTTGTCTTGCCTATTCCGGCATCACCGCAGATTACAGCAAGTCCGCCTTTTTTCTGACAAAGTGCAATCGTGACATAAACCTGTTCCGAAATGCTGGTCGGTGCGTATTCAATTTCTGTGTATGTAAGTTCCGCACGTTCTTTTACTCCGAAATATCCGGAAAGAACATCAAAGATTTTCTGCGGATTGGCGTTATATTTGCCGTTTCTGATTTGTGAAAGTGCTGTTCCGGATACGCCGATAAGCTGTCCGACAGCGTTCTGACTCAGACCTTTTTCTTTTTTCAAGGCTTCCACTTTTTCGAGAAGCTCCAGTTGTTCACTTGTATACATTATTTATTTCTCCTTGATTCAATATTTCTTAACATTCTTTGTGGGTCGATTATGCATGAATTTTCCGCTCCGACTGCCATACGTTCTTCCGGTTCTTCGTTTGCCATCACCATGATGATATTTTTCGGAAACTGTATATTGAATTTTCCGGCATTCTGTTCCGAAATGTATCGTAAACCGTCTTTCTGCGTGAAATTGCTGTCGCCCCTGAGTTCTTTTGCACGTGCTTTGACCTGTCTGATAACGTCCGCCTGACCACGTCCGAGTTCTGCGAGTTTTCCCTTGCTTTCGCCGAAATATTCGAGTGTAAGCCAGTCTGCACAATCCCAGCTGTATAAATATCTGTCCTCACGGTCGTAAAGCCGGACGGTTGATGGGTCGTTGCGGTCGTATCTGACACAGACTTCCTCACCGATGTGTTGCCACGTAATATTTTTATCGTAATACCATATTTTTTCGCCGTGGTATGTGATAAATACGCCGTTACGCTTGACTTTCTGAAATCCTGCATTCCTAAGCATGAGCAGGTCAAGAGTTTCATCACTTGCTTTTCTTAGCGATGTTTCAGCAATCGAGGCATTCCACACGTCAATCAGGGTCATGCCTTTGTACTTCAATTCATTGCTTCCGTAAGGCTGTACGTTGTATATATTGTCGGCAAAATCCGCAAACGTTTCACGGAGTTCTGCCTCTGTTTCAATGGTGCAGTTCTTAATATTCTGCTTGAGAATTTCAGGGCGTTCCACGATATTTCCGCCACAGTAACCGTATTGTGCGGTACAGTACTGTTCTTTTATAATCCGGTGGATTCGCTCCACAACTTTCGCCTGTGCGTTCCTGACTTTTGCAAAAACCAGTTCAATGCCGAGTTTTTCGACTATCGTGACCGGAATATTGCCTTTTTTGTCCTTGGATACTTTTCGGTTACGTCGTTCACCGGCAATGTCAAGAGCCGTAAATTCTCGACCATTATCGAAATACAGACGTTTCGGAATGCCAAAACGGTGAATCGCAAATCTCAGGGCATCAAGCAACGTTTGATTTTACGTCAAGAACCGTTGTTATGTACAGTCTCCTTGTTTTTTCTGAATTATTGTCCTGCCTTACTATAACGTCGAAAGTGTAGTTATCCATAACCCAGCCGTCGTTAGCGTAAACGTTATCTTTTCGCCGGTTCGCATACGGAGTACAATGGTCATGCAGAGCCTTTTCGCCGTTGTGTGAATATTCGAGAACCGCAAACGGAATGGTTTTTATTTTCCGCCTGAAACACACCTCTGACGGAATTTCTTCCACAAGTTCGGGATATTCTTCAGCGACGAATGCACACACCATGCGGTAACATTTACTGATTTTCGGTTCACTCTGTTCAAGATAGATGTTCATGAAATTCTGCCATATTATGCTGTCGTCGTCGAGCTTGCTTTTACCTCTGTTCCAACCGCCTCGACTGTCAACAAGGTCTGCGTAGCATTCGTTTTTGTATGCTGAATATTTCCGGTACAGAATATCCGTACTGATTTCTAAATCCGGATTGAGATACTTCTGATGAGCGACAAATAATTTGTCAAACTCTGTCTTGTCTTTGCGTTCAGAGCGTTCAGACTGCCACTGTGTGAGTAAGTCTGTCCAGAATTTTATTTCTGTACGTTCAGCCTCGGAAAATTCTTCAAATGCCTTTTGAATGCCCTTTAAACGGTATTTAAACGCCGTTTTTTCTTCGGGTTCGATGTTGTTTTTTTCGGGAAGTACACCTGCTTCTGTTCGTTTCTGCCGGTAGTATTTAGCTTGCAGGTCTTCCGGCAATGCTGATACTGGTATCATATAGCACGGTTGTTTGTTCTGTGGGTGTGGCTGTAATTCTGTTTGAATTTTTCCATCTTTACAAATTTGCTTGATATATCGTTCCGAACAACCTTTTAATTCCGCCACTTCTTTTACTGTAAGATGTTCCAATTTTTTTCTCCTTTCTGTCGGAGCAGGAACGCTCCGACAAAAATTTCTTCTTAGGTATTGACATTGTCAATTTTTTGTGATACACTTAAAACGTACATTAAAGGAAGTTGCATTCTTCTTTTAACGTGGCGTTTTCCAGTTTCAGGGTGGTTATTAACTCGCTAAAGTTGTAGCCCTGAAGCTGGATTTTTTCTAAGTGCTTAATCAGCCGTTCGTTGATGTTGATAAATTTCTGCTTGCTGATTTTCACCGAATGCGGAAGTTCTGCATCAAGTTCCATGTTGGTGATAAACTCGGAAGTTGCCTGCTCCAGTTCGATGAGTTCTACAATAATTTTATACTGCAATTCAACATTGCCCTGAAGTTCACCGCTCATCACCATACCGGCGAGAGAATTGACAGCAGAAGTCACACTGTTCAGATACGCCTGTGCCTTGCATAAAAAGTTCATGCTTTTTCACCTCTTTTCAGTTTTCAAGATTCTGTCAGCCTTTCGGCTGTGGGATACCGCTGTTTAACGTACAACGGTTCAGAAACGTTTCATCAATAAAGTGCCTGATAAATATCTCTTAATATCGTTTGGCAAGAATCGCCTGTAACGTTGACATATTTTACACTTCTGTTTGTGTAGGTAATCTCCACAAATTCTTTCGAATCTTCAATGAAATATTTAAATTCTTCGACTTTTTCCCTTGAATACATCATAAAGATTTCACCAAGTTCCTCAACGAACTTTTTCTTGTTTTCCATATTATCACCTCTTTTCAATTATCAAATTTCTTTCAGCCTGTGTCACTCTCGCACCGTGCCGTCTGCTACCGTTACCGATTCTCGTTGGTCGGTGACTGCTGTGTTTCTGCTGTGGGATAGGGCTTTTGGAGTGATGCCCTTCAGAACACTGTATTTTCAGACTGCTTTTCTGTCATCAAACAACAGATAATCAACACTAATATCCAATGCAGTGGATATTTTTGTAATCGTCTTCATTGACGGATTGAAATGTCCACGCTCCAGACGTGAGATATACGGCTGTGTAGTGTGAACTTTTTTTGCGAGTTCAGACTGCGTATAGCCGAGTTCTTCACGGCGGTACTTTATTTTCTGTCCGAATGTCACAAAATCACCTCTTTTCTGTTTTTTGATTTTTGTCAGGTGTACAATAAATTGCTACCAACATTTCGAGTATCGCTTTCAGGAACGATTGGTCACGCTCTGAAAATTCTTTGTAAATCTTACAAGCTTCTTCTTTTTCCGGAATATTTGTTGATTTATCTGTCATTCAAAGTCACTTCCTTTCTTTTTTTGGTTTTGAATTATTTATTTTGCTATAGTCATATCATACACTAAAAAAGCGTAAATGTCAATAGTTAAAACACTTTTTCGGCGTATAAAACAAAAAAATAGTGTGAATATTGTAATAAATTACTAAATTTATTAGTTTATTCAAGCAGTTTTTAATTTATTCATTGACAAATACACTTTTTTGGTGTATGATTGTTTTTGAGGAGGTGATAATATGGATAACAAAATAAAACGTGGACAGATTCTTAGAAAACTCAGACTTTCCAGACATATGACACAGGATGAATCGGCTAAAAATTTTGGAATATCACAGCAAACGTATCAAAAATATGAAAGTGGCAAAACTGAACCACCATACGATTTGCTGTGTGACTTTGCTATTTTTTATGGCGTAACAACAGACTATCTTTTAGGGCTTGAATCAACTTCATCTGTAATTGAACCTATGGAGGCTCTTGGAATAAAAAAAAGTGTGGACGATGACGAGTTTATGCGACTTTATAGTGAGTTGCCGGACTATGTGAAGCAAATTTTTGTTGATACAATGGCAAAGCTTGCACAGGCAACGGAGCAGACAAAACCACAAATAAAGAAAAGATGTGTCAAACGTTTGGGGGAAATCGAAGACGAACTAATGCAGGAAGAAGAAAAAGGTAAAGCAAAAGACGTAATATAATAGTAACAAGCTGGTATTAATTGCATTAGAGCAGGAACAACAAAAAAATCCGTTCAATGTGCTATCGTTGAACGGATTTGTTTTTTATTACAAATAGTATAAAATCAGGGGTAGGAACAAGTTCCCACCCTATTGTAATTTAGTTCCCAGCTTCCCAGCCTTTTTTTATTGACAAAAAGCAAATTTAAACTTAGATTTTTAAAAATCTTTAAAATTTTTTAAAACCGATTTAAACGCTATTTTAAGCCGTTTAAACACTTTTTTTAAATCTTTAAATGCTTTTTAAACAGTTTTTAAACGCTTTTTAAGGAAAAATTTAAAAACCCTCGAAATCGGAATTTTAATCCAAAATCGAGGGTTTTATTTTTTCATGTCAAAATTTTTAATTTCAAGGTTTACCACTTTATCCCACCGGAAATCCGGCTATATACCGCCGTTTTTCATACTTTTCACGTTTTTT
>JAIDQQ010000019.1 GCA_029062165.1 Ruminococcus sp.
GGCGATGGTACTATTACTTCGGCTGACGCTCTTGAAATACAGTTGTTCACTATATCATAAATTATATATAAAATCCCGTGATTTTTTTCATGGGATTTTTTATTTTTTTACTTGACTTATTGCCGGTAATATGTAATAATATACTTATCAAACATGAAAGAGGTTTTTTTTATGAAAAAGTATATTCTGACATTTTTAATATCAATGGTTCCAATCATTGAACTGCGTGGTGGTGTACCGTTCGGAATCGGTTTCGGCATACCGTGGTATAAGGCACTTCCGCTGTGCATGATAGGTAACATGATACCTGTACCGTTTATCTTCCTGTTTGCACGGAAGATTCTCGAATGGGGCAAGGATAAGAAATTTATAGGCGGATTCTTTACATGGTGTCTGGAAAAGGGCAGTAAAGGCGGTGAGAAGTTACAGGAAAAAGCCGGTAAAGGTATGTTCTGGGCGTTACTGCTATTTGTCGGAATCCCTCTCCCTGGTACTGGTGCTTGGACAGGCACACTTGCGGCGAGTTTCTTAAAACTGGATTTCAAAAAAAGCGTCATAGCCGTAATGTGCGGAGTACTCCTTGCCGGTGTCATTATGACAGTACTAAGTCTTCTCGGATTTTCTGCATTTAAATAAAAAGGGGGATTTTTATGAAAATCAAATTACCAAAAAACAAAAAGAAAAAACTTAATCCTATTATAACAATTGTTGTTTCACTTTTGCTTCTCGGCTCGTGCGTAAGTTGTGGCACAAATTCAGAAGAGGAAATAAGTACTGATAAAAGTCGTCCTGAAGTAACCACGGAAATAAAAAACACTGATACAGAAACAACAACCAAAACCACTACTACAGAAACAACAACTAAAACCACTACTACGGAAACGACAACTAAAACTACTACTACGGAAACGACAACCGAAACTACTACTACAGAAACGACAACCGAAACCACTACCACAGAAACAACAACCGAAACCACTACCACAGAAACAACAACCAAAGCTACTACTACAGAAAAACCAGTAGAAATGGTTGAATGTCCTGATTTATCGGGAATAAATTATGACGAAGCAATAAAAATGTACAGTGCTTATATTACAATCAAAAAAGACAGTGAGGAACACAACTCATATATATCCGCAGGAAGTATCATTGAACAGGATATTAAATTTCCTTCAAAAGTCGAAAAGGGTACTGTAGTAAAAGTAAAAGTAAGTCTCGGACCAGTTTCCGTACAAACAACACCGCCTCAGACTGTACAGCCTGCACAGTCTGCAAATGTACATTTTATTCTCAATACTGACACTAACTGTGTTCACATTAAAGACACTTGTCGTGCTGCACAGCAGATTTTACCCGAAAACTATTCAACGGTTGACATTGCAGAAAGCGACCTGAGCAACTATAATGGTATATACTGGGCTTGCGGTATATGTTCAAAAAAATATTCAGATATAATTCCAAAGTTTGATAAATAAACAAAAACGGACTTTTTTTATAAAGTCCGTTTTTTGTGTAACTGCTTTTCCGGTATGTGAATATAATGTAATGTGCGGAGAACATCTGCACGATGACCTCCGCAACTAAAACAAGGAGGAACTGACATGAATTTAAATCTGTTCGATGATATGGACGGTCTTATACTCCGTGAACGTGAAAATTCACTCGATTCGCCGGAAACGTATAAAATACCAGTCCGTCCGCCACAGAATAATAACACACGTTTCCCACAGAATACGCCTCTTGCTATGGCTTACGTACCGTTTCAGGAGTGGGGCGAAGTCTATACCGACGACGAGGCTTTCCCGATAGGAACGCTCTTTCCCGAACTCGACTTCCCTTTCATGAGAGGAGCTGACAGCAATGAATGAACGTCAACAGCTTTACAACAAGATACAGAAATACAGTTTTGCGATAAAGGAACTCAATTTATACCTCGATACACACCCCGATTGCCGTCGTGCGTTGGCACTGTTCAATAAGTATAACGGACTTCTAAAATCTGCCGAGGAAGAGTTTGCAAGACGTTTCGGACCTGTAAATCCCACACAGACGAATGATACTCAACACTGGTCATGGATTGACGACCCTTGGCCTTGGGAAAGGTGGTAAACTATGTGGCAATATGAGAAAAAACTTCAGTATCCTGTAAATATAAAGAATCCTAATCCGAAACTCGCTAAATTTATAATAACTCAGCTTGGTGGTACTTATTCCCGAAAGATACACTTATTTTAATAAAATATTTTCATATTCCTTATTATGTACCGGATAATATTCACTTATTTTTCTGCTTATTTCCGAACGCATCAGCAATCTTAATTCATTCCTGTCTTTTTCAGACAGTTTATTCAATTCCTTTTCTGTACCGTCCCGACATACTATCAGCGACGGTAATGCGGTTATTCTGCTTCTCTGTCTTGACATAATATCACCTCATATTTATTATTACAAATTCATTATATTTTATTTATCAGAAAATATGTCGTATACTGATAAATCACCGGAATACAAAAACAGTTGTACTTTTAAATACAACTGTCTGTTTTATATTATTGTCTGAATAGCAGATTTTCTTTATTTTTAGACATTAAAACCGCTTTTGTGAAACTGTCGGGATTTCTTACTGCAAGCCATTCTGTTTTCATGTCAACGTCGCCTACCAGTGACGAAAAATACTGTATCAATGAATCATTACCGGATAAAATTTCCTTGCCGGTTGCATAATCCGGTATACTGGCAACTACTGAACCGTCATTATATTTTTCACTTATTCTTGAAGCTATACCGGAAAATTCTTCTGCTGAAATATTTTCGGGTTGCGGTACAAATAATAGTTCTCCGGTAAATTCCGCTTCATTGTCCGATACCGTATAACCGCCTGCAATTCTTATATAACCTAATCCGTATGACCTTACATCTTCGGATAATCTGTCAGTATTCTTTTTGTTGGATTTCTCATCAGTTCCGGAACTATATGCCGAAATCATAAAAAATCCGTTATTTATATATCTGATGTTTCTTTTATTGTCTTCACTGATATTTTCAGACCTGCTGTAAAAATTCCTGATTTCTTTCGCAAGGTCACAGGCTATTCGATATTTCCACGTCCTGCCGTATGAATCCTCACAGAAAACGCTATGTGTTTTATCTTCAATATGTAATTCCATAATAAAAACCTCTCAAGTAAAAAAATTTTATTTATCTTCATTCTTTTTGTATTCCCTGACCGGTCTGGAATAGTCATTCTTGTCGGCTGTCGGGTAAGATGTACCATATATGTTGTATAAGTCAAGTGCATTATCATACATTACCGGTTCGCAACCCTCACTGTACTTGTAATTCTTTATGGCTCTTTCGTAAACTTCCCTGTTCTGCTGTTTTTTCTTACTCATAATAAAAACTCCTTTATTTCTATATCTATACCAAATTTAAAAAAATTCATTAGGTATACAGTTTGATTAGGTTTAAACTTCTTTATATCCATAAATATTCATTTCCCCAGTCACTCTGTTTAAATTCCATATATTTTGGTCTACGGTCAATCCATTCATAAAATATTGAATCGGCTTTTTCAATAATAGATTTGTCTTTTTCCTTATTGCCAGTAAGATATAGGCACTTATCAAGTTTACCTTTCCGGTACATAACATTATCACGCCAACGTTTAGTATTATATTGAGTTTGAAATGTTATCCTTCTGATTATAATATCTTCGCCGTATTTATCGTGCATATATTTAATGACATCTCTGAAAAATACAAGGTTTAAATTTTCTTTAAGTAGTATATAATCATGTCCTACATATGTTGCAGAATTATCATTAAGTCCGTCGGTGTCAATTTTTACAGTAAATGACTTCGCATGAATATTACTTGGATTTTCGATAGCTAATCCATGTCCTTTATTCATGCCTTTATATATACCTGTATGGGTCTTGATAAAATGTTCAATATCAATTGAACGGTAATAGAAAAAATCAAATATGCTCATAATAAAAACTCCTTTCCGCCGGATTATTATTTCCGGTTTTTTATTTCAGAACGTTCATTCCATTTCCGGAAATTACCGTCAATGATTTCATATGCTTTTTCAAGTATACGCCTATCTTCTTCCGGATTGCCATTTAAATTTACATGATAACTCCACCCTAAAAAATGTATATGATATTTTTTCAGACTGAATATTTTCCTGAATATCTTATACCATGTCAGACAATTATTCACTTCTTTTATAGTAACAGAATAAATTTTAATATCTTCACCGTGTTTCTGCCGGAAGTATTCAATTGCGTCTGACAGATATTTTATATGCTGTCTCTTGTCAATCATATCCATTGAAAGTTCGTAATATTCTTCGCCGTCGTTCTATCCGTTGTACTCGAACACTATATTATAACCTCTGTCTGTCTCGTCGTATTTTTCATTGCCATACTTTTCCCATATTGCATAGGAATCCGGAAAATATGCCTCTTTTCTGTTTACTTCAATAACAGATACCTCCTTGTTACAGTTAAAGTATATCACATATTATGGAAAAAATCATATAAAAAAATATGCGAATTTATTTTTATGTGAAATGCATATTATATACGGAAAGGAGAATCAGCTATGAACGATACATATAAAAAAACAGGTGCTTGTTATATAAGGGTCTCCACAAACGAACAGGCAGAATATTCACCGGAAAGTCAGAAGAAAAAAATACTCGAATATGCCATGAATAACAACATAGTCATTCCGGAAGAATTTTTCTTTGAAGATATAGGAGTAAGCGGAAAAAGTACAAAAAACCGTCCGGAATTTAACAAAATGATAAATATCGCACGCCGTAAGCCTAAACCTTTTGACGTCATTATTGTATGGAAGTACAGCAGATTTTCTCGCAACCGTGAAGACAGTATCGTATATAAGAAATTCCTAAGAAAGAAATGTAATATTGATGTTGTTTCAGTTTCCGAAGATATTGGCGATAATCCGGCTTCTATGATATTTGAATCCATAATTGAAAGCATGGACGAATATTATTCCGCTAATCTCGCCGAAGAAGTCAGGCGTGGTATGAATGAAAAGTTCTCAAGAGGTGAGGCAGTTTCGCAAGCACCTTTCGGATATATCATGAAAGACGGTCTTTTCATACCGGACGAAAACACAGCTCCGGTTGTAAAAATGATTTTTGAATGGTATATATCCGGTATGGCTGTAAGAAATATTGCCATCAGACTTAATGAAATGGGTATCGTGACCAGATATGGCAATCAGTTTGAAAACCGTACCATTGAATATATACTTACTAATCCGGTTTATACCGGTAAACTTAGAAAAAATATACACGGTCATGACAAATCAGACAGGTTTCACCAGTCGCCTGACAATATTGTTATTGACGGTAAACATCAGGCTGTTATCAGTCCGGAACTTTTTCAGCAGGCAAACAACAGACTTCTTGAAAACAAAAAGAAATATATAAGAAATTCACGTCATAATGATACTGATTTCATGCTGAGAGGTCTTGTAAGATGTTCCGTATGTGGTGCTACACTGGTACAGGCAGTAAGGGGAAAATCTCTGCAATGTCATAAATATTCAAAAGGTCAGTGTAACGTATCGCACAGTATTCTAACTGAAACTCTGAATGAAGCTGTAATCGATACCCTTGAAACTGATATAGGAAACATAGAAGAAATAAAAAGTAAAAATATTTCCGAAAATGAAAAAAATATCCTGCTCCGGTCTGTAGTGTCGTATATTGTATTCGACAGGAAAAATTCCGCCATACAGATTAAATATCATAATTTATTTTAATATATCTTTCGGGTGTCCGGAGGTCCGGATGGAGAACTTGCAGCAGCTCTCAGATATATAAATCAGCGTTATGTTATGCCTTATTCAGAAGTTAAAGGCATTCTCACCGATATAGGTA
>JAIDQQ010000002.1 GCA_029062165.1 Ruminococcus sp.
ATCTCGGATAGCGTTGTAGAAAGTCAACTCGCGTGTCAATGATGTCAGTGGCGTGTCGCCGTCACTGATAAGATTGACACTGATAGAATTACCTTTACTTGTGGTAACTTGTGACGTTATATTACCAGTGCCTTGATAAAAATTTGCCAATATACCTGCTTTTACATTTTCCAGTTCGTCAGGAATACCAGTTCTTAAAATATTGTCAATATCAGCTTTAAGTTTTATGTCTATATGGTCTGTATATACCGTTATTCTGTCAACTATGAAATCAACGTCAGCTTTAGTAAGCGAGTTTTTATTGATTATGTTGTCAAATACTTCCATGACCGTTTGTGCGGTTCTGTTGATACTTATTATTGTATTATGCTTATCATTAGCAAGCTGTCTCTGATTTTTCAGACCCTCTATTCTGAGTGTAAGTTCGTCTATCTGTTCCTGATAGACTTCTTCAAGCATATCTTCTCTTTCGGGGTGCTTTGCAACGTCCTTGACGTGCTGACGGGCAAGTAGTTTTATTTCATTTTTGGTATCTTCAATCTGTTTTTCGAGGACTTCCATAAGTTCCTTACTTGATGATGTTTCTTTCTGTTCCTTGTCGATAGACTGCTGTAATTTTTCAAGCATCGTTTCTGAGTTATCACGGACTTTGCGGATATAGTTTTTTAATATTTCGTCAAGCATATCAACCCTTGTATGATGTGAAGTACAGCCCTTGATACCTCTTTTGTGGTAAGTACCGCAACGGTAAGCCTGTGGCAAATCCGCACGGCTCATTGAAAACATAGGACTTCCGCAGTCTCCGCAGAAAATATATCCCGAATATATATTATCATATTTTTTGACTCCTCGATAATTTGAAGTAGAACGGAGTTTCATTTGTTCCTGAACGCTTGCGAATACCTTGTAATCTACTATCGGAGTGTGATTATTTGCAAATACAATGTGGTCAGTTTCCTGTAGTTTTTCGTCATCACCGTTGATTTTCTTACGACGGTATTTTCTTTGTCTGAGAGTACCTATATAAAAGTCATTACCGAGAATTTCACTTACTGTAATGATACTCCATTCATTTTTCACTTGCAGATGATATTCTTCACCGAGTGCTTCCTTACGGATTTTTTCGGTCATTCGAGGTGTGGGAATATGTTTGTCAGTAAGATAATTTGCGATACGTTTATATCCCCAGCCCTCACTGTACAATCTGAAAATTTCCCTCACGACTTCTGCTGACGGTTCGTCAACCTTAAACTGCATAGTTTTACTGTTGGTCATTATGTATCCATACGGAACAGCACAAATCCATTTGCCTTTTTCCTGACGGTGTTTGATAACGTTCTTTACTTTTTTGGAAGTGTCCGTAACAGGCATTTCATTCATCAGAAATCTTAACTGAATAGCCATCCAGTCGTCGCAGTTTGGATAGTCGACGTTATCACCGATTGAAATAATTCGCATACCGCTGTCACGTAAATCTTCCAGTTCACAAAGTCCCCTGCTTGTACGTCTTGAAAATCGTGAAAAATCCTTGACAATAAGAATATCATACTCTCTGCGGAACATTTTCTTTCGCAGAACCTGATACCCTTCACGCTGTTCAAACGTATAACCTGAACGGTCACGGTCTTCATAGAAGTCAAGTTCTGATTCGGGAAATACTCTGCTGACATATTCTGCAATGATAGATTTCTGATGCTCAATAGAAATATTGTTCTTGTCGAGTTCTTCATCAACTGAAATTCTGCAATAGCCTGCAATTTTTAGTTTGTTACTCATATTTCCTCCTTGTTACAATGTTGATTAGATATTAAATAATATCTATGACAACATTGTAACATACATTCAGAAAAAAATCAATTGGCATATTATACAAAAAACAGGTACGATTATTTGGACGTACCTGTTATATTTTTACATATTGTGTATTAAAAGCTGATTTGTATAGTCAATCAGACTTGCACTTCCCGACAGAAAGAAAACTACTTTTCTTTTTTCGTCATCAGCGAGTAACTTATCTGTTAGTGTTTTACGGTCAATTGTTTCCTGTTCCTCGTTTGTAAGCCATACTTCAATAAATTTTTTATTTCTTGTTATCTCCAAAATACTCAACTCCTGTTCCGCACTATAATTATTACCATAATATAGCGGAATTATTCTAACACATTTTTTCTTTTATCTTTATATATTTCAAATTCAGTCGTTAAAGCATAGGAATTTATAAATTCCAAAGCCTTACGGTATTTTGACTTAAGTTGCTCCAGTTCCGAAACTTTTTCAGCACTCTTTTTCAACTGTTCACGGGAACAATGAGCAGGTTGTTTGTATTTATCAAGTTCGGAGGTCAGGAATTTAACCTGTATTTCCAAATCGGTTATTTTCTGCAATAATTCAGCATTTTCGGATTTTAACTTCTTAGTCTGCTTCACGCTTGCAACCTGTTTTTTCGCAAGGTCTGATAAGTTCTGAAAATCTTCTTCTGAAAGAGAAATTTTATTCCTGCTGAATCGGGATTTTTTCGTTTCTATGCTGTCGATTTCCACAATTTTAACTTTCTTTTCAGTAGCTGTTTTCAATTCGTCATTGAGTGCATCAAGTTCAGACTGCGATTTTTCATTCTCAACTGCGAGCAGTTCAGCTTTTCTGCGTTGCTCCTTGTATTCCGAAACTTCCAAAGTTCCTCGTGCTTTTTCCGGTGGTAACGGTTCAATTCCGTGACAACGACAGATTTCATTCAGCACTTCAACTTCTTTTTCTCTCCAGCGTGCTATTGCCTGTTTTCCGTCACCGTAACCCATTTCCTTGAGTGCCTGTGCGATGCCGTTCTGTGTATCCATTCCACGGTTGTAATGACCGATTGGTATGTAATCAATATGCAGGTGTGGAGTTGCTTCGTCCATGTGCAGAACTGCATTGAATACATGAAAGTTCGGATTTCGTTCCTGAAAGTCATTCATGTATTCCGTCAGACAGTCCGCAACGAGCTGAAAATCTTCCGTTCCATATCCGGAATCTTCCATTTTTCCAATCTGGACTACATCTTCATAGAAACTCTTTCGCTTATCGCTTGCAGTAACTACAGAATTTGACGGCTTGCAGTGAAATAAATGCTCGTAGTAAGTGCCGTGGATTTTTCTGTCATTTCTTTTCTGTCTGGCATTGTATCTCATAACTGCTCCGCCAAAAAGTTCCTCGTACACTTCACTGATGGGTTTTGCAATGAATGTCACATTATCGGCAATGCGATTTCTGTCAACATTATTAGCGATAAAATTTCTGTTGTTGTGTGTGATTGAACCTTTACCCTGTCCGAATGATATTCTCTTGTACTTCATATTTCTCCTTTCTATAAGCAAAAAAATTGAGGGAGATGCTATCGCAAGGAACGGATTGATAGCCGGATTTACAAATGGCTTGCGCCGTTTGTAACGCCTTAGTACTTGCGACATCAGTGTGACCACTAATATCACAAGTACACGGCGCTCTGCGAGGCTGAACGGCAGATAAATCTGCTGAAATTACTTCTGAAAATAAGAAATCAGGTCAGCTTTGTTGACGAGAATTTTTCCACGCTTACCCTCACCAGTGCGGATAAATTTCACCTTGTTCTGTGCCACGAGTTTGCGGACAGTGTTTTCAGAAAGTCCTTTGACCTCTCTGCAACATTCCTTGACAGTCAGCATTTCAACAGGTTTTTCAGCAGGTTCAGAAATTTCCGTATCATTCGTAAGCTGAATTAACAGGTTCATAATCTGGTCTGCGATTTTTTCCTTTTCAATCTTTGTCATAAAAAACTCCTTTTTCTCTCTTGTCGAGTCTTGTGAATTTTCAACATTATCCGCATAATCGACAGATTTTAAATATCGTCGATAATATCGAAAATGCTGATAGTTCAGATTTTCGGATTTATGTAAATCATAATTCCACTTTTATTGTTTCCGTTCGCACCCTTGACAGTTTCACGGCGGATATATCCGTATTCTTCGAGCATTTCAGCAGTTTCGTTGAAGTCCTGAGCGTTCTTGAAAAGCGTACATCGGCAAATTCTGTACAGGTCATTCTGACGAATCTTATAAATATTTTTCGCCTTGATTTTCTCAATAACTCGCTCCGCTTTGACCGTACCAATATCAATATCACTTTGTCCGTAGGCGAAAATTGCCTGTTCACGATAATAATTTGCAATCTCAATCGCAGAACAAAGAGTGTCCAGACTTACATTAACTTCGGCAGGATTTCTGTTGTCAAGTTCGCATCTTACGCAGTGAATTATTCCGCAGATTCGCAGAATCAGACCATGATATTTTCCACCCCAGTCACGGCAGAATGCCATTTCAGTGAGCAGATTTTTTTCAATGAAATTGTTGTAATAATCAACAAATTCTTTAAAAGCCTTGCTATCAAAATGCAGATATGTTTCATTTTCGTCATAATATGTAAATTTTTTATGCAGAAGTCTGTAAATAAGGTGCTGATAATTTTCAGTGACATTTTTCGGCATGGGTTGAGTGTCGTACTTTCTCTGCCCGATATTGTTGTTCGGAAAACAATAAATAAGTCTTGAAATCAGACCACTTCCACGGAACGCCGTATTGTTTATCATGCTGTCGAACACGTAAGGCTGGCACGCAAGGCAAATCGACACATATGGACGTTTTAATGTGATGCTGTCTCTGCCGACACGGTCACTGATATAAGTCTCGCCATTATACGATTTGAGTATCAAATCAAGATTCGGAATGTTATTCGAGTAGCGACCATTGAAATTTCCGAGCATACCTGCCTCATCTGAAATCATCAGCAGAGACTTATTGTCGTAAAGCAATCGCACAAGTGCTTCTGGTGTAACGTCATCAACAACAATACGGCGGAAATTATTGTCCTGAATGTTACTGATTTTTGTCTTTAAATCGGCAATTTCATCAGCGGTTACATTATCTTTCTTTTCAAGTGCAAGCAGTTGACTTTCAAGAATTTTTCGCTCTGCCTGATACCTGAAAATATCGATTTTGTTCTGCTCATTCCAATCATGTGTGAACTGTACGTAAGGACGTTTTATTGCCGAAATAACGGGCGATTTCTTAAAACTCGGTTCAGCTATTGTGAGTGCATCAATCACAAGCGGTTCAGTATGGTCATATTTTCCCGACATTCTGTAAACTCCCGAAAAACAGTAGCTTATTGAGGAAATCAGAGCTGTTCCAGCCATTGCAACATCTGTTGAGGTACTTTCGGCGACTGCTAAAGCCATATCACGCAAAATCGGTGGAAGTGCGTTTATGGGATAGCAAATCAAATCTGATTTGTCCGAACGTAATGGCGTTGGTATCGACCATTCATTTTCATTCATAGGCATTATATTCCTTTCTTTTATCTTAAATCATTTATACTTGTCTTGACAAAAAAGAAAATATGTGTTATAATAAATCATATCAAGATACTAAACGATTTTATAAATATATTATATGCTACTTTAGTAGCATTTGTCAAGTGGGAATAATATTATTTATAAAATTCGACATTGTGTACAATATGGAGGTAATAACATGACTGTTTTTTGGAAGAAATACAATGAACTTTGTGACGAACACGGAGTCAAGCCGAGAGCAGTGGCGAAAGAACTGGAAATCTCATCCGCTACGGTCACAAAATGGGTGAATGACGGTATGCCAAATCTGGATATGATTTCAAAAATCGCTCAGTATTTCGACGTTCCGATTGATTATTTCATAAATGATGATGATGCACCGATAATTTCAGAGGCAAGCAGAAAAAGAAGTGTTTTCAAGTCAATGACTTCACTTTCTCAGCGTTGGGTGAGTCTCAGACGTGGCAGTGAAGTAAGTCTTGAAACACAGCTGAAAATTCTTGCTTACACTAACTGTACGGTGCAGTTTCTCAACAATGACCGCTATATAAATTACGAACCTTCCAATAATTCCGTTGAAAAGTTCGACAGCGACACTATTTTTGATATTTTGGATATTCTTGACCGTTGTGCCGATACCGACAGTTACAGAACGGTACAGGTACAGCTTTCACGCATCGCATTATTTCACTTGAAAGAAAAAGGTTTTGACCATGAAAAACTCCGAACGGAACATATCTCGCAGAAAAAACTTGACTATCTTTATACAGGTGTTGAAAATCATGATAAATCGCAGAATTACGGCTTGAATTTTTCCGATATTTCTTTTCTGAGAGAATTTACAGGTATTAGTTTTGCGGAAATGTTCTGTAAATATTGACTTTTTTGGATAATTATGATATAATTTTTGTAAAATCGGGATTGTGAGGGATTTTTATGACGGATAAAGAACAGAAAAAATTTGCTAAAGATTTCGTTGAAAGGTGGAGCGGTAAAGGTTACGAAAAAGGCGAAAGTCAGATATTCTGGATTGATTTACTGCAAAATGTCTACGGTGTGGACAATATTTCCGAATTTATTACTTTTGAGGAACAGGTAAAACTTGATCATACGTCATTTATTGACGGCTACATTGAGGCTACACACGTACTTATTGAACAGAAAAGTTTAGGTAAAGACCTCCGAAAAGGTATTCCGCAATCTGATGGCTCTTTTCTTACTCCTTATCAACAGGCGGTAAGATATTCTGCGGTATTGCCGTATTCCCGACGACCTCGCTGGATAATTACTTGCAACTTTTCTGAGTTTCTCATTTACGATATGGAAAAACCTAATTCCGAACCGGAACAGATTTTATTAAAAGATTTATCTAAAGAATACTACCGGCTACAGTTTCTTGTCAATACTGAAAGCGAACACATCAGAAAAGAAACTGACATTTCCTTGAAAGCCGGTGAAATCGTCGGAAAATTATACGATAAACTCCTTGAACAGTACGAAAATCCACAGGATTCTGAAACGTTGAAATATTTGAATATACTTTGTGTCCGATTGGTATTCTGCTTTTATGCCGAACATTCCGACGTTTTCAGTCGCCTGATGTTTCACGACTATCTGAAAAATATTCCGGTCAACAAGTGGCACAGAGAGTTAAAAAATTTGTTTAAAATGCTGAATACTCCGATTGAAGACCGTGACCGTTACGATGACCCTGAACTTCTTGCATTTCCGTATGTCAACGGCGGACTTTTCGCTGATGATAATATTATTATTCCGTCATTTTCGAAGGAAATCAAGCAAATTATACTCGATAGTGCCGGTTTTGACTGGTCTGCAATCTCGCCGACTATTTTCGGTGCGGTTTTTGAATCCACGCTGAATCCTGATACCCGACGTTCCGGCGGTATGCACTATACAAGTATTGAAAATATCCATAAGGTTATTGACCCTCTTTTCCTCGACAATTTGACCGCTGAACTCGAAGAAATCAAGGCTCTTAAGACTAAAAAAGCCCGTGAAAACAGATTGAACGAATATCGCCGGAAACTCGCCGGTCTTACGTTTCTTGACCCTGCCTGTGGTTCGGGAAATTTCCTGACGGAAACTTATTTGTCGCTCCGGAAGCTCGAAAATGAAGCAATTAAACAGCTTGTTGTAATCGACGGTCAGGTTTACGGACAATCCATGCTTTCCGCCGATTTGAAGCCTGTCATGGTGTCAATCGGTCAGTTTTACGGTATCGAAATCAACGATTTTGCGGTATCTGTCGCAAAAACGGCGTTATGGATTGCCGAGCATCAGATGTTAAAGCAGACGGAAGAAATTATGCAGATTAGTCTCGACTTTCTCCCCCTGAAAAGTTACGCAAATATCGTTGAGGGAAATTCTCTCCGGCTTGACTGGTCAGAAGTCGTTCCGAAAGAAAAATTATCCTATATCATGGGGAATCCGCCATTTGTAGGACATCAAATGAGAAGTAAATCACAAATTAATGATATGGAAATTGCATTTTATGATTTGACTAAACATGGAAAACTTGATTATGTTTGTTGTTGGTATAATAAGGCAACTGATTTAATGATTAACACTAATATAAAAACTGCTTTTGTTTCAACAAATTCAATTATACAAGGTGAACAAGTGCCTATACTTTGGAAGTTTTTATTTGAAAAAGGTGTTGAGATACAATTTGCATATCAGTCATTTATATGGGATAGTGAAACTACTTCAAAAGCACACGTTCACTGTGTAATTATCGGATTTACTGCAAAAAAAATAAACAGTCAGAAATTATTATATAGTAATGGAAGACTTTCAAAAGTTAATCATATAAATGGTTATTTGATAGGTGCAGATGATTTATTTATTAAATCAAGAGGAAAATGTTTAACTAAAGGATTTCCTGAAATGACAAAAGGAAGTCAGCCAACAGACGGCGGAAATTTACTTCTTTCTTCCGAGGAAAGAGAAGAACTTATAAAAAAAGAACCCATTTCTGAAAAATGGATTCATAGATTTATGACAAGTGATGATTATATCAATAATAAATATAGATATTGTTTATGGTTGGTTGATGTTAAAGCGACGGATTTAAGAAAATGCCCATTAATAATTAAAAGATTGGAAAAAATACGTGAGTTACGACTTAAAAGCCCTACAAAATCCGTTCAGAAAGATGCACAAACTCCATATTTATTTACACAACGTCGACAGCCAAAAGAATCTTATATGGTTATTCCGAGAGTTTCTTCAGAAAAAAGAAAGTATATACCAATGGGATTTCTTTCACCTGACATTATAGCAAGTGATAGACTTCAATTTATATCACCATGTTCATTATTCATGTTTGGTGTTCTTACCTCTAATGTCCATATGGCATGGACAAAAATTGTTTGTGGACGGCTTGAAATGAGATATAACTATTCACCGGCAGTATATAATAATTTCCCGTTTCCTGAACCTACGCCGGAGCAGGTGAAGAAAATTGAACTCACCGCACAGGGCATACTTGACGCAAGAAATCTATATCCGGACTGCTCACTTGCCGATTTATATGACCCTCTTACAATGCCACCGGAATTAATAAAGGCTCACCAGAAAAACGATTTGGCAGTTATGGAGGCTTACGGTTTCGACAGGAAAATAACAGAATCAGAATGTGTGGCGGAACTTATGAAGATGTATCAGAAACTGACAAAGGAGAAGAAATAATGGATTTTATCAACAATATTTTAGTTATAGGAAATGGATTTGATTTAGCACACAAATTACCAACAACTTATGGAGATTTTCTTAAATTTGTTCAGAATTTTCAGGAATATCAAAAAGGTAATATGTCACAAGATAACACTTTTTATACTTATTTCAAGAAGTTACAGGAAGAAAAAATCGAGATTTTTAATGAAATAAATGCATTAGTATCTAATAACTTTTGGTTTATACATTTTATTAGCATTTTTGAAGAAAGATGTAGCGAAGGAAAAACAGGGTGGATTGACTTTGAAAGTGAAATTTCAACAGTTATTCAGCATTTTGATGGTGAACGACTAAGGCTTAAAAATAAATCATCTACTTCAAAGCCAATTACAAATATAAAACAGTTATCAAATGCTTTATTTGAATCGAATTTTAGTCCTGATAATTATAAAAAGTTTAAATGTAAATTATATGAAGATTTAAATAGATTAACAAGATGTTTGGAAATATATCTTAGCAATTATATTAAAACAGATTCGTGTCAGAAACTTGATATAATAAAGAATTTACAAATTGATGGAGTCATTTCATTTAACTATACAAATACATTTGAAGTGGTTTATGGTAAAATTTTTCCAGATGTAAAATATGATTATATTCATGGAAAAGCAAAGATTGATGGTAATATTGATAATTGTAATTTAGTCTTAGGTATTGATGAATATCTTCAAGGCGAACAGAGAGATAAAGATAATGAATTTATTCAGTTCAAAAAATTTTTTCAAAGAATATATAAAGGAACTGGTAGTCGATATATAGACTGGCTTGATGACCTAAATTTACTTGATTACATTGATAACAAACGAGGTTTAAATATTTATGTATATGGTCATTCCTTAGATGTGACTGATGCGGATATTTTTAGGCGAATTATTTTAACTAAAGGTGCAAAAACACATATTTTTTATCATAATCAAACTGCACTGAGCAACCAGATAGCAAATTTAGTAAAGATTATTGGAGAAGAAAAATTAATACAGTTTACTTATGAAAGCAAACGAAAAATAGAATTTGTTTCTGTGTATCAATAAGATGGATTATTAAATCACAAAGTTATAACAAGATATTTAACAGTTGCAAAAAAATATGACCGATAGCAGTCAGGAATAATAATAACTGTTATCGGTCATTTAATTAAATATGTAGTCTTTCGGCAATATCTCGGATAGCGTTGTAGAAAGTCATCTCGCGTGTCAATGATGTCAGTGGCGTGTCACCCTCACGGATACGCATAGTGCGTCTGATTTCCTTCGGGATTACAACACGACCTAAATCGTCGATTCTTCTGACAATGCCAGTAGCTTTCATATATAATATCCTCCAATGAATAATTTTATTTGGATTTGTGAGAATATTATTTGCCGTATTTTTTCAAATATTCGTTAAATTTTTATGAGAACAGATTTAAAATACGCTTTTTCTACGGTAATCTGTAATGTCACTGCCTAACATTCCATAAAGTTCCGGTACTGTCAGTTTTTTGTTTTTCAGTGAAAGAAGTTCAGCATCAGTAACGCCGATAAATTCTATGAAATCAACTTTACCGTTTGGTGTGTCTATGCTTTTTACTTTAGTATCTGAAACTGTTATAAAACCGGTAAGCAATGACTTCTGATAATAGTCGATACCTGTTTTCTGACCTGTATAAATGTATTCGTTTTCCTGAAAAAGTTCACCTGAATTGAAAGTTATTTTTGCAATCTGCTGTAGTATTCCTACAATACATCTGATTTCATTTTCTTCATTTTGCTTGTCATAACAGTCTTTTTTCAGTCTTAAGGTAAACTCCATACCATATCCGCTGTATTCCGGATATTCTGTTTCTTTTTCGTAAAGTTCAGTCAGACCAAATGTTACAAAATGCCAGTAGTCGCCACCATCGTATATGCTTATACCGTCAAGAGGGTCATTTCCGCCGAGGCTGTACGGAATAATTGTACGGTAATGTTTCGGATTATCCTGATTAGGATAAATTTCTGTAAATGCTTTTTCAATAGCTTCCCAGCCGGATAACTCTGATTCTTCTTCTGATAGATTCATTTTATTATTACTCCATTTCATATTAATATTTTGATTATATCATATATTCAGTAAAAAATCAATTGTCATATTATATAAAATATTCCTTAAAATAATGTCAATATATGGTCTGAAAAAATCATTATTCTATCAGATTTATTTTTTTACTTTAAGTATCATTTCTGACACCTGAAGCGTATCTGCTCATATTGACATCAATAACTTCTCTGACAGGCTGTATCAATGAATCTTCATACTGCAACTTCCATTTTATATCTGAACTCATAACATCTTCGGAAATACCGTCAATTGTATCGCCGGATTTAATGGGATTGTCATTTTCATAAATATATGAAAGTAAATTATAAGCATGATTTACAACTGTATCAGGGTTCATATCGTGAAAATGATATTGCAAATCTGACATAGCTAATGTACTCATGCCGATAGTATCAATCAACATATCGTCCGTACCCTGTATATTAAAAAATCTTACATTTACAGCATAATATATAAAACGGCTCTCCTTTGGTACTGAACAATCAAGTATTGCCTCTCTCGTAAACATTTTTTTAGATGTTTCAAATACAACAGCTTTACATTCCGGATATAGTTCAGCAAGTGCCTCTATGTAATCTACAAGCATTTCTGCTCTGTCTTTATAGTATAATCCTGATGCCATAAAATCTGTTGCTATAACCTGATATTTACATTTTTCCAGAATCTCCATACCGTCCGGACAATCCCATAACTGACCGGCAGATATTTCATCCATAACAGGTTTTTCAATTTTAACACAGTCCATAATCATAAGCTGTACCGGAATATTCTTATTTTCTTTTTCACAATGAATACTATATTTTTCAGGTGAAAACCCTGCAACCTTTTCATTATAACAAAAACAATCGGTCTTACCAAGATGTTTATTCATAACATTCTCCATATGCTGTTTATCAGGCATATCGCAAATTTTTTCCATTAATAAATGTACTATAAAAACCATTACTGAATATCTCCTTTTCATTTCAGATTTATTTTATTATAGCATATATTTAAGAAAAAGTAAATTGTCATATTATACAAAAAACAGGTACAATTATTTGGATATACCTGTTATATAATAAATCAAACCGGCAATAGCTGAAGACAGCAATAAATATCAATTTTCAAAAAAAATCTCTCTCTGAATTGTTTATTTATATAATTCTTTATTTTTTTTACTTTGACTATTGACCTTTTTTAAAATATACGCTATAATAAATAAGGACACTTAAAAAAATGTTGATTTGCATTTTCTTAAACTGACAAAATTTAATAAAAATTATAAAATTAAGGAGACTAAATAATGAATGAAAATTGTCCTTTAGTAACAATTATTATTCCCGTTTATTGCGGAGAAAAATATCTCGAAACATTATTCAAAAATCTCAAGGAATTGGTTTATGAAAACCTTGAATTTATCTTTATAGATGATTGCAGTAAAGACAATTCATTGAAACTTCTTGAAGAATTTTCACGTGAAATGCCTGATTGCAGAGTTATAGCAAATGAAAAAAATATGGGTGTTTCATATTCTCGTAATGAGGCCTTGAAAATAGCAAACGGCAAATATTTGTTTATGCTTGATTGTGACGATATATTTTCTAAAGAAATAGTTACGGAGTGTGTTTCACAGGCAGAAAAAATGTGTTCAGATGCAGTGCTTTATAATGTTGTCGACATCAATCCGGATGGTAGTCTTCGTAATGATAGGGGTTTATCATATGATAAAGACATCTATGAAAAAACAGAAATCAGAAAAGTCATTGCCAAAACATTTGGAATATCTTTTCTTGAGTTATATGCATATTTAACCGGAAAACGTGGTGCAAAAGAAGATAAGGGACATACAGGACCTTGGAGAATGATGTATAAAACAAGTGTTATTCGTCAGAATCATCTGAAATATTGTGAAAATTTACGTATTGGTGAGGATACTTGTTTTACTAATGAATATCTTGGTTTTTGTGATAAAATAAATATTCTAAGAAAAAATTTATATTTTTTGGTGATTCACGAAGATTCCACAACTGGTCAGTATATCGGAAGATATAAAGAAAATGTTGACCAAAAAGTTAAACTATATAGAGAGAAGCTGGCATTAACCAAAAGAATTTCCAAAAAAAGAAATATGGATATTTCTAAAGTATGGGGTGGAGAATGTATTCTTTCGTCCGTTCAACTGGCAGTCCTGATTGCACAGGATAAAGAATTATCTTTGAAAGAAAAAGTAAGATGGTTGAAAAAATATCAGTCAGACCCTGTTGTCCAGATGATATGGAAAAAATTGCCTTTCAGAAAACTTATGGATAATTTTTCAATTAAGACAATTCCTATTATTATGATAAAATTAAATTTATTATCATTAGTTATATTATCTGTACAGATATTAAATAAATTTGGATTCAGTATTAAAGAATGATTATATAATGCATAATTTTTAACCATAATTAAACTCCTCGGAATCATTGTACACGAATGTACTTCCGAGGAGTTTATTTCCGTTTACTCCGTCGGAGCAGGCAGAGGACTGATAAATATTAATAGGATATATCATATACATCTTTATCGGAATAATGCCACCATTCACCCCAGTATCCGTTAAATCCGTACTCATTCATTATATTTTCAAGCAAACGTGAATTTTCCCCTGCTTCTGCTGAAACATCACTGTAATCCCTGTCCGCAATTAAAGAAAATTCGTCAAAACCGGACGGCAGTTCAACTTCACTTCCGTCAGTATAGACAATGCCTAAATCTATTGTATTTCCTCTGCTATGACTTGTAGTACCGTTTCGAGGGTCTGCAACGTAGGTAGGGTCAGGACACACTTCCCATAATCTGTACTGTGCTTCTTCTGACCTGTATGCATCCCATACAATAATACTGAATCCTTTTTCTTTAAGTGCTTCCTGAACTTTTGCCAGTTTTTTTACTGAACCGTAACAAAGATAGGCTTCTGAATCGTCATATATTACAGTTCCGGTAAAATTGTTGGTTGTAGCGTATCGTAAATCTATTACTGCGTCCGGAATATAATCAAGTATACGGACAAGTTCACCGTCTGTAACGTCTTCTTTGACAGTTGTTACAGTTACTGTTCTTGTCGTAGAAACTGTATCTGAAACTAAAGCAGATGTATTTGAAATTGTGGTAGTGATAGTAGTAGCACTTAATGTTGAAGTTGTTTCGGAAGTAGTGGTTTCTGTTTCAGTAGTATTATCGGATTTCAATGCATACTGAATATACCATTTGTTATTTATTTTTATCAGATAAATATTATAATTCAATTCTGTATCATTAATATCTACGGAAATAACTGAATTTTTATCGTCAATATTTGTATTTTTTATTTTAATATCAAATTCCGGTAATACTTCTGACTGCATAAGTTCCGAAAGAAACGGCAGATAATCTTTAAGTTTTCCAATAATTTCACTGTCTGTAATTTCATTATTTTTTTCAAATTCCGATTTTAAAATTTCCGCCTCTGACGGTTCAAGGTAATCCAGTATTCTGCTTATATCCTCATGATTGAGAACGTTTATAAATGAATCAAGTGTTTTTTCCGGATTTTCTTCATTTTTTGTTTTTTTGTCTTTACTTCTGAAAAAAAATATTCCGCATATAATTCCGGTACATATTAAAATAACTGTAATTACAATAATTATCATTTTGAATTTTTTATTATTTTTCATATAAATTCCTCATTAATATAAAAATTCAGTTGACTGATATTTCAGATATACAGGTATCATTATATTTGTTTCCGGAATATACACTTAAAATGGTAATTTTAATATATTCTGTATCTACCGGCGGATTGAAAACTATACGATTGGATTGTTCAGAATAATCTCCCAACAGTGTAACGGTCTGGGAAGTACCGTCAGAAAATTCTATAAGACAATCTTTTACTCTGTTATTTTTATAGAAAAGTTCGGCATTTGTATAGAGACCATTAGTAATAATAATTTCACTTACACGTTGTTTTTCGTCGGCTGTCATGAAAATACTTTCATTTATTCCGTCACCTGAACTGCCTTCCGCCCAACAGGTAGAATAACTGCCGTCGAAAACATTTGACGCACTGTAATAAAAAGTACCATCGTTATTTTTAATCGGTGACAGCTCACTTGTTGCGGAAACATACGGAAATGACGGCGGATAATTGACTTTTTCCGGCTCTGTGACTTTTTCTACAGGCTGAATTTCTGTTAAAACTTCCTGATGTATTTCAGTTGTTGTTTCGGTTGTAAGTTCGGTTGTTACTTCAGTTTCTGTCTGTTCAGAAGATGTAAAATCACTGTTTTCAATACTTTCTACCTTATTTTGTTCTGTCGGCATTTCAGACGAATATACGGAATTTTCATCTGAATTATTTTCTTCCTGATTTTTATTTTTAAAAAACATAAAAGCAGATATTCCGGCAGTAATAAGTATTATCCATATGATTATAATAAGTATCAGCAGTTTTGTATTTGAATTGTGTTCAATCGGCGGATTAGGTGGATAAGGCGGAGTAGGTGGAGTAGGTGGAGTAGGCGGATAAGGAGGGTAAGGCGGATTAGTAATAATATTTCCGGAATGTTGTACACTGGTTTGATTATTTCCGGCATATTGTGTATGTAATGAAGTATTTGTAGTTGCAGAAGAAAAATCATTTTTATTTCCTGCATATTGTGTACTGTTATCGTTTGTTGACGGATAATTTTGTTGTGTTGAAATCTGTGATATTTGTTCCAAATCGTAAAGCATTTCATCTATTGAATTATATCTGTTAAGAGGATTGAAAGCACAGGCTTTTAATATTATATAACTGAACTGTGCAGAAGCGTTTTTCGGGGGCTGTATCTGCATTCCGCTCATTCTTTTTTCAAATGCCTCTTCACTGTAACAATTTTCTTCAAACGGTAACATTCCGTCGTTCATCATCTGATACAGACATAATCCGAGAGAATATATATCCGCTTGTTTTGTATAACTGTTATCAACATTTGTTTTTGAACGGTAGACTTCCGGCGACATATACAACTGACTTCCCGCAAATGAACGTGTATTGTCTGCCCTTTTCGATATATTGAAATCACCAAGTTTATATATACCTTTTTCGGAAACAAAAAGATTATCCGGTTTTATGTCTCTGTGTATGACATTAATGTCATGTGCCGATTTAAGTCCCTGTCCGATATTCAAAGCCAGTTTTTTTACATTCTGTTCTGAATAATCAAACCTGCCATTTTTCATAAGATTATAAACGCTTGATAAGTATTCCATACGAATCATACAGTAATATCCTTCAAAATTTCCGTCAATAAATAATTCCTGAATATGTTCGTCTTCATATCTGACAATATACGGACAGTCACGAAGTTGTTTCATTATTCTTACTTCATTGTCAAATACATTTCTGCGGTTTTCAAGAAACTGTCCTTTTACTGTCATATCTGTAAAAATCTGTCCGTCTGTAGTAATGACTTCTATTTTCATAGCCGATATATCAGTACTGTTAATTCTGTTTGCCTCTATCCTGTACACTACACTGAACGAACCTGAACCGATTCTTTCCTTTATGTACCAGTTTTCCCATACAGGCTGTCTTATATATGGTACTACATTTTTTTCGATAATATCTATAATATTCATCTGTTTATCCTTTCGTAATTTTCTGAATCACCACACAGGTAACATTATCTTTTCCGCCGTTGTCAAGAGCCTTTTTTACAAGCATTTCCGCATAATTTTCACAACCCGACGAAAGTATTTCTGTAATTTCTTCGTCACTGCACATATCTGTAAGACCGTCACTGCAAATAAGTATTTTTCCGTCACCGAGTTCAAAAGGTTTATATTCAAGAGCATTAAGACCTATTCTGCGGTCATCAACTCCCAGAAATGAAGTTATTTTATGTGCGTCGGGACTGTTTTTAGCTTCTTCTTCCGTATAGATATTTGCTTTGAGTTTCCGCATTGCGAGAGTCTGGTCTTCGGTTATCTGTTTTATTTTACCGTCACGAAAAAAATAAACTCTGCTGTCGCCTATATTGAAAGTATAAACATATTTGTCTGCTATACATACCATTGCCAAAGTACTTCCGCTTCTGTTGCAGAGTTTTTCTTCAGCCATTTCACATATACGTCTGTTTGCTTCGTCGGCGTATTTATTAACTGTCTTATGAAGCTTATCCGGTGCGGAAGAATTTATTTCATGACTTGACTGTGCAAGAGTTTCAACGGCTATCTGTGAAGCCAGTTCTCCATAGGATTCTCCGCCCATACCGTCGCATACCGCAAAAATACATTTCTGTCTGTTTCTGATTTTTTTCTTATATGAACAGTTTTCTGTAGTTCTGTAACCTATCTCATCACAGTAAAAATTATCTTCATTAGACGAGCGGAATTTTCCGGTATCTGATGCAACCGAAACTATAAGACCTGAATCTTCTTCTGGCGGACTGTTTAATTTTATCGTTTCAGCCTTGAAATTTTTACTTTCATAAATTATAGTCGGCGGTTCATGAAAGACATTTTTATTTTCAGATATTTTTTCATTCTGTTCTTTTTTTTCCTCGTCAATTATAGGAGTATATGGAGTTTCTTTCTTCTTTCTGAAAATATTGAACATATTACCACCTCTTTCATGAACCTCTGTTACGTATTTTAAGGCTTATGACTGATATTATCACGCATACAATATTTATAATCATGATAAATCCCCACGCTTTAAGGAGATTTTCAGATGTACATTCATATGCCGGTTCGCTTTCAAGCCTGACTACTTCCGGAAATATAAGGCTCATTTTAAGCGGTAATTCCTCACTGTTAAGATTTCCTATACTTCCCAGTGCGGACATTCCCCATTTACTGAAAGTAATATCTGCAATTTTTTCAGCCCAGCCTTTCAGTTCAAAGAGTACACCACTCATTACAAGCTGTAAAATAAGTACAAACGGCATAGCGGTCATTGCGACGTTCGGCGTTGAAGCCACTGAAGAAATCATTATACCCATTATATCAGAACCCCATATGACAAGAAAAACTGTTATGAAATATTCAATTACAGATTTCCCGAATATTATTCCCTCTGACGGAAAATCAATATAAATCAGACATATGCCCATTAAAATAATACTTTGAATAAGACATATTAAAAAATCAAAAATTACGTGTGACATTATGTATGCACTGATATGAAGTCCGGAACGGTATTCACTTGTAATAGTATTATGTTCCTTGCAGATACGCTGAATTGAATTGAATACACCTATCCATATTGCCGAAGAGGTAATCGCAAAAAAACCTGATTTTGTCGATTCATAGGTTGAAAACATATCTTCACCTACTATGGAACATACAAGAAATGAAATAACTCCGGCAATTATAATGAATTTCCAGTCTTTCTGATTTTTGAAAAGTCTGCCGTTCTTTACCACATAAACAGGTATCTGTTTTATCATTGAAGTTTTCATAATCAACCCCTCCTTGTCCTTTCAAACTTCTGAATAAATTCGTCACCTCTGCCTCTACCGCCCTCATAGTTTATTTCAAGAACGATTTCACTTAGCTTTTTAACTCCGAAAAATGAAAGTGCATTCGGAATATCGCCGTAATATGCAAGATGTCCGGCATCATCCGTTCTGCTTTTTGCGAGTACGATTACTTTTTTATACATATCCGCCACATCGTCGGGATAATGCGAAATCATAAGACCTGCTTTTCCGGATTCCGTACAGCATTTCAGCTCCTGTGAATTATCTATTGACTGTTCCGGAGTTATCGGTTTTGTGATTTGTCTCATCTGGTCAACACGTCCGGCGACGTCAAGACCGGCATCAGGTTCATCAAAAGTAAAAAAACTCATATCGCCTACTGCCTTTATAGCTACCTGAACTCTTTTACGCTGACCACCGCTTATGATACCAAGCATACTGTTTTTTATTGAAGAAAGCATCATACTTTCTATAACGTCGTCAACTCTCTGTTTGATTTCCTGTCTGCTGTATTCGGAAGCAAGCTGTAATTTTGCGGAATCCATTATAGTATTGTAAACCGTATCATTTGCACGATAGTCGGGGTATTGCGGAACTATGCCTATTTTATGTTTCAGTATTCTTAGATTTTTATAAAGATTCATACCCTCAAGAAATATATCTCCATTTATATCAAGGGTCTGTTCTATATCGTGTTTCTGACCTGTTATCGCCTTTATAAAAGTAGATTTTCCAGCACCTGCTCCGCCGAGTACAAGTATAAAGTCGCCTGTTTCGATATCAAGGTTTATATCTTTCAGAAGTGTTTTCTTTTTACCGAAAGTACTTCTTTTGGCTTTTACTTCATTGATATTTACATTCATTATTACAGAACGGTTATTATAATCAAAATTCCCTGACTGTATCACCGTAGAATCTACGGAATTATATATGATTTCATTTCCTGTAAAAATAAGAGTTGTATTGGCAATGCGTATTACATCGGACGGATTGAGATATTGTTCGGTATTTATTGCATTTTTATTTACAAAAATACCGTTTTTACTGTTATTATCAATTATTTTCCACCTGCCTGAATGATACTGGAGTATGGCGTGATTTCGTGATGCCATGAAGTCCGTGAGTGAAATGCCGTCGCTTATATTTCTTCCGATTTTTATATTATTACTGCCTGACAATGAATATCTCTTCCATTTATCATCTGATGAAAAAGTTGTACTGAAAATCATTTCAACTGCTTCGTCGTGAGGTCTGTCAAGCTGATTGTGGTCTATTCTAATAACATCACCGTCCATAAGTTTTACCGCTCTTGAACCACGTTCGTTATATTTTACGAGTTTCTGACCGTTTATGAAAGTTCCGTTAAGACTGTTATTATCCTTATAGTAATAAGTATCATCAATGAAAGAAAAATCTCCGTGATTACGTGAAGCAATTCCCGAATCAAGCGGAATATCGCTGTATGAATCCGGCGACTTTCTGCCAAGACGCATATCACCGTTCAGTTTGACAACTCTTACATCTTTATTTCTTTCCAAAACAAGCAATGTTGCCGGTTTAGGTGGTGGCAGTGCGTAATATACTGTTCTGTTATCCATGATTTATACCTCCTTATGCTTTCCACGCATACTGAATATACCATTTATTGTCAAGTTTAATCATGTATACGTTATAGTAAAGTTTTTCTTCTTTACCGTCAAGTTTAATCTTCAATGTTGAATTTTTCGTATCAGTATCCGCTGAAATTATATCCGGATATAGTTCCGGCAGTATATCAAATTCAGTGAAATCCGCAAGAAACGGCAGATACTTCACAAGTGTGGCAACAATTTTACTGTCTGTAACATCGTCGATTTTATCAAGTGCAAGCCGAATAAGTTCCGCTTCCGTAGGTTCGATACACTCAAGCATATCCTCAACGTTATTGTCATTCAGGGCGTAGATAAAAGTATTGAATGTATCTTCCGGCTGTTTCTGACTATGGTGCTTATGATACATGAATCCGAATACCGCCCCCGCAACAAGAACTATCACGGCGATAACAACTATTATTATCGCAGATTTTTTTGTTTTCATAATATACACTTCCTTTCAGTAATTTATTATAATATATTACAAGTTTTTCATGAAATTTCTGAATTTGTCCTTGAGTGTTTCAGGTTTATTTATATAAGAGACTGAAAATTTAAGACAATCAGGAAATATATTCTTTCTTCTGCTTTTAAAACGATATGGAATAGTAACGGAAGTTAAATTTTTACACTCATGAAATGCCTTTGTTCCTATTTCTATTACACTATTCGGAATTATAACAGAAGTTAAATTTTCACAACTATAAAAAGCACACCATCCTATTTTTGTTACGCCATATGGTATTTTAACATATTCATCCGTGCCATTATATTTAATTAAAACGCCGTTTTCAATTTCAAAATCAGATTCGTTAGTTTCATATAAATTTTCGTCATATTCATATGTATCGGTTTCTTCTGCTACAGGTGTAACATCTTCTTCCGGATAACATTCACCGGCATATTGTGTAGCATTATCGGAATAAAAATCAGCGGATTCCACAGGACTATACGCCGGAGCAGGTCTGGAAAAACCTATATTTTCAAGGTCATAGAGCATATCGTTAATGGTCTGATACCTCTTTGAAGTATCAAATTCACAGGCTTTCAGAATTATACACCCGAACTCTTCCGAAGCATTGGCAGGTTTCGGAAAACTTTCGCCGGACATACGCCTTTCTATTGCGGTATCAGTAAAAATTTTATCTTTTTCTTCAAATGGGAAATAAAAGTCATTCATAAACTGATACAGACAGATTCCGAAAGAATAAATATCAGCCTGTCGTGTATAACTGTCATCTGAAGTCAGTCGGTATATTTCCGGAGCTATATAACCGTAAGTACCGGTCACAGAACGGGCGGTTAT
This sequence comes from Ruminococcus sp., assembly GCA_029062165.1. GTDB lineage: Bacteria > Bacillota > Clostridia > Oscillospirales > Ruminococcaceae > Ruminococcus. The sequence continues at coordinate 21,607 of JAIDQQ010000002.1, forward strand.
ATTTTTCTTTGAAACATTAAAGTCACCGAGTTTATATATGCCATCGTCCGATACGAACAGATTAGCCGGTTTTATATCCCTGTGAATGAATCCCTTTTCATGTGCCGACTTTATCCCCTGACCTATATGTTTCGCAAGTTTTATGATATTCTGTTCTGAAAAATCCATTTTTTTACTTTTTATAAGCGAAGCAACAGGTGTGAGAAGTTCCATTCTCATCAGGAAATAATATCCCTCAAAATTTCCGTCTATATAAAGTTCTTTGATACTCTCATCTTCGTATCTCACAATATTAGGGCAATCCCTAAGTGCGTACATTATATCGGATTCATTTTTTACAATAAGTTTTTTTCTTTCTATAAAGTTTTTCTTCTGTTCTTCATTGAAGAATGTTTCTTCTGATATTACAGGCTCTATTTTAAGGGCTGATACGTCTGTACGGTCAAATCTTTCGGCTTCAATTCTGTAAACCTTGCTGAAGGGTCCATTACCGATATTTTTTTTATGTACCAGTTACTCCAGAGTGGTTGTTTAATATCAGATAATATTATTTCATATATTTCATTCATATTATTCTCCTTTTTCTGAAAATAATATTATATATCGATTCTATATAATAATTTAAAATCAATTACATAACTACAGTTAAATTTTAGCATACTTAACAAAAAATGTCAATAAAAATGCCGTTACAGAATACTATTATTATAAATATATCGGGAACTTTTATAAAAATCGGGATTGACAGGCATTTTTGTGGCGGAAATCATGAAATTATATAGGAAACTTACAATTTTTAATTGACAATGTCTTTTTTCTATGGTATACTATCTATATTATAAAAATTTACTGGAGAAGATTATGAATAATATATCAATACTTGGTGCAGGCACGTGGGGAACGGCTATAGCACAAATGATGTCATCATATTGCAACGTCACAGTATGGTCTGCAATAGAATCCGAAATAGATAACCTCAATGCGACGTATGTACATCCTAATCTCAAAGACGTTAAATTATCTGATAATATCCGCTTTACGAAAGATATTTCAGTAGCTTGCAGAAGCGAATATATAGTAATGGCAGTACCGTCGGTATATGTCCGCAGTACCGCCGAAACTATTCACGGATATGTCGACAATACGAAGATTATTATAGACGTCGCTAAAGGTCTTGAAAATGATACCTGTCTTACAATGACCGGAGTTATAAAAGATGTCCTCGGCGATAAGTGTACTAATATAGTAGCTCTTACAGGTCCTACCCATGCCGAAGAGGTCATAAAAGGTATGCTTACTACTATAGTATCAGCTTCCGAAAATATCGAAAATGCCGAAATAGTACAGAAAGTCTTCACAAACGATACTATGAGAGTGTACACCAATCCCGATACACTGGGCGTTGAGTTATGTGGGTGTATAAAAAATATAATCGCAATGGCTTCCGGAATTTCTGCGGGTCTCGGATACGGCGATAATATAAGGTCTGCACTCATAACAAGAGGTTGTGCGGAAATGACAAGGTTAGGTATCGCTATGGGTTGTATGCCACAGACTTTTTATGGTCTCGCCGGTATCGGTGACCTTATTGTTACCGCCTCCAGTACTCATAGCAGAAACAACAGAGCAGGTTATTATATAGGGCAGGGTATGACAGTCGACGAAGCGGTAAAAAAAGTAGGAATGGTAGTCGAGGGCATAAACGCTATTAAACCGGTCATGCAACTCGCCGAAAAATACGGTGTTGAAATGCCTATCGTAGAGGGTATGAACGATGTAATATATAACGGTTGCGATGCTGAAACTACTGCTGAAAAAATGTTCCGTCGTGAACTGAAGTCGGAAATAGAATAATATATAACTCCGGTGCATTATGTACCGGAGTTGTTATTTAAATCGTTTTCGTCAAGTACGTTACTTAAACGCCTGTATTCTCTTCCAACTGTACCATATATGCAGACCTCATCACAGATTAAACCTATATAATCGGCATCAAGAGAGGGTCTTTCCTGGGAAATCCCGATACCAAAAAGTGAATTTTTTACGTCAAAATGCATATTTTTCTTGAAACCGCTCCACTGTATATTCTTGAAATCCATATCGACATTTTTTTCATATACAATCTGGTCACCGGAAATTGATATAGTAAAAAAATGTTCGTAACTTGTCGTTTTGTCGAAATCAACTGACGGTTTAACACTCCGTAAAAAACCCGATTTCTTATAGACTGTTATTTCCGTATCGAAGCCGTATGGCAGATTTTTAAAATAGTCATAGTCATCTCTGCCTATCTGTGCCTTGACTATCTGTTTTTTGCCGTCGTAAAAAGTAGCGGTATAATTATAATAATGATATACTTTTCTGCCACCAGAGGTACTGTGTTGATGCGAACTGATATAACAATTATTTATTGTATATGTTTCATAATCGTCATTTTTTAAGTCGGATATATTATCAAATAATATACTGAAATCTGTCAAATTGCCGGATTCTTTTCTTATATAATGCTGTTCGTCAAGACGGCTGTCAGTTCCCATAAGAAAAAACATAGCCGATACTGTAACAACAATAAACATTATCCCGATATTTGCAAACCTGCTCACAGAATTGCGATATTTGATAAAACTATATATTCCGCCTGCAAATAATGGTAATGCCAAAATAATTCCGGTTATTAGTTTCAGGATAATCGAGATATTTATATTTCTGAGACCGTCCGCACCTGTCATAGTATCTAACAGTGAATCTGATACAGCACTTGTTACCATACCGGCTGTCACATAAAGTATCAGAAAAACTGCCGTTATTACTTCGGACTTACTTGGCTTTTCAAATTTTTTCATAAATAAAACTCCCTTAATTATTTTCGGTAAGGGCTTTACGGCGGTGAACTTCTTTTGTAAGGTCATCAAAATAGGCTTGTGTATTGATTTTTCCGTATTCTTCCCGATATTCATTCCATAAGATGTCAAAATCCTCCGCCATTACTATACGTGGCAGATAGTTATGTTTAAGACGGTCTATTTCCTTTGATACCTTGCTTGATTCTGAATTTTCTTCCGGTACGTAACTCCACATAGGATACCACGGCGGATTCTCGGAGGCTTCGTTAAGTAATTCAACATAGGTCTGTACACCGTATGCGTCGAAACATCTTTTTACATCTTCTGAACGGTTTTTATAAAACTCGCTCGGCTGACTGCTCGGACAGTATGCGTTTATACCGTCGTAACTCATGCCGAAGTAGTACGGGAAATAATTATACAGACATATATGCTTTTTAGCGTATTCAGTATCACGCCATTGTTTCGCCTGTTCGTCGGTATGATAGAATACGCCGTTTTCGTCAACGCTGTAATCTATATCTTTTATACCCCAGAATCTCAATGTAAGTATTTCCGGTGACAGTAAATCGTTAAGGAACTGTAAAGCACCTTCTATATCGTCGCAACTGGTGGTTATTCCGAGACCTGTCGAATCATTGAACGCCGTCACAGAATGATATTGCCCCTCTATGCTTTCGTCGGCGGTTATCCCGAACGGTATATATGTACATTCCGGTGGTAAATCCATTACCGCCATATTGAAATTCCAGTTCTGGTCTACTATTCCGAGTACGTTTCCTTTGGAGAGTTTTTCGTAATACTGGTCACTGGTGAGTACGAAACATTCAGGGTCAATTATGCCTTTTTTATATTCCTCATTCAGTTTTCTGAACCACTTTTCAGCAGTAGGAGTTAAATTATAGTCTTTGGCTTCGAGTGTTTCAGGGTCTACTATACAAGCACCATCATTAGCGTAACCGTCAAGGAACATAGGCGGATTATCAAGGCTGAAAAAATACGAATCATTGGCGAGTATCTCATAACCGATAAAAGCTGTACCGTCCTTGTCTGTCGGATTGGCTTCAATGTAATCTTCAATCAGACTGAAATAATCTTCAAGGGTTTTCAGTTCCGGATATCCAGCCCACTCAAGTACACGTGTCTGAATCCAGAAAGCCTCGTCGTTATGACTTGTAGATGTGTCATGGTCATAACAGCTTGAAAAAAGCGGTATATAATATATATGACCGTCATTGGCACGTACCCTGTTCCATTCGGTATCTGAATAGAAATTCTTTATATTCTGATAGTCATTCCAGTAGTTGTCAAGCGGAATCAGTACGCCTGCATTCATGAATTTATGACAGTTTTCGCTGTCGGGTACTACAAAATCGGGGTATTTGTTTGATACCATCATATCCGCAAAGACTGTGTTCATGTCTTCCTGCTCTTTTAACCACGTCTCAACGCACATAGCACCGGTTTTTTCGGCTATAAGTTGCTGAATATCGTTATTTTTGCTTAATTCCGTACCTCTTGCACCGAAACAGCTTGTATATACTCTTATTTCCTGCTCCGGTTCATTTTTGCCACAGGCGGTAACTGAAAAAATAATCGTACCCGATAACGACATTGCGATTAATTTCTTAAAATTCATTAGTATCACTCTTTTCCGGTTTTATGGTTATACATAAAGTAAATTTGTTTCTTGTTTTTATTTTTACGGATATTCTGTCGCCTAAGCAGTGGACGATACGCATATAAGGGTTATACGGATTATTATAGCTGAATGAATACGCATTTGTGACGGTTTTTTCCTCGAATATTGCATTAAGTCTCAACGTTTTAAACTGTTCCTGAACATCGCACCGGAATGTTATATCAATGTTGTTTTTGTTCCGTGAAACTATTACAGAAAGATTGTCATTTTTAAGGTTATCTGCAATCATGAAAAGCGAATACGGTGGTACTTTAATATCGGATATTCCCGAAACTATCAAATCCGGTATTATTTGTCTGATGTTGTTTATTTCATAGGATAGCGGTATATTATCGGAATACCGCCGGAATATATTATTATATTTCTGCGATACGACAAGTTCAGCGTCAAGATGCATTGCAGTAGTAAGTAATTCCCTGTACCGTGAACTGCTCTCACGTATTTCTTCGTTATGACGTTTATTATGTGTAGTATTTTCCGCCAGTCTTTCAGAGGCTTTTATGCACATATCGAGTATTTCCCCTATTTCGTCCTTGCCGTTACTGTAGTTACTCGTACCGCTTTCATTAAGAATCATTTCCGCTGAACGTCTTATGCGGTTTTTTATGTCAGAGTTGAAAATATTCATTATTGAAATTCTTGCAATAAGTAGAAGAATAAATATTACTATAAATAAGATATTGTCTTTAATGAAATCTTTCAGTGAATTTCTGTTTTCGTAGGCATAGTATTCTATATCGGCGGTATAGTAGTTTTTTATATAACACTCAAAATCAGGGTTTATATCGGTGTCTTCAATGTCGATATCCGGAATATTACTGTATATCAGCGAACCACCGTTTATTATGTAAAGTTTTCCGTTGAAGTCGAGATTGTCACAGTAATCTGTTAAGAGTTTCATATTGAGGTCAAGTTTCAGACAGCTTTCACCGGTAGTCAGATTCTGGAAATCAAGCCGACGTATTATTGAAACTACGTCCGTTTCGTCGTCGATATATACAATCATAGGTTTGTTGAGTTTTTTATATTCGTGATACCAGTCAGTGTCAGTTACGGTATCGAACGAACTTATATTACCGCCGTTCAGGATAGTTTTATTTTCCGTATACAACATATAGTGATTTATAATATTGGTATCGGCTATTGCCATTGGATTGTTATGTTGTAAGCTATAGAAAGAATCATAGTATTCGCCGGAAGAACCATATTCAGTATTTAGAAAGTCATATATATGTTCGTTGATATATATACTCTTTGCGATATTCACACCGCTGTCAATGGTCATTTCCATGAGTTGTTCAGAGGCGGTTACGATTTTTTTCTGCATATCGGAGTGTTTCTGCTGTTGAGATACATAAATACCCCTTATCATAGCTACTATAACTACCAATGATGTAAGTATTGATACTATATTTATTATATCAGATTTTGTATTAAGTTTAATATCTGAAACTAAGGATTTTTTAAAATGATATTTTATTTTTTTCAAATATATTACCTCCGTCAGCGTTCCGGCATATTCAGGAGCTTTTTAAGTTCAGTTTTCTTTAAGTACATATTTTCTTCTGCTTCCGTGAGAAGTTCATTATATGAATATTCATTCTTTGCATAGGCGTATCCGAATGACAATGCACATTTTACAGGGTCTTGACTGTCGGGATTAAGTATGTAAGGTGAATCGCTGTTTAATTTTTCAATAAGTTCGTCAATTTCACGGAAAGTACATTCTGTCATTACCATTAAAAACTCGTCTCCGCCCATTCTGAAACAATAGTCTTTCTGACCGGTGAATTTCTTTATATACTCGGATGCACGTTTTATGACCATATCGCCCTGTTCATGACCCATTGTATCATTCATAAGTTTAAGATTATTTACGTCGAAATATATAACGCATATTGAAGAACATTTCCGGAATACAGGTATCATATTCTGATAACACCGCTTGTTGAGTGTCTGTGTCATGCCGTCGTGATTTGCGTCGTATACCGCTTTGGAAAGATTTTCAACATTACTGTTTATATTCAGGAGCATTTTTTTAAGTCCGCTACCAAGCTGACCTATTTCGTCTTCACGTCCTTCGGCGAAAATATCCGGATTATCTGTTATTTGTCTGTGGTTTTCACCGGTAAAACTTCTTGTTGTCTCTATAAATACGCTGATAGGACTGAAAAGCTGTTTTTTCATGTAGGTATTGAAGAAAACTACAAAACCTGCACTTACAATCAGAATAATCAGGTATGCAACCGCAATGTTGAGTATATATTTTTTATTGAAAGGTTTTTTTACCGTGACTATTATATAACCTGCACTTTTGTCCTCTACAGTCCGGAGCGGTTGGAAGACCATAAGTACATTATTATGATACACTGACCATGCATTTCTACAGTTTATGAGGTCAGTTTTCACGGAACTTATATAATCGTCGTATTCCAGACGGCTTCCGAGTTCTTTTCCGGAAGTATTATAGATATAGTTTCCGGCGGAATTGCTGAAATTTATAAGCGATATACTTTCAATAGCGTTGTGATTTTTTTTCTGATATTCGGTAAGTTTTTCCTGTACGGATTTATAACGGCTTGTTACTGTACGTGTGTTGAGGAAATCTTTAGCATCATCGGCATTTATCACGGCTTCGGCGAACGATACGGCAGAATCCGCCATACCTCGCTGATATTTCCGGCTTATGAAGTTTATACATAAAACAGATAAAAAAAAGCTAAGTATTATTAATAAAACTGCTGTTATCATCAGTGAAGTTGTAATCTTTTTCTGAATAGATTTTGACATTCTGTATAACTCCCTGTATTATTTTATATAATTCCATTTTACCGTAAATTATGAGTTTTGTCAATGAAACAGGATTAACACTGTATGTTCAAATTGTAAATTTTTTGTTGCAGAAATTACAGTCTGTTATATAATTACAGATATTAAAAACTGGTATAGAAAAATAATATGAAACTGGTACTTGAAAATTTATCCGGTTATGATATAATATACTCACACGGAAACTATTTATTAAAAGATATATCTTTAAAAATAACGGTCTGAAATTTTTCGGAAAAGTATTGACTATTTTTAGGAAATAGGGTATTATATAAGTGTATGTTAAATTCAAATAAACGGAAATATTCCGTAACGGGAGGAATAATATTCAGTAATGCCCGAATCAAGAAAAATAATCATGACTTTTTTAGGGGCGTTCATGACGGTGGCGACAATATCAGCCAGCTGTTATTTTTCGTCAGTGGAACTTAACCACTCAAAATATCAGGTGTGGGGTGTAGATGTCTCAAACTATCAGGGACTTATTGACTGGCATAAACTCGAAGAACAGGACGTTTCATTTGCGTTCATAAAGGCTACCGAAGGAAGCAGTCATGTTGACGAATCTGCACGGCGTAATCTCGAAAAAATAGCGGAAACTGGTATAAAAAAATCTGCCTATCACTTTTTCAGTTTTGACAGCTCCGGCGAAACACAGGCGGAAAATTATATTTCAGTGGTCGGCAGGGAAGAAATCGACATACCGCCGGTCATTGACATTGAATATTATGCCGACAAGAAATCAAACAAGCCCGACAAAAAAGAGGCAGAAAAAATACTCCGTCCGCTTCTCGAAAACCTTGAAGAATACTATGGCGTGAAACCTATTATCTATGCGACGTTTCCGGTATATCTCCGGTACGTGAGGGAAAATTTCAGTGACTATCCTTTATGGATTAGAAACGTAAACATAGAACCTGACCTTATGGACTGGAAATTCTGGCAATATTGCGACAAGGGTGAACTTTACGGATATTCCGGTGAGGAAAAATATATTGACCTCAATGTATACAACGGTACTGTTGAACAGTTTTTGGCGGAATTTCCGTGAAATAAAATTGTTTTAAGGAGGGGTTTTTCTATGGAAAAAAACAATGTACGTTATGAACTTGATTTCCGGCTTATGCCGTTAATGACGGAAAATAAAGGTATTGAATTTATAAACCTGATTATTGTAAGCCGTGGAAGTATAATCTGTACTATTTTCAATTCATTTTATGATGAGTGTGGCAATTCGACATTCTTTAAGGATAATCCGAAACATTTCACTGAAGACCAGTTTGTTTTTACTGAAAAGGATTTCAGTAATAATTTAAAGATAGTACATATATCCTTACCCGAAGAACATGAAGGTTCGGATATATACTGTACCGCCTATATTTTTGCCTGTCATATGGAAGACAATATAGCTACATCATGTTCAATGTATACCGTTGAAAAAAGTATGGGCGATATGGCTTTTATCGGTAAAATGACCGATACCGGACATCTGAATTTCGGTATTTCTACAGATTCGGCAGACGGGGATATTGAACGTATCAGGGAAATTGTTACAAGCAGATAATAATATTTTCCGTGAATTTTAACATACAAGGAAGATAACCTATGAAATCAGATAATAAAAAAATACGTTTACTTGCACTTACAGGTATGCTTACCGCACTGACTACAGTTGCAACCATTGCAATACGTATACCTACCGCAACGAAAGGTTATATAAATCTCGGCGATACAGTCGTTAATATGTCGGCGTGGATTACTGGCGGAGTATATGGTGGTCTTGCAGGCGGTATCGGTTCACTGCTGGCGGATATAATATCAGGTTGTTACATATACGCACCGGCTACGCTTGTCATAAAATTTCTTATGGCTTTCTGTTGCTACGGAGTATATAATATGTGTTCAGGGAAATTCAGTCCGCTGACCGCAAGAATAATATCCGCTGTTGTTTCGGAAGTAATCATGATAACCGGTTACGATATTTTCACCGGATTCATGTATAAGTCGGTATACTCTGCAATGACTGCACTTCCGGAATTTGTCGTACAGGGTATCGCAGGCGGTACTTTTTCGGTACTACTCTATGAGTGCATTATAAAACGTGTTCCGATTCTGAAAAAACATTGAAAATATTAAAAAGGAGTGTATTTTATTATGAAATACTACATCGGTATTGACCTCGGCGGTACTAACATAGTCGCCGGTGTCGTTGACGAAGAATACAACATCATTGCAAAAGCAAGTACAAAGACTAATTGTCCACGTCCTGCAAAGGAAATCGCTGACGATATGGCAAAAATGGCTCTTCAGGCTGTAAAGAACGCCAAACTAAGCATTGACCAGATTGAATGGGTGGGAATCGGTACACCAGGTATCGCAAACAGCAGGACAGGTATTATCGAACGTGCAAGCAATCTCGGTTTCAAGAACGTTCCTATGGTACAGTACATTCAGGAGACCATTGACAAGCCGGTTTTCATTGAAAATGATGCCAATGCAGCCGCATACGGTGAATACGTTGCCGGAGCTGCTAAAGGTGCTGAAAATGCCGTTTGTATAACACTTGGTACTGGCGTAGGTGGCGGAATAATCATTGACGGTAAAATTTATTCCGGTTCAAACTTCGCCGGTGCTGAAATAGGTCATACTGTTGTACAGGTTGACGGTGCACAATGTTCATGCGGTAGAAAGGGCTGTTTTGAAGCATATTCGTCCGCAACAGGTCTCATCAGAATGACAAAAGAAGCTATGGCTGAATGTCCGGACAGTATCATGAACAAAATGGCGGAGGAAAAAGGTAAAGTTACAGCACGTACATCTTTCGACGCTATGAGAGCAGGCGACAATCCGGCGAAAGTAGTAGTTGATAAGTATATAAAGTATCTCGCTACCGGAATAACCAATACTATAAATATTTTCCAGCCGGATATACTTTGTATCGGCGGTGGTGTCTGCAATGAGGGTGACCCGCTTTTACTTCCGGTCAAGGAACTCGTTAAACAGGAAGTTTTCACACGTGATTCCGAAAAGAATACGGAAATAGTAATAGCTAAACTCGGAAATGACGCCGGTATTATCGGTGCGGCGTTCCTCGGACGTGCCAACGCATAATTTAATAAAATTACGGACTGTATGTATTATTATGCATACAGTCTGTTTTTTTGCGTTCCGCCTGTGAAATTGTACAGTTTATGACGTGAAATTTTGTACATATTGCCGGTTTTTTGTTCCACGTGGAACATTTTCATATTTTCCCGACACTTAATAAATGAAACGTTTCAAAAGAGGTGATACATATGAAAAATTTTTCAGCAGACGTTAAACTCGCTAAAAAAGGCGATACCTCGGCATTTTCGAGACTTTACGAGACTGTCTATAAAGACTTGTACCGTATAGCCCTGTACAGTCTGAAAAATGCCCATGATGCAAGTGATGTTGTAAGCGATACCGTACTTGACGCATTTTGTTCTATAGATAAACTCCGTGAACCTGAAAAATTCCGGAACTGGATAATGAAAATTCTTTCGGCGAAGATAAAGCGTAAACAAAAGGAATACTTCAATATTACGGAGGAAATCGGAGATGATTTTCCTGATATAAGCGAATTTGATTACGATTCCATTGAACTGAAAGAGGCTCTTGAAAAACTTGACAGTCAGTCAAGAATGATGTTATCAATGTCGGTACTGGGCGGATATACAAGCGACGAGATTTCAGAAATATGTGAAATAAAATCGGGTACAGTGCGGTCACGGTTATCACGGATAAAGGAAAAATTACGTCTTGAACTTACAACCTGAACGGAAAGGAGATTTTTTTATGAATAACAACGACGAAAAAATTAAAAAATTTCTTGAAAAAGAAGATATTCCGGAAGAACTCACTCCGGAAAATATAAAGAAAATGCTTGATAAAAAAGCTCCGTCAAAAAAGCGTAGTAATATAAGCGTCGCCGGACGTGTAGGAGCATTGGTGGCATCACTTGCGGTAATCGCCGGTGGTACTCTGGCATATACAAGCACAGAAAAAAAACACAACTGTGTTAATTATACAAATTGCTGGTCATTACCTGAAACAAGTCATAATGCCATAGCTCCGGAAACTGATACGGATATTCAGCAGTTGGCAAATACCGGAAATTACATGACCGGTGCGGAAAATTATGAACAGATTTACACGCTTTTCAAGGAAGTTGCAGATAATCGCAATACAAGAGATACAGGCGGTTTAATGGTTTATGGTGCAAAAAGTGCAGATATTGCATTAGCTGAAAATGCTATGGATAACTGTGACGAAGAAATAGCAGAAGAAGAATTTGAAGACGGTGCAATGTATGATTATGATGCTGTAAATGGCGTAGAAGCTGTACCGACAGAATCCGAATCCGCACCAATGGAAGCCGGAGCAGGTACGGAATTTTCGGAAACATATAATCAGGAAGAAAACGTACTTGAAGCCGATATAGTAAAGACCGACGGAAAAAATATATACTACGTCTATAACGACTACAAAAACAAATACAGTGTAGGTACTGTAAATTATGCTACTGTCGACAACGGAACATTTACAGGTTACGGAAAAATAGTTCTTGATGATATAGTTTCCGGTTTTTTAGGCGACGAGTACGAAACAGAGGTATATGTAAGCGACTTATATTTATATAACGATATGTTAGTAGTACTCGGTACGGTAAGCGGATATAATACGGCAAGCGAGGATTACGACTGGAAAAACTCCTGTTTTGTAAGTTTCTACACCAACGACGAAACCCCACAGCTTATTGATACGTACTATCAGGAGGGCAGTTATAACGATGTCCGGATAAGTCCGGAAGGATATATGTATCTCATAACCGGCTATTCGTCGTGGGATTGCTATAGCATAGATAATCCTGAAGATATTGAAAAATATATACCTACTTGTGGCGTAGGTTATAATGTGGAGTATATACCGGCAGAAGATATACTGCTTCCAGAAGATAATTTTGAAGATATGTATAATTTAAGTTATACGGTAATAGGCAGTCTTGACCTGACACAATCCGGTACTTTTTCTGCCGTCGATACAAAGGCACTCGCCGGATATACTGGTGAGATATACTGTTCCGGAGATAATATGTATACAACTTACGGTTATGAAGAGACGGACATTACAAGAATTTCCATAAACGGTGGTACTATTACTCCGGAGGCTTCCGGTACAGTAAGCGGACACGTCAATGACCAGTTTTCAATGAGTGAGTATAACGGATATTTCAGAATAGCGGTCACAAATGATGAGTACGAAGAACAATATCACAGTTACGACGAAGAAGGAACTTTATTCGACAGGATAAAAGATACTATTACAGGTGAGGAAAGCGGTTACTATTCGTATGAAAGAACAAAACGTGATAACAGGCTTTATGTTCTTGATATGGATTTGAATGTTGTCGGAAGCGTTTCGGATTTCGGAATAGACGAGGAAATAAAATCGGTAAAATTCAGCGGAGATATGGCATATGTTGTTACCTACGAACAGACAGACCCGTTATTTGCGATAGACCTTAGCAACCCTACCAATCCGACTATACTTGACGAATTTAAGATACTGGGCTATAGTACGTATATGCAGGAATGGAATGACGGTCTGTTACTGGGATTCGGGGTGAATGCAGATGAAAACGGTATCGAGACCGGTATAAAACTTACAATGTTTGATAATTCCGACCCATATAATCTTGATGCGGTTGCGACATATACGCTTGACCGTACAGAAGAAGAATGGTTATATTCAGAAGCGGTATGGGAACGTAAGGCATTATTAATAGCTCCGGAAAAAAATTTGATAGGTATTCCGGTTACAGTAGAAAAATATGCTTATTACGACATCGACGAAGAAACGGAATTTAATAATACTGCTAAATATATGTTCTTCTCGTACGATAACGGCGAATTTACTTTAAAAGGTGAGATAAGCAGTACAGAAAACAATGCGTGGATTGAGGGCTTCAGTAGGGCAGTATATATCGGCGACTATGTCTATGCACTATCCGGCGATAAGTTCATATCTGCGGATATTGAAACAATAACTGAATGTGACAGAGTGGATTTTTAATATGAGGAAGTTTTTTATAATCTTACTGACTTTATATATGTTGACAGGTTGCGGAAAAGATATTAAACCTAATTCTGAAAACGTTCCGTTGAAGATACCCGATATAGTTTTTATGGAACGTGTATACAATAACAATGACGGTTTTATACAAATAGCTTTCACAGACTGCAACGGTGATTGTTATACATCTGTCGACGACGAAGTATGCAAGTTAAGTATTGAAGAACTTATTGAAGAATATAAGTCGGGAAGTCTTGACGATAGGATTAAAAAATACAAATCACGCAGTCCGGAAGAAGTACAAAACAACTATCAAAAGTTATACAATGCGATAATTCAGAACGATTGTGATATAGTATATCCGGAAATGTTTCCGGATGTTGAATCGGAGAATTATAGTTGGTATGGTCTGTATTACGACGAAAACGAAAAAATCAGATTACAGGTTATCCACGAAAATGAACGTTGTACAGACCTTTATTCCGACAGTGACGACTTAAACGATATATACAAATGGTATACAGATAACTATTCTGACGAATAACTTTATATGATAAAAAATCCTTATATTACCGGAATTACGGAATTTATAAGGATTTTTTAATTTATTTGTTACAAGTTAATAATATTAAGAATAAAATCACATCTTTTTGTATTAAATTTACTATTGACAAAACATATCAGTAGTGTTATAATAAAAACGTAATAATGCTATATTATTATCTTCCGGTGGTGTTTTTTTATAAACACCACTTGGTCTTAAACTGTAATTTTTAATATTTAAAAATCCGAAATTTATTTTCTTATCATATGCCGAATTATCGGTACAAAGTCGGAAATAATATATCTGAATTTTATTATTATTTTATATATGTATTGTGGAAAGGAAAATCCTGAAAATGAGAGAATTTAAAGATTTAAAAATAGCGGTTGCCGGAACAGGTTATGTCGGCTTGTCTTTGTCGGTTCTGCTGGCACAACATCATCAGGTGACAGCCGTGGATATTGTGCCGGAAAAAGTTGAACTTATCAATGCTAAAAAATCTCCGATTCAGGATAAATATATTGAAAAATATTTAGCTGAAAAAGAACTAAACCTTACCGCTGTAACAGACGGTGCTACAGCTTATTCTGACGCAGATATTGTAATTATTGCTGCTCCTACAAATTACGATTCACAGAAGAATTTTTTTGATACGTCAGCAGTTGAAGCGGTTATAAGTCTTGTAATGAAAAGCAATCCGGAAGCAATGATGATTATTAAAAGTACGATTCCGGTAGGATATACCGAGAGCGTCAGAAAAAAGTTCAATACCGACAGAATTATTTTCAGTCCTGAATTTTTACGTGAATCAAAGGCACTGTATGATAATTTATATCCCAGTCGTATTATTGTCGGCTGTGACGAAAAATCCAGAGAAACAGCCGAAATTTTCGCAAAGTTGTTACAGGAAGGTGCGGAAAAACCTGATGTTGATACGCTTTTTATGGGATTTACCGAAGCAGAAGCTGTCAAATTGTTCGCTAATACCTATCTTGCGTTAAGAGTTTCTTATTTCAACGAGCTTGACACTTATGCTGAAATGAAAGGTCTAGACACACAGGCTATTATTAACGGCGTATGTCTTGACCCACGAATAGGAAGTCACTATAATAATCCAAGTTTCGGATATGGTGGTTACTGTCTGCCTAAGGATACAAAACAACTTCTTGCAAATTATGCGGACGTTCCGGAAGAATTAATCAGGGCAATTGTTGAAAGCAACAGGACAAGAAAAGATTTCATTGCTGACCGTGTTCTTCAGATTGCCGGTGGAAATAGCTACAGTGGTGGTTATGTCGGTGAAAAGAATGTTGTTATCGGTATATATCGCCTTACAATGAAGAGTAACAGCGATAACTTCCGTCAGAGTTCTGTTCAGGGTGTCATGAAGCGTATCAAGGCAAAAGGTGCTACCATAGTTATTTATGAACCTACCCTTGAAAATGGAAGTTCATTCTATGGAAGTTCAGTAATTAATGACCTTGACGAATTTAAACGTATATCGCAAGCAATTGTTGCAAACCGTTATGACAGTTGCCTTGACGATGTAAGCGAAAAAGTTTATACAAGAGATTTGTTCAGGAGAGATTAATAATAAGGAGTAGTTATTATATGAGAGTTTTAGAAAAACGTCTTGAAAAGCACATTGATTTTCTTATTGAAAGATATCCTGTTCTTAAAGTATGCCGTGAGGATATTATATCCTCATATCTTTTTATGGAAGAATCCTACGAAAATGGTGGCAAGTTACTTGTTGCCGGTAATGGTGGTTCTGCTTCGGATTCGGAACATATTGTAGGTGAACTTATGAAAGGCTTTAAGATGTCACGTCCCTTGTCCGCCGATATGTGTGAAAAAATGAAGTCAGTTGATTCTGAAATGGGTGAAACTCTTGCTGTTAATCTTCAGGGTGCTTTACCGGCTATTGCACTGGACGGACATTCTTCACTCACAACCGCATATATGAATGACGTTGAACCTTTACTTTGTTTTGCACAGCAGGTCAACGGCTTCGGAAAAAGCGGTGATGTATTTCTTGCGATTTCCACTTCCGGAAACAGTAAAAATATTCTCTATGCTTCGACTGTTGCAAAAGCTAAGGGAATGAAAGTTATAGGTTTGAGTGGTCAGAAAGACAGCAGATTAAGTGAACTGGCAGATGTTACTGTAAAAGTACCGCAGACTGAAACATATATGATTCAGGAGTTACATCTTCCTGTATATCATTGCTGGTGTCTTATGCTTGAAGAAAAATTCTTCGGTTGATTTTTTTAAAATAAATACTTTGCTTAGGGTGAAAACATGAAAACTGTTATTATGGCTGGCGGTAAAGGAACAAGAATAAGTGAATTATTCCCTGATGTTCCGAAACCCCTTATTCCTGTAAAAAGTGCCGACGGAACTGAAAAACCTGTACTTGAATGGGAAATCTGTTCTCTTGCAAGTCAGGGTTTTAAAGATATTATTATTACTGTTTCGCATATGCACGAAAAAATTGAACAATATTTCGGTGATGGTTCAGACTTTGGTGTCCATATTGAATATTTTGTTGAAGAAACTCCGCTTGGTAATGCGGGTGCTTTGTTTAAAATGCGTTCAGAACTCGGCAATGAAAGTTTCCTGTTACTGAATGCAGATTCAGTATTTGATGTCGATTTTAACCGTATGGTGAACTGGCATAACAATAAAAATGCACTGGTTACTCTCTTTACGCACCCTAACAGTCATCCTTTTGATAGCGGTCTTGTAATGTCAGATGATTCATGTGCTGTAACATCATGGCTTACTAAAGAAGATTCAAGACCGGAATGGTATAAAAACAGAGTGAATGCCGGACTTCATGTAATTAACCCTGTTGTACTGGATATGTCGGGAATAAATCCCGATACAATCGGCGAAACCGGTTCAGACGGTAAAATTATAAGGGCTGACCTTGACCGCCATGTTCTTAAACCTCTTTGCAATACAGGTAAAATGTTTGCTTATGACAGTCCGGAATACGTAAAGGATATGGGTACACCGGAGAGATATTATTCTGTATCTGCTGATTTCTGTAAAGGAATAGTTACAAATAAAAATCTTAATCATAAACAGAAAGCTATATTTCTTGACCGTGACGGTACAATAAATAAATATGTTGGTTTTTTAAGAAATATTAATGATTTTGAACTGATTGACGGAGTTGCAGAAGCAATAAGATTAATTAATTCTTCCGGTTATCTTTGTATTGTAATCACAAATCAACCTGTTATTGCGAGAGGTGAAGTTACTGTTCCGGAACTTCAACTTATTCATGACAAAATGGAAACTCTTCTCGGTAAAGCAGGTGCTTATATAGACGGACTTTATTATTGTCCGCATCATCCGCATAAAGGTTATGAGGGTGAAATTCCGGAACTGAAAATTGATTGTGAATGTCGTAAGCCAAAGGCAGGTATGATTTTCAGTGCAGTAAAAGATTTTAATATTGTTCCTGAAAACAGCTGGGTAATTGGCGACAGTGAAAATGACATAAGAGCAGGGAAAAATGCTGGCTGTAAAACTGTACTTATCGGTTCCGGTAACTATGGTCAGGATATGACAGTAAACAGTTTACTGGAATTTATTAAATCAGCAGAAATGTCAGAATAAGGAGAATAAAAATGATAATTACAAAAACACCTTTTCGTATGAGTTTTTTCGGCGGTGGCACAGATATGGAAAACTTCTTCAGAGAATACGGCGGTGCAGTATTAAGTACTACCTTTGATAAATATTGTTATGTCAATGTGCGACATCTGCCACGTTTTTTTGATTACTGTACGGAAATATCATACAGCAAGACAGAGCGTGTGACATCTGTAGAAGATATTCAGCACCCTGCGGTAAGAAATGCAATGAAGATGCTTGATATGCATGAAATCCGGCTTACGTATGAAGCCGACCTTCCGGCACGTTCCGGATTGGGTACATCTTCTTCATTTGCCGTCGGAATGCTGAATGCTTTTTACTGTCTGAAAGGAAAGTACGCCGATAAGAAAAAACTTGCGGACGAGGCAATTTATCTTGAACGTGAACTATGTCAGGAAGAAGGCGGTTGGCAAGACCAGATTGCAGCGAGTTTCGGCGGAATGAATCGTATTGAATTTAATAAAGATGGTACGTATGATGTTAAACCGATTATCATTCACCCCGACAGAAAAAAACAGCTTAATGATAATCTTATGATGTTTTTTACCGGATTTACAAGATTTTCTTCTGATATGCAGAAAGCAAATAAAGCCGGATATGAAGAAAAAATTAAACAGCTTCAGGAAATGTACAGACTTGTAGATGATGCTGAATCAATTCTTGAGGACAAGTATTGTGATTTAGATGATTTCGGCAGACTTCTTGACAAAACATGGCGTCTGAAAAAACAGACCGGTGGTGCGATTACTACAAACAGTATTGACGAACTGTATGAAAAAGGAATATCTGCCGGAGCTTTAGGCGGTAAACTGCTTGGAGCAGGTGGAGGCGGTTTCCTGATTTTCTACGTACAGCCCGAAAAACAGGCGGAAGTTATGAAAGCTATGAAAGAACTGCTTTATGTACCGTTTAAATTTGAGAACGGCGGAACAAGAGTAATTCATTACAGCCCCGAAAGTTATGAACCAAAGGAAGATTTATTATGAAAAAACAGCCATTACTGAATACCTATGTGAACAACGTCAGCATGACTGAAACACTTAAAGAAATTTGCAGACTTATCGAAAAGAAAAAAAAGTCTTATGTTGTGGCTATAAATGTAGATGTAGTCATGAAGATGGAAAAAGATGATTATTTAAGAAAAATAACCAATGAAGCAGACCTTACACTCGTTGACGGTAAACCTTTGGTATGGATTTCTGAATTATATAAAAATCCTGTAAAGGAAAAAATAAGCGGTTCAGACCTTGTACCTAATCTCTGTAAAGTCGCTACAAAAAGAGGTTACAGTATTTTTATTATAGGTGGTGCAAACGGAATCGCTGAAAAGGCAAAGCAGAATCTTGAAAAAAAATTAAACGGCATTAAGATTGTGGGTACGTATTCGCCACCGTTCGGATTTGAAAATGATAACAATGAAATTGAAAAGATAAATGAAATGATTTCCGCAGTCAGTCCGGATATTGTTATAGCTTGTTTTGGCTGTCCGAAACAGGAAAAATGGATATATGAAAACTATCTTAAATATGATGCGACTGTATCAGTATGTGCCGGTGCAACTGTTGATTTCCTCGCCGGAAATGTAAACCGTGCGCCACGCTGGATGAGTAATCATGGTCTGGAATGGCTTTACAGATTTTTTCAGGAACCAAAAAGACTGTTTAAAAGATATTTTATAGATGATATGAAAATTATAGGTCTGGTACTCAAGTACAGAAACAGGAGTAATCATGGAATTAAGTGAAGCAAATATTTTATTTTTTACACGTACAATGAATCTCGGCGGTACAGAAAATGTTGTCTTGCAGTTATGCGAAATCTTTAAACCGATAGTCAATAAGATTGTAGTCTGTTCATGTGGCGGAGTAAATACCGAAAAACTTTCTGCAATGCACATAAAACATTACAGAATACCGGATATTGAAAAAAAATCACCTGATAAGATTTTAAAGACGTTTTTAAAAGTAAAACGTATAATATGCAAGGAAAAAATTAATGTGATTCATACACATCACAGAATGGCTGGATTCTATACAAGGCTTCTGACCTGTTGTAACAAGTCAATTGTTTTTTTCAATACCTCGCATAATACATTTACGGATAAAATTTGGCTTACTCGTTTTGCGTATCGAAAGGCACATCTTATTTCCTGCGGTAGTATGGTACAGAAGAATCTTAATGAAGTCTATGGTCTGTCTGACGTAAAAGTAATTCATAATGCTGTGAAACCATATAATCAGCCTGTCGAGATTATTCCGCAACTTCAGGAACTGAAAGAAAAAGGTTTTGTTCTCGTCGGGAACGTCGGAAGACTTTCCGAACAAAAGGGAATGAAATATTTTATCAAATCATTTCCGAAAGTCAAGCGTAAATGTCATAATGTAAAATATATTATTGTCGGCGACGGTGAGGACAAGGAAAAATTACTGAAATTAAGGGATAAGTTCTGTAAAGAAGATGATATAATATTTCTTGGTTATCGGAACGACATTCAGAATGTAATATCACAACTGGATTTTATTGTTCTTAGTTCGCTATGGGAGGGCTTACCGCTGACACCTATTGAAGCATTTTCAGTGGGCAAGACAGTAATCGGTACTGCTGTTGACGGTACTGTTGAAATAATTGAAGACGGTAAAAACGGCTTACTGATTCCGGCAAGAAGTTCCGGAAAAATTGCGGAAAAAGTTGTATTTCTTGCGGAAAATACTGATATCCGCACGGAATTTGAACAGAATGCAAAGAAAACATATAATGAAAGTTTTTCATTTAAACGGCTTTCTGAAAGCTATATTCAATATTATAAGGAATGTTTATCAGATGTCAAATCATAATAAAAGTTTGGCAGGAGATATCCCTGAAGCAGTTATGGATTTGTACTGTTCTGAAATGCATTTATTAATAAATTGTCAGGCAGTAGAGTAGAGATTTTACTTCCGTAAGATTCAGTGCTTTAATGAAAGGAAGGATAAATTTGAATAAACAGCACAAAAATTATCTGATTAGGTTTCTTAGGTGTTTATTTAGCTTTTTGTCTGAATACGTACCCATAAGAAAAAATCGTATTGTTTGCTATAGTTTTAATGGTGGACAGTACTCTTGCAGTCCTAAAGCAATTTCAGAGTATCTGGAAAAAAAATATCCTGAAAAATTTGAAATAATATGGGCATTTAGAAAAAATACATCTGTTGAAAAAAATAAGATGCTTAATAAATTTACCGTTGTTCCATATAACTCTTTACGTTTTCTTTATTATTATGCGAGTGCAAAATTTATTATTACTAATATTTATCCCTATCAGCTTCTTAAAACAAAATCCGGACAGATTGTCATTGATACATGGCATGGTGGTGGGGCGTATAAGGTAGCTGGATTTGACCTGAATAATAAAAATCAAGATAATAAAAAATTGCTTAGTGAAATGGAGTTTAATACTAAAAATATCAGTCTTTTTATCTCCAGTAGCAAAATGTTTACAAAACATTTTATCAGGAGTGGATTGAGATTTAAAGGAAAAGTATTAAAAACCGGCTTACAGCGAAATGACATCTTTTTTTTGTCTCCGGAAGAAAAGGAAAAAATAAAACAGAAAACATTTAAGAAAATAGGACTTGAAAAAAACACTCATTTTTGTCTTTATGCACCTACATGGAAATATGACGAAAAATATCCTTTTGTATTTCATGCCAAGACTTTAAGCAAGGCTTTGGAACAACGTTTCGGCGGAAAATGGGTTATAGTTACCAGAATGCATCATTTAGCTAAAAATAAGATTAATGGAAACGTAATTGACGCAAGCAACTATCCGGATATGCAGGAATTGTTGCTTTCCGCTGATTTTCTTATATCTGATTATTCGTCAGCAATCTGGGATTATTCTCTTACTCATAAACCATGTCTTCTTTATACTTATGATTTAAAAAATTATCTGGATAAAAGAAGTATGTATATAGATATTAAAAAATGGGGATTTCCTTTATGTGAAACTTTCGACGAATTAATCAATGCAATAGTTACATTTGATGAAGCTGATTTTGTCGAAAGAATGAAATATCATTATAATTTAATGGGTGGTTACGATAAAGGCAATGCCTGTAAGCAACTTGCCGATTTTATCTTGAGGCAAATATAATTTGATTTGATTTTGCTTTATGTTTAAAAAAATCAGAATTGAAATTATTAATAATCTTATTAGGAGGAAACAGCATAATGGTTTCTGTTATTATTCCGTCGTATAATCGTAGTGCAACTATAAAACGCTCTGTAGAAAGTGTATTGAATCAGACCTATAAAAATCTGGAAGTTATTGTTGTGGACGATTGTTCTACAGACAATACAGAAGAAGTTTTAAAAACAATAAATGATTCCCGTCTTCGTTATTTCTGTTTAGATAAAAACAGTGGTGCGTGTACTGCAAGAAACAAGGGAATTGAACTTGCAAAGGGAGAGTATATAGCATTTCAGGACAGTGATGATGAATGGCTTCCGAGGAAACTGGAAATTCAGCTGAAAGCCATGAAAAAATCCGGTGCAGAAGTTTCTTTCTGTAAAATGAAAGATTTAGATTATCCCGATAGCCACCCTTTGTATACTCCGTCCATAAAAAAATCAGGTATTGTATCTTATAAAACACTTTATACTCTTGTTCCGGTTGGAACACAAGCAATCGTTGCGAAACGAGAGGTTTTTGAAAATGTTAAATTTGATTTTTGTCTCCGAAAGGCACAGGATGTAGAATGGACTTTCAGAGCAGGTCGCCTTTATAAATTTTATTATGTCAATAAAGTATTAGTTCACCGTTATCTTCAGAATGATTCCATCACAATGGGCGGAAAAGCGAAAGCTCTAGAAGCTCACCTTTATATTCTGGATAAATACAGGAATGACAAAAATGAATATCCGGATTTTTATGTTTCACGCCTTAAAGTAGTAGGTCATCTTAAGGCATCTAATGGTATCAACCCTTCTGAAGAGTTTTATGAGGTCTATAAGATTAATGGCTCTAAAAAAGAATTAATAAAATACTATCTCTCAAAAATGGGATTAATTGTACCATGTTATAAACTTTTTGGTATATTCCAGAAATATAAAACTATTAAGGCAAATAAACAATTGCTGTCAAGGGAAAAGGCATTGACAGAAAAGAATGTATAATAAATCCTGAATAAAAAAGTTCGTGAAAAATTTTCTTTCCGGTTTTCTGCCATATCAATATTTTATATGAACTGTTTATTCTGAAAAATGTCTGCTTACTTCAATCAGATGTCATGAGCAGAAAGAGGTGAAAAATGATTACTAAAAGTAAAATTTTCAGTAGTAAGTTACTTGTTATTATAATGGAATTAATTTTAATAAGGATTCCTTATTTTGATACGCAGAGAATTGTGCATAAAACATATATGTATGCCAGTGTGTTATGTGTTGTTTTTTTGTTTCTGCTGACAATTGTGAACGGTTATATCACCAAGCAGTTTATCTGGATTTGTGCATTTTTCGGGATGATGTTTCTATCAACATTTCGGGAATCCGGATTGTTATATGAATATATGAGAGACAATTTTTCAAGTCTCGGAGCCTGTCTGTTGTTTTATTTATGGCTGAATAATAATCCGAAAGTTCTTTTTAAAGCGGTGTCAGTTCTGCAGGTTTTTGTATATATTAATCTGCTGACTATTATAATGTTTCCGCATGGTTTGTATAGTACACCTAATTATGATGCAAACTGGTTTTTAGGATATAAGAATATTCAGATTAGAACAATATTGCCGATTGTCGGAATTTCAATTATCAGCTCATATTATAAATATAACAGATGTAATTTTAACGTTATATTGCTTATTTTATGTTCCCTGCTTACATTTATCCTGAATGGTTCTTCGACAAGTATTGTAGGATTTGCAATTTTTCTGTTGCTTTTTATAATATATAAAAACAGAAAGTTGCCTAAAATATTTTCTTTGAAAAACGGAATTATTGTTACAATATTGTTTTTTGTATTGATTGTTATTTTAAAAGCACAGTATTTATTTGATTTTTTTATTGAAGATATATTGCATAAAAATTTGACATTTACAGGCAGAACTATTATATGGGAGAGGGTATTACGTTTAATTTCTCAAAAACTAATGTTAGGATATGGGTATTTGACAAGTGACCATTATGTTCATTTACTGAAAAGTCCTTTTTTTACACATCCTCATAATTATATTTTGTATGTAATGATGAATGGTGGTCTGGTTTTAACAGCAATTCTTCTGATAGGATATGGTTTTGCAAATAAAACTCTGAAGGCAACCCGTGACAGCATATATAGCAAGACAATATTATTTGTATTGTTTTCATTTCTTATTATGGGTCTTACTGAAGCTATAACAGGTACAATTCTCTTATATCCTGTACTTATTATGGCTATGGAAGCTGATAAAATACTAAAAGGTGAAAGTAAAAAAATACAGATAAAAAGGAGAATGAAAATTAAATAATGAGTAAAAATTCAAACGTTAAAAAAAATTTTGCTTATCAGATGATGTATGAATTACTGATTTTGATTCTTCCGTTTGTAACTTCCCCTTATATAGCAAGGGTAATCGGTGCGGACGGCGTTGGCAATTATTCTTATACCTATACAATTGCAAACTATTTTGTATTGTTTGCTATGCTTGGTATAAAAAATTACGGAAACCGTGCAGTTGCACAGGCAAGAGACGACCAGAACAAACTAAATGTTACTTTTTCAAATATACTGTTTGTTCATGTTGTTGTATCGCTTATATGCTGTATTTGCTATATTCTTTATATATTGTTATTTGCAACAGAAAAAGTTTATTCATTGATACAATTTACTGTTGTAATCGGTGCTTTGTTTGATATAAGCTGGTTTTACTTTGGAATTGAAAAGTTTAAGCTTACTGTATTACGAAGCACGATTATTAAAATTGTTAATGTAATATGTATTTTCTTATTTGTTAAAGACAGCGATGACCTGTGGGTTTATTGTCTGATAATGGGACTTGGAAGTCTCATATCACAGCTATCTCTGTGGGTAGTGCTTCGAAAATATGTTCGTATATTAAAACCGGATAAAAACAGTATAAAAGTTCATTTGAAACCTATGCTTGTTTTATTTCTGCCGGTTATTGCAATCAGCCTGTATAAGTATATGGATAAAATTATGATTGGTATGCTTAGTAGCAAAACACAACTTGGATTTTATGAGAATGCAGAAAAAGTCGTTAATATGCCTGTATCTATTATTGGTTCATTCGGAACTGTTATGCTTCCTAAGATGTCTAATCTGGCTTCAAAATCAGATGATAAAACTGCTATGAGTTATATATCACAGTCTATGCGTTATATAATGTGTCTTTCATTTGCGTTGTCATTCGGAGTAGCCAGTATTGGTCAGACATTTGCACCGGTTTTCTGGGGAGATAAGTTTATCGCTTCCGGACCGTTAATTGTCGGACTTTCCTTTACTATTCCTTTTATGTCATATGCTAATATTATCCGCACACAATATCTGATACCGCACTCCCATGATAAAGAATACCTTACTTCTGTAATTGTTGGTGCTGTATGTAATATCATTCTGAACAGTATTCTGATTCCTGTATATGGTGCAATGGGTGCAACAATCGGAACGCTTTTCGCTGAAATAAGTGTATGTCTTGTGCAGGCATTTGTTGTAAGAAAAGAACTTCCGGTTTTGTCATACTGTAAAGAAGCATTTATATTTTTGATTACAGGGATTGTCATGTTCTTTATTGTATGGAATATCGGTCGTGTAATGAATGCAAGTGTCAGTGTACTGATATTGCAGGTACTTTGTGGTGTTGTAGTATATGGAATTACTGCATTTATAATTTTTTATCGCCGTAAGGATGCTATGCTGATGAATGTGATACAAAAATTAATAAAGCATTAACATATGTTATATTTAAACTGACCGCTCCGGCGGTCTTTTTTGTTGACTTTTTTGTAATATTATGGTAAAATATTATTGGATTAAATAAAATTTGGAGGGTTAAAAATATGTCTGATAAATATAAAGTAATTGACGAAAAAACATGGAACAGAGCTATACATTGTAGTGTTTTCAGAAACAGTATTGAACCGTCATTTTGTGTGACGTTTGAGGCGGATATAACAAATTTTAAACGTTCTATCAAAGAAAAGAAACTTTCTTTTACTATGGCTATGGTATATGCGGTCTGTAAGTGTGCGAATGAAATTGAAGCCTTTCGATACAGATTTCTGGACGGAAAAGTAGTTTTATTTGATAAAATAGATACTGCTTTTACGTATCTGAACAAGGATACGGAACTTTTTAAAGTAGTCAACGTACCTATGCTTGACAATCTTCAAGAATATTGTAATTCAGCATTAAAAACGGCAAACGAACAGAAAGAATATTTTACCGGACCTTTAAAGAATAATGTATTTCAGTGTTCGTCGATGTCGTGGGTTAAGTATACACATATTTCGCATACGATTTCCGGCAATAAAGATAATGCCACACCTCTTTTTGACTGGGGAAAATATTACGAAAAAGATAACAGAATAATGATTCCGATTTCTGTTCAGGCACATCATTCTTTGGTGGATGGTCTGCATATAGGACAGTATGTGGAAAAATTACAGAAATACTTTAATGAATTTTAATTTTAAATAACAGGTACTTTTATGGACAAGAAAACAAAAATTCTATTCGGGTATCGGATAAGTAATGCGGAGTGTTGTACATACGGTGATGATGACGGCTTCTTATTTGAGATATACAATGACGGTACAGGCATATATAATAAATATGTTGTAGAAAATGTTATTACAAAAAGCAGATATTTCAAAGTAAGTGATAAGACTGTTACTGAAATAAATGTCGTACTTGACAAATATAAAAACAAAATACGTTTACTTAGTAAAAATATTGATAACGGTTCAGATGATGGGTGTTTTAATATATTCCAGTTCCGAAAAAAGAAGATAAATACGCTTAATATTGACGAACATGAAATATCATCTCTTGCCAATCCTGTCTATTACATTAAATATCATCATGTTATTATGCAGGAAAATCTGATAATGAAGATATTCAATGAAATATGTTCTGTTTTAAGAAAAAATCATGCCATACGCCTGAAACTTGAAAGTGTGTTTATACCACCATGACTTTAAGGAAGAAATATGAAATTTATAGTACTTTGGATTCATTGGAGCATGGGTTATAAATCAAGTAAAAATAATCTTAAAGGAGTGATTGAAATATGCCATATATTACAGTTGAAAGCGGTGCATTATCCGACGAACAAAAAGAAGAACTTATCCGACGACTTACGGAAGTATCTTCCGAAATAATGAACGTACCTAAAGAATTTTTCGTGACTACAATCAAAGAAGTATCAGATAAGAATTTCGGTATCGGAGGAAAAACAATCGACAAAGTTAAGGAAGAATATATGCAGAAAAAAGGTGTATAATGGAAAAGGTTATTACTATAGATAACTGGTGGGACGGAACACTTTCAGGACTTGCATATTATAATAATATAGTTTGTATATATGAAAGAATATTTGATGATATTGTTGACGAATGGAGCAATGAATATTTTCTGACACCAATTGACCCAGAAGCAGAAAAAAGAATATTAGATGATTGGGAATTATGGAAAAATGCAGTGTATAATAATACATTTGATAAATATTATAGCAGTAAATCATATGATGTTATTGACAGTGAATTAAAAAAGTCTGATAAGTACCATATTTACAGAAAAAAAGCAAAATTTTATGGGAAATTCGAAACGGGATTTATTCCGGTTGAATATTTCGTGGAGTGGTTTTAAATTATCAAAACAAAAAGACTGATAAATAAATATCAGTCTTTCGGGGATTATGCGTTTTTCTGCGATTCGTAAGCCTCACGGACTGCAACACATAACTGGTCAGCACATGAAGTAGGTTTCATACCGCAAGTATTTCCCTTTACTTTCGCTTCAATCTGTTCTACCGTCCAGCCGTCTACGAGTTTTGAAATAGCTTTCAGATTACCGTTACAACCGCCATTGAATACGATATTTGTTATGACATCGCCATCTATATCGAAACTTATTTCCTTTGAACAGACTATTTTAGTCTTGTATGTGTATCTCATGCCGAAAACCTCCTTAATAATTATATAAAAATTATACACTTTTTTTAAAAACTTGTCAACATAATTTTTAAAAAATTTCCATTTGACAAACTCACGGAAATATGTTATAATTATTAAAATCAAACGCAAACGACACACGTCTTACCTATGGGTATGTAAATCTGATTACGGAACGTTTTTCCCTGACCGGATTGCAACCTTTCGGCGAGATGTGTTATTTTTTTGCGTAAAAACAGGAGGATATTTTATGCCACAAAGTAAATTTCAACGAATGATGTTCGCCCTTATTACCGTAATAATTACGGTACACGCCTATGTTTTCTATAGTCTGTACGTCATAAACGGAAGTATGTTCATGAACATAACCGGCGAATCGGGTGTTATAAAAGCTATCAACGCTATGGGTGGAGTTGCAGTTTTAGGGAAAAATGTTCCGATATGGGCGGTAGTACTTATTGAGTTTGTATGTGCATATGTTCTCGAAATTCTCGTAGGAAGTCCTTTATCATTTAAGTTGGCGTGTAAAGTTTTCAATCCGGCAGAGACACACCCTGTAATGTTTGAGACCTCTATTATTTGTGCTACAGTAGGTATTATGTGTCCGGTAATGAGTTTTATTGCGGCAATACTCTACTATCCATACGGAATGACGGATTTCAATATTTTCACGCTCCTTGCGAACTGGTTAAAACTCGTATGCTATAACTTTCCATTTGCGTACTTTTCGCAGTTATTTTTCATTCAACCGCTTGTCAGAACCATTTTCAAGAAAATTTTCGTCAGAAATCCTGTTCCGGAACATGAAGAAGTCCATGCATAAAATTTAATACATAAATTTACAGCCCGAAATCAATGTATTTCGGGCTTATTTTAATTACTGGTTTTTCTTGTCTTTATTGAGGTGAGTTGTTGATAAGCATAAAAATGTAGAACCTAAGCAAAAATTTGCAATCCAATTATTCCCGTTCTTATTGATTATGCCTATAATACCGCTTATGTAAAAGCATACCGATGCAATCAGAAAACATATAAATGATATTTTTTCATTATTATTCTTTTTCATTGTTTCCTCCATAAATTACAGTTTATATTATGTTCAGACCTTCTAACAGCATAGCTATTCCACCAACTATAAATAATAGACCTCCTCGGAAACTAATAATTTTTCAAATCATTCTACACTGGTTGATATGGAATTTTGAAATTTCAAGATGTAAACAAATATTTCGTAGCTGAGTTTCCGAGGAAGTCTATTATATTGCACTTAATTTGCGTTCAATATAGAAATACATATTAAGTGCAATTATAACTTTAGAGAATACCTATGATAAACACAACACCAGTTGCAATAAAAAATGCACTTAATGACAATAAAGTTAACGGCATCCTCCATATGTAGTTGTTGGAATAAGTACCATCTTTTGAAAATGAAGTCAATTTTGTTTGAAGTGTAAGATGTATTGATACTACTTTATAAGGATCATCTTTTCTTACCTTCAGAACAATTTTTAAACCAACATCAGGTGGACCGAGCATAAAATAATAACTGTATCTTGGACAAGACACTTCATGATAAGTATTAGCCTTTATTTTATATCTTATATGAACATCATGAGTATCTGG
>JAIDQQ010000020.1:0-146242 GCA_029062165.1 Ruminococcus sp.
GATTATCAGGTTCGAGAACGGCGTAATTACCCTCTGAACGCTTATAAACTACATTTATTTCACCGTTTTCAGCATTTGTGAACATAAAGAAATTATGTCCCAGCATATTCATCTGAAGAATAGCTTCATCTGTATCCATTGGACGCATCTTGAATTTTTTGTGTCTGATTACCTCATAGTCAACTTCCTGAACAGGTTCAGCGAATGTCTCCTTGAAAGCGGTGTCTTTCAGACGTTTTTCAATCTTGGTTTTGTTCTTGCGGATTTGTCTTATAATTTTGTCGATAGCATCATCAAGAGCAACGTTTTTATCTTCTGCGGAACGTTCTGCACGGAAGATAATGCTGTTGTACTTTACAGTAAGTTCGATAACAATCTGATTTTTGATTTCCGAAATAACGATTTTAGCGTCTGCCTCATCGCCGAAAAACTTGCTGAGTTTGGTATCAATTTTTGTCTCTGCGTATTCCGTAAAGTTCTGCGGAATCTGCATTTTCTTAGCGGTGATTGTTGTTTTCATGTAAGTCCTCCTTCAGACACCGGCTTATCCAACCGATGTATAAATTCTATGCATTTATTATAACATAACTTTCATGAAATATCAATAGATTTTTATGAAATTTGTAAAAAACCACAAAATATTTATGTAAATTTGTGCATATACAACAATTATTTTACAGGACTATCGAATCAATAATAGTTTTTGCTATCTGTTCGGTAGTAGCAAAACCGGAATTTTTATCCTCAACCAGTATACAGAATGCTATCGGTTTGGCAGGGTCATCAAGGAATCCGACAAGCAGGGAATTTTCCTTTTCACCGTCCTCAACCTGTGCTGTACCGCTTTTCACGCCAAGAGGATAACTACCTATTGAATACATATAATGATTAGCACCATTTGTCAACATAATCTGCTTGACAGTAGATGCCGTTTCCGCTGAAAAAATCTGCTTGCTGAATTTAGTTTCCGCTGTTTCCGTAATCTCGCCGGAAACGTCTGTAACGTGGTCTATAAGATGTGGCATTGTCATTCTGCCTGTACCGTTTGCAATGGCACTCTGCCACATCATTAACTGTATCGGGCTTACCATAGTATCGCCCTGACCTATACAACCCCATTCAGTACGAAATTCATGTTTATCGACAAGGGTTGTAGAGGCTTTTTCGCATAATATACCGTCTATGTCTATGTATTCCATATCGTCATCATTGACGGCATAACCGAGTTTCCGATATTTTTTGATAATTTCATTAATTTCAAGTTCGCTGTTTTCTATAAGCTGTGCGAAAAACGGATTACAACTGTTTTCAACAGCCTGCTGTATACCCTGTTCACCATGACCGCTCCAGTTATGACAGTCTATAGTATCGCCGTTCTGATTGGTATAATGTCCGGAACAGCTGTAGACTTTTGAAAATAACGTATCTTTTCCAAGTATTTCAAGGGCGGATATTACAGTTGAAATCTTCTGCGTTGAACCAGGGACAGTACAGTACATATTTTTTGAAATAAGTGTACCGCTTTCAAAGAACTCTATATTGTCGTAACCGTTTGTGACGTCCAGTGACGGCAGACTTGTACAGACAAGTATTTCACCGGTAACGTAATTATACGCAACCGCACAGCCTTTCTGAAATCCGTATGAGTTATATACTGCACGGTTCACATTATGGTCAAGGGTAGTATAAATAGCG
Organism: Ruminococcus sp.; assembly: GCA_029062165.1. Classification (GTDB taxonomy): domain Bacteria; phylum Bacillota; class Clostridia; order Oscillospirales; family Ruminococcaceae; genus Ruminococcus. The sequence continues at coordinate 1,696 of JAIDQQ010000020.1, forward strand.
GATTTTCCGTCATTGACAGCTCCGAAATTAAAACTATAGTTACTTAATTTTTCAAGATTACGTGATACAAGTGTATTTGTCATCTGACCTTTGTTATCGCCGATAAGATTTCCAACGTCAATGAAATAATTATCTTCATACCAGTTATCTTCGTTACCGTCGAAAAGTACACCGCCGTTTCTGTCGTAAACCATTCCTAATGCCTGACGGTCTGAATTTGACATATAAAATCTTGCTTCTGTACGTATTTTCACTGTAAGTACAATCATCAGTATTATGAAAAGCAGTATAAAAAGACTGGTTATATACTGACAGCGTTTTATACCTTTCATTGTGCGTACCTCCTTACAGGCGGATTGGTCATTTCAGGTGACTGTCCAGCCATAAGCATACCTGCCATTAATCCGCTTGCCATCATGGAACTACCACCGGCAGATATGAATGGTATCGTTACGCCGGTAAATGGAATAAGATTACATGAACCGAAAATATTCAATGACATCTGCATTATGAAATACGCACATATACCTGCCGACATAGTCGCATGATAGTAAGAACGTGGCGGATTTATAAGCGGTACTGCAACAAGCATTACTATCGTGAAAATTACCATAACCGCAAATATAAGACCCCATTCTTCGCTTATTGTAGCGAATACTATATCATGTTCATAGGCGAAAACTTCGTGAAGATTTCCGTTACCTGCTCCCTTACCGAACCAGCCACCGTCGGCAATGGCTATGAGTGCGTGCGATTGTTGCCAGCCGTCGCCTGAACGGTCATTCCATATATCAGTATGTAACCTTGTCTGCACGTATTCCGGTGCGAATTTCAAGGCAATTATTCCGGCTATCAGAAGTACTACTCCGGCTTTTATAAGAGTTGTCTTTGAAAATTTAGCTTTCGGATAACATATTCTCGTAAAGAATCCTACAGCGAATATACCTACAAATGTAGGAAGACTTCCGAGGTCATGACACCACCACTGTAACAGGCATATCAATAATGTAAGTCCATACAGTGCAAAGTTTTCATATACCACATGAAAACACCATATCTGTTTTTTATTCTGCTGTTCCGCTACTGACGTAGCACAGGCGAGTACGAACAACGGCTTTATAAATTCCGACGGCTGTATTGTTAGCGATTCGCTTATTCCTATCCACATACTTTCTGAACCCGTAAGGGTGAGTATCACAACCATAAGTATACCTATTCCGATATAGACATATTTTTTCTGCATCTGAATCCATTTGTGATTCCTGCACAGTACAAATGCTACTTTAGAGCAGGCAAGCGAAATCATACAGGTTATGTAATGCTTTACCGATAAATTTACTCCACCGCTGAAACACGACTGAAATATTACACTCATATTAATTATCAGTATCAGCAGAAAATCAACGACAAAACTTCTTTGTCTGAACAACTGCATTACAAGAAACCATGCAATATCAAGAACGAGTACCGCCGAAGCAAGTATTATTACTTTACTTATACTCTCGTAATTTCCGTGAAGATATACATTGATAAGCATTGCAGAATGCGTTATCATGACAAATATACATGATATGAAATACAGAAAACCATTAATATACATCTTCTTCAATCCTCCTGTGTCTGAAAACAAGTCTCCTGCTTCCGAGATTTATTACGTCATTTTCACGGAGAATACGTTGTTTCACGAGATTTCCGTTCACGAACACGCCGGATTTTGACCCTATATCCAGAATAGTCCATTTTCCGTCCGCAACTGTCAGTATGGCGTGATAACGTGATACTGACAAATCAGGCAGACGTATATCGGCTGATGCGTGTCTTCCTATCAGAATTTCGTCGCATTCAAGAGGATAGGAGATATTATTTTCTGCAAGCTCCATGAATCCTGAAATTCTGTCCCAGTATTGTCCGGCGTGTTTTTTTTCGTTATGCGAGATAAGAAAAAATACAAACACCGAAAAAGTTAGTATACCAACCGCAACACCACACAGCATAGACGCAGGCATACTGGTTAAAAAGTCCATTAAAACACCTCCATAGTTTTGAGAATATAACATATTATAACATATAATTACAGATTTTTCAATAGGAGTATATATAAAAAGGAAATCCGGAACTTAAAAGCTCCGGACTTCCTCAGAAAGATAAGTACATATGTATAATTTTACTGATAATCAACTGAAAAATAATTCTGATAGCCGTCTCCGAAGAAATACATATATCCCTGTGAGAAGTCATAAGGATTACTGAAATATAAGTCAACGGCGGATATTACGTCATTACTTACTTCGCTTGAATAAGTACCAAGCCATGTATAGTATTCAGAGCCTTCAAACTGATTAGGCTGTGAAAGAACATCATAAACTGTATTCGGGAACAACGGACTTGCTACCCGATTCATAATAACTTCAACGACATAAGCCTTACTGTATATATCAATCCAGCTTGAACCGGCTTCATGTGCTACGGCGTTACAGAGAAGAACATAATCATAATCTGAAACATATGAAGTATTATAACTATAATCATAATCATAATTATAAGAATCATCATAATAATAATCAACAGTTTCTGTTGTATAGATTTCTTCCTCTATATACGGAACTTCTGTTGTAGTAGTCGTTGTTGTGGTGGTTGTAGTGGTTTCTTCTGTAGTAGTGGTTGTAGTGGTTTCTTCTGTAGTAGTGGTTGTGGTAGTTTCTTCTGTAGTAGTGGTTGTGGTAGTTTCTTCTGTGGTAGTGGTTGTTGTAGTAGTCTCTTCGGTGGTAGTAGTTGTTGTTGTGTCTTCTGTAGTGGTTGTGGTGGTAGTTTCTTCCGGAGCAGGTGTTTCAGTGGTAGTAGTTGTTACTTCTTCTTCAACCGGTTCAGTCCGTCTGGATTCAACATAGAACCATTCAATCGGCTCAATGAAAGGCATATGGACGCTTTCGGTTTCGGTTGTGGTTTCAGTTTCGGATTCTTCTTCGGAAGATTCTTCTTCAATCTGTTCATACCGTACTGTAGTTGTAGTAGTTTCGGTAACTGCTACTGTAGTAGTTTTTTCTGTTGTAGTAGCTACAGCCACTACGGAAAAATCATCTTCTGATTCGTCATAAGATGATACAGTTGTAATAGTTACAGCTTCTTCGGTGAGGACCGTTTCTGTAACATCTGATTCTGTGTAGAATACTGGAATTTTTTCTTCTGGCATAACGTCGGCGATAGTTGTATCATCAACCGGCATCTGTGGGATAATATAGTTGTTTGTATCTGCTGTGATAACTTCTGTGTTTTCAACTATGGGTTCAGCGAAATTCGGCATAGCATTTGCGAGTTGTTGATTTTCGAAACCGAATACCTCCGAATCACTCAACTGACCCACTGTTTTACCTGACATTGCACTATCGACGATTAATAAACCGCCGGTTATGCAAGTAGCAACAAACACACCAACGCACACTGCCGTTTTACCTTTACTCATAAACTCAATCCTTTCCCCGAAAATTTTTTCGGAATGCCTGATACGGCGTAATTAATAATAACACATATTGCCGGAAATGGCAATACTTTTTGAAATTTTTCCATTTTACGCCCAAAAAGGATATGTTAAAAAAACCATTATAAAGTGAAATAATACAAAATCCATTAATAAATTATTAATTAAATGTTTCTAAATGTGGTATAAATTATAATTTATAACAGTTAAAAGTTACAAAATTGTTACAGGAAATACAAAATAATTAACCTTAAATTCAATGTTTTTTTGTAATAAATGATATTATTCTCCTTGTTTTTCGGGAAACAGGGAATTTATGTATTTTTGTAATAATATTGTTACTAATTACAGATTGTAACCTGAAAATGTCATAAAATGGTGTCGGTAATGTGAAAGTTGCATAAAAATCTGTCAATCTGTCATTGACTTGAATTAAAAAATATGATAAAATAATTACATACGGCAAAACGATACGGAGGTAAAAAAATATGGATAAAATTTCAGCCGGAAAACGTATAGAAGAACTTTCCGATATAATAAACGAACATAGTTATAAATATTACGTTCTTGACAATCCGGACATAAGTGACTATGATTTTGATATGCTTATGCAGGAACTTAAAAGCCTTGAGGAAGAATTTCCGGAACTTGTCCGCCCTGAATCCCCGACACAAAGGGTAGGCGGTATGGCACAGAATACTTTTGAAAAAGTACAGCATACCGTACAGATGACGAGTTTACAGGATGTTTTCGATTTTGAACAGGTCAGAAACTTTCTTGATAAATGTGTTGCGGAACTCGATACGCCGGAATATACAGTTGAGCCTAAAATAGATGGTTTGTCCGTATCGCTTGAATACGAAAACGGTATACTTACAAGAGCTTCCACACGTGGAGACGGTTACACCGGTGAGGACGTAACGGCAAATATAAAAACTATCCGTTCAGTACCTCTGAAACTGAAAAATGCTCCGGAATTTCTTGAAGTCCGTGGTGAAGTATATATGCCTAAAAACAGTTTCATCGAACTCACCGAAAAACAGGAACTCAACGGCGAACAGCCTTTCAAAAATCCACGTAATGCCGCCGCCGGTTCGCTCCGTCAGAAAGACCATAAAATTACGGCAACCCGAAAACTTGATATTTTTATATTCAACATACAACAGTGTATCGGACGTGATTTTTCTGAACACTGTGAAACTCTCGACTATATAAAGGAACTCGGCTTCAGGACGGTATCTTATAAAGTGTGCCGGACTTATGAGGAAATAGAAAATGAAATAATCCGTATAGGCGACGAAAGAGCAGGACTTTCATACGATATAGACGGTGCTGTAGTTAAAGTGAATAATCTTTCACAGCGTGATATTATGGGCAGTACCTCAAAAACGCCTAAATGGGCTGTAGCGTATAAATATCCGCCGGAAGAAAAACAGACAAGGCTTCTTGACATTGAAGTAAATGTCGGACGTACCGGTGCTATAACTCCGGTAGCGGTCTTTGAACAGATTACACTTGCAGGTACGAGCGTTTCAAGGGCGGTACTGCATAATCAGGACTTCATAACCGAAAAGGATATACGTATAGGAGATAATATAATAGTCCGTAAGGCTGGCGATATAATACCGGAAGTTCTGCGTTCTGTAAGTCATGAGGAAAATTCCGTCACTTTCAGACTACCTGAAATATGTCCGGTATGTAGTACACCGGCAGTACGTGAGGACGGCGAAAGTGTTTTAAGATGTCCTAATATGGAATGTCCGGCACAGTTACTTAAAAACATCATACATTTTGCATCTAAAAACGCTATGGATATTGACGGCTTAGGCGATTCAAATGTGAAAATGCTTGTCGATAACGGTCTTGTAAGTTCACCGGCTGACCTCTACACCCTCACGAAAGAACAGTTAATCACATTGGAAAGATTTGCGGAAAAATCTGCTGAAAACCTCATAAAATCCATAGAAAAATCAAAAAACAGAGGTCTTGAACGTCTTGTATATGCTTTAGGCATACACAATATCGGACAAAGAAATGCCGTTCTTTTATGCGAAAAATTTCCGGATATTGATTGCCTGCTCCGTGCTGAAAAGGAAGAAATAGCCGATATTGAGGGTTTAGGCGATATTATCGCAGAAAGCGTCTACAGGTCACTTAGAGAACCTCACCGCATTGAACTCATTAACCGTCTCCGTGAATACGGTCTGAATATGACCTATGATAAAAAATCAACTATTGATGAACGTTTCAAGGGAAAAACTTTCGTACTGACCGGAACACTTCCGGATATGAAACGTACCGAAGCTAAAAAATTAATAGAAAGTTTCGGCGGTAAGGTATCGGGTACGGTATCCAAAAAAACAGATTACGTTGTTGCCGGTGAGGATTCCGGAAGCAAACTCACAAAAGCACAGACTTTAGGTATAACTGTAATAAGTAAGGAAGATTTACTGGAGATGATTAAATGACCTATCACGAAGAAAAACAAGACCTGTTTTCAGTACCGGAAGATTATTATTTAGTACATTGTATAAGTGCTGATTTTGTACTCGGAAAGGGTATCGCTCTTGAATTTAAAAAGCGTTTCGATATGAAAAACAAACTCCGTACATGCGGACAATCCGGAAACTGTATACTCATTGACAGAGTTTTCAATCTTGTGACGAAAAAAACATGGCGGAATAAACCTACTATGGACAGCGTTACAGAATGCCTGTACGAACTGAAAAGACAGGTCACGGAAAAGAATATCAGAAAACTTGCTATGCCGTTGATTGCCTGTGGTCTCGACGGTCTGGACTGGAAAAACGTATCGGAGCAGGTGAGGAATATTTTCAGCGATACGGACGTTGAAATACTAATATGCTATATTTAAGGAGGAATATTTATGTTATACGTATGTTATCCGAAGTGTACCACCTGTAAGAAAGCACAGAAATGGCTTGATGATAATGGTATAGATTACACCGTAAGGGATATAAAAGAAAATAATCCGTCATATGAGGAGTTAAAAGAATGGTACGGAAAAAGCGGTCTGCCGTTAAAGAAATTTTTCAATACAAGCGGTATGCTTTATAAGTCCATGAATCTTAAAGACAAACTTCCGGAGATGTCGGAAGAAGAACAGTTAAGACTTCTCGCAACGGACGGTATGTTAGTTAAAAGACCTATTTTTATTACGGAAAATAATGTACTTGTCGGCTTTAAGGAATCCGACTGGAATATTATAACATAATTGTTAAAATTTTGTCAACCGTATGCAACATTCATGATTTCATTATATTTTCCGTGTTATAATAATTACATAACATTATGAAAGGAGAATATAAATGAAACAATTCAATGTTATGGGGATGACCTGCTCTGCGTGTTCGGCAAGAGTGGAAAAGGTTGTAAAGTCCGTAACCGGTGTAACGTCGTGTTCTGTGAGCCTGCTCACTAACTCTATGGGCGTAGAGGGTACGGCTTCCGACAGCGATATAATAAATGCCGTAAAAAATGCCGGTTACGGTGCATCACTGAAAGGCGGTTCCGATACCAGACAAACTACCACCGGTGAGGATTCCTTAGCAGACCACGAAACACCGGTACTGAAAAAAAGACTTTTCACATCTGTAGGATTTCTGATTCTGCTTATGTATATCTCAATGGGTCACAGTATGTGGGGATTTCCGTTACCGGAGTTCATGGACGGTAACTATATTATGATTGGTATAATACAGATGTTACTTGCCGGTATAATAATGGTAATCAATCAGAAATTTTTCGTAAGCGGTTTTAAAAGTCTGTTCAGACGTTCGCCAAATATGGATACGCTTGTTGCATTAGGTTCGGGAACTTCATTTATATACAGCGTATGGGCATTACTCGCCATGACCGACGCACAAATGAAAGGTTTTGACACCATGCCTTATATGCATGAATTTTATTTTGAATCCGCCGGAACTATTCTGACACTCATTACTGTCGGAAAAATGTTGGAAGCACGTTCTAAAGGACGAACTACCGACGCTCTTAAAAGTCTTATGCGACTTGCTCCGAAAACTGCGAACATCATTGAAGACGGTCAGGAAAAAACCGTACCGGTAGAGCAGGTGAAAAAAGGTGATATATTTATAGTACGCCCAGGGGAAAGCATTCCGGTTGACGCTGTAGTAATAGAGGGTGAAAGTGCCGTCAATGAATCCGCCCTGACCGGTGAAAGTATTCCAGTTGATAAGACAGTTGGTGACAGTGTTTCCGGTGCTACTCTTAACCAGTCGGGATTCATAAAGTGTGAAGCGGTAAGAGTTGGTGAGGACACAACACTTTCAAAGATAATACAAATGGTCAGTGACGCTTCTGCTACAAAAGCACCAGTTGCAAAGATAGCCGATAAAGTTTCCGGAGTATTCGTACCGGTTGTGATAGGTATAGCAATACTGACTTTCATAGTATGGTTTCTGACCGGTCAGACGGTAGGTTATGCACTTACAAGGGCTATATCCGTACTCGTAATAAGCTGTCCGTGTGCGTTAGGACTTGCTACACCAGTTGCCATAATGGTAGGTAATGGTGTAGGTGCGAAAAATGGTATATTATTCAAGACCGCTGTTTCACTCGAAGAAACCGGAAAAGTAAATGTTGTGGCACTCGATAAAACCGGTACTATAACTTCCGGTGAACCGAAAGTTACAGACATAATCACGGCGGACGGTTACGACGAAAAATATTTAATGTCATTGGCGTACTCTCTCGAAAAATTAAGTGAACACCCTTTAGCAAAAGCTATACTGTCAAAGGCTGAACAGGATAACATCCAAGCCGATACAGTAACCGATTTTAAAGCATTATCCGGAAACGGTCTGAAAGCATTACGGAATAATATACAGTTATCCGGCGGAAATTATAACTTCATAAGCGGACAGGCTGAAATTCCGGAAAATATGAAAACGTATTCCGAAAAACTTTCAGAAGACGGTAAAACGCCTTTATTTTTCGCAGAGGGTAATAAACTTGTCGGAATAATAGCAGTTGCCGACGTCATAAAGGAAGACAGTGCCGAAGCGGTAAGGGAATTACAGAATATGGGAATACACGTTGTAATGATTACCGGCGATAATGAACGTACAGCACAGGCTATCGGCAGACAAGCCGGTGTAGATGAGGTAATAGCCGGAGTACTTCCGGACGGTAAGGAAAAAGCTGTCAACGGACTGAAAAAAATGGGACGTGTCGCAATGGTCGGCGACGGTATAAACGATGCTCCGGCACTTACAAGTGCGGATACCGGAATAGCTATCGGAGCAGGTGCGGACGTAGCTATTGATTCCGCTGACGTCGTATTAATGAAAAGCAGATTGAGTGATGTTCCGTCGGCAATAAGATTAAGTCGTGCTACACTCCGGAATATACATCAGAATCTTTTCTGGGCTTTCATATATAACGTAATCGGTATACCTCTTGCGTGTGGTGTATATATAAAGTTGTTCGGCTGGCAGTTAAACCCCATGTTCGGAGCGGCTGCAATGAGTTTATCGAGTTTCTGTGTTGTAATGAATGCTCTAAGACTTAATCTTGTAAAGATACACGATTCCGGTCACGACAGAAAAGTAAATCGCAGAAATAATGACGATTCTTTAAACGGTACATTCACTATACGGATAAAAGGTATGATGTGCGGAAAATGTGAAAAACACGTCCGTGAGGCACTCGAGGAAACCGGCGTGACTGTAATAGAAGTAAGTCACGAAAACGGTACAGCTATGATAAAATGTAACGGAGCAGGTCAGAAACAATTGAAATCCGCTATAGAAAATGCAGATTATAAATTTCTGAAATTAATCCGTAATTAACACACATAATACAAAAAAGTCCGGAGTTATAATGCTCCGGATTTTTTTATGGGTTGCAGTTATGACACGGTGAATAACCTTGTGCAATAGCCTCATCTCTCGTACCGTAAAATGCTTTTCTGTTTTTTGAGTTCATTTGCGTAACACTGTCGCAATCCGGTTTATGAAACTTTTTTCGGTATGTATTCAGATAATATGTAATCTCTACCGCTTGTGTAACAGGTTGTGTTGTAGTAACCTGCTCCGTTTTTTCAGATGATGTAGTTTGTTTAGTAGTCGTAAATGTTTCAGTTTGTACAGTAGATGTAGTCTGTAGGGTATGCGTTATAACCGCTGAATTATCCGTATGTGAATTATCTTCCGGAGACAGTACATATATAGCAGTACCGGCAACAATAAGTATAGCAACGATAATCAGACATAGTATTATAATAATAGTCTTGTAATTGATAATCTTTGCTTCGGCGGAATTATAATTATCCGGATTATTAATTCTTCTGTTTATTTCCCGACAGTTTTTACATCTTTTAGGGATATTCAGATTTTTACTTCTGAAATACTGAATTTCTGAATCAGTAATTTCAAACTCCCTGTGACATTGTTTACAGATAAGTTTCATAATATTTTTACTTCCTTTCATAATAAAATAATAATCCGGAGCAGGTATAATATTTGTGCAATATGCTGTTATGGTCTATAAGGGAAAACACCAGTAGTTACCGTCAATATGTACAAAAAAATGATAATTTTTCAGAAATAAAGTTTAATATATTAATTTATAATATTATAAAGAACTGTACGGAAAAAAATCCGTACAGTTATAATAATCAGAGTTTTTCTATAGCGTCAACGGCATTTTCCAACCAATCGCCCTCAAAAAGTTCAATAGTTCCGTTGTCGCAGAGTTTTGCAAGGTCTGTACATACCGGAAGTTTAGCAAGTACCGGAATACCGTATTTTTCCGCTACCTCGTCGACGTGACTTTCACCAAATACATTTATTTTCTTGCCACAGTCCGGACACTCGTAATAACTCATATTTTCAATGATTCCAATAATCGGAATATTCATCATCTGAGCCATTTTAACAGCTTTTCCGACTATCATAGAAACAAGTTCCTGCGGAGATGTCACAATAACTATACCATCTACCGGCAGTGACTGGAATACTGTAAGCGGTACATCACCAGTTCCGGGGGGCATATCTACAAATAAATAGTCATCTTTCCAGATAACGTCCGTCCAGAACTGCTTTACCGTTCCGGCGATTATAGGACCTCTCCATACAACCGGTGCTGTTTCGTCTTCAAGCAGAATGTTTATTGACATTACATCAACACCCATTTTACTTTTTTTCGGGAAAATACCACTTTCGCATACGTCGGGCGAACCGTGTACGCCGAAAGCAGTCGGCACTGACGGACCTGTTATATCGGCGTCGAGAATACCGACGTTTTTATTTCTTCTGTGCATACTTACCGCCAACAGTGAGGAAATCATAGTTTTTCCGACACCACCCTTACCGCTGACAATGCCTATAACTTTACCTATTTCACTCATAGCATTAGGTTTTTCGATAAAACTCTGTGGCTTATTACAGTTACCGGCACTCGCACAGCCTGAACAATCGTTATTGCATTCGTTTGACATTTTAAACACTCCTTATAATTATTTTGTACCGAACATTCTGTCACCGGCGTCGCCTATACCTGGTACTATGAATTTATCTTCATTCAGACATTTATCTTCCGCACCGGCGTATATTTCGACATCAGGGTGTGCGGTCTGTACAGCCTCGACGCCCTCCGGTGAACAGATGATACACATAAACTTTATATGCTTTACTCCGAGTTTTTTAAGTTCGTCGATAGCTACACAGGCGGAATATCCTGTAGCGAGCATAGGGTCAATGATAATGCAGTCTCTTTCGGCTACATCGTCCGGAAGTTTCGCATAGTATTTTACAGCCTGATGTGTTACAGGGTCACGGAAAAGCCCGATATGTCCGATTTTGGCAGCCGGTACGAGTGCGGTTACGCCCTCTACCATGCCGAGACCTGCTCTTAAAATCGGTACAAATGCGAGTTTTCTTCCTGAAATTACTTTCGTCTTTGCTACTGCTACAGGCGTTTCAAGTTCGATTTCCTTTAAAGGCAAATCTCTTGTAGCCTCGTAACATATAAACATAGCAGTTTCCGAAACAAGTTCACGAAATTCTTTTGAACCGGTGTTCTTGTCTCTCATAAGTGAAATTTTATGCTGAACAAGTGGGTGGTCAATAATGTGTAAAGCTCCCATAATTCAGTACCTCCTTTATATTTTAACCTGATTATTACAGATTATTATTTTCTATATCGGTGATAAGGTCAATTCTCCGCTGATGTCTGCCACCCTCGAAACCGGTAGTCAGGAAAATTTCAGCGAGTTCCACAGCGAGACCGTTTCCGATAACTCTCGCACCCATACACATAACATTTGCGTCATTATGCAGACGTGTAAATTTTGCGGAAAAAGAATCAGAACACAATGCAGAACGTATACCTTTTATCTTGTTTGATGCCATTGACATTCCTATACCAGTACCGCATATCAGTATACCCTTTTCGCAGTTACCGGAAATTATCTCGTCGCATACTGCCTTTGCGATTACCGGATAGTCACAGGACTGACCGTCCGTACCCATATCCTTAAATTCAAAACCTTTTTCCTTAAGTGCTTCAATGACAGCCTTTTTCATATCCACACCGGCGTGGTCACAACCTATTGCAATCATTTTATAACCCTCCCATTTCATTGGTATTATATGATTTTTATTTTTCATATCAGAAATAATCCTGTCTGCTATTTCTTCAGCGGAACAGTTATCATCAAGCCCGACTAAATCGCACCAGTAAATATAATCCGAAACATTTACAAGACCTGTTTCTTTTTCCAGTACGTCAAGCCAGTAATCATTATCTTCCTCTGAAAATTCACAGTCGTATATTTTTCTGACAGTTTCACGGATTTCAGATTCTGTCATCTGTTTTTTTCCTCCAAATCCTTTTCCGCCTTTACTTTCTGTAAATACGATACTTCCAGTTTATCGGGTGAAATTTCATTTTCCGAAAGTGATGCGATACATATTCCGCAAGCGTTCTGTAATCTGCTTTGCGGTGGTGCTATAAATAATCTCGGTGACTGGTAATCCGTAAAGAAATCGCCTGCACCGTCGCCACATAGTAGTACGTCCGTACCGTTAAACGCAAGAAATTCCGCTAATTCGTCACGGCTTATAATGGATTCGTCGCAAATACTTTCAAGTGAATAGCCGTCACTTCTGTATGAGCAGGTGTAAACCAGTTCGCCCCTTGCTTTCATGACCGCACATATAGTACCGTGAAAAGCCACGTTATTATATGCAAGTCCTTTCAGCGTGGAAACTCCTGTACATTTACAGTCCAGTGCGAAGCACATAGCCTTTACACCGGCGACACCTATTCTTAGACCGGTATATGACCCCGGACCATTTGCGACGGCTATTCTGTCTATATCAGACATATTTTTTCCGACATCTGATAACATATTCTTTATCATAGGCATTATCACCTGTGAATGCGTTTTTTGAGTATACAGTGTACTTTCGGCAACGAAAGTTTCCGTTTTCGTATCGAACAGTGCGGAAGATGCAGTTTTTCCAGATGTATCTATTCCGAGTATCAACAAAATCTTTCACCACCTTCGATAATAATTTCCCTGTCGGTATCGTTTATGACGTTTATCGTTATATTTATAGTATTTTCCGGCAGAAAGTCAATAATATTTTCTGACCACTCTATAACCGCAATATTTTCCTCAAACGGATAGTCAAAAAAACCTGTCGATTCAAGCCCGTCTTCAGTCTGTATGCGGTACATATCGAAGTGGTACAGAGTTATATTTTCGCCCTGATACTCGTTGACAAGTGCAAACGTTGGAGAAGATACACAGTCACCCAGTCCGAGACCGGTAGCAATTCCACGTGTAAATGTAGTCTTACCTGCTCCGAGACCACCTTTATATATAATCATATCGCCTGACTGTAATTTTTTACCTATTTTTTCAGCGACTTTAATAGTTTCTTCTGGTGTGTGTGTTATAACTCTCATATCAGAAAAGCCCCGTAATATTACCGTTTTCGTCGCAGTCAATGTTGAATGCCGACGGTTTTTTAGGCAGTCCAGGCATTGTAAGAATATCGCCTGTATAGATTACTATGAAACCTGCTCCGGAAGAAAGTTTAGCATCACGGACTGTTATTTTAAAGTTTTCCGGTTTGCCGAGAAGTGCCGGATTATCCGAAAGTGAATACTGTGTCTTAGCGATACATACCGGTAACTGTCCGAAACCTATACTTTCGATTTCTTTTATAGCCTTTTCAGCCTGTGCGGTATATATAACGCCGTCTGCACGGTATATTTCATGTGCAATAATTTCTGTTTTTTCCTTTACGGAAAGTTTTTCGTCATAGATAGGTGCGAAATTATTTTCTGTTTCGGAATCAATTACAGTACATACTTTTTCAGCGAGGTCAATGCCACCCTCACCGCCTTTTGCGAAAACTTCACACATAGAGACTTCAACACCCATTTCTGCACAGAAATCCTCTATGAATTTTACTTCATTATCGGTATCAGTTCCGAATCTGTTCACGGCTACTACTACAGGTACGTTATATTTCTGCATATTTTCGATATGGGTCTTAAGATTTACGATACCTTTTTCAAGTGCCGGTACATTTTCCGCTGACAGTTCAGCTATTGCGACACCACCATTATATTTCAAGGCTCTTATAGTCGCAACAAGTACCACGCATGACGGCTTCAGATTTCCGTAACGACACTTTATATCAAAGAATTTTTCAGCACCTAAATCAGAACCGAAACCGGCTTCTGTAATGCAGTAGTCGCCGAGTTTGAGGGCAAGTTTAGTAGCTCTCAACGAGTTACAGCCGTGTGCGATATTCGCAAAAGGTCCGCCGTGTATGAATGCCGGATTATTTTCAAGTGTCTGAACAAGATTAGGTTTAAGAGCGTCTTTAAGAAGTGCAGTCATAGCACCGCATACGCCTAACTGTTCAGCGAAAACCGGTACACCGTCGAGATTATACGCAACGAGTATATTTCCGAGACGTTTTTTCAGGTCTGCAATATCGGAAGCAAGACATAGTATAGCCATTATTTCCGAAGCAACCGTTATATTGAATCCGTCTTCACGAGGTACACCGTTTAACTTTCCGCCCAGACCTATGACAATATTTCTTAAAGCTCTGTCATTCATATCCATACAGCGTTTAAACATAATGCGTCGCTGGTCAATGCGGAGTTCATTTCCCTGTTGGATATGATTATCAATCACCGCACACAGAAGATTATTAGCAGAAGTTATAGCGTGCATATCTCCTGTAAAGTGCAGGTTTATATCTTCCATAGGTACTACCTGTGCATATCCACCACCGGCAGCACCGCCTTTTATTCCGAATACCGGACCTAATGACGGTTCACGTAAAGCAAGTACCGCATTTTTACCGATTCTGCCCATAGCTTCGGCGAGACCGGCACTTACAGTAGTTTTGCCTTCTCCTGCCGGTGTAGGATTGATAGCCGTGACAAGTATTAATTTACCGTCCTGTTTACCGGCAAGTCTGGAATATAATTTTTCCGAAACTTTCGCCTTATAATGTCCGTATGGTTCGAGGTCATCGTAATCTATGCCGACTGTTTCGGCGATTTCATTAATATATTTCATTTCCGCACTCTGTGCGATTTCTATATCAGATAACATATAAACTCCTCCTGATTTGAAAATTTTTTGACTACAGTAATATTCTACCACATATCAGAAACAAATGCAAGTATTAATTTCAGGATTGACAAAACGTTCCGTATATATTATAATAAAATTACACTTCTTTAAACTATTAAGGCTTTAAAGCAGTGAATTTTTACAGATTGGAGAAGTTTTTAAATGAAAACAGCAACTCTTGTTATTCTCGCCGTGTACGTGTTAGTAATGGTGGGAATAGGTTTCTACACTTCCCGACTGACGAAATCTACAGACGATTTCATGTTAGGCGGTAGAAGTGTAGGTGGCTGGCTGACAGCCTTTTCCTATGGTACTACTTATTTTTCGGCGGTAGTATTCATAGGCTATGCCGGTCAGTTCGGCTGGATGTATGGCGTATCTGCTTCTTGGGTGGGAATAGGTAACGCTATAATAGGTAGTCTGATACCGTTTTTCCTTATCGGTAAACGTACCCGTCTGATGTCGAATCACCTCAATGCAAAGACTATGCCGGAATTTTTCGAGTACCGTTTCAACTCAAAGTCACTTAAAACCGCCTCTGCCGTAATAGTGTTCATATTCCTGATACCTTATACCGCTTCTGTATATAACGGATTGTCAAGACTTTTCGGAATGGTATTCGATTTCGGCGAGAACGGTTCTACAGTGATAATTATTGCAATGGCTGTACTTTCCGCAATATACGTAATGTTAGGCGGATACAAGGCGACGGCTCTTAACGATTTCTTTCAGGGAATTATTATGTTAATAGGTATCGCAACGGTTGTAGCACTGACTGTCAAGACTAAAGGCGGTTTTTCAAGTGCCATAGAACAGCTTTCGGAAATAGCCGATACTGAAAAACTTGGCTCTTTAACAGGTCCTGACCCGATAAATCTTTTAGGTGTTGTAATACTCACATCATTAGGTACGTGGGGACTTCCGCAGATGGTACAGAAATTCTACGCCATAAAAGACGAACAGGCTATTAAAAAAGGTGCTATAATTTCAACATTCTTCGCACTGGTAGTCGCCGGAGGTTCTTATTTTATGGGAGGTTTCGTAAGGCTTTACTGTACTCTTGACCCTAACGAATCCGGAAAAGATTTCATTGAAACAGTAAACGGCAAACCGGTATACGATACAATGGTACCTGCTCTTCTTCAGAAAGCATTACCGAGTGTATTAATAGGACTGGTTGTGGTACTCGTACTTTCCGCATCTCTTTCAACTCTCTCTTCACTGGTTCTTACATCGAGTTCCACTCTCACTAACGATTTAATAAAACCTCACGTGAAAAATTTTACGGATAAAAAACAAATGACAGTAATGCGTGTATTTATAGGAGTTTTCCTGCTTATTTCCGTAATTATTGCCTGTAACAAAAACGCCTCTATTTCAACGCTTATGTCGTATTCGTGGGGTGCATTGTCGGGAGCGTTTTTAGGTCCTTTCCTGTACGGACTTTTCATGAAAAAAGCTACAAAAACTGCCTGCTGGGCGAGTTTCTGTACTGGTATAGGAATAAGTATTATACATATGCTTCTGTTCAGTATGAATATTTCCGCATTCGACGGCGTGAAACAATCAGTCATTGATATGGGTCTGAAAATAAATCTTCTTTCACCTATTAATGCCGGTGCATTTGCTATGATTATATCGCTTATTATCGTACCGGTTGTAAGCAGTTTCACAAAAGCCCCCGAAGAAAAAGTTGTAGAAAATGCATTCAGTGTAATAAAATAATACAAAAAGACTGTACAGTTTTTTCTGTACAGTCTTTGTTTTTACAGTTTTTCAGCGAGTTTTTTTCTTATGTTTTCGTCACTGATATTTATTATGCCGTAATCTTTTTCCTTGTAATTCCAGTAGGCACGACCGATACTGTATTTATCGAATACTGAACATATATCGGAAGTCCAGTTTATTTTAGAAGTATCGTCGGCGAGGTCAATAACTCCGTACTCACCACAGTAAAGCGGTATATTACGTTTTTCTGCCGTTTCAAGAGCAGGTTGGAAAAGAGTTTCAAAGAAATCCGGCGATATTTCCGTGAGATTTTCATTGTAAATCGCTCCGGCAAGCTGTGGTGAAAGTCGTTTACTTTCTTTTCTGTACTCCTCAATGTCCGCCGGATAGCCTATCCTGAAATCCGAGGGCATATTTTCAACCCAGTACGCTCCCTGATGTGTAAATATAAGTGGTTCGTAGCTATGGAATGTATATACTACTTTATTGTCCTGTGGGTCTGCGAGTGCCGGAACACTTAACACGTTATTATACATAGTTCCGCCGAATATAATCCACGAATCCGGTGCAACTGTACGTATTTCACTTATCGTTTTAAGTGCTATGTTATTCCACGCCTCCGCTACCGACGGTTCTACGATTTCATTCAGTAACTCAAATGCGACGGTATCATTATACTTTCCGTATCGTGTAGCTATCGTCTTCCATAATCTATAAAACCGTTCCTGAATTTTTTCGTCACGGAAAAATAAAGTCTTGTCGGTTTTGTCGAGAGGGTCAAAAGAATACCCGAATGCCTTATGTAAATCTATAATCATATGAAGATTATGTTTTCTGCACCATTCAAGACAGTTATCAAGATAATTATAACCGTCCTGTTTTATTGTACCGTCTTCTTCCTCGATAACAGGATAATCAACCGGTATTCTTACATGGTCAAGACCGAGTGAGGAAATATATTCAATATCGGATTCCGTAATAAAATTTCTGTAGTGATTTTCGGAAGTATCATCTGCCTGTGAGAGCCACCCACCGAGATTCACACCGTGCATGAAGCCTTTAAATGTACGCATGAAATATCAGTCCTTTCTGATTTTTTCTGATTATACCATATTTTTTCCGGCTTGTCAATAGTTTTAAACCGTCACTTTGTAGAATCTTATTGTAAAAACCGCACCCGATTTATTTTCAGCTTTTATAGTACCGTTCTGTCGGGTGATAATCATTCTCGATAATGCAAGACCTATCCCGAAACTGTTTTCGTCGGAGTGTTCACCCTTATAGAAGCGTTCAAAAATATGCGGTAAATCCTTTTCGGAAATGCCGTCGCCGGTATCGGATATGATTATTTCAGTATAAAGCGGATTGTCTATAGCGTTTATCGTGATAGTACCGCCGGTGTGTGTATGTTCCATGCAGTTTTTGACGATATTTCCGATAGCTTCGGAAGTCCATGAAATATCGCCGGAAAAATTTCCGGAAGTGTTTATTATGAGTTTCTGTTCACGTAGTTCAATGGGTATAACCAGTGCTGAACATGATTTCTTTATCAGTTCCGAAAGTGATATGTTTTCCGTATGAAACTGTACAGTTCCGGCGTCGAGACGTGATATTTTCAGGAGCGTTGTTATAAGCCAGTCTATTCTTGACAGCATTTCATATAGTTTATGTGTTATAGTGAATTTTTTTTCTTCCGATAAATCCGGTTCTGAAAGCATAGTCAGGAGCAGGTTTATTGAAGTAAGTGGTGTCCGTAACTGGTGGGATATATCCGCTATCGAATCGGATAAATATATTTTATCGTCCTGTAGTGACTGCTTCTGATGTCGTAAGCGGTTTACCATTTTGTACAGTTCGTTCTGTAGTATGGCGAGTTCGCCCTCTTCGTACTTTTCAAGCATAACATCATTATCACTGTGAAGTATTCTGTCTATATCAAGTGCCAGTTCCGCAAAAAGTTTATAACGTTTTTTTACCGAAGCAATATATATAATCATAAATATCACGCATAATACAAGTGTTATGATACCGTATTTTATATCGAGAATTGCAGTGAATACTGTCGCAAGTGCCGTTACTATACATTGTATAACAAAAATCCTGTGTACTTCATTATTCCGCATAATCATAAGTCAAGCCTGTATCCCATTCCACGTACTGTCTTTATTATTTCGGGTTTCTGAGGGTCTTTTTCTATTTTTTCACGAAGTCGTTTTATATATACGGTAAGCGTATTATCGTTGACAAATTCACCGGCGACATCCCATATAGTTTCAAGCAGACGTGTCCGTGTAAGAACCGTATTTTTATTATTTATGAAAACCAACAATAAACGATATTCCAGTGCCGAAAGAAATAAGTCTTTACCGTCCCGACTGGCTGTACCTCTTACTGTATCTACTGAAACGTCACCGATTTGTGTTATACCGCCGGAATTTCCTGTAAGTCTAAGAATATTCTTTATCCGTGAGACCAGTTCACGAGGGCGGAACGGTTTTGAAATATAGTCATCTGCACCGAGTTCAAAACCTGTCACTGTACTGTACTCATCTCCGGAAGCCGTAAGGAAAATAACCGGTATATTATATTCTGACTTTATAGCGGAGCAGGTTGTGAAACCGTTACCGTCGGCAAGCATGATGTCAAGTAGTACAAGGTCAAACTGATTTTCCGAAAGAATTTCAAGGGCTTTTGACTGTCCGGAAGCGTGTTTAATGTCAAAACCCTCACGGCGTAGAAATTCCGTAAGATTTTCTATAATATTCTTATCGTCTTCAACAAGTAGTATTCTGTACATAATAAACTCCTTAACCGGTTATAGATTCTGACCAGTATTCCTGATTATATATATCTGTAAATCTATACATTAATTTTACTTCACCGTCACCGACATCAACGTTACTTATTGACATATTTTCCGGAACTGTCATAGTTTCGCCGAGATAGTAACTGTCCTGATAAGTGCCGTCATAACTGTAGAAATCGCACAGGAAGTCAAGCGTATCGCCGGTATTGATTTCAATTATATTTTTCGGTACTGTATCAGTTTCGCTGTCGACGTAATCCGTTGACGCTCCGGCAATATATCCGTCCGGATTTTCGTTATCGAAAACGAGTATTAAATTAACTCTGTCACCGTTCAGCATTACCGGTACATATCCGGAAATCGTATAATCTTCACCGATTTCAGTAGTGTCCGTATGATAGTATGCCACCGGCTGACCGTTTATCGCTAACCAGTTTCTGTCAGTATCGGGTATCAGATTGCCGTTACTGTCGAAATCGTATATATTGTCAAGACCTAAATCTATATAACCGTTGCCGTCGTCATAGAACATATTCAGGTCTATTTTATGAACCAGTTCCCATTGACTCTCCGGCAGTGACATGAAATAACCGTTTTCCCCCTGCTCCCATACAAGATTACTCGAATCAAAAAATTTCTGCGAGACGTATTCATTTACATTTTCCTGTGAAATTGAAGTATCATTCATATAACCGATACTTTTTCCGGCAGAATTTCCCATGAAAGTATTTATAAGACCGCCTATAATATCGACGTTTCCGGCAGATACCGTATTACTTACCATTCCGAAAAGCGACGACAACGGCGAATTATTACTACTGTTTGCAACCTGTCCGCTTGTTTCGAGTTTAGCAAATTGTCTTATACAGTTACTGTAACTGGAATCCATACCGATATTACTATATATATTACAAGCAGAATCAACATAAGATGTACGCTGATACGGAAAGTATATAGATACTCCGTAGGCGTTTGTTATACTCGATGATGTACGGTTATATTTTACCGCATCTTTAAGAGCCTTACTTAATTCTGTTGCTTCCGGTGTACCGACGTTTTCCGCAAAATTTACAAGGTCTATCTGGTCAATTTTTGAACTCTGTGCAAATTCCCTTGTCTTGTAACGTGCGTCGGAAACACTCTGATAATCGTTATTGACTATCTTATTGCTTACCGACTGTGCAAAATTATTTAACTTTTCGGGTATCGTATGTGAAAATTCCGCCAAATCGATTACGGAAAGTGTAGTCTTCTGACCTTTACACTTCTGGTCACAACGTGTGACAAAATCATCTACTATATTTTTTCCTATATCGACTGTTGACATTGATGTATTACTACCTAATTTACTTAACCAGTCTGTATAGTACCAGCCTATACCTGGTTCGATTTCCTCGGAAGCTATAAGATAATCTGCATAAGGGTCAAGCATAAATGCCGTTTCAGCGGTAGCCATGAGACAAGCATCAAATCCGATAAAATCGAAAGTTATTCCGCCGTCCCTAAGTGCCTGACTTATTCCGCCTAAGTTCATTGACCCACCGGATTTATATTTTTCGTCGTAACCGTATCCGCTTACTGACCCTCCGCCGTGGTCCCATAATATTAACTCGTTTCGATTCGCCGGAAAATTACTGCTACAATATTTTATGAATCCGGATAAAGTTTTAGGGTCAGTCATAGATTTTGTACCGTCATCAGTAACGAGGTTTATAAGCTGACCGTTTTTTATCTGATATATCTGATTGACTGCGGAACTTATTCCGTTTGAATGCCAGTCGGAACAACCACCAGTATATATTATAATATCGATATTGTTTCCGAGTGTAGCGGATTTCATTTCCTCTATATCAGATGACGCCATTTTATATTTTGATTCGAGGTCAGTTCCGCACATATAGACCATTATCGTTATTTTGTCCTGATTGTTTCCGAGTATCTGTGTACGCTTTTTCCGTGAACCTTTTGCGACTGTATCATCAACTTTTGTTTCGGTACTCGCTGAATGTCCGGAAGTATCGGGTTTATTGTCGTTATTGCCGAAAAGTCCACCTGCTCCGCCCTTGAAAAGTAATAAAAGTAACAGTAATAAAGCTCCGCCACCACCTCCGGCAACCGCTTTTTTAGTACCGCCGGAAGATTTTTTACCGGAATAATCCTGTCCGCCGACTTTTCCGGTATTAAGTCCGCCTCCTCTTTTGTGAACTCCATTACCACCGGAAGTGACGTTTTTTTCCCTTGAACGTGGTCTTTTCTGTTCCATAAAAATCCCCCTTTTATGTTTCGAGGTATATTTCTTTAATACCTTTCTGAATATTTCCTAAAATTATAATACTGTTTAACATTGTGCTGTCATCTTCATATAAAACAACAAAATTACCATTTGCATAGAATGATACATCATGTATAATAAAACTTTCTGAAAAATTCTTTTCCAAGTATTCAAAGATTTCAGAACCATATTCTTCTAAATGAGGTTTTAATTCTTCCATAAATTCGGAACATTTTTCAGTTATAAGTTCATGAAACTTTTTGTCCCAGTGAGCGAGATTCCTGTAAAAATATTCCATAAGTAAAAGCGTATCTTCTGCACTTTCGTTTTTTTCGACGTACATAATGAACGTTATTCCTATATCATTCCAGTGAACATATGACAGATAACGTTTCAATTCTTTATAAAGAACCATTTTTCCGAATATTTCTGAATTTACAGAAACTTCTCTTTTATATTCTTTCCACAGGTTTTCAAGAAAATCATTTCTTTCATTTTCTGAAATAACTTCTGTAACATAAAGACTATCCATACAGTAAGTATTTTTTTCATGGTTCTTGTCGGGAAGTCTGCCCTTTATTCTGTAAATACCGTCTTTCTTGAAATGTTTTTCTTTAGGATTACGGCAGTCAACCCACTTCATAAAGCTGTATTCTTCACTTGTGCGACCTGTTGCAGTTTCGATATATCCGAGAGTAGAAACAGTCATATCATAATAATCTTTTCCGAATACTACTGACGCAATTTCGGGACAGTTGTGACATAAAACTAAAAACTCTTTTTCCTCTTTAAGATAGCGTTCGTCAACATTTTCCGGTATGTTTTTCATGCCTATTCTTTTTCTTATCATAAACATAAAATTCTCCTTAAAAATATGCTTCATTAAAGCCGGCTTTTATATTTCCGGAAACTATAACAGTATGTCCCCAGAACATATCATCATCAGCGTAATATATATCAAAATTTCCGTCTAAATAAAATGAGATGTCATTTATTTCAAGTCTTTCCGCAAATTCTTTTTCCGTAATTTCAATTACTTCGTTTTCGTCTTCTGCTTCCTGATACTGCCAGTCGTTAGCAAGCTCTGTAAGGCACTTTGAAGCGTATTCACGGGCTTTTCTGTCCCATTCGTGACGGTTTCTATAAAAATCCTCCGCAACCGGAAGTATTTCATTTATATTATCCTCTTCATATGATATTGAAAATCCAGCAATACCACCACACCATTCAATATCAGATTCAGTTTTATACCAGTTTAATTCTTTATCAAGAATAAGTTTTCCGAATATTTCTGAATTTACGGAAACTTCTTTCTTATACTCTGTGAGCAGGTTTTCAAGAAAATCATTTTTTTCATTGTCGGAAACTATTTCGGTAACATAAATATTATCACACGTTTTTGAAAGTCTGCCCTTTATTCTGTAAATAATACCGGTTTTTTCAAAATTATCGTCTAATGTATAATCTTTAACACACCAGTCCAGACGGCTTTTTATATCGCTTGTCCTACCGCTTTCAACCTCGATATATCCAAGAATATTAATTGACTTGTCATAATAATCCTGACCGTTAAGCTGTGAACCGTAAGTGCCATTGATAGTCATAACTAAAAACTCTTTTTCTTCCGATTCAAAAAGTTTGTCGACTTTTTCCGGTATGTTTTTCATACCTATTCTTTTTACTACCATAAATTGCCTCCTGTATTATTTTTAACTATTATATCATAAACTCAAGAAACTGTCAATAAAAGGACAGATAATAATATATCTGTCCTTGATTGTTTATATGTTTTCGTTCTTGAGGGTTTCTATAAGATTATCCGCTTTTATCTTACTCATTGAGTAAAGCATTGTTGCGAATACTACTAAAAATACGCTCAGTACCGCTATTGCTACAGCTTTCCACGGAATAAAGAAATCGTTATCAAAACCGTTATGCATTGCCAAGTGTATAAGATACGACATTCCGAAAGATACCGGCAAGCCAAATACAAGCGATTTACTACCGTACATAATACACTCGTAATTCATCATTCTGCGGAGTTCCTTGTTAGTCATTCCGATTGAACGCAACATAGCAAATTCACGCCGTCTTAAAATGACGTTGGTAGATATAGTATTGAATACGTTAGCACAGGCTATCAGCGATATTAATATGATAAATCCGTATGCAAATACTTTTATTATCGTAACTAAATTCTGTTCTTTTTCGGATTCTGCGGTTTCGTCGAATAATGATTCAGTTTCAAAATTATTTTCTTTGAGTTGTTTCTTGATGTTCTCGTATGTCTGATTATGATTATCGGAAGTCATATAGCAATTTAAAGTATGACCGTCAAGACCTGCCGGAATAATCTTCTCGATAAAGCTGTACGGATAAACTAAACTCGGATAGTATCCGCTATATCTGTACCAGTACGGCATTTCCGTAATAACTCCGCCTACTGTGAATTTTGTTTCGTCGGTAGCTTCGTCTCTCGTAAGAACTTTTATATCTTCATTGTCTTCAATGCTTCGATATATATATTTTCTTTCGTCTTCGTCATAGTTGATGCCATCAAAATAGTAACCGTCAATAACTTTTTCGTCGTAACCGACAAATTCAAATTCTTCTGCCGTAAACATATACTGTTTTACATATTTTTCACTTTCATAATTAAATGTTGTTGTACCGTCAAAAGCAAGTGCTACAGGTTTTTCCGGATTCATAAACTTTTCTTCACTTAAATTATTTTCTTCAAGAAGTTTCCGGAAAGTTTCGTCATCTATGAACATAATATCTGTATATATATCTGAAATCATATCTGAATTATCTTTGCTGTATGAATTTGAAAACATATCGGTAACATATTCTTTTGATATATCGGACTGCATACTATATGATTTATGATATGATACATTTGTAATATTTTCGTCCGATTTGAGTATATCTATTAATTTTTCAATATCTGTATTATTGTTTTCTATATCGTAACCATTTGAATAAAATCTGTAAACTATATCGTATTTTGAACCATGGTCAAAAATATTTATAGACTTCATTATATACTCACAGAATGCCGATGCTGATATGAATAATACTATACTCATAAACAGGCTCATTATTGTGGCACGATATTTTTTCCTGCTCCGTCTGAAATATTTCTGTGCCAGCATTCCGGACATACCAAAGATTTTATATACAAATTTAGGAGTTTTCAAGGGTTTGTTTTTTGCTTTTATATCCTTACTCTGCCGGATTGCCTCTACTGCTGTTACACGTGTGGCACGTATCGACGGTATGAACGCTGAAATCATTACCGTTACCGCTGATATTATACATGATGCCAGTATCGCCCACGGAGTTATACACATTTTCATTGACATTCCAAAGTTTGTTACACTTCCTACCATATCGCCTATCGCTGAAATAGTTATACCTATTCCGATTATTCCGACTATTATTCCGGCTGGTATTCCTATGGCACTTACCACAAACGCTTCAAAAAATACCATTTTTCTTGACTGCTTTCTTGTCGCTCCCAATGACGATAACAACCCGAATTGTTTAGTTCTTTCCGATACCGATATTGCAAAGGCGTTATATATAAGCGATACCGACGCAAACATTATCAGAAATATAAGTATCGCTATCATTGAACCGAACATTGCACGGAAACCGTCAAATTCAGTAGCACCTTTCAGCATAAGTAATTCATAATTCCTGCTACCATTCAGTTCGATTTCTTTCATGAAAGCATATATATCTTTCGGATTTTTCATTGTATAGTATACTTTATATACAGTATCATTATTATAACCGTCATCAAAGACTATCGCCGTATATCCAGGGGCGGAAAAGTCTTCAAATTCCGGACGTTCATAAAATCCGCATACTGTATACGTATGTTTTTCTTTCGGTACAAACTCTTCTTCAATAAAGTCTTCACTGTAATTGCCTTTTACATAATGTTCTATAAAGTTAGCGTTATCCTGATTAAGTATTCTGTCCTGATATATTCTGTCACCTGTTTCAAGTTCTATCGTATCGCCGATATTATACTTTATACCTCCGTGTGTTGCAAGATGTTCCGGAATAAGTATCTCACCCATACTATCCGGATATTTTCCGGTAGTAACCTTTACTGATACCATATCTTCAAGATTTCCAGACATCGACATTATATAAAGATACGGTTTATACGGACTTTTGCTATCTATTTCCGCATAGCCGACTTGTTTCATTATTGTGTATTCGTCGATTTTATCGGAATCAGTTATCTTATTGAGTTGTTCGTAACTGATATAATCTGTATATCCGTGCCATTTTCCGCTTTTGTCTATAAGGTATTCTTCAAGGTAATTGAACATACTTGAATACGAAATCATAACCGCACATATCAGTGATGTTGAAAGTATTATACCGATTATCGTTACTATTGTACGGATTCTGTTTTTCTTCAGCGACTGCAAAGTTACTCTGTGAAAGACGTTCATTTTCTTATCACCTCGTCACTGATTATTTTTCCGTCCTCTATGTCAAGTATTCTGTCCGCCTGTAATGCTATGTTCTCGTCATGCGTTATGATAATAAGTGTCTGATTATACTTCTTATTTGACATCCGGAGCAGGTTCATAATTTCCTGACTGTTTTTACTGTCGAGATTGCCTGTAGGTTCGTCAGCGAGTACAACTGCCGGAGCGTTCATTAAAGCACGTCCGATTGATACACGCTGTTGTTGTCCGCCGGATAACTGGTTAGGCAGATGATTTTCACGTCCTTTTAACTGGAATATTTCCAGTAATTCTTCAAGTCTCTCCTGATTGACTTCTCTTCCGTCCATGAGTACGGGAAGTGTTATATTTTCCGTTACGTTGAGTACCGGAATCAGATTATAGAACTGATAAACCAGCCCCACCTGTCGACGACGGAATACCGCTAATTTTTCGTCGTTCTGTGCGTAGATGTCCTGACCGTTCATGAAAACCTTTCCGCTTGTTGGCTTGTCGACACCGCCGAGAATATGCAACAATGTCGATTTTCCTGAACCGGAACGTCCGATAATAGCTAAAAATTCCCCCTGACTTACCGAAAAGGAAACATTATTCAGTGCATGGACTTCATTTTCACCCTTTCCGTAAATCTTGCATAGATTTTCTACTCTTAGTATTTCCATAAATACACCTCTTTCCGATTTATGAATATATTATATAATTCCAGTATGACACGTCAGTGACTTGAATATAACAAAAACGTCACAAAAAAACCGGTTGCCATTTCTGACAGCCGGTATATATTTATTCGTTAAATTCTGTAGCAAGATATGTTATGAAATCAAGTCTGTCGGGGTTATCCTGATTTGTGGAGAGATACGCATAATAAGATTGTATAGCAGTTGCATCAGTAGCATCTATTAAAGAGTCAACGTTTACATTTGCGGCACATCGCTGTTCAGCAGACAACTCGCTTTCCCTTGTGGTTGACATCGTTGCATATTCAGACAGTACCGCTGAAGCATCTACAGCATCTATAAGACCGTCGCCGTTTACGTCACCGAGATTACGGTCAGAAACTACTATTTTCTGGTCTTTTACTTCCGGCGTGAAAGCTTCTGAATCACCATTATCATACCTGAAATATATTTGTGTAAGTCGCTGTTCTGGTTCATCTTCGGGTTCAGTGAGGAAGTAAATTCTGTAATTTCCGGCAGGTATTTCGGAATCAATATCGGCATTGAAGTAGGCAATCGGGTAATCGTCAGTATTTTCACTGATGACTTCCAGTTTTGTTCCGGAATCCCATAAAAACGTCTTGAACGTTATATTTAATGTATTGTATCCTTTATTTACACTTGAAATAAAATCGTGCGGTGAAGCGTATGCAGTAGTATCATTTTCAACGGCATCTTCGTTGAATTTTATGTAACTGCTTGCACATTTTAATTTAGGGGCAATATACCAGCAACTTTTTGATTCGTCCCTTACGTATATATTCATCTTTATTGAATCGTCACCGGTGAGATTGTTTTTATTTATGTATACTGTACCATCCGGCAGTACGGAAATTTTTTCGTTATCCTCTACCGCAAGATACATTACCGGTAAATAACCTTCTTCGGGGTCAGCGTATGCGGTACATGGTAACATAGCCGTCGCCGATATTACAAGGGCGGTCATTAAAGCAGATATTTTTTTCATTTTATTGTATCCTTTCATATTAAAGAAGTTCCGTCATTCTCAGTACTATATCCGCTACCCTTTTGGTAGCTATCTTTTCAAACTCGTCAAATGACATTGCACCGTCATCATCAGCGTTATCCGATATACAACGAACGCTTACATAAGGCTTTTCATTGAGGTAACAGCAGTGACCTACAGCGGCACTTTCCATATCGACGGCATAGGGATTAAGTCTTGACTGTATTTCCGCTTTTACCTCGTTACTTGAAATGAACGCCTCTCCGGAAACTATTCTTCCCCTGAAACTGTTCACTGAAAATTCAGCACAGACTTTTTCAGCGGTTTCAATGAGTTTTTCGTCAGCCCTGAACACCGCACAGTATGGCGGATAGTCGTTAAGGAAATGCGGGTCAAGGTCATGCGGAAGTACTTCTGTAGAAATGACTATGTCACATACTTTTACGGCATTGTTCATACCTCCGGCGATACCGGTATTTATTACACAGTCCGGATTGAAGTTATCAATCATGACCTGTGTACAGAGTGCGGAGTTTACTTTTGCGATACCGCAACAGGAATTTACAATAGTATTCCCCTTGTATTCGCTGACGAAAAACTCAAAACCGGAAATCTTTCTGACTTCCGCATTGCCGAGAGTCTTTCTTATGTCGACGAGTTCGGACGGCATCGCACCAATTATTGCGATTGTCTTCATGTTTTCATGCTCCTTTTTTAATATTTTATTTAATTATAACACATTCCGGAACATAAGTCAACAGTAAATCCACAGAAAAAATTTTTTTTGATTTTTTTTTGTAAAAGGGTTGATTTTTCTGTAATTATGTGTTATAATATAAACATCAAATACAAGTTAATATTCTGCCTTGTTCGAGTAATTATAGTTTTTTATAATCCAACACATCTTATCAGGGAATCCAGCTCCGGTTGTGGATTGCAGACCTCCCGACTTACAGATACTTTTTCTGTATGCGGACGAAGGGAGCGTGAATCAGTCGGGCGTTTACCCACCTGCTTCGTGCGGGTTTTATGCACTATATGACGGCAAGGCGGATTATTTTTTTATATAGAGGTAAAATATGTTTGAATATATTTTAGGGTTCTTTGAATGTATTAGTATGTTAGTTGCAGAGATTCCACCTGTTGCTATATTTCCAACAGTGATTATTATACTTATAATTATCATAGGAAAATACAGAAAATCTTCCAAACTAAAAAAACATATGCTCTCAGGAGCTTTTATTTTTACAGGAATGGTTTTACTTTTGGCAATGTTTCCTGTTATATGCCGGTCAAATGATACTTATTTTTATAACACTTTAGGTTTTGTTTATTTTTATTTTATTATGACAACTATCTGTGTTATAAGTGCTGTTACTTTGTTTGTAACTTATATAGTTGTTTCCTTGTTTGAAAAGATAACTCTTGCAAGAAAAAGGAGTTGAAATATATTTGAACGATATTATTACTGAAATCTTTGATAAATTCAGGATTGTTTTTCATAAAGTGTCGGATATATTATTTGAAATATTATACTACATTACAGGAATATTTGATATTTGCAAATATATTTATGACAAATCATATTTTATTATAATTGCTTCGGTGGTCATAAGTATTGCATTTATAATATTGAAATCCCGAAAAGATGACAAGTTAAAAAAACGTTTTCTTTTTGGATTTCTTATTTTTACAGGTATTTTTATAATTTCTACACTAACTGGAAATATTTTTTTAAGTTCTGATTTTAATTTGCCTGATAATGTCGGATTTTTTATTGTTATAGTCAATGTTTTTTCACAGGCTGTTTTTATTGCCGATTCTATGGCGTTTTTTTCAGCGTATATATTTGTTTGTATTCATGAAAAGAAAAAGAGGTGCAATAATGAAAGATTTCAAGATAAATTTTAAACTCAAAAACATAAACGACATTGTACCGTGGGAAAATAATGATTTACATTGGTTCGCACTCACTGACGGTATACTTTACATACAGGTAGGAGACCACAAAATATATGAATACTCCGATTCCGCACTGGATTTCTTTAAATGTGATAAATACAATGATTATTATTTAGAAAGATTCGTTACTGATTTTACGGAAATTTTCCGGTTTATCCGTGAACCTATTCCGGAAATTCTTTACGATAATATAGATACTTTCGCAGATATGGCGTATTTATGGAAAAATATGTACATCAATAAGCCTGATGACGTATTTGACGAATTTTATTTTGGTGAATATGATACGCTAACTGAATGGTATTGTATACATACACTTGATTCTGCACATCTTACAGGCGGTCCGGATATAAGTTTTTTCCGGTATGGTGACAAAATTAAAATCATGTGGAAAACTTCCGATGATGCCATACTCGAAAACGGTCAGAACATATGGACTTCCCCTAATGGTATATATGAAATGTACTGGAATGATTTCACTGAAGAAGTTGAAAGTTTTTTAAAGAAATTCCGTCGGGCTATGGATTTACATACTGCCTTTATCTGTAAAAACGGTGTGTCACACGCAGAAATTGATATAAAACATCTTCTCCGTAGTAATTGTAACAATCACGTAATATTACAACAGCATTTACAGTTACTCCTTTCCGACGATTACGAAAAAACCAACTTTAAACAGATACTCACCATTTACGATAAAATGAGAGGTGAAATCAATGAGCAGAAGTTACAGGAAATTTCCGGCAAGTAAAGAACATTGCAGAACATCTAAAGACCGTTTCAAGCCTAAAACATACGCTAACCGTGCTGTACGTCGCTATAAGGATATACCCACCGGAAAGGGCGGTTACAAGAAAATATATGACAGTTATTTCATATCAGATTATCGCATTGTTGACTGTATGAACGAAACAGAAGTAAAAAACGATTATGAAAAAGGCAATTTCAGTTATTGGAATTGCAGTACATATCGGGAAGCACTCTGGTTATGGAAAAAATGGTTCATAAGAAAGTAGGCGTAATATGAGCAGAAGTTACAGAAAATTTCCGGTAGTCAAAGACCGTACAAGAACATCTAAAGACCGTTTCAAGCCTAAAACTTTCGCAAATCGTGCTGTACGTCGCTATGACGATATACCCACAGGAAAATCATGTTTCTTTAAAAAAATATACTGTAGCTGGATTATATCTGATTATCGCTTTATTATTGCATCTGACGAAAAAGAATTTAAAAGACGTTGGGAACAAAATTACTCTTTACGATATATAAGATATTCAGATAATTTTAAGGAAGACCTTTATCAATGGAAAAAATATTACATAAGAAAGTAGGCGTAATATGAGCAGGAGTTACAGAAAATTTCCGGTAATAAAAGAAAGTCATTTTAAAGAAAGAAGACCCATGAAATCTAAAGATTTTGCTAACCGTGCCGTCCGGAAAAGTAAGGAAATACCAACCAGAAAGGGCGGTTACCGAAAAATATATGACAGTTATTTCATATCAGATTACCGTTTTATCGGCTATACGGAAAAGGCGGAATTAAAAATCAGATACGAAAACGGAAATATGAATTTCAGTGCATACAAAAAGGCTTTATGGGAATGGAAAAAATATTACATAATGAAATAATAATCCGGAGCAGGTAAACTCCGGATTTTATTTATATATCTATTTCAATTACTTTACCGGCTTTCAGACTCGCTGGACAGTCAATATATCGCTGATTTGAACTCCCACGAAATTTTATAGTCCAGTCTTTTAACTCCTCTATAAATTTTCCGTCAATGAGAATGTCGGTTACGGAAAGTAATTCGTCCCAGTGCGGATTGTTTCCGTTATACAGTTCCTCGAATGTATAGCCAGTATACGTCGTAATGTTAAGTCCGAGAGACTTTATTTCCTTACCTAAAACAGACAGTTCGTGTGCCTGACAGAACGGTTCACCACCACTGAACGTCACGCCGTCAAGTAGCGGATTGGATTTTATTTTTTCAAGTAATTCTTCTGTATCGACTAATTTTCCGCCGTTGAAATCGTGGGTCTGCGGATTATGACATCCTTTACAGTCATGCGGACACCCTTGTGTAAATATCGTGAATCTTATGCCGTCGCCGTCAACGATTGAATCGTTGACAGTTCCGGCTATTCTTATTTCAGACATTATGCTTTACTCTGTCGTGTTCTTCGGCACGTTTGCCATTATTGAAGCGGTCAAGAGTTCCTACCAGATAACCTGTTATACGTCTTATACGGTCAAATGAAACGCTTCCGGAATTTTCACGTCTTCCGCAACATGGGCAGGTCTCACCGATAATACCGGTATAGCCACAACATGGGTCACGGTCTACAGGGTGATTTATTGCTCCGTAACCTATTCCCGATTCTTTCATACAACGTACTATTTTTTCAAAAGCGTTGAGGTTTTCGAGTGGGTCTCCGTCGAGTTCTATATAACTTATGTGTCCGGCGTTGGTGAGTTCGTGATACGGTGCTTCTATCTTGATTTTTTCAAATGCACTTATCGGATAGTACACAGGTACGTGGAAAGAGTTTGTATAATAATCACGGTCAGTTACACCCTCTATTATACCGTATCTTTTGGCGTCCATACGCACAAAACGTCCGGAAAGTCCTTCCGCTGGCGTCGCAAGCAGTGAGAAGTTCAGACCTGTTCTTGTTACTTCCTCATCGATTCGCTTACGCATAGCGGTTATTATCTCGAGACCTAATTCACGTGCTTCTTCGCTCTCACCATGATGCACTCCTATAAGTGCCTTTAAAGCCTCCGCAAGTCCGATAAATCCTACTGACAGCGTACCATGTTTCAGTACTTCTTCTATGCTGTCGTCAGGGGAAAGTTTATCGGAATCAATCCATATTCCCTGACCCATAAGGAACGGAAAATTACGTACTTTCTTCTGACACTGTATTCTGAATCTGTGCATAAGCTGGTCAATAGTCAAATCCATCATATCATCAAGCATATCGAAAAACAAGCCTACATTATGGTCAGCTTTTATAGCAAGTCTCGGTAAGTTTATTGACGTGAAACTTAAATTTCCCCTGCCGGTTACAATCTGTCGTGTAGGGTCATAATTATTGCCTATAACACGTGTTCTGCAACCCATATATGCTATTTCTGTATCAGGGTCACCCTCTTTGTAGTACTGGAAATTGAAAGGAGCGTCAATAAATGAGAAGTTCGGGAAAAGTCTCTTAGCAGAAACCCGACAGGCAAGTTTGAATAAATCGTAGTTAGGGTCAGTCGGATTGTAATTTACGCCCTCTTTAATCTTGAAAATGTGTATCGGGAAAATAGGGGTCTCGCCGTTACCTAAACCGGCTTCCTGTGCGAGAAGAACATTTTTTATAACCATTCTGCCTTCCGGAGAAGTGTCAGTACCGTAATTTATCGAACTGAAAGGAGTCTGTGCGCCTGCTCTGCTGTTCATGGTATTGAGGTTATGTATAAGAGCCTCCATAGCCTGATATGTGGCACGGTCAGTTTCCTTTACGGCATTTTTTACGGCGAATGCCTGTATTTTCTTAGCGGTTTCCTCGTCGGTGTAGTCAAGAAGTAATTCGTATTCCTTATCCTGATAGCCGTTATTGTTTGCGAGTACAGGTATCAGATTATATTTTTCACGGATTTCTTTCTTTATGTTTTCGGAAATTTCAAATTCATTTTCGACACCGCCTATAAGTGACAATGCCCTTGCGACGTTCTGTACGTAACGTGCGGAATAAGTTTTCTTTACGCCGTCGGACATAGCATAGTCGAAAGTCGGTACACTTTGTCCGCCGTGCTGGTCATTCTGATTAGACTGTATGGCGATACAGGCAAGTGCGGAATAACTTGAAATGTCATTCGGTTCACGTAAGAATCCGTGACCGGTTGAAAATCCGTTTGTAAAAAGTTTTTTCAAATCAATCTGTGTACAGGTTGTTGTGAGAGTATAGAAATCGAGGTCATGAATATGAATATCGCCGTTACGGTGTGCCTTTGAGTGCTTAGGGTCAAGGACATACATTCCGTAATATTCCTTGGCGGAAACAGAACCGTATTTCAGCATAGTACCCATAGCGGTATCTCCGTCGATATTAGCGTTTTCACGTTTTATATCGCTGTCCTTGGCGGAACTGAAAGTCAGTTCGTTGAGTACGCACATAAGATTTGTTTTCATTTCACGGGAGCGGGTACGTTCATAGCGATAGAGAATATAGGCTTTAGCGGTCTTTGCGTGACCTTTTTCGATAAGGGTCTTTTCTACTAAATCCTGAATTTCTTCAACAGTCGGAACTTTTCCGGTGTTTTCGTTTTCGTAGGCATTGCAGACATCTACAGCCACTTCCATAGCTGTATTAAAGTCAGTACCACCGCATGACTGTGCCGCCCTGAAAATAGCGTTGGCGATTTTTTCGATATTAAACGGCACTTTTCTGCCGTCTCTCTTCATAATATGGATTATCATTTATCATTCCTCCGGCTACAAGATATTGTATGTCACTTAACGTGTGCATATATTAGTATAATCCAAATAACAGGAGTTGTCAATTGTATTATTTGACGATAATATTTCCTTAAAAATCCTGTTTTTTGTGCAGATTGCTTTATTTTATATTTTTAAAAATAACTTTTCAGCTATATTGCGTTGATTTTATAACATAATAAAAAAGAACGGCACACTACAATATATAGTAGTGTGCAGAAAAAAATCATGCAACATGAGTAATTATATATTCTGTCACTGCCTTATACATATCTTCTGTGAATTTCTTATCTTCTGCTGACCAGTATTCTTCTTTTAAGTTTCCGTCAACGGATTTCAGGGCTGTACTTGTGTCTATGCAATATACGTTACATGAATTTGCCATAGACAGAAGCTGTTCATTGTAGGTGTTTATGAGTTCATTTGTGACCGGTGCTGAATCGTACCTTACAGGCGGTATCTGCATGATATATATATTCATAGCCGGAAGTGATGCCGTTAAATTACTTATAAGTTCCTTGTAACTTTCAAGCATTGTTTCAGTTTCGCTTGTACCTATGTCGCTACCAAGCATGAAATATACATTTTCTGGTTTTTTGATTTTGAGGGTATCATAGATAGTTACAGCACCGTAATTACTTTCAACTTTTGCGGTGGTACAGTTAGAGGCATTAAGTGCGGAATCGCCTATAACGTCCTTTAAGGCTGTATGCTCACCTATTTCAAGAAGTGTCGAGTCCGTAATAAGACAGCAGTTTTCAAAATAGGTATAGTCAGTCGGAGCGGACTGTGGTACAGGATTAGTAACAGGGGCTTTTTGGATGGGTTGTTCTTCCTGCTCCGGTTGTTCTTCCTGCTCCGATTCTTCAGTTTCGTCAGGTTCGGAATTATCAATAATCATTTCAGCGTTAAATTCATTCCTGAAAAAGTCTTCATTGAGGTTTGCGGCTGTCATGTAGAGAGCGAAACACGCCGTAAATGACAGTACGAATATAACAAGCATTACACCAAAATTAAATCTTACTTTAGGTCTTTTTAAATTCTTTGATTTTTTATTAACATTCTTACTCATAATATCTCCATAATAAAAATTTTTTACATAATTTACCGTATTCAGAACGGTCATATAAATATTATACCTTGTTTAAAGACTTTTTTCAAGAGGTTTTTAGTATTTTTATTTTTAACTTAATATCCGCCCTTGACTTAAACATAATGGCGTGATATAATTAAAATTATATAAAATACGGAGGTAATCTGAATGATTTGTTTGAAATGCAGAAAACCTATGATTGCCGGAGAGTTCCGCATGGAATTACACAGCGTGAATGACGGTATATACTATTCCTACCCTATGGCGACGTGGTACAAGGACGGTAAAAAATACTGCGAAACTCCACAGAATAAAACGCTTGGTTTCTACTGTGCCGACTGTGGTGTACTCGTAGGGGCTTTTGAATATACAAAACCGGTAAATTTCATAGGACGTTTCGACGAGGATATTGACGACAAAATAGATGTACTGCCGGTGAAAAGATGTCTGCAATGCGGTGCGGAAATTGATATTGATTATCCGAGATGTCCAAAATGTGGATATCTCTATGAAGCAATCTGATTAAAAAAGGAGTGAATACGATGCCCGACAAAAAAAACAGTAAGAAACATAAAAAATACTATCTTGTTGACTATGAAAATGTACATAAAACAGGGCTTAACGGCATTGACGAACTCGAAAAACACGACAATGTTATTATTTTCTACAGTCATCACGCCGATAAAATGCCATTCAGTCTGCACAGTCAGATTATAGAGACCAGAGCGGAAATAACATATTTTGAAGTCGATACAGTCGGAAAAAATGCACTTGATTTTCAGCTTTCGTCGTATATAGGGTATGTACTCGGCAAGCACCCTAAATGTATATGCTATATAATCAGCAAAGATAATGGCTATGAAAATGTCTGTAATTTCTGGCGGAAGTACGGCAGAAAAATATGTCTTGTACCGGATATTTCACAGTGCAAGAAGTTCGCCGGTATAAAAAAATCCGATATAAAAGCAGTACTCGCTGAACATGGTCTCGAAAAGGAAGACATTGAATTTGTAAAGAATCTTGTTATGGAAAACATAGAAAGATATGATATTCCCGTACCAAAAATAAAATGTCTGATAAATCAGGAACTTTGCAGAAGATTCGGTGGCGAAAAAACTAAGGAAATATATGCATCAGTGAAACAGTTCATAAAATAGGAGATTGTTATGCCGGAAAATAATATCGCAAAAGAAATGCAGTATGTAAAATATTATCTCATAGACTACGAAAATGTACACTATACAGGGCTGACCGGTATCGAAAAACTGACCGAAAATGACAGGCTTATAATATTCTATACCGCAAATGCAGAAACTCTTACTTTTTCAGTATATGAAAAACTCATTGCGTGCAAGGCAGAAATACAATTACATAAAGTCCAGTGCGGTGGGAAAAATGCCCTCGATTTTCAGCTTGCTACTTTTTTAGGCTATATTCTCGGGAAAAATCCAGATACAGAATGCCATATTATAAGCAATGACAAGGGCTATGAATATGTAATAAATTTCTGGAAAGAAAAAAATGCAAATGTAAATATATCATCTGATGTTGCCGGAAATATCAGGAATATACTACCAACAATTACTTTATTGCCTGCCAGTGCTGTACAGACTGCTAAAACTGTTGCAAAACCGGCAGAAACTGCTTTTAACGAGGCTATAAAGCCACTTAATCTTTCAAAAGCTGATAAACAAAAATTACTGGATATATATAATAATGCCTCATCCGTAAAAGATATTTCAAAAAGAAAACAATATATAAGCAATACTATTATGAAAATATTCGGAAACTCTAAAGTTAAGGAATATTATAATGCTATAAAGCCATTAATAAAACAGGAGATATAAAATGACAGAAAAATATTTTTTTGTTGACTATGAAAGCGTACATCAGGCAGGTCTTAAAGGTATAGAACACCTTACTGAAAACGATAAAGTAATAATATTCTATACACCAGCCAATGAAACTCTTACTTTCGGAATGTACAAGAAAATGATTCGTTCTGAAGCTGATATAGAATTATACAGGGTTCAGAACGGCGGAAAAGATGCTATTAGTTTTCAGATATGTACCTTTATCGGATACGTTATCGGTAACAGTTCAGAATCAGAATACTATATCATAAGCAATGATATAAGTTATGAATATATGATAATTTTCTGGAAAGACAGAAATACTGAAGTAAATATGTCGCCTAACATATTGAAAATAATTAATCAAAAGATTATAGCACCTGCTCCGGAAGTTTATATTTCTCCTGAAACAGATTCTGATAAAACTGTAAAGCCGTTTAATATTTCTGAATCCGATAACAAAAAACTAAGGAATATATATCTTTATGAATTATTGGTTACACTTAACATAATACAGCAGAATATATCCGGTATAGCTACAGAAAATACGGTTTCAAAAGCAGAAAAATAAAGGAGGTTAAATATGAATCATTTAGCAAAAGCAGATACAAAAACAGACCAAAAATATTATATCGTCGACTTCAATGGCGTAAAGGCTGACGGTCTTGACGGTATAGAAAATCTTACCGAAAATGATACTCTTATTGTATTTTTCGTCAAAGAGGAATCAAAAGTAGATTTTGCACTGCTTTCAAAGTTTTATGCCTGTCACACTAATGTGACTACGAAAGAAATCGAAACAAAAGAACTTATTTTACCTGTCATTTCAATGTACATAGGAAGCATAAGCAATGAAACACTGGATGTATACCTTGTATGCAACGATGGTACAAATTATGTAAAAACTGCTGAAATCGCTATAGGCAATGACATTAAAATATCAGTACAGTGTACTATATCCGGTAGTGTAGCAGAATTATCAGAAGAAGAACCAATAGAAGAAGAAATATCATTAAATAAATTTGGCGATTTTGATTATGATTTTAATTGCTAAAGATAAAAACCGCATTTAAAAGCGGTTAATATATAAAAAGGAGTTAAAAAAATGACCTACAAAGAAAGTTTTATCAAATTCATGGTGGACTGCGGTGTACTTACTTTCGGCGAGTTCACACTCAAAAGCGGACGTAAAGCACCGTACTTTATCAACTGCGGTAACTACAAAACCGGTTCTCAACTCGCAAAACTCGGCGAATACTATGCCGAATGCATTCATGCTAACAATATCCCCATGGAGACCCTGTTCGGTCCTGCCTATAAGGGTATACCTCTTGCGGTGTCTGCTGTTGTGGCACTAAGTAACAAGTTCGGTATAGATGTTTCCTACTGTTTTGACCGCAAGGAAATCAAAGACCACGGCGAAGGTGGTATGTTTGTCGGAAAAACTCTCACCGACGGCGAAAAAGTCGTTATTATCGACGACGTTATGACTTCCGGAAAGGCTCTCCGTGAATCAATGCCGAAGCTGAAATCTACCGCAGATGTCAATGTAACCGGTATGGTTATTACCGTCGACAGAATGGAAAAAGGTACAGGCGAACTTTCAGCGGTACAGGAAGTAAAACGTGATTTCGGCGTGACTGTCTACCCGATTGTCACTATGGTGGATATCATAGACGCTATCAGAAATGGTATCGTTGATGGTAAAGAATATCTCGACAAAATGCTTGAATACAGAAGTACATACGGCGTATAAAATTAAGGCACGGACTTAAAAAATCCGTGCTTTTTTGTCATATATCGACAAATCCCCGATAACCTCCGCATTTATTTCTTAAATCATAGTCACTGCAAAGAAAAGTTTCCTGTCTGAATGTAGAATCTTCGTCAAGAATATACTTGAAAAAATTGTTTACTTTCAGATAGTTTTCTTTATGTTCACGATAACAAAGCATACAGCCGAAATCATCATGTCCATAAGGTGAATACTCCGAATACTGACACGTAAAACATGATTTTATATAATAATCAGATTTTATTTTTGTACATATATCGGACAAGGCAATTTCAAAATCAAGAGTATTTTTTTCACTGCTGTAACGTTTTCCGTCAACGCATAAACTGAAATCATTGACAATTGTGTCATCATAATAAACTCTTTTGCCGTCATTCATAAAAATTACCTGCGGTTTATTAATATCGTGTTCGACAAACTGAAATGATATATTAATAACTCCTGTAATTTCCGCTGTATCGGTTTTCCGGATAACTTTCACCGGAATTTCCACATCAAGTGCGTATCTCTGGAGTGCGTAATATGTAGCGTATTCACCATTCCACTTAAAAATATTAAATCTGTTTTCCACTTCTGAAGACTTTTCTTTATTTATATATTCAAATTCACTTATATTTGTGCTACTGGAAAATCTGAAACCGTCCAGTGTAAAAGATATTTCATCACCGTCGTTTAATATTTCAATATCGGTATCATGAAATTCGTCCTTGTAATGTGCTTTCCAAATCTGCATAATTTTCTCCTTTATATTTTTCTATAAGATTTAATAACTCCTTATTTATTTCTATATAAATATCCCCATATTAATCGTTCTGATATTGGTTTATTGTCATATTTTGCTATCAGGTCTAATAATTCATTATCTTTTTCACTCACAACGCCGTCATTCTTTACCCAGTCTTCAGCATCTTCATATAAATCCCAGTGTTCATATACAACATTTGCACCATGTTCAAATGCAAATTTAAGTGTATCTATCATTTCAGTTGTCGTATCGCCGTTCACATTCTGAAAAAATCGGTACAGAAAATCACTTTTTATATTCAATTTAGGGTCATTGAATTGCTCACCATGTTTTAACGCACATTGCATCATATCGACATTACAGTGTTGCAGACCATAAAAAAGTAATAGTTTTCTGCCATCGTCAAAAACTTCATGATATATCAGTGCCGGATATTTTTCAAGCATTTCATTTACTTTTTCCACGTCCATATTTTTGACATATTTTTCGTACTCTGAACACTTGTAATTTCTTATTTTTACTATCCCCGACGGCGTTTCAATATCTACTTTACAAGTTTTTTCGTAAACTTTAAACGCTGTAAATCCGATAAAATTAAGTCCGGCAAGTACAAAAAGTATTATCGCTATAGTCTGGTGTGTCTTATATAAAATAAGTCCGGCAATCAGAAAAATTCCGGCAAATACAATCATTAAATTAATCAGAATACTGATAAATATAAGAATAAATGCAAAGCCTAAAAATCCCATATAATCACTCCTTATATTGATAATTTAACTAAATATTCTGTTGTTTCGTCTTCAGGTTTTCGTTCATTTGTAATATGAAATCCATGTCTTTTATAAAATGAAATTGCTTTTGTATTCTTTTCCAAAGCCCATAAAAATTCAATTTTATGATTATTCAAAGCGTAATCAAGCAATGCAAAACCGATTGACTTTCCCTGTAAAACCGGTTCAACAAATAATTTTTTTATTTCACGTCCGTCAATGCTGATAAAACCTTTTACTGTTCCGTCATCATAGACATATGTATTATTCATCATTTCAGGATTGCAAAGATATTTTTCTGTTAAAGTATAAACCTGTAATTCACTGAAATAATATTCGTCGTTTCTGAATATAGGATAAAAATTCAACCTGTAATTAAAAATTTCAATTTCAGCGATTCTTGAAAAATCTTCTGATTTTGCTTTTCGTATGTGATTCATATTGTCACCTCCGTTTTTCCGTAAAACAAAGTATCATCGACTATAAAACTTCTTCTAAATGAGAGCGGAAATTTAAATCTTCATAATAAATTCTATAGACAGTTTTAAAACCGCCATAATTAATTATCGTTAATTTCGCATAATCATCATACCATTCAACTTCATAATTATTTTCGTCAAGTGTTTCATAATTATTGCGAACAATAAAATTTTGGGTGTCAAAATCATAATTTTCGTCAAATATCATAAAATGAGCTGTTGTTGTCTCTGAATGCTTATGATTTTCAGGAATAAAAGCATAAATTTTGTGCTTTCCATCAGGGGATTTTTCTACAAACCAGTCAGAATTTGGTTTTATATTATGTTCAGCGATAAAAATATAGCTGAATAATACTATAATTATAGTTTCAATTATAATAATAATCTTATATTTTTTCATTTCGTCACCTACTTTTATAAAGTTTTTTAATATCCCTGTCGTAAACGTAATCCGGAAGAGTACTGTTTTCAATAACATTCCAATGATAATTTCTGCAAAGCATATCAATAAAATTATCCGTTTTAGTATCGTGAATATTTTCTGTTGTTTCAAGCTGTTTTTTCAGTTCAGAAAAACTTGCCGTCCTGCCAGATAACAGCACATCTTTTTTATAGGATTCAATTTCAAGTATCATTTTAATTCATTCCTCCCCATTTTATAAGTTCATAAACCGTCCATATCAAAAATATATGTATAACAATCCAGCTTACAATAAAGCACATTTTCAGCGTGTGCAGTTCAGGAGTGAAATTTTCTTTTTTTGCATGGCGAATGTGAGATTTTTTAAAAAGAAAATAAATTCCAAGCCACAATATCGTATCTTCAACCGCAAAAACAATAATATTTAACATATGCTTTCCCCTTTTATGTTTGTTAAATTATAACATATATTTCCCGAAAAGTCAACAAAAAAACCGCTCCCCGAAAGGAACGGTTTTATTATTTTTACTTGAATATCATTAGCAGTACCTGCGAGACTATTACTACCGCAATGAGTGCTACCGGATATGTAGCTGCATATGCTGATGCAACGTCTTCTGTACCGGCTGTGCTTATGAGTGTACCCAGTGCCGGTGTGGAAGTCATACCGCCTGTGATTGAACCGAGGTTATTTAACAGGCTCAGTTTAAGAACGTACTTCGCAAAGATAAAGCCTATAATCATCGGAACAATTGTCATGATTACGCCGTACAGGAAGTATACTGCCTTGAAGTACTTGACAAAACTTGCACCACCGGCTACACCTGCTCCGATAAGGAAAAGCATAAGTCCGAACTCACGGAAAACTTTTAATGTACTTTCCTTAGGTGCTACAGACATTGCACCGAAGTGTCCGAAATGTCCGAAAATAAGCGATACAAGCAGACAACCACCAGTTGTAGTAAGTGAGAAGTTACCGAACTTTATCGCACCTACAAATATTCCTGCAATTGAAGCAAGTGCAAACGGCATGAAACCAAATTCGTCCATTTCTATGAGTTTTTTGTTTTCCTTTTTCTTTTCGCCGGTGTCTGCTGTAATTAGGAGTTTACGTTCTTCTGCCATATCGGCTTTCATGAACTTAGGTACAAGCTGTACGAACAATACAACACCGATAACGCCGAAAAGATAAGCTATACCGTGTCCGACTGTTACGAGACTTTCGAGTTCAGCACCGTTCGGACGTGATTCAACAGTTGCCTTTGCGGCGGAAAATGCCGGTGTACTCGTCAGCGAACCCGAAAGAAGTCCGACAAGCATTGAAGCGATATTTTCTGTAGGGTCTCCGGAAATAGCCTTGTCAGCGAGTATACAACCACCGCAGGCAAGTCCTCCGGCGACGATTACAACAAGTGCAAGTACTACATAAGACTTGAAATTCTTCTTGAAGTTTCCGAAGAAATTAGGTCCGGCAATGAATCCGACGGACGTTACAAATAATATAAGTCCGAGATTTTCTATGACTTTCAACGCACTGCTGACAAATGATACTACTTCCTTACTCTCCGACGCCGTAACCGTGAGATTATCGCCGAGACCGTCAAAAAAGAAACAGCCGTAAAGAAGTGATACAATGAATACTCCGGCAGTACCGAGGGA
This sequence comes from Ruminococcus sp., assembly GCA_029062165.1. GTDB lineage: Bacteria > Bacillota > Clostridia > Oscillospirales > Ruminococcaceae > Ruminococcus. The sequence goes on from JAIDQQ010000020.1 coordinate 45,077, forward strand.
TATGCCCTTGACAGTTATTCTGCCGAGCAGGTAGCCTACGGTCGTGATAAGAAAGACCGTAAACATGAGGAAAGTTATAGCCTTGATGGAGATTGAAAAATCTCCTGCTGTGATTAAATCCATAATCTACAACCTCTTTCTATTAAATTTTCCGCAATATTACATAAATTTTATGCAATATCACAATATCTATATAACCACACAAACCGACGAACACTTGAAAATGCCCGTCGGTTATAGTGGATATATTCAGATTTAATTATTTAGCTTTTCTTGCATAGTGCGGGAGAAGCATAGGTGAAACTTTACCGGTATTTACGCCAGCTGTTTCGAGTTCAGCATTGAACTTGTTGATATGTTCAAGTGTGAGATTTTCCGGAGTAGCAGTTTCCTTAGCTTTTGCGGCTGCGTAGATACCTGCATTTCTGCCGAATACGATAACATCAAGAAGTGAGTTACCCATAAGTCTGTTTCTGCCGTGAATACCTCCGGCAACCTCACCGGCTGCAAAGAGATTTTCAATAGTAGTTTCGTTTTCGTCTGTAATGTCAATACCGCCGTTCTGATAGTGGAGTGTCGGGAATACAAGAATTGGTTCTTTACGTATGTCAATGCCATATTTACCGAACATTCTCAACATAGCTGGTATTCTCTTTTCAATAGTTCCCTCACCGTGAATCAGGTCTATCATAGGAGTATCAAGCCATACTGCCTTACCCAGATTTGTTTCAATGCCTTTGTCACGTGCGGTACATTCACGGATAATTGAAGATGCTGTTACATCACGAGTTTCAAGCGGATTCATGAAAACTTCGCCATCAATATTGACGAGTTTCGCACCAAGTGAACGTACTTTTTCAGTAACTAACGCACCGAAAATCTGTTCCGGATAACCTGTACCTGTCGGGTGATACTGGAGAGTGTCAACATCACGGAGTTTTGCACCTACTCTATAGCTAAGTACAAGACCATCAGCGGTTGCACCGTAGTGGTTTGAAGTCGGGAATCCCTGATAATGCATTCTGCCTGCTCCGCCTGTAGCGATAACAACAGTCTTTGCCCTTGCTACCATGAGTTCCTTAGTCTCCATGTTCATGAGAACCGCACCGGAAGCCTTGCCGTTTTCGTCAAGGATTATTTCTATAGCAGATGTGAAATCTATAACCGGAATGCCTCTGTTGAGAACTTCGTCACGGAGAGTACGCATTATTTCAGCACCGGAATAATCCTTAGCAGCGTGCATTCTCTTTCTGGAAGTACCACCGCCGTGGGTTGTAATCATAGTGCCGTCTGCTTCCTTATCGAACTCAACGCCGAGTTTGTTCAGCCACTGGATAGCGTCGGGAGCTTCTGTAACAAGTTTCTTGACAAGTTCCGGTTTAGCGGCAAAGTGTCCGCCACCGAAAGCGTCAACATAGTGGATAGCCGGTGAATCGTTAGGCTTATCGGCTGCCTGTATACCGCCCTCTGCCATCATAGTATTAGCGTCACCTATACGGAGTTTTGTAACTATCATTGCCTTAACACCGGCGTTATCGGCTTCGATTGCACATGATGTACCTGCTCCGCCACCACCGATTATAAGTACATCTGTATCGTAATCCGGATTGGATAAGTCTATATCTGCCGGATTTATTCTGCTCTGACCCTGAAGAAGTTCTGCAAGCTGTGTCGGAACTTTTCCGCCCTTGTTTGCACCTACTTCGAGTACGCTGAACTGGTCTTCCCTGTAGTCAGGGTGGAATGTTTTCAGCAGTACATCTTTTTCTTCGGCGGTCATACGTCTTGGTTCGAGTTTTGCATTGTATTCTCTTTTTTCAGCGACTACTTTTGCAAGTTCGTTCAGCTTATCAATTTTATACATTTTGGTCGCTCCTCCTTACTTCTCAATCTCACGACTGTTATAAAGGTCTTTGATTTCCTGAACGTTATCAACGGATTTTGCCATAAGTTCAGCCATTTTTTCGTTATAGATACCTTCATTTATTTCGTTTACACGGTCTGCAAGATGTTCACATTCCGGAGCGATATACTTTCCGTTGAGTCTTCTTGCAAGCATTGCAACCTGTGGGTGTGAGATTCCGGCAGGACAGCGTGAAGAACATACGCCACACATTACGCAGTCGAAAGATTCTTCTGCACACTTGTCATATTCGCCTCTCTGTGCGTAGGCTATGTACTGCATTGTATTGAGTTCCTGTGTACAAGCCTTTGTACAGGCGTTACAGCCGATACAACTATAGATTTCAGGATATAACTGCATCATAATCTGTGTGTCCGGCTTGATTTCCTCAATGTTATAAATCTGCTTTACAAGCGGGAAGAACGGCAGTGTAGCAACATACATACCTTCCTGTACTTCCGTCTGACAGGCAAGACAGGCATGAAGTTCCTGCTGACCATATATCCTGTAGATAGTGGCACAAGCACCGCAGAAACCGTTACGGCAACCACAACCTCTTACGAGTTCATAACCGGCATATTCCATAGCCGTCATTATGGTAAGTCCTGCCGGTACTTGATATTTTTTACCGAACAGGTAAACATTTAACATATTTTCCATGTGTTCAATACTCCTTATTAATATTCGTCAGGCAGTTCATCGAGCTGGTCAAAACGGAAAACAGGTCCGTCTTTACATACGTACTTGTCACCGATATTACAGCGTCCGCACTTGCCGACAGCACATTTCATGCGAAGTTCCATAGTTGTATAAACCTGCGTTTCAGTGAATCCGAGTTCCTTAAGTCCTGCAAGTGTGAATTTAATCATAATCGGCGGTCCGCAGATAAGAACGGTCTTATTCAGTGACGGGTTAAGTTCCTTGACATAGTTAGGTACGAAACCTACATGACCGTCCCAACCCTCCTGCTCTCTGTCGATAGTCAGATTTACCTGAATATTCGGGTCAGCCTGCCATTCGTTGATTATTTCCTGATAGTCAACGAGGTCATCTTTTGAACGTGAACCGTAAACTATCTGTACTTCGCCGTAATTTTCACGGTTATCACGTACGTAATTTATTACGGAACGGAGTGGTGCAAGACCGATACCACCGGCAATAAAAAGTAAGTCCTTGCCTTTGAGGTCTGTTTCAACAGGGAAGTTATTTCCGTATGGTCCTCTTATCGTAATCTGCTGACCTACTTCCATAGCGTGAAGCCATGATGTCAGACAACCACATTTTTTTATGCTGAACTCCATAAAATCCTTATTTGTCGGTGAAGATGTTATCGAAAACATACCCTCACCAACACCAGGTATGGAAAGCATTGCACACTGACCGGGCATATGTTCAAAAACTTTGCCACCGTCAAGGGCGTTTACCCTGAATGTCTTAACATCGGGAGTATCCTGTCTTATATCGGTAACAACGCCGATATGCGGAATTAATGTATCAATAGCGTTCATTACTTTACCTCCAATGCTTTCATTACCTTGACGATATTCATTGAAATAGGACACTTCGACAGACAACGTCCGCAACCTACACAACCAAATTCGCCGTTATTGTTAGAGGGGAAATATACAAGTTTATGCATGAATCTCTGTCTGAATCTCTCTAACTGTGAGTTACGGATATTTCCGTGTGCCATTTTCGTGAAATCGGAATACATACAGGAATCCCAACATCTGAAACGCTTTATGCCGTCGCCGGTGTTGAAGTCCTTTATATCGTAACACTGACAGGTAGGACATACGAAAGTACAAGTGCCACAGCCCAGACAGCTTTCAGAAAGTTCAGCCCACTTTTCAGACTTGAAGTGTTCCATGAGTGTTTCACCGCCGAATGCTTCTGTAGAGAGATTTGCAAGCGGAAGTTTACTCATAATTTCCTTGGTCTTGGCTTTTGTCTCGTCGAGTTTAGTTGTATCGCCGTCTTCAAGAAGTCCGGAAACGGATTCAACAAAATTCTGACCTTTTTCATTATTAGCCTTGAAGAAAATGTTTTCACCGTCTGACCAGCAAGCAACATCGCCTTCCGGTTCAGTCGGGTCAATGCCGAAAGTCTGACAGAAACAGGTTTCAGCAGGTTTTGTACAAGCCATAGTAATAATAGTACCGTGGTCACGACGGTTTTTATAGTAACTGTCTACCGGTTCGCTAAGGAAAACCTTGTCAAGAATTGTGAAACTTCTTGCATCACAGGCACGTACTCCGAAAACTACGAAATCTTCAGATTCTTCACGAACATCTATTACTTCAATGCTCTTGCCTTTCATTTTGAAATCAGCAAGATTTTCTGTCTGTGGGAAGAAAAAGTCCTTAGCACTACGGAGTGTATTAAGATTACTGCTTAATTTCATACCGTCTTCATACTTCTTGTACTCGGAAGCACCGTCTTCACGGTCAGCCGGTATATAAAGAGTCTGCTTTTCAGCGATTGCTTTAAACAGTTCGTCAAGTTTTTCAACGGAAATTTTCAGCATTATTCTACACCCCTTTCATGTACGATACTTGCTTCACAGTCTTCGGTTGTATAGTCATTGAGAGGTGCTTTTGTAGTAGTATCCGCACCAGCCTGATATTCGCCGTAAAGTGAATTTATATCCTTGATAAACTTTCTGTTGAGCAGGTGGAGAGGTATATTCTGCGGACATACTCTTGAACATTCGCCACAGTCTGTACATCTTCCGGCAACGTGGAAAGCACGGATAATATGGAACATATTTTCTTCAAAACTGTCTGCGGCTGCCTTGTTTTCAATACCGGAATCCGGATTATTGAACACACAGTTTTCACAGGTACAAGCCGGACAGACATTTCTGCACGCATTACATCTTATACACTTTGAAAGTTCGCCTCTCCAGAAGTTGTAACGTTCTTCGGAAGTCATATTCTCAAGTTTTTCAACCATATCGAAACGGTTTACGTCTGTAACTTCGCCGTCCTCGCCTATGAGTTCGTCGTATGTGACGTGTTTTTTACTCTTACAGCTGAGGCATTTGTTACTGATAGCGTCGGCAACTGCCATTGTTTCCTCGCCGTATATAGTAGTTACTTTAAGTGTTTCGCCGTCTCTTTCGACACCTGTTATACCGGTTATACCCTTGGACTTTATTTTTTCAACATCAAGTTTGCCGTCGCTGGGAATACCTACAACATAGATATTCTCACGGTTTACACGGTGTTCCTTAGTAAGCTGATTAAGACTATATGTATCGCACGGTTTGAGGAATGCAAGTATTTTACCTTCTTTTCTGCTTTCCTTTACAAGATACTTTGAAACATTAGCACTTGTGAAATCGTCATAGACAAAATCCCTGTCAATTTCTTCTGCACTCTCGAAAACTGCCGGAGTGATGTCGTAAGCAAATTCGCCCTTTTTCCAGCCGATAACACGTTTTACTGTACCGTCGGCGAGAAGCTGTTTTGCCTTGCTAATCATTGCTTCCTGCATCTCAAATCCTCCAATCTCCTGTTAGGACCAAGTTTTTTCACGGCTTCTGTGAACTCGTTCATAGTAGCGGCGAATTTTGCACCCTCTGCGGCGGAAACCCATTCTACTCTTGTACGGTCACGTTCAATGCCGAGGAAATCAAGCATACTGAAAAGAAGTGTCATTCTTCTTCTTGTGAAGTAGTTGCCTGATGTATAGTGACAGTCACCAGGGTGACAGCCACAAAGTATAACACCGTCTGCACCTCTCTGGAAAGCCCTGAGAATAAATATCGGATTTACTCGACAGGAGCAGGGTACTCTTATAATTTTAACGTTTGTAGGATAATTCAGTCTGTTTGTACCTGAAAGGTCTGCACCTGCATATGAACACCAGTTACAGCAGAATGCGACTATCAGGGGTTGAAATTCTTTGTTATCATTTACTTGCATATTGCGTCTACCTCCGCCATAATCTGACTGTTAGAGAAGCCGTTCAAATCCATTGCACCAGACGGACAAGCAACCGTACAAGCTCCGCAACCCTGACATACAGCCGGATTTACGCTTGCAACACGTCTCATTACTGTGGTGCGGTATGGTGTTCTGAACTCTTTATCCTGATATGTGATAGCACCATATGGACAAACCTTTTCACAAGCTGAACAGCCATTACACATAAGTTCGTTTGAGTGGGCAACACACGGGTTGCACGTGATACTGTCCTTAACAAGAAGTCCGATAGCCTTTGAGGCAGCGGCACTTGCCTGTGCGACAGTTTCCGGAATATCCTTAGGACCTTGACAAGCACCCGAAAGGAAAATACCGGCAGTAGCACTTTCAACAGGACGGAGTTTAGCGTGTGCCTCTGTGAAGAAGTCGTTAGTATCCATCTGTGTTGTAAGCATTGTTGCGAGTGGTCTTGCGGTCTTATCCGGTTCGATAGCTGTAGCAAGTACAACCATATCCGCATCAATATGAAGCTGTTCATTTGAAAGCAGGTCAGAAGCCTGAACATCTATTTTACCGTCTGCCTTAGGTGTTACCTTACCTACCATACCTTTTATATAATGTACATTGTACTGTTCAACGGCTCTTCTGTAAAATTCGTCGAAATTCTTACCAGGGGTGCGGACATCTATGTAGAATACGTAAACTTCTGTATCCGGATATTTTTCACGGATTAACATTGCGTGTTTAGCTGTATACATACAGCAGATTTTTGAACAATATGGCTTGCCCTTACTGTCGTCACATCTTGAACCTACACACTGTACGAATACTATCTTATGTGGGTGTGTTTTGTCGGACGGTCTAAGAAGTGTTCCGCCGTTAGGTCCGGCAGCGTTCATAAGTCTTTCGAGTTCGAGAGATGTTACAACATCCGGACACTGATTATATGCAAACTCATCATATTTATCAAGTTTTATCGGATTGAATCCGGTTGCAACTACTATAGCACCGTATTTCTGTTCTATGTACTCGTCCTGCTGATAGTAATTTATTGCACCTGCTGTACAGGCTTCTGCACACTTACCGCAGACTTTTTCATTTACGTCGCCTTTACGGAGTTTAAGACAGTAATTAGCGTCGATTGTAGCAACTTTCGGTACTGCCTGTGCAAACGGTATATAAACCGCACCTCTGTTATTAAGTCCGAGATTGAAAGCGTTAGGCACTTTCTGCATAGGACATACTTCAGTACAGATTCCGCAACCGGTACATTTTTTCTCGTCGACAAAACGTCTCTTTTTCTTTATGGTAGCAGTGAAATTTCCTATAAAGCCCTTTACCGCACTTACTTCGCTGTACGAATGAATTGTAATTTTTTCGTTCTGTGATGCTTCAACCATTTTAGGTGTGAGAATACAGGCGGCACAGTCGAGTGTAGGGAAAGTCTTATCAATCTGTGCCATTTTACCACCGATTGTAGCTTCTTTTTCTACTATATCGACTTCAAAACCAGCTTCGGCAATATCGAGAGCGGTCTGAATACCGGCAATACCACCACCGATTACCAACGCTCTTTTAGCAACAGGACTTTCACCGGCAATAAGTGGTGTATTAAGTTGTACCTTTGCAATAGCTGCCTTACCGAGAATGATAGCCTTTTCTGTAGCTGTAGCAATATCCTTGTGAATCCATGAACACTGTTCACGTATATTTGCGATTTCAACGAGATACGGATTCAGTCCGGCAGCAGCAGCGGCTTTTCTGAAAGTGTTTTCGTGCATACGTGGTGAACATGAACATATTACTACACCTGTCAGACCGTATTCCTTTATAGCGTCCTTGACAAGATTCTGACCGGCTTCAGAACACATATACTGGTATTCCTGAGAGATAACTACACCAGTTTCGTGACTGAGTGCCTCTGCAACAGCCTTTACATCTACAGTTGCGGCAATATTAGTACCGCAATGACAGACGAATACTCCTATTTTCTGCATAATATTATCTCCTCCTTACTTAGTATATTTTCTGAACGCCGTAACGATTGCCTGCTGTGGTAAATCTTCGTCAAGCATTTCCGGTACAGCGTCGGGAATAAGATGATTATTACCCTGTTTTCTTATGGTTGCGAGACGTACAGCTTCAACAACTTTTGCCGGTTCTACATTACGAGGACATCTTTCGACACACGCAAAACAGGTCAGACATTTATAGATTGATTCGGATTTCATTAGAGTTTCAATATTGCCCTTTTCAACCATGTACACAAACTGGTGCGGATGATATTCCATCTCGTCATATGATGGGCAAGTACCTGAACATTTTCCGCAACGCATACATTTCAGGACATTAACGCCACTCGAACGCAAAACCTGTTCTTTAAGATTATTATTCATTGTCAGCCTCCTTTACTCCGAGAGCCTCGGCGAGAAGTTCAGTGAAATAATAAACCGGAAGTTCAGAACCGGAGTTCTTTTTAAGGTTATAAAGACAAAGCGGACAGGCAGTAATAATCATATCTGCACCCTGCTCCTGTGCGGAGTTCATAACCTTTGCACTTCTTTTAGTAGCCTGTGCCTTGTCTTCCATAGTTATGTAACCGCCACAACATTCATTGCGTTGTGCGTATATAACTGGAGTGCCACCGATAGCCTTTATGAAATCTTCCATAATAGTAGGATTTTCGGGGTCGTCCATAGCGAGAGCCTTACTCGGACGGAGCAACAGGCAACCGTAATAAGCACCTATCTTCTTTCCCTTGAAAGGATTTACTACTTTCTTCTTGAGGTTATCGAATCCGACAACATCACGGAGCATTTCAAGATAGTGATATACAGTAGTCTCACCGGTATATGCTTCGTCAAGTTTAAGGTAATTGTTTACCTTGAAAGCTAAATCTTCGTCGTGGGAAATATCGTAGTTGGTCTGCTTTATAACGTTATGACAGGCGGAACAGACTGTAATAAGTGCCTGCCCTGCTTCCTTGGCGGAGTTGAGAGTTCTCACCGCCGATAGCTTAGTAGCTATTTCGTCTTTGGCTGTAGTATATGCACCACCGCAACACTGCCAGTTTTCCGGCTCTACAAGCGAGATACCGAGAGCCTCGGCAGAAGACCTTGCATATTTGTCAAGGTCTTTAGCTTTGGTGCGGAGCGTACAGCCTGGATAATACGTGAAAGTATTCATTAGTACGTTTCCTTTCTGATAATTTTATGCCATTTCCTCTGGGTGAAAAACCTCGTCAAAACGTTCAGCGGTCAGGAAACCGAGTTCAACACAGGCATCTTTAAGGGAAATATTATCCTTGTAAGCCTTTTTAGCGGTTTTAGCGGCGTTTTCGTAACCAATGTACGGATTGAGTGCGGTAACCAGCATGAGCGAATTATACAAATTATGATGCATTTTTTCCTTGTTTGCCTTGATACCTACAGCACAGTTCTTGTTGAAAGATGTGATTGACTCTGCAAGCAGTCTGGCGGATTGCAGGAAATTATATGCACATACAGGCATAAATACATTGAGTTCAAAATTTCCCTGTGAGGCAGCCATACCTACGGCAACATCATTACCCATTACCTGTACGGCTACCATTGTAACCTGTTCGCACTGTGTGGGATTTACCTTACCAGGCATGATTGAAGAGCCAGGTTCATTTTCAGGGATAAATATTTCTCCGAGACCGTCACGAGGTCCGGAAGCTAACCATCTTACATCATTGGCAATCTTCATCATATCGCAGGCGAGTGCCTTTAAAGCACCGTGTGCGAATACAATTTCATCTTTAGATGTAAGTGAATGGAACTTATTAGGAGCGGTAACGAATTTTTTTCCGGAAATTTCACTGATAGCCTCGGCAGATTTTTCAGCGAATCCGGCAGGAGCGTTAAGACCTGTACCGACAGCAGTACCACCTAAAGCGAGTTCACGGAGTTCTTCTACAGCACTTAAAAGCATTTTCTTGTCTTTTTCGAGTGAACTTCTCCAACCGCTTATTTCCTGTGAAAATTTAATAGGTGTAGCGTCCTGAAGATGAGTTCTTCCGCTTTTTACGATACCTTCGTTTTCCTGCTCCAGTCTCTTGAAAGTCTCGATAAGAATATCTACAGCAGGAATAACCTTATCTTCAACGGCTATAACTGCGGCGATATGCATGGCAGTCGGGAAAGTGTCATTAGAAGACTGGCTCATATTAATATCGTCGTTAGGATGCAGAAGTTTTTTTCCGGCAATTTCGTTACCACGGTTTGCGATAACTTCGTTGGCGTTCATGTTAGACTGTGTACCGCTACCTGTCTGCCATACGACAAGCGGAAAGTGTTCATTAAGAGAACCGCTAATAACTTCGTCGCAAGCCTGTGAAATAGCGGAAAGTTTTTCGTCGGTCATTCTCTCCGGCTTTACAGCGTGATTGGCGATAGCAGCGGCTTTTTTGAGTATTCCGAAAGCATGGGTTATTTCCCTCGGCATAGTTTCGATACCCACACCGATAAGGAAATTTTCATGACTTCGTTCTGTCTGGGCAGCCCAGTACTTGTCAGCAGGTACTTTGACTTCGCCCATAGAATCGTGTTCTATACGGTATTCCATTTTCAAATATTCACTCCCGAATTTTTTATTTATGTTTAAAGTATGCGTTTTAAAAAAAGATTGTCCATATTTAAGTATAACAGCAAGTTACGATAAATTCAAATGCAGTTTAAGAATATTGATATTCTGATATTGATATAATATTAACAAACATTTCCATATATACGTGAAGTTATATATTATTTGAATATCACTATACAGAAAAAACTGTTTTGTTGCGTATGGTTTACAGAATAAAGCGTATAATATATTTAATAAAGTTCATATAAATAAAAGCGTTTTCAGTATAAAATATGAAAACAATCACAATATCAGAATAATTTACCACATATAAAATAAGAATAATAATATTCCTGTTATGCATAATTACAATGCAAAGATTGATAAAAATTTCACATTCATTTATTTTAATTTCCCTGTCATTTCAGACAGGGATTTTCTTGACATAATGTATTATAGCATATAATTTCAATTATGTCAACTGATAATTATTTTCCTTGAATTGCGGGAATTTCAGGAATTATGCTCGTTTTCTGCGGAGTTTATCGCATATGAAAGAATAATAAGACTGTCGCTTAGGTGGACATTTTCAACAATAACATCTTCGTGACTTATACTTATATCATAGTGGGTGAAATTCCAGAACGCCTTTATTCCGTAACCTATAAGCTGTTCCGTTACTTTTTCGACTGCCTCCGGAGGTATGCACAATATAACCGCTTTCGGCTTATTTTCCATACAGAAATTCTGTAATTCCGAAACATCACGAACGGTAATATTACCTATTTTTCTGCCGATTATATCCGGATTCACGTCAAAAGCCCCTATAAGTCTGAATCCATTGCCTGAAAAGTCAATATGTGCGGATATAGCTTTTCCGAGATTACCTGCTCCCATTAATATGACCGGAGTTTTGTTTTCAAGTCCGAGAATAATTCCAATCTGCCGACGGAGTTCGCTGACGTTATAGCCGTATCCTTGCTGACCAAATTCACCGAAACAGTTAAAATCCTGTCTTATCTGTGATGCAGTAAGTCCCATTTTTTCGGACAGTTCCCTTGAAGAAATACGTATATAGCCGTTTTCTTCGAGTTCTCCTAAAAACCGGTAATAACGTGGAAGTCGTCGTATAACTGAATTTGATATTGCATTCTTTGACATTTTTTATCATGCCTTTCATGTAATAGTCTCCGTCTCCGGTATGGAAACGGAGACTTCTTTTTTACATTAATTTATCAAGTCTTATTTTTATTTCGTCAAGGAAAGTCTTTGAATCAACTTTTTTCTTGTTTTCGAGTTTTGAAATAAGATATAAGTCACCTGTCATAACGCCGTCCTCGATAGTCTGTACTGTAGCCTTTTCGAGTTTGTCGGCAAATTCACAGAGTTCCGGTGTATTATCGAGTTCACCACGTTTTCTTAAAGCACCGCTCCATGCGAATATTGTAGCAACTGAATTTGTGGAAGTCTCCTCACCTTTGAGATACTTATAATAGTGTCTCTGTACCGTACCGTGTGCGGCTTCGTATTCGTAAATGCCGTCCGGTGAAACGAGTACGGAAGTCATCATAGCAAGACTACCATAAGCAGTTGAAACCATATCCGACATAACATCGCCATCGTAATTCTTACAAGCCCATATATATCCACCGTTTGAGCGGATTACTCTTGCTACAGCGTCGTCAATGAGTGTATAGAAATATTCTATACCGGCTTCTTCGTACTTTTCCTTGTATTCGTTGTCATATATTTCTTGGAAAATATCCTTGAATCTGTGGTCATATTTCTTTGAAATCGTATCTTTTGTCGCAAACCATACGTCCTGCTTTAAATCAAGTCCGTAATTTAAACAGGTTCTTGCGAAACTTGCTATACTGTCGTCGAGGTTATGAAGTCCCTGAATAATGCCGTCACATTTTGAAAAGTCGTGAATAAGTTCACGTTTTTCGTTACCGTTTTCGTCAGTAACGACGAGTTCAGCCTTACAACCTTTTTCAACTCTCATTTCTGTATTTTTATAAACATCTCCGTATGCGTGACGTGCAATGGTGATAGGCTTAGTCCATGTAGGAATATACGGCTCAATGCCCTTGACTATGATAGGTGTACGGAAAACTGTACCGTCGAGGGCTGCACGGATTGTACCGTTAGGTGATTTCCACATCTGTGTGAGGTTGTATTCAGGCATTCTTGCGGCGTTAGGTGTGATAGTCGCACACTTTACGGCAACACCGTATTTTTTAGTAGCCTCTGCGGAATCCATAGTAACTTTATCTTTTGTAGCCTCTCTGTATTCGAGACCTAAATCATAGTATTCCGTATTGAGTTCAACATATGGTTCAAGAAGTGTTTCCTTAATCCACTTCCACAGAATACGTGTCATTTCGTCGCCGTCCATCTCGACAAGCGGAGTTTTCATAGTAATTTTAGCCATTGGTTTTTACCTCCTGTAAATTTTTATCCCATTAAATATATTATACCATAAATTCCGGCAAATAACAGGATTACTGCAATTTCAATAAGCATAAGAACGATATTTTTTATTACCGCATATTTCAATGAAATCCGGTCATTGTACGTGCTTTTATGTACGCCCACAAGAAACGCAAATATAATACCCATAATCATATAACCGACAAATCCTAAAGTCATGAATCTTGCAACCGCACACCCGATAACAAACCCTGCAATATGTGGAAAAAGAAGCTTGAATAAAGCATATCCGCCAGCATTTCCCTTGCTTTCATTGTGGGCTTGTGTAGGAATACCCATTTTTTCAAGTTCAGTTTTTGAAAAGTATTTTTCCGGAGAAGTCCTTTTCATTTCCGAATGTTCGGAATAACGACACAGTTCAGTCATCATCAGATTTTTCGGAAGGTCCATTTTGTTATTATTGATGTCTTGAATTTCTTCATATCCTCGTGATGCATACAGTCTATAATCATCTTTCAAGTCAGTCAATGCGTTTTTAATATCGTCTTTCAGTTCATTCTTATTCATAAAGTCCCCTGTCCCGCCCTTTCTTTACAGTCGATACGTGGTAATAACGGTAATTTATAACAATACGCTTGTAAATTGTCGTGAATATAACATTAAAGAGTTTTCCGGTATTCGACCGGAGTGAATTTTTGTAATTGACAGTTACAAAGATATATCCGCCCTGTAAAAAATATACCGAATAAGAATTATTTTTCGATAAGGTCAATAGTCCAGTTGATTCGCTGGATATTCATATCAAGTTCACGCAGATGTTTTGACATAGTGTCAACTTTTTTCTGTAAGTCTACAACGTCAACCGTACTTAAAATTTTTATTTCCGTATTTGAATAACGGTTTACAACTGCACTTGTTTCTGACAGAAAACTTCTAAGAACTGATATTTTTTTCTGCAAAACATCTTTTTCCGCAATCATATCTGTAAGCGATACACCATTTTCAACCGTCATGCAATTGGTGTAGTTGATATTTTTAATCAACTTTGCCATTTCGTCGGAAACATTGTCGAGTTCCGCAATGAGTATATACGGATTTTCAGCAGGTTTTTCGCCCTCCTGAACTTTGGCATTCTGATTAAGTCTGCTATGAATATTGTTTATTTTGGTTTTCATTTCCGCACGGAGTGCAAGTGCTTCAGCGAGTTTCATTTATTACCTCCTTTACGGTATAGCGAAAATAACTTCAACACTGTCGGGAACGTATTTATTAATAACTTCCTCGAACATAGGGAAAACTGTTTCACGCTTATTTCCGAACACACCGCACCCGAATGCACCAAGTATTAAAATATCTGTCTTTTTTTCGAGTGCAAGCATGATTATTTTTCTGATTCTTGTATACATTATGCTGTTTATTTTCTTACCTGAAAACATGAACTTTGCAAAAGTCCTGTTTACCGCCGGACTTGTTATGAAATTACACAAAACCGGCGTTTCAAGACGTATGCCGTCGTCGTTTCTTATGACAGGTACATTTGCCGAATAAATCATGATGTCAGTATAATCCGGTGTGATATGGAGTATATTTTTATGATAATAGTCTTTCTGTTCCTTTATAGTATAATACAGCAGTGATGCACGACATATGTCCTCTTCCTGAGCCTTTCCGCCGATTATGTACGCACCGCCTGCGTGTTTTGCGTTTGCGAAGTTGAGAGCGGTTATATTTCCATTGCCTGCGTACTCAATGACCGCCTGTGTAGTAGTCGCTTTTATAGTATTTTCCGCAATGGAAAAATATTTTTCACGTTTTATTTCCGGAAACTTCCTGAAAGTATATACCGTCTCGGAAGTCATATCGGAAAAATTACCCTCTCGGAAAATACGGTCATTTTCACGTTTTATGTCCATGTAATCAGCTAATGACATATTTTATCACTCCTGACTATAAATTTTACTAATTTACTTGCTCCGTATTATTTTTTCCGGATTTTTCAGTGATATATTTAAATCTTTATCAATTATAAAATCAATGTATCTGTCCTGACAATCACAATCAAGCATTAATGTGGCTTCTCCGTCTGCTATCGCTTTTACTACACAATAGCTGTATCCTTTTGGAGAAGTTCCGTAATAATAGACAGTATTGGTATCTGTAATTTCAATTATTTCAGAACTTTCGTTTTTATATTTACACGAATCAATACTTATTATTTCCTGAATACAGCCATTCTGTTGATAAAGTACCGGAGTTTTCCACATAATTAAAGCCTCGTCGTTCTGAATAAATACGGATACCTGTGAATGTATGTTGTTATCATATTTTGTCAGAAGGTTATAATCGTATCTGTTTTCCGAAAGTTTCGGCATTGTCTGTGCGGATAGTTCTTTTTTCATAAGACACAAATCAAAAACATCAAGTTTTCCGTCCTGACAGAAATCAGCAGTTTTCAGGTTTATAATGTCATTATCAGAACCGGATAACAACCATTTCTGAAATAATACAACATCAGATACATTGAATACGCCGTCACCGTTTATATCCCCCTGTACTTCAACGATTTCCGGCTGAACATCTGCAACAGCAGTCAATGAAACACATGAACATAACATTACTGCTGAAAGTAATGCTCCCATAAATTTTTTCATACCATATACCTCCGAAGATTTTTTATTGAACCTGCTCCGTTTAAGTTTATATTTTTATATTTTATCCGGAGCAGGATATATTTTTTTATTTCATGGATTCCCTTGTATAGTCAAGAAGTCCACCGGCAAGCATAATATCTTTCATACGTCCGGAGAGTTCACAGAGTACAGGAATTTCTTTACCGTTAGTCTTGTTTATAACAGTAAGTTCAGACTGTCCGTTTTCAACTGCTTTTCTTACGTCAGCTAAAACAAGTTCGTCGCCCTGATTAATGCTGTCGTAGTCTGCTTCGTTTACGAATGTAAGCGGAAGTATACCTGCGTTCACGAGGTTAGCACGGTGTATACGTGCGAATGACTTAACCAGTACAGCCTTTACACCGAGGTAAAGCGGTGCGAGTGCAGCGTGTTCACGAGAAGAACCCTGTCCGTAGTTTGAACCGCCTACTATTATACTCTTTCCGAGTGCCTTAGCTCTTTCAGGGAAAGTCTCGTCACATACGGCGAAACAGTGTTGTGAAATTTTCGGAATATTTGAACGTAACGGAAGTATCTTCGCACCGGCTGGCATAATGTGGTCAGTAGTAATGTTATCGCCGACTTTAAGTGAAACAGGTGCGTCAATAGTTTCGAGAAGCGGTGCGGTTTCCGGATAAGGCTTTATGTTTGGTCCTCTTAGGATTTCCACACTGTCCATATCTTCAGCCGGTACTGGCGGAACAACCATATTGTCATTTATTGCGAATACTTCCGGCAGTTTAAATTCAGGCATTTCACCGAGTTCACGAGGGTCTGTAAGATAACCTGTAAGTGCAGATACAGCAGCCATTTCAGGCGATACAAGATAAATCTGACCGTCCTTAGTTCCGGAACGTCCCTCAAAATTTCTGTTGAAAGTACGGAGCGAAATACCCTTTGAATTTGGTGACTGTCCCATACCGATACACGGACCACAAGCACTTTCGAGGATTCTCGCACCGGCTTCAATGAGGTCTGATAATGCACCATTCTGTGCAAGCATATTGAGTACCTGTTTTGAACCAGGGGCGATTGAAAGTGAAACATCCGGATTGACTGTTTTTCCTTTCAGTATGTGTGCTACTTTCAGCATATCGAGAAGTGAAGAGTTTGTACATGAACCTATGCAAACTTGGTCAACTTTAAGTCTGCCGATTTCCTCTACACTCTTGACGTTATCCGGTGAGTGCGGACATGCGGCAAGCGGTACGAGTTCACTTAGATTTATTGTTAATTCTTCGTCGTAAACTGCATCTTCGTCAGCGGAAAGTGGTGTCCATACTTCTTCACGACACTGTGCTTTAAGGAATTGTTTAGTAGTTTCGTCAGATGGGAAAATAGATGTAGTAGCACCTAATTCAGCACCCATGTTTGTTATAGTAGCACGTTCCGGCACTGAAAGAGTTTTCACACCTTCGCCACAGTATTCGATAACTTTTCCTACTCCACCTTTTACCGATAGTCTGCGGAGTACCTCTAATATAACGTCCTTGGCGGATACCCACGGATTAAGTTTTCCGGTAAGTTCTACTTTTACGACTTTCGGACAGGTTATATAATATGCTCCGCCACCCATAGCTACAGCGACGTCAAGACCGCCTGCTCCTATGGCAATCATGCCTATACCGCCACCAGTAGGTGTATGGCTGTCTGAACCGATAAGGGTCTTACCAGGTATGCCGAATCTTTCAAGGTGTACCTGATGACAGATTCCATTTCCTGGGCGTGAGAAGTATATACCGTGTTTCTTTGCGACGCTTCCTATAAAACGGTGGTCATCAGCGTTTTCAAAACCGTTCTGGAGTGTGTTGTGGTCTATGTAGGCGACTGAACGTTCAGTCTTTACACGAGGTACGCCAATAGCCTCAAACTCAAGATAAGCCATAGTACCGGTTGCGTCCTGTGTGAGAGTCTGATCAATACGGATTCCGATTTCCTGACCTTTGACGTATTCACCGTCAACAAGGTGTGCTTTAAGTATTTTTTCTGTAAGGGTTAAACCCATTTTCAATCATTCCTTTCATTGATATGATTTTATTGTACACCAATTAACAGACTTTGTCAAGATTTAAACAGGTTAAAAAATAAAAAAAGAGGTCACAAATAGCAACCTCTTTGTCTGTCTGTGGATAGTATAACATATTATTCCGTAAATGTCAATAGTTTCAGTTATTTTTTCGGAACGATATATTCCGGATTTTCTTCAACTTTTTCTTCATAACCTATACCATTGTTGCAATTTTCAGGTGGATTCCAGTGATTCATAAAAGCGTAATGCTTATATGGTATACCTTCCGGAAATGCCTTACACTTCCAATCATCAGTTATATTTTTCTGTGGTAAAAAATTTGCACATCTTACACAACGAGGAATACTTATCATTTTATCACTTATTTCAAGCATTAAATATCAATGTTTGTTATATGATTGAATATTTCTGTCAGAGATTTGCCGTCAAAAATTCTGATATTAAAAACTTCTTCAATACTTTTTGCAACAACAGCCTCTTCACCATACCACATATCAAAATGTTCTGCATTTATAGGGTAAATTCCACAGGGAATATCATTGTAATCAAAGTCGACAAAATTTACAAGAGAATTTATTCTATCTTTAAAATCTGATAAATTCATAAATATCCTCTTTGTCTGTCGGGGTTATTATATCATATTTTTCCGGAAATGTCAAGATTTTTTTCAGACGCAGTTTCTTTTTCAAGCTGTATGAGCCGTATGAAATGTATCAGTACGCCTATATTTATCGGCATAAATATGAAACTTAAATAACCTATGAATATATTGAACAGGTTTATAAAAAAATCAACTATTGTCAGCGATTTTCCGAAAGCCATATATAAGAACGTCATAATCAATACAACAACCGGAATATTAAATATTGCAGATGCTATAATATATCCATATCCCTTATAACTTACAATAGGTCTGTTCTGATTGAGTTTACCTACAATAAGCGTTATGATACAGCCTATCGTACCTGCTACAGATAACAACCATACTTCTAAAACAGAATAACTTAAGCCCTCTGATACTACATAATCCGGTTTTATTCTATTCCTTTCAAGATTATATGAAATATCCTGCAGATAAAATTTTCCGAGCGATACAATCGGTATCTGCTTTGAAATATGTAATATATTTCCGTTGCCGTCGAATACTACAGCATAACACTTTTTATACTTATTGCAGAACTCCTTAAACTTTTCATCTCTCTCAGACATATGATAAGACGGTAAACATACACATTGACTTATTTTATAGGGAATACCGTTATATTCTTCGTGCGTATTGTGATGACCTTCAGAATCTTGTATGTAAATTTCCAGTCTTGAATCTTTCACGTGCATAAGCATACTCCGGTAACCGTCTTTATTGTAGTTTACTATCTCACTGTCTTCGGGGATTTCTATATGACCCTCAATATTACAGTTGTAAGGGGTATAAAATTCGTCGTCTTCGTCAATCGGGATAAGCAAATCTACATATTTATCCGCCATGTATCTACCTGAAAAATCAAAGTCAAAATGGTCACTGTAATGTAAACCACACCCGCTCAAAACAAACATAATTCCGACGAGTACAAAAATCATGATAAAAAATCTTGTTTTCCGCATCTAATCACCGTCCTTTGTAAATATTATACATAAATTTCCTGTAACAGTCAATTAAGATAACATTACAAATAGTAACAAAACAACTCCGGATTTTTTTCCGGAGCTGTTTATATTATTCTTTCTCGAAACTCTCAAGTTCAGTACAAAGTGTCACGAAATCTTCATATACAGTAATTGTCTGTAAATAGCGGAAGTCAAGAATATATCCGGACGCACGATGTTTAAGAAAATCAGCGTCCCATAACGGAACATCAATAAAACCGTCCTTATAATCGTACCTGACCGGCTGATATTTTTCAATGTTTGCACGGAAATATTTCACTTTTGCCATACATAATTTATTGATACGGAAAAGTAATCCGATAATATCAGTTCTTTCAAAAAACGAATCCTTGAAAACCAGATGTTTATGTGAATTTTCCCTTTCTGAATACCATGCATTATTTTCGTGTTTCAGTCGGTACTTTTCCGTAAGTAAATACTTTTCATTCATTTTATTTATTCTTCCTTAAATATAGTTTAAACTGTCAATTAATATATGATTACAAAACAGTCCCGATTTCTCAGGACTGTTCTATAAAACTATTCAATTTCACACATTAGCTTTAACCTTTGTGCTTCATTTGCAGAAAATCCCTGTTTTTCATAAAAAGGTATTTTATCAGGCATTGCACATAACTCAACAAAAACACCAGTTCCTTTAATGCCATTATCTTTAACAAACTTTATAAGTTCATTAATAAGTATTTTTCCGATTCCCTTATGCTGATATTCAGGTTTTACCACGACATCTTTAATGTAGTAATTCAGACCTATATCACCAATCATTCTTGCCATTGCTACAATATTATTTCCGTCAAATACAGATACTCTGAATAATGTATTCTGCATTGCAATTTCAGTTTGTTCCAGAGAGGGAGAACCATTCCATACACTTTTCCACAGATATATAAATTCTTCTGCACTGAGTTCATTATATTTTATCGTAAGATTATTCATAATTCTCACTTATATATCATTGCGGATTATGTCGTCAAGAGTTTCACGCTTTACGGCTATTCTTGATTCGCCGTTATTTACGAAAACAACCGCCGGTTTCTGAAGTCTGTTATAGTTAGATGACATTGAATAGTTATAAGCACCAGTAGCACATACGGCTATGATGTCACCTGATTCAGCGTGCTGTAACGGCATATTCTCGCCGATTAAGTCACCGCTTTCGCAACATTTTCCGGCAATTGTAACACGTTCAGTGCGTTCTTCTGTAGCCTTGTTTGCGACGATTGCTTCATATTCGGATTTATACAGAATATATCTCGGACTGTCAGCCATACCGCCGTCAACTGATATGTATGTACGGATTTCCGGAATTTCTTTTCTTGCACCGACTGTATAGAGAGTTATTCCGGCTGGTGCAGCTATGGAACGTCCTGGCTCTATGAAGATATACGGTTGTGTGATATTCAGTTCGGAGCAGGTGTTCTTTATAACTTCCGAAACTTTTTCCATGTATGTCTCAAAAGGTGCAGGGTCATGTTCGTTGAGATACTTAATTCCGAATCCACCACCTAAATTAAGTCCTTTTATTTCGTAATTGAGTTCGTTTTTTATTTTAGCAATGAATTTTAACATAACTCTTCCGGCTTCCTCGAATGGTGCAATATCGAAAATCTGCGAACCGATATGACAATGTAATCCCATAAGATTTACATTTTTGCACTCTATAGCACGTTTTACAGACTCGAAAGCCTCACCTGTTTCGAGTGCAAAACCGAATTTACTGTCAATCTGACCGGTTTTTATGAAGTCATGTGTATGAGCGTCAATGCCTGGTTTGATACGGAACATTATATCAGGTTTTACATTTTTTGCTTCTGCAATCTTTTCAAGGCGGAGAAGTTCGGAAATATTATCTACAATAATATGACCTACTTTCACATCAACGGCGTATTCAAGTTCCTCATCGGTCTTGTTGTTGCCGTGGAATCCTATTTTAGAAACATCAAAATCGGCTTTTACAGCGGTATAGAGTTCGCCTATTGAAACGGCATCAAGACCCATTCCTTCGCTTGCGACTATACGACACATTTCAAGACACGAAAATGCTTTACTTGCATAACACGCAAGACCTTTTCCACCGTAATACTTGTCTATACTGCTTCTGAAACGCTGACAGGCTTTTCTTATAGCCTGCTCGTCCATGACATACAGTGGTGTACCGTACTGTTTTGCGATTTCGACGGTATCAGCACCGCCTATTGTGAGATTTCCTTTTTCATTTACGTTTAAATTTTCTGATACAAACATTTTAAAACAATCCTTTCTTAATTAATCATTTTCCGATACATCTTCAACTATGTTCCGGAGTTCCTCGACGCCCTCGCCGGTAACTGACGAAAATGCAACATAATGTATATCGCTGAAACATGGTATTTCTTCTTCAAATGCTTTCATACGCTTTTCACGTTCCGTTTTTTTAAGTTTGTCGGCTTTAGTCAGTACGATTACAAACGGTGTTTCAGTATCAATGAGATAATTTATCATCTGAATGTCATCTTTAGTCGGAGAGTGTCGGATATCCACGAGCATGAAAACAAGTCTCATATCCCTGTCGTCGTTAAGATACCCCTCTATAAGTCCTGACCAGCGTTCCTTTTCGGATTTGGAGACTTTCGCATAGCCATAACCAGGGAGGTCAACGAAGAATATATTATCAAGCCTGTAGAAATTAATAGTAGCGGTCTTACCAGGAACAGAACTTACACGGGCGAGATTTTTTCTGTTGAAGAGTTTGTTTATAAGCGTGGATTTCCCGACATTTGAGTGTCCGGCGAAAGCTATTTCAGTATTTTCCGGTGGTGGTATCTGCGAGTATTTACCATATGAAGCGTAAAATTCCGCTTTATTGTAATTAAGTTTCATATATCAGTCCTTTCATTCCGTAAGAAGTGCATTACCGAGAACATCGGAAAGATTTTCGGCATATATGAATTGTATATTTTCCTTTACGACGTCATCTACTTCTTCGAGGTCAGGTTTGTTGTCAGCCGGAATAATTACTGTTTTAACTCCGGATTTATATGCCGCCATAGTTTTTTCACGTAAGCCACCTATCGGAAGTACTTTTCCGTGTAAAGTGATTTCGCCGGTCATAGCGACGTCTGCACGGACAGGGATTCCGGATAACGCCGAAACTAATGCAGTAGTCATAGTCACACCCGCTGACGGTCCGTCTTTTGGTACAGCCCCTTCCGGTGCGTGTATGTGAATATCCTTATTCTTGTAAAATTCCGGATTGATATTGTATTTTCCGGCAATACTTCTTACATAACTTACGGCAATACGTGAACTTTCTTTCATAACGTCACCGAGAGAACCTGTAACTTCCGTCTTGCCTGTACCGTCAAGGACGAGGACTTCAAGAGGCATTATAACTCCACCTACGGAAGTCCACGCAAGACCGTTTACAACACCTACCTGATTTTCTTTGGATAGCAGGTCAGCGGAATATTTAGGTATTCCGAGGAAATCATGTAGATTTTCCGACTTTACGGTAACTTTCTTGGTTTCTTCAGAGGCTATCTTTCTTGCGGATTTTCTGCATATTGAGGCTATAACTCTTTCAAGGGAACGTACACCGGCTTCCTTGGTATAGAAACGTATAATATCGTGAAGTGAATCGTCTGTTATTCTCAACTGCGACGCTTTAAGACCGTGTTCCTTTATCTGTTTCGGAACGAGATGTTCTTTGGCTATATGGAATTTTTCTTCTGCCGTATAACTTGGAAGTTCTATTATTTCCATACGGTCAAGTAATGGAGCAGGTATAGCAGAAATATTATTTGCAGTCATGATAAATACGACTTTACTTAAATCAAACGGAATTTCTATGAAGTGGTCACGGAATGCGTTGTTCTGTTCGCTGTCGAGGACTTCAAGCATAGCGGAAGAGGGGTCACCTTTTATGTCACTGCATAACTTGTCAATTTCGTCGAGAAGTATAAGCGGATTGCTTGTACCGGCTTGTTGCATAGCTGTAATTATGCGTCCGGGCATAGCACCGATATAAGTTTTTCTGTGACCTCTTATATCAGCCTCATCACGTACACCACCCAGTGAAACTCTTGCATATTTTCTGCCCATAGCCTTTGCGACGGATTTTGCTATGGAAGTCTTGCCTATTCCGGGAGGTCCTGCAAGGCATATAATCTGACCTTTTATTTTAGGATTCAGCATATATACAGCAAGAAATTCTATAATACGTTCCTTTACTTTTTTCAGCCCGTAATGTTCTTTTTCAAGAATGTTTTCGGCTTTAGAGACGGTCATTTTTGTTTTTGAATTTTTTCCCCACGGAAGTTCAAAAACCGTATCAAGATAATTTTTTATAACGAAAGCCTCCTGAGAATAAGGCGGTAATTTACTTAATTTTTCAATTTCCCTGATAAGTTTTTCACGGCTTTTTGCATCACAGTCTATACCCATAGCCTTGGACATATAACGGAAAGTTTCTTCGTTTTCGCTTTCGCCTAACTGTTCCTGAATAACTCTCATCTGTTCACGTAGGAAATAATCTCTCTGATTTTTGTCCATATTTTCCCTTGTCTGTTCGTGTATTTCCTCTTCGACTTCAAGGACGTTATTTTCATTTGAGAGATATGAAACAAGCATTGAAAGCCTGTGTATAAGATTATTTTCTTCAAGAAGTTTCTGCTTTTCCTTGTAGCCTATACCGCAGTTGAAAGCTATCAGTTCAAAGAGTTTTTCGGGGTCTTCCTGAGTGAGTACGGATAAAGCGAGTTCTTTAGGCATTTTCGGGAAGAATGATGAATATTTTTCAAAAGTATTTTTAGTCACACGCATAAGGGCTTTTATTTCAGTCTCATCATATTTTGCCCTTGAATGTGATGGTATACGTTTCACTTCAGATACAAGTGTTTCGTCGTCGTCATTGAAAGATATTAAACGTGCTTTGTAGATACCTTTTACAAGAACTTTCATAATATTGTCGGGTAGTCTAAGAACCTGTTTTATTTCGGCAACAACGCCTGTTTTGTACAGGTCTGAAACTTCCGGATTATCTGTAAATGCGTCTTTCTGTGCGATAAGGAATAATCTGCCGTTCCTTTCAGCAATGGCAGATTCAATTGACTTGACGGTTTTTTTACGTGCTACATCAAAAGTCATTACCATATCAGGAAATGCAACAAGTCCACGCATAGTAACAGTATAAAAAGCGTTTTCATTTTCTATAAGCTGATTGTTATTGATAATTTCTTCCATTTTTATCACCATATCCTTTAATTTAAGTCATGAATACTGCTCCGGATAAGCAACTTACAATATATCCGGTATAACAGGAAATCACCTGTGAATTATATTATACTACAAAGATGATAAAAATGCAAGCATAAATTTCAGATAAGCATTAAAACCGGAAAAAAACTGACAAGATAACGGCATCTTGTTTCCCATACCATAAGGAATAACGCAAGAATAATTACAATAATTCCGGAAATATCGTATTTTCCGGCAATAAATTTACCGGAAATTTTATAAAGCATTCTGAAATGAAATACCGATATTAAAACATAAAATGCGTAATTTTTCAGGAATCCGTATTTATTGTAATATCCTGCCATGTATGTACCGTCACGCCACGTATACGAAATCTTACAGGATAAATGTTTCAGAAATCCCATAACGCCCATGTCGGAAAGTTTTTCATATAGTCGGGAAATATCAGCATTTATCTTGTTGTTGTAGCCGTCGAAACTCAACGTATACCGGAAATCTTCCGCACAGTAACCGCCTCTTCCGTGCGTACTCATCATAATCCAGTGAATCAGCGGAAATTTATATTTTTCCATTTCAAAGGCGTCAATATTTATAATCCCGACGGAAATTTTACTGAAAATCATACAGCATACTGCAAATACCGTAATCAGTAGGGATATACTTTTCAGACCGTTCCGCCGACGGTTAATAATAATGTCAGTAATAACCGCCGGTATGATAAGTCCGGCACTGCCCTTGAATTTATATCCCACCGCCGTGAGTATACCGCATATTATAATATCCGGCGTACTGTATTTTTCGGTGTATCTGATGTAAAAATATAAAGCACCGGTAATATAAGGCATTGTCATTGAATCGGTATAGAAAAATGCCGAATACGTTACAAATGGTGTAAGAATAAGTCCGCATACCGCACACGAAACGGATTTTTCAGGAGTATGAATAATTCGGGAAATTTTATACATCAGTATGTATGATATATCCAGACTGATTATATTGAATATAACCGGAAATATATTATTTATACTTCCGGTAAATAAATACTCCAGTCTGTAAAGTACGTAAATTACAGTAAGTATCATGTGGTTATTAGGATATACGGAAAAATAATGGCTGTGTATTTCCGGTATATTATCATACAGAAAATTTCCGGTGACCATATTTTCCGCACCTGTACATATATATGAAAGGTCATTTTTCGGGGTGAAATCCTGTATAAATGCAAAATTCCATTGAAATATAAATAAAATCAGTGCCAGTATACAGAATATCCGGTCAGAAAGTATTTTATTTCCACGTATAAATTTTTCAAGTAAGTTTTCTGTCTTACCTGCTCCGGAATGTATTAAATAAGTTACTGTCAGGAATACCAGTACAATAATGATTCCGGCGGTCACTGAATTTAGTATACGGCTTATAACAGGTATTAAAGAAGTAGCCGATACCGCAATGACGTACAGGAAAAATATTCCGGAAATAAAACTAAGATATTTTTTTATCATAATTAATCACTCTCCGGTTACTATGATATACCGGTGTGCTTAATTATGGTGTATATTTTTCTTAAATAATTCTTAAAAATTATATTTTTCTGAAATTTGCGAATCATCTATTTACTTTTGCGTGATAATGTGTTAAAATGTAAAAGTAAATAATGCCCTATGGCAGACAGGAGTAATATTAATGATTGATAAAATAAAGTCTGAAAATATGGACCTGCTTTTTGAAGCAATTCTCACACTCGAAACAGTGGACGATTGTTATAAATTCTTCGATGACCTCTGTACAAGTCTTGAGTTGAAGGCATTTGCACAAAGATTACAGGTTGCAAAATGTCTTAATGAACATAAAGTCTATAGCAATATCGTGACCGAAACTGGTGTAAGTACAGCTACAATAAGCCGTGTACACCGTTCACTGAAAGACGGTAACGACGGCTATAATATAGTATTTGACCGTCTTAAAAAGAAATCCGATTAAATAAGTCGGAAATGTTTGAGTGCGTTAAAAATTCCGTCGTCTTCAATGTCAGATGTCACATACGATACAAACGGATATAATTTTTCAGCACCACCCATAGCGATACTGTTCGGGACGGCTTTCAGCATTGGCAGGTCATTCATGCTGTCGCCTATGGCATATGCTCTTTCTCGTGGGATATTCAGCTTTTCAAGGATAATGTCAATGGCGGTTGCCTTAGTATAGCCCAGCGGTACATTTTCATAGAATCCGTTGCCACGGTCTATAATGGAAAAATATTTCCCTATTTTCCTGTTGAAGCGTTCTATATCACTTTCAGGATTAGTCCATATAACGAATTTATCAAAAATAAAATCTGTGTCACTGACTTTTCTGCTTATGTCAGTACCGTTTTCAACGAAAACATTCATGAAATAGTCAAGACCGGCATTATGTACCGCTTTGTCGTCAAAAAAATAACAGTCGCTGTATTCGTATACCGGAGTTACACCACATTCACGGATAATACCGGCTATTTCCCGACAGAATTTCTTTTCCGGAGTATAATGCAGAATGACTTCATTTCCGTATTCTATATAAGTACCGCAACCACATAGAAATCCGTCAAAACCTAAGTTACGGACTTCCGGACTTATATTAAATGCAGTACGTCCGGTATTTATGAAAGTAAGATTTCCCATTTCACGAGTGAGGGCAATTGCTTTACGTGTACTTTCCGGAATAATACAGCGTTCGTCCTCGGTAACAACAGTACCGTCTATATCGAAAAAAATAACTGATTTCATTTTAAAACACTCCTTGAAAAAATAATTATGAGGTGATATTTATTTTACACATATATCACGGAAACGGCAAA
This sequence comes from Ruminococcus sp., assembly GCA_029062165.1. GTDB lineage: Bacteria > Bacillota > Clostridia > Oscillospirales > Ruminococcaceae > Ruminococcus. The sequence goes on from JAIDQQ010000020.1 coordinate 72,363, forward strand.
GGCAAAACATCTAATGCTGTGGGTATGGCGATAAGAGCCTCCGGAGCAGGTCTTGACGTTATGTTTGTACAGTTTCTTAAAAACGGAAGTTCTTCAGAAATAAAGATACTCCGGAAAACAGAAAATATAACGGTCATATGCTGTGAAGCCTGTAATAAATTCACTTTCCGTATGAACGAATATGAAAAAAAACTGGTCACCGAAAGGCATAATTCAATGATTGGTCAGGCGTTCCGGAGTACCGCAGATATTATCATACTTGACGAGTTTCTTGACGCTTACAACATGAACCTACTTGACAGGGAAATTTCCGGAAATCTGATACTCGGCGATAATCGGGAAATAATTCTCACCGGAAGAAATCCGGCAGAAATATTCCTCGAAAATGCCGACTATATCAGCGAAATAAATTCAGTACGTCACCCATATGAAAAGGGTATCACCGCCCGAAAAGGTATAGAGTATTAGGAATGGAAAAATTCTCTTGTTTCCTTTACAAGTGCCATATCCTGCTCCGATACTTTCACTTTTGTGAAAAATTCCTTACCCTCGGAAGTAGTGACTTTTACTTCAACTATTGTACCCTCATCTACTTCCTGAAGAGATTTCCTTACGAACATAAGAAATTTAGGGTGATTTTCCTTGAAAGTCTTAAGGAGCGGTTTTATTTTTACTAATGCTAATGGATTCATATTTATACCTCCGATAACAACAGGCTGACTTTTTTGTGTCAGCCCGTTTTGTTTTTACTTTTTGATTAATGATTTTCCGGTCATTTCCGGTGGTTGTGGCATATCAAGGATTTCAAGCATAGTCGGTGCGAGGTCAGCGAGTACACCACCGTCACGGAGTTCACAGTCATATCCCACACAGAAAAGCGGTACAGGATTAGTTGTATGTGCCGTGAACGGACTTCCGTCGGGTTCGTACATCTTGTCGGCGTTGCCGTGGTCAGCGGTAATCAGTGCCGAACCACCTTTAGCAAGTATAGCATCAACCATTCTTCCTACGCATTCGTCGACGGCTTCTACTGCCTTTACAGCAGCGTCGAAAACGCCGGTATGTCCTACCATATCGCAGTTAGCATAGTTGAGAATGATAACGTCGTATTTATCGGAGTTTATAGCCTCAACTACAGCATCGCAGACTTCGTAGGCACTCATTTCCGGTTTCATGTCGAAAGTTTCAACATCAGGCGACTTTATAAGGATTCTGTCTTCACCTTCAAACTGTTTTTCCTCGCCACCGTTGAAGAAGAATGTTACGTGTGCATATTTCTGAGTTTCAGCGATACGGAGTTGTGTTTTTCCGGATTTACTTAGATATTCGCCCATAGTCATAGTAAGCTGTTCCGGTGGATATGCAACAGTTACATTCGGCATAGAAGCGTCATATTGTGCCATGCATACAAAGTGAACATTAAAGAAACCGTTCTTTCTCTCGAATCCTGTGAAATCAGGGTCAACGAATGCACGGGTAATCTGTCTTGCACGGTCAGGACGGAAATTGAAGAAAATAACACTGTCGTTTTCTTTAATCGTCTCGCCACCGTCCATGACTGTAGGTAACATAAATTCGTCCGTAACGCCGTTAGCATATGAATTTTTTATAGCCTGTACCGGACAGGATTCTTTAACGCCCTCGCCGTAAACCATTGCGGAATATGCTTTTTCTACTCTGTCCCATGCATTATCCCTGTCCATAGCGTAGAAACGTCCGGCAATAGTTGCAATTTTTCCGAGACCTATTTTATTTAATTCCTCAACAGTCTGCTCCATGAACTCCGAAGCAGATGACGGCGGAACGTCACGACCGTCAAGGAATGCGTGGATATATACCTTTTCGAGACCGTTTTTCTTAGCCATTTCGACTATACCGAAAAGATGTTCCATATGACTGTGTACGCCACCAGGGGAAAGAAGTCCCATAAGGTGAAGTGCCGAATTTTTTTCCTTACAGTTTTTCATAGCGTCAAGGAGTGCCTTGTTCTCAAAGAAAACACCGTCTTTAATATCCTTGGAAATCTTTACAAGCATCTGATATACTATTCTGCCTGCTCCGATATTTGTATGGTAGAGTAGGAAAGCGTCGCCTTGCTTTATCACTAAAGTAGGTTTACACTAACCCCTCCCCAAACCGTACTTACACCTCTCGATGTATACGGCTTTCCATCATAATATAACTAACTAATTTAATCTTGTTCAGGATTATGGATTTTCCTGTGACAATCTTCGCACAATACTAAGGTTTTTCTCTGCCGTGCTATCATCATGTATTCCCACGGTTCTTTGGCTTTTAAGTCTTTGAGTTTGTGAACATGATGTATATTAAACGGCACGTTTTCTTTTCCGCACATTTCACATTTTCCTGCGGATATTCTCTGTTCAAGTTCAGTTCTTCCTGTGTACTTCATTGTATTTGCTATGCTGTCAATACCAGTTTCCTTGCTTGGAGTACTTTTCTTCTTGAATCCTTGACAATAGAAGAATCTTATTTTGTTCTTTTCTTCCTTTGTGTCATATCTGATACCCCAGTCTTTTCCTACTGAAAACTGGCTTCTTATTTTGTACACACTGCTTTTGTGTTTTCCTGCAAGTGTTTTTAAGCAACTGTATTCCATGACATGATATATCATGTTCATTCTTGAAGATACATTCAATGCCATTGCATAATAGTTATATAGTCCTCTTATTTCTGTGTTGTATGTTGTAACTATTTCTAAATCACTCAAACATTGAAGATATGGTCTTGCTTTTCCTCTCCAGTGTTCAGCATTTATGTCTTGGACTACACCTTTTTCATTGATGTAATTAAACATAACATCTCTTGGCATATACAGTGCTATTCCCATATTTCCAGTTCTTCTTTTCTGACCGTTTTTGTTCTCAAAGAATTGGTTATTTTCACAGACCTGTATTTCATAGCTTAAAAATCTTGCCTTTTCTCTACTATGCGTTATCAGTGTTTTTTCTTCGGAAAGTTCCAGTTTCAGTTCACTTTTTAAATATTCCGTCAGTTCATCTTTAATGTCTTGACAGTCCTGTTTACTTCCTATAACACCAATAATAAAATCGTCTGCGTATCGCACATACTGCATATTTTTATAATTGCCTAATCCTGTTTTTTCAGGTTCATTATTCCGTAATTTCTGTAATCGCTTGTACTCATTGATAAGCTCCTGTCTGACTGTTTCGTCCTCACATTTGTCTATCTGCTTTTTGAGCTTACCCATGTCGTTACTGAGTTTAACATATATCGGATTTCTTACTCTGTTCTTCTTGGCATTGCCCTCATTGTTGGCTGTGAACTTTTGCTTGATAGCTTCTATTCTTGTGTCAAGTTCATTCATATATATATTTGCCATTATGGGACTTATAATACCACCTTGTGGCGTTCCGCTGTATGTGTTTCTGTATTTCCAATTCTCTATATATCCTGCTTTCAGGAATTTCCATATCAGTCTTATAAATCTTTCGTCTTTAATTCTTTTTCGCAAGATATTTATTAAAACAGTGTGGTCTATGTTGTCAAAACAACCCTTTATGTCTCCCTCTATGAACCAATTCGCACCTTTAAATGTTCGCTGTACTTGTGCTAATGCGGTATGACAACTTCTTTGTGGTCTGAATCCATGCGATTGGTCGGAGAATACAGGTTCATAAATTGCTTCTAATATCATTCTGCATACCTCTTGCACAAGTCTGTCACTAAAGCTTGGTATGCCTAATGGTCTTTTCTTGCCGTTCTTTTTGGGAATATATGTCCTCCTTACAGGCTGAACTTGATAGCTCTCGTCTTTTAAGCTGTCTATAATACGCTGTATGCTTTTTTCACTAAATCCGTCTGCGGTTTCATTGTCGTTACCGCTTGTGGAGCTACCATTGTTGTTATAGATATTACAATACGCTTTAATATACATATTTGCATTGCACAAATTTCTGTATATTCTTTCAAACTGATATTCCTTATTTTGCGCTTGTTTCGTTAGTTCAACTAAAACCTTTTCTGAATCTCTCATTGGGGAACTTCCTCCATTCTTCTTGGTTTTAATTCATTATGACTGCTGTCCTTTGCCATGTAAACGGCTTTCCCATTCTCGGACTACTACGACAGCTCCGTTGCCATGTCGGATATTCAAATGACTTTTCATTATAGCTTAACTTGTATTAAGCGTTCCGATTTAGGCAATCTCCGTTTAGTACAATAATTGCAAGTATACGGTTATTGTCGGATAATTCTTTAGCGTTTTTACATTTTCTCAACGTATGCCCCAAGTTATTTAACATCATTGCTGATGTGAGAACCATTGATTTTACTCCCTAAGGTTAAAATCAACACTGTCTTAGAAGTAGGTCAATTCCTTGACATAACTTAGTCTATCGTTTCAACTGGTTTCGATAGTGCCTCACGATTTGACTGCTCACGCTCGAATTTCAAGTAGAACAACTTTTATCCTCATATAACCTTTACATCTCGCTATTCAGTCGTGACATTCCAGTTTGTCAACTTATAGCTTTCTGACCATGCTACACTCCCCGTCTGATTTCTCTTTTGGATAAGGTCAGTGATGTTATCCCGTTCTCTTAGGATAGTAACACTAATCGTTACAACAACTATTGCCCTTACGGACGCACACCTACTTCGGAATTGCCCATTTGACCGTCGGGAAGTCCTACGTCGAGACCGCTTGCACCGATAAGTGTATGAGGTCCTTGTTTGTATTTGTCAATGTTAGGTGTGTTCGCACTACTTATAGCATTGCCGTAATCGGACGGATTATAACCGAAACCGTCCATAATAATAAGTGCAACTGGTTTTTTTGACATCATTTTTTCCTCCTGTAATTTATTCACGTATGTCCTGTTGACCTACGTTGTCTGTACTTTCAAACCCGCTTATCTTAAAAGTCTTTTTGTCGCTCACTGCATAAACGTAATTTCCGTTCTGAGCGATAATATAGTAATCGCCCGACTGATATTTATTTTCATATGTCCTGAACAGAGTTTCTGCATCTGAGGCACTGAGTTCATAACATATATCAATATATTTATCATCTTTTTCGGCATATACTCTTTTTCCGGAAAAATCCGTATCAAGTACTGTATCGAAAATTTCAACGGAATATCCGTTATCAGTGAGGTTTTCAACAAGTTCATTTTTCTGGGGGACTATTTTGTCAGGTTCGGGAATACCTGTTTTGCTGTCACCGCACCCCATTGTCATAGATACTAACGCAACGACTGCTGACAGCATTATAAAAATTTTTTTTAAGTACATTAAATCTCCTTTCAAATCAGTACCAGAATACAGCAAGACCGGAATTATAATCAAGCATACAGCCTTTAACGTAATAAGCCGGTACTGTATATATTATTGCCTTTCCAAAATCGTGTATATGTTCGGATTGTAATTGTGAAAATACGTGCCGTGGGAGTTCTTCCGGACATTTCAGCCATAAATCGCTATTTTCTTTATCGGGCATATGTGCTGTATGGCGTTCTGCTTTGTCATAAGAATTGAAATGTTCTTCATACTTTTTAAGAGTATTTTTATCTGTGTGAAATATCAGATAAGCATCTGCATGATAGTCCTGTGCAACTACACTTCCTTTTGTAATAAATAAATAATCGTCGCATTTTTCCGGCATACTTTCGGGAAGAAAATTTCCGGTGTCATGTACACCATAATTGTAGCAGAAACGCTTTACAGGATACATTATTTTTGTGTGGTTGAAATTCATTAAAATAACCGGTGCAATAAAACCTAATACAAAAATAATTACAGCTATTATCCGGAGTACAATAACCGGTATTCCTAAATGTCCGTATTTTTTATTAATTTTATACAACAGCACAAGTACAATATTAACCGGAAGTCCTACCTCAAATAGTACAGTCGTTATTCCGCTCGTATACATTATAAACATCATACCTAATGACATCATCAAAGTAGCTATAAGAACATTTATACTATTCCATTTATTGTCTTTTATTTCATTTATGGAATCTTTCATAGCTGTCACCTCTTTGAAAAGGCAGTGGGTAAACATAAAATTCACCCACCGGAAAAAAGTTTTATTCAGAATCAGCCGTTTACAGCAGACTGAACTATTGTGTTGAAGTCGTCAGCTTTGAGTGACGCACCACCGATAAGTCCGCCATCAATGTCAGGTTTTGCGAGGAGTTCTGCACAGTTTTTAGCGTTCATTGAACCGCCATACTGTATTGTTATACCGTCTGCAATTTCCTGATTGAAAAGTCCTGCGATTGTCTTTCTGATAAATGCACAAACTTCCTGTGCCTGCTCCGGAGTAGCAACCTTACCAGTACCGATAGCCCATACAGGTTCGTAAGCGATAACAACGTTCTTTATGCACTTCGGACAAGTACCCTGTAAAGCGATTTTTGTCTGCATAGCGATAACTTCTTCAGTAATGCCCTGTTCTCTCTGTTCGAGGGTCTCGCCTACGCAAAGGATAGCCTTTAATCCGCCACCGATTGCCGCAAGGAGTCTCTTGTTTACAGTTTCGTCAGTCTCGCCGAAATACTGTCTTCTTTCGCTGTGTCCGATAACGACGTACTCTACACCGAGTTCAGCGAGCATATCGGCGGATATTTCACCGGTATATGCTCCGCTCTTCTCGAAGTGTACGTTTTCTGCACCGATTTTTACGTTTGAACCGGCTGTTGTGTTGATAGCTGTCTCGAGGTTTGTGAACGGTACGCAAGCGATAACTTCTACATTACCCTCGGCGTTGGCAACGAGTGGTTTAATAGCTTCGAGAAGTTCCTTAGCTTCCGGACGTGTCTTGTTCATTTTCCAGTTACCAGCAATAATTGCCTTTCTTGTTGATTTGTTCATTGTAATTAACTCCTTTTAATTAATATTATCATCTTCGTCATCAGTGTTCATTTTGCAGTTTTTGTAATTGCTTACATCGTTATGACAACCGTTATACGAACCTATCGCAATACCCTTTTTAACGGGTGCGATAAGTATTCCGGCTACCACTCCGGCAAGAAAACATACAATTGATAACAGCATAACTTCTGAAGAATAATTTTCTTTTATTTTGTCTGTCAGTTTCATATATACACCTGCATATAAGAGCAAATATTTCTACCTGTCTTTTTTGATTAATATTTTTATTTAAATGCCAAAACGGTTAAAAGCACTAACGGAATAGCAGTCATAATTGAGCGGAATATAATTTTTTTCTTACAGGATTTCAATTTATCAATGTCGGATTTATCAGTTTGTCTGAACTCTTCCATTGCGGAAATCAGCTTACTTGCAAATATTGTAATCCACAGAAAATATATTCCTATGAGTATATATTCAAAAATTATATAATAAATAATCCTACCCGATGGGTGACCCTCCAGAGCTAAATATATAATAATTCACTCCTTTAGTTTGTTATATACGCACTTCAGTAAATATTCGTCAGTTCAGCCATTACAAGTCCGTAAAGGCAGATAACCCCTATATACTGTCCGAATCCTAATATAAAAACTACAGCGAAAATGACAGTATATTTTTCAGTTCTTTTTTAAGTACCGGAATACGTTCAGGATAATGTTTTTTTCTTTAATATATGCTATTTTTGTTATTATCATTTTTATCAGATAAACTAATGCAATAAGCATTGATATACAAAAGATAACTAATGAAATCACTGCTAGTGACGTATCAACAGAAAATAAAGCCATATTCATAATTTACTCCCATGCATTAAGTCTACCATGATTTTAAGAATAATAAAACCTGAAATAAAAATTGTTGCGGAAGTAATAAGATTTTTAACTATAACTTTGTGCCATAATTCCGGACTTTCCACAATAACTTTATGTGGCTTGCGTTTCATATAGATAACGTTTATAGTTTCCTGACGTATATAATAAGGTACTTTAACAGAAAACTCTCTTTTGTCCACTGTATAATAAAGGTGGTCACTATATAAAGTTGCGGTGGTTTTTCCGTAAGAGCGTTCATATTTCCGGAAGTTCTTTATTATATGACAATTGCTTATGGGTCTGGCAATCCTGAAAAGAAAAATCAAGGCAATCGGAAAAATTATATATCCTACTAATGCGAACATCAATAAAAATAAATTCATTGCTCCTGAATAGTGCATATTTAAACCTCCTTTATTATGACGGATATGATACACCAGTATCATCAACACCAATACTTTTAACAAGTAATATAAATGTTAAAATAATCATAATAAATTCCAATATAATACTTAGATTCACAAGAGCGGTATATTTTTTTACTTTCTTTTTCAGACGGTTGCAATCATATAGAATAGCTTTATTAGGTTTATTTTTCGGATAAATAACATGGGTACTGTCCGACTTAATATAATATGGTACTTTTATGTGAAAATCCTGTCCGTTTACATTATAACAAAGCGTTGATTTTTTTAAAATCCTGTTTACTGATTTTACTAAAGCTACAGTTTTAATGTAATCCGCACTTTCTGAATTGAAATTTTCTACTGTTTCCGCCTGTACAGATACAATGAATCTTTTATAGCAGAATACAGCGTAAAATACAAGTGGTATAATTACAAACGCTGAAGAATATACAAATACAGACGGATTAACCGCAAATAAAGCCATATTATAGTGCATATTTAAACCCCGTTTCTGCATATAAGGGCGAATATTTCTACCCGCCCTTGTTTTGAGATTGAATTACTTTTCAGCGATTACTGCAACACCAGGGAGTACCTTGCCTTCGAGGTATTCGAGAGATGCTCCGCCACCGGTAGAAATATGGCTCATCTGGTCAGCGAAACCGAGTTGCATTACCGCTGCTGCGGAATCACCACCACCGATAATTGTTGTAGCGTCTGTTTCAGCGAGTGCCTTTGCTACTGCTATTGTACCCTTTGCGAGTACAGGGTTTTCAAATACGCCCATAGGACCGTTCCATACAACAGTTTTAGCGGTCTTTACAGCTTCGGCGAAAATCTTCTGTGTTTCTGTACCGATGTCAAGACCCATTTTTCCGTCCGGTATTGAATCAGAAGCCACGTTTTCAACTTCTATTTCAGCGTCAATCGGATTCGGGAATGCGGAAGCAACTTCTGTATCTACAGGAAGAAGAATCTTCTTGCCGAGTGATTCAGCTTTAGCAAGCATTTCCTTGCAGTATTCAAGTTTTTCGTCGTCAACGAGTGAATTTCCGATTGAACCGCCGTTTGCCTTGATAAATGTATAAGCCATACCGCCACCGATAATAAGAGTATCGCACTTTTCGAGGAGGTTGGAAATAACATTCAGCTTGTCTGCAACCTTAGCACCACCGAGGATAGCTACAAACGGTCTTTCAGGTACTTCTACAGCGTTTCCGAGGTACTGAATTTCTTTCTGCATGAGGTATCCTACAGCAGTTTCCTTGACGAACTTTGTAACGCCTGCTGTTGAAGCGTGTGCACGGTGTGCAGAGCCGAAAGCGTCCATAACGAAAACTTCGCCGTCTACGAGGTCAGCGAGTTCCTTGGAGAAGTCCTCACCGTTTTTAGTTTCTTCTGCACCACGGAATCTTGTGTTTTCGAGTACAACAATTTCGCCGTTGTTCATTTCAGCGACTGCTTTCTTAGCGTTTTCGCCTACTACTGTATCATCAGCAGCGAAAACAACCTTAGTATTTACGAGTTCTGCAAGTCTTGCAGCTGCCGGAGCGAGTGAGAACTTAGCTTCCGGACCGTTCTTGGGCTTGCCGAGGTGTGAACACAGTACAACTTTTGCACCGTTTTCAACGAGTTTGTTGATTGTGGGAAGTGCAGCCTGTATTCTGTTGTCGTTTGTGATAACACCGTCTTTAAGCGGTACATTGAAGTCTACTCTTACGAGTACCTTTCTGCCGGTAACGTTTACGTCTTCGACAGTAACCTTGTTTAATCCTGCCATTGGTATGACATCCTTTCATATTATAATTACGGAGCATGAACGCTCACAATAATATTGTACACCATTCTGACAGATTTTTCAAGTATTTCTGAAAATTTTTTCATGAACAATCAGTAAATTTTTACGGAGTTATTTTCACGTACTTGACTTTACTGAAAATATGTGTTAAAATCTGTATAAAGGAGTGATAGAATTGAAGATAATACTTGCATCTGCGTCACCTCGTCGGCGTGAACTTATGAAACTTATTACAGATGATTTTGAATGTGTTTCATTAGATATAGACGAGACTGTACCGGAGGATTACCCATATCATCCATCATCTTATCTTGCGGAACTCAAAGCAAAAAAGGCATCTGAACTTTATCCGGACTGCATAGTTATCGGTTGCGATACCGTCGTGAATATTGACGGTCATATACTTGGTAAGCCGAAAGATACTGACGAATGCAGAAAATTTCTTAGAATGCTTTCCGGAAAAGTTCATAGCGTAACAACTGCTTACTGCATAATTTGTGGTGATGATTTTACTCTTAATTCACAGACAACTTCCGTAACGTTCCGGAAACTTTCCGAAAAAGATATAGAATGGTACATCTCTACCGGTGAGCCTTTCGATAAAGCCGGTGGATACGGCATTCAGGGTAAGGGTGCATTGCTGATAAAGAACATGAACGGCGATTATTTCAATGTTGTAGGTCTTCCTGTCTCACGACTTTATCAGGAACTAAAAACTTTTATTAAGGAGAAAAAATATATGTATACAACAGCTTTTCATAATGCGGATATACTTATTCCGGAAAACGTCGATATGAAGAAATGGTCTGTAATCGCCTGTGACCAGTACACAAGCGAACCGGAATACTGGAATGAGGTATATAAAAAAGTCGGTGATGCACCGTCAACACTTAATCTGATACTGCCGGAAATTTTCCTTGAAAATGACGACGTTTCCGAAAGAATAGACAATATTCATAGTTGCATGGATAAATATATCGCTGACGGCGTTTTCAAAGAGTATAAAAATGCTATGGTCTATGTTGAAAGAGTTCAGAGTAACGGCATTGTAAGGCGTGGTATAGTCGGTGCGATTGACCTTGAAAAATACGACTTCTCAAAGGGTAGCCGTTCTGAAGTACGTGCCACGGAAGCTACTGTTATAGAGAGAATCCCCCCTCGCATAAAGGTACGTCAGGGAGCAGGTCTTGAATTACCGCATATTATGATTCTTATTGATGACCCTGAAAATACAGTAATTGAACCGCTTGCAAGTCAGGAAATGGAAAAAATCTATGATTTTGACCTCATGCAGAACGGCGGAAGTATAAAGGGTTATTTACTTGACGAGCAGACACAGCAGAAAATTGACTACGCTTTATATGAACTCGGTGACTATAGAAAATTCAATGAAAAATACGGTCTTGAAAAATCTCCGGTACTGCTTTATGCTATGGGCGACGGAAATCATTCACTTGCAACCGCAAAACAATTTTACGAACAACTTAAAAAATCCAATCCGAATATTGACCTGTCCGGACACCCTGCACGTTATGCACTCGCTGAAATAGTAAACCTCCACAGCGAAGCCCTTAAATTTGAAGCTATACATCGTCTCGTGTATGATGTTGACTGCGACAAACTCATTTCTGAAATGTCAGAAGCTCTTGAATTATCCGAAACACAGACTTCTGACCAGTATGTAGTAATGTCATATAAAGGTACGGAAAAGAAATTATATATCAATAAAAAATCTTCAAATCTTTCAGTCGGCTCTTTACAGAATTTCCTTGACAGTTATATAAAATCGAACGGCGGAAAAATCGACTACATTCACGGCACGGAAACTGTTAAAAACCTCGCTGAAAAGCATAAAGGTATAGGCTTTATACTTCCGGATATGGATAAGTCACAGCTTTTCCCTACCGTAATCAAAGACGGTGCATTACCTCGGAAAACTTTTTCAATGGGTCATGCGGAAGACAAGAGATTCTACATTGAAGCAAGAAAAATTACTGAATAATTCATAATTAACAAGCAAATACAAAAAATGCCGGTATCATACCGGCGTTTTTTTTACATAACTTTTTCAGATTATTATAGCAGATAAAAGACATACAACAGACACAAACCCATAAATAATGCAGTCTCTCAATGGTTTATGTAACAGAATACTTTTCATATCTTTTGCGAATGCCTGCTCAGGATTATAAGGGTCATAATAAATTTTAATAATATCATTAAATTTCGGATTTTTTCCGAATGACTGACGTATAATTATAGTCTGTATATTTTCACTTTCTGCCATAAAACTGACTTCTGTATAAACATATTCAAGAGGTAAATTATAAATATTCTGAAATACATCTGATATTTCCGGAACTTTACTCTTACCATTCAATATAACCGGAGTTATAACTATTGCATTACATTCAATATATCTGTTGACAAGAGATTTTATTTCCTTATATTTTTTCCTGTATGTTTGTATGGAATTTATTGTAATAAAGACAGACACTATTGAAATATACCACAACAAAAAAGGAATATATTCAGGTAATAAATTTGTATCCATAATAAAAAATCACATCACTTTATGTAGTAATTCGTATTGTCTGTCGATTCGTTCCTTTGCTTTCCGGCGGAAATCCGGCGGAGATACTATTTCCAGCATAGCACCGTAACTTAAAAGCCTTATTAATAATTCCGTTTCGTCCTGTCTGTCGTACCACAGTTGCACCATACATACACCTGTTTCCGAATCATATTCAGTACGTTTTTCATAGGGTGCGAACTCCATAAAAAAGCGTTCTGTAGTATTTCTGCCGGTTGAAACACGGACAGTAACCGGTTCATGACATTTATGTTCATTGAAATATCTTTCGACGGAGATATTTTCGGTAAATATCATACCGGTATTTTTTATGTCCGTAATTCTGCCGATATTTATAACGCTTGTACGGTATTTCTGTACAGAAAATGCAAGTATACGGAATCTGTTATTTTTCGGGGAATACTGTATTTTCAGCGGAATATACAGACCTTTTAAATTTTTGTTGTTTCTGCTGACAAAATTTATTTCAGTTACTTCATGTTTTTTCACAGCAGAAACAATTTTCCGGAAATTTTTCTGATAATTCATGTCAGAAAAGTCGTCACCGTCGCTGAAACGGTCAGTATACCGGAAATGCTTTTCACTGTAGAGAGGCTTGACATTTCCGAGACGTTTTTTCAGGGAATCTATAGTATTTTTTTCAAGAAAGAGAAGAATTTCCGGACTTTCAAGTTTTGCCATAAGCCAACGTTTCTGTATGCCGGTCAGGATTGAAACAGGTTTGTTTTTAATTACGGGGATATAGTTACCGTACTGATTTTTCTGAAGCAGACCCCATAAATCGTCAGGGATATGGGCATTAGTTTCAGTGAAACCCAGTTCGGAAATAATTTTGTTTTTACTGTCTCTTGTGATTTCCGGAAATTTAAGAATTTCAGAAGCAATCCGGAAATAATTACTGTAAATTTCATGAAATATTTTCATAATTCTCCGTCCTTGTATATGACATTTTTCAGCTGACGTATATCATTACAGAAACGTTCTGTTACATCTGCGTTACTGCTTTTTAAGGATATTATTCTGCCGGTAAAGGTTCTAATCCATGGTATGAGTTCATTGGAATCGAGTGTTTTTATGGTCAGCCGGAAATAATTGTTTCCGGTTTTTTCGAGAATACCGTTTCTTTTTTCACGTTCAAGACGTTCGATAATATATTTTTCGTTGATTTCGTCAATAAAGAAATCAATCGTTACGGTTTCGGTTTTGAGATAATTTTTCCACGGACCGAACGAGGCATTAAAACAATATTTACAGCAGTTCATGTACTGACTGTATATCTCGTCATAGTAATCACATATATTACCGGTTATAATTTTTTCAGTGAAGTCAAGCCTTAGTGAAGTGAAACGTTTATCAACATACATAGCAAGATAACGCCTTCCTGTTTCGAGTGATGACATTATCTGTAACGGAATTATATTGTTTATAGTTTTATCTTTATTACGGAAATTCACCACGGATATATATTTTTTGTTTTCTATAGCTTCAATGATTTCAGATATAATAATATCTTCAAGAGTATGTACAATATAATTATGTTTGGTCACGAAAATATCATTTCTGATACCTGCTGATTTAAGTATGCTGTTTCCTATAACTCCGAATTTCTGGGTTTCCGAAAAAAACTTGACCGCATCAGCGAGACCTTCATATTTTTCTGTAAAATCGCCGACAGTATCAGGTGAAAGACGGAAATATGAAGTTTTTTTAACTTTTTTGGTTAATATTATACCCTCTTCCACGTATTCAAGGAGTTTTTTTCTGACAGTCTGCATTTCAAAGAGTTCATTGTATGATTTATCCATTTTAAGTAAAATTTCTTTCAGGGACATGAAATTTCCGTCGATGAGGGTATCAATAATAAAGAAGTGTAATTTTATATCGTTTGGAGTAAAACTCTTTGAGTAGTAAGCATTATAAAGCGGATTTTCGGAAATACAACCGCTGTCAAGGGAAATAGCTACTTTTTTTCTGTGCTGTGAATTATCGTATTTCATGTAATCGCTTAACCAGCTTTCTATACGACGTTTTTCGTCGTCGTAGGTTCGTTTACTTTTTCTTTCAAAGTCGCCTCTCACTTTAAAGCCATATATAAAGAAATCACGTATATAATGTCTTGTTTTATCAAAATTCTTGACCAGTTCCGAAAACCCACCCATAAAGACATTCACTTCCTTTCATATATAATGATAGCATAAAAATAATATTTTTGCAAGCCTGTCGGGAAAGAAGTTCGCAGATTTTTTTATATGATTTTTCCAGAAAGCTGTGGTATACTTAGAACATACAAAGGGAACGGCTTATACAGCAAATATTTCATGAGGTTGTTTATAGGTGAGGACTGTGTAAAGTTTCGCAACAGCGACAGCAGTTGTGTCATTGCAATGACCACCGGAAGTCACAGACTTTTACGTGCCGTGAAATCTGTAAGGGCACACGTAAGGGGTTAATACGTATGCCTGCTCCTTATCAACGATTCTGACAGCAATATATTTCTTTGTGGTCGCAGGGAACTTGTACAGAAATGTATTCAAGTCTGCATAAGAAAAAAACAGAATCGTGTAAATTTTAATGGTTCTTACAGCAAAAAAATGCACATCACGCCGGCAAGTCGGAAAACAGAAATGTTCTCTGACACCGAAACAGAACCATGTAAAAACAAAAGCTGAAAGGTTCGTACAGCAATATTTTCGCTTATCTGTCAAATAAGATTGAAATGAACCTTGTAAGGCTTTTGTACCCGAAAGACACTTACAGCAATTCTTACATATTTTATGGGAAAATATTTGATGTGTCTTGTAAACTTAACCTCTGAAAATATTAACGATTCTGACAGCATTAAAATCAGGGGCATAGTACGCCGGACGGAAACGTTATCAGGCACTATGAAAAAATGAATCGTGTTACATAAAGAAAAGAGGTATTTTATGCTTGATTATCTGAAAAAAGAAAGTTCCGTCACTACTACTGAAAACGGTGCTTTAACATACTCCACAACCGGAAATGAATGTCTTGACCTGTTTTTCAAGGCTGGTGCTATGCGTTCCGCCGAAGAAAAGGAAATAGCTAATGTTGTAATCCGTGCATATGTCGAAAATCCTGAAAAAACTATGAAGATTATTTTTTATGTCCGTGATATAAGAGGCGGTTTAGGTGAAAGACGCTTTTTCAGGACAGCCATAAAATCCCTCCTGAAATGTTATCCCGACGCTGTAGAAAGAAATATACCGTATTTTGCGGAATACGGACGTTACGACGACTTAATGACCGTCATAGACAGTCCGTGCGAAAGCACAGCAGTAAATGAAATAAAAAAACAGCTTGATTCCGATATTCAGGCAATGAACGCTGATAAAAACGTTTCACTTCTTGCGAAGTGGTTGCCGTCCGTCAATACGTCGTCGGAAGAAACAAGGAAACTCGGCAAGAAAATGTGTCGCCTGCTTGGTATGAACGAAAAGACTTACAGACAAACATTATCTTCATTGAGGAAATATATTGATATAATAGAAAATCGTCTCCGTGAATCAGACTACACTTTCGACTATTCAAAACAACCTTCCTGTGCAATGTTCAGATACCGTCAGGCTTTTCTTAGGAACGACGAGGAACGTTATACAGAATATCTCAAAGCCGTAGACAAAGGCGAAACTACTATTAATACATCTGCTCTCTATCCGTATGAGATAACAAGAAAATGTAATGAAAATAAATGTATGTCCGAAGACGAAAAACTTTCACTTGACGTAACATGGAAGAATCTCCCTGACTATGCAACCACCGACGAAAACGCCATAGCAGTTATAGATACTTCCGGTTCTATGACATGGAGTGAAAATTCGTCAGTACGTCCTTTGGATGTTGCACTTTCGCTGGGTATCTACTTTGCCGAACACAATAAAGGTACTTTCGCAAATCACTTCATAACATTTTCTGAAAATCCACGTCTTATAGAAATAAAAGGCGATGACATATTTCAGAAAGTCAATTACTGTATGAAATTTACAGAATATGCAAATACAAACCTTGAAGCCGTATTCAATCTGATTCTTAATACTGCTGTTAAAAACAAATTGCCACAGGAAGAACTTCCGACAAAAATATACATCATATCAGATATGGAATTTGATTACTGTATAGAGGGCGGAAACAGTCTGCCACTCTTCGAGACCATGAAGAAGAAATATCAGAAAAAAGGCTATAAACTTCCCGATATTGTTTTCTGGAATGTCAACAGCAGACAGTCAAATATGCCCGTAAGTATGTCAGAAACTGGTGCTACACTTGTATCAGGTTTTTCACCTGTGATATTTGACATGACCATATCCGGCGATATTTCACCGGCTTCAGTTATGGAAAGGGTTATTTCTTCTGAACGTTATGCACCGATAAAATAAATAAAAAAAGCGGTTATTATGACCGCTTTTTTCATGTTTCTGAAAAGTTTATGTTATACTTTCGAGTTTAACACGTAATTTATGTATGATTTTCTTTTCAAGACGTGATATATATGACTGTGAAATACCTATTTGTTCAGCTACTTCTTTTTGAGTTTTTTCCTTGCCGTCGATAAGTCCGAACCGCATTTCCATAATTTCACGTTCACGGTCACAAAGTTCCGCAACGGCATTACGAAGTATTTCCCTTTCGGCTTCGGTTTCGATTCCCTTGTTTACAATATCGTCATCAGTGCCGAGTACGTCCGATAAAAGAAGTTCATTTCCGTCATAGTCTATATTCAGTGGCTCATCTATGGAGAGGTCATTTCTGTACTGTGAGGACTTCCGCAGGAACATAAGTATTTCATTTTCTATACACCGTGAGGCATACGTTGCGAGTTTTATATTTTTTGTAGGACAGAAAGTATTTACCGCCTTTATAAGACCTATAGTACCGATTGAAATAAGGTCTTCGAGACCTATTCCTGTTGATTCAAATTTCTTTGCTATATATACAACAAGTCTTAAATTATGTACAATAAGTCTGTCACGGGCGGACGGGTCATTTTCAAGAAGACCTTTGAAGACTTCCTCTTCCTCCTGACGTGTAAGCGGTGGTGGGAGAGTGTCCGGACCGTTTATATAGAATACATCACAACTGAAAATATCCCTGAATTTTTCAAGAATCATCTGAATAATGTTCATAAAAATTTCCTCCTTTTTATATTTTAAGAATTTTCGGATTAAATACAGCATTTCCGGAATTTTCGCCCAGACCTATTACAGCGTCTACTTTTTTTCTTTCGCCGGAGAGAGTATTTTTTATAAGTACCTCGTCCGGACGGAAAACTTCTATAAAACCGCTGTCGGATATAGTGGAGCAGGGCAGAATCCGGAAACCTTTCGGAATACTTCCGTTATTTTTTATTCCGCTGAATTTTTTCCTGTCGCATACTATGACCGGCGAACCGGAAAAGAAATCTGTCAGGGAATTTCCGGTATCTGCAAGTCCGTCAAGAGTTACTACAGTATCCATGTATTTTATTATAACGTCGTAACAGTCTGTACTTTCAGGTGTGCGGTACATGAAATTTTCAGCGATATATACAAGAAAATACATGACAGCAGTTGTCAGGACAAGTAACAGAAGTGAAAAATCTATATAGAAATAGGAATTATTGAACTGCATGAAATCCGGTTCAGACCATGAGTATACAGCGTATACAGTTCCGGCGAGTATGAAGTTTGCCGAAAAAAAAGCGACTGTATTTATAATCAGGCGTTTTTTACCCTGAAATCCGAAAGCTATTATAACAATCGTCACCACAGCGATAAGTTTTATCAGCGTATTGATAAAACCGTTCAGACTTGGTGCGAGTATCAGTAATGAGTAGATACTTCCATAGACGGCAGTTATCATACATCGCCGGAAACTAAGCGGTGAATGCGTAATGCGTGCCGTTATACGAAGAAGAAAATAATTCACGTATATATTCAGTATGATAAGGACATCAATATAGATAGTCTGCACATGACACCTCCCGAAAACTTTATTACTTGTCTTTATATATTATAATATGTCCGATGTGCAGAATTTGTCGGAATCGCAGACCGGATATAAAAAAACTCCCGAAATTTATCTTTCGGGAGTATTCTGTCAGCGAAGAAACGGAAGTATTATTGCACCGAGTATCATTAAAATTGCTACTATAAGTACGGCTATTCTTTTTGCCGGAGTTTTTTCATGATTATTCCTGCTCAAATTTTTTCACCTCTTGTATCAGATATTTTTCAGTGTCTTTTTTTCGTACGCTTACTGCGGTTCGGGATATAGTCATAGACTTCATTCTTTTTTCTGTGTCCGTATGCACGGGCTTTACGGTCAAATTCAGGTTTTTTCGGATTGTCATAACGTCTGCTTTTTGTTTCCTTACCCTTATATAATTTTACTTCAACTTTATTACCGTTTATCTTCATGGGATTGGTACTGTCAAGAATGTAGTCTTTTTCAGCTTCCGGAATCTCAACTGTAGTATGTGTATCGAATATATCTATTTTTCCGAAATCTCTTCCGGACATTCCTGTAGCGTCTACCAACGCACCGAGTATAAAATTAGGGGCTATATGTTTGTTTCTGCCTATGCTTATATCTACCTTTACTGTCTGTGTACCTTTTCTGCCTTTTTTAAGCGGACGTGGTTTTTCAAATTCCGGAATATTTTCAGTTTCGGATTTAAGTTTTTCTGAAATAAGTCTTAAAGCTGTCTCACGGTAATTAATACCTGCTCCGGCGAGTTTTTCAAGAACGTCATCAGCCTCACGGACTGTTTCATTTATGGATGCTATTTCAGAAATAATCTCATCTTTTTTCATGGAAATAATTTCCGATTTTTCCGGTAAAGACTTTTCAATAATATCAGCTTTTGTATAACGTTCAATTTCACGGAGTTCATATAACTGTCTGCGTCCGCTTATCAAAGTGTAAGCCGTTCCGGTATGCCCTGCACGTCCGGTACGTCCTGTGCGGTGTATGTAGTATTCGTTATCCTGTGGCAAATCGTAATTGAAGACGGCGTCAACACCGGTTACATCTATTCCACGTGCGGCGACGTCCGTGGCAACGAGTATTTCAACGGATTTATTCCTGAAACTGTTCATGACCTGTGTACGCTGTGACTGTTTCATATCGCCGTGTATTCCGACAGCCCTGAATCCTGATTTGACAAGCTCTTCCGTCAAATCGTCAACCATTTTCTTTGTATTGCAGAATACCATTGAAGACTTAGGGGCATACGCTTTTAAAAGAAGTTTAAGAGCATCTGTTTTTCTGCCCATAGCGACTTCATAATAATATTGTTCAATCAATTCAACTGTTTTCTGTGTCGACTTTATTTCCACGTGTACCGGATTTTTCTGATAAGTTTCGGTTATGGCGAGTATAGCCGGTGGCATAGTCGCCGAAAATAAAACGGTCTGTCGGTCTTCCGGTACTTCCGAAAGTATAGCTTCTATATCTTCCCTGAAACCCATATTTAACATCTCGTCAGCCTCGTCGAGTACAACATATCTGATGTTGTTAAGTTTCAGGGTACGTCTGCGGATATGGTCTAAAATTCGACCTGGTGTGCCTATGACGATATTCGCACGGCGTTTGAGTTCGTGAATCTGTTTGTCCATACTCGCACCCCCGTATACACAGACAGCCTTTACACCCTTTTTGTACCGTGCAAATTTGCGTATTTCCTCGTATGCCTGCATAGCGAGTTCACGTGTAGGACACATAACAAGTACGCTGATATTTCCGGTATCTGTTATGGATTCAACAGCCGGTATGCCGAATGCAGCGGTTTTACCTGTACCGGTGTTTGAATGTCCGATAACGTCCTGTCCCTCAAGAATAAGAGGAATGCTTTTCTGTTGGATTTCGGTCATTTCCGTGAAGCCGAGTTCCTCAACAGCCTTCAAAATTTCCTGTGATAAATTCAATTCTTTAAAATACATTGTAAATCCTTTCTCAAAAAAAAGTATGATAATATAATATCACATTTTCCGGAGAACGTCAATAGTAAAATAAAATGCGAGTATAAAAACCCGCATTTCATATAAATTATTTTACAGCCTCAAAACCTTTGGCGAGGTCAGCTATTATGTCGTCAATGTGTTCCGTACCTATGGAAAGTCTTATAGTATTAGGCTTGATACCTGCGGAAAGTAATTCGTCTTCGTTCATCTGTGAGTGTGTCGTTGAAGCCGGATGTATTACCAGCGACTTTACGTCAGCTACGTTTGCAAGCAGTGAGAATAATTCAAGACTTTCGGTAAATTTCTTTGCGGTATCGGCATTGCCTTTTATCTCAAATGTGAAAATAGAAGCCGAACCGTTAGGGAAATATCTGTCATAGAGTTCTTTGGCTTTTCCGGTTTCGAGTGACGGGTGATTTACCTTTTCTACCTGTGGGTGATTGTTCAGGAAATCAACGACTTTCAAGGCGTTCTCGACGTGTCTTTCAAGACGGAGTGAGAGGGTTTCCAGACCTTGCAGTAACAGGAACGAATTGAACGGCGATATAACTGCACCTTGGTCACGCATAAGGGTTGTACGGATTTTCATGACGTATGCGAGATTTCCGCAAGCCTCCGTGAAAACTACTCCGTGATATGACGGATTAGGTTTCGAGAGTGCCGGAAATTTATCATTCTGTGACCAGTCGAATTTACCGCTGTCAACGATAACGCCACCCATTACAGTACCGTGACCGCCTATGAACTTTGTAGCAGAATGTACTACAATATCAGCACCGTGTTCGATAGGTCTTAAAAGATAAGGTGTAGCAAAAGTATTGTCAACGATAAGCGGTATACCGTGTCTGTGTGCGACTTCTGCAATAGCTTCAATGTCTATAACGTCGGAATTAGGATTGCCGAGGGTTTCTGCATAGAGTAACTTTGTATTCGGCTGGATAGCTTTTTCAAAATTTTCAGGGTCAGACGGATTGACAAATGTTGTAGTGAGACCCTGTTCAACAAGGGTATTGGCGAAAAGATTATAAGTTCCTCCGTAAAGATTCGTAGATGATACAATATGGTCACCGGCTGTGGCGATATTCTGTACAGCGTATGTTATAGCCGATGAGCCTGAAGACGTTGCCAATGCACCTGCTCCGCCCTCAAGGACGGCTATTCTTTTTTCAAAAACGTCGGAAGTAGGATTCATAAGACGTGTATATATGTTACCGCCCTCTGTGAGTGCGAAACGTCCGGCAGCCTGTGCGGAATCCTTGAAAACATAGGAAGTTGTCGCATATATCGGTACAGCACGTGCATCTGTAGTAGGGTCTGGAGTTTCCTGACCGGCGTGTACCTGCATAGTTTCAAATTTATAACTCATGATTTATCATACCTTTCATATTAAACATAGTTTTTAAGTAGGTTAAAAATATAATAACATATAAATTTCTGTTTGTCAAGACCTTTCAAGAAAAAAATCCGGATATTTTTTATCCGGATTTATATATTTCAATCTATTGCCTTAAATGCCTGCTCAATATCTGCTATGATGTCATCGACGTTTTCAAGACCGCATGAAAATCTAATCATACCGCCGTTTATTCCGGCTGATACGAGCTGTTCTTCTGTAAGCTGTCTGTGAGTTTCGCTTGCCGGATGAAGAACGCACGTTCTTATATCAGCGACGTGTACTTCATTTGAAGCGAGTTTAAGGCTGTCCATGAATTTAATGGCATTAGGTCTGCCACCCTTGATTACGAAAGAAATTACTCCACTGCAACCGCTTAAATATTTTTGTGCGAGTCCGTAACTCTTATCAGACTTCAGAGCAGGATATATTACAGACTCAACCTTATCTGATTTTTCAAAATATTCCGCTACTTTAAGGGCATTTTCACAATACTGCTTCATTCTTACGGCGAGGGTTTCAAGACCTAAATTCAGCAGGAATGACGAATGTGCAGACGGATAACAACCAAAATCCCGCATTAACTGCATTCTTGCCTTAGTGATGTAGGCTGATTTTCCGTAAGTCTGTACATATGAAATGCCATGATATGATTCGTCAGGCTCTGTAAATTCAGGGAAATTGCCGTTAGACCAGTCAAAATTACCGCTGTCAACGATAACACCGCCGGTCTGTACCGCATGACCGTCCATATATTTACTTGTTGAGTGTATAACAATATCCGCACCAAATTCAATAGGTCTGCAAAGTATCGGCGTTGCAAAAGTATTGTCAACTATAAGCGGTACGTTATGTGCGTGGGCGATACGTGCGAATTTTTCTATATCAAGTACGGTAAGTGCCGGATTGGCTATAGTTTCGCCGAAAACTGCCTTAGTGTTCGGTTTGAAACATCTGCTTATTTCCTCATCACTTGCCGACGGGTCAATGTATATGCACTCAATGCCTAATTTTTTAAGAGTATACGAAAAAAGATTGATAGTTCCGCCGTAAATTTCCGGAGTGCTTATAATACTGTCACCGGCTTTACAGATATTAAGTATGGAAAGGAGCGTGGCAGCCTGTCCGGAGCTGGTACACATTGCACCGATACCGCCCTCCAGAGCGGATATTTTCGCCTCGATAGCCATAGTGGTGGGATTCTCGAAACGTGAGTATATAAGGCTTTTTGTGGGGTCATCGAATACTTGTGCTACTTCTTCCGTCGAATCGTATACATATGTAGTACTCTGCACTATCGGAACTACTCTCGGTTCGCCGTTTTTAGGAGTATAGCCCTCATGCAGACATTGTGTTTCTATCTTCATTTTAAAAACCTCCTTAAAATAAAAAAGGTCATTACTGACCTGATTATTTTTATTTAAAATCCGCATACGGATTTACACCGTAATCTTTCCTCTTAGCAGGAGGACTGTTTTATTACTTAAACTATGCGGAAATGTCAGGCGGATTATCCGCACCGTCAGAATGTGGAAACTGAAGTTCTTTACTTAAACTACTGACAGCATTATTATATCATATTATTTTCATTTTGTCAATAGAAAAATAAAAAAAATTCAGTCCTGAAAGACTGAACCATTTTTAAAGACCGTTTGCGGAGTTAAACCGCAGTTTCCACAACTGTTGCGGAGGTGGCGTTCTGACGTTGAACTATACGGCAGTATCAGGCGGATAACCGCACCGCCAGCGTGAAGGGCTGGAGTTCTGAATTTAAACTACTGACAACGTTATTATATCATATTATTTTCATTTTGTCAATAGAAAAATAAAAAAAATTCAGTCCCGAAAGACTGAAACATTTTTAAAGACCGTTTGCGGAGTTGAACCGCAGTTTCCCTAGATTTGTGGCCGGGGCGTTCTGACGTTGAACTATACGGCAGTGTCAGGCGGATAACCGCACCTTCAGAATGTGGAAACTGACGTTCTTTACTTACACTACTGACATTGTTATTATAGCATAATGTTTTTAATTTGTCAAGATAAAATTTGACTTTTTTTCAGTTTTATGTTAAAATAGTTTCAGTAAATTATCAGGGAGGACTTTTTTATGAAAATCTGTTTAATGTGTCGTCAGCGTAATATGGAAGAATACGGCATCTGTCCGGAATGTAAGGAAATCAACGAAAAAATGCGTACTTTAACTTGCGACTTGACCGGAAAAAATGCCGTCGTGACCGGTGGCAGAATTAAAATCGGTTATGCGGTATGTCTGAGGCTGTTAAGAATGGGGGCTAACGTGATAGCCGTCACCCGATACCCGAAGAACGCTCTTGAAAACTACTCGAAAGAACCCGATTTTGAAAATTTCCGAAGCAGGCTTTTCATTATCGGTTTTGACTTAATCAGAGTTGACCGCATACAAGAACTTATCGAACATATTGCAGATATTTCCGGAAATCATCTCGATATACTTATTAATAACTCTGCACAGACCGTCAAGAAATCCGCTGAATATTATGCTGAACTCGAATTAAAAGAAAAGTCTATCCAATGCGATTCCAGACAGCTTTTATCGCTGAAACTTCCGGAGCAGGAAAATTTTTCGTTGATACTGAATAATCAGCTTGTCGACTACGGTGAAAAACCTGATAAAAATTCATGGGTACGCCGTCCGGAAGAAATCTCGCCACAGGAATTACTTGAAGTACAACTGATAAACGTCACAGCACCGTTCATACTCACTAACGGTTTAAGAAAATATCTCGCACACGGTAAGGATAACAAATCATGGGTCATAAATGTAAGCTCCGTTGAGGGACGTTTCAATACTAAACAGAAACTCGCACGGCATGTACATACCAATATGGCAAAGGCTTCGCTGAATATGATGACCCATTCAATATCATCTGATTTTGTCCGTGACGGAATATATGTCTATTCCTGTGACCCTGGTTGGGTATCGAATCAGTTTCCACCGGCGTATGAAATCAGTACGAATTTCAAGCCATACCTTACTTTCGACGACGGTGCTATGAGAATACTTTACCCGATTATCAAAAACTTCAACGAAACCAAAATAAAAGATTACGGAATGTTCTATAAAGACTACAGAATTATTGACTACTGATTTGAAAATTACCTGTTTTGCGGTAATTTTTCGGAGTTGTACCGGTTATTTTCCTGAAAAGACTGTTGAAATTTGACAGCGAACGGAATCCGCATTCTTCGGAGATAGTCAGAATGCTTTTATCGGTATTAATCAGCATATATTCAGCTTCTGTAATGCGTTTCCGGATAATGTAGTTTACAGGTGAAATACCGGTCAGTGACCTGAATGTACTACACAGATAAGGTATACCGGCCGTTGACGGTTCGTCGACGGACTGACAATTATAAATTATAAATTCTTAATTTTGAATTGAATTGACAACCGGTCTGATAAATGCTATACTATGAATAGCCTGAAAAATTTTTAATCATGGCATAAAATTCAATAAAGGAGGTATTTTTAATGCAGGCTGAACACAAGGCATATATCAGAATAATTGTCGCTTTTATGACGTGTCTTACTTTTATCACGTCCGGTTACATGACTGCGTCAGCCGATGAGGCTTCCGACAACAAGACGGTCAGAGCAGGTATTTTCGATTTTGAAGGCTATCACATGAAAGACGATGACGGAACACTGACTGGTTACGGAATAGAATTTCTGAATCTGGTTTCAGAATATTCACACCTGAATTTTGAATATACAGGTTATGACAAGTCATGGAGCGAAATGCTTGATATGCTTGAAAACGGTGAAATTGATGTGGTTACTTCCGCACGGCGAAATGAAGAACGTGAAAAGATTTTTGATTTTTCGTACCCTATAGGCAGAAATGATACTGTTCTTTCGGTCAGGCTTGACAATACAAGGATACACAGCAGTGACTACAAAACTTATGACGGAATGATAATCGGTCAGCTGAAAGGTAGCAGTCAGAACGAGAGCCTCGTGAAATTTGCGGAAAAAAAAGGGTTCTCTTACGTTGTGAAAGAATATGATGACGCAGATACGCTTGCTTCTGCATTACAGAATGGTGAAGTTGACGCTATACTTTCAAGTGACCTGAGAAAATCGGAAAACGAAAAAACACTTGATATTATCGAAGAAGATA
Source organism: Ruminococcus sp. (assembly GCA_029062165.1). Taxonomy (GTDB): domain Bacteria; phylum Bacillota; class Clostridia; order Oscillospirales; family Ruminococcaceae; genus Ruminococcus. The sequence goes on from JAIDQQ010000020.1 coordinate 98,411, forward strand.
ATTTCTATGCAATCGTCAGAAAAGGCGATACCGAACTTCTTGACGAAATAAATTACGCTATAGAACAGATGGACTTAAACGAAGGTGACTGGAAAAATTTACTGTTTTATCAGCATTACGGACCTGTTTATTCTTCCGAACTTACTTTCACGGAACGTGAACTTGAATATATAAAAGAAATTGTATCGGGTGAAAAGAAAATCACGGTCACGGCACTCGGAGAGAGAGAGCCTTACTCCTATGTTGAAAACGGTGAACTCAAGGGCATTTTACCGGATTATTTCCGATATGTCATGGAACTTGCCGGACTTCCCTATGAAGTGGTAGTACCCGAAAACAAGGAAGATTATTACAATATCGCAAACACAAACAGCGTCGATATAGTCATTGACAGCATAAAGACAGTACCGGTTATGGAAAATTCCGCCTACCGTGGATTCAATACAAAGTCGTATCTTACGACAGGTATCGCAAGAGTTACAAGACAGGATTTTATCGGCGATATAAAGAAAGTGGCAGTAGCTGATTCTCAAAGCAGGGAAATTATAGTCAATGAACTCCATGATGTCGAGTTTGTGACATATCCCACAAGAGAAGACGCTATGCAGGCAGTCCTTGACCGTAAAGCAGATGCCGCATATGTATACGCCTACGCCGCACAGCTTTTTGTGAACAACGATAAAACACGCTCTCTTTACTACAGCGTTACAAACAACATGAATATTGATTTCAGAATGTATGTCCGGAACAGTGCCGAACACGAACTCATAACCATACTCAACAAGTGTATACAGCAAGTACCTAATGATATGCTTAGTCAGTTTGTTGCAAAGTATACAACGTATACCGTCGATGATATGAATTTTTTTGAATATCTTCAGGCAAATCCGGAAATAATGCTGATAGTTGCGTTTATTGTTGCCCTGATATTCAGCGTTGTACTCATACTGTATCTTAAAGGACGTTGGAGTGAAAAACTTCTGAACGCCACGGAGCAGGCAAATAAAGAGATGTCCGAACAACTGGCAATAGTAGAGGCATTAAGCCATGACTATACCAATGTATACGCCGTCAACGAAAAAGCCGGTACTGCACGTATAGTCAAACTTGAGGGCTATGTTGTAGAGGGTCTGAAAAAGGATTCCATAGAGGAACATCCATATACACCCATACTGCGACAGTATATCAATACGAGAGTACACGAGGAAGACAGGGAATACCTTACGGAAGCACTATCTCTTGAAAAAGTACGTGAACAGTTGAATGAAAATACCGAATATAACGGCAGTTATCGTATACAGGTTGACGGTGAAGAACATCATTTCCAGTATACCTACGTTAAAGTGAAAGACAGTACGGAAAAGAATAACAGTTTTATACTTGCGGGATTCCGTAACATAGATGATATGATTCAGCGGGAACAGGAACAGAATGAAATACTTTCGGAAGCACTCGCACAGGCACAGTACGCCAATAACGCTAAAACGACGTTTCTTAATAATATGTCGCATGATATACGTACGCCTATGAACGCTATTATCGGTTTTACGTCGCTGGCGGTGACACATATCGATAACAAACAACAGGTACAGGACTATCTGGGAAAAATTCTCACATCAAGTAATCACCTGTTAAGTCTTATCAATGACGTTCTCGACATGAGCCGTATAGAAAGCGGTAAGGTTAAAATTGAAGAAAAAGAAGTAAGTCTGCCGGATATAATGCACGATTTGAAAACTATCGTACAGGCGGATGTTAAATCAAAACAGCTTGAATTTTATATTGATACCCTTGACGTTACAAATGAAATGATTATCTGTGATAAATTACGTCTTAATCAGGTACTGTTGAATATTTTAAGTAATGCCATGAAGTACACAAAACCAGGGGGAATGGTAAGTGTACGTGTTATCCAGACAGCCAAGGAGCAGGACAATTATGCGTCATACGAGTTTCGTGTGAAAGATACCGGTATCGGAATGAGTCCGGAATTTTTAAAGCACGTCTTTGAACCGTTTGAACGTGAACAGACAGCTACTGTCAGCGGAATACAGGGTACAGGTTTAGGACTGGCGATAACTAAAAATATCGTCGATATGATGGGCGGTACTATCCTTGTAGAGAGCGAAGAGGGTAAAGGTTCGGAATTTATTGTAAAGCTCCGTTTCAGAGTTGCAGAAACTTCCGAAAACTCACAGAAAATAGAACATCTCGCAGACTTAAGGGCATTGGTTGTAGATGATGATGTTAATACTTGTGTAAGCGTAAGTAAAATGCTGTCGGCGATTGGTATGCACCCCGACTGGACTACTTTAGGAAAAGAAGCCCTTATCCGTACACAGTTTGCCATAGAACAGAATGAACCATACAGTGCGTATATAATCGACTGGCTTATGCCTGATACGAACGGTATTGAACTTGTCCGCCGTATACGTAAGGTAATAGGCGATATAGCACCTATAATAATACTTACGGCTTACGACTGGGCTGACATTGAGGAAGAAGCCCGTGAAGCCGGAGTAACTGCATTCTGTTCAAAACCTATATTCTTTTCTGAACTCCGTGAAGTACTTGCCAGACCGTACGAAAACAATGACGCTCCTGAAGAAGCTGATACCGAAGAAATACGTTTCGACGGCATGAAGATTCTTCTTGTAGAGGATAACGAACTTAATCAGGAAATTGCAATGGCTATCCTTGAGAACGTCGGATTTATAATAGATACCGCCGACGATGGTACAGTAGCAGTTGACATGATAAAGAATAAACCGGCAGATGCCTATGACCTCATTCTCATGGATATTCAGATGCCTATCATGAACGGTTACGAAGCGACTAAAATAATCCGTGAACTTGACGACAAAACAAAAGCAAATATTCCGATAGTCGCTATGACAGCCAATGCTTTCGACGAAGACAGACAGGAAGCTATAAATGCCGGTATGAACGGTCATATCGCAAAACCTATCAATATTGATATGCTTATGGAAACTTTAAGGGATATTCTGAAATAATAAAAAAGGAGTTTGAAATCTATGAAGAAATCAGTCAGAAAATTTACAGCGTCTTTAATGGGAATACTTATTACAGCTTCGGGAATAATGACAAATTCCGTCCATGCGGAAGTAATATCCAATCCGGTAATAAGTACAGATTGTCCGGCATACTCACAGACCGGTATGACATCTTACGCCAATGACGAACATTATTTTTCATTCTGGAGCAGTTCCGGTGCGGACTATCTTGCCTATGACCTTTCGGAAGTACCCGAAAATCAGCGGAAAAAAGTAATTGCCGTATGGTATAACGCTACCGGAGCATTTGACTATACAGTCGGAAACGGTGGGTCTAATGGTGTTCCCTATGACTACACTATAGAAGTAAATTCAGCAGTCGGCGGTACTTATCCTGAAGACAACTGGGAAGTTATTGAAACAGTTACAGGAAATACGCTTCATTCAAGACAGCACGTCATTGACATGGACGGTTATAACTGGATAAGACTTAACATTACCGGTAATGACGGCAAATCAGGTGGGAATACTTCCATAAATTTCGATATTCATAACGTATCCGACGGTGTTTCAGACAGCTGGATTTTTTACGGAGATTCTATTACGGCGTGCGGTATGATGAACTGTTACGGCACAGGATTCGCTGAATTTGTCCACCAGATTGACGACAGATATTTTCCGGTACAGGAAAACGGAGGTATCGGCGGAATAACAAGTACTCACGGTGCGGAAAACATTGACCGCTGGCTTGAAGCTTTCCAAGGGAAATACGTAAGTGTGGCTTACGGTACAAACGACGCATGGGGTAATCCCTCGAATACGGAAAAATATTATGAAAATACATCATATATGGTAGAAAAAATAATAGAATCCGGAAAAATACCGGTTGTTCCGAAGATTCCGTACGCTACAGAATCGGCAGTAGGCGATAATGTACCGGCATATAACGCTATGATTGAAAAAATCTATGAAAAATATCCGGAAGTAGTAAAAGGTCCGGACTTTGAAAAACTTTTCCGTGAAAATCCTGAACTGCTAAGTGCCGACGGCGTACACCCTAATGATGACGGTTACGCTACTATGCGTAAATTATGGGCTGAAACAATGTATGAAACGGTTTACTCTTCAGACAGTAATATAAAATCCGTTAATGGTGACGTAAATTCAGACGGAAAATTTGATATTGCAGACCTTGTCATGTTACAGAAATGGCTTCTCGGAAGTGGTAATCTGACCGACTGGCACGCCGGTGACCTCGATAAGAATAATATTATAGATGTCTTTGACCTCTGCATGATGCGAAAGTTAATTATCAATTCATAATTCTTAATTGACAGAATATAAAAACAGAATCATTGAACGACTTAAGCTTGACTGTATAAAATCAGCTACGCTTATCGGTCTTCAATGATTCTTTTATCAGTATATCATATTTATCTGAACTTGTCAAGCATATGTGTAAATTAAATTTTTTATTTTAAAAAATCATTGTTTTTTACAAGCGATATAAAAAAGCCGGAATAAAAATCCGGCTTTTTGTTATTATCTGTATCTATATCTGTATCTGTTTCTGTATCTTTATCTGTTTCTGTATCTTTATCTGTATCGGTAGCCATCGTAAACGTTCGTTAGCGTTCGTATACGTCCGTACACGTTCGTGCTAATATCAATTATGAATTAATAATCAGTTTCCGCATAAGAACGAGGTCAAAAATATCAATTCTTGAATCTTTTAATAAGTCACCGGCTTGCCAGTCTGCCATACCTTCGCCGTACAGAAGATATTTCTGCATTGCCACGAGGTCAGCGACATCAAAATTTCCGTCAGAATTTACATCGCCTGTCACTGATTTTTCCGTATTTTCCGGAACAGTCCAGCCGTCGTCATCTACGATAAGACACAACATTTTTATTGTATCGCCGTAATATACGTCTTCACCGTAATCTGTCAGAACTTCACGTATATCATCATGCCATTTAGTATTCTTACCACATTTCGCCGAAACAAGCAGAGGTGCTACAAAACATAAATCATTGTAATCTTCAATAGCCTTGCCGTCTGGAGTGTATCCGGCTAAGACTTCCCACGGGTCACCTTTGGTAGCGGACATCATGAAATTGTCTATAGCTTCCGCAAAAACAAGAGCGTCTTTGTTACCATTTATAAGATAGTCCATACCTATACGCCACGGTACACGACAGCTGTTATAATAATAATTACCGTCGTTTTCGCTTTCGAGGAAATCAGCCGGAGCAGGTACGTAATTACCGGACTTGTCACGGATAACAAAATCGGGTAATATACCGGTTTTGTACTTATCGACAATTCCGTTTATTATTCCGTATGTAGTTTCATAGACTTTCAGCCAGTCGTCATTACCGGAGACTTCAGCGAATACAGGAAGATACTGTACGATAAAATCAGAACATCTTGTAGCGGAATAATAATTTTCCGTCCTGTCACATTCGGAAACCCAGTCACCGAGATTTATAGTCCAGTATTCGTGATTTATGTCATATTTCATGATGTCATTTATTACCGCAAGGGCTTCGGAATAGTAATCAATATCGCCATCACTGCCCCATACGGAATCAGCCATAAGAAGAGCATAGGCAATATCCATATCGCCATCAGTAGCGGAATCGCATAAACCGCCGGTCATACTGCCTTCTTCCGCACCGTCAATGAGTGCCGTACCGTTATCGCACTGTTGCCATGACATAAGATTTTTACCTATATCACTCGGATGAGCCTTGAAATAACGGTACATTCCGTCAAAATAGTCCTTGGCGTTTTCGTCGTAATCCGCCATACTGGCAGTAATAAGCATACCGTAGCCGTGTGCCTCCGATACCGTAACGGCAACGGAAGTATTTCCGCCGGTGTATTTTTCGTCAGCGTAGTATACGTAATATTGTGTTTCGTCAGTAACGTAATTATCCTGTACGAGATATTTCTGTTTCCAGTAATTATAAAAATTTAAAGTATCTGCTGAAAGTCTGTTTTCTGCCGATACGGAAACAGGCATTATACTCTGAATCATTACCGCTGAAAGTATAAACGCCGGTAATTTTTTGATATGTTTCATATTAAAAAAACCTCCTGAATTATATTTGTACTATAAATATATCACATATTTTTTATAAAATCCACCTGTTTTTTATCGGAAACGGTACAGTCGGGAATCCCGAATTTTTTACAACCAGTCTTTACGGTGGTTTACGGAAAATTGACCGTTCATGTATATATACACCTGTTCTTGCGGATATTCTTACGGAAATACAATCGGAATACGATAACCGACAAAAAGGTTATGAAAACATGATAAAATCACTTCTGCTGAAATTCTTCACGGTAATTTTCAGGAATATTCCGGAAAATTCCGGCAACAGAAAAGTAATAAGCCGTAATGCATCTTCTAAAATCCGTAATATAATACTTTACATTGACGAAAACTTTCAGAAACCTATTGACCTTGAATTTCTTGAAAAAAAGTTTGAAATAAGTATACAAATGGTAGACGAACGGTATACCACTGGTTGACGCAGGTAAGGTAAGGTAAGGTTAGATTAGGTTAGGTGAGATAAATTCATAATTATGCATTCTCAATTATGAATTTTTTATCATAAGTACCACACATTCAACGTGTCGGGTACGTGGGAATAAATCAACGCCACATACTTTTTTTACTTCGTAACCAAGTCCGCTGAAAATTTTCGCATCTCGTGAAGCCGTTGCCGGATTACATGAAATCATTACGATTTTATCCGGTTCAGATTCTGCAACAGTCCGGACGGTCTCAAGCGTACAGCCTTTGCGAGGGGGGTCAATTATGATTATATCTGGTTTTATATCCAGTTTACCGAAAACTTCACCGGCGTCACCGCAATGGAAATCAGCATTTTCTATATCATTTACAAGTGCATTTTCACAGGCATTTCCGACTGCTTCCGGAATAATTTCAATTCCTATTACTTTTTTTACGCTATGTGCCATTGAAAGTCCTATTGTACCTGCTCCGCAATATAAATCGGCGATTACGTCTTCCGGAGCAGGTGAGGCAAATTCAAGGGCTTTTCTGTAGATTTTTTCCGCCTGTACGGTATTCACCTGATAGAACGACATAGGCGAAATTTTAATTTTATTTCCGCACATAGTATCTGAAATTGTATCGCTTCCGGCAAGAGTGATGCATTTTTTTCCCATTATTACATTAGTTTTTTCCGGATTGATATTCATTACTATACTTTTTACTTCCGGAAATTTTTCCGCAATAATACGACAAAGTCCGGTAAACTGTCGTGATACGTCTTTACGGACTATCAGACATAGCATTATCTCACCGGAATATGTACCCTGTCTGATATATATATGACGCATTATTCCTGTATGCGTACTCTCCGAATATACCGGTATTCTGTGTGAATTTACGTATTCAAGGACTGTTTCGAGAATATCACGGAAAATTTCCGGCTGTAACGGACAGTCAGTAACCGGTATCACTCTGTGACTTCTTTCGGCATAGAATCCGCTTACTGCTTTACCGTCGACTACTGCCAGCGGATATTGTGCCTTGTTTCTGTAACGGTCTGTGTTATCGGCTTTTATGAAGTCGGTAAATTCCGGATTAAGTCCGCCTATTCTCCGGAAAGCGTCCTGAACAATATCGTTTTTTATACGACATTCGTCATCATAGCTGATATGTCTGAATACACAACCACCACACTTTTTGTACACAGGACAGTCCGGAGTTATTCTTTCGGGTGAGGGAGTTATAATTTCGTCGACTATTCCATATGCGTAACTTTTCAGGACTTTTACAATTTTTATTCTGCAAACGTCACCAACAGCGGTATCGGGTACGAAAACCGCCATACCGTCAATACGGCATACGCCATTACCCTCGGAAGTGATACCGGTTATTTCAGCATTTATGAATTGATTTTTTTCAGGCATTGTATAATCTCCTCTTTTTTTGTCATGAGACGGTCAAAATCGCTTATGTACTCATACGGAAATTTATAATTATGTATTCTGTTTATCCTGTTATCAGGATATACAAGTTTTGTAGAAGCTCCGCTACCTGCTCCGATAATTGTCTGTGTTTCGTCCATGATGTATATATTGTAATAACTTTCGTAACCTTTTCTTGCGTATCCGATATTCTCCAGATTACCGATGGTATTTTTCTGACGGTACATATAATATGGCTGATAGTCATTATTCATGAGTTTTTCTATACTGTAGTCAACCATTTCCGCTACCGGATTTGATATATTTTCCTCACCCTGTGCGAATAAATTCGAGGAGCGTTTAAGAGTAAGAGTATGTACGGTAATGCTTTCGGGTGAGATGTCAATGATTTTGTCGAGAGTATTCCGGAAACTTTCCGGTGTATCGTCAGGCAATCCGGCGATAAGGTCAGTGTTTATGTTCCGGAATCCCTCTTTTCTTGCCAACTCATAGGCTTTTAACGTATCATCAGCGGTATGCCGTCTGCCTATTACTTTAAGTATGTCATTGTTAAGTGTCTGCGGATTTATCGAAATCCTGTCCGCACCGTATTCCTTTATTATATGAAGTTTTTCCGCCGTAATGGTATCAGGTCTTCCGGCTTCAAAGCTGTATTCACGTATTTTATTGAGGTCAAAATTTTTCCGGACGCATTCCATAATAGTACGTATATCCTCTGCCGGAATGGCACTCGGAGTACCTCCGCCGAAGTATATAGTATCAATTTCAGTACCGGTTTCACTTATTATACGGCTTATTATTTCAAGTTCCTTACACAGACACTGAACGTAATCGGGGATTAGTTTTCCGGCTGATTCTATCGAATGCGAGACGAATGAACAGTAACTGCACCTCGATGGACAGAACGGTATTGAGATATACAGGCTTACGGCTTTACGATTGATATTTTCGACTATCGGCAACTGATTTACTGCTGTATCGTATGCGAGTTTAAGTTTTTCGGGTGAGAGTTCGTATTTTTCAGTGAGTATTTTTTCAATTTCCGGAAAATTTTTCCCTTGTGCGAGAAGTTCTGTTACTTTCTTTACCGGACGTATACCTGTCATAAGTCCCCACGGCGTATTTACCTTGATTTTTTCCTTGAGAACATGATATATAATCCGGCATAATTCGTGTTCAGTGTACTTGTCGTCAGTGGTGGGGATATTCCTTTCACTATGGAAAGTTTCGCCGTTTAACTTTATATCCGTATAGATTTTTTCATTTTCCACACCGGCAACTACAAAATCGTCACCGGTGGCATTTTGTATATCATCGGAAAACTGAAATTTTCTTGTCGGAAAGAACATTTTCAAAGTTGATTCCGTTTCGTATTTAAAAGAATTGCCGATTAATATAACCGGCATTTTAGTAAGATTATTCATTATTTTCTGAAACTCCTGAAATATGGATTTGTTTGTTTTTCGTATTCAAGTTCCGTATTGTCGCCATGACCTGTAAAAATTTTATAATTTCCGTCCAGATTGTAAAGTTTTTCAAGTGATTTCAGCATCATTTCCGGATTACTTCCGTTAAAATCAGTTCTGCCTATCGAACAGCAGAAAAGAGTATCGCCGGAAAAAATAACATCGTCGCATATATAGCAGACACTTCCCATAGAATGTCCGGCAGTATGCATGACCCTGAAATTATAATCACCGTCGGAAATAATATCGCCGTCGTGTACTACTGTATATTCGCTTACCGGATTGAACGGCATACAGGAAATAAGGTCAGCCAGCGAAAGTCCTGAACTGTTCAGCATAGGAGCATCATTTTCATGTATGAATACTTCCGCACCGGTTTTTTCAACGATTTCCGAAACGCCGTTCATATGGTCATAGTGTCCGTGTGTGAGAAGTATTTTACTTAACGTCAGTTTTTTCATGGTCAGAAACTCATATAAAAGACGGGCATTTCCGCCTACGTCAACGGCAATACACTGATTAGGTGCAGTTTCGGCAATAAAGCAGTTGGCACGGAGTTCACCGAGTTGTAATGTATGGATTTTCATTTTATTTCCTCCTTACGTTGCGGAACGTTCAACGGATATTACACCGGAAATTTTACTTATTTTTTCAAAAAGACGTTTAAGCTGTTCGATATTTGATATTATTATTGTACTTTCAAAAAAGGCATTACCATTTTTCAAAGTCCTTGAAGAAGAATGTACAATCGGTATGCGGGCGTCGTAAAGAAGTTCAGTAATGTCATGTACAAGTCCTACACGGTCAACGGCTATAACCTCGAAACTTGTATGAAGCTGTACCGGTTTTTCGGCGTTCCACTGTACTTTTATCCATCTTTCGAGTTCTTCCGGAATATTACGTCTGACGGCTGAAACATAGTTTGTACATTTTGTCGTATGTACTGAAAGTCCGTAACCTCTTGTGATATATCCTACAATATCGTCCCCCGGGAGAGGATTACAGCATAAGGCACATTTATAATTTATACCGTTCACGTCGTCGAGGATAATGCCGTCCTTTACGGAATCTCCGGAAACGACTACCGGAGCAGGTATTTTTCTGTCAGTACTGTCGGCATACATTTTTTCGTATTTGTCTTTAAGTCTGGGAATGATATTCACAAGCTGAATACCGCCGTAACCTACAGATGCGTAAAAATCTTCAAGAGTTTCGCAGTTGTGTCTTTTGAGGTCTTTTCCGAAAAATTCTGTATATTTTGATTCCGGAATGTTTATACCGTTTTTCCTGAACTCTATTTCAAGTCGGGTACGTCCCTCTTTTATATTTTCTTCACGGCGTTCGTCCCTGAACCATATGCGGATTTTAGACAATGCATAATTAGTCTTGGCAATGTTCAGCCAGTCACGGCTGGGACCTTTGTTTATATCTTTCGAGGTTATAATTTCACATATATCATCGTGGTGTAGTTCCGAACTCAAAGGCACTAATCTGTTGTTTACTTTCGCCTGTATAGCCTTGTGTCCTACTTCCGTATGAATCTTGTACGCAAAATCAATGGGAGTTGAACCGATAGGGAGCATTATTCTTTTAGCTTTAGGGGTGATTATGGAAATATTATCCGGTGAAAGTTCCGTATTTATAACGGAAATTATTTCTTCAGGGTCATCAGAAGATTCATAGGCGTCCATAATTCTGCTAATCCATGAGAGGTCTCTTTCGCCTTTACTGTCACTTTTGATAAGAGATTTATATTTCCAGTGGGCTGCAAGACCGTATTCCGCAACCCTGTGCATTTCCCACGTTCTTATCTGTACTTCAAACGGTACGCCTTCTTCACTCAGGACGGTAAGATGTATAGACTGATAGCCATTTGATTTAGGATTATTAATATAGTCTTTTGACCTCGAAGAAATAGCCGGATAGTCCTTGATAATATCGGACATTGCTATAAAACATTCTTCTCTTGTATTGACGATAATACGCAGTGCATATCTGTCATAGATTTCCTCAAAGTTCTTATGTTTTTTATAAATTTTGTTCCATATACCGAAAATACTTTTAACACGTCCCTGAACGAAAGGTTTTTCAGAATAATGTCCGGTATTTTCAAGATATTTTTCAATATCGTTCTTGGTTTTCTCGATAAAGGCATTGCGTTCTTTCATGTCATTGTTGAGACGTTCTTCAATTTCAAGGTAAGATGACGGTGAAATATAAAAAAATGAAAGGTCTTCAAACTGGTCTTTAAGTTCGTTCATACCGAGACGGCGTGCAATAGGACTATATACATTTTTTGTTTCATAGGCTATGCGTTTCTGCTTGTCTGGTGAACAGTATTTAAGAGTACGCATATTATGGAGACGGTCAGCCAGCTTGACAATAATCACACGTATATCTCTTGATGTTGCAGTGAGGATTTTTACTATAGCTCCGGCTTGCTGTTCGCTTTTTGTCATATCGTCCATACGCTTCATTTTGGAAACGCTGTCGACGATAAGGGCAATATCAAGCCCGAAATTTCTTCTAAGGTCTTCAAACGTGGTGTCGGTATCTTCTATGACGTCATGGAGCAGGGCGGCACATATTGCATCGGTATCCATTCTTAATTCAAGTGTTATATAAGCCACTGCCAGAGGGTGCGTTATATAGGGCTGACCGGACGAACGTTTCTGACCTTCATGGGCATTTTTTGCGAAGTTATAGGCAGAAATTATTTTACTTAGGTCATATTGTGTATCGTCGTCCATAATTTTCTGAATAATCATATCTATAGTGAAATTATCTTCATAACCCCTGATACTTACAGGAACGATTTCCTTTTCAGAATTATTTTCAGATTTTCCGGAATCCATAAAAAAATTCTCCTTTCGTGAATATTATTCGGTAATTATATTATCTGCCGGTTTTTTCCATAAGGGCAGAAATTACAGGTGCTGAATAAAAATCGGATTTTTTATCCGTGACTGTCCTTTTTATGACAGAATCGGAAGACGAAACTGTTATAATATCAAGCTGTCGGAGTGCTTCAATTATAATTAAAAATTTACAGTAATTAATCTGCGGACAAAATTTCATGAAAAGTTTATCGGAATAAATACCTGCTCCGGATATAGCTTTATAAATCATTACTGCCTCATTACGTGTCGGGAGCATAGCAGAATAATAATTTTCCGGAAGTTCCTCACCACGCATGAAAGATTCAAAAATTTCACGTCCGGCAAAATATTTACTCTGATTGAAGCCGTGTGGTCTTATATCCTGAACGAAAATACCAACACTTGTATTGCCGTTAAATTCGTTTTTATCAAGTTTAACTATCATGTCGCATACGTCGCCGGACTGTACTACAAGAGAATCCGCAGATATGGAAAATGCCGGTGCTTCAAAACGACGTCTTTCAAGTTCAAAGCGTAACTTACTGTATTTTCCGTCAGAAAGCGGAATAACTTCATTTATCAGGGCATTTTCTATAATAAAATAAGGTCTTGCATTACCCTCTCCGTATGGTTCAAGCAATTTCAGTTCATTGAGGTTTTTCATATTAATCATTCCGGCATTAAGTACGGCATTTGCACGTAACGTAAAAACAGGCATTTTCTTATGATTTTCAAGGGCATATTCTTCAAGAAGATTTTTAAAATCTTCCGTTCTGCCGGATTTTATACTGAAACCGCCTGCACTCTTATGACCACCGAATTTTTCAAGCGTTTCAGAAGCGTATGTAAGAGCATCGAAAACTGAAAATTCGCCGAAAGCACGGGCAGAACCTCTTATTTCACCGTCTTCGGATTCCGTGGCTATGAAACAAGGTTTGCCGAAACGTTCTTCAATACGTGAAGCCACAATGCCGATAACTCCGTGATGCCAGCCCTTACCGCATATGAAGATTACTCTTTCACGGACTATATCGGGATTTTCTTTTGTAATCCTGTATATCTCGTCAGTTATAGATGATTCTGCCTTACGACGTTTTTCGTTGAGTTCGTCGAGTTCCTTTGCCATTACGAGTGCGGTGTCATAGTCCTCACACAGAAAAAGTTTAACAGCATATTTAGGTGAGCCGAAACGTCCGGTAGCGTTTATACGTGGTGCAATTCTGAAACCTATTGCATCAGTATCAACGGATTTTTTTATATTACAGACTTCCTTCAGAGCCATAAGAGCAGGTCTGTCGGTGTTTTCGATAAGACGCATACCACAGGAAACAAGGTATCTGTTTTCACTGATAAGAGGTACAACATCGGCAACTGTAGCCAATGCCGCAAGGTCAGCGAACTGTTCAATAGCGATTGTATAATTTCCGCCGTCGAGAGCCGACACCAGTTTGAGAGCGAGACCTGCTCCGCACATATCCTTGAAAACAGATTCACAGTCATGACGGTGCGGGTCAAGTATAGCCTCTGCACGTGGGAGTGTTTCGCCCTGCTGATGATGGTCAGTGATTAAAAGTTTCATACCGATGGAATATATATATTCCGCCTCATCAACTGCCGATATACCGTTATCAACCGTCAGTATGAGATTTACACCCTGTTCGTGAATGTCGTCAATCGCCTTGACGTTAAGACCGTAACCTTCTGAACGTTCCGGAATATAGTATATGACATCTGCCCCGATTTCACGAAGATAAGAATACATAATCACGGTTGACATTATACCGTCACAGTCGTAATCGCCGTAGATACATATTTTTTCATTGTTATCAATGGCATGATTTATGACGTCAACAGCTTTCTGCATATCCGTTATAAGAAACGGATTTGAAAGCCTGCTGGTCTGAAGACTTTCTGTAACCTCTCCGGCTGTCCTGAAACCTTTTGAAGCAAGTACGGTGGCGGTAAGATAATTCACACAACAGTCTTTTTCAAGTCTGTGTATAATATCGCTGTCCGGAGTATCTGCAACCCAGTTTTTCATAAAAAATCCTCCCCTTTTCAGAATTGAGTATATTTATTATATCACTATCCGATTAAATTTTCAATAGAATACGTACAAAAAAATATCATAAAAATTTCAGGCAATTCCCTTGAAGTGTGTGGTTTTTTGTGGTATAATATTAATAATCGTGCGTTGATAATTCATAATTGAGAATGCATAATCAAGAATTATGAATTGATTAAAAAAAGCACCTGCATTTTACTGCAAGTGCCTTTATTCAGCGTTTATAGATGTCTCTTCGGTGACCGATTTCAAGAATAAGAATTACAATTTTTTCCTCCTGAATATCGGCTAAAATACGGTAATCGCCTACACGATAACGCCACTGACCGCTTCTGTCAGCCGTAAGTCCCTTGCCGTGTTGATAAGGGTCTGAACAGTTCTGAAGATTTTTATAAATCCATGAAATAATCAGTTTAGCGGTTGACTTATCAAGTTTTGAGAACTGTTTTTTAGCAGATTTGGTAAATTCAACGGAATATTTCAAAGTAAATCAAGCTCCTTTGCGACTTCTTCAAGCGAATATGTCACGGGGTCAGCACGATATTCAGCCATTGCCTCTTCGTAAGCCTTTATGTCAAGTTCATCTTCAATGTGTTCAAGAACTGCTTTTCTGAAAAGTTCAGACATAGAAATACCGTTCATACTGGCATAAGCTCTGATAATTTCTGAATCCTCGTCATTAAGTCTTAATGATACGTTCATAAATAAAACACTCCTTTCTGTAATACATTGTATCACATATTCCGGAGTTTGTCAAGAATTTTTTTAATTAATAATTAAAGATACGGAGGTGATTATATGAAAACTAAACTTAAATTTATAATACCGGTCATTTTATTAATTATGTTGATTTCTGTAATTTTAATAATAAACAATAAACCTGTTGAAAATGAAACTCCGACAGTAACAAAATCCGTATCGGACATAGACAGAATAGAAATAGAAGACGGTGAATATCTTTTCGGATATAAAAGTAATTATGTAATTGATTTTAAAACCAATACTTTTACTTCCGTATATAGTGACAGCGACAGTGAGGACAATGAAGAAACTATTGGACATTTCAGCGATAAAGCTAAGGAAAATTTTGTCCGTCTGGCAAATAAGTACGGTTTTTTCAGCTGGCATGACTATGTAAACTTAAATATAGAAGACGGCGGATATACAGAATTTCTTATAGTATATAACGACGGTTCACAAAAAGAGATATGGTGCGATAATGCCTATCCCGATACATACGAATCAATGTGGGGGGCTGTCCGAGAGTTAAGGAGTAACAGCTATTGAAGAATTAAAAAAATCCGGAGCAGGTAATGTTCCGGATTATTGTTATCAGTGTTTAATAAATTCTATTCCCAGTACGCCGTATTGTGACTGTCTTTCCTGTGAATAATAAGTGTGCATATCTTCCGGATTGGCGTATTCTTCCGGACGGTAGCCTAATTTTTCCTTAGGGATAGCGTTAAAGAGTTCCGCAAAGCTGTCAAAATGATGTAAGGCAATGACTTTCACAAGAATTTTCCTGTCGGGATAGTCATTATGGGAAAATTCTATGAAGTCGCCTGTCTTTACGTTCTGACGCTTTTCGTCATTCAGACGTAATTCAATGGTTTTTGTGCCGTCGGATATTTTCCGGAAAGGTTCGTCTCTCAACTGCATTTCATATATCATTCTATCACCTCCATATCGTCAAGTAGTATCTGGACATTATCACGTACAAGCCTGTTTATGTGAAAATGTCCGGCAAACCATTTTTTAAACTCAAGTTTTCTGTAAAGCCATTCAAAATATCCGGTAAGCTCCGCATCATGACTGTCCGGAACATGACCTATATAATATATAACGGATTCCGGTACGGTATGTGTAATAACATAATCTATTTTATATCCGCATTTTTCAAGAGTTTCGCCGGCTGTTGAGTAGTCGTTGTTGTCAGGGAGTTCCCGAGACCACCAGTTTACGCCCTCTGTGCGAAGTGCCTTGTCAATTGAGTAAGCCCCACCCATTGTAAAGAAATTTTTCCCCTCTATTATGAAAAGCTGTCCACGCATAAGGTGAACGATATTTCCAGCTATCCGGCGGACTTTTCCGCCGTGCCAGTCCTCAACGGGATATGTTTCAAGCAGACTGAAATCTTCATGATTGCCGTCAATAAAAGCTATCATAAATGGCAAGACAGTAAGTTTAGCTAAAAAATACCTGTGGCGTGGGTCATCCCATACAAAGCCGAAGTCTCCGCACACAATAACAGTATCATCCTTTGTAATCGGATAACGGCATATTCTTTTTATGAAATCGTTATAATTACCGTGAGTATCTCCTGTAATGTAAATCATATATATCACCTGTTATTTATTATATCACAGAAAAATAATTCTGTCAATACAGTCTGACGGATTTTTAAATTTATGTTATAATATTCATAAAATGTTTACAATTTAAACCGCACATAATGACCTGTTGAAACGTCATGTATTATTGAAGGGAGGTTTATATGTGTCAATCGATTTGCACAGTCAGTATGACAAGATATACAGATACTGTTATATACGTGTCCGGAATCGTGAAAAAGCCGAAGACCTGACACAAGAAACTTTCCTTCATTTTCTTGAAAAACCGCAGTATCATAATCTGAATAAAGATTTACAGTATCTCTATACAATAGCAAGAAATCTATGTATAGACGAATACCGTAAAAAAAATACAGAAGAACTTCCGGAGGAATTGCCGGACAGTTCATGTAATGAAGAAACTATACTTGAAAGTGTCGCATTGAGTACGGCACTTGAAAAGCTTTCGGCGGAAGACAGGGAAATAATACTGCTCCGCTACGTCAATGAAGAACCCGTCGGGGTAATAAGCAGACTGTATAATATATCAAGATTTGCACTTAACCGCAGAATAAAGAAAATTCTTGAATTTCTGCGGAATGAGTTTGAAAGGGAGGATTTTTAAGTGAATAAAAAGTCAAAAAAGACTTTAAAAAACGCCTTTAATATTCCCGAACCCAAACGAAAAGAAGAATTTCTGAACAGTCTTCCGGCGAAACAAAAAAAAAGTTTTTCATTTAACGTACCGTTATATATATCGACGGCTATAACGGCAGTAGTTATAATAGGTATATGGGGTGGTATAAAGAATCTCCCTCACTTTGACCCACCCATTAATATAGATACTCATGTATATACCGAAACAACTTCTCTTCCGGAACATACAGAAAATACGTTCGTTCAGACCACCACAACTACTTCAACAGAAAAACATAAAACTGAAACTGCTACAGTAACGACTTCCGGAAAAAGTACTGTTTCCGGAACGCAACCGGCTGAAACAACCTCTTCCGGAGCAGGTACGGTAATCACGGAAACTGAAACTTTCCAGACAGAAACAACAATCACAACCACAAAAAAAGAGAGTAATAATATATCGAATAAACCTACAACTGAAATCCATACTAATGAAATAACTTCCTCACCGGAGACGGATTTTCCGGAAACTACTGTTAAAACTACTGTAAAAACCACAACCAAAACTACTACTGCAACACTAACCACCACTAAAACTAATTTAAGAACTACAACCAAAACTACTACAATGCCACATACAACTACCACAACTACAACGAAAACATTTTATACAAATATTTCTCCGATGACAACAACAACCGCAGAAAGTGAGGTAAACGACGTAACCACTACAACACTTATTGATAACGAACCATTGGTTGATATAACAACAAGTCAAACATTAGTTGCCACAATGGACTCACCACCAGTACCGGCGACTACAACAACACCTGCTCCGCCAACCGATATACCGCCAGTTGATTTGACGGTAACACCGAAAGTACAATATTATCCGGACGGTGAAATATATATCATGGACAGTGAAAGCAATGATTCTATGCCACCCACCGAACCGGACGTTACAGGAATATTCCGGCAGATGATAGCAGAATCCGATTTGATAGCAATAGTCGAGGTTGACGAGATAATATATACCGGTTTCGAGGGCGTACCGTATACGCAGGAGAACGTAATTGTAAAAGATGTCATATACGGCGATATACAGACAAATTCGAGAATTTCCGTATACTGTAAGGGCGGATATATTCCGGCAGAGGAATATTTCATGAATGTATATAAGGAAAATGTAACAGTCCTTGACTACGCCGGAAACAGAAAGTTTTCGGAAGTTGGTGATGTATATATGTGTTTTCTGAAAGAAAAAGACGGTATTTATTATCTGACAGGATTAAACGACATAAGTAAATTTGAATGTCATGAAGATTATTTTGCAAATTTTCATAACAATCAATATATTACATTAAATGATATTCAGAATTTTATAAACAATTGAGAATTAATAATTATGAATTATGCATTGAAAATTTGGAGGTTTTAACCATGAAAAAATTTTTATCAGCCCTTATTTCAGCGACACTTGCCTTGAATGCCGTGCCTTTAGTATCTGGTGCGGAGGAAACTAAAGAAACATCAGAAGCAATACCGCCGTCAGTCCAGCCGTATACAGTCGACGGCAACAGCGTTGTTTTTCAGGGTGGCAAGGATTATGACTATATAATCAGTAGTATAAATTCGACGTTCAGTACCGAAAGGGAAGATAAGACAACGACATTCACACCAGAGCAGGACGGAAAATATATAGTCTCTCGTGTATGGCTTGAAGAACAGATTATAGATTATTCATTCGGTAGTGTTTATGACCCTGAAAGAGACGAAACAATTTACATTAATGAACCTATCGAAACACATTGTCATTATTTCTATCCGCATATACAGAATTTTGAGATAACATATAATAAAAATACAGGTACACAGGTTGAATTTTCGGGCGAAACAACATATTATAATAAAAATACTGTCGAAGAAATAAAAACAAAACCCTCACAAGCGTGTTATGACTATATGGAAATGAACACAGATGATATTTTAGACAGTTCAGTTTATTATGCATTTGTATCAAGCCACCTGCTCCTTGGTGAAAGCAGTTCATTTTTAACGTACTATGATTACGGCTGGAATGATGAAAAAGATAAATCGATATACTGTATAGATTACGGATATAAAGTACATGAAACCGGTGAAATATTTGTAGATGTTACCGGCAATGCTGAAATAACTAAAACACTTTATGGCGGAAGCTATATTGATGGTAATTTTGAAGTTGCAACGTGTGACATGGTACCGTATATCCTTATCGAACCCACTGCTGACGGTTATGCGGAAATTTATGCATCTGCTTTAACGCCTATGTTTTCAACTGTACTTAAAATTGAAGACGGTAAGTTTACGAACAGATTTTCACAGGGGTGTGTAATGGAAACCGGTGACCTTAATTACGACTGTGAAACAACTATCGCCGATGCCGTTGTATTTCAGAAATATCTTCTCGGACAGACTAATTTGACTTCAACGCAATACGCCTGTGCGGATATTAATTATGACGGCTATGTTGATGTGTTTGATATGGTTAATTTCAGACAGAACATAATTAATAATTCATAATTAAGAATTATTAATTAAATCAGTTGGAGGTATATTTATGAAAAAAATTTTATCAGCCCTTATTTCAGCGACACTTGCCTTGAATGCCGTACCTTTAGTATCGAGTGCGGAGGAAACTACAGAAACATCAGACGAAATTCAGCCGATAGCCATGCCATATACTATTGACGGCGACAGCGTTATTTTTCAGGGTGGCAATGATTTTGACTATATAATCAGTAGTATAAATTCAACGTTCACAACCGAAAGAACAAAAAAAGCAACGGAAATGACCACTAAAACAATGACATTCACACCAAAGGAGGACGGAAAATACGTCGTCTCTCGTGTATGGCTTGAGGAAAGCATTATAGATTATTCATTCAGTAGTGTTTATGACCCCGAAACAGGTGAGACAATTTACATTAATGACCCTATCGAAACACATTGTCATTATTTCTATCCGCACATACAGAACTTTGAGATAACATATAATTCAAAGACCGGTACGCAAGTTGAATTTTCGGGCGAACACAGATATTACAATGAAAGTACAGTCAATGAAAAAATAAAGACAAACCCTTCAATGGCTTGTTACGACTACATGGAAATGAGTACGGAAGATATTTTATCACGTTCAGAATACTATGCATTTGTATCAAGCCACCTGCTCCTTGGTGAAAGCAGTTCATTTTTAATGTACTATGATTACGGCTGGAATGATGAAAAAGACAAGTCGATATACTGTATAGACTACGGATATAACGTAAATGAAAACGGTGAAGTATTTGTAGATGTTACCGGTAATGCTGAAATAACTAAAACACTTTATGGCGGAAGCTATATTGATGGTAATTTTGAAGTTGCAACGTGTGACATGATACCGTATATCCTTATAGAACCCACCGCCGACGGTTTTGCGGAAGTTTATGTACCTGATTTAACGCCTATGTCTTCAACTGTACTTAAAATTGAAGACGGACAGTTTACAGACAGATTTTCAATAGGTTGCGAACAGGAAATAGGTGACCTTAATTACGACAGTGAAATAACTATCGCTGATGCTGTCACATTCCAGAAATATCTTATCGGACAGACTGATTTGACTTCAACGCAATACACCTGTGCCGATATAAATTCAGACGACTATGTTGATGTGTTCGATATGGTTCTTCTAAGAAAACATATCGTCGCAACTGCTTTATGTACGCCAGATACGGAGCAGGTTTAAAAAAATGCTTGACAAACTGAAAACATTGTGATATAATGGAAACATCTTCGGGGCAGAGTGAAATTCTCTACCGGCAGTGAAAGTCTGCGAGCCTGTAAGGGTTGAATCGGTGAAATTCCGATACCGACGGTTAAAGTCCGGACGTGAGAAGATGTTACTGTTTCACGCTATATCCATACCCCGAAATATAATTTTTCGGGGATTTTTTTATCGGAGGTGTTTTATGACCCACGAAGAATATATGAAAATTGCCATTGAATTAGCAAAAAACGGAGCAGGTTATGTAAATCCTAATCCGCTTGTAGGTGCGGTGATAGTCCGTGACGGAAGAATAATCGGTAAGGGCTGGCACAGAAAATACGGCGAACTTCACGCCGAAAGAAACGCTTTCGCAGACTGTACGGAAGACTGTTCGGGAGCGGATATGTACGTGACTTTAGAGCCTTGCTGTCATCACGGAAAAACCCCACCTTGTACGGATATAATCATTGAAAAGAATATAAAGCGTGTTTATATAGGTTCGTCAGACCCTAACCCGAAAGTAGCCGGAAAAGGTGTCCGTATTCTAATGGAACACGGTATAGAAGTCACGGAGGGTATTTTAAAGGAACAATGTGATAGTCTGAATGAAATATTTTTCCACTATATAACTACCGGCAGACCATTTGTCACAATGAAGTACGCCATGACTTTGGACGGTAAAATAGCTTGTCGGACAGGTCTTTCAAAGTGGATAACCGGCGAAACAGCGAGACAGCACGTACAATACGAAAGGTTAAGACATATGGCGATAATGGTAGGAGTAGGAACGGTCATAGCAGATAATCCTATGTTAAACTGTCGTCTCGAAAACGGACGTAATCCGTTGCGAATAGTATGCGATACGAATTTGAGGACACCTGTTGAATGTAATATAGTCCGTACCGCCTACGAAATCCCGACGATAATAGCCACCTGCTCCGACGATACTGAAAAAATAAGTCAGTATGAAAATTATGGCTGTCGTATTATGAGGGTTAAGAAATCCGGAAATCACATTGACCTCAATGACCTTATGAATAAAATCGGCAACGAAAAAATTGACAGTATTCTTTTAGAGGGTGGCGGAGAACTGAATTATTCCGCCCTTGAAGCCGGTATAGTAAATAAGATTCAGGCTTATATTGCACCGAAAATTTTCGGCGGTGAGGGTGCTAAAACAGCCGTTTCCGGAGCAGGCGTTAAGACCCCTGACGAAGCGTACAGAATAAAGCGTACTGAAATAAAGCGTATCGGGGAAGATTTTCTTATAGAAGGGTGGTTGAAGTAGATGTTTACCGGAATTATTGAGGAAATCGGGACGGTTAAGGAAATCCAGCATAGTGGTGAAAGTTCTTTCATAAGGATTCAGGCGGATAAAATTTTTTCGGATATGCATATCGGCGACAGTATAGCGGTAAACGGTCTGTGTCTGACGGTAACGGAATTTGATAATAAAATCTTCCGTGCCGACGTTATGAACGAAACTCTGAAACGGTCATCACTGGGAAGTCTTAAGAATGGAAGTCGGGTTAATCTGGAGCGTGCTATGTCAGCGTGCGGACGTTTCGGGGGACATATAGTTTCCGGACATATCGACGGTACAGGCATTATTTCAGATATTAAAAATGACGGTATAGCTATATGGTACACGATTACGACTAAACCGGAGATTATGCGGTATATCGTTGAAAAAGGTTCAGTAGCGATAGACGGTATAAGCCTTACTGTCGCAAGAGTAACGGAAAATAATTTCAGTGTCTCGATAATTCCGCATACTGCCGGAAATACTATTCTTTCGTACAGAAAGTCCGGCGAAATGGTCAATCTTGAAAACGATATTATCGGAAAATATGTAGAAAAATTTATCTGTCCGGAAAAAACGGAAAGTAATATTTCTATGGGATTCCTTGCGGAAAACGGATTTGTATAATTAATAATGAGGAGGTTTGTTTAATGTTTGAATATAATACTGTTGAGGAGGCTGTTCAGGCACTCCGTAATGGTGAGATAATCCTTGTCACCGACGACGAAAACAGGGAAAATGAAGCTGATATGATATGTTCAGCGGAATTTGCTACTACTGAAAACGTCAATTTCATGGCAACACACGCTAAAGGTCTGATATGTATGCCAATGAGTAAGGAACTATGCCGGAAACTTTATCTTCCGCAGATGGTCAGTGAAAATACCGATAATCACTGTACGGCATTCACGGTAAGCATTGACCATGTAAACACTACTACCGGAATATCCGCCGAAGAACGTGGATATACTGCCCGAATGGTAGTTGACGATAACGCTAAGCCGGAAGATTTCCGCAGACCAGGGCATATGTTTCCGCTTACCGCCAAGGATAACGGCGTACTGGAGCGTGACGGACATACGGAAGCAACCGTCGACTTAATGAAAATAGCCGGTCTTAAAGAATGCGGACTTTGTTGCGAGGTAATGCGTGATGACGGTACTATGATGCGTTCCGGAGAGATTCGGGAAAAAGCTAAAGAGTGGGGTTTCAAGTTCATAACCATTCAGGCAATAAAGGAGTACAGAAAATGTAATGATAAACTGGTTGAAAGAGTTGCAGATACGAAACTCCCGACAAAGTATGGTAATTTCCGTGCGATAGGCTTTATAAACAAACTCAACGGTGAACATCATGTAGCACTTGTCAAGGGCGAAATCGGCGACGGTCAGGACGTATTATGCCGTGTACATTCCGAGTGTCTGACCGGTGATGCATTCGGGTCACTGAAATGCGATTGCGGTCAACAGTTTGCGTCGGCAATGACACAGATTGAAAAAGAGGGAAGAGGCGTACTTCTGTACATGAGACAAGAAGGCAGGGGTATAGGTCTGATAAACAAACTCCGTGCCTATGAATTGCAGGATAACGGCATGGACACTCTTGAAGCGAATATAGCGTTAGGATTTCCGGCAGATATGAGAGAATACTATATCGGCGCACAGATTTTAAGGGAATTAGGCTGTAAGACTTTACGACTTCTCACAAATAATCCGGATAAAGTCTACGGATTAAGTGGTTTCGGACTGGAAATAAAGGAGCGTGTACCGATACAGGTACAGGCAACCGACTATGATTTATTCTATCTGAAAACGAAAAAAGACAAAATGGGACATATACTGAATTATTAAGGAGTATTATGTTATGGGATTTTTTGAAATTTGCAGTATAATAATGTTGGTCTTGAGTGTCTTGTTGTCCGTACAGACTATTATAAGAATGGTTAAAAAATCCCGATACATCAGAAATATCGAAAAAAAATTCAGATTGCATAATAGATTCAATATATGGATTATCCTTATACCGATACATTTGTGGATTATTTATGCACGTATGTCAAATAATTCCATGTATCGTGGTAATCTGTCAATGGCAGAAGCAGATGTATATATGGGGATATTCTTTATCATAATGTGGATTTTACTTATTATAAAACATTTTTCCTATCCGTATATAGCTGAAAACTGTTTAATAAGTATTGATTTCAATAAAGTTATGCTTGAAAACAATGAACTGAAATACGACATATACGAAGATATTCTTGAAATATCCTGTAAGGAAAAAACATATCCTGTTAAATATTATATAGAAGAAAATCAGGATGAAGTTTATGAAATACTTTATCAAAACTATCAGAGGAGAAAAGATTATGAAGATTTATGAAGGAAAACTTGTTGCGGAGAGTACAAGAATAGGCATTGTAGTAGCGAGATTCAACGAGTTTATAACGTCAAAACTTTTAGGCGGAGCAGTCGACACACTGAAGCGTCACGGTGTTGACGAAAACAACATTGATACTGCATGGGTACCAGGGGCATTTGAGATACCGTTAATCGCAAAGAAAATGACGGATTCCGGTAAATATGATGCTGTAATCTGTCTGGGTGCGATAATAAGAGGCAGTACGTCGCATTATGACCTCGTCTGCAACGAAACCGCCAAAGGTATAGCACAGGTATCGCTGAACAGTAATATTCCGGTAATGTTCGGGGTAATCACGACGGAAAACATCGAACAGGCTATAGAAAGAGCAGGTTCAAAAGCCGGAAATAAAGGTAGCGAATGTGCCGAAGGTGCTATTGAAATGATAAATCTTATAAGAGAGATTGAAAAAAATGCTTAATCTTATTTTCGATTACGACGGCACTATACACAACAGTATGAAGACTTATGCACCGGCATTCCGGAATACGTGTAAATGGCTTTACGAAAACGGATATATAGAAAACTGTGAGTATACGGACAGGGAAATAAGTTACTGGTTAGGCTTCAACTCGTCGGATATGTGGGAACAGTTTCAGCCGGAATTATCTGCTGAAATCCGTGAAAAAGCCCGAATAATGTTAGGTGAGGACATGGGAAAGAGAGTAGAAAACGGTGAGGGAGCGTTATTTGAAAATACGGAAAACGTCCTTGAAACGCTGAAAAATACTGGCTATAACCTCATATTTCTTAGTAACTGCCGTATAAGTTACATGGAACGTCATAAACGTGTTTTCGGTCTTGACAGGTATTTCAGTAAATTTTACTGTTGTGAGGAATTTGATTTCATACCTAAGTACGAAATTTTCCGGAAAATAAGACCTGCTCACGAAGGTAATTTCATAGTAATCGGAGACAGATTCCACGATATTGAAACCGCTGTGAAAAATAATCTGAAATCAATCGGGTGCGGATACGGCTACGGCACACCGGAAGAACTTTCGGGGGCTGATATAATAGTAGACGACATAACACAGATTCCCGAAACTGTAAGAAATTTATAAATAAAAAAAATCCATGATGTAACAGTCATGGACTTTTTTTGTATTTTGCGTGTGAATTTTGCGTTTCGTATGTTAATCAGTCAGTGCGTAACGCTTCCACAGGGTCTTTTTTGGATGCAACTCTTGACGGTATAACACCGGCGATAAGAGTGAGAGCCATACTTATTACTACAAGTACCACTCCCGCAACCGGCGGAACGTAAGCATTGAGATTATCAAGTGATGTAAGAGTATGGATTATCAGATTTATAGGAATGGTAAGAAGTACCGAAACGCCTATACCGATAAGACCGGCAGTCAGACCTACTATCATAGTTTCGGCATTGAATACCGTTGAGACGTCGTGTTTTGAAGCACCTA
This sequence comes from Ruminococcus sp., assembly GCA_029062165.1. Lineage (GTDB taxonomy): Bacteria > Bacillota > Clostridia > Oscillospirales > Ruminococcaceae > Ruminococcus. The sequence continues at coordinate 124,717 of JAIDQQ010000020.1, forward strand.
TCGCACGGAGTATGCCTATTTCCCTTGTACGCTCCAATACGGAAATGTACGTAATAATACCAATCATGATAGACGATACAACAAGCGAGATACCTACGAAAGCGATAAGCAGATAAGAAATACCGCTGATAATGCTTGTTACCGAAGACATCAGGAGAGCGACATAATCGGTATAGTGTATGACATCATCTTCACTGACGGAATTGTTATAATTTTCAATAACATCTGCAATATCGTCCTTATCCTCGAAAGACTTTACGTAAATACTTATACTTGAGGGGTCAGAAATATCAGCGTTTCCGAGAAGTTTTAAATTATCGTCGTAAGTAGAAGCTGATACTTCCTGCGGAATAAAGTTATCGTAAATCTGTACATAAAAATCATCAATTATGTTCATTTTGTTCAGACGTTGGGCGAGTTGTTCGTCAGTATATTCAGCGAGTTCCTTTTCAGTTTCGGTAGCAGACTGTATCATATACTGTGCTATCATGACGCCCATAAGAGCCTCATTAAATTCTTCTTCGCTCATAGTTTTTATGTATTCGGTAATCTGTGAACTGTCAACGCCCATTTGTTCAGCGTAGAAACCGGCAACAGCCGATTGTTTATCCTCGTCTGACATTTTAGCGATACTTGCCTGAATGTCTTTTAACATCTGTTCTTCGTTCGGGAGAGCCGAGACAAAACGATAAATTTCAGCTTTCTGCGAATCGTCAGCGGATTTTATATAATCCTTAGCGGAAGAAATTTTTTCCTTATCGTCGGGTTCTTCGTAATCGTCCGTGAGGAACACAGAGCCGGTTATAATATCAGTGTCGGGATTGTCAAGCTGTTCTTTCATGATGTCGCTGTTGTTGGATTGTTCTATAACGTACTTTGTAAGCATGGGAGTATATCCGATATAGCCTGAAATCATACCCATATCTGTATCTTCATTAGGTTTTATGAATCCAACTACTTTCAGTTCAGTACCTATATTTTCGGAAGTATAGAGATAATCAAGACCGGCTTCAGTAGTCGTCAGATTGGTATAACCGTTACCGTTTTCATTGTGCTGATAGTATTCGCACGGAAGAATCATCTTGAATTTTTTATCAAGGATTTCTTGTGCGTTCCATTCAAGAGTACCATAATTTTCAATATTTTCGCCACTCATAGCGGATTTCAGGATACGTGAAAATTCTTCGGGTTCTTTGAGACCCATTGCATAGGCGATAATATCGGGAAGTTCATTGTTTTTTGTAAGTACTACAACAACTTCGTCATAATTTTCAGGGAATTTTCCGCTGACGACATCATATTGATTTTTAATAAGTTCGCTGACCTGTGTGCCGTCTTCCGAACCTAACATTTCAGACATGACATTGAGACCCATCATGGATAACTGCATACTTGCCATAGGATTAGCACTTGTAATACTTGAAGTATCAGTAATTCCGAGGGCATTGGAATACATTTCCATAAAATCGACTTTCATAATTTTACCGTCAGGAGTTTCGGTAAATACAGGGATATCCACATCATACGTATAGGAGATAGCAGTTGACTTATCACGGACAGTTTCATTTTCCTCAAGGAATGTCTTGAAATCTTTCATGTTGTTGATTTGTCTTGCGGAAGTGTTCATAGTATTAAAAATATCATAAATATCGACATTGGAGTAAACCTTGTTGTTGTCGATATTTTTTTCTTCGTCTATGTTCTGTTGCATCATGGAAGCCATCATAGCGGAAGTGTCGGCGGTCTCTCTTGTAATCTGCAACGGATAGGAAGAAAGCGTATCTTCCTGAACGTCGTTAATGTAGTCGTTTATACCGGTAGACAGCGATAAGATAGTAGCTATACCAATAATACCGATTGAACCGGCAAAAGATGTAAGTAAAGTACGTCCTTTTTTGGTCATAAGATTGTTAAGGGAAAGAGATACCGCCGTACCGAATGACATAGAGACACGTTTTTTTCGTTGAGGTTGTAAATCAATAGCCTGCTCCGGTACATATGGGTCAGAATCGTCAGTAAGGAGACCGTCTTTAATACGTACTATTCTTGTAGCGTACTGTTCAGCGAGTTCGGGATTATGAGTAACCATAACAACGAGTTTATCCTTAGCGATTTCCTTAAGGAGTTCCATAACCTGTATACTTGTTTCGCTGTCGAGTGCGCCTGTAGGTTCGTCGGCAAGGAGAATATCGGGATTGTTGATTAAAGCACGTGCGATTGCGACACGTTGCATCTGACCGCCCGACATCTGATTAGGTTTTTTGTGTAGCTGATTACCGAGACCGACTTTTTCGAGAGCCTCTTTAGCACGTCGACGGCGTTCAGACTTAGAAACACCGGAGATAGTCAATGCCAATTCGACATTTGCAAGTACAGTCTGATGTGGAATCAGGTTGTAACTCTGGAAAATAAAACCTATGGAATGATTTCTGTAGGCGTCCCAGTCCCTGTCCTTGTACTTTTTGGTAGAAACACCATTGATAATGAGGTCACCGGAAGTATAATGGTCAAGACCGCCGATAATATTCAGCATGGTAGTCTTACCGCAACCGGAATGACCTAAAATGGCTACAAACTCATTTTCACGGAACGTAACATTTACGCCATTGAGAGCGGTTACAATGTTTTCGCCGTTACCGTATTGTTTAAAAATGTCTTTTAATTGTAACAATAAATTCACCCTTTCGTTTAAGATAGAAATTATTATAACATAACTTGAAAAATAAGTCAATGATTTTCACATAAATTTCATAATGATTTTATAATGATTTCATTGTGATTTCATAACAGGGTTAAATAAATTCATGAAAAAAACATCTCCGTATATTTCAACGGAGATTTAAATTAATTATGAATTATTTATTTCATACCATACTTACGGAGCAGGTTTTGAATTTTTTCGTGAGGGTCAATAATATTGCTGATAGAAACATCATGATTGATAGCTTCAATGAAATAAGCTATGTATTTTGAGACGTCGACTTCATGGAACCACGGACGACTTAATAATTCCGGTGTTCTGTAAGTAAGATTAGTACCGAAAACGCCGTCAATGTAGCCGTCATTGTAAGCCTTGTCGAATTTATCGAGACCGTTAGTAAAGATAGCATAAGTAGCATAAGTAAAGATTCTGCCTGCTTTCTTTTCCTTGAGAGCGTAAGCTAAGTCAAGCATGGATTCTCCGGAGGAAATAATGTCGTCAGCTACAAAAACGTCCTTACCCTCAACGGAGTTACCAAGATATTCGTGTGCGACAATAGGATTTCTGCCGTTGACAATAGTAGAATAGTCACGACGTTTATAGAACATACCCATTTCCACGCCAAGAACGGAAGCATAGTACATATTTCTGTTTAAAGCACCTTCGTCGGGACTTACAATCATGAACTTGTCCTTAGAGAAGTCAATGTCTTTAATGTCTCTTAACATAGTCTTTAATACCTGATAAGTCGGCATAACGTTATCAAAGCCCATAAGCGGAACGGCATTCTGAACACGAGGGTCATGAGCGTCGAAAGTGACGATATTGGAAACTCCCATAGCTTCAAGTTCCTGTAAAGCACAGGCACAGTCAAGCGATTCCCGATAACTTCTTCTGTGCTGACGTCCGCCATAAAGATTAGGCATAATTACGGTAATGCGGTGTGCCTTACCGCTTGCGGACTGGATAATTCTCTTGAGGTCTTGGAAGTGGTCATCAGGAGACATAGCATTCTGCATACCGAAGTAATTATACTTTATGTTGTAGTTGCCGACGTCTACAATAATGAAGAGGTCTTTACCCCTTACGGTAGATTTTATAAGACCTTTAGCGTCACCGGAAGAAAAACGAGGGCATTCGCATTCAACGAGGAAAGTATCTGTAGCATTATCATGCCAATGAATAAGATAATCATTGATTTTGTCGCCAAGTTCCCTGACACTTTCCATAGCGATAACGCCAATCGGAGCGACATTCGGCTGACTGAATAAATTTTCACTTGAAGCTGTCATAAAAAATAAAATCCTTTCACAATAAATTTTTACTTACAGAAATTTTCGATATATCTTTCAATATCTTCGGAGATGATACGCTTTGCGGAGTCGGCATTTTCGACTTCATTCACAGCGGTTGCCTTGTGTTCAAGTTCCTTGTAAACGGTGAAGAAGTGGCTCATTTCGTCGAAGATATGTTTAGGAATCTGGTCAATGTCCTTGTAGATGTTGTAGTTAGGGTCATCGAACGGAATAGCAATAATTTTATCGTCGTGATGACCGTTATCAAGCATACGGATAACGCCTACAGGATAGCATTTCACAAGGGTAAGGGGGATAAGTTTTTCAGAACACAGTACAAGAACGTCAAGGGGGTCAAGGTCTTCGGAGTAGGTACGGGGTATAAAACCGTAATTTGCGGGATAATGCGTTGAAGTATGAAGAATCCTGTCCATTTTTATGAGACCTGTATCTTTATCGAGTTCGTATTTTATTTTACTGCCCTTGCTTATTTCTATGACAGCATAGAAATTTTCGGGAGTAATTCTTTTCGGGCTTATTTTGTGCCAGATATTCATTTTATTACCTCCACTTCATTGATAATTAAAAATTAAGAATGCATAATTATGAATTATAAATTCTACATTAATTATAGTATAGCATTTTTTCATGATTTGTCAATAACGCCGTGAAATTTCGTCAATTTGATGTAAAATATCAGGAATTACTGCAAAACTTTCACAATAATATTACCTGTAAGCACTTAATTGTTAAGAAAATATTAACCGGTTATATAATTAATATATTAATAATTTCTATTGATTTTTTCCGGAAACTACTGTACAATATACATATAGATTTTTTTAGGAGATGAAACAAATGCCTGTTTACAGAGTTGCCGTAATTATTGCCGGAATAGACCAGAGTTACCAGAGCGAAATACTTAACGGAATATCAGAATATGCCGGAGAGTGTTCAATAAATGTAGAAGCTTTTATATCGTTCATAGGGTCAATGGGCAATCCTGTACATGATACCGGAGAATTTAATATATTCAATCTGCCTGATTTCAGCAATTACGACGGAGCAATACTTCTTACAAATACTATAGATTATCCGCCTGTTGTAGATAATATAATAAGCCGGATAAAATCGGCAGGTATACCGGCGGTAAGCATTGATAACGACGTGCCGGAACTCTACCATATAGGCATAGACAATAAAAAAGCTATGCGGAAAATAACGGAACATCTTATAAAAGAACATAATTTCAGGAAATTCAGTTATATATCCGGACCGGCAGACAATCCGGAAAGTGCGGACAGACTGGAATCTTTTCGGGAAGTGCTTAGTGAAAACGGTATAGAAATAGACGAAAATAATATATATTACGGCGATTTCCGTTCACCGTCGGGGAAGAACGGAGCTGAATATTTCCTGAAACAATGGAAAGAACTTCCGGACGCCGTCATATGTGCAAATGACGTAATGGCTACTACTGCTATAAACCGTCTCATTGAAGCCGGTTACAGAGTGCCGGAAGATATAGCGGTAACAGGTTTTGACAATACATATAATACGAATAATTACCAGATAGAAATAACTTCCGTTAAGAGACCGTTACGCTATTCCGGCAGACTTGCCTGTGAGACGCTTTACAGACATTTTACAAATCAGGAGCAGGCACGGAGTATAACACTTGAGATGTCGCCACATTTTACGGAAAGCTGTGGTTGTACACCGAAAACGTCAATAGACCTGAATATTTTCAGACAGTTTAATTATACGAACTATATACGGTTTGAGAAGACACAAAATTATATGACAATGTTCAATCACCTGTCATGCGTGCTGTTGGGATGTAATACGTATGAGGAGTATATAAATTCGCTGAAATATTTTGTAGAGGAGATACAACCGGAGGAATTTTATTTTTGTCTGTGCGAGAACTGGAATGCGGAATCGCTTACAGATGAGAATGCATATCAGGAGAGTGAAAATGCCCCGATACCGTCAGACTATACAGAAAATATCCTTGTACCGATAGCCTACAGACAGGGAATATTTTACGAAGAGACGGTAATCAGAAAAAGTGAAATTCTGCCACCAGTTGCGAAAGTAAATAAATCAGGAAGATTTTACTATCTTGTACCGCTACATTTCGGTACGAGATGTTTAGGGTATATGGCGATAATGAATCCGAGAATAAATATACATAATTCGATGTTTGAGACGTTATGTATAAGTATAAGTAATTCGTTGGAAAATATCCGTAAGCTGATGTGTCTGAATACGGCGGTAAAGCATTTGCGGAAGCTATACGCACAGGACACCTTATGCAGAATATATAACCGTAACGGATTTGTAAATGCCACACGGGAAGTATATAATGAATGTATAGCCGAAAGACGTGATATAATGCTGATGTTTATAGACCTTGACGGACTTAAGATAATAAACGATACATTCGGGCATGATGTCGGAGACGTAGCGATATGTAACATAGCGGACGTAATCAGGGTATCGTGTAATAAGGACGAAGTATACTGTCGGTTTGGTGGGGACGAGTTCATAGTTTTCGGAGCAGGTTACGGAGAATATGACGCCATGAAACTCACACGCCGTATAGAAGAGAACATAAAGAAGATAAACGACACTGAAATTTATCCGTTTGAACTGAATGCAAGTACGGGATATATAATAGCAAAGCCGTCACCGCATGAAGATATATTTCATTTTGTCACGGAGGCGGACAAAGTAATGTATAAGCAGAAACGTCGGAAGAAATTATCAAAATATCTGAAATCATAAAAAGGGACTGTTTTTTATACAGTCCCATAAATTTATAGCGGAAGAAAAATATTTCTGTCCGATTTAACGTACTCCCCGACTACAACACCGCATTTCCGGAACATAAATTCAAAAGCGGTCACACCGTCAGTACCGGCATATTGTTATCAGGAATAAAGCGTGATATATATAATACTGATACGGAGCAGGTAATTAAAAGTTACAACGAAAGAGAAATATTTCTGTCCGATTTAACGTACTCCCCGACTACAACACCGCATTTCCGGAACATAAATTCAAAAGCGGTCACACCGTCAGTACCGGCATATTGTTATCAGGAATAAAGCGTGATATATATAATACTGATACGGAGCAGGTAATTAAAAGTTACAACGAAAGAGAAATATTTCTGTCCGATTTAACGTACTCCCCGACTACAACACCGCATTTCCGGAACATAAATTCAGAAGCGGTCACACCGTCAGTACCGACATATTTGTTATCGTAATATACAACACGTTTAATGCCGGATTGAATAATAGCTTTAGCACACTCATTACAGGGATAAAGCGTGACATACAGGGTACAGCCGTTCAGGGAGACAGCATTACTGTTAAGTATGGCATTAAGTTCAGCATGACACACATAGGGATATTTAGTATCAAGAGGGGAATCCGCCTGACGTTCCCATGGCATATCATCATCATTGCAACCTCTGGGCATACCGTTATAGCCGACAGCGACTATTTTATTTTCGGGATTGACGATACAAGCACCTACTTGTGTGGAATTGTCTTTGCTTCTTTGGGCGGAAAGTAAAGCAACGCCCATAAAATACTCATCCCAGCCGATATAATCAGTTCTTTTCATAGAAAAACTCCTTTACAGAAAATTATTTAATGCCGTATTTCCGATAAAATTCGGATATATCGTCATCATTCCGGACAAGTTCAGCGTACATCAGTTTTTTTGAAGATTTATCATAAAAACCTATAATTTTTTCGCCGGTACATATACTTGCTTCAATTTTGATGTCGTCGATTGTGAAGCCGTCCGGAATTGACAAAACTTTTTTATTTTTGCGGAATAGATTCATATACACACACCTCAAAGACATTATAACATATTTTTAATCATATTGCAATGCTTTACAGAAAAATAATATACGAAACGCAAATAAATTAAAAACTTAATTAAAATATTTTATTGCTGTAAATTAACATACTAAATACAAAAAAATGAAAAAAACCGGTAAAAACCGGATAAAGCCGGTAGAAGCCTGAATACAGCGGAAAACCGTAGGGATAACTTTCTTATGATTCCTGTACACTGCCGGAAATGTGAAAATTATCTGCCGTCAAAAACCGGTTTTCAGACCGTTTCGGCAATTCTTTTATTTCATCGGAATTACCGTTTATGACGTGTTTTCAACGTTTACATTCTGTATATTTTTCCCTGTAATCAGCCGTTTTTCCGTGTAAACACTTTTTATACTTATCGTATAATTTCACGAAATATGAGGTTCGGAAGTCCGGAACTTTTTTAAATTCGGATGGGAACTACTTCCTATCCGTTTACAAAATAAAAATGTCCCCCTCTGGAGACTACAAATACAGTGCCTTCGCACTGTGGTTTTTAATTATACATTTTGTATATTGACTTCAATCAAGTGATATGTTAAAATATTTAAAAGGGGGTGCTTTTTATGGTGGACATCGAAAAAATAGTCAGTTTTGAACAGCTCTCGGACGACAAAAAAGAACTCGCAAATGTCATCGGGCTTGAACCTTATAAAAAACTTGTCCAGCACTACGGAGGAAGCTATATCTACATAAATAAGCCCGATACCGTCGTGCGAAACGAACGAAATGAGGAAATCTGCCGGAAATTTACCGGCTCAAATTATTGCCAACTCGCTCAGGAATACCACCTGACTGAAAATCGAATCCGGTCTATTTTACGGCAAAAACGCTGATTATTAAAACATTTTGCTTGACATATCAGGCTCACGGTGCTATACTAATTATACAATTAGTATAGCTTTTTTTGGAGGTAAAATGAATTTCACCTACTTAATTGAAGCGTTTCTGACGATTTCTGTCGCTATTTCAGGCATTTTTCTGAAGCGGACCATAGACGAACTCGCCCGTTGTCAGCGTGATATCGAAAAAATCAAGGAGGATTACATCACGAAAGAGGATTTTTTCCGTGAACAAAGCGAAAACCGCCGGAAACTTGACCGAATTATGGATATTCTACTCGAAGTAAAAGGAGAGATTGGCAACGGATAAACAATTACTCAATAAACGCATTTTTGCCCGAAATTTCGCCGAAAATAACGGCTCTGTACTACGCACCGTGAACATTCTGAAAACTAAATACAATAAGTTAAAAAATTTACAATTCGCTCTGAACATGGAACAAAATGAAATCGAAAACAGCGTGAATTACCTGTTTGAAGCCGGTTATCTGCATCTCAGAAACGCCGAAACCAAGGCTCAAACCAGTCTCGCAGACGCCGATTTTGATTCCGTCGAGGGCAAGCTGACCGCTAAGGGCATCCGACTTCTTGCCGGTGCCATAACTGATGAATGCGTGGATATATGAAGAAAAATCGACATCATCCGACTATAAATAGACTGCCGTCGCATATCCGTGAAACCGTCGACGAAATGATAAAATCCGATTTCACTTACAGCGAAATTGCCCAGTTTATCGGGGAAAACGGCACCAAAATTTCAATTTCAAGCGTTCAGCGTTACGCCTCGGGGCTGAACGAAACTCTCGAAAATCTGAAAATGTCCCACGAAAATTTTAAAATGATTATGGCGGAATGCGAAAATTTCCGCAATCCTGACATCACCGACGCTATCCTGATTCTGCTTCAAAATCAGATTTTAACCGCTATAAATAGCCAAAAATCCGACGTGGCAGGTCTGGAAAAACTCATCAAAAACACTGTTGCTCTAATTCGTGCGGTGGCTTTCAAAAAACAAATTGAAATCGATTCCGAGAAGATTTTTCAGGAATTTGATAACATGATTTTCGGGGCGTTATACGACGAAAAACCCCAGCTTTACGCCGAAATCAAGCAGTTTATCGAGGAAAAAAGACAATGAAAATGTACGTGATTTTTGTTACTACCGGACGTGAAGTAAAAATATACAGAGAGTTGAAAAAACGAGGGTTCAATGTCTTTCTGCCACAGGAAAATTGTACCGGAAAATCGGGAAAAACGTTCAAAAAAGTGGTTTTTCCTAATTACCTCTTCCTGAAATGCAACATGACCAATGAAATTTACTGTCAAATCTGCCGTATACGGAATGTAAAATATTTCCTCGGATTCCATGCGGGCGGAGTGCCGTTCCTGTCTCGTCGAGAACAAAGAAACATCGAAAAATGGAGGAAAAATGAAGTCTGAACTAGATAAATTTATGACCAGAATTTCCGGATTTGAAAAGTTTCAGAAAGCCGATTATACAAATTGTAAATCTTTTTTTGAATCTTTTCTGAATACTCCTGACCCCGAACGACGACGGCAATTAGCTACGGAGTTTAAAAAACGTCATTCGGAACTCTACGATTTTGTGAAAAATAACCAGGATTTAATGTTGGCGGAACACGATATTTCCAAGCTGTCTGACGGCATTTTTCCCGAAAATTCGGAAAAATCCAGCAATACAAACTTTTTTGAAATCATTCGGGATAAATTAAATGATTTATGAAAATTTCTCAAACCGTCAACTTGAAGTCATGTTCTGGTGGTGTCGACCGAGTACCCGAAATTTTGACGCTATAATCTGCGACGGGGCGGTGCGTTCCGGAAAAACTATGGCGATGACTATCGGTTTTGTGCTGTGGAGCGTGGAAAATTTCACAAATGCGGACTTCGCACTGTGCGGAAGAACTATCGAAAGCCTGCGACGCAACATAATCGAGCCTATGAAAAAATGGCTTGATGGCATTGTCACGATTCGTCAGGGGCGTAATTTTATCGAAATACCGGCAAAAAACGGCACAAACCGCTATTATTTTTTCGGCGGTCGAGATAACTCTGCGTATAAAACGATTCAGGGCGTCACGCTCGCCGGCGTGATGCTCGACGAGGTCACCTTGATGCCGGAAAACTTCGTAAATCAGGCAATCGCCCGATGCTCCGTGACCGGCTCACGCATATGGTTCAACTGCAACCCCGACAGTCCGGCGCACTGGTTTTATAAATCGTGGATTTCGCAGTCCAATGGGAAAAACGCCCTGTGCCTGAAATTCTCAATGAACGACAATCCGGCACTGGACGATGATATTAAAAACCGCTACAAAAGGCTATATTCCGGTATTTTTTACGAACGCTACATACTCGGGAAGTGGTCAGTGGCGGACGGTCTCATTTATGACATGTTTGATAAAAACATTAACATTATTCACGGAACGCCCGAAACTTCCGGCGATTATTACGTTTCTTCAGATTACGGAATCCAAAACGCAACGGTTTTTTTGCTATGGCGTAGGGAAAAAAAGCTGAATCGGTGGGTATGTCTCGACGAATGGTACTATTCAGGGCGTGAAAACCGTCGGCAGAAGACCGTATCGGAACTTGCAACGGAACTCCGAAAATGGTTAGGCGACATTCAGCCCGCAATCGTCTATATTGACCCATCCGCAACCGCTCTGATAACGGAGTGCAGACACAACGGATTTACCGTAAAACCGGCAAAAAACGACGTCATAGAGGGCATAACAAAAGTTTCTTCAATGCTCGCCGACGGAGAACTCATTTTCAGCGACAAATGTACTCATACAATAGAGGAATTCGCTGGTTATTCGTGGGATTCCAGTCAACCGGAAAAAGATTCACCGCTTAAAATCAATGACCATTGCATGGACGCAGTCCGATATTTCGCTAATTCTCGCCCGAAATACGCTTTTATTACAAAATTTGCATGATTCGGAACATATTTTTTATTATTATACACCGTTTTTACAATTTTGTCAAGAGATTCAAGAAATTTTTTTCTTTTAACTAAACAGGAGGCACAATGTATACCTATAACGATTTGCAGAAAATCGGCGATAATTCGGGAAAAATCCGTTTTATACAAAATGTAATATCCGAACATGAAAACAGCGAAATTTATCGAAATGGTGCGGTTTCTGGGCTTTTTTACCGTGGAATTGACCCCGATTTAGAGGCGATTAAAAAAGTCGTCTACGACCGGAACGGCAACGCCCACGCCGACACCGTCTCGCCGAATCACAAACTGACCTCAAATATTTACCATTTGTTAATAAATCAACTTGTGTCGTATCAGCTCGGGAACGGCGTGAGTTTCAGCAACACAGCGTTGAAAAAGTCGCTCGGAGGTGCTGAATTTGACTATATATTGCAACAAATCCTGATTTACGCCGCTAACGACGGTGAAGCGTATGGGTTAGTCACGGATAACGGAATTTTGCCGATGTGTTGCGCCTGCAAGGTCAACGGCAATGAACCGATTTTCGCTCCGCTCCGTGATGAAGACGACGGAACGCTTCGGGCTGGCGTGCGTTACTGGAGACTTTCGCCTGAAAAACCGCTTCGGGCGACCCTCTACGAGCCAGACGGATACACAGAATACAAGACGGACAATGCCGGAAATTTGCAGATATATAGCCAAAAAACGCCATACCGGATATGTCAGCATCGCAGTCAGGCGGAGGGGGCTTTTTATACATATAGTAATAATTACCCTACTTTTCCCATTGTTTCCATGAATTTTATAAATAATCAGTCGTCAATCGTCGGAAATCGTGCAAAACTTTTCGCTTATGATGTGGTTTTGTCGGGATTAGTTAATTGTATTGACGCAAACACGGTCTACTGGACGCTCCGCAACGCCGAAGGAATGTCACCGCAGGACGACCTGAATTTAGTGGCGGACATAATTTATCGCCGGATTATCCATACGCCTGAAGACGTCGAGTTGAAAAAAGAGGAAATTACTACTAATCATGAGGCGTTTGTGGCGGTATTAGGCGTTTTGCGCCGACAAATCTTCACGGATTTCTGTGCTGTCGATACGGAAAATATTTCCGCCCAGAACGTCACGACGGTCTCCATAAAAGCGGCTTACGAAAATCTTAATCTGAAATGCGACGAGATAGAACGCTATATTTCGGCATTTATTCGGGGTTGCTTGAAAGTTAAAGGTTTTGACGAAAACGAACCGTTTCATTTCAAGCGTCCGAACAACATAAATGAACTCGAATTTGTAACGAAAATTGCCGCAATATCGCCACAAATCGGCGACAAAATGGCAACTCGCCTTATTTACGAGGCACTCGGTCTCATTGACGAATATTCACCGGATATAAACAATGATTTGTGATAGTGCATATCTTGCGACGCAAGACATTTTAAACAAAGTTATTCGGGAACTGAAAAGACTTTACAATGAAGTCTATGATTCTTTAATAGAAATCATGCCCGATACCGATTCCGAAAGTATAAGCGTCAAAAAAAGGCTTGAAACCGGCAAAATCTCGCAAGAAGAGTATCAGGACTGGTTGACGGAAAAACTTCTTATCGGACCACATCAGCGAAACCGGCTTGATAAATTGTCGGAAATTTTAACCGAAACTGACCGGATTTCCAACGATATAATGCAGAAAAATCTTCCTGAAATTTACCTGCTCAACCATAATTATACAATTAGTAAAATCAGCGAGCGTTTTCGGACGGACATTAATTTTATGCTTTTCAATGAAGACGCAGTCAGGCTTCTTATTCGGGAAAATCCCGATTTACTGCCGAAAACTAAAACTCATGACCGGCGATACAATTTAAAGAAAATAAATTCAACTATTGCTTTGGGAATAGTCAACGGCGAATCAATCGACGAAATCGCCCGAAGAGTCGGGAAAATTGCCGATTCTGACCGTGTTTCCGCAACCCGAACAGCTACAACAATGTTCACAACCGCCCAAAATGCCGGACGTATGGACGGTTACAGACGCTGTCAGAAAATGGGTATGACTTTAAAACACCGCTGGCTTTCGGCAAATGACAAACACACCAGAGATTCACACAGGGCGATAAATGGGCAAATTGTCGCTATCGGTGAAAAATTTTCAAATGGGCTGGAGTATCCGGGCGACCCACAGGGAAATCCGGCGGAAGTTTACAATTGCAGATGTTGCACAGTTCCGGTTTTTGACGATATATAGCGGAATCTCAACCGTACAAGGCTGAAAACATACTTTTTTATAAGTATATAATATTTTTCAGAATTTGTCAAGGATTTTGAGAAATTTTTTTCATTTAACTAAAATAGAGGTGAGAAAATGATTGATAATACTTCTCAAATTTTGGCTGAAATCAGGCGAAAACTCGACACCGCCCTTGAAGAAATCGGTCAGCGTGCCGTCGGTCATGCGAGAGAAAATGCTCCCGTCGGAACGCCTGAATCGACCGGAATCGAAAAATATCACGGTGGTATGTTAAGACAAAGTCTTACGTATAAAGTTATTGATGACGTAGTGTATATAGGTACGAATCTTACCTCAAATGGTGCTCCTTACCCTATCTATGTGGAGTTCGGGACCGGAATTTTCGCTATAAATGGCAGAAAAACGCCGTGGGTGTGGATTGACAAGAACGGAAAAGGACATTATACTCACGGTATAAAACCGACTCATTTTCTGCGGAATGCCATTGACGATAATAAAGTTGAATATATTAACGTAATCAAAAAATATTTTAATGATTAAAAATCAGATTTGCCGAAAAACAGACAAAAAAAGGAGTTTAAAATATGTCGGTAACACGAGAATATCTTGTATCTTTAGACATTGAAGAAGACAAAATAACAGCGATACTTGACGAATTACAGAACGATATCGAAAAAACCGCTGAATTAAGCCAAAAACTCGCCGTAAGAGAACGTGAAATCGAGGAAATGAAATCGCAGGCAGATTTTGTTCACCGTCGGAACTTACTGACTGAAAATCTCGAAAAATCGGGATATTCTGCCTCTTCCGCACGACTGATTGCCAATAAAAGCGACTTCGCAAGCCGTCTGATGACCGACGACGACGGCACGCCCACCAACATGGAAGAGGTCATTTCGGCGATTCAGGCGGACGCCGATTTCAGCTATTTTACGCCGAAAATTGAAAGTTTATCCCATACACCCGCTACCCCTCCGGCGAACTCCGGCGGTGGCTGGACCAAGGAAAAAATTATGTCGATTAAAAATACCGCCGAAAGACAGGCTCTTATTGCCGAAAATCCCCGAATTTTCGGCATTTAACAGAGGTGAATTTTATGGAAAATTTAATTAAATCAAATAATTTAACAGCCGTCAGGGAAGTGGATTTCGTGTCCAGATTTACTCGAGATATAGGCATTTTGCGTGAATTGCTCGGGACAATCCGCCTCGAAAAGCTCCCCGCCGGAACTCAGCTCACGGCAAAATCGGCGGTTGTCACCCTGAATGCCACCGCCGTCGGCGAGGGCGAAGCGATTCCGTACAACAAAATTGAATACTCTACTACTCCTATAGGTATACTCGAATTTGACAAGCAAGCTGTCGGAGTTTCACTCGAAGCAATCGCCAAACATGGCTATAATTCGGCGATTCAGTCCGCTGACGATGATATGATTTACCGGCTCGAAGCCCGTTTAATGAATAGGTTTACAAGTTTCTTGCTTACCGGTACTCTTACAAAATCAATTATTGAAACTGATTTCCAGATGGCTCTCGCCGAGGCTCTCGGGCAGGTTCAGACCAAGTGGGAGGACATGGACAAGGGTTATTCCGGCATTATCGGATTTTGTAATACATTGGACGCTTACAGATATCTTGGTGCTTCAAATATTACCGTTCAAAGTGATTTCGGTATGACCTATATCTCAAATTTCCTCGGTTTTTCGAGACTTTTTCTAAGTTCGAGAGTGCCTTTCAGTAAAATTATTGCTACTCCGGCGGAAAATATTGTCATGTCATATATTGATGCCACAGATAATGATTTTACTAAGGCTGGATTCAATTTCCGTACCGACGGTGACCTGAATTTAATCGCTGTCCACGTCAATGGAAATCATCACAATATGGTTTCCGATTTGATTACTGTTACCGGCATATCTATTACAGCTGAATATATTGACGGCATTGCAGTAATCGATTTCAGCGGAAATAAAGCCTGAAATTTATGTTAAAGGTGTTAATCATATGACCGACATCACCCGAATGTGTACTATTTTGCACAATTTTTTCACCGATAAAAACCATATTTTCTATAATATTTATACTATTCCTAACAATATATTGAATAACAATTTTATTAATAAAGGTCAGTATTTTCGTATTACCGGCTCTTGTTTTAACAATGGTGTGTACTGCAATATTTCCGAAGATTTAAAACGTCTGAAAAACGAAACTTTTAAAGGCTCGATATGGGTCATGGACGTGCCACCCGATTTTATCAGTCTGTGCGAGGAAGTAGAACGCTTTAACGCTAAAATCGCCGAATTATCGGGAAATTTTCGGGGTTATTCGGCGGAATCGTGGGGCGGATATTCCTACAATTTGCCGACTTCAGCACCGTCATATATGCACGACTGGCAATATAAAATTAAGCAAGCTATGAACGCTTACAGAAAAATTAACGAACTATAATATAGTTTCGCAATATATTTAAGAGGTGATTTTATAAATTTAGTCGATAACAGTTACGAGGACTTCTATTATATTGTCACGTCAGTTATTTCCGACGGTCAGGGCGGTCACGTTCTGACGGAATCTGACCGGAAAATTTTCAAGGCGGTACTCCGCCGTGACCACTCCGGACTTACCGAAAATGCCGAAAAATCGGAAAAAACTGCCTCTTATACTATCACTACCCGACGCAACATCGAACTTAAATTTAATGATTTAATCAGGCGCAAAAAGGACGGAAAATTTTTCCGGATTACGTCTGATGCCGTGAGTACGCCGGATTTTTCGGGGCTTGATATGCGTCAGGTCACCGCTGAAGAAAGGATTTTAAATGAACCGCTTTGAAGCTATATACCGTTATTTTTCGGCGTTCGGTCTTCCGGCGTTCGAGGAAAACAGCGTGCCGGAAAATTCACCGCTCCCCTATCTGACCTACGAACTTAAAACCGATTCGTTCGGATATACCGTCAATTTCTGCTGTTCGCTGTGGTACCGTTCGCAATCGTGGGCGGAAATCAACGCCAAAACCGACGAAATTTCCCGAAAAATAGGCGTCGGGGGCGTTCTGATTCCCTGCTCCGACGGCAAAATCTGGCTCAGACGTGCCACACCGTTTGCGGTCAGCATGGGCGACTATTTAGTTAAAAGAAAAATTCTGAACTTTTCGGCGGAATTTTTCACAAAAAATTAACCGGAAATGAGGTAAAATATGTCTAAATTTACTCAAATCAGACCCGATACTTTCGAGTCAATCCAGATTAACGCCGGTATCCTCCTCACCGAGTTCGAGCCGGATACCGGCGAGTACCAAAAAACCGCTATAATTGGCGCAACTACCGGCGGAAACAGCTTCTCCGCAACCCCTGAATTTAGCGATTTTGGCGAGGATATCGACAATGTGCCGAGCAATACCAGACAGATGAAGCGCATTACGAGTTACACCGTTACGCTAAGTGGTTCTTTCGTCACGATTGACGGTATAACGGCACAAAAGCTGTGTTCCGCCGCCGATTTGTCCGCCGATAATTCCCACATCAGCCCCCGCACCGCCCTCGTCGACGACGATTTTCACGATGTCTGGCTTGTGGGCGATTATTCCGCTAAAAATGGCGGTTTTGTGGCGATTCATGTCAAAAATGCACTGTCTACCGGCGGTTTTCAGTGGCAGTCGTCGAAAGACGGAAAAGGCACGTTCTCCTATGAGTTTACTGGGCATTATGACCTCGAAAACATCGACGAACCACCTTTTGAAATTTTTATAAAATCACCAAAAACTGACGCTGAATTTGTTCAAAATTCGTCAGAATACTGAATTTTTCCGAAAACGGAGGTATTAAAATGAAAACTCTCGCCAACTGCACCCCGAAAGAATTTGCCATCCAGTCCCTGAAAATAGCCGAAAGAATCAGAAATTATACTGACGGTATAAATCGTATCAGGGAAAAATGCCGTACTGATAACATTTCTGATAATATATTTGAAATTATAAGTTATATCTGTGGCGATAATCTTGAAGAAACTATGTCGCTGTGTGGCGAATTATGCTTCATGTCGGGCGACGATTTTTCCCGACTTGACGCAGAAAACGGCGATGATGACGGTATAATTGAACTTGTCAATATTTTTAACAGTAAAAGAGTTATAAGTTTTTTTACTACGCTTCTCAATTTACAGAAGATTTCAAAAATGCTCTGATAAATATTGACTTGTCTAAACTGGAAACTTTCGGTACAGATTACTTGTTTCAGCACATATTTTATTTTATAAAACATAAAAATCAACAATTTATCTATCAGAATTATGTCTGTAATTGTCTGAAAGTTATCGCTGAAAATACTGCACGTTTCGCCGGTGGACATACTATAGCTAAAACTTTTAATGAAATTTTGTCGTACAAACCACCGGAAAATAAATCCGTAAATCAGATTATTTCCGATATTACGGCAAATGCCGGACTTATCGCAAAATAAAATAGATACGTGTCTAAAAAGTCAGGGAGGTGCGGAAATATCCGTGGAAGTATTCAGACTTCAGGCGGAAATTTCGCTGAATTTAAGGGAATTTGAGGAGAATTTAGGCAAGGCGAAAAAGGGTTTTGCTTCGATATTTGATAATTTAAAGGTGCGCACACCTGCTCCGGAAGTGTCCGCTCCTGACGGTGAACCGATAAAAAACTTTGTCGACGATACAAAGGCAAATGTCGCAAACATGACCGAACACATAGGAGCGTCGCTTAAACAATTCCCGTCTAAAATCGGCGAATCTTTTAAAAATATCGCCGGAACGGTCGGTGGATTCCTCGCTGAAATTCCGGCGAAAGTTACAGAAATTTTCAACAATACTGTTAAGATTGTACAAAATATTTCCTCGATAGGCGTCGATTTTCTGAAAGAATCGGTTTCCGCCGGTGCGGATTTCGATAAAAGTATGGCACAGGTCGCCGCCACGATGGGAAAATCCGTTGAAGAAGTAGCCGGTCTGCGTGATTTTGCGCTTGAAATGGGCAATTCCACGGCATTTTCCGCCACGGAATCCGCCGACGCCCTCAACTACATGGCACTCGCCGGATACGATGCGGAAACTTCAATGAAAATGCTCCCGAACGTGCTGAATTTGGCTTCAGCAGGCGGAATTTCGCTCGCCGACGCCTCGGACATGGTCACGGATTCGCAGTCCGCACTGGGTCTCACACTCGACGAAACCGCCGAATTAGTCGATAAAATGGCGGCTGCCTCGGCGAACTCGAACACCTCGGTGGCACAGCTCGGCGAAGCGATTCTGACCGTCGGCGGAACTGCCAAAAAATTACAGGGCGGAACGACCGAATTAGGCGTAATACTGGGAATTTTGGCGGATAACGGCATCAAGGGGGCGGAGGGCGGAACGGCTCTGCGAAATATGCTCAATTCGCTGATTTCACCGACCACCGAAGCCTCGAAAATGCTCGATTCTATGGGAATTTCGCTCTATGACCAAGCCGGAAATATGCGGTCTCTCAACGACGTTTTCCTCGAACTCCGTGCCGGTATGGACGGTCTCGCCACGCAGGCGGAGCGTGACCAAGTTCTGACCACGATTTTTAACGCCCGTGACCTTAAATCCGCCGAGGCTCTGCTTTCAAACGTCGGCGACCGTTTTGACGATTTATCCCGAAAAATAGCCGATTCTGACGGCTCCGCCAAGGCAATGGCGGACACCCAGCTTGACAATCTCGCTGGCGACGTGACGCTTTTTCAATCCGCTCTTGAGGGCGTGAAAATTTCGATTTCCGACAAGGTAACACCTGCTCTCCGTGACGCCGTCCAGACCGGAACGAAAGGGCTTGAAAGGGTCACACTTGCCTTAAAATCGGCAAATTTTGACACCGCTATGATACGTCTTGTAAAGCTGATTCAGCCTACAATCGACGATATAATTAAAAAAATTATCGAATATATACCGGAAATAGTAAAAATTGTTACCTCTTTAACACAAGCTTTTCAACAGATTTTGTTAAAAAATATGCCTGTAATCGCTGAATCCGCCGTGAAACTCATCACAGAATTTGTCGCCGGAATCTCCCAGAATGCCGGTACGGCAGTAGGCGAATTTGCCGGAATACTGGGAAAAATCGCCGATTTTCTGAAAAATTCCGCACCTCAACTGATTTCCGCTGGAATTGACATGGTACTTTCGATTATTGCCGGTTTACGCTCCGGCGGTGAGGAAATTTCCCGAAATATAGCGGAAATTCTTGCCGTTGTCGTCGATTCGGTTGCAAAAATTCTGCCGTCTCTCGTGACGGTCATCGCCGAAACCGTCGGAATTTTAGGCGGAGTTCTCATTGAATCATTGCCGGAAATTGCCGATTCTACGGCAAAAATCATCGAAAAAATAGGAAATACCCTCGTTGAATCTCTTCCGGAATTGTTTGATTCTGCTAACCAGATTATAGCTTTTATAAGCACGTCCATTACTGACAATCTGCCACAAATTCTATCGGTTTCACTTGATATTATTATGCATATTGCCAACGGAATTATCGACAGTCTGCCACTGCTTATTGAATCCGCTGTAGAAATTATAGAAACTTTAAGCCTGTTTATAGCCGAAAATTTACCGTCACTCATACCGACGGTAACACAGATAATAATTAAAATTGCAGACATATTAACAAATCCGTCAACACTCGGACGCCTTGTCAACTCCGGACTGTCCATCATAGTGACATTGGCTCAAGCCCTCGTCGACGCCCTGCCCGAACTGCTGAAAGCCGTGCCGAAAATCGTCGACAACATAGTGACAATAATCGCCGAAAATCTGCCAAAAATCGTCAATTCGGGAATAGAAATCATCGCAACGCTGGGCGGATTCCTCATAAATCCCGAAAATCTGCGAATTATCGGCGACGGCGGAAAGGAAATCCTGCTCTCCCTGATTCGTGGAATTAAAAGTCTTTTCGGCGAACTGGCGGGAATCGCAGGCGGAATTATGGGCGAAATTAAGGCAAATATCGGCGATTTGTATGATTCCGGCGTGGATATGATTAAAAGTTTTATCGACGGCGTGAAGGATAAGGCAAAACATTTAATTGAAGAAATTAAAAATATTGCGTCCGGAATTGCCCAATATATCGGCTTTTCTGAGCCTGATAAAGGTCCGCTGTCAAATTTTCATACTTTCGCACCCGATATGATAAATCTTTTTACTAAAGGTATTAAAGATAATAAAAAATCAATTATCAGCGAAACAAAAAGTATTGCTACGTCAATTAAAAAAACTCTCGGTGTACCCGTCGATATTCCGCAACCAAACACAGAATTTACCGATATTAAGCCGGAAATATCGGTGACAACCAAATTAATTGATGACTGTCGATTATACGACTATTTACCCGAATGTGTCGTTGAAATGCCGGTCAATTTGGACATCCATAAACCCGACGCCAGTCAATTATACGACTATTTACCCGAATATGTCGCTGAAATGTCAGTCAATCTGGACTTCCGAAAACCCGACGCCAGTCAATTATACGACTATTTACCCGAATATGTCGCTGAAATGTCAGTCAATCTGGACTTCCGAAA
>JAIDQQ010000020.1:146342-196631 GCA_029062165.1 Ruminococcus sp.
ACCCGACACCAGTCAATTATACGACTATTTACCCGAATATGTCGCTGAAATGCCGGTCAATTTTGACCTACAAAAGCCCGATACAAGTCAATTATGCGACGTTTTTCAAGAATCTGTTGCGAAAATTTCGGCTGAAATCGACGCCGAAATAAAAATAGACACAAGTCAATTAAACAACATTCAGTCGATTTTACTTCCACGATTTGCACCGGATTATGATACATCTGACTATGTTGTGAAGTCGAATTTTCCCCGATATTATGCCGAAAATCAACACACGACTAATGTCGAAAATATCAATCTGACACTCGAAAACGGTTTCCGACTTTCTTCAAATTACGACACCGAAAAATTCATAAATGCGGTCGCTGAACGGCTTCAGGCTCGGCAGACACGCATCAACAGAGGCACGGGAGGGGTGCAGTTTTGAGGTCGAAAGACTGGTTTAAAATTAACGGAATTTCAAGTTATACCGTCGAAATTTACGTTGACACGCCCTCCGTTCCGCCCATGGCACAGCAACGTTTCACTACCTATCAGGTCGGGGCGGACGAGGATATTACTTTTCCTGACAATATATTTGATGACATAATATATTCCCTTACTTTTTATACTTTCAGAAATGATTTTGATAATACCGATATTTATTCATTCCTATCCGACGCACGCACCCTTGAAATCAGCCGTTTGCCACGATATTACTACAAAATCCGGCAGTTATCCCTTGATAGTCCCGAAAACTTGTTCAGAGGCGAAAAAATCCGCTACAAACTTAATCTCAAACTCGCCCCGTTCCGATATTTTGCCGAAAATCCGGCAATTTCCCTACGAAATAATTCAATCGTCGTCAATCGTGGCACTCGCTACAGCAAGCCGATTTTTCGCATCGTCGGGACCGGTGACATTTTTGTTAATGTAAATAATCAAATCTTTGAAGTAAAGGGTCTCGCCGAAAATCAGGAAATAATTATTGATTCGTCAAAATTTATAACCTATTCCGGAAATCAGCTTTTCTACAATCAGACTTCCGGAAAATATCCCCTGCTCACCGTCGGTGAAAATGCGATTTCGTGGGGCGGAGACGTCAAAAACGTCGAAATATCGAAGAATGAGAGGTGCTACTGATGACCGGAAGCGGTGTCGAAAATGACCCCTATATCGTCGACAACTGGGCGGATTACAGGCAAATTTACAGTTCTTCGGCGTACATCGAGTGGGATGAGAATGCGAAAAATAAAGTTATTGATTTTAACGAAATCGAACCTCACGGTTTTACGTCTATGATTAAATTTTCAAGATATACAAAATTCAATGGTTGGAAATTCGTAAATTTGTTCACAATGCACAGTAGTCCGCTGTTTTTCGGGTCAGCCGGAAAAACTCTCGACGGCTTCATTCTCGAAAATTTTTACTGGCTTGTGCCAGCTCCGATTTCTGAATCCGTTCTCCTTAACTTTGAGGCGAATTATTCCAACTTCTCAACCCTCAAAAACTGCGTAATTTCGGGAAAAATCGAGTGTCAGGGCAGATGTCGGATTACTAACGCCCATTTTCATGAGAGTTCCGCCAATATTGCCGTAAATTCGGGGAATTTCACGATTACAAACCATACCATACGGCACGCCGATGTGATTTTTGACATCTCCGCCCCGACCGTCACCCTGACTAGCGAGTACATCATAAACAGCCGGTTTTCAGGCAAAATTCACGCCGAAACGCCGATAATCTGCGGAAATTCCACGTCCGGTTACAACCTTTTTGACCTCTTTTCCAATCAGCCTGCCGAATACGTCGGAAAGGGCGTAATGGTCTATAATTCGGACAAAATGACCGCTTCCGGCGACGGAAATCACCAGCCATGCACCGCCGAACAACTCAAAAATCCGGCTTATTTAAATTCCTTAAGATTCCCGATTGGAGTTGATTAAAATTTTAAATTTTGTACAAGGCGGTCTCGGCTCGTCCGGAGAATTTGACGATAAAACAAGGTTGCGCTCGGATTTTATCGAAATACCGGCAGGAACGCAGAAAATACAGGGCGTTCCGGAATTTGTCAGAAAAACTTACGATAAATCCACGAAAGAATATTTATACTCGGAGTATAATGGCTCACCGGGCTGTTATGTCTATCTTTTCGACGCCCAACGTACGATTATTGCCTATTTTTCGGCAATAAACGGCGTTGACATCTCGGCTTACACGTGGGCGGTGTACGTTCGTTTCACGGTCTACATCGGTAGCCCGACACTCTATCTTGATGGCAATTTGGAGACGTCAAATTATTACTATTTTCTGAAAAATTTTGACTTCCGGACAGAAGTTCTGTCGTGGGAAATGGACGAAAATTACAGGATTTTTAACAAAAAATGTCCTCTTGTTCCGGAAAAATCTATGCATTATCCCTATCCTGACGCACTCTGGCGAATGGATAATTTAAGTCCCGATATGCCACGACATCTTATTTTTCCCTATTCTAAGCCTTTTATACGTCACATCAGACAGCCGGATTACATAACGGTTCACGCCATGCACACCGAACAGCAAAATTTTGATAATAACGGTCTGGCAATCCTCACGCCCATCTCCTGCACCGTCACCGAAAATTTTAACGCTGACTGGTCTGTGACGCTCGAACACCCGAGGGACGACACTGGAAAATGGCGATATTTGGTGGAATTTAACATCTTGAAAGTTTTTGGTCAACTTTTTGTCATTCGTACGGTGACATATACGCACTCGACTGTGACCGTTTTCGCCGAACATATATTCTATCAATTAAATGACTGCTGGATTTATCCGAATGCCGAAATTGCCGGTTCGGACGGAACGCAAATTTTACGAAATATCCTTGCAAACTCGACTTTTAAACCTCGAATTAATGATACGATTTACAGGTTTGAAACCAATTCTGACCTCACTTCCGAGGTCATCGGCGTGGATATGGAGTTAGTAACCGCTAACAAGTGGAGACCTCTTAAAAATGGCACTACCCCTCTTGAAATGATTCTCGGTTCGGACGGTTTCACGGCTAACTTCGGGGGCGATTTGTACCGAAATAACTTCTATTTTTCGATTAACGAACACATGGAAAATCATTTGGAAAATTCTTTTGACATAAGAATCGGGCTTAATCTTAAAAAAATTACCAAAAAAACCGAAACTTCCGCCCTCTGCACGCATTTTACGGTTTTTGACAAGTTCGGGTCGGCTTTAAGCGTTTTCTGGGACGTCCACGACGGTATTCCGCATCATATAGTACGCTCGCAGACCGTCGATTTCGGCGAAAATTACACGGAAACTGACTTCAATCTTCTCGGGCATGAGGCGAAAAAATATTTTGGTCTGCATATGCAACCGCAGATTTCCTACGAGGTCAGCCTTGAAGATTTGCGAAATAATCCCGATTTTTCGGAGTTTTCCAACAATCCACGTTACAATGTAGGCGACAGGGGTCGCATATTCGACGAGGAGTTGAATATATCTTTTGACGCACATATTACGCATACCGTAAAAGACGGTATATCGGGACAAACTCTTGAAATCGGTTTCAGCAGTACCGGCGGTTTCGGAAATATGGGCATCGAACACGGAAATTAATTTATACATTCTGTATAATAAAGGAGCGGTTTTTATTAAAAGTTTTATCCCTTGGATTGGTGGGAAAAATCTTCTCGCTAAAAAAATTATTTCGAGATTTCCGGACGATTTTCAGCGATATATCGAGGTTTTTGGCGGTGGTGCGTCGGTACTCTTCCACCGTGAACGTCACGCCAAAACGGAAATTTATAATGACCTCAATGGCGGTCTCGTCAACCTCTTCAGATGTGCGAAATTTCACCGTGCGGAGCTTCAACGGGAAATTTCCGGCTATTTCAATTCAAGGCAGTTTTTCGGCGAATTAAAGGCAAAAATGGAACTTCCAGGGCTGACCGATATTCAGCGTGCCGGTATGTTTTTTGTCGTGGCTCGCCTGAGTTTCGGGGCGAATATGCGAACTTTTGGCGGTCAACCTCGGAATCTTTCGGCGGATTGTCTGGAAATAGTCGAAAAGCGTCTTGAAAACGTCGTTATAGAAAATCTTGATTTCTATGAACTGATTAAAAAATATGACTGTAATGAGGCGTTATTTTACTGTGACCCACCTTACAATAACTCCGAAAGATACTATGATAATCGCTTCGAGCCGGAAGACCATGAACGTTTAAAGGCTATTTTAAGCCAAATTCAAGGGCGGTTTATTCTCTCGTACAATGATAACGAAAAAATCCGTGAACTTTATCGGGATTTCAAAATTGTTCAGGTCAGACGGCAGAACAATCTTTCCGAGGGCTTTTATAAGGAGTTGATTATTCAAAACTTCTAATTGCTTGTGTAGCCTACACACAAAATTTAGCAATATTATCTAAAAGTTTGGTGGTATGTGTATATTGACTTTTTCGGCAAAATATAGTATAGTGTGTATGCGGGCAAGAGAAATAACGTCGAATCTATATGAATGTTGACTACATTATATATTTTTAAACGAAATTTTCTTTTAAAAATATTATCAGGAATTATCTTTTTACTATATTTAATACTTTTTACTACATATTATAGCATTACTATACAATAAATTGTTTATTTCCCAATGTGTCATCTGCTAAATTTTCGTCATTTTATACAAAAAGTCCGTTGCGTATCTTTCGTGAAAGTGTCAACTCACTACCGCATTTTATACAAACTGTATATTTTTTCACTACTTGTTTTCTCTTTTTCTTGTCCGCAAATTTATTAAAAGGAGAAAAAATAATGATTAAAATTATTATCACCAACAACTCTATGAAGTGCATAGAGATTGCCAACGAACTGGCAAATTTCGGCATTCTGTCACTCATCCGCCCCGATTTTTCGGGAAAAATCACCCCTGAGCTCCGTGCTGTAATCCTTGACAAATCCAACAAGGATTCTTCCACAAAAACTCCGGTCGCACCCATCGAAAAGGTGAAAACTTTCGTTCTCACTAACGAAGATATTTCCCAGATTTCCGAGGAAAACGGCGTTTTCTATATGCCGGTTGCTCTTCCAACCAAGAGCATTGTGAGCCTTGTCAGACAGGGCGTCGGCATTACAACTGACCTCCGGAAAATTATTTCCAAGTTCCTTATGGACATCGGCACACCGGTGCATATGAAGGGCTATCGCCTTCTTACCGAACTCATCGCAATGGCGATTGAATGCCCTGACCCGAGAGGGCGTTTCCATAACGAGTTCTACCCCGTTATCTCCCAAAAATTCGGCATTCGTGAAGATTGCATCGAACGCAACATCAGAACGGTGCTTCAGGGTATGCACGAACGCCACGAAAACGGCTATTTTAAGCAGTTTTTCGGCTACTACACGAAAACTCCGACGGTTACGGAATTTATCAATATCGTCGCTGAAAAAATCAAAAACGAAATATTATAAAATTTAACTTTTTCTTCCCATTGTTATAAAATTTGATTTTTTCCGCCCTCGAAAGTCTTCGGGGGCGGTTTTTATATATTATAATAGTATAAAATTTTCTGAAAAAATTTTCCGAAAACTCTTGACAAATCAATTTTTATGTGATATAATTATAAAAAAATAGGCTGGGCGGAATATGGGCGGTTCCGGTCAGTCGGCGTTGCATGGATTTCAGCAGGCGGATTTTTATGCAATCTGTTACATAAAGTTTACAATTTGTTCATTTTTTCGGCGTGTAATCGCTTGACTTAATGAAATTTCTGTGTTATAATGTTTTTATACAATATTTTGTAAAATCCTGAGCAAAGGAGCTTAAAAAAATGATTTATTCTCACGAAGTAGAAGAGATGTGTCCTGTGAAACAGGGCGTGGCTCATGGTGCTGCTCCGATTCCGGAAGAAGCTAAGTGGGTCAAGGCTAAGGAAATCAAGGATATTTCCGGCTTTACGCACGGTATTGGTTGGTGCGCACCTCAACAGGGTACCTGCAAACTGACCCTCAATGTCAAAGAGGGCGTTATTCAGGAATGTCTCGTTGAAACTATCGGTTGTTCCGGTATGACCCATTCTGCTGCTATGGCTGCCGAAATTCTCCCCGGAAGAACCGTCCTCGAGGCTCTCAATACTGACCTCGTCTGCGACGCTATTAATACCGCTATGCGTGAACTTTTTCTACAAATAGTATACGGACGTTCTCAAAGTGCGTTCTCTGAAGGCGGTCTCGTTATCGGTGCAGGTCTCGAAGACCTCGGAAAAGGTCTCCGCTCGCAGATAGGCACAATGTATGGTACTCTTGCTAAAGGTCCTCGCTACCTCGAAATGACTGACGGTTATGTGACCGGAATCGCTCTCAATGAAGACGACGAAATTATAGGCTACCAGTTTGTTAATTTCGGCAAAATGATGGACTTTATCAAGTCCGGCGATGACGCTAATACCGCTTTTGAAAAGGCTAAGGGACAGTACGGTCGTGTTGCCGATGCGGTCAAGATTGTTGACCCACGTAAAGAATAAGGAGGACCTTTAAAATGGCTTTATTTGAATCATATGAGAGAAGAGAAAAGCAGATTTTAGCTGTTCTCGCACAGTACGGGGTTTCTTCAATCGAAGAATGTGCCGATATTTGTAAGGAAAAAGGTCTCGACATCTACAAACTCGTTGAGGGCATTCAGCCTATCTGCTTTGAAAATGCTAAATGGGCTTATACTGTCGGTTGTGCAATCGCTATCAAAAAGGGTTGTACTCGTGCCGCTGACGCCGCTGCTGCTATCGGTGAGGGCTTACAGGCTTTCTGTATTCCTGGCTCCGTCGCTGACCAGAGAAAAGTTGGTCTCGGTCACGGTAACCTCGGAAAAATGCTCCTCGAAGAAGACACCGAATGTTTCGCTTTCCTCGCTGGTCACGAATCTTTCGCCGCCGCTGAAGGTGCTATCGGTATCGCCGAAAAAGCTAACAAGGTACGTCAAAAGCCTCTCCGTGTTATTCTTAACGGTCTCGGCAAGGACGCTGCCCAGATTATCGCAAGAATTAACGGCTTTACATACGTTGAAACCGAAATGGATTATCACACCGGCGAAGTAAAGGAAGTCTTCCGCAAGGCTTATTCCGACGGTCTCCGTGCTAAAGTAAACTGCTACGGCGCAAACGACGTAACAGAGGGCGTGGCTATCATGTGGAAGGAAAATGTTGACGTTTCTATCACTGGTAACTCCACTAATCCTACTCGTTTCCAGCACCCTGTAGCCGGTACTTACAAGAAAGAACGTACTGACGCCGGTAAAAAATACTTCTCTGTCGCTTCCGGCGGTGGTACTGGTCGTACGCTTCACCCCGATAATATGGCTGCCGGTCCGGCTTCTTACGGTATGACCGACACTATGGGTCGTATGCACTCGGATGCTCAATTTGCCGGTTCTTCCTCCGTACCTGCCCACGTTGAAATGATGGGTCTTATCGGTATGGGTAATAACCCGATGGTCGGTGCAACTGTCGCTTGTGCGGTTGCCGTAGAAGAAGCTATGAAATAATACAAATAGTATAAAAAAGGGTTCACCTCGCCGGTGAACTCTTTTTTTGTGTCCGAAAATTAAGAAATTCATAAGATTTTCAGTGGGACAAAATAAGAATTTCCGGTTATAATATTCTCAAAGGAGGTAAACTAATGCAAAATTTTGAAAATGCGTCTATTCTCGTGGTCGACGATGACCACTATATTGTGAATGCGATTGCCAAGCTCCTCGAGAAAGAGGGCTACCGCATTTTTAAGGCGTACAACGGTTTTGAGGCTATAGATAGCCTTATGTCGAACAACATTCAGCTGATTCTGATTGATGTCATGATGCCGAAGCTCGACGGTCTTTCCGCTATGATGAAAATCAGAATGACCCGAAATATCCCTATTATCGTCCTTTCGGCGAAGTCTGAGGACAGCGACAAAATTTTAGGACTCTCGATGGGCGCAGACGACTACATAACAAAGCCCTATAATCCGCTCGAACTGGTCGCCCGAGTCCGCTCGAATCTTCGGCGATATCTTAGTCTCGGTTCCGCCGACAGCGTACCCGATACAAGCGTAAAAATCGGCGGTCTGACCCTCGACACGTCCGCCCGACAGCTTTTCGTCGACGGTGAACCGGTTCGCCTGACCGCTACGGAGTACAAAATCACCGAACTTCTCATGAAAAATGCGGGGCGAGTGTTCTCGGCGGAGGAAATTTACAACCGAATCTGGAATGAGGATTCGTTTTCCGTGGAAAATACGGTCATGGTTCACATCCGGCACATCCGTGAAAAAATTGAAATCAATCCCAGTGACCCTCGTTATCTGAAAGTCGTCTGGGGAATCGGCTACAAAATCGAAAAGGACAGGAGGTAATTTTTGTGCAAATCAGAGAAATTTTATGTCATAAATCGACAAGATTTGTTGCTTTCGTCAGTGCCTGTGCGATTTTTGCGGTCTGTGTAGGTGGCTGTATAAGAAAATATATTGCCATATCAGAGTATATGGATAATATATATTCAAATCGGACGGATACTGACGAACTTTTTGAGGAAAAACAGGAACTTTTTTCGGAATTATGGGTCATCGGAACTATGTACCTGCGGAATCTCGACGGCAACGGCAAGTTTACAGGCTCAAAGCAACTGGAAAAATCAACAAAAAAGGCACTCCGTGAACTCGGTCTTATGGACGAAAACGACAATATTTCCATAACTCCGACGGAAAATTTCCGCTACTACGTCAGTTGGAATGACAATTCAATATCTTCTGACACAAGTATATTCGACGATATAAACTATTATACTCAATATTGCGACACCTTTAATAATGGTACGTACAATATCGGAAAATTATATAATTATTATGAATACTATCATTCATTCAACTGGTATGAATCCGATTACGGTATGAGTTACTACGATTTTCCGCATGAAATAGCCGGAAAACAAGCCTCGGCGGTTTACAGTTACGACACTTCAGACCTCGATTTTTCACTTGATTCGCTGAATGTTAAAATTTATAGCAAACCTGACGGTACGCCAGCTTGCTTCGATTTCAGGGAACTTAAGAACGGTGCGTACGTCGAAAATTACGGATATTACGGCGATTACGACGATGAGGAAGAACTTCCGCCTATTCCGTCCGCAATATCTGACAACTTCAATTATCAGGACTACTATATATATTATGATACCAATAGTGAAACGTGGTCTAAAATCAAGAAGTCGCCTATCTGGAAAGGCGACGTTTCAAGGCTTAAAATAGGCGTAAAACCGATTGACAGCATCATTGACAACGTGGAATCCGTCAATTTAATCGGGCATCAGGAAGAAGTTAATTTTGTTAATTATATCCTCAAATTTATACCATTTGTAATATTTTCACTGCTCCTTATGCTGTTTTTCGTCGTGACAAGCGGTCACGAGAGAATAAAAATGAAGTCCATCACCGACGACGAACTTCAGATTCTTTCCGCACCTGACAAAATATGGGTTGAGTTAGTCCTTGCTATCGGGCTGGTGACAACCATGACCGGCACAATTTTTATTCAGGAAATCGACGAAGTCCGCAATATGATTTCCGGTATTTTTGCCTATAATCCGGCAATTCCTGTACTTCTCTGGACTTCCGTACTGACAGTCTGCTATGCGATTCTTTCGTTGTCGGTCAACACTATTGTAAAAAGATTTAAATTGAAATGCTTCTATCAGACCACTTTTATCCGACATATTATAAATCTTTTAACCAAATCATGCAGAAAATTATTCAAAAAAATACAGTCAGTAATAAAATTGTTCGCTGAACTCCGGCTCGCCAAGGAAATGGCTGACACCGAAGCCGTCGCAAAAAGATTTTTTATCCGCTTAGGCTTGCTCGCTGTCGGAATACTCGCCACATTTATATTAAATGTTGACAAAGTTTTAATATTTCCGTTATGCGTCGTCTATATATATCTTTCTTTCAAAGATATTGTTGCACTCGTTCAACTTTCACGGCAGATAAATGACATCTACAACGGCGACTACTCCCCGACCGAAATCAATCAAAATTCCCCTATTTTCAGCCTTTCGCAGAAACTCAACAACATTTCTGACGGTATGCAATCCGCCGTTGATAAAAAAATTCAGTCCGAAAAAATGAAAATTGACCTCGTTACAAACGTCTCCCATGACCTGAAAACGCCACTGACGTCGATAATTAGTTATATCAATTTACTGTCTATGGAAAATGATTTGTCTGATGTGGCTCGTGATTATGTACAAATTCTCGAAAAAAAATCCGCCCGCCTTAGTGAAATCGTCGCCGATGTCTTCGACATCGCCAAGGCAACCAGCCGGACTGACATTAATTTTGAAATGATTGACGCCACAATACTATTGGAACAGGTACTCGCCGATATGACCGACGACATTGAGGCGTCCGGACGTGATATAAGAAAGTCGATTTGTGCCGATTCTACGCCGATTTTCGCCGACGGCAACCGGCTTTACCGTGTTATACAGAATGTAATCGACAATGCCCTGAAGTACTCGCTCGACAATACCCGAATTTATATTATACTCGCTGTATATTCCGGCGACGTCGTGATTACCGTCAAGAATATTTCCTCGTATGAAATCAAGTACACCCCCGACGAACTCACTGAACGTTTCACACGTGGCGACGAATCCAGAACTACCGAGGGAAGCGGTTTAGGACTGTCTATAGCCAAAAGTTTCACCGAGGCTTGCAACGGAAAGTTTGAAATCGACATCGACGGCGATGTTTTTACCGCTAAAATTCAGTTTCCTATCGCACAAAAACCTGAAAATTAGTCGACGTTTCTTTTAACTTATTAACAAAAAGTTTTCAGAAAAATCCGCACATCTGTCAGCCCTCGGACGTTATACTATATAGGAAGCGTATTCCGGATATTACGGATTGTATAATCACAATTTTATACATTCTGTAAACCTGCTCCGTCGGCTGAGCAATTCTGCACAGGTGGTATCAGGGACGGCTTCCACAGGGGACAAATCATTCAACAAAAAAAACCGTATCCGAAAAAGATACGGCTTTTTTGCGTTTCGCCTGTGAGTTTTTTTGCGTTTCCCATGTTAATTTTTTGCGTTTCGCTTGTTACTTCACACGACATACTTATGAAAAAAACAAAAATCCGGAAAAAACCGGACTTTCATGTTTAACAATGGCGTGCCTGGAGGGATTCGAACCCCCGACCTACTGGTTCGTAGCCAGTCACTCTATCCAGCTGAGCTACAAGCACATCATTTTTCTGTCTTATAACAATAAATATTATACCACGCTTTTCCGGAAATGTCAATAGATTTTCTTAAAAACGTGATATTTAACATATTTTTCCGTATTATAAAATATAATATGTTCAAAACACAGAAATATGGAAATGTCTATTGACTTTCTGTACAAGTTGTGCTATAATAAATGATGTTGTGAGAGACATTAGCTCAGCCGGTAGAGCATACGCCTTTTAAGCGTAGGGTCGAGGGTTCAAATCCCTCATGTCTCACCAACTATTTTTATTTTGAATTATGGCTGTGTTATAAATGAGACATTAGCTCAGCCGGTAGAGCATACGCCTTTTAAGCGTAGGGTCGAGGGTTCAAGTCCCTCATGTCTCATCATTTCAGAACGTCCGATTTTTCGGGCGTTTTTTATTTCCGGAGGTCTTTTCATGGATAGCGAAAGAATTTTACATATATATAAATGTCTGTGCAGGTGTACCGACGAAAAAAACGGCGTCACTATCGGCGATATCAAATACTATCTTTCGGTCAATGCCAATATAGACAACGTTTCAGATGTCACAATAAGACGTGATATATTACGTCTTCAGACTGCCGGTTACAACATAGAATGCCGTCATACCTCTCACAATAAGGCTTATTATTATCTCGTCAAACTCTTCTCGTTCAATGAAATGCGTTTTATTGTCAGTTCCGTTTCCGCCAACATAACTCTTTCCGACAACGAAAAGAAAAATCTGATAGAAAAATTCAAGGGTATGTGTTCCGACAGAGAAGTGACCAGACTTATCAGCGAAACTTCCTGCGGACGTCAGATTATGGAATGGGATTTAGTCAACAAAATTGATACTATCTATGATATTATTGAAGAAAAAAACAAAATAAATTTCGATTACGGAAAATTCAACATAAAAAAAGAAATGGTTTACTACCGCAAGGACAGGGAAATTATTCCGGTTAAAATTATACTGTTCAGTGCAAGATACTATCTTAAATGTTTCGATACCGAAAATCAGACTTTCAAAACCTACCGCATTGACCGTATGAAAAATATAAAAGCCGGTGAAAAATACAGTAATCTGCCGTCCATGCCGGAAGACAAAGGGGCTGTACTCGATATGTTTCAGCCTGAATACTTTGAAATGGTACGTCTACGTGTAAAGCGTTTCCTCATAGACGACATGATAGAATGGCTCGGTATTGACGCCGGTATCCGTGATGACATGGACGACACAAACTACATCATAATAAATGTAAATGTCGGTATAAGTCAAGGCTTCTACAAGTGGGTCATGAAGTACGGTGACAGTATGGAAATTCTTGCTCCGGAATATATCCGGAATAATTTTATCTCTGAACTTCAGAAAGTAATCGGAATTTACAAATAAAATATTCTGATTTTTTTTGAAATTTTTTCCAGATATGCAAATTCTGAACATCTGATATGTTATAATGAAAATATAAAATAAACATAAAAGAGGTGTTCATTGATATGTCAGATAAAAACCCTATAATCAGGCGTACAGATTTCAAAAAGAATCAGGATTCGGAACTCGTTGAGAGAATAGAAAAATACCGCAGAAAGTATCATATAACTTTCATAAATGCTGTAAGGCAGTTATGCCGAAAATCTCTTGAACTCGATGAAAACCCGACCACAAGGTACTTTTGATTATAAATTAATTGCAAGCAGAATAAAAATTTTTATTCTGCTTTTTTACGTAATGAAAAAACCGTCTGTGGAAAACTACACAAACGGCTTTATATAGCGGACAGGGAGGGATTCGAACCCTCGATACGCTATTAACGTATACACGAGTTCCAGTTACTATATTCATTCACTTTGATTTCTTTATTGGCGTATTTTCGCATATTTTCAGTACTACAGAGAAATAAAATATAATAAAAAAGCAGTGGTACAACGCTAATGTGATGAACAAAATGATGAACATTTTTTAGTAACTATATAACCGTTTAAGATTTAATTAAAATATTTTTGGTTTCTGAATTGTTAGTAAATACTGACTATTATTTCAGTAAATATTTTTTGTTACTGCCTCTGCCGTCAACAACAATAAATCCAAGCTCACACATTTGTTTTGTAAGAGTGAATATTCTTGTTCTTTTAATATGTAATAAGTTTCCTATTTCATCATCTGTAATATATCCTTTATTGGCTATATGCTCCAGTATTGACTGCATCTGCGGAGTTGCCTGTATTTTATCTGGAAATTCTGATAAATTCATTTTATTCATATTGGGAAGAATGATTTTAAAAGTATTATTCGTTACTTCGATACGTGGCTGTACAGGACAGTTACTATAAAGGCTGTATATCTTTCTTATACCTGTACCATATGATTCAATCAGATGAAGACGGTAGAAAATTTCTGCAAGATTTTTATTTCGTGGCTGAGATATTCCACTACGTATGTCATCAGGCATAAGTCCCGAAAGAAGTCCGCCAATCGAAATAAATTCTGTTTCTCTGGCGTTTATATTTATAATAATACTTCCACTGAATCCATAATCCCTGTGAACAATTGCATTCAATAAGGCTTCACGGATTGCTTCTTCCGGATAATCGTATTTGTCGATACGTTTCAGTCCTTCAAATGTGGAAGCATTATTGTTGCAGAGCATCAGATAGTTATAAGTATCTTCAAGCTATCTGAATACCGAACCGCTAAATTCTCTGCTGTCTCTGAATATTGTATTGGATTCATCACCGAATACAGCTACTTTTACAGTATGCTTTCACTGGTCAGAAATAATCATAGCAAGATTCGTATACAGACTGTCATTATTATGAGTAATTCCGAGTACACGATATTTTTCTTTGCTGAAATCCACACCATATTTCTGAAAAGTATCTGATGCTGTAGTAAAAGTAAGTTCCTGATTTATGGAACGCATTTCCTCAAAATTATCTCCGTCACTTTCCTTAAGTCCGATTACATTTCCGTTATTGTCGATACCAACGTAAATAATACCACCATCTGTATTTGCAAAAGCGATTACTTCTTTATAAATTTCTTCAGTAAACTGAGCTTTGAACTCAATATTTTCTGTCTCAAAATTCATATCAACTGCCTCCGAATTAATTTATTATATATTTAGTATAATCATAAAATTCATTTTTGTCAAGTGAATAAAGTCAAATTCATATTAAAATTCACTTCAAAAAGAGAAAATTCTGATTAATTGAACTTGTTTTATTCTATCCATAAAATTAACCTTTCTATAAATAAATTGAGAGACTGTAAATATACAATCTCTCATATAACATATTTATGAATTTTTATGTTCTTTGAAACAAAGTTGCAAGTTTGTATATCTATTCAATGAATTAATATCTTTCTTGATAAAATCCCAAGTTTCTGAATAACTGCCGTTCACTGTAAATGTTGATTTGGAAATAAATTCAATAAATCCTTGAAGATTATCTTTATACTGCTTAGCAAATTGATGAGCATTACGTTCTTTTTCAGTATCACTGCTGTTCTGTAAATCATATAAAACATGGTCTAAATTACATGACATATAATAAACACTATATGGAATAATTCCCCATATTTTCTTTATTGAAGCTAAAGTCAGAAGATTATTTGATTTTAAATTATTTCTATCAAGTATCTGTTGTTTATTTTTACAGGTTATATTAGATGTTGAATAACAAATTTCTTCTAAATTACAATCTTCAACAACATAAGTTTAATCAATAAACGCCCCATCTGTATCAACTATATGAATTATTTGTTCATAATCTTCTTTTTTAAACTTATTAACAGCAGTGTGTTGCTTAACAACTTTTGTAATTTTTTCTCTTATATTTTGAGAACAATTACTCCACTCGGTTGTTATATCTCCATGCATTACTTTTACCAATACATTTTTTGAATATCTTTCATAAAATTTAGTAAAAACAATAGACAGAGCATCTTCATCAGACACTCCTTCAACAATCACAAGTACAACTTTTTTACGAGCCACAGAAATCACCTGCTTCCCTGAATGAGAAAGCTATTTCAGAATTATTGGTTGTGTCGTATACATCTTCATCTTGCTCACCCAAAACAATATCACGATAATAATAATCACGAAGATTATTAGTTGTCTTTACATAAGTCGGACGAATATATCTGTTTTCTGGATTAGTAGTTGTAAAGGCAATACAAGATTTATCCAGAGTTTCAAGAGGGCGTAAATTATGAGATGTAAATATCAATTGTCCTTTACCTTTGTTTGAAATAATGCTTAACAATTCTCCAAGCAAGTATTCAAAAATACCTGAATCCAATTCATCAATAGCAACGGTAAACGAATACTGATTATAAACATTAATCAATAACTGGAGAATAGAAAAAATTTTTTTTATTCCTTCTGATTCATAACATAATGGAATAGGTCTGCCGTTTTTATTTGATAACAGTTGAACTCTGTACATAATCTGATTATTTCTTGATAATTCTTCACCTATTTTTCTGATAGAAATAGTCAAATTAGGAACAATCTCTTTTAATACAACATTCATATTCTCAATGAGATTTTCTGCCAGATTGTATGTTTCAACTGGAATACATCCGTTTCCGTTTATCGGTATTCCTATATTTCCGTTAGCTTTTGAAGAACCATTTTTGAAATTAAAAGATATTGGAAGAATATTCAGTTTTAACATTGCATTAACATCAGTATCAAAAATAAAAAGCCTAAAATTACCATAATAAATCAGACTCTCATATATATCCATAAAATCTGATTTCGAACAATTCTTTCTGAGTATATTAAGAAACTCCTTTGAAAATGCAAATGAACGTGACATTAATGAAACATATCTTTTTATCGAAATAAGTT
Source organism: Ruminococcus sp. (assembly GCA_029062165.1). Lineage (GTDB taxonomy): Bacteria > Bacillota > Clostridia > Oscillospirales > Ruminococcaceae > Ruminococcus. Next base: position 162,443 of record JAIDQQ010000020.1, read on the forward strand.
CATTATGAATCGATTTGTTTCCGCCAATAAGTAGATTATACTTGGTATTGGGTTTAAAAGGAAAAGAATCATCTGAAGTATCAATATAAGGTTTCATCTTTTTAATAACCTTGCCCTTGATTATAGTTTGAAATGAAATTTTTTCCCAACGAATTATCGGTCGAAAATCATATGGTTTTTCTTCAATATAAATATCATTGTAATTATCTTCTTGAACATCTTGGATTTTTCCCATACAGAATGAATATTCAACTCTCGTTAATTTATTAGAATCTCTTTCTGCAATTTTAAAAATAAAGGTTAACACAGAATTTTCTTCCCCTACTTTTATAAAATCCGCAAATTTATTGTTCAGCTTTTTTCCACAAAGAAGCGATTTAAGAATAGCAAGTGCTTCAACCAATGCAGTTTTCCCTGAACCATTCTGACCATACAAACCTATAATTTCAGACGAAATCCCTTTTTTATTAGGAATGAAAGATAATTTTCCATACTGTACATTTTTAAACTTCTGAACAGTTATTTCTTCAAGCCTTACATCATGATTTTCCATCTTAAATCTCCTTCATATAAACAATAATAAATATATATCCATAATTATGCTCATATTGTTCTTAATTATACCATAAATAATTTTAATTGTCAACATAAAATGCAAAAATTGATATAAAAAATATCATTTTTGTGGTTTATATGAAATTATTACAGGTGATATTTCTTTAGCGAACTACCACCAAATAGCTTATCTTTGGCAAAGTCAAACAAATCAGAAGTTGCATTCCCATTAAGAACTGAATCGCCACTTTAGAAATCAATGTATTATTAATCATACCTGAATTATCGTTAATATCCTGAATCATATCTCCTATAAACGCATCTAATCTCTGATTTAAAATAGTTTCGTATTCATTATATAATTCATTTAATAATTTCTTTTGGTCTGATACATATTTATCATACTGTGTTTCCTGTAAAGATACTTTCAATTGTTGCACTTTTGCTTTTGTTTCTTCAGATGTATCAGTTGTATACGCTGATAATTGCTTTTCCAAATTGGCAATATTTTTTGTCTGACTTGATAATTTCTTCTGACACACCTATTGAATCAGCTTCTTGTAAATACCTATCATAAGCTTTTTGCTGTAAAGTTATTTCTTCTGGAACTTGTACGTAACTTTATGATATTTAAGTATTTTAATTATCATACTTTGAAATTCTGATAAACTGCTAATTCCTTTTCTATATCTTCATCACTCTGATTAAGATAAGACAATCCCATTTTTCCATAAAATTCTATCAAATCCAGCTTGCTCACTCCAAGTATTTCAGTTGCTTTGCCATAAGAAATTGTTAAATCTCTGATATAAGGATAAAGCATCATAGCATTACGTTCAAATATTCTGTAATCATCTGCTTTGTTAATCCAGTCTTCCATTTCTTTTGGTACTGTAATATTCACATTTGCCATATTCATAATAATGCTTCCTTTCTGTATAATTTCTATAATATAATTATATCATATTCCGACTTGCTTTTCAACGTATTTTATAAAAAATATGTTATTTCTCTGAATTTTGCTTCAAATAAAGGAGAGCATTTCATATAAATACTGTGACATTTTATATTATTTTACGTCTTTCAACTGCTTACATTTTGAATCGTAACGATATATTCTGTAAGTCAGCACATCGTCATCATTGAACTGACTATTTGTTACCATAAGATTACTTTTAAGCTGACTTACCGGAAACGTATTTTTCGGGTGCAGGTACACTTCATGTATGCTGATAAAAACAGCATAATAATCACCACTGAAGATTTCTGATATTTTTTCCGCAACTTCCGGATAGAAAATTGCAGAAGCTCCGTTGAGATGTGCAGTATTTGTAACCACAACCATAGGTCTTAATTTATTTATTTTAAGTTTGCCATTCTTAACAAGTTCAAGTGCTTCGTCCACTGAAAATCCACTGCATTGTCTGTTATATAACTCACTCATATTGAAAAACAGACGTTCAGGATATAGTACACACGAATTATTTACTGCATCTTGCATAATCTGTTCAGCAGATACGTTATATTTTTTAAGTATTTCGTTTGTGACTTTTGAAGACATGAATTGTCCGTCATTATGTGAAACTTTCATGTATGCACATATTGCCATATCTCCGAAACGACTGTATACCGCATTTTCAAGACGAACAGAATTTTTTGCAAAATTAATCGCTCTTATCATCAGACGTGGTTTCAGATTTTCATAATTGTCAGCGATTAAAATATCATCAATTTCAGTACCAGTATTCTGGGAGAGTATTTCCTGTGCAATTGTTTCCATAATGGTTTCTATGTCTGATTTCACAGCATCTTTATAGTACGCATCGAGATTGAAACGTATTTTTGTTTCCAATCCCTTATTTTTATCAGGATTGCAGTTACATATAAGGTAGTTGCCATTAAGTATTTCGCTGTTGCTGTTATGATATACTTTGTTCGTATTTTTAATAATTCCTGCAAGTTCACTGTTATCTGCTGATAAACCGTCTGCATAAATCTGCAAATCAGTTTCGTTAAAAGAAAAACGATTGTCTTTCATAAGCATATCTATTATTTCAAGTCCGAATTTTAAAATATCACTGTTTACCATATTTTACTCCTTTAATATTTGCTATATATTTTTCATAATGATTTCACTTTATTATTTTTTCAATTTTACAGGAATGGGGTTTATTTTCATTGTTCTTGTCATAATTGATTCCAACAAGTAAAATTTCTTCTGTATAATCTTTCAGGCACTCAGCGTAATTTCTGTTTTTTATCTGGTTCAGTGCAGTGATTATATTTCAGTTCAACTATAAAAGCAGGCATATTGCAATTTGAACGGGGCAAAAACACAAGGTCAGCAAATCCTTTTCCGGCTGGAAATTCTCTGTGTATAGTATAATTCTTTCTTGCTGAATAGTATGCGATTGAAATAACACAGGAAAGTGAATTTTCGTTGTTATATTGCAGAATAGAAGTATTATCAGAATGACTTTTATCAAGGTATTCCGCAACTTTTTCTTCATCGCAGTTCAATGTGGCATTAAGTAATTCGTCAGACATATTTATAGATTTTATTACTTCTTCCCAGCCACCATCTTCTATTGAATTAATAAACTCCTGCTGTATTTCACTGTTCGGAATCCATACTTCGCCTGTTCCCACATTTGAAGTATCTCTAGTAAGTTAAATAGCCAAGATGCACAAGAAGAGTAAGAATATCATCTGCACTGTTCATTGAAGTCATATCATTCTGAAACTTTGTAGTATTTATTAAAACTTTTTCTCCAGCAACAAGCATAGTAATCTTGTCTTTCAATCCATCAAAATTAGTGCTTATATGAATTTTCAGGGCTTCATAAGTTTCAGTAGAAGTCCAGTAATTATTATAGTCATGACCTGTCATTGACATTACTACAGAACGTGGATTATAAACAGAGATATTTTTTATATTATATCCATCATACCATCGCTTTGTTTCACTGAATGACATATCATATCTTTCACAGAGTTCCCTGACTTCTCCTTCTATAAACCCTGTAAATTCAGTATAATCACGTGCATTCGTCATTGAAATTTCAGTAAACATATTTATTGCAGAATGTCTGCCATACTTTTTTATCGGAAGAATACCTGTCATATATGCAAGGGCAACGTAACTCTGTCCCTTGAAAAGATTGCAGAGGAAATCAAGATATATTTTCTGTGCATCGGCATTGTTTTTCTTGTCTCTGAGTACACAGTCCCATTCATCAATTATAAACACAAACATCTGGGAGGTATAGTCAGAAATCTGTTCAAATGCAAACGGCAGGTCGGTATCATCAATATCAATATCAAAATTCTTCTTCAGTTCATCAGTGACACGTTTTTGTAATAGTTCAATCATTTCTTCAACAGTTTTTGTACAGTTGGCAAATTTTTGCATATCAAGACGTATCACATCATATTTATTAAGATATTTCTCAAAAGAATCAGCCTTGGATATTTTCAGATTACTGAACATTTCCTTTTAATCACAGCCCTTACTGTAGTAAGCTACCAGCATATCAGCCGTCATAGATTTTCCAAAACGTCTCGGACGGCTTACACAAATAAATTGTTGTTCTGTGAAAACCACTTTATTTGTAAGTTTTATAAGTTCACTTTTATCAATATAAATTTCAGAATTTAAAGCACGTTCAAAATTAATATTGTTAGGATTAAGAAAAATTCCCATGAATATCACCCATCATTATTATACAACATTACAAGATAAAAAGCAATATATTTTGTCAAAGTTTGGATTTAACATTTTTAACAAACATCATTTTCTAATCAATTGACTGAAATAATTATCTGTTGTGGTTCAATGATTTTCGCAGTTTACTGTAGTTTTCAATTGCAAAATAATGGAATAAATTATCCTGATTTCAAATTGACAAATTTATGAAAATATATTATAATTAGTATATGGAATAATACCGAAAGGAAAACGTCATATGAAAAAGAAGAATTACAAAATCAGACAGGTCGAAACGGACGGTAAGCTTTACTATTTCTATGAAATGGAATGGAATCTTTACGGCAGGCGAGAACGTTTCTATGCTCCGACCGAGGAAGAACTCTGGGAGAAATTACAGCAGACCGAAGACGAAAAGCTAAAGTATATTTTGAAATCAGCTTCGGAAAATCCTGTGCTGAATGACTACATCAATGTATATTTCAAAGGACAGCTTAGTGTCGGAAATTCAATTGAGATGAAATCAGACCTGCTCTTTATCAGAACAATAACTTCCGGTTCTGAGATAGACCGGAATATTACGGAACTATCGGCAGATGACATTCAGAATTACTACAATAAACTTACTGAAAAATACAGCACGGAAGAAATCAGCAGACTTCATGAAATTCTTACGGAAATTTTTCAGTCATTTAACCATATAGGCATACAGACCGCTGATTTGAGTAAAATACGGATTCCGGACATTAAAGCAGTACCTGATAAATCAAATAAACCTGAAAGAAATCTGTTGTCAGAAAATGAAATGAAAACTCTTATGATTCAGTGCAGGAGTTCACGGAACAGTAACAATGCGTTTGTGATTATCTTTGCACTGTACACCGGAATTTATATGAATGATATTTTTGAAATCCGGAATCATGATGTCAGGCTTGATGACGGAGCTGTCATTGTCCAAGACAGGACTGTTCCTGTATGTACTGAATGTATTGAATGGCTGAAAGAACGCATTGCAGACAAGGCTGTAGAAAGTGATGTACTTTATAAGAATCCCGAACAGAAAGAAAATATCATCAGGAATTACTTGCAGTCAAATCCGGACGAATATCTTTTTACGAATGCAAGAGGAAACAAAACAACATTTTATCCGGTTTCAAACTTTCTGAAGAATATTGCTGAAAAATGTGGAATTTCACGCAGTATCACTCCGCTTGTTCTGCACTGTTCGTACCTTGCAGATGCCATAAAAAACGGAGCGGATATTGAAAAACTCAAAGCCGTTTACGGTCATGATGATAAATTTTACAGCAGTCTGATTAAAACATAAAACAAAATTATTTCCCTTGACTTTATCCTGTAATTATGATAAAATATCAATATACAAATAAAATATATGAATATTCAGTCAGGAAAGGAATTTGAAATGGCAGATAAATTTGATAAAAACAAGGTGAAACTCATTGAACTGAACGGAAGTTTTTACTATATGTATTCGTTTTCAAAAAAGGAAACCGGTAGCAAGGACAAGAAAATATACGCCAAATCCGAAGAAGAACTGGAAGAAAAAGTAATGGCATTCTACAGGGATATGCGAGCAGTTCCGAAAGTACAGACCACTTTGCTGAAAGACTATGTTGACTACTGGGCTAAGAAGTCATTCGGCATTATTGAAATGCCTGAAATCGTGAAAATTCTGAATCTTTTCAATGTTATGGTCTATGACTACCTGAACGCTGATATAACTGCAATAACTCTTGAAGATATGCAGAATTTCTATCGTAAGATGCAGAGGGATTTTCCATATAATAACGTGCAGAAGATAGACAATACACTACGTGCGGTTTTTGATTATGCGAACAAAGACGGCATAACAACGTTTGATTTCAATGAAATTCCGGTCTGTACGGAGCAGGACTGTGGAAGTGAAATATGTCCGATAGAATATCTTCCGACCCCTGAACAGCAGAAACATCTGCTTGAATACTGTCTCGCCGATACGAATACAAAGCGTTCAAGCTGGCTTCTCGTATTCACACTGATGACCGGACTTCTTGCATCAAAAGCCGTGAAAATCAGGTACAGGGACTGCGATTTTGAAAACAAACAAGTAACTGTCAGTCTAACAAAGAATGTATTTCCATTCCAGTTGAATGACGAAATCATAAACTGGCTGAAATCCATTATTGTCGAAAGAGCCGTTGAAGAATCCGTGAAAAATAACTGCTTACAGCAGACACTGGAGCATTACGGCTTGACTTCTGATATGATTGATTCAAAAAATATTATTCCGGAACAGGTAATATTCAACATCTGCAATAATCAGCAGTATATGGATATTTTTGTGAAGAACTATATGGAACAGAATCCTGATAACTACATTTTTGTCAATAAGAAATTCAAGCCTGTCATTATCAATAATTTACAGCATACACTTGATATTGTCTGCAAAAAATGCGGTCTGCCGTCAGGTGTAACGCCTGTTTCACTTCACAAGGCTTTTATTGCAAAGGAACTCGAAGAAGGCAAATCAATTGAAATTCTGAAAAAGCGATACGGTTACGTCAATAAGGTAGCAATCAATAATATCAAGGCTTCCTATGACCTCAGAAAACTCCTGTTCTGAAAAAAGTACAGTCCTTTATGGGCTGTATTTTTTATTTGTATTTTATATTATAAATTAATAAAAAATAGTAAAAATATATTGATGCATCTTTAAAAACATGGTATAATATTTAAGAACAATATTATAAAAAGGCAGGCGAAATAAAATAAAAAAATCAACAATTTCTGAAAATAATGTAAGTCTGACAACGGACAATTACCGTATTCTGAAATGGTGTGCGATGCTGTTTCTGACAGCCGATTCATTCAGCAATATGTATCATGATATATTGCAAATGGACAGAACAATCCGCTGTATTCTGCAAAGTATCGGGTATATTTCCGTTCCTCTGTATATATTTCTGGAAGTAAAATCTTTTCACTATACAGAACACAGATTCAGGCATCTTATGAAAATTCTGTGGGTTGGTCTGCTGAGTGAAGTACCATTCAGCATGATGATGACAGGAAATCCATTGAACACAAAGATACACAACGCTTGTCTGACGGCTTTTATCGGATTTGTCTGTATGTGGATATGTAACAGGGATTTCGGAACTGTATTCAGATGCATCACGACAAACAGAAAATTTCTGAATTTTGCTGATTTCTGTGTAAAGGGACTTCTTACAAGTATATCAGCACTAACAGCCTATTGGCTTAATGCAGAATACGGACTTTATGCGATACCTATGCTGATGATTATGAACGGAGCCGAACACAGCAGGCACAAAAAAGCTGTTCAGGCAACAGCAGTTCTGATATGGTGTGTATTGCAGATTCTCAGCAAAAACTTCATAGCATTATCTGTTGTACTTGCTATACCACTGATTTACATATTACAGGACAAAAAATCTGTATGCAGTCTGAAAAATGATAAGTTCAGAAAATCAGAACGTTATTTTTATCCGCTACACATTATACTGATGGCAATTGTCAAATGCATTGCCGTGCTTCAAAAAATATAGAAAGGACGAATTTATGGAGCAACATGCTGAAATCGTCATTGACGTTGAACCTGTCGGCAAAGGCAGACCGAAATTTGCAAGACAGGGTAATTATGTAAAAACATATACTCCTGAAAAAACAGCTGAATACGAAAATCTTATTCAGACAGTCTACCGTCTGACTGCCAAAAATGAACAGTATAAGACAGTGTATTTTCCTGCTGATACACCTGTTTCTGTACATATCAGAACTTTTTATGGTATTCCGAAACATACAGGCAAAGCAAAAGCCGAAGAAATGTTGTCAGGAAAAATCGTACCACTGAAAAAGCCTGATTTGGATAATATCTGCAAAATCGTCTATGATGCACTGAATGGTATTGCCTATGCAGATGACAAGCAGATAGCTGAATTGTCATGTCGCAAATTCTACAGCAGAAATCCACGTATTGAGATAACGATAAAAGAACTTTTGTAACGAAAATAGAATTTGTCAAAAATTTTGCCATACTGTAATGAAGTAAGATTTTTTGATAATGAAAATGGATTTTGTGAAATTGCTGAATACAGAAACGGTAAACTTATTCTGAAAAGCAGAAAAATTCCTGATTGGCTAAATAAACTTGCTGATTATCTGAAATTAAACTGAAAAATAATAAAAAATACTAATTTTCTCTTGACAAATATTCCGAAATGTGCTATAATATTTATATAATTTAACAATTTTCAGAAAGAAAGGAAAAGAGAAAACATGAAAATTCAGTGGATAAACAAGTGGAGTGGTGAGACAGGATACGTCAAGGTCATACACAATAAGGAACGGTATTTTGAGAATACTTTTGATGTGAACGAAGCAAAGAACTTTTCTATACGCACCATCAAGAAAATCATGGGACATCTGGAACAGTTCTGCTCCGATAACACATATACTGTTGTTTCTGATTGATAAAGCTCCCCATTTATATTAAATCTCCTATATTTACTAAAAAGCAGAAAAGGTAAGTGCAGTTTTGCATTTGTCTTTTCTGCTTTATTATTAATTTATATATTTTTATTTAATAAATAATAAATTAACTATATTTTATAATATTCATATTTGAAATTTCAATATTTCTGGTACATTTTTCTGCTATCTTCATATCATGAGTAACAATTATAACCGTTTTACCCATTTCATTTATTTTTTTCAGAAGTTCAATCACCATGTCAGCATTATTCCGGTCAAGTGAACCTGTCGGCTCATCTGCAAGGACAATATCACACTTTTTAACCATTAATCTTGCTAGTGCGATACGTTGTTGTTCGCCACCAGAAAGTTTATATACTTTGTGATTTAATTTGTCTGTAAGTCCAACGTATTCCAGAGCCTGCTCAATTGTAACACTACTACGTGCTTTTTTTTTGATAATATTCATATTTTCAGCAACGGTTTTGTTTTCCACAAGGGCAAAATTCTGAAATAAAAAACCAACTTTATCACGATAATATTCTCTTTGATTATGTCGTTTCTGAATATCTTTTCCGTCAACGAGAATTTCACCACTGGTGACAGGTTCAATAGCACCAATCATATTTAAAAGTGTTGTCTTACCGCTTCCGCTTGAACCGGTCAGGGCAATTAATTCACCATCTGAAATTTCCATATTCAGATTACGGAAAATAATATGTTCCTCGTACTGCTTACAGACATTTTTCAGAATAATCATATTGAACCCCCTTTCAATATTTTCTGAACGTTCTTCCTGTCGTGTGTATATGCAAACAGCGTGAATATTACTGTTTCCGTAATGTACATACAGATAACGCCATACAAAATAAATACCGGTGAACCGAATTTCAGTATATGCGAAACAGTTAGAGCGATAGCCAACGACAAAATATATAATACAAACGATATAATATACTGCTTTCGGAAACGCTCTGCCATTGAGTAACCCATAATTTTCTTCACTGACAATTCAATAGCATTTACCTTATATTCGAGTTTTATAATGCTGAACAGAATCAAAATCTGCAATCCACACAACAAAAGCAATAATATACAGCTTAAATATGATGTACGTTTTAATTTTGTCCATTCCTGCTCAAAAATTTCCATAACATTTGTACAGGAATATTTTATATTGTTATTACTCATAAAATCATCAATAACAGCATCGTTCCTGACAAGACTATATATAATCGGCACTTCCATAGCAAGCATATCATCATCATATATTTCCGCAAAATCTCTATTATAGTATACAATAACAGGATTTTCCACCCATATAGTAAGCCTTTCATCAAGGCTGACAGCTACTATTTCAGTATTTTTTCTATAAGTTAATTCTTCTACTTCACAATCAACCATCGGTTTCAGAAAATTCATGTCTGCTGAATCAATTTCTTCTGTTTCCCTATGAATTATATAAACGTCTTTATTGAAATTGTAATCCTGCAATTCCGGAATAGCTGTTCTTATATAATCAATAGAATTATGATTGGCTGTAATCGCCTTTTTTCCGGAAGACATACTCATTCTCTGACAAAAAAAGAATATATTCAGATTCTCAGCATATCGCCTGTAAAATTCGTTTTCATATCTGAAAGTATCTTCACCTTTGCCCATCCTTAAATTTCTTATTAATACGTAATCTGAATAGCTTTCATAGAAATTCTTCTGCTTATAAAATCTGTTTCCCTCATAGATAATAGACAATGATATTGAAATACAGGTTACTGTTATAATTATTGTAATACATCTTATAACATTATTTACAACAAACATTTTTTCTGATATACTTGTATTTGAAAGCACTTTGTTTTTCTGATAAATCAGCATATTCATTGAAATGACAGTATTCAATATAACCAGTATTCCAAACATCATAATTGCATATCTGAACATAAAAAGAATTCCGTAAAATCCATAGATAATCAGACTGCATATTCCAAAAACACCACTGATAAAAATCAGGTCAGAAAGCAGATATTTTACCCATAATACAAGAAGACTTTCGCCGGAAATAACACGGATAAAGTTTTCTTTTTTCAGCGAAAATGTTTCATAAAGCGTGAAAAAACAAGTTAGAATAATTGCAAGTATCCAGATGGTCAATACAAGTGTTCGAGAATCTTTTCTGCTGTCGTAACCGTCATATTTCGGAAATGACCCAGCATAAGTATCTATAAGTTCAGACTTGAAATTACGCATATTTTCCATATCGCCGACAAGCTGGAACTCTGGTTCTTCCGTCACAAGACTTTCCGGAATTTCAGAAAATCCATGAAAATTTATCTTTGTTTTGCCTGAAACAATACTCCCGAAAGTTCCGGAAAATATATTGTATTCATTATTAAGATATTCAACACATTTATTATCAGCATAAATATCAATCTCCGATAAAAAAATAGTATGTATCTGAGTTCTGATTTTGAAAATCATTATACTGTGTTTTTCCGCCTTTGCTGATATATCAGAAATCATATTATTATATTCTATATTTTCAGGACAATAAAAAGTTGTATATACAAAATCATTGAAACTGTCAAGATAGTTCTGATAAAATTCACATGGCAGACCAATACAAAGTATCATAAGCAATATGAATATAAGCTGTTTTATATTTTTCATAACTTCACCTTTTAAGAATTGCCTAAAATTCCCCACATTTTATAGGCTTTTGAATAATATTCATCTATAATTTCTTTGTTTTCATTAAAAATATTTATATCTGCCTCATTGTAATCCTTTAAAAAATTGCCATTTTCGTCAAGTTCAAAATTCACTGATTCTGTAGAAAGTTCTAACATTCCATTTTTTTCATCGCCATTTATTTTGCTATCTTTTACAAGTTGAATGGAAAATCCAATTTTATAACTTTTTTTCTCCGGCCATATTATCATATCAACCAGTACATCGCCGGACTTTAAATTACTACTTCTGAAATCACTGACAGATAAATTCCCACTGAAAAGTGGATATTTTGGAGGAAATACTGCGTACGCCGTTTTGTCATCATCTAAACATGAATATCGTCCCCATTCGTCTTTACCAACAGCGTCTGTAAAGGGTTTGAATTTGCTGTAAGTGTAGAACCATATGGCATGGAATATTATCAAGATTATCAACAATATTGCAATAACAACCTTTAAAATTTTATGTTTTTTCATTAAATAATCTCCTTTAAGTATTTATTTTATAATATCTAACCATATAAATGTGTCTTTTGTATATCCTTTTTTATAGCGACATGAATTTTGTTATATATGTACAAAAAATATATATTAAATTTGGCTATTGCATCAATAAAAAGGGTGCAATAGCCAATATTGATTATTAATTTGTATTTTTTAAGCCATTTGGCATTGCCCAGTAAGCATAGTAAGTAACTGGTGTACCTGTATGTTTTACATCTGCTTTGTTTGTTGAAACACCACTTGATGCACTATCTGTATATTCAATAGTATTTGAGCTATTTTTCACAGCAGCATAATGATTGCCATTCTTTATCAACAATCTTGTTTTTTATCAGCAAAAATGCAATGTCGTCTGCAAGATTCCTAAACAACTATTGCACCTTCTTTTTGTCAGTTTTAAGGAGTGTTTTTGGTGTTTTTAACTGATAAAGACTTAAAACAGAGGTTGATTTGCTGGAAATTATAGCAGTTCCTTTAATCACTTTTTTAATGATAGTCGAAATTTTATTTTTCATTTTTTCTCACTTCCTTTCATATTTGACCTTGTGACTGTATTATATCACATGAATTTTCCTTTATGTAAAATTTTGCGTGAAATTACATTTTTTATGTGCGAATGGTATTATAATTATATATATTAACCATAAATCAAATAAAAAAATGGTCTGAAATAAATCAAACCAACTAATTTTTATATTGGTAGTATAATATTTACACTGAATACATCATCAGAATTTTTTATTACAATTTCCCCATCATACTGTTTTACTGTTCTTTTTACTGAATAAAGACCCATTCCATGCATAACCTTATTAGATTTGCTGGTTTTTAAATCAATATTATTTTTTGTACACTTGTTTGATACTACTATTATAAGAAATTTTTCATTCGGTTTTATTTTTACTTCAATATATGGTTCAAATTCATATTCAGAATATTCTATTGCATTATCTATAAGATTTCCAAGAATTGTGGCAAAATCAGCTGATAAAATACTGCAATTCTGTGGAATTTCAGCATTTATTATAAATGTTATCTTTTTATCTTCAGCGTATTTCTGCTTTATATTCAGAATTGTATCAACTGTATCATTACCGGTTTTATAATAGAATAACTTTTTAACAAGTAAATTATTTTCATTTTCAAGATATTGTTTTATTCCTTGTATGTCATTATTTTCTGCAAGTGTCATTAAATTAATAATTTTATGCTTGAAATCGTGTAAACTTGTTTTCCAAAGCATAAAAGTCTGTTCAGTTTCCGTCATCGACTGTTCAAGCATATGATTTTTCAAGGTGATAAGTTTCAGTTTCTGTTGATTTTCATAATATTCTGTTAATTTAAATACTCCGAAAAGTATTGTCATAAGAAGAACAAACATTGTAATAAAAAATAAGATTAAAATATATGAGTTTATAGAATCATTTTTTATATCTATGAATGTTATGAAATACGTCATTAATAACATTATGGAAGTTACTGCAAAAAGAAAAAACATATACTTCATATTAGGATTTTTTTTATTGAAAAAGTATTTATTCAGCATCATAGTCAGTAAAGTCAGGAATGATTTAGAACTGATAACGGCAAATGCACGATATATACTCAATTCTTTATTTATTTCAGTTATGGGAATTTTTATTAAAAAGGCTATGATATTTGATACTGTATTATCTATAACTGCGATAATCGCTAAAAAAGCAATTCCTAAAGCAACAGCCCTTAACGGATTTTTTATATTAACTATAACAGAAGATAATACCATAAGAGCAACTCCTATAACAGCCGTTATCGGTGAATAAAGTTTAAAATTATTAACATTAATCATAATTAATGATAGTACAAACGATAATATTCCAAACTGCAAATAATTATTTTTATCATCACTATTTTTTATAATACTTTTATTGAACACTGTACATAAGAAAAATTCGCAGAAAGTTGCGGAATATTCAATAATCCAATATATAAGGTTCATATTTTATCACCCCAAAGCATAAGAATCTGTTGTTTAATATCCCTGTACTTCCGGCGACTTGTTATGAGCTGTTCATCATTTTTCAATGTTATAATTCCATTGTTCATATGCTTTACATAATCAGCGTTAATAACACAACTTCTATGAATCATAATAAAATTATTCTTGTTTATAATTTCCTGCATTTCCGAAATTTTTTTACTGACAAGAAGTCTTTTACCATTACTTAAATTAACAGCTATTTTCCTTTTTTCAGTTTCATAATATATTATGTCAGAAATCATCACTCTGATATTACCGTCATCAGTATTCAAAGTTATTTCTTTATCTGTCTGTATTTTAATTATTTTAACAGCTGATTTTATTGCAATAGGCAACTCGGTATTTATTTTCATTTTTCTTATATATCGAAACGGTTGAAACTCAAAAGCCTTGAATACAAATTCTTCATGATTTGTCAGAAAAATTATAATCAGATTTGTGTTTTCCGCTCTCAGTTTTTCGGCAAGCTCCATTCCCGATACTTCCGGCATATCAATGTCAAGTATCAGAATATCAGTAGATTCTTTTTTTACCAGAAGTTTTCGTTCTACATCTGTAGCATTTGAATAGTAATCAAATTTTGTTTTTATATGTAATTCCTGAACAGTCTGCTTTATCACGTTTTTTGCAATCAGAATATCTGATTCATCGTCATCACATATTACTATATTCATTTCATTCACCTCATTAACTTTTTACTTCTTTTTTTTATTAATTATATCATTGAACAATATCTATAAAAAAGGCTTTGAACTTAATCCAAAACCATAACTTTAAAATATTATTATGTCATATTGTTGATGAATCCTTGTCATTTTCCTGCTCCTATACAAATTTATATGCTGAATGAAGAAGTTCTTCCATATTCGTTACTGTCTCATTGGTATTCAGTACATTTATTTTAAATTTTTTCTTTCCGAAGTCCATTATATGACGGAGATTGATTGTAATATCCCTGTTCTCTGCGATTTTCAATATCCATTTTGCACAGTTATCCCCACAAGTAGAAGCATTGAAAATATGTTTTTTATCATTAGCAATCAGAATAAGTGTCTTTACGCCACCCGATAAACTGGTAGTGGGAATGATTCCAAGAACAGGGCTTTTTATTGCATTTGCTCCCAGAACTTCTGAACGGTCAATGCTTTTTATCATTTCAACGGATAATTTATCTGTTATCCATTCATCTTCGTACTGATTATTAAAATAAACACTCGTATTATAAATGGATTCCGGCATATCTCCAAAGAAAATATTTAACAAAATTATCACCTCTGTAAATATTATTACATTATATTATAACATATATGCAACTAAAAATCAACTCCTGTTTATAATAAAAAATACAGCAAATTATAAAAATGCTGTATTTTTTCATCTTATTCTTCGGCTGTTGTTTCCTCTGTGGATTCCACAGTTTCTGATTCTGTCGTTTCTTTCGCAGATGATGGTGTCAAACCCTCAAAAATCTGCTTTGTCATTGAGAGCATCAAGTCTGCTTTCCATTCACCATTGTGCTTCACTACAAGAAACAGAGGATTTTCAAAATCATAACCTGCAACAATATTACTGTTCTGTGCCGTTTCTCCGGAGCTGTCCGATTCAGTCTCATATACATCAACTGCCCATATTTCCTCAAATTCGTATGCCTGAGCAGGACTGCCGTCAAAAACTTCTTTCATATATGACTGAACAAACTTGTTCCATTCCGTTGTCTTTTTTCTTGACAGCTTTGTGGCACTGTCCCAGTTTATATCCTCAACCGCAACACCTGAATCTGTTATAAAGTTCACTGCGAAATTATCAGCTTTTGTTTCAAGAAATTCTCCGGTATAAGCGGTCAGTTCCTCAATATCATCAACAAGCTCACCTGTTTCAAAATAATAATACAGCTCCATATCACAGGTTCTTGCAATTTCAGCCATATCTTCTGCAACCGAAAGAGTATCATAAGCTTTCTGACAGAGTTCAACCGCCTTTTCTTCTGTCATTTCATCAGCAACAGTTTCCTGCTCCGTTGTTTCCTCTGTACTGTCAGATTCTGTTGTTTCTTCAGATTCCGTTGTTTCCTCAGTTTTTTCTGTTTCAGAAATATCAGGCTGTTCTGTTACTTCTTCCTCAACTGAAACAACATCATCATTGTTATATAAATCCTTTTTTACTGCGTACATGGTGGGTTTTGTTTCTTCTATAACTTCTTCTTTTTCCTTACCTTCCTTACCGCAGGCTGTCAGCATACCGCATAAAACGACCGCAATAATACCTGCAAGCATTATTTTTGTTTTTTTCATAATGCACTCCTTTACTTTATCAGTCATGTTCTATACAGTCGTTCTTCCGGCTGTTTTCCTGTTCTGCCTTGTAATCAGAAATGTTCGGAATTTCAATCGGTTCTTTGTCATAATCATATTTGCCTTCATAGACTTCCAGAGAATCCAAGTCAACAGCAGAAAAACCAAAATCAAATTCTTCATCAATCCGTCTTTTGAACTCCTGCATGACTTCTTCCGGACTGTCAGCTCCAATCAGCATATTTTCATTATACTGACTTGTTACTTCATTATCGTTTACATGAAAATAAACATCATAATCATTCACTTTTATCCGCTCCTTTCTGTTCTGTATCTTCTGTGATTTCAGACGTACTTTCATAGATAATCTGGTAAACGTCCGCACCGCTTACATTCTGTGGAAACATTGATACAACTTTTCCACCGTTTGCCTGAATACTTCTTACTGTTTCATTGATTCTGTTCTCAATCTCTGCTGTAGTAAATCCACTGATTCCTACCAGCCTGATAAATCTGTTCTTATTGTTCATAGCCACAATTCCTTTCTGAAAAAACAGGTGCATACTGCCGGAACGTTTTCCTTATGCCATATATCACGACATCATTCCGGCAATATTACACTAAGATAAGAGAGTGTGTGCATCATTGCACATGGTGTCGGCAAGAAGAATCGAACTTCTGTCTATATATCCATATATACAGAGGTTGAATTTCAGCCTGTCACATCACTATAATAACGATTTAAAAATTTGCAATTTCATTTCTGTATCAGGATATATTGGTTTTCCATAGCCTATGCCGACATACAGGGTAGTTTCCCACCCTGTAAAACTGGAGGTATTTCTTATGCCAGAGAGCATAGAAAAAAGCGTTATTGTTTTCTGCCACCGTTCTGATAACCACCATTGTAATTGCCACTGTAGCCATTGTAGCCGTTGTTCTGATGCTGATAACCACCGTTGTAACCACTGCTTTGATTCTGATAGCCACTACTTTGATTTTGGTAGCCATTCTGATTATAACTGCTGTTGTAACCGTTATTCTGATTTTGATAACCGCCGTTATTCTGTCTGCTGACATTGCCAGTCTGATTATCATTACTACGGTCTGCACCTGTCACTTCATCTGAATCGGAATCTTTGGTGTCGTCAATCAGCAGAAGTGCATTCAACGCATATTTTCTTGCATAGGAACTTGCTGTTCCGGTACATTGGTCTTCACTCATGCCCTTGTGAGGACATTCCTTTGCGAAAGCGTGTGTTTCAATTGTTTCACCTGTTGCACAATCAATGAATTTTGCAATTGCCTTGATATAATTTCCCTGTACACCTGCAATCACTTCTATTTCATCTTGTAGAATAAGCAACGATTTTGTCTTGTACAGCAACGGTTTCACTCCTGTCAGAATATCTTCAGCGGAACGGTATTTATACTTGCCGAAACTGTTATACTGTCCTTTCGGTGCTTTCAGTTTGTTCTGAACATACATCAGTTTCTGATACACATTCATCTTTGACAGAGCTTCTTCCTCTCTTTCGGAAACTTTTTCTGCCTGCTGTTCAGGGGGTCAGCTCCTGCGTGTTTTCATTTTTTACTTCTTCCATTATATTAAATCCTTTCTATCAGTTATTGGCAGTTTTATCCACCTTTATTATTATAGCACAAATATAAAGATTTATCAATAGGTTTTTAATATTTTTTATTATTTTTTATTATAAAAGTTTCAGGACAGTACTGAAAAACACTGTCCTGCTCCTGATAATACTTTATTCTTTGTTTGACAACGGATATTTTTCTTTCATCAGATTCATGAACTACTTGATTTTTCAATAAAGATATGATATAATAATATCATATCAAAAAATGCTTAATATTGATAAGGAGTGATTCTTTCATGAATACAAGGGAAACTGCATATAGTATCTTTGAACAGCTGAGTGAAGAACAGCTGAAAGGCTTTATTGCTATGTTTCAGAGTTTTTATCCTGTAAAAGAAGACGGTCAGGCAAGACGTGATGAGGCTTTCAACAGACTGGAAAGTATGAGAAGACATATTCCGCAACTTGATGAAACAAAAGAATTAAATGAATACAGAGAGGAAAAATACAGTTGATGAGAGTACTGCTTGATACAAATATTCTGATTGATTATATTGCAATCAGACAGCCATATGCAGAAAGTGCTGAAAGAATTATGTTTCTTTGTAAGAACAGACAGATACATTGCTGTATGGCTGCACATTCTGTAATGAATGCTTTCTATATCCTCAGAAAAAACTTTACCGTTGACGAAAGACGTATCATTCTGAAAGAACTGTGTGAAATTATTGAAGTCATCAGTATTGAAAAAAGTAAAATTATTGCATCACTTGACAATTATGATTTTTCAGATATAGAAGACTGCTTACAGGTAAAATGTGCGGAAGAATTTTCAGCAGACTACATTATCACAAGAAATATAAAAGATTTTCAGTACAGTACAATTCCGGCTGTCCTGCCTGATGATTTTCTTCACATAATAAATTCAGATAACAGTAATTCTTAATCAAAACAAAAGACCGCTGATTTACTTCAGAGGTCTTTCTGATTTATTCAGACTTTTTGTACTGCTTCTGAAAATCTTCCAGTTCTGACACTGTAAATGTATATTCAGAATAGGTTCTTTCATTCTTTCCGGTCATTGATTTGTAATTCTTCCTTGCTGATTTTAAGCTGGCTTCAATGTTATCTTCTATTGCATGAGCCTTGTCAAGATTCTTCTTTGCAAGCAGAAAACATGACAGTACCACACCTATCAGAAAGCCAATAAATCCTGCAAGAAAATACTTCCCTATAATGCCAATAAATGCCATATTATTCACTTCCTTACTGGTATCTGTTTCAGAATACCTGCTGCATATTCCTTTTTTACAGCAACTGTTGTATCGTCCACATGTTCCACAATGACATCTTCCGGAATATCCTCAATCAACGGTATGTGATAACCTTTATCAGTTGACAGTCCGATTTCCTTCACCAGCTTCTTATTGTGATGCAGAAGTCTTGCAGTATAATTTTCATTCAGAAGAAGAACTGCAAAAGAAATACTGAACTGCTTTTCCAGTGCCGGAACTTCTTCCGGATATTCCCTTGCAAACTGTGTCATTGTCAGGGTACGGATATACGCATAACGCCTGTCGTATTTCTGATATTGATAATTTGTTCTTGATTTCATTTATTTTTTCTACATAATCTCACTTTACTTTAAGACAATGCAGAAATCTGTCTGCCTTGTCCCAATCCGGAATACCGGACAGCTACTCTATGTCCAGAAGATATTCCAGTACGTCCAGATTGGCACAGCAGTTAGCAATTGCTGTATGGAAATTCGGATTTGCTTTGCTGTGCCGTTTTTCTGAAAGTCTGAACAACATTTCAAGTTTATTGCTTTCTGCATGATGATACTGCTTATATTGTCTTGCAAGAACAAGCGTATCAAACAGTCTGCAATGGAAGTCCATGCCTGTATATTTATGATATGTCCTGTTCAGGATTTTATAGTCATATGAAATAATATTATGCCCGACAATGAACGGATTCTGCTTTTGCAGAAAGTTTTCCAGTTCTCCGAGAACAATATCAACAGTGGGAGCTTCCGATAATAGTTTATCTGTAATGCCTGTCTTGTTCTTTGCATTGAACTCCACAATACTTTTCGGAAGTGGGTACTGCGGATTGATATACTGGTCGAATCGTTCAAGAATCCTGAATCTGTTCCTGCTTTCTTTCGCAACTTTCAGGACTGCAATTTCAATCATGTCTGCAAGGTTTGCATTTACGCCTGTTGTTTCCATATCAAGCACATAGAACACTTCATTTACGCCACGTTTCAAGATGTCACCTCTTTTTTTGCCTGTGCAGATTCTGTCAGTCTGCTCTCTCAATTCCGTATGTAAACAGACGGTGCATTTTTTCTTCACAGTCCGTATCTGTCGGCAGAGGAATCTGCCATTCCTGTCCGGAACGGAGCTGGTGAAACAACATTGTACCTGTCTTTTCACGGATTACCGCCCTCAACAGTGGATTTTCTGTCATAAGCATTTCCATATCCACCTGATTTTCAAAAGAAATCACTTCTGCAAGAAACGGATATTCTTCATAAAAGTCATTGTACGGCATTTCCACAATCATAATCTGTTCCATCAAAATTTACTCCTTTTCATATTATTTTTTCTGATATTAATTATATCATATATATTTTAATTTGTCAATAGCATTTTAATATTTTTAATTATTTTTAGCGACAAAATAATGACACAAAAATAATTGTAAGAAAGTATTTTCCAAATAATTTTTAATTATATGTATAAATAGCCATTCTTTTTTCAACTCTTTGCAGTTGCCTGTTCCAAGTTTTCTCTGTCTGCTGTTTCAGAAAATCACATAAAGGTGTTAAATCCTGCTCTACGTCCCACGATTCCAAAGCATCGTAATAATCCGTACGGTCTTCCTCGTGAATGATAACAGATGGGTGATTATTAGAAACAAAAAAGTAGTTCATTGCAAGTCTGCCGGTTCCGTCTGCAAAAGGGTGAACACTTTCAAACTTGGCATGAAAATATGCACCTGTTTTTAAAGTATCTTCAGTATTTTGAAGTTCGGTCAGAAGTCTTTTCATTTCTTTGTGAACATATTCCGGTAAAGCTCCTGTTTCTTTTCTGCCTGTAACATAATCATGCTTTTTATATTCTCCTGAACGTTCTCCAATCTGACATCTTCGGGTATCATAAGTATTTTTTGTAAGGCAATACTGTAATTCTTTTATAAATTCTTCATCAAGTTGACGTTTGCCGTTAAACGCTGTCAGAAACAGTTCATGGGCATCTTTCGCATTCCGGATTTCAAATAATGTACGCAGACTGCCTGTATAGGATATTACCCTGTCATGCTCAAAAATTTCTCTGGTGTCATGATAAGTAATGTCCGGATTTTCGATTTTACACGAATGATAAGCAAACAATATACTGTATGCATTCAGTGCTTCAGACAATTCCGCATCTGTAGTGATATGCTTCTGTTACCACAACGCAACGGCTTTTTCGTAGTTTGTCATCATCACTTTACCTTAATTTTCTCCAATATCTCAGCGATATTATCACGAATACAAAGCTCTGCCATACTGTCAGCCTGTGTCGCATCACGGTTTAAAATAATCAGATGTCTGCCATGAAAATATCTTAAAAATCCGGCAGCCGGATAGACATTCAGGGACGTTCCGCCGATAATCAGCACATCTGCGTCTGCAATAGCCTTTACAGCCTGTTCAACGGTTTTATCCGGCAGGGATTCTTCATAGAGTACAACATCAGGCTTTACAATTCCACCACAGTCACAGCGTGGAATATTTTCTGATTCTAAAATAAATCTTACATCAAAAGCCTTGCCACAGTGCATACAGTAATTCCTATGCACACTGCCATGTAATTCATAGACTTTCCGACTTCCTGCAAGCTGATGCAAGCCGTCAATATTCTGTGTGACAACTGCCGAAAGAATACCCTTTTTTTCAAGTTCTGCAAGTTTCATGTGTGCATGATTCGGCTTTGCATTGAGATAAAGCATCTTGTCACGGTAGAAATCAAAGAATTTTTCTGTATGCTTCATAAAATGACTGTGACTTAAAATCTGCTCCGGCGGAACATCATATTTTAGATGATACAAGCCGTCCACACTCCTGAAATCAGGTATGCCACTTTCTGTAGAAACACCAGCTCCGCCAAAGAATACTAATTTTTTCGCATGAGAAATAATCTCCTGTAATTTTTCCAGTTTATTTAAATCCATAACTGTTCAATCCTTTTCTACTTTCGATTTTTTATATTTTTAATACTGTTACATTGAATTATAAATATTTTAATATTAGTTCACGCTGTTCAGCATATTCAGGATTTTCATATAATTCAATTGCTTCTTTTATTACATTATTGTCTATACCTTTTAGCCAATCAGGTATTTTATCGAATTTGTTCAGCTTTAGGAATAATAATTCCTTTGGCAAACAACAAAGCATTTCCAATAAATATTCGTGTTCTGACATTTTTTCTCCTTATTTCATTTTTCTGCAAGTCAACATTTCTGAGTGCTTCCAGAATACTGCTCATATCGTAGTCACTCTCTTTCTGTTTCTTTATCGTATCCAGTCTGCTCACAAACCATTTCATCAATAGTTTCACACAGCAGTAAACTCATACTGTTCAAATCCTGTGAACCGGAATAGAAAGTATCACACACTTCATCAAGAAAACTCTCAGCATTCAGAACAGCATCAAGCTGTCTGTCACTGAAACTATCATTTGAAAAATGTGTAAAGATTTCTGCTGCTTCTTCTTTTATGACACTTTCAAAGGAATGTCCATAAATTTCTTCAGGACTTTTTAAAAGAAGATTTTCTTTATACATGGACAGTTCTTCATGTACTTTGTCAACTGCCTGTTCATATTTACTCATTATATCACCTTTCCATTCTTGATTTGTTCTGTTTTTTGTCGTATTCTCTGTTTTTGGGAAACAAAATAATCATAAGTATCTGTAATGTAATCTTCGAGCAGTGAATAGTTGAAATTCGGGAGTTCAAACGTTTTCTGTGTTTCCTCAGAAGCGTACATGACAGCATTGACAATTTTATCTCTTTCCGGCAGACTGTCATTCAGAACACGACAGCACAAACTTTGATTTAAAATTTCTTCTGTGAACAGATTTCCCCTGTTCATATCAATTCTTGGGATTCCGGAAGCTATCAGGCTCATATTATAATCAAAATACGGTGCTAACCCTGTTATTTTACCTGTCCTGCTGTCACGAAGTATGCCGACATTCTGATTATGCCTGTCACCATTATGCAGAAGTGTATCATAAAAAAGCATCATCACATAAGGCTGGAGCAGGTCATTGTTTATTCGTTGGAGAATATATTCAGGTTCTTCATTATCAGAATAATAATTGCAGAACGGTTCAAAATCAGTTTCAGCATTATCAGTAAAATCCTTTGTGATAATACAGACAGATTCAAGACCTGTTGTTTCCGAAATACTTTTCTGAATCCTGTAATCAGCAACATTCACCCTCATAGCTTTCAGAAAAAGATAAGCATAATATTCCGAAAGAAGTTCCTGTGTATTTCCCTGCTTGAACATATACCAGCAACCGTCCATGAACCGCCATGCTTTTTCAAAACTGCCGACTGTTCCGATTTCCCTGTAGCCTGATATATCTCCGCTGTGAGAATCAGATGCACCATAAAAAGCAATATCTGCAAGTTCTTCATTATACTTTTTCAGGGAACGGTAATCAAGATTTTCGTCTGCTTTCTGAATCCACCAGTTATCTGTAATAGTGATACCATGACCGACTTCTATCATCTGTTCTGTATCAGCATAGGATTTAAGTCGTAATGCCTTGAACAGCCGTCTTGAATGTGAACGGTGTACATCTACCGTTCTGTCATCAAGCCATCGGTTTAAAGGCATACCTACTGCAAAACAGGCAGGACATAAATCCTGATTTAATATTCTGATTATCTGATTTTCGTCAGTTTCAGCAATAATATCATTTCTATGCATAATATGATACTGCATTTCTTACACCTCATTTTTCAGCTTATTTTACAATTCTTCACAAATTATATCTCTTGGTAGCAAATTATAACAATAATAACTGCTACTGAATGTTATTTTATTATTTACAATACCATTATTGAGATATTTTATTCTTTTATCAAACATCAGAAGCTGTAACTGCTTTGTTTTAAACAACTGTTTCGGAGTTGAATCATTAAGCCATGTGTTGCTCATAAGCAGTGCAAAAGGTTTATTAAAGCTTAATGCTCTCTCAAAAATTTTCCGTTTATTTGTATATGGCGGATTGCTCACCATTATATCCCAGCTGACAGGTTCATATGTATAATAATTCTGTCCGTTACAGATATGACTGTTTACTATTTTGTATTCAGCTAATGATAATTGTCTGGTAAATTCACTTTCATCTGTATCAAAAGGACACCAGATAATTTTATCTTTCGGAAGATATTTTATAATGGGAATGACCGCATATGACGGTGTATAGCATTCGTCATTATGTCCATAAGAATATAAAATATCTTTGCTTTTCAACATTGTGTGCTGTCTCCGAACTTTCTAAAAATACTTTTCATAATAATATCTCCATTCCTGAAATTCAGATATGATTCCGCTTTGTATGAATCAGTATCAACATCAACACAAATCTTATTTTTTTGCGTTATCAGCAGGAAAATTCCGATAATATTATACCATATTTTAAGCAGTCTGTCAATTTATTTACGCAAAAATGATGCCCTTGTGATTTTGATTTCTGCTTTTGTATCAGACTACGCACAGGTGATGTTTTCACCCAACAAAGCGTTAATCACACGATTTCGCATTTCATTTGTGACATTGAAATCCCCATTTTCAGAAACAGCACAAGACTTCTGATTTTCATGTTTGTCGGCTGGACAGACTGATTCCGTTGTTTCTTTCGCTTCAGGAGCTGTTGCATCTTCTGTAACCGCAATCACTTCTTCTGTCTCTGAAGTGTCCGATTCTTCGTCATACATACCTTTGGTAAAATAATTCAGTCTTTCTTCGGAAATATCCTCACCGAACAGATTCTTAACAACCTGCTCCGCATATTCTTTCGTCCATTTTTCTTTCGGTTCTGTTGTTTCCTCTGCTTCCGGAGCTGTTTCAATAGTATCTGTTGTACCATCAGCAAGCGATTCCGACTGAATGGTTTCTTTCACTTCAAGAACATTTTCTACATATTCCGACTTTGTTTCTTCTACAGCAATTTCTTCCATTGCTGTTTTTGTTGTTGCTGTTTCCACATTTTCTTCAACGGATTTGGTATCTGTCACTTTGGCTGTATCTTCTGCACAATTGTATACTTCTTGCCTGTATGGTTCTGTTTTCTTTCTTCTTTTTGTAAACTGGTTCAGTAGCATTTCAGCTCTGATATTGTTTTCCTGATATTCACCGTCAAGAAATGATACAAGCATTGCTTCCGTATATGCCTTTTTGTTTGAAATATCAGAATATTCGGTTAATTTATCTTCAATATGTTTACGAAAACTATGCATAAAATCATCAATGCTGTCATCATTTTCATTTTTATCCGCATTGATTTCATTTAGACGGCGAATCAACTGACTTACAGAAACAGTTCTGTTTCTTCCGACTTTACCGGTACAGATAATCCTTGCAAGACTTCTGTATGTTTCATCAGCAAATTTTCTGTAATCTTCATGGTCTGCTAAAATCCAGTAATATATGCCCAAGAACTTCAATGCACGTTCCATTGTTTCCTGACTGTTTCTGAATGAATCAGGAATGATACATATTTTCCGTTCTTCTTCATCATCTTCTCCGAAGTAGTCATAATAGCTGTCTTCATCATCAAAGATTTCAGAATCCATATAATATTTATCCGGATATTGCATTTCTTTCAGCATTTCCCTGAAACTCAGAGGTTTTACAGGTTCGGAATGTTCTGTTTTATCATGTTGCTGTGTTTTGATTTCAGAAGTATATTTCATGATAAATTCAGCTATCACTGATTTCAGATAACTGTCCCTTGCATTTGCATATTTCAGACTTTCTGTGCATTCAGATTCCAGTTTTTTCAGAAATACAGACAGTTCATTTTCTGCGTAAATTTCCTGCATTTTCTGCAACAGTTCTTCTGCATTGACTGTCTTTGTTCTGCTGATTCTTCCTGTGGAAATCATTTCTGTAAGATGTTGTTTTATTTCCAATGCAAACCCTGTCATTCCAGTGAACATGATTTCCAGTTCTTTGATTTCAGGAACAGGATTATCATCAACAGAATGATTCTCCTTTGAATTGATAATCATATCGTTTCCTGTTTCTGTTTGTCTGTCTGTCGTTCCATGACCGGACTGACTGACTCAGTATCTGATGTCTTAGTATTTAATATATTAGTATTTGATTGTGCCACAGAATCCGCATCTGGACTATCCACATGTGGAAAATCCAAACGTGGACAAGGTGACGAAAATAAGCCGTTTTCTTTATCGGCATCTTCATTCGTATTCAGCTGTACAGATTCGTAAAAATAATGTTTTGTAGGCTGGTATCTGCCTTTTTCATCTTTGATTTTTTCAGTCACATAATATCCGAAACTTTTCAGTTCTTTCAGTGCGGAACGGATTCTCGTTTCACTGTCTTTCATCAGACTGCACAGTCCATTGACAGAAAAGTGCCAGCTCTGTTCACACAGCGAGAGAACTGTGTAGAGGATTCCCTTTGCACTGGAAGTCAGCCTGCTGTCTCTTGCAAAACTTCTCTCGTCATTTGACGTAACTGTAAACGGATTTTCAGCTCCTACAGGCATTCTCATAATCTGCATATTCGGAGTGTTTTCGTACATAAAAAATTCCTTCTTCCGTTTGTTTATTGTATAATTGTTATAACTATTATAACATAAATTCACTTGATTGTCAATAGATTTTTAATAATTTATATTATTTTTTTAGACAAATAAACCTGTTGTCAGACTGATTATACATTTATCACACTACAAATAATATAATTTGTCAACTTTATTTTAATATTTTTTATGTTTTATTTCGGATAATGTATTGACAAACACTGGCGATTGTGTTATAATATTAACATAAACCTTAAGAAAAAGGTGATAAATGATGAAATGTGACATATGCGGTCAGAAAACGTATTGGCATTCAGTAAGAAAAAAAGATGACAGATATATTTGCAGGAAGTGCAGAAAATGGTTTCCGTCCGTTCTGCGTATACAGGATTACAGTTTTTCACAGGTGAGTACATTGATTGACTATGAAAAGAAGCATGGTAGGAATTTCTGCTGTACATCTCATGCCGGAACACTGTATCTTGACGAAACAGCACGAAAAATAGCATACAGTAAAAGCGGAACGGATAGTCCGAAACATAAAAATAATGTGTTCTGTATAAGAGACCTGAAAGACATTTCCGTAACGCTGAGTGAACCTGTTGTTATAAATGAAAATATCTATTGTGATATTCTTCTCACTGTTGTGACAGAACGTCCTGTTAATATTGTTTTTACAAGAGTAGTCAGGCACAGAGTACCGTGCAGATACGACAGGGTTGACAGCAGTACGGTAAAATTCCGTGAACCGCCTGAAATACTGATTATACGTAATATGCTGATACAGATGCTTTCGGATAACGTCACGGAGCTGAAAAATCTGCTTCTGGAACAGCAGATATATCAGCAGAAATGTATACAGTCAGAAGTTCGTGAAGCGGAAATCCTGCTGATGCTTGATACAGGATATACGGCTGATGATGTGAAAAGTCATTACAGAATCATGATGAAATCATTTCACCCTGACAGGAACAGCGAAATTGATGACAGCTATGCACAGAAAATCAACAACGCATATGAAATACTGAAACAAAGAATGAAAGGAATTTAATCACATGGAAAACCTGAACAGACGTATTTTTAATCTGTTCCGCAGACTGAACTTTGATTCTTCTCTGCTTGGCTACAGATATATGAAACTCGCCGTACTTTTTTGTCTGGAAAATGAAAACAGAATCTGTAACTTCCAGAATCTGTATAAAGACATTGGAGCTGTTTACAATATTGAAGGCGGTGGCAGTGTGGAAAGATGTATAAGACATCTTGCACAAAGAACTATTGAAACACATGAAAATGAGGGAAACGACCTGCTCTATGAAATTTTCGGTGATGTTGTCTTCGTTGAAAAGAAGATTACGAACAAACGCTTTATCGCACAGATTGTTGAGTATATGAGAATGCAGGCAGATTCCTGAAAGGAAGTATTATATGAAAGTAATATACAGTTACCACGAAGAAATCAGGACTGTTGAAATAGTTTCAGCCGGATTTTTAAAGGATTATGATGGAGAATATCTGGATTCAGGTACAGTAAATTTTGTTCCTGCCGATGAAAGTATGAAACCGTTTTTTGTTCACGTAACGTCTTCTGAAAGGGAAAAAATCTTTGATGACCTGCTGATTCATACAGGTTGTACAGATATAAGCGGAATCGGAGTGTATTTTCAGGAGTAATTATGAAAAGATTCGTAATAGGCATAATATTGTCTGTTCTTTTCCTGATTGCACCGATAGCACTGGGACATTTCGGATTGATATACAGGAATAAGTATATGCTGATTGGAGCAGGTGCGGTTGTACTTCTGTACATGATAATCCGCAGACCTCTTGCGAATCTTGTTGCAGACGGCAGACAATCTGTAGAATATGACGAGTTCGGACGTTCCAAACGAAAAGGCGATTTCAGAAAACTTTCAAGGACAGAGCAAGATGCTATTGATTTGCAGAAAACTGCTGATATGGAACGTCTTCTCTCACAGTCCGTTATCAACAGAATCATAAAACAAGGGAGTAAAAATCCCGAAAAAGACCTTGCAGATATGACCGGACTTGCTCCTGTCAATAACAAAGTCTCTGAAATGTCCGCACGTATGCAGTTTGAAAAGCAGAACAACAAGGGAAAAAAGAAAAAAGACCAAATCAACTCAATGTCAGGACGGCATATGGTTTTCTATGGCAGTGCAGGTACTGGAAAAACTACTGTTTGCAGAATTATTGCAGGTTTTCTTTATAAATACGGCTATATCAGAAAAAATAAAGTGGTTGAGGTTGACGGTAATTTTCTGAAAGCCGGAGCTGAAACAGCTACAAAAGTAAAGCTGATTACCCAGTATGCCTATGATGGTGTACTTTTCATTGATGAAGCGTATGTACTCTGTGAGGGTACTTACGGTGCAGAAGCAGTTGCAACACTTATCAAGGAAATGGAAGACAACCGTGACAGATTCATATGTATTCTTGCAGGGTATACACAGGATATGAACCAACTGCTTGATTTCAATACAGGTTTCAAAAGCAGAATCAGGGAATATCTGAACTTTCCTGATTATTCCGTACCGGAAATGCAGGAAGTCTTCTGTTCAATGGCTCACTCACAGAATTTTGCTGTATCAGGTGATGCACTGAAAACATTGGAAATACGGCTGGAAAAAGAAAAACAGCTCCGTACTTTCGGTAACGGCAGAACTGTCCGCAACGTACTTGACGAAGCAATTGACAAGCATTCCCTGAATATCGTTTCAGGCAAGCTACCGCCTTCTGAACGTTTCAGAATATGTGGTGGTGATATTTCCACCACTGTACAAAGAAACGGTATCACCTGACAGCACACGAAAAACCACCTGTTTTAATGCAGGTGGTTTTTGTATATTAACAATCAGACAACAGCTTCCATAATTATTCTGCCATTCGATTCAATATTAATGTTTTTATTTATCAGTTTTCTGCTGATTCTTCAGAATCTGTGATGGTGTAGGTGGTACAGATAAATCAAATCCCTGACGTTCCGCTTCTGCTTCTATCAGACTGATAATAAATGCTGACATACTCATACCATTCTGCTCCGCAAGACAAGCTGACCTAACGGCGTATCGGGGGGAAAGAGAGTGGTAATTATGGTAACAACAAAAGAGCAGGAAAAAAAGGCACTTGCAAAAATCAGGGAAATCGTGGAAAGTCTTGGTGAGAACAGTTATATCGGAACAGCATTTGAAGGTTGTTTTGAGATTGCAGAAGAAAATATTGAATACGATTTTGCTGACAGCATGAAAGACAGACTTGAAACTGCAAGAGAGGAAGCAAACCGTTCAGACGAAACAGCAAAAACGCTGTATGACGACAATCAGAGCCTGAAACAGCAGATTTCAGCTTTACAGGAACAGCTTGAAAGAGAACTGGAATGGCAGCCATATGAGGAAAAAGGAAATGTCACACAGTTTGCCTATGATAATCTTGCAGGACAAGACGATACACGTCAGCTTGATGTCCACAGAGCAAAGAAAATGATTTCTGAGCTGTTTGGATTTGCAACAGAAAAAATTGAAATCATTACGAGTGTTCCTGTATATGAAATCAACCGTCACAATCAGCTCCGTGTTGCAGGAAATGCAGAACGCAGACCGTTGTACAATGCAACAGACTGGAATTATATCCGATTCAACTGCTGTGGCACAGAATACGAAAATGTGATATAATATATTATATCGTGAGCTGACACGTTATCAATCCGGCGGTGATGTTCGCATCTCCGACCATGTTGCAAAAGATACATGGCGTTATGCCGATTAACGAATTTTCGGCACTAATACAGTAGAACAGTTTTTACTGGACGGAACTGTGTGTTGGACGGACAACTGAATCAGTCGCTAAAGGGAGATTGTATCTGCAAGACAGGTAGTCTCCCTTTTAAATTTATATAAATGTTTTGTTTTTAATGCACAATAATAAAAGCTAATCAGCATATTTGATATAGTTAATATCAACAAAAATCGTATAATAAATCATGATATATTTTCTTGTTTTTAATGATATTTTTTCAGAAAATCATTGACAAATTTGCGAAAATATGATATAATATATGAAGATGGAAGCCATTATATGTATAATGGTGGAAGCGGTATTACGCCATAAGGTTCTTGGGTGATACCACAGTTATGAAGCGTATGTTGATGATAGGAAAGTGTACGTGGAGCTGTCTTTGAGGTTTGCATATAACCCCTATCTATAAATGAGAAATCGTTGAAAAATATGCAATGGCTTTGATTTAGTTCAGAGCCATTTTTTTATAATTTAAAATTGTTAAATATATTACTGATGCTGTAAGGTGATTGTATGAATGAAGAATTAGATGAAGTTCAAAGATGTGCCGAACAATACGGTTTCCTTGTTGATGAACAAATTACTTATAATATGGAAATTTTTTCTGAAAATAGTAAAAGTATAGATAATTTTGAAATTAAATTTTTTCCTTCTGAATTTATGCATTTAACCAGTTTAGGAAAAGTAAAAGATTTATGGGAAGTTAATTATTTTAAAAATAAAAACAGGTCAAGTGAATTTCTTTATAATGAAATTAATGAAAAAAGATTTAATTTAGAAAATATTAGCATATGTGATTATTTTTTTGACGATACTGCAAAACCAGATGATAAAACAGATGAGGAATTTTCAGCTGAAATACAAGAAGCTAAAGGAAAACATAAAGTTCTGAAAAGTGAATTACTGGACAGGTTGTCGGCATTGGAAAATTGTGAATTAACACGCAAAACGTCAAAAACGGATAAAACCGGATAAAGCCGGTAAAAAGCGTGAAAAGTACGAAAAACGGCGGTATATAGCCGGATTTACAGTGGGATAAAGTGGCAAACCTTGAAATTAAATTTTTTAACGTGTGAAAATAAAACCCTCGATTTTGGAGCAAAAATCCGATTTCGGGGGTTTTTAAATTTTCATTCAAAAAGTGTTTAAAAACCGTTTAAAAAGCATTTTAAAATTTAAATAAAGTGTTTAAATGCCTAAAAATAGCGGTTAAATTGATTTTAAGAAATTTTAAAAATTTAAGAATTGTATTGCATAAAAACAGCTTTACAGCCTCCGAACCAGTTCGCAGGTTGTTTTTATACTTTATGTATAATTAAAGTGGATAATTTTCTTCAAGAACATCCATTAAATCAGCCAGAGCATGACGACGCTTTGAAGCAGATAAGGATTCAAGATAGTTTATTAATTCAAAGTATACTCCCTCATTTAAGTTGTCATTTGATTTATCATTATCAGATGCTCCGGACACTTTATTATCATGCTCACCGATGATATTGCTATTAGTTACATTACCAGTATGTATGTTGCCTGTTCCAACTTGCTCATCA
This sequence comes from Ruminococcus sp., assembly GCA_029062165.1. GTDB lineage: Bacteria > Bacillota > Clostridia > Oscillospirales > Ruminococcaceae > Ruminococcus. The sequence continues at coordinate 194,550 of JAIDQQ010000020.1, forward strand.
GAAGTTGTTTCTTTTCCGGTAAGCAGATAATCAGTAGAAACGCCAAAAAAATCCGCAATTGTGGATATAGTGTCTGCTGCCGGATTTGTTCCTCTCTTATTCCATGCTGAAATTGTTGAAGTTGATATACCAGTAAACTTCGACAGTTCGTTTTGTTTTTTTCCTTGTTCCTCTAATAAAAAGAAAACTCTTTGTGAAATTGTCATAATTAATGCCTCCTATAAATGTGCAATTTGCCAAAATTTGCAAATGTAGAATATGAGCATTGACGAATCTACTTTTGTGGATTATAATATTAATGGTAGTAATATTCAAGGGCATAAAAACCCATTTATATTTTATCATAAATAAATTGAAAAGTAAATAGAACGGAGGTGATTTTATGACATTCGGACAGAAAATAAGAAATCGTCGTGAAGAACTTGGTTACACACAAGTGGAACTTGCGGAGCGAGTACACACTACACAGCCGTATATTTCACGTTTGGAAAGAGATAATTTCAATCCGTCAATGAAGATGATTGTAAATATCGCTATCGCATTGGACATAAGCGTTGACTACCTGCTCTTTGATAACGGAAAAGCAGAACAGAAAAATAATTTTCTGGTAGACTTCAAAATAAGATAAAAATAAGGTTTCTGAAGGGTTGAACCTTGGATCAGCCCTATCCCACAGCCGAAAGGCTGACAGAATCTTGAAAACTGAAAAGAGGTGAAAAAGCATGAACTTTTTATGCAAGGCACAGGCGTATCTGAACAGCATTGTATCGACTGTCAATGCTCTCGCCGGTATGGTGATGAGTGACGAACTCAACGGCAATATTGAGGCGCAGTATAAGACAGTAAGAACGCTCATCGAACTGGAGCAGGCTACTTCCGAGTTTATCACCGGCATGGAACTGGATGCGGAACTTCCGGACACCGTAAGAATCAGCAAGCAGAAGTTTGTGAACATCAACGAACGGCTGATTAAGCACTTAGAAAAAATCCAGATTCAAGGCTATCATTTTGAAGACGTGATAAGCACCCTGAAACTGGAAAACCAAACGTTAAAAGAAGAAACACACTTCCTTTAATGTACATTCTAAGTTTATCACAAAAAAGTGAAAATGTCAATACCTAAGAAGAAATTTTTGCCGGAGTACCTGCTCCGGCAGAAAGGAGAAAAATTTTGGAATACCTTATAGTAAAAGAACTGGCGGAATTAAAAGGCTATTCTGAAAGATATATACAGCGTTTAATGAAAAACGGAAAAATGGTGTCTGAACAGGTGAATAACATATATAATAATCAGCCCTGCTATATGATACCAGTATCAGCACTTCCGGAAGACTTATAAACTAAATATTATGCCAAACTAAAGAAAGACACAGGCATCGAACCGGAACTCACGAAAGATAAGTCTGAAAAACCTGCAAAAGTAAAGAAACCGTCAAGATGTTTTGAGGAACTTTCCGCTGATGAACGTCAACGACTTAACTTCTGGTGTGAACTTCTGAAAGAGTGGCAAAGCAGACGTTCACAGTACAAAAGCAAGACGGAGTTTGATAAAAACTTCGTGGGCGAATGCCGTCTGAAATATGAGGGCATCGAGATAAGTGAACGTATTCTTTACCGTAAGTGGACTGCCTACAAAAACGATGATTTTGACGGAATTTTAGGTGTTCGTGGTGCGTGGAACAGAAACACAAACACTATTCCTGAACCTGTATGGAACTGCTTTCTGTACGAATGGCTTGACGAAAATCAACCAACTGTTTCGCTCTGCTACCGTTCAACTATCAAATGGACAGCTAAATTTTATCCGGAACTGCTTGAACTGATACCCAGTGAAATGGCATTCAGTGACAGATGTTCACCATATATAATGAGAATGTATGATAATCTTGACGCTAATGATTGCTGGATTGCAGATAACCACACTTTTGACATTCAATCATATGACGAAAACGGAAATGTCCACAGACTTTACCTGACAGCTTTTCTTGATGCAAAATCCGGTGTTATGACCGGGTGGAATATAACAGAAAGTCCGGATTCACAGTCAACGATACTCGCACTCAGACACGGAATAATGCGTTT
>JAIDQQ010000021.1 GCA_029062165.1 Ruminococcus sp.
CATTTTTACAGACGTTTATAAAAAGTTTTCCTTATTATTTATAAACGATATTTTCCCACTTGTTATGCAAGCGAAAATAGTCTATCAAAGGTAAGCTATTTTTATACGCATATCACAAATCACTCAACTCAAAATTGAGTTCAGTAAAAATCACTGGGCTTTACTTTCAGCCCAGTAAAAACAACGTCTCCCTTGTTGATTTAAAGTGAGGAGAAAGCAGATTTGCTTTTACCGATAGTAAGCATTGTATCTGATTACCTTTGAGTTGTTTATATTGCATAATCAGATACGTTTCATCACTTCTTCTGATTTGTCATAATTCACAATACATAGTGTGATGAGATTGTACAACAAGGTCTATTACTCTAACATATTAGAGTAAAAAGATTGTTTTCAGTAACGTTTACAAGTGCGTGTTACCACCGTGTGTTATAACATAACACGGTATAACACAAAGAAAAGAGGGCGTTTCTGCCCTCTATTCATCAACATTGTTTATTTGGATAAAATGTCATATTTTTCAGGCAATAATGGGTCTAACCTCAAAAGCGATAACATACGTCTTGCTATTCCAGACGGTGTATTTATTCCTGATTCCCACGCTTCTACTGTCTTGACAGAAACTCCAATAACTTCCGCAAAAACTACCTGTGTCATATTTAGGGATAAGCGTATATTTTTTACGTCATCACTTTTAATATTCGGCAGAGGTGCAATAGAAATTGTTTCCGTTCTTGCCTTAATGTTCCCTTTTTCATAGTCAATTGCCTCATTCAGACCTTGCATAATGCTTTCATATACACTCATAATCATTCTCCTTTCAAACTGTTATCAAGTGCTTCAATTAACTTTTTAATATCATTTCGTTCTGCCTTTGAAAGATTGTCTTTTTCGTTTTTCGGATATGCAGTAATCAGAAATATCTTCTCATATACCGCAAAATCAACATATACTACTCTTGCACTTCCGCTTTTTCCTCGGTTCTCAAAAGCAAATCTTACCTTTCTTAACCCACCTGTTCCCTGCATTACAGCTCCGATTTCAGTATTTTCAAGAAGTTGATATTGAAGTCTTTTTAAATCATTATCATTAAGTCCCATTTTCGCCCATTGTTTTTCAAATTCGGGCATCATTATAAATAACCTTGTCAATTATTTCACTCCTTACAACTACATTATACCCTATTCAATAGTAGATGTCAAGAAAAATTTATTTTAACAAAATATATTTCAGCTATCCACAATGCAGTTTTTGCTATCGTAACTGCAAAATCATTGATTTCAGCTTGCAGTTCCATTTGAAATAGAGATACTTCATTATATATAGTGTATCAGTATTTATGATATATTTTTCTTATTTAACTTAATAAATTCAGAAAAATGCTTGTTTTTGGCACTATCTTCAAATTCGCAAAATCAGTATTTGAGGCTATATATCGAAAAACCTTATTTTTTTAATGATTTAAACATTGCCAAAACTGGCAACGTTTTTTATATCGGAATAAGAAAAATTTCTTGCTGATTCGTAAGATTACATATGTAAGCATTGTATCTGATTACTTTTGATTTGTTCATATTGCATAATCAGATACGTTTCATCACTTTTTCTGATTTGTCACAATTCACAATAGGGGATATTATATTGCAAATAAAAAGGGCGATTTTCAGCCCTTTTCCATGTTATTCATAATTCTGCATTTGTCAAGACTTTTTTAAAATTTTATAAAGTCTTAGATAATATCTCAAAGTTTTACTTTATTCATTCAGCCACATATAGACTGCCACAACAGGAAGATTTCTTCTTTCTTCTTCGCTCATATACTGAAACTTTTTCTCTCTTACTGCCGGAACGCTGTCAAACGTACCTTGTACAAAACCGACAGTTACAGTTGAATTTCTGTAAGTCCATATCTTTCCTGAACCCCAGTCGGTATCACAATAAACAGGTTCTGCACCAAACATATCCACAATATCACCATATGTCGTTCCTGCTCCTACTGCAATATTCTTATCGGTAAATGTAATCAGCTTATCAGTATTTTCAGTCGCCTGTATAATCGGTGTGCTGTTGTCTATGAACGGTTTCATTTCACCGTTTATCGTTACTTGCTCTATGACGGAAGCATCGTTCATTGCAAGGCATTTTGAATGAAGTCCTACAAACCAGTCATTGACATATTCTACTGTCACAAAGTCGCTTGCTTCGTATTCTCCCGACTTGTCAAGACTGTATACCTCTGTAAGCACGTCTATATCCTCTTTCCCTTTGTTCTCACCAAACAGGAAACTATCTTCAGGTTTATCAGGACTTTTCTTAGGAGTTATATGAACGTCTTCAAACTTGCCGTTCTGAATGAGTTGGTCTGTAGTAAACAGTCCGGCTTTTTCGTTGTAAGTGCTTCTGATTTCATCTTCTCCGTAAACGTCTGTGAGTTCTGTTATATCAAACTCCTTGCCGTCAACGGTAATCAAGCCTAAGTTTATATCATCACTGATTTGTGTTGCTTCTTCCGGTACAAAACGATAATCAAAATCTTTATATTCGTCCCTATATTCTGAATCAATTACTCTCTTCGTAAACTGATTTACTTTAGGTTTCTGTACACCACTGTTATTACTACTGCTTGTATTGTTGCTTCCGGAAGATGTGTTGTTTGAATTGTTACCACCGTTACTGCTACTGCTGTTATTGTTTGTATCTCCTGCTTCTGTAGTATCATCACCGCTTGTTTTAGCTTCCTGTTCTTCTGCAAGGGTTGTTGTTTCGGTCTCTGTTGCTTCTTCTGTTGTAACTTCGGTAGTTGTTTCTGTTACTGGTTCAGCTTTTGTTGCAGGCTCTTTAGTGCTTACCGGAATCTCTTGTGGTGTACTGTCTCCACAACCGGTCAGAACTGTTGCCATAATCAGAACGGCAATAACTCTTTTGTCGAAAATTTTCATATAATGTACTACTTTGTATTTTATTGTAAAGTCATTATAACACATAACACTCCTTAAAGTCAATGTTTATTATACCAAAATTCCAAAAGTGTCAGTATTTATTTATGTTAAAATTGATGTAGAAGATGTAGAACAGGGGGTGAAATCGTGGAAACAATAGACGACTTCGGCAGAAAACTAAAAGCACTCCGGAAAGAAGCAGGTCTCACACAAAAACAGCTTGCAGACCGGCTATGGCTGAAAAAGTCCACAATAAGCTACTATGAACAGTGTGTGCATTATCCCTCACCGGAAATAATAGTTAAACTTGTCAATATATTTCATGTCACTACTGATTATCTGCTTGGAATTGAAGAGAAAAAGCAGACTATCGACGTTACTGACCTGACAGATGAAGATATTGAATTTCTTGAAAATGCTGTGAAACTTCTTAGGCGGAAAAATCGTCCTAACTGATATTCAGTACATAACCAAACACAATAGACACTGGCAGTTGTAAAGTCAACTGCCTTTTTTCTTTGTTTATTTCAATAAACAGACTTATTGAGACCAAAATTGCTCTCAGTGACTTTCCGGAGCAGGTAAGCTCAATTTTGAGCTTACCGGTTTTATGTAGCAATGCAAGATTACATATGTAAGCACTTATAATCATTTAATTTTCTTTGTTCATATTGTACAGTCAGATACTTTTCATCACTGTTTCTGATTCGTCATAATTCACAACACACTGTTTGATGAATGAACGACGTTCCGGAGCAGGAAGCAAATATAGATACGGTCTGTTCTGTCCGGTGTTTCAGAATACGATAGTACACGAACTTACACGAACGTGCTTTAATTGACTAAAGCACGAACGTGCATAAACGTGTACCGACGTTTAATAACGTTCTCAAAAGTCACTGAAAGCTATTGTACTTCCTGTAAGATAATCGCCAATAGTTGCAACTATCTTTGAGACGTTCGGGACGTTCCTTGTCATTCATCATCATTATCAAAACAAAAGAGGGCATCTTTCAGCCCTCGTGGTTATGATGTATATGATAGAATACACTATATACAACGCTTTATCCTGTTTGTGTATTCTCTTGTATACATGGAATACGTCTGTATACATAGCTATAAATATGGAAATTCTTGTATACCAATGTATACACTTTTTCAGTCACTTTTCAGCGGTCAGTTTCTGATAGAGTTTCATTAGTTCAGCTACACATTCTGATTCTGTCATCTTGATATTAAAGCCATAAGCGGTCATAACGGCTATGTCATTCGCCTGATGAGCCTTACGGAGTTCCGGTGGCATCGTCAACTCGTCATATAAAACTGCAAGTGAGCAGTCCGGATATAATGCACGTGCGGTCAGGATAGCTTGTGCGGTACGTTCTATGCGTTCTGCATTTCATAGGCATTGAGAAGACTTTCAAGAGCTGTACCCTGATTGCCTAAGTTCTCAGCTAATGCCTTGAATTTTGCCTTGATTTCTTCGTCCGCTCTGATAGTCAGAACACCATTGCTTTTTTCTGCCATATTAAAAACTCCTTTGTAGTGATGTATACATTGTATACATTATGTATATATAAATTATATCATACTTTTTTTGCTCGTCAATAGTTGGTGGGAATTTTTTTTGAAATTTCTTGACAATTATATAAAAATAATATATACTATTTATAACAAGGAGGGAATATTATGCTAAAAAAATGTTTTACAATAATATCAAGTTTAGCATTCACTGTAACTACAGGAATAATATGTCCGCTTAACACAAAAGCAATTGAAGATATAGAGCCTGTGGAAGTAGTATCAATGCGTTCTGAGTACGAAAAACATTATGATAATGGTGATGGTACATATACTGCCTATATTGATACAATGCCAATTCATTATTACGAAAACGGCGAATGGCTTGACATTGACAATACTCTTACACAGGACGAAAACGGCAACTATGTAAATCGAAACAATTCAATGAAAGTCACACTTTCACCGGAAACATCTATCAGCCCTATCAATGCTATTAAAGAAACATCTAACAACGATACTCAAATGGTCTCTATTGACTATAATGGTTATTCATTATCGTGGAGCCTGATTGATAAAACGCCGGCTGATGCCCTCCCTGTGATAAAAGATAAACCAGTGGTAATGTCTGAAAGCAACACACCCAAGGACGACGAGGAATATGAAAGCATTACAATTGAGGGTGCCGAGGGACGTGAAAACAGCACAACCGATGATGTAAAAGAATATCCTATTGCATCGATATCATTAGAGGAAACTGAAGAAGTTGACAGAGACATAGGTATGAATAAATTAAATGCTAAGGTCTCCGAGTCGATTAGCAGTCTAAACTCTTCGGTATCTTATGATAACATCTATGAAGCAACCGATTGCAAGATTGATATACAATCTAACTCAGTAAAGGAAACTCTTATTCTTAAAAATCCTGATAACATCTTAGAAGAGTACAGCTATTACATTCAGTCAGATGGTCTAATTGCAGAACTTGCAGAGGATAATTCAGTAACATTCTTTGATGGGGAAGAAAGTATTTTCACAATACCTGCTCCATTTATGTTTGATTCATCGGAGAATGCTGAGAATAATTATGATATATCGGTAACGCTTGAGGAATCTAGTAACGGATACATCTATACACTGACTCCTAATAATGATTGGCTCATCGACGAAGCAAGAGTATATCCAGTAATGATAGACCCATATGTAATACCTGATGATACCGCATCAATAACTTGTAGATACAATTCGGAGAAAGAACCTAATACAGCTTTTAATGGTGTAAAGTTAGGTGGATTACTTGGTGATTCTTATGAAATGTATGTAACCATAAAAAATAATTTTAGTAAGTATAGTAATATTTTGATAACTGATGCAACTTTCTTTATGAAAATGAAAAAGACTAGTTCAGTTTATAATGAACTTGGGTATAGACTTTATGGTTTAACTTCAGATGAACGTTATATATTTTATAGTAGTAGAGGTGGAGTTAAAAATAACTGTGTACATATAAAGTTCTTAGAGAAAAGTACAGCTACTTATGATTATGGTTGGAGTATTGATATAACTGAGCTTGCAAACTACTGGCTTAATTATGAGAGGTCAGGTGATAGAAGTAAGGGTCTACCACAATATGGGTTTAAAATAATAGCTGATATAGGTAATAATACTGTTGAAGGTTATGATACTTCAGCAACCCTAGGCTCTGATAGACCTTATTTCTGTTTCACATATGAATATGCAGATGGATATCGTCTAACACCTACACCGTCTAGATATAATGATATTGATTATAATAGTACAACTTATGTAGATAATTTTCAAGATAAAATGAATTGTTATGCTTATGCCTTACAAACTTATTATAATGGTTCCGGTAATTATAAATTACATCCGGGAGAAATAGGTTTATCATCTACAAAATCTTCATTTAATAATTACAAAGAGTTAATGGATGAATATGCTTCTTATACTACTACTATGAAGAGCTGTATATTATATAATGGTACAGTTCAAGATTTGGATAAAGCAGAATCAACTATGACAAAGTTTAATAATTTTATAAAAGCTCAAATGATAGCTGATGCTGATGTTATGGGTTTTAGTATTAAAGAAACTAATAAACCATTACCTGATGATTTTGATGAAGATAGCGAGAGAATAATAGCAATGGTTACTAGTTATCGAAGTACATTTTATGGCAGTAGAACTGACGATGATAATCGAACGGTAGATTTTCACTTTTTATTAAGAAATGGAAATGGCACGTGTACTAATAACCATGGCGGTAATTGTAGTGCTTGGACTCAGAAAATTGGTTTAAATGCAATTAAAGATAGTAAACTGTGTGATGCTAATATTATTGATAATGCTTTTTCAGCATATGATTCTAATTTTTATAATTGTCCTGTAGGTGTATCATTTTTTAGAATTACTAAAACAAATAATCTTTATAAGTCTTCACACGGTAATGGACATTTTGATACATCTACAGGAACTCCATATAAAGAATCTTAAATGAGGTGATTAAATGAAAAAGTTTATTACTATGCTTTCAGCCGTTGTTTTATGTTGTTCGTATTCCCCTGTATGTGTCAACGCTATTGAAGATACAGCTCTAGTAACAGTGGAAAACAGTTCGGAATTATGGAAAAGATTCTTAAAGTACGATTTACGTATAACTGATTATAATTCCCTGACAGACGAAGAAAAAGACCTGTGTGAATTTATCTTTGAAACTGAACTTAATTCTAAAGACACTATAATATGCGAACGTGCAAGGCGTATTCTTGACGGTTATGATGTAGGCAGGCGTGCAACTCTTGAAGATACTGAAAATTATTATGATTTTGCAGATTTTAGTTTTCTGTATGGTTATCTAACTGATAAATATCATTATGAAACACCATATCTTAATGTAATACCAGATATAAAACACATTGATTATGATATGAATTATAATGAGTACTGGCTTAATGATACCGGAAATCAGAAAATATTATCAACTGGTGAAGTTACTGATTATGGGTGCTCTAATTTTGAAGATGCTTACGGTTATGTTGAACTGGACAAAGATGATAACATTATTACAACAAATAAAATAAGAAGATATTCTATAAATCTGAAAACTATAACAGACGAAACTTTTACTTATGCTGTCTATCCTGATAATACGTTATATGTCCTGAATGCAAATGAACATCTTAAAAGTTATGAGATACCTGAAGAAGTAAATGGTATGAAAGTTATCGGAATAAAATTATGTGCTTTTCAGAACGAAGGTTGTTATGATGTAACTCTGCCTGAAAGTATAGAGTATATTGAGCCTCTCGCTTTTGCAGGATGTACTTTTCTTGAAAGTATAACTTTACCTGAAAATCTTAAATTTATTGGAACAGCAAGTTTTATTGATTGTAACTCTCTAAAGAACATCACCGTTAACTGTCCTGATTTGATTTGTGAAACTCCCATATTTAATTGTTGTGATGCAGAAAATGTTTTCCTGAATTTCAGAACTATACCTAGTAGTATACTAAGTGTGTTCAATAATATAGATAATCTTACTTTCGGTGATGATGTTGTTGAGTTAGGTATTCTTTTTGCAAATTCTAAATTTATGAAAGATTATAGTTATACAATCCCTGAAACTGTTAAATATATTAATAGGGACATAGCATCAGTCTATAATGATTACTATTCAGAAGATTTAGTAGTACCTGCAACTGTTGAAGTTTTTGGTGCTTATTCCACACCAGCAAGCGGAAAATATGAATCAAATCTTCTTTCATTCGATGGTAGTATAGCGGTTATTGAGAATAAATGTAGATTAACTTCTGATACCGTAATCTCCGGTTACTACGGCACCGAAGCTCACTCCTATGCATTAACCCATAATCTTAAATTTAATCCTCTTGATGACATAAATTATGGAGACTCTAATGGTGACAATGTTGTAAGTGTTGCTGATCTGGTATCCCTAAGTCAGTATCTGCTAAATAATGTTGAAGTCACATGGGGTGCAGACCTAACCAAAGACGGTATGATAGATTCATTTGATATGATTCCAATGCGTAAAATGATATTAAACAACAAATAATTTATAAAAAACGCCTGTTAGTTTTAAATCTGACAGGCATTTTTTTATTCTATATGTTATAACACATAAAAAGCCAATGTATACACGACTTTTTCTTTTTATGTATTCTCTTGCATACATTGTATACATTGTATACATTGTATACATATGTATACATTGCGATAAATAGGAGAATTTAATTGTATACAGATGTATACACCTTTTTCAGTCATTTTCCGGAAGTCAATTTCTGATACATCTTCATGAGTTCCGCTACACATTCGCTCTCGGTCATCTTGATATTAAAGCCGTAAGCGGTCATAACGGCTACGTCATTAGCTTGGTGAGCCTTACGGAGTTCAGGAGGCATTGTCAGCTCGTCGTATAAGTCAGCAAGTGAGCAGTCCGGATATAATGCACGTGCGGTCAGGATAGCTTGTGCAGTGCGTGTGATGCGTTCTTTCTGTTCAGGTGTAGGAGCAGGAAACGGGAAGTTATTGTAAACCACCGTATTGGAATAACTGTATCGCATTTCAAGCCGTCCGCAGACGGTACGCATCCATGCCATATGCACGTTTGAAGTTAGTACACCGAAGTGATACAGACTTGTATTCTCAATCATAAACAGTTTATTTCCAGCGATAACATTACTTGAAAGATATTCAATAGGAATATATCTTCTGTTTTCGGACGATACAACCGGTAAGGCAATATAATCTGTTTTGGAATCTTTTATTTCATCAAATAATGTAGGAGTATAAGCTTTTCGTCTTGTCGCTTCTTTCTTACTTGCAAGCCTGAACGCTCTGACTTTCGCTACACGTTCCATAACCTGCCGACACTTCTTTAAGTCATTAGGATTAGCACCAACAAGCCACAAGCAATATCGGGGCTTGCGTTGGATAAAGTCTTTGCCCATCATGAACGGACGGATAAAATTTTCCGCCTGTGGTTCTGTCCTTAAAAGTTCGTTCTTTTCTTCTTCCGTAAGAATGAGATTTCCATTGTCGGTCGGCTGACTTCCTCGCACCATTTCGGGAACGTCGCAAAGGGGAGTTCTTCTGCTATCAATGAAGATAGGTTCTGAATCAATCAGGTAAGGACTGATATTTTTCACAAGCTGAAATTTCTCTGAATTGTACAACTTTTTCAACTCTTTTTCCACATTATACAGCGTTTTACATGAAAATCCGATAATAACACAATGTACATGGGCTTTCAGATTAGCTTCACTATCCCACCGGAACGTGCGGTATGCAAAGTCAATGTGTATTCCGAAACGTTCATATAAGGGTTTCCATATACTCGCCACCTGTTCGCCCTGCGTTATGCTATTAGTTGATACAAAAGCGGTCTTAATGGCGGTATTCTGCATAAATTGCGAGGCTTTAAAGTACCAACCGGCTACATAGTCAATCTTACCGGCGGTCTTGTATGGCTTGCCGTTCTCGTCAACATAGATACTAAGAATATCCACTTTTTGCTCCTTACTCTGCAACGAGTAGCCAACAAAGGGCGGATTTCCCATTATATACGACAGCTTTTCTTTAGGCACAACGCTTTCCCAGTCAATGCGGAGGGCGTTTGCTTCGGTAATATTAGCGTAAGACTTCAACGGCAGGAAGTCAAGCGTATGCTCAACGATTTCTTCCGTCTCTTTCATCATCTGACTTTCCGCTATCCAAAGGGCAGTTTTAGCTACCGTAACCGCAAAATCATTGATTTCTATTCCGTAAAACTGGTGTATTCCCACCTTGATTAAGTCATCATCTATGTTAAACTGCTTCTGACCGCCATAAATAGCCCTCAAAGCCCTATTTTCAAGCCGTCTAAGGCTTATGTAAGTCTCCGTCAGAAAGTTACCGCTACCACACGCAGGGTCAAGGAACGTGAGTGATGACAGCTTGTTACGGAAGTCCTCTAACCTTGCAAGGCGTGTTTTAGCGACTTTTATTTCTAAAATGCTTTCAAGGTCTTTTTTCAGGTCATCTAAAAAGAGCGGATTTATTACTTTATGTATATTTTCAATGGATGTGTAGTGCATTCCACCCGAGCGACGTGTATCAGGATTCAGGGTGCTTTCAAAGACCGCTCCGAAAATAGTAGGCGAGATGTCAGACCAGTTAAAAGCCTTGCTTGCACCGTTCAGGAGCAGGCTCACAATTTCTTCCGTGAATCGTGGTATTTCTATGTTTTCGTCTGCAAACAGTCCGCCGTTGACGTATGGAAACGCCGATAACTCGTCATCAAGATATGGGTCACGGTCTGCCGGTTTGGTGTCGAGTATCTGAAACAGTTCAATCAATGCTTTCCGCACGTCTTTCACAGAAAACTGTTTCAGATAATTGCCGAACATCTTATGACTGCCGAAAATGCCGGAATCCTCTGCATACAAACAGAATACAAGGCGTACACAAAGCATATTCAGGCTTTTGAGAGTTTCAGGGCTGTCAGGATTCTTGTACTGCTTCAATATCAGGTCATACAACTTGCCGACTAACTCTCCGGCTTTCAGGGATATTTCCATTTCACGTTTAATGCTGTCATTGCCGGTATCAACGAGGAATTGAAGTCTGTAATATTCTTTCGGCAGGTCTTTCAGGAAAATCTGTTCCGGTTCACAGTTGGGTTTTTCCATGTCATATACAAGAAACTCTGAGAAGTTACAAGTCACTACCCAACGAGGACGTTTCGAGTATGGCAGTTCTGATGAATACCGTTTTGCCTGTTGGAACGGCGTTAAAAGTGTGCCGTCAGACTGCGGAATACCTTTTCTCAGGTCTTTGTTAATGCTTTTCTGCTCAATCATAACGTGTGTTGCCTCAATGTAGCCGTCAATAAAAGACGTATGGTCTAACTTTACCTGTTCTTCAAAAGAAATGTACTCCGTCACGTCCGGCACTCCTAAGACGTTCTGCAATAAGTCTAACCAAAACTTTTGTGATTCGCCTTTTTCATAGCCTTTGCCTTGCCAACGTTCAGCAAAAGCCGTTGCTTGTTTTTTTAAATCGTTCATTTTAACCCCTTTCCGCATAAATACACTCAGAATGCTTTATATGACGTTTTGTTATGCCATAGTCAAATTATACTAAGAACACCTTACAAGTGCATTACAAGCCATTCTGACAGCGTTTTTGAAGATGTTCTATATTTTTTTGCAAGAAATCAGTCGGACGGACGTGTGAAACTGAAACATCAAGACTAATGCTTTCAGACCGGAGCAGGTAACTGAATATTCTCAGACCGTCATAAACACAGCTTAAATGCCGTCTAAATGCATCCTGACCGTTCCATAGTCAAATTACATTGCCTTTAGTAACAGCCCCTTAAAACGCTTGCTAAGGCACACTATGAACGTGGCAGAAAATTCCGGCAAGCCTGATGACCGTCAAGCAATCGTCAGGAACCCCAAACCACAACAACGGCTGATGACCGAGACTTCATCTGCAAACATTACACAACAAAGAATGAAAACGGAGACAACCGGAACAGACTGCCAACGAAAGAACAAGCGAACAAACAACACAACAAGCCTGATGAAGCACAAAGCACACCAAACATAGTAGACGGAGCAGGATACTGCAATAATTCTAACTGCAACACAAAACCAAGGAGCATGACTGCAACAACAACTCGACTTGAAATAATAACTTCCATAATCCAGTTACACTGTCGTCAGAGAATCCGAAACAATATCCGGAAGTCACACCAAACAACAGCCTGAACGCCTCAACCACTGTTGACAACTCACCGTCAACGAAAGCAAAGATTCAGAACAGAACAAGACAACAGCTTAAACAAACAAAACGAACGCTTAACAGCTTATAAACTTCAATGAATAATAAAAGTTGAAGTCTACTCCACAACAAGAAACAGATAAAAATAAAAAGAAAACAACTGCATCACTATCTTTAATCAATGAAAAGAAACAACATAACCAACATCAAAGCACAAGGGAAGCACACAAGCATGACAGATACTGAAATAAAAAGATATACTTGTGCGTTTTTTTTTCGGTTGCGAATTTTTTTTACATTCGCCTTTGTGATTATTTCGTGGTGAATTGTGATAAATGTGATAAATGTGATTATTCTGTGTAATCGTTTTATTCAATCCTTTTTTCAGTGAAATGTCGGATAAACGATTCTGGAAACCATTCTCGTAAACGTTTCATCACTTCTTCATCTTTAACCCATTCTCTTTGTACCTGCTCAGTAACTCCATTTTCTTTTTCTGCTTTTGGAATAGGAATAGGCGGTCTGATTTTGTTATCTTTATCAGCCTGTTTAGTAATGCCTGCTTCTTCTTTTGTAACAGAAATAGGAGCAGGAACACTGTCCTTATAAGCCTTAATCACGTTTATAACAGTCTGACGAGTACAGCCGACTATATCTGCTATCTGTTGTTGTGTGTAGCCACCTTGTTGTGATAATTCCATTATTTTAAGGTCTCGTGGTGATATTTTCTTCTTATAAGGCTTTAATATTTCCGACACCGTGCTTTCGGAAATACCAAGTTTTTTAGCTATCTCTTTTTGCTTGTATCTCTGATTATAAAGGTTTATCACAGCATTTTTGACATCTTTAGGCACGGACTTTTTAGTACCACCTGTATTTTTTTCTATTTCCTGCTCCATTTCAGGCTTGTATTTTTTCAATACATTAGCTACCGTATCAACATGGCAACCTACTTCATCTGCTATCTGCTGTTGTGTATAGCCTTGCTCCCACATTGTAACAATAGTCTGATTACGCTTTGCCTTTGCTTCTCTTGCTTCTGCTCGTTCTGCTTCACGGCTCATGAAGTTTGTATACATCAATCTTTCCGAAGCCGACAAATTAAGTTCATCAAGAAATCTTGCTTTAGAATACTTGTAAAATGGGCTTTCTTTTTGCGATTTTTCCTCAAATTCACGGAAAATATTGTTGATTTGGGATTGTTCTACAGGCTCTTTGAAACTATTATTAAGCTGTTGTAACTTCATTTGTGCGTTGCTGATGTCGTAAAGCTGTAAACAATAATTATAGTACAAATACAACATACTGTTACGTCTACTCATGCAGTAGCCATTATTTATTTTGGAAAGTTCCATAATAAAAGCGGTTCGCTTATATAAAAGCGGTGTATAAACAGTCCATTCCATTGGCTTCGGCTCAGACTTTTGCTTATCCTTTTTCTTATCCTCAGATTTACGTTTAATGCCAAATCTTTCGCATAATTCAGTTAATCCATATCTCCTGTCTGTACACTTTTCAAACGTTGCCTTTCGGTCAACCTTTGTGTTCCAAGTATAAGGCAGTCGCAACATTCGGGTTGCATCTACCGACGGTGCTATATCGACTGTAAGATTTATATTATTATCCTCGATTACTTTTTCAACAATACCACATAACTTCCTGCAAATAGTATCATACAGTCTTTTCATCACATCAGGAATTGCAGAAAAACTTTCAAGTCTTATCCATATCTGCACACCACGTCCGGTATGAACGGTGCTAAATTCAGGGAAATTCAGTTCTTCTGCCTTTAAACCTATTAAAAGCTTTTCTATATTCTTGTCTAATTGTGCTTTAGTTAATTCAGCTTCGTTCTCTTTGGCGTGATTATCAACATCAATCACAATATTATCAAAACTGAATAAATTTTCTGTCTTGCGTTCATTTGCAAAAAAACTGTTTTTAGTTACATAATAGTCTAAATGACGGTAAAATCTTGTTGTATGTATAAATTCAAAGCTGTTTCCCTCACCGTTCTGCTTGAAGAATGATAACAATTTAACTATGTTTTTGCCTTTGTTGTGTGAGTAAATTTGCTTACAACTATCCGCATATTCAGGAGTTGCAGAAATAAACTGGCAAAACTCCTTAGCTTTTTCCGACAGCTTGTAGTGGTGGCTGTTGCGTTCTATCATTTTAATATCAATATTAACAGGCTGATATTCTCTCATACTGTTTTCTTCAAGCAGTTTCAGCCCTGCTATTATAGCCGGTATTGAAGCTACAATTCGAGGGTCTGCACCAACTGCAACCGCCCTGTCTATTGCTTTTTTTATAGCCGGATTGTCTTCATCACGTTCTGTCGGTACTTCTTTCGATTCAGGTTCTACACACACCTCAATGTTACTGTCAACAGCCTTTTGTAAGAGTGCCTTTAAAAGCGGATTTCCGGCATTTTCTATACAGTCTGTATTATCATTCACGCCTGATGTGCTTTCATCAACAGCAACATCAACATTTTCTTTACTGCCTGTAATTGCTTCTAACGTCTGCTTGTCCTCTTTATTGTTATCTGTGTATATTCCTATATGTAAATCAGACACACTCATAAAAAAATTTGATTTACTCATAAAAAAGTCCCTCACTTTCTTTTAAGAACGAGGGAACATTGCTACTTTTTCGGAGAATTTTCAAGAAAAAAAATTTTTTTTTTAATTTCTCGAAAACGCTTGACAAAATATTTTATATCTGCTATAATACTACTTGAGTAGGGAGTAGTAGTATTGTTGTATTGCATTGTATTGCGTAGTACCATACTCACGCAGATAATAATAATACTTATGTTCCCGAACACTGTAGGCAACTGTCAATTGCTTACAGTGTTTTTTTACGTTCTTTTATTGTTAATTCATTTTATTTCCTTGCGGAATTAATACCATTATACACCAAATTCAACTGTTTGTCAATGCTTTTTCAGATTATGTCATAAAAATGTAAGTTGATTAACGTCTCTTTCATCAAGTATTTCCCAGTTTTCACCGATTTTCAGGAATTTATTATTTCCCTCTACTCTGTCAATCTCCAAAAAGCCAAGCCTTTTCAGTTCTCTGATTGCCGGAGTCAAATTTTGTGCGTTGTTGATTTTAAGTTTCTCTGCAAGCATGGATTGTGTGTACGGCTTATCAGACATCAAAATAAGCATTATCCTGTACTGCGTTCCGGTAAACTTGTGCCTCGCTAATGTCTTCAGCAGTTCTTTTTGTCTGTTTTCAGCTTTTGCCATTTCATTCACCTCAATATAATGAATTTTCATACATATAATAATGATTTTTACATTTTTAATAGTCGTTTTTTGAAATTCCGCTATTTACAGCCTTTTTGTTTTTAATGTTTTATCATTAGTATAGTAATATTATATCATATATTTTCAGGTTTGTCAAGGATTTTTCGGCAAAAACATTAAAAATCGTATAATTTCTTATTTCTCAGCTTCTTCCATGAAGTCATAACATTTCAGACAAAAATGTCCGAAAGTCTGTTTTTTCCTTTATTCCTGCTCTCTGCCTGTCAATCAGGTGATTTCAGCCATTTTTAATTTTGTCATTTCTATTAACTCAATGCTGAAAGAAAAGCAACCGGTTCTGCTGTCCGCAACTATTCTTGCTGTTGTAGCCGTGTCCCCGACTTTCACTCTGTCGGAACAGTCATTCAGGAACTTGCATACAAGTCTCATAAATTCCCTCACATCACTGTCTGTCTTAAAATCGGTAATGAAAGTGGCGTTCCAAAAACATCTGTTAAAGTCAACGTTGGTTGCGTTCTTCTTGATATGGACTTCTGTAGTCTGCTTGTCGAGTATGATTTTCATAATTCCTGCTCCTCTCAAAATTCATAATCATAGTAATGGTCAGGCTCTTCGATTTCTTCTTCATCAAGTTCCAAATCTTCTTCCAGTTCGTTCTCCGCTTCTTCTCCCATGTGCCTTATCGGCATATCGTAAAGCCATTGCATACGTTCTTCATAATCTGCTGTCGGTCTGCTAAGTTCTGAAAGAGTATTGATGTGTGCTTCACGTTCATCAAGCTGTCGAGAACGTTCTTCTGCTTCTTCATCAGCGATTGCTATTCGTTCTTTATAGTAATCGTCAGCACTCTCTCTTGTGATTTCTGCTTCATGTAAAACTGAATTGGCACTCTGAATAATCTGATTTGCTTCTGCCTTTGCTCTGAGAACAGGTTCAGAGTTTTCAGCTTCGGATATAATTTTTTGTGCGGTTGTCTCCGCTGATGAAACAACAAGTTTTGCTTTTTCGTTTGCTTCTGAAATAATTTTTTCGTTTTGGGCGAGCAGTTCCCTTGCTGTCATTATCAGCTTTTCGTTTTTTAGTTCGTCTACAGTCTTTGCAACTTCTTTTTCCCTGCCGAGAAAGTCTTTCACTTTTTTGGTAGGGGACGGAGTGTAGCTTTTTATAAATTCAACATCTTCATCAATTGTCTTTTGTAACTCCTGCTCCCGTTCCTGTAAAGCGTTGACTGTAGCTGTAACCGTCTGCTCTTGTGCCGTGACCTCTGATAGTGAGGACTGTTTTTCTTGAAGCACTTTATCTGTTTCCTGCACTGAAACTGTTTTCTCTTGCAGAGTTTTTTCTGTTTCCTGTAATGAAGTTTGTTTTTCTTGAAGATTTTTTTCTACCTCTTTCAATTTGGCATACTGTTCTGATATTCCCTCTCTCATTTGTTTAGGAGTGAATGTGATTTCCCTGCTCTTTTCTTCTTTTTCGATTTCCAGTCCGTGCTGTTCACTAATCTCTCGCAAGATTTTTCTTTCATTGGCATTAAAGTCCCGAATGGCATTGTCGCTGTTCTTGTCATACCCCATTGCTTCCAGTGCCTTTGCAATACTAAGCTGTCGGCTCATTCCTTTCTTGTAGTCGTCTGAAAAAGGAATGAAATCCAAATGCAAGTGCGGAGTAGTTTCATCAAGATGAATGAACGCATTGAACACATACAAATAAGGGTTTCGCTCCTGAAAGTTTTCTATGTATTCAAGCAGACACTCAGTTACTATTTGTGCGTTCTCAGGATTGGTTAAAATTCCTGCACTGTCTTTATCGCCTATCTGCACAACATATTCATAGAAGCTATGTTGCTTATTGTTGTTAGTCTGAATCTCGTCTTGCTTTTTTTCAGGAACGTTCCCGAACAGGTGTGTATAGTAGTCGTCTATCTTCCTGTCCTTGCGTTTCTGCTTTGCGTTGTATTGCTTTTGTGCTTCACCGAATACGTGTTCAAACGCTTCGCCCACTGTCTGATTGACGATAACTATGTTGTCTTTGATACGGCTCGTGTCAACGTTGGCGGAGACGAACTCCCTCGTGTTGTGTCTTATCTTTGCTTTTTTTCCTCCTGTAAATGATATTCGCATTGTCTCTCTCCTTTCATTTGTATGTATATGCTTTCTGTCTCTGTATCTCGGAAATTTTCGGTTTTGTTACTTTTTCAAAAGTAACGCTATTGGACTTCCGACATTCCGTACCTACATATCAGAAATCCATAGCGTTCAAGGGGAAATCCCCTTAAAAATCCCCACAGCCTTTGCTTGTATACCTTGTTATACATTCAAACTGCTTTCCATTCATTTATACACAGTGGGGGTTTTGTTTGTATACCTTGTTATACATTCTTACTATATTACACGCTAATTCTGTTGCGTTTTAAGCTGATAAAAAATAGCCTTTACAATGTAAAAGCTACTTTTATTTTATACTATCATTTGCACTTCACGGACAGCATTTTTTGCAAGGCTCATAACCCTGCTCCGTCAGTTCTTCCCGAATGCCATTGTAGTACATTTTATTTTCTTCTGTCATTGTGCTTACCGAATAGCA
>JAIDQQ010000022.1 GCA_029062165.1 Ruminococcus sp.
GACAGTAGGTGCATCGCACCCATTGCTTATTATATCACATAAAGAAAAAAATAGCAAGTTGTTGATGAGAATTTTTTTTCATCAGCAACTTTTTTTTTCAGATTAGTAAAAGGGATTCGGGGATTTCCTCGACAAGCGGAGCTGTTAATAATTTAGAAATATTTTCTTGAACGGAAATTTTTAATTTTGAATAATTTTTCTGAAAGGATTTTTGCCGTCAAGGTCGCAGACGTTGCCCAATAAATGTAGCGGAGCGGAATGGTCTGTTTTGCAAGTTCCGTAAGGGGCGTGCAAAACTGATATTGGGTAAACACTATCAGTTCTGTTTATTAACATCTGATTTCTTGATTTTTACAACATCTTTTAATGAAAATTTTCTTAAAACCATTCCTAAAACTAAAAAAAATAATTGTGATAGTTCGGTGAAAGTTGGAATTTTCTTTTTCAGAAAAGTATATAATTTTTTGTTAGTCAAAAAATATACTCAATAAAAAATAAACTTCAATTGTAATCATGTTCAGTTATAAAGTGAATTTAATTTCCGTTTTGCAGAATCCGTTTACGTCTCGTCTGGAACGTATTCCAACAGGTCGGAGACTTCGCAGTTAAGATAATCACATATCCTCGCAAGCACATCAAGGTCAATCCGTTCTATCTGATTACGGTAATAACGGTTAAGCTGTGTCTGACTTACATTGCAGTTCTTGATGATTTTGTATCTGCTGATTTCTCTTTCTTCAAGATAGGTAGCAAGTGTAATTTTAATTTTTCCTGACATAAATTTCAAACTCCTATAAAAAAACTTTCAGTTAAAATTATAAATTGGAGAATGAATTTATAAAAGATGAATATTTATTGATTGAACATATTGACATCTATTTTTTATTCTGATACAATTAAGAAAAAATATTCAGAGAGCAGGAAAATAATTTGAATGAAAAAATAAAATGTGCAGTTGTAGTCACTGGAACTGTAGCAGTTGCACTTGCATCAGGATTTCTTCTTGGAAAAAATTTTCAGAAAAATCAAACGCCTACTGAAAAAGTAGACAATGAAATTTCTGTTATAGAATTTGCAACCGAAGCACCGACAACAACAACAGAGATTGAGACAACAGTTGTCACTGCACCTGATTACATTGTAAACGAGAAATCAAAAAAATTTCATTTTCCTGATTGCTATTCGGTAAGTACAATGACAGAAGAAAATAAAATTTACTACAACGGCAGTCGGGAAGAATTGATAGAGCAGAACTATGAACCTTGTAGAAAATGCTGTCCGTGAAGTGTAAATGATAGTATAAAATAAAAGTAGTTTTTACGTTATTGTAAAGGCTACTTTTTTTTATCAGCTTAAAACGCAACAGAATTAGCGTGTATATGTGTGTAAGAACGTATAACAAGGTATACAAGCAAGACACCCACACTGTGTTTATAAATGAATGTGTATTACAGGAATACAAAGGAGAGCAGTTTGAAAGTATACCTTGTTATACATTCAAAGGCTGTAAGGGGATTTTTAAGGGGATTCCCCCTTAAACACCGTTGATTTTTGATGTGTAGCTTGCGAAATGTCAAAAATCTTTAGGTGTTACTTTTGGAAAAGTAACAAAACCTGAATTTCCGATTTACAGAGGTAGAATGAATATACATTCAAGCGAAAGGAGAACAACAATGCGAATATCATTCTGCGGAGATGACAGAGCAAAGATAAAACACAACACGAGGGAGTTCGTCTCCGCCAACGTTGACAAGAACCGTATACAAGACAACATAGTTATCGTCAATCAGACTGTGCAGGAAGCATATGAAAATCTGTTCGGAGAACCACTAAGAGAGTACAATGACAAACAGAAACGCAAGGACAGGAAGATTGATAACTACTATACACATCTGTTCGGGGACGTTCCTGAAAGCAGGCAGGACGAGATTCAGACTAACAAAAACAATCAACATAGTTTTTGGGAAAATATTTTGCAGGTCGGCGACAAGGACAGTGCAGGAATTTTAACCAATCCAAAGAACGCAAGAATAGCAACTGAGTGTCTGAAAGAATACATTGAGGGTTTTCAGGAAAGAAATCCTTACCTTTATGTTTTCAGTGCAATTATTCATCTTGATGAACAAACACCGCACGCTCACCTTGACTACATTCCGTTTGCAGAGGGGTATAAAAAAGGACTGAGCCGACAACTTAGTATTGCAAAGGCACTGGAACTAATGGGTTATAGCAAGAACTGTGACGAAGCCATTCGAGACTTTACTGCTAATGAGCGAAAAATTTTTCGTGGAATATGTGAACAGCACGGACTTGAAATTGAGAGAGAAGAAAAAGGCAGGGGGATAAGTTTCACGCCACAACAAATGCGTGACGGCATATCAAAATTGTATTCAGAGTTGACAGAGACCGAAAAAAAATTGCAGGAAACAGATAAAGTGCTTCAAGAAAAACAGTCCTCACTATCAGAGGTCACGGCACAAGAGCAGACGGTTACAGCTACAGTCAACGCTTTACAGGAACGGGAGCAGGAGTTACAAAAGACAATTGATGAAGATGTTGAATTTATAAAAAGCTACACTCCGTCCCCTACCAAAAAAGTAAAAGACTTTCTCGGCAGGGAAAAAGAAGTTGCAAAGACTGTAGACGAACTGAAAGACGAAAAGCGGATAATGACAGCACAGGAACTCCTTGCCCGAGAAGAAAAAATTATTTCAGAAGCAAAAGAAGAAGCAAGACGTGTTGTTTCATCAGCCGAAGCAACCGCACAAGAAATCATATCAAAAGCAGAAAGTTCTGAAATCGTTCTTACAGCAAAGGCAGAAGCGGAGCAGGTTATTCAGAGTGCCAATGCTGTTTTACACGAAGCAGAAATCACAAAGGCAAGTGCTGATAATTACTGTGAAGAACGCATAGCACTTGCAGATGAAGAAGCCGAAGAACGTTCTCGGCAACTTGATGAAAGAGAAAAACATATCAATGCTCTTTCAGAACTTAGCAGACCAACAGCAGAGTATGAAGAACGTATGTCATGGCTGTATGATATGCCGATAAGGCACATGGGAGAAGAATTAACGGAAGAAATTGACGAACTGGAAGAAGAACTTGATTTTGATGAAGATGAAATCGAAGAGCCGGACAATTATTATGATTATGAATTTTGAGAGGAGCAGGAATTATGAAAATCGCACTCGACAGGCAGACTACAGAAGTACATATCAGCAAGAACGCAACCAATGTTGACTTTAACAGGTGTTTTTGGAACGCCACATTTTTGACGGACTTCACCACAGACGGTGATGTCAGAGACTTCATGAAACTTGTATGTAAATTCATAAACAAGTATTCTGATGAAGTTAAGATTTTCAATAATGGAGCGGATGCAAGAGTTATCGCAGACAGCCGAACCGGTAAATACTCTTTTACCATTGAACTTAAAGAAAAAACAGACTTAACAGAGGTTGAAATCACGTAAAATCATACGTTATCTTCATGGGTTTACGGTTTACAGTTCAATTTTCCCCCTGTAAACCTCCTGTAAACCATTGTTTTTTTTCCTATAAATAGGCATTTTTTATTGACAGGTTTACAGGTTTACAGAGTAATTAACAAATTATAGATTTTTGTTTGTTTTTCTGCTTTTGCAAAAAACGAAAAAAAAAAATAGTATATTGACGGTTTTCAAAAATACCTGTAAACCCTGTAAACCCTGTAAACCGTTTTATATTTTCCGCTATATACAGCCTTATTATAGTGGTTTACAGGAGATTACAACGGTTTACAGAAAGAGTTTACAGTACATCAGAAGTGCAATTGTGTTTGTTTTCGTGGTTTCGTCTGTAAACCTATGTACAGAACATCTATATTTTACAGAAGCATTTCATTACAAACAAGTTATTCCAGCATTAATGAAAAGCCACGGTGTCAGACCAGTAACTTTCTTTGGAGTAAAAAAATTTTTCAGATTTCCGAGATGTTTGTTAACCGAGGTTAACAACTATAAAAAATTTTTTCTTTAGGTAAGAAAAAAGTCGTTTTTACAAATATGTAAAGACGACTTTCAATTTCAGATAGTTTTCTTTTTCAATTCATTCTTATAACGGTAAAAAGTATTTCTGCTAACTCCGGCAAGTATTCTGCACTCTGAATCAGGCAACGCACCACCGAAAGACTTTGAGTATTTTCTTATGACTTCTTTTGCCTTGACTGATTTCTGTGTTTCAAATGTTCTTCCGGTCTTAGCTTTACGGATTTTCTCACCTGCTCCGCTTGCTTTCATACCCTCGCTTGTTCTTGTTCTAAGGTCTGCTACTTCCTTTTCGGACTGTTCAAAAGCAAGTTTGATTTGCCTTTCCGCAAGTGCAAGCTGATACTCCTGAACTGCTCCTATAATGGCGTTAATCATTTTATCTGTTGCGGTATCTCCGGTATCTGCATTTACATCAAGCTGTCTGTTCATAGCCTGCTTGTAAGTCTCTGTATTGATATGTGGCTCTTTTAGAAATACAAGTGATACGCCCTTGTTAAACAACTTCTGATACTCCTTGAATCCCTCATCAGCGTTACGGCTCATACGTGACACGGAATCAAACACAATAGTTACTGGTTCAGTAGCTTTCATTATTTTTCGTTTCAGTTTTGCCCATTGCGGACGGTCTGAAGTCGTTCCTGTATATGTTTCGGCGATAATCTCAACATCATTGTATACCGCCGTTATATTATCAATCTGCCGTTGAATACTCTGTTTAGGGGTGCTTACTCTGCAATATCCATAAATTTTCATATGTACTTCCTTTCATAGTATCATTTAACCGTCCCTGTAAAATTGTACTTTTTATAATTTTTAATGGTTGTTTACAAAAGAAATTTAGGTACTTTTTTATACACCTATATTTTGATACTTATTATATAAAGTGATGTGTTATATAGTGTTATACTGTGTTATGTTATAACACATAGTAAATAAACGCTTGATTTGTAGGTGTTAAAAAAACTTCCCCTGATGTTTGTTCAAGGGAAGTTGGGCTTCGGTGTAGGTTTATCGCTTATTTTCCTTTAAAGAAACATTAACAGCTTTGATTTCTGCAATTGTAGCCTTTAACTCTGATATGATTTCAGCCTGTGACGAAACTTTTTCAAGAAGTTCTGCAATTTTGTCTTGCGATTCAGACTTAGCATTGAAAACAGCCTTTTGAAGTTCCAAATCAGCTTGTTGTTTAGCAATTTCAGCATTTCTTTTCGCAAGTTCTATATCCTGCTGATGATTTTTCTTTTCTTCTTCAAGTTTTCTGTTCAGGTCATCAGCTTGGTTCTCCGCTTTCTTCTGTAAGATTTCAGCATCTTTCACTTGTTTTTCTGTCTGTTCTATCTTTTCAGCTGATATAGTCGCTGTAGCAAGTTGTTCATTGAGAGAATTAATTATAAGTTGTTTATCTGAGAGTGCCTGTTCAGCTTTAATCATAGCTGTTTCAGCATTAGAAAGTCTTTCTGTAAGCTGTTGGATAGTCTCATCTTTTGTGGCGATTTCAGCGTTGGTCTTGCTTTCAATTTCTTCAAATTTCTTTTTCAGGTCAGTAAATGCGGTCTTTGAAGTTTCTGCTTTGGCTTGTAATTCTATTATAGTCTTATCTTTACTTTCAAGTTGTTGCTGAAATTCTATTCTTATTCTCTGCTCGGTGTTCTCGGTAAGTTCAATAGAGTTCACAAAAGCGGAGGAGAGAGCCTGTAAATGACTGTCAAAGTTTTCTATTTCGGTTTGTCTGGTTACTACCTTGACTTTAGCCGTCTGCATTTTGTAGGCATTAAGGAGACTTTCTAATGCTACTGACTGATTTGGAAATTGCTCTGAAATTTCCTTAAACTGTTCAAGGATTGTTTCTTCTGCTCTGATTGAACGTGTTTTCATAGTGGAGTTATCCATTTTTCTTATTTCCTTTCGTTTTTTTTGTATTTATGTTATAACATAACACAATATAACACAACGTGTTATATGAATATTATACACCTCTGAAATGAAATAGTCAAGCATTTTTTGCTATGTGTTATAACATAACACGTTATAACACAATATAACACATCAACAAAGAGGGCTTTTTGCTCTCTTCGTTATGATGTATACAAATGTATACATTGTATACAAGTGTATACACATTGTTATAATTCATCGGTATATAAAAAGAGTACAGAATTAATTTCTGTACTCTTGATTGCTAAATTTCCGTGTACTCTGGCATACTATCAATCAATTCCAGTGTTTTCAGGCTTACCGATATAACGGATATGAGAAGATTAAAGATATATTTTTCATCTCCGTAATCATTGGGATTGTCTGTGATTCCGCTTGCCTTGTCGGTCGTGACGGCGTAACGTTCCATAACCCACTCTACAGCGGACTTTCCATTGATGATATAGTCATATACACGCTTCGGAATACTGCTGATGCGGATATGTTCATTGAAAATAATAGTATCTTTCAGGGCTTTTTTGTTGTCTTTCGGGAATTTCATCTGCTGAACAGTATAATCTTCCTTGTCAATCTCGATAGTCAAGCCGATTTCAGACGGTTCAACAGGCTGTTCATAGTGTAAATGCACGTCTGCCAACGCCTTACCGATTCTGACATACTCTGAAAAGCCCTTTAAAAACGGTATGCGTGGCATTTCCTTTGATAAGTTATCCTGATAGGTGGAAATATAGCCTTTACTCTGCAATACGGCATAGATGTAGTAGAATATATCCTTTTTGGTAACTTCCTCACCGTAAGCCGTTCTGAACGCCTGTAAAGCATCATCAGTGATTGCATCACGCCTTGTATACTTAGGCTGTGTATCTTCCTTTTCGGCAAATAAAGACAGCTGAGAATTGTTTTCAGTGCGTTCTTCATAGAAATAAAGCGGAAAACTTTGTGAAGATTCCATTAAATGTAAGTCTTGTATACAATCTGTAATAAGTACAGAAAAATTCTTCTTTAATGGTGAAGCTGAAACACAAATTACATAATTAGTAATTTCTTCTTCAGGAAATATTTCATTCCAACAAGACGTACGGTGGATAATAGGTTTATTATATGCAAGATGTTTTTTACAAAACGGACGATACATTGTTGTGTATACGCAATCTGACTTTTCTATTTCAGTATTACTAATAAACTTTGGAATTAAACTACTCGACCAACTAATTTTTGTAGCATCAGTAGACATTAACTCCGTTAGGTATTTATCCTTGGATTCAATTATTTTTCCGCTTTCTATTGTCTGTTGTAAAGCAGTATGGCATCTTTTACGTTCTGAATTATAGAAGTCAATCATATTGTTAGAATTTTTTATTACATTAGAAGTATTGAAGTTGTAAACCCAAGCATCTCTACTTGTTCCCAATCCAAGTGCATAATTATCCGAAAATATAGTGATAGATTCTTTTTTCTTCTTATCGCCTAAAACAATAAAGTTAGAAAAATTCTGATTCCTTTGATTTATCCAGTCATTATTATCATTTGCGGTTATCTGCTCCCATTCAATACCGTCAATACTGACACATTCAGCAATTATATTAAGTTTTTCTTCTCTTGTAAGGTAATCTCCAATATCATGATAGTGAATAAAACCGTCATTCTGTACGCCTGAACGCTTAACCAGAATTGTGATAGCTACTGGAGTACGTGAACCAGCATCAAAAACGTTGCCTGCTTCTTTTCTACGTTGCTCTCCACTGGTTCTTGCATTACCTCTAAGATTGAATACATAAACGTGCGTGAAGTCCTCTAATAAACACTGTCTAAATCCGTCCATAGCCATATTGTCTATATATGCACCATTGCTAACAAATCCGATGATACCATTATCACCTATTCTATCTGTAGCCCAGCGAAAAGCCTTAATATAACTATCATGAGCGGAACGAGTATTATTTGCCTTAGATTTAGCATTATATGTTTCAAAAATTCTTCTGTCAAGGTGTTCATATACAATATTTTGATTATTGTCATTGGCTGTCTTTTGTCCTACTGAATAAGGCGGATTGCCGATAATAACAGTAATCGGTGATGATAACTGTTTTTTGGCTCTTGCGGAGTTTTCTTCAAACATAGAAGAATATCCGTTAATGGTGGTTTTCTCTATCTCTTCTCTTTCGGTCATTGCAAAGGTATCTGTCAACACAATGCCATTAAATGAAATATATTCTTTAGACTTCATCAGGTCATGGAATGTTTCCTCAATGTTGATAGTGGCGATATAGTACGCAAGCAATACTATTTCATTGGCGTGAATCTCGTTTGTATACTTATACAGCAGATTGTCAACGTCAATCAGACCTGAACGGAGTAACCGCACTATAAATGTTCCTGTTCCTGTAAACGCATCTAAAATATGCACATTACGGCTATTCAGCGACTTGTTAAAGCACTTTTTCAGTACTGTGTCAACGCTCTTAATAATGAAATCAACGACTTCTACGGGCGTATAGACAATGCCTAACTTCTGGACTTGTTTCGGCAAGGCGTTCTTGAAAAACTGTTCATACAGTTCTATTATGATTCTCTGCTTACCGTCCGCATTGTCAATGCCTTTGGCACGTTCACGAACACTTGCATAGAACTTGTCAAGGGTTTCCTGTTCTTTGTCAAGAGCCTTTTCGTTCAGGACAGCAAGCATTTCTTCCATCATCTGCGAAACGGGGTTATGCTTGACAAATTCATAGCCCTCAAAAAGAGCATCAAAGACAGGCTTTGTTATCATATGTTCTGCCAACATCTCAACGGCATCAGACTGCTGTATACTTGAATTTAGGTTCATTTGCAGTGCTTTCAGGAAAACGGCGAATTTTTTAGCTATTTCAGGATTTTCAAGCAAAATATTGATTTCCTGAATATGTCTTGTTGCTATTTCCGCAATATCCTTTGCCCACAACTCCCAATACTGCCGTGTACCGCACTTCTTTACGATTTTTGCATAGATTTCATCTTTCCATTCTGACAATTTACCGAAGTCAAGAGTAAACGTTGTCTGTTCACCGCCTGAATCCGTTTCAGAACCGCTATCGGAATCATTGTCGCCATTGCCAACGCCGATAATGTTAATCTGTTTCGGCTTGTTCTTATTCAGGTCTATTTTGTTGATAGTATCATTGAAACGGTCATCATGAGAACGCAATGCCTGTAACACTTCCCATACGACTTTGTACTTCTGAGTATCTTTATTTAAGGCTTCCTCTGGTGCAACGCCAGCCGGTATGCCAATTGGTAGAATAATATAGCCGTATTGTTTGCCCTCTGCCTTTCGCATTACTCTACCAACGCTTTGGATAATATCAACCATAGACTTACGTGGATTAAGGAATATAACAGCATCTAATGCAGGAACGTCAATTCCCTCCGACAAACAACGGGCATTAGAGAGAATACGGCAAGTTCCCTTTGTAGTGGGTTCTTTCAGCCATTCAATATGATGTTTTCTTTCTGTGGCGTTCTGTTTGCCGTCAACGTGCTGTAATTCGGCATGAATCAAGGAATCATCTTTCAAATTTGACTGCACTTCCTGAACCAACTTAACAAACTGCTTAGAATCAGCAATTTTACTACTAAATGCAACGGCAGTTTTCATTGGCAACGGGTCATTTGCAAAGTAGCTTTCATCACCTGAAAAAATAGTTTTCTTAGATAAGCCATTCAGACAACCGATAATCTTCACACTGTCGTCAAGTGTCAATTCACTTTCCTTGTCGGTAATCTGCTTTTGACACGTGCGGACGGCATATTCTTCATCAACCGCCAAAACAATAACCTTGTAATCAGACAAAAGACCTAACTTGACGGCTTGTGCAAATCCTAATCTATAAAATTCTTCACCATACAAAGAAATATCGTCCATAGAACACAATACAACGCTGTTTTCATCTGCCTTTTTCTTGCTTGAATCTCCATACACACGTGGCGTGGCTGTCATATACAAGCGTTTAGCGGTCTTAATGTACTTTTCATCATGAACCCTGACAAATTCACTCTCTTTTTTATCTCCTGAAAGGATAACACCCGTTGTTCTGTGTGCTTCATCACAAATAGTCAAATCAAATTCAATGTCTGACTGCTCCTGAAACTCGTGAATAACGCTGATTGACTGATATGTCGAGAAAAACAGATTAAGAACGTTCTTATTTTTTTCGGATTGATATTCCCTCATCAGCGTGCTAACGTTGGTGGTAGCCGGAATAATGGTATCTGTCAAGCTGTCCATAGAATCAGTATCTTTGCTTGCTTTCGGGTCTGAGCAGACCGCAAACACACGATATTCATAACTACACTGTGCAGACCATTCTAACAATGTCTGGTTTAACAGTGATATTGACGGTACTAAAAACAGTACATTTCCTGTTCCCTGTGTCTGATTTTCGGCAATCCTCAAAGAAGTGAATGTCTTACCAGTACCACAAGCCATTATTAATTTTCCTCTGTTTGCCGTCTTTAAACCCTCTATAACGGCTTGAATAGCTTCAACTTGGTGTTGTCTGGGTATCTTCTTCGGGGATTTCTGCATACTTGCGATATTATCCAGTGTAAAGCTATTCCAATTAATGCCACACTCCTGCAAGTCCTGAACCCTAATTCTTGTTACTGGTGGGAATTGCCCTATAATAGTAGATTCCGCATTAGAACTCCATTTATCGTTGGTAGATACTATTATTCTTTCGGAATATCTGTATTCTTTATCACCAATATAGAACGCTTTACCAGAAGCCGATAAAAATGTATCTACATCACCTTTGGAAATAGGGTTGTTGTCGTCATAAAACTTGCACTGAATAGCCGTGTATTCGTCTTTATCACGCTTTTTTACAACTATATCAATGCCAATGTCATTAGTATCTGCATACGGAAATTCAGACCACAACCACACTGTATCATACATTTCAGCGTATAATGGACTTGTCCTGAATACCTTTTGCATCAGTTTTTCAAATTTCGTTCCCTGTTCTCGCTTGCTTTGCGACGAATTACGCATATCATCAAGCAATTTCAGGAAACATTCTTCATTTGTCATTAAAATGCTCCTTTCTCACAAAAATAAATATATATTATGTTATATTATATAACACACTGTAGTCTTTAAATGTGAATTTTCATTAAGGACTATAAGGATTATAGGGGTTATTATAGTGTTTTACTGGTAGTTCAATTAGACGTGCCATTTTACCGTTGACTTTAGATATTTTACTGTAATAACCATGTTTCTTTAAAATTTTCCCTACTTCTGCTGAACTGTACCGTGATAGACAACTATGACGTTGTATAAACTGTGTAACGGTCATACGCTCTGTTGTGCAAGTGTGATTAGGTTCTGTTCTCTGCTCTTCTGCAAGAACGTCAAGAACTTCTTCTTCTGCTCTGAGCGGTTTCATAAAGTGCTGATTACGTTCATCAAGTAATTTCTTTTCTTCATTTGTAAGTCGGAAACAGCTTGCCTTATCCAAATCCTTAACAACTTGGTATATCTGAGACCATAACTGTAATGCATTAAATGGTTTAATCTGTTTTTCGTAATCTATTTCAAGGTCGGGAGCGAGCGGTATAGTAGCAAATCGCCTGTTGCCTGTTTGGTCTACAAGAAATTGTTCATCATTAACAGTACCAACGAATGATGTCATTCGTGGATATTGTAGCATAGCTTTACCGTAAGGCGTTCTGTATTCGTCTGTAGACTTTGAAATAAACGCCTTAACACTATCAATATCTTTTTTCATTGTACTGCCTATTTCGCCTAACTCGCATATCCACTTGTTAGTAGCAAGCATTATGCTGTCTTTGTTTCGTGGGTCAAGACAACAGCCCTCGGCAAAGAATTTAGGATTAAGGGCTAATTTTTCAAAAAATCTTGTCTTGCCTATTCCTTGATTGCCCTGAAATGTAAGTGCAATATCAAGGGAAAATGGGTTATAAATGCTGTTGTATAATCCGCAAACGCTTTGCATCAGCCATTTATATATCAAAGTACGGCTTAATTTGTCGTCTTTTGGTATCTTGAATATGTCATAAATTTCTTCTACACGGTCTTTTCCGTCCCATGTTTCTTCTTTAATCATTTCAAGAACTGGGTTATAACGGTTGTTAGTAGCATACATGGTTATATATCGTTCTATAGATGACATAGTAACTTTTGAATATTCTTTCCTTAATTGGTCATAAAGAACTGTCGGAACGGTTTCAGGTAGATGTTCAGGACTTAATTTTTCGCTGAATCCACTAAATTCATAACCGTGTGTTATCTGATTGTATCGAATTGAATAGCCGTGACGTAACATAAAGTCCTCAAATAAGCTGAAATCGTCAAATTCCGGCTTTTTCTTTCTCTTATTTGTCTGCGGTTCTGATGACGGCTTGGAAGTGAAAATATATTCATTGCCATTCAGAACTTTTTCAATTAGCTTTATAGCCTTTGTAAAGCCGATACTATCTACAATATCAGATATATCACCCTTGGGCTGTAAAGGCGTATACAGGGATTGTGACGGCACTAATTTGACGGAACGTGCTGTCTGAATAAGGTTCTCTGCGATATTGGTTGCGTACTTCAAGCCGACTTCATCATTATCGGCAAGGATAACCACATCAAAACCCTTGAAATATTCTGTATAGTCTTTTTTCCAATGTGAGCCTGCTCCGTTAGGGCTTGTTGTTGCGATATACCCTAATTTTTCCATTGTTTCAACGTCTTTTTCGCCCTCAACAATGAATACTGGCTTTGTATTATCCGTAATGTTATACACGTGATATAACGGTATCTGTAAACCGTTCAGACCTTTTACAAGAGTTTTTCCCTCGTATCTTTGCCACATAGCCGTTTTAGATTCATCAGGTTTACGGTAAATGGTCTTGATAGCTATATTTTCGTGGTTCATATCCTGATATACGTGAGAACGGAGTTGTACCCACGGTTCAGACTTGCTTTTATTTGTACTTGCTTTTGGTGTTGGATTCATGCTTGAAATAGGCTTTGTTGTTGGAATTGGGTTCACTCTTGGGGGTGGCGTGGGCTGTGATGACGTTAAATAATACTTTTTTTCAAGTTCGTCCATAATCTGTTTGAAGTCGCTGTAATCTGATAGGTTGTTCATCTTGGCATACAACGAAAATATATCACCGTATTCACCACACGCATAACACTTATATGTGTGTGTATCGGGATAATATGTAAATGCTCCTGTAGCGTTCTTGCCTGTACCGCTGTTGCAGAGTGGGCATATATACTGATTTGTTCCCTTTGATTTCGTTGTTACTTCCTTAATATAATCAAGCAGAAACGATTTTATCTGTTTTCTATTGTCATACATAATTTCATCAGTCCTTTTCCAAAAATTTTTCGTTCCGGTAACAAAAAAGTTGCGGAACTGAAATAAAGTAACCGCAACTTTTTCACTGTATATAAGAACTGATAAAAAGTATTTCATTTCATCAGAAAAATTTTATAACTTCCCTCTTGATTTTTTTCAAGAACTCTGATATAATATTATCAGCGTCTGGGTGTTATGTGTTCTACAGCTATCAAGTTATGGGTAAGATAACTTTGTTTCAGTGTCTTTCTAAGACCTCGGAAATCTTAGTCAGACAGTAGGTGCATCGCACCCATTGCTTATTA
>JAIDQQ010000023.1:0-276367 GCA_029062165.1 Ruminococcus sp.
AACACAGAAGTTAAGCTCATTAACGTTGATGATACTTGGTTGGCGACGACCTGGGAAAGTAGAACGATGCCGGCACAATAAATATGAACTCTCTTTAGAAATAAAGAGAGTTTTTTATTTTAAAATTTAATTGATAATTCTTTTATATTCGCACTTTCAGATTAAACAGAAAAAGACCACTGAAATTAATCAGCAGTCTTTTTCCTTAGGATATGATAATTATTCGTTGATAGCAGTTACAACGCCTGAGCCAACTGTTCTACCACCCTCACGGATAGCGAAACGGAGACCCTCTTCAATAGCGATAGGTGTGATGAGTTCAACGTTCATGGAAACGTTATCACCAGGCATACACATTTCCTTGTCAGCAGGAAGTGTAACTACGCCAGTAACGTCAGTAGTTCTGAAGTAGAACTGCGGTCTGTAGTTGTTGAAGAACGGTGTATGACGTCCGCCTTCTTCTTTCTTAAGAACGTAAACCTGACCAGCAAACTTTGTATGTGGGTGAATTGAACCAGGTGCGCAAAGTACCTGACCTCTTTCAACCTGGTCTCTTGTGATACCACGGAGAAGAGCACCAACGTTATCACCAGCTTCACAGAAATCAAGAGTTTTTCTGAACATTTCGAGACCTGTAACAACTGTAGTGAGTTTTTCTTCCTGAAGACCAACGATTTCAACAGGCTTGTTTACGTCGAGACGACCTCTTTCAACTCTACCTGTAACAACGGTACCACGACCAGAAATTGTCATAGTATCTTCGATAGGCATAAGGAACGGCTTAGCTTCGTCTCTCTCAGGGCTTGGAATAAATTCATCAACAGCGTTCATGAGTTCGATAATAGGAGCGTAAGCAGGGTCACTAAGGTCATCAGGAGCGTTAAGAGCCTGAAGAGCTGAACCCTTGATGATAGGTGTATCATCGCCAGGGAAGTCATAGCTTGAAAGAAGGTCACGGATATCCATTTCAACGAGTTCGAGAAGTTCTTCGTCGTCAACCTGGTCAGCCTTGTTCATGAATACAACGATTGCCGGAACGCCAACCTGACGAGCAAGAAGAATGTGTTCTCTTGTCTGAGCCATAGGACCATCAGAAGCAGCAACAACGAGGATAGCACCATCCATCTGAGCAGCACCTGTAATCATGTTCTTAACATAGTCAGCGTGACCAGGGCAGTCAACGTGTGCATAGTGACGAGCATCTGTTTCGTACTCAACGTGTGCAGTATTGATTGTGATACCACGCTCTCTTTCTTCGGGAGCCTTATCAATCATGTCATAAGCCTCGTACTTAGCCTGACCCTTCATAGCGAGAGTCTTTGTGATAGCAGCAGTAAGAGTTGTTTTACCGTGGTCAACGTGACCGATAGTACCAATGTTTACGTGTGGTTTGGTACGTTCAAATTTAGCCTTTGCCATTGGAAATTTCCTCCTTAAATAGAAAAATACAGTAATCTGTATATATATTATAACAGATTATTTTAATAAATGCAAGTGTTTCGGAGAAAAAATTTCTCCGGAACACAAGATTTTTTTATTAGTTTTTGCCACGTGAAGCCATAATCTTTTCAGCGATGCTCTTCGGAACTTCCTGATAGCTGTGTGGTTCCATAGTATACTGTCCACGACCCTGTGTATTTGAACGGAGGTCAGAAGTATAACCGAACATTTCTGAAAGTGGAACGAGTGCATCTACCTGTACAGTACCTGTTCTTGATTCCTGTCCCTGAATCTGTCCACGACGTGAACTAAGGTCACCTATAACAGTACCTGTGTATTCGTCGGGAACGATAACAGCAACTTTCATGACAGGTTCCATAAGGATTGCACTTGCCTGTTTGAGAGCTTCTTTAAATGCGATAGAACCGGCAATCTTGAATGCCATTTCAGAGGAGTCAACTTCGTGATATGAACCGTCATAGAGTTCAACCTTGACGTCAACAACTTCGTAACCGGCGAGAATACCGGCTTTCATAGCACCCTGAATACCAGCGTCGACAGCCGGAATGTATTCCTTAGGAATAGAACCGCCGACAACAGCATTTTTAAACTCGTAGCCCTTACCGGATTCGTTAGGCTCAACACGGATTTTAACGTGACCATACTGACCTGAACCACCGGACTGTTTCTTATATTTGTAATCAACATCAGCATTGCCCTTGATAGTTTCCTTGTAAGCAACCTGTGGTGCGCCGACATTAGCTTCAACCTTAAATTCACGGAGAAGTCTGTCAACGATAATATCGAGGTGAAGTTCGCCCATACCTGCGATAATGGTCTGACCTGTTTCTTCGTCAGTCCATGTCTTGAAAGTCGGGTCTTCTTCAGCGAGTTTAGCAAGAGCGATACCCATTTTTTCCTGACCTGCCTTAGTTTTCGGCTCTATAGCCAACTGGATAACAGGTTCAGGGAATTCCATAGATTCAAGAATAATCGGATGTTTTTCGTCACAGAGAGTATCACCGGTTGTGGTGTTCTTGAGACCAACAGCAGCGGCGATGTCACCGGAATAAACTGTTGTGAGGTCTTTTCTGTGATTTGCGTGCATCTGTACGATACGTCCGAAACGTTCACGGTTATCCTTTGTAGCGTTGAGAACAGTATCTCCCTGATTGATTACACCGGAGTAAACACGGAAAAATGCGAGTTTACCTACAAACGGGTCAGTAGCAATCTTGAAAGCGAGAGCTGAAAAAGGACCTTCATCTGAAGACGGTCTTTCTTCTTCCTCGTCGGTATCGGGATTAACACCCTTGATAGCCGGAACGTCAAGCGGTGACGGCATATAATCAATTATAGCATCAAGAAGTTTCTGAACGCCCTTATTCTTATATGAAGTACCACAAGTTACAGGAACCATAGTGTTAGCGATAGTGGACTTTCTTATGCAAGCCTTGATTTCTTCTTGAGTGAGTTCTTCACCGTCAAGATACTTCATCATAAGTTCTTCGTCCATTTCGGCAACGTGTTCAACCATGTCGTCGTGATATTCCTGTGCCTTTTCTTTCATGTCTTCCGGAATTTCTTCAACACGGATATCTTTTCCGAGGTCATCATAATAAATGTAAGCCTTCATTTCAACGAGGTCAATAATACCCTTAAAAGTATCTTCCGCACCGATAGGAAGCTGAATCGGAACAGCATTACATTTAAGTCTGTCCTTCATCATGTCAACGACACGATAGAAGTTAGCACCCATAATGTCCATTTTGTTTACATAAGCCATACGGGGTACTTTATAGTTATCAGCCTGTCTCCAGACGGTTTCAGACTGTGGTTCAACACCGCCCTTAGCACAGAGAACAGTTACAGAGCCGTCGAGAACACGGAGTGAACGTTCAACTTCAACAGTAAAGTCAACGTGACCAGGGGTGTCGATAATGTTAAGTCTGTGACCAGCCCAATAGCAAGTAGTAGCAGCGGAGGTAATAGTGATACCTCTTTCCTGTTCCTGAGCCATCCAGTCCATAGTAGCACTACCCTCATGAGTTTCACCGATTTTGTGATTAACACCGGTGTAATAGAGGATACGTTCTGTGGTGGTAGTCTTACCTGCGTCGATATGAGCCATTATGCCGATATTTCTTGTATTTTCAAGTGAACAATCTCTTGACATAATAATCCTCCTTTATAACTCTTACCAACGGTAGTGGGCAAATGCCTTGTTTGCCTCTGCCATTTTGTGAGTATCATCACGCTTCTTGCAAGCACCGCCAGTACCGTTAAGAGCGTCGAGGATTTCACCGGCAAGTCTTTCTTTCATAGTTTTTTCATTTCTCTCTCTGGAGTACTTAGTAATCCAGCGGAGACCTAAAGTCTGTCTTCTTTCGGGTCTAACTTCCATAGGTACCTGATAAGTTGCACCACCGAGACGACGAGCCTTTACTTCAAGCTGTGGCATGATATTTTCCATAGCCTGTTCAAAAACTTCAAGAGCGTCCTTGCCTGTCTTTTCTGCTACGATTTCAAAAGCACCGTAAACAATTTTCTGCGCAACGCCCTTTTTACCGTCAAGCATTATGTTGTTAATGAGACGTGTAACGAGCTTTGAGTTGTATACAGGGTCCTGTAATACATCACGCTTTGCGATATTACCTCTTCTTGGCATTTTCGCTTCCCTCCTTCACATAGATTCATGAATTCATAGGTACTCAGACCCTACCGATTACTGCTAATAATAGCGAATACTTCACCGGCGAGGGTGTGCCAGCCAATGCAGAGGATTTTTATATATATAAAATCTCCGCATTATCCAGCGGTAGTAGTTGTCCTATTTATTATTTACAGTTTAGTGACATATAAAGGTCAAGCAGAAATAAATTGAAAATTACTTCTTCTTAGGTCTCTTGGCACCGTATTTTGAACGAGCCTGACCACGATTAGCAACGCCTTGAGCGTCGAGAGTACCTCTTATGATGTGGTAACGCACACCAGGTAAATCCTTAACACGTCCGCCTCTTATGAGAACAACGCTGTGTTCCTGAAGGTTGTGACCAATACCAGGGATATAAGAAGTTACTTCATAACCGTTAGTGAGTTTAACTCTGGCAATCTTACGCATAGCGGAGTTAGGTTTTTTAGGTGTAGCAGTTCTTACGGCAGTACAAACGCCTCTCTTCTGAGGTGAACTCTGATTAATCTGAACTTTCTTCTTGGCATTGTAACCTTTCTGAAGTGCAGGTGCAGTAGATTTAACTTCAAGGTCTTTTCTACCTTTACGCACAAGCTGGTTAAATGTAGGCATAATCTTCCTCCTTTTCCATAAAATCATGTACTTATAAGAGTACACTTGTATATTATATCCGAAAAATTACGGCTTGTCAAGAGTTTCAATAAAAAAAAACAAAGTTTTTTTTGAATTTGTTATTTTTTCCATTAAACGTCATTTTTTGGTGTTGCAAGTTATGCATAATTAAGAAAAAAACACCTGTAACAGATATTACAGGTGTCTGAAAAATGTTATTAATCAAGGGTATACGAAAGCCATATATCT
This sequence comes from Ruminococcus sp., assembly GCA_029062165.1. Taxonomy (GTDB): domain Bacteria; phylum Bacillota; class Clostridia; order Oscillospirales; family Ruminococcaceae; genus Ruminococcus. Next base: position 4,994 of record JAIDQQ010000023.1, read on the forward strand.
ACAGAATCTTTGTTGTTCTGATTATCTGTGGAGAGATAGGAATAATACATAAGAATAAGAGTAGCGTCGGAAGCATTTACTTCACCATCTTTGTTGAGGTCAGCGATAGTATTTTGTTCGGGTGTAAATTCGCCGATACCGTTTTCAGTGGAAAGTAAAGCGTATTCCGAAAGTACAAGACTTGCATCTACGGAATCTATAAAGCCGTCATTATTGACATCACCGTAATTAACATCAGTCTCCTGAACGATAGCAGAGAATTTATAATTACAGTTTTCAGCGTATTCCTGTGCTGTGGAATTTTCATAGCCGTATATAGTGCCTCTGAACTCAATGAGATGTGAAAGACCAGCAGGAGGATTAGATATAGTTCCGTTACCACCATTTATTTTACAGTCCGGATTTAATATTGTTATTGATTCAAGTGATTCACATTCCAGAAAAGCATAATCATCGATAACAGTAACATTTTCCGGAATAGTTATGGCTTTAATTGAATTACATTCGCTGAAAGCATACTGATTAATTATTGAAACACTTTCCGGAATAGTTACAGATGTAAACGAATCACAATATGAAAATGCAATTCTGCCGATACTTGTAACACCATTTTCTATAATGATATTTTTTATATCATTTCTGTAATAGTACCATTCCGGATAATCTTCATAATCATACATATTACCCATACCACTTATAGTAAGAGTATTGTTTTCAAGTTTCCATGTGAGATTATCGCCACATATACCGGATTGATTGATAGCAGGTGCTTGTCCGAGACTTGAGAAGTTATAGTTACTGTTTACGGCGTATTCGTATGCTGTTGAATTTTCATAGCCGTATATAGTACCGTTGAAATATACTGAATTTCCGTCATAATTATTTGATATAGTAAGGAAACTGCTGTTTATTTCACAATAGGGGTTTAATATAGTTACTTTTTCCAATGAATTACAGTTCATAAATGCAAAAAGTTTAATTGCCGTCACATTTTCCGGAATAGTTACTGATTTAATTGAAGAACATTCCATAAAAGCACCTTTTCCGATAATTTTTACATTGTCGGGAATTGCAATATCTCCGGAGCAGGTTGTGCCGTCAATCAGAACACCATTCACAATAACAAACGGATTTTCTTTCTGTCTGTTTTCAAGCCATATGGTATTATTGAAAGCCTTATATGATATATCCGTAAGTTTTTCCGGAATGGTTATAGTTTCAAGTGAAGTACAGTTTTCAAATACATAGGTGCTGAGATATGTTACACTGTCGGGAATATTTACAGATGTAAGTGAAGTACAGCCATAAAAAGCTCTGCTGTCGATACTTTCTATACTGTCAGGGATAATTACCGATTTAACGGAAGTACATTCATAGAAAGCCTGTTTTCCGATATTGGTTACTCCATTTTCAATAATGATATTTTCTATGTTTTCATTTAAATCATGCCATGGTGCATATGTTTCATTTTTGTATTCATAGTCATTCATTTCACCAGTACCGCTTATAAGAAGTGTACCGTTTTCATATTTCCATGATACATCATCTCCGCACATACCACTTGTGACGGCAGTAGTTGTTGTGGTAGTAGTTTCTGTAGTAGTTGTAGTCGTTGTGGTTGATTCTGTAGTTGTAGTAGTTTCGGATTTACGGAGATATACTGTCAAATCGGGATTATTGGCGGAAAGTTCCCAGCGTGTAGCACCGTCGGGGATATAGTAGCCATCAGGTATGGGAGTTTCAACTGTTGTAAGTGACACATATGCGGTATCAGATATAAATTCATATGATTTAGGAGTATCACCGGAAGTCTGTACAACTTGTACAGGGTCATATGTGTAATATGACCTTATGTTATATTTTACACCGGAAACATTCTGATTAGTTTCCTCGTCAACAAAACGGACGTTATATGTATATTTTTTAGCTGTAGTAGTGGTTGTGGTGGTTGTAGTAGTTGTTTCCGTAGTTGTAGTGGTTGTTGTGGGAGCAGGTGTAGTTGTAGTAGTAGTCTGTACGTTTCCGCCCTCACCGACTGTTATTATACCGAAGTTAAACTGTGGTGTATAACTGTTACCTGTAGCGAGTATACAAGAAACTGCATTTGTTGACCACTGGAACATATAATTTTTGGCTGTACAGTTTTCGTCGACGTGCATATATATTGAAGCTATAACATCACTGTTACCGAGTGTACCGTTACTTGCAATTGAGAAGTTGAGATAATTTCCGGATACACTGTAAGTAACTGTACCATTGAATGCCGGTGACGTTTCGGACATACCGGTTACTGTGAAACCGTCCGGAATGTTGATTATAGCCTGATTCAATTCTTTTATTGCAATCGGATTAAGTGTGACTATATCAAACTGTATATCCTGACCGGCTGAAACTTCAATTTTATTGAAGTTGAATATCATTTTTTGCGATACTGCCTGTACGCTTGCAGATGTCATGTACATGAATACAATAAGCATACTCATAAAAACGGATAATATTTTTTGTGATTTTGTTTTCATAAAGACCTCCTTTAAAAAATCAGGATTTTAATATCAGTGTTTTTTCACGGAAAAAAGCATGATAAGCGGATAGATTTCAAGTCTTCCTATCAGCATATCGAATGACAGCACTATTTTTGAAAAAGAGTTAAGACCGCCTAAATTTCCGGCAGTACCGAATCTTCCGACACCGAAACCGATATTATTCATGCACGTAATAACGGCGGAAGCGGATTCTTCAATAGAATAGTTATCAAGTGTGACAAGAAGAAGTGAAAATGCAAGTATCATCATGAAAAGTATGAAATACGAGGAAACACCTCTTACAACATCGTTTTCAACTGGTTTGCCGTCCATTTTCACAGTAGCGACAGCACGGGGATTTACTATATATTTTAATTCTTTAATACCGGTCTTGAAAAGTATCAGTATTCTTGAAACTTTCATACCGCCACCGGTTGAACCGGCACACGAGCCTACAAACATAAGAAGTGTAAGAAGTGTCTGTGAGAATACCGGAAACTGTGAAGTGTCAGTTGTAGCGAATCCGGCGGAAGTTATAGTAGATGCTACCATAAAGAAAGAATGTCTTAGAGCCTCACCGGCGGAATCAAATATTTTCACTGTATTGAGTGTGATTATAGCTGTTGCAGATATTATTATACCGAAGTATGTTCTTACTTCCTCATTTCTGAATGCAAGAGAGAATTTTTTTATTAAAAGATAGTAGTATAAGTTGAAATTTACTCCGAAAAGAATCACGAATACTGCAATAACCGTTTCGATATATATGCTATTGTAATGTGCTATACTGTCGCCCCATATGGAGAATCCACCTGTACCGGCAGAGGAACAGGCATGAATTATGGCGTCATATAGGGGCATACCACCGGCAAGAAGCATTATCATTTCAAGTACCGTAAGCGATATATATATACCATACAGAATACGTGCCGAAAATTTTGACTTTGAGACGAGTTTTCCGGCTTTTGGACCGGCACATTCAGCCCTCATCATATGCATTGTTCGGGCGTCATTGCTTGACATTATTGCAAGTACAAACATAAGTATTCCCATACCGCCTATCCAGTGTGTGAACGCTCGCCAGAAAAGACACGATTTTGACATTGATTCAACATCATTCAGTATAGTTGCACCTGTTGTTGTGAATCCGGAAACGGTTTCAAAAAGTGCGTCTGTAAATTCAGGAATCTCGCCGGATATGACAAACGGTACAGCACCTATTACTGACATCATTATCCATGACGCCGCCACACTTACGAAACCTTCCATTGAAAACATTGAATTGTCTTCCGGTTTTTTGATGGTAAAGACAAATGCAATTGTCATTACTATTGCGAATGGTATTCCGAATGACGATACAACGTGTTCTTCATTGTAAATGAATCCTACTACTATGGGTAAAAGCATGAAAAGTCCGACACCTTTCAGAATCTGACCCATGATATATAAAATCATTCTGTAGTTCATAGCTTTTTACTAAAACTCCCTTTTATTCAAAAATATTTCTGAGGTCACTGAATCCCTTTGTAGTCGTGATTATAACAACGCTGTCATTGAGTTTCAGACAGTCATCACCTTTAGGGATAATCAGTTCATTACCTCTTACGATACTTGCAATGAGTATACCCTTTTTGAGTTTAAGTTTTTTAAGTGGTGTATTGAGATAAGGTTTGTCATCATGTATAACAAATTCAATAGCTTCAAGCCTGTCATTGACAAGGCGGTAAAGAGTAGTAATGCTGTTACCTTGGGCGTTTTGTTTTGCACGGACGTATTGAAGAATCTGATTGACGGTTATTGATTTAGGTGAAACAATACTGTCAAGTGAAAGTGTATCGGAAAGCTGAATTAAATTCATTCTGTTTACTTTGGTGACTACTTTTTCAACGCCGTTGTTTTTGGCAAGAAGAGAGAGTAAAATATTTTCCTCGTCTATGCCGGTGAGTGTAACGACGGCGTCGGCATCATAGACACGTTCTTCAACGAGTACATCATGGTCTGTACCGTCAGCACATGAAATGTTTACTTTATTTAGTTTCTGACTTAATTCAAGACATCTGTTGTAATCAATTTCAATAATCTTTACTTTTATGCCCATTTCAATGAGTTGTTGTGCGAGATGATACGCAACACGTCCGCCACCAATGAGTACGGCAGATTTTACACGTTTTTCACGATAGGCGGCACTGATACTCTTGAAAAATTTTACCATAGCACTGTGTGAGGCTGTCATATGGATTTTGTCACCGGCTTTTAACATGAAATTGCCGTCTGGAATAATAATATCCCTGCCACGCTGTACCGCACATATGAGGACGTCAAGGCGAAGACGTCTTGAAAGATGATTCAGTACGATACCGTCAAGAATACTTCCGCTTGTTATGCGGATTTCAGCGAGGTCAACACGACCTTTGGCGAAAGATTCGATATTGATAGCTTCCGGATAACGTAATATTTTAGCGATTTCGTTTCCGGCGTTGTAGTCGGGATTTACCATCATGCTTATTTTGAGATTTTCACGCATGAATACAAGTTGTTTGTCAAATTCCGGATTACGTACACGTGCTATACAATGCTGTGCTTTAAGTTCCTTTGCTATGAGACATGAAAGTATATTCACCTCGTCGGAATTGGTCACGGCAATGAAAATATCTGTTTTTTCGACGTTTGCTTCCTGTAATATGCTGGTCTGGAGACAGTTTCCGGTAATTCCCATAACATCGTGGTCATTTACCACACTGTCAATAGTACCCTCGTTGATATCGATTACTGTAACATTGTGTTCGTCGCTGAGAACATCTGCAAGTGTACTGCCGACTTTGCCACAGCCTACAATGATAATGTCCATAAATCCTCCATTAAAATATAGAATTAAAATACAGAGTATAAATTTATAATACTCCAGTTTAATTATAAACCGTATGTTATATTTTGTCAATAGAAAAAATGGTACGTGGAAAATATTACCTGTCGATACCGGACATTAAAAAATATGTTGAAATTTTACGGAAAAGATGTTATAATATCCTTAAAAAAAATACAAACCGGAAAGGATATGTTAAAATAATGCTTAAGAAAATATTGACAGTCGTTACCGTAACGGCTTTAGTAATTAATTTCACATCATGCGGAAAAAGTAAGAAAACTAACGAGTATATACAATCTACATTCAACACACAGGCACGTACAAAACCTGTACAGGAAAAGACTACTGCCGGAACTACTGAACCGACTACCGAACCTACTACAGTACACGTCAGTCCGGTGGAAAGAGTTTCAGCGGAATGCGGTTCACAGTATACGGTTGATAAAGTCATACCCAAAACAGACGGTCTGAACACAATAAAGATACCGCTTTCGGAGTTCATAGAAGACGGCGATATTATATCATCATTTACATTTATAATCTATTCCGGAGACGGTCTTAATATAGGACAGTTTAAAGGTGGTTGCGGAATATCGGTCACAGAAGAGTATCCGTCCGAAGACAAGGGCTGGTATCAGTCGCCGGATTTTACCGCATCTACACAAGGAACTTACGGCGAAATAACATGGGAAGTACCGTCAGATGTAAGTAAGGCAGTATCGGCAGGCGGTGAAGTGCTATTCGGCTACTGGTGGGGCGATTGTTCAAGCGTAAAGATAGAAAACGTAATATGTAGTTATAAACGTACAAGGGAATTGCCTGTAGATGATTCTGTAACACAGGAAATAGGGGAAAGTATAGATTTCAACGATACTGACAATATGTTGAAGATAAAGACAGCTGATTTCATGCCGGAAAATACCGTACCGCAGACAGTTACTTTCAATATAAGCAGTTCCGGAAATATCGGAAAATTTACCGGTGCATTCGGGTATAAGTCGTCTGCCGGTAGGTATCAGTCACCGGACGTTGCAATGTTTGCGGATAGTTCAGAATTGTCGCTTACATGGTTTGTACCGGAAAAAGCTAAAAAACTTTCCGCCGATAACGGTGAGATAATGTTAGGTTACTGGTGGAGCGAACAACCAAAGATTACACTTGATTCTGTGGAAGTGCGTTACAGTATCGGAAACGATACGCAACAGGTAACTACTGAAAGCACGGTGCTTGACGAAGAAGACCCTGTAGTACCGGAAATTGAAGGACAATTCCGTACACCTGCTCAGATAGTAAATGCTATAAAAGTAGGCTGGAATCTCGGCAACTCCCTTGACTGTTATGACAATACTTTCACTAAAGTATCTACAGAAACTTCATGGGGTAATGTAAAGACTACAGAAGAAATGATTAAGACCGTTAAAAATTCCGGCTTCAACGCAATAAGAATCCCTGTAACATGGGGTGAACATACGGACGATAACAATATTATAGATAATGAATGGCTTGACCGTGTAAAAGAAGTCGTTGACTATGCGTATAATAACGATATGTTTGTTATCCTGAATATGCACCATGATGACTATATATGGTTCAATCCGACGGAAGAAGAATACTCCGGAGACAGCGAAAGACTTAAATCTATATGGAAACAGATTTCCGAAAAGTTTGCGGATTACGGCGACAGGCTTTTATTCGAGGGCATGAACGAACCTCGCACTATAGACAGCGAACTTGAATGGCAGGGCGGTACTCCGGAAGAAAGAGCGGTCATAAATAAGTATGAACAGGATTTCATAAATACTGTACGTTCCACCGGTGGCAATAATGAAAACCGTACACTTGTAATAACGTCGTATGGTGCATCTGCTGAAACGTCTGCCCTTGACGATATAGCCATACCCGACGACAAAAAGATTATAGTATCCGTACATTATTACGCACCGTGGAAGTTTTCAGAGGGTATCGACATTACTTTCAATGACGACGGCAAAACAGAAATAACCAATAAATTCGCTGAACTTAAAGAAAAATTCGTTGATAAGGGAATACCTGTAATTATAGGCGAGTTCGGTTGCGTGAACGCTTCAGAAAGTACTGTCAGAAACGAGTACTATAATTATTATATATCGTCGGCGAAGACTAATGGTATAAAATGTTTCGTATGGGATAACGGTAAGGCTTCCGGTGAATCGAGTTTCGGAATTTTAAACCGTAGTAGTCTTTCGTGGAATAACGATATTCTTGACGGTATAATTTCCGGTACAGAATCCTGAAAATTCCTTGACAAACCAGTAAAAATATGATATAATGAAAAAAATTATCTAAGGAGGGTTAATCATGAAAAAAATAACTGCAATTATTTCAGCTATGGCTTTGATAGCCAGAAGCGTTCCTATGTATGCGAATGCCTATTCACGTCAGACAACCGGAAATCCTGTACCTGTAGTAGACTGGAATAAGTGGGACGATTTCATAAAATACGATTTAAGAATAACAGATTTCTATTCTCTCGACAGGGAAAAACAGAATTTATGTAAATTTATCTTTGAAACGGAAATGTCATCACCGGAAGATATTGTCTGTGAACGTGCAAGGCGTATTGTTGCTAGTCAGGACGTGGGTGAGCGTGTAACAGTCGAAAAGCTACAGCAGTATGAGGCTATAGCTGATAGTAAATGCTTGTACAAGATTATTGATGTAAGAAATGTTATTGAAGATGCCACAGATTTTTATTATGTTCTTGAAGATAAACACATATTTTTCTGTGTACCGGATATAAAGCACGTAGGAGGAATTAGTAGAAATGAATATTGGCTTGACGACGAAGGAACGGAATATATTATAAGTAATGGAGATATGGAAATAGTTTATAATGATTTTTCGCCGATATTTGAGTATATCAACAGACAGGAAGACGTCAACAGATATATTCAATTTGCTGAATCTCCTGAATATCCTGTAATAAATTACAATGAATTTGAATTTACTGTATATCCTGATAATACATTATCTCTTGAAAAAGTGGACTATGATAAAAATGATTCTGATATTATAGAAGTTCCGGCAATGGTGGACGGTATGCCGGTTAAACAGATAGCAAGCAGGAGTTTTGAAAATGCACCATATACTGAAATAATTTTACCTGAGGGGCTTGAATATATTGAACCGGTTACATTTTATGAATGTCATAATCTCGAAAAAATAAATTTCCCTGACAGTCTGAAAAATATTGGTATATATGCGTTCATGAAGTGCGATAATTTAGGTACTCTTGAAATAGACTGTCCCGATATTATACAGACAAAATATAGCATTTTCGGTACTTGTTCTGTTGAAAATCTTATATTCGGCACGGAAGAAGTAAACTGTTATTATTGTACCGGCAATTATGAAAATAGTTTCGGCAAAATCACACTGCTTGACGGTGTTAAGGAAATTGATGCACGGTATCTGCAAGGTGATACTGAAATACCAGAATCCGTGACAATAATTTCTGGTCAAACATTTGAACCTATACTGACTGTTCCGAAACAGATTGAGATTTTAGGGGCATTTGGTGATATAAAACCTGATAATCCTTATATAAGTATAGGGCTTGGAGCTTATGTACCGCTTTATGATGAAGACTACAGCATAGCACCTTATATGTATATACAGATGTTTGGTTATCGCAATACAGAAGCTGAAAGATACGCTATTGCACACGATTATTTATTCTGTCCGCTTGATGACGACGATATAACCACCGACGACACACAACCCGATACCGATACAACAACTTACGGCGATGCAAACAACGACGGCAGAATAAATATTGCAGATGCCGTATTATTACAGCGTTATTTGATGGGCAATGCGGAAATATCCGGTAATGCCGACGCAAATCAGGACGGCGTTGTTGATGTTTTCGATATGGTATATATGCGTAAGCTGTTAATCGGATAAAATAATAAAATACCGTTCTGTAAAAAGAACGGTATTTTTTTGCGTTATGCGTGTGAGATTATTTACAGTAGACTACTGCAATAATAGTTATGTTATCGGTACTTTTATTGGCGAGTGCCTTACGAATCATAAGACTTAACCGCTTATGAAGACTTATAGGCATTTCAAGGATTTCTTCAATTTCGAGTGCTGAAACGTAATCGGAAAGACCGTCGGTACATAGAAGTAATATATCACCGTAATGCATATGGTCTATCCGGAGCAGGTCAATTTCCGGAATAGTGTTAATATTTCCGAAGACGGGAAATATAATATTCCGTCGGATATGAGTTTTTCTTTGTTCGGGAGTAATAGAGCCTTCCTCATACATGAGTTGTACAAGTGACTGGTCTCTTGAAATCTGAGTGATATGACCGTTTCTGAAACGATAAAGCCTTGAATCACCGGAATTGAAAACAGTTATACTATTGTCCGTATCGAAAAACATACCGCACAGAGTAGCCTGCATATTATGCATATCGGGATTATCTGAACTGTATTCCGCAAGTTTTTCATGTACTTTCATAAGCGAAGTGTTAAGATTTTCGGAAAAATCAATATCACGGACGTATTCAAGACACATACGTGAAGCAAATTCGCCGGATTTTTCACCGGAAACGCCATCCGAAACAGCGGTTATGAACGGTGGATTAATAACCTGTTCAGAAACGCCGTTATCCGAAACAAAATTACCAATCATGAAAGCGTCTTCATTATGTGACATAATACCCTTGTCGGTGATACCGCAACAGTAATACATAATCAGTCACCATGTATGCCGTAAAGCTCCATACCGTTACGACACGTAATGTCAAGTAATTCCTGTACAGGTATACCCTTTATTTCCGAGGCTTTTTTGGCGGTATACTCTATCATGGTACTTTCAGAACGTTTTCCCCTTAAAGGTTCAGGCGACATATACGGACAATCAGTTTCAAGTACAAGTCTTTCAAGAGGTACTGTTTCGAGAGCCTTTATAGCTTTTTTAGCGTTCTTAAAGGTAATCACGCCGGTAAATCCTATATACATACCCAGCTTTAAAACTTCCTTAGCTGTTTCCGCCGAACCGCTGAAACAATGCATTACTCCCGACGGACGATATTTTTTCAGTATTTCAAGTGTATCTTCCGTAGCGTCACGACTGTGTACAATTACAGGTTTTCCGAGTTCATTGGCGAGTATAATCTGCTTTTCAAAAACTTCAATCTGTTTTTCACGGTCATAACCGTCATAATGATAGTCGAGACCTATTTCACCTACTGCCAGAGTCTTAGGATTTTCAGAAAAAGCATTCCGGACTATATCAATGTAGTTATCCGGCAGACCGTCGATATTTTCGGGGTGGAATCCGGCAGAAGTATATATATAATCATATTTCCGTGAGAGTTCAGAATTGCCCTTTATATCGTCAGTACAGGTAGAAGCAAGCATTATATATCTGACACCTTTTTCCTGAAATGCTGAAAGTAATTCTGTACGGTCAGTATCAAAAGAAGAATCGGTATAATGTGAATGTGTATCAAAAATATTATACATAAAAAAATCATTCCTTAAAGTAAGCGTTTCGCATATCGTTAATGAAAGTTTCGGAAGGTATGAAATCTTCGTTGGAACTTTCGCCGTCAATGATAATGAAGTTAGCTATTGAAGTACCGTTTTCAAGCATATTTCTTATAGCGTACTGACGGTTTTTGTAGTCAACGGCTGTAATGTCGGTAGAGACCATATTTATTATGGAATCGAAACTTGCCTTGAAGTTATCTGCTACACGTTTACCGTCTGTCTGATTGAGCATGGAAGAAAGTATCGAACTTGCGGTATAGGCTCTCTGGACTTCTCTACCATTGAACATAGGATAAGTTATAAGGGTTTCAATCTGATTGCTGTTAAGAAATTCTTCACCGCCGGATTTTCTGAAACCAGCTATATCCGGTTCAACGTAATAAGTCACACCGCCGAGGACGTCACAGGTTTTCCGGAACGCTTCCGGAGTGAATTTTATATATCTGTCGACGTTTATTCCGAATGCCTGATTGACAAATTTCACAGCAGCCTGTGCGCCGTTGCGGTCGTAAATACTTTTTATGTGTTCCTGCTGACCGTCAATGACAGAGATTGTATTAGTGGGAATACCTATGAAAATAACTCTTTTTTCGATAGGTTTTGAACGCATAAGTACGAACGTTGAATTACATTTCTGTTCAGGTTCGTCGAGGATAAGCAATACTGTATGATTATCTTCAGCAGTTACCGAGGCAGCGGCACGAGGTGTAGGTTCGTCGAGGGGGTCAGCCTGTCCGAAACCGAAGTAACGGTATATTCCGTAAACTCCGCCACCTATGATGATAAGACCGAAAAAAATTGTCAGCAGAAACGGTACGGCAATACTACCGCTTTTCTTTTTTGCCATAAAAAAACAGCTCCTTTTTGAAATAAAAATCTTGAATGACGGGAAAAAATTTTCCGTCGCAAAAATAAATTGAAAAATTTTTACTTGCAAAAATCCGCAAGTGTGATATAATATTATCAGGTGCAGAAAATATTTTCAAGAAGTGCTATCTCATAACCGATAGTGCGTATATCAGAATGTGATTTTTCAATGATGCTATGTATTTTTTCTGTACTGAAACTGCAAATTTTTTTACCGTTTCTGTAAGCATAGTTAATAGTCTGAAAAGTTCCGGAAAATTTCTGTTCATTGTCGGCGAACGCTATGACCGCTGAAGAATGGTCAACCATATAATAATTACGGTCACGGTATAGCTTGTCTGAACTGTCAGCGGATTTGTGTTTGCTGTATGTAATATCCGGATTGTTGTTGACTGTAATAAGATAATCGGAATTTTTTTCAACATTTTCAAGAAGAAATCTGTCATTTTCCGACATGAAATCAGCATGACGAAGAAAGGGCATTACAGATATAAGCCGTATATGGTCATTACGGTGTTTTTTCATGATGACGTATTCCGCTGACCATAAATCAATACCGCCTGCGAGTCCGTTTATGAAGTTTAAGTAACCGGCTTCAACAGCCATATCAATATATCTGTAAAGCATGAGTTTTACTGCCGAGTACGTCAGAACCGGATTATTTTCATAAAGAGCTATTCTGTTTTTGCGGTGACCTGTTATACAAATAGTCTTGTCAATGTCCGTATCCAGAGCAGATACCGGAAGAACTTCCACGCCTGAAACAAGCGACTTCAAAAAAAATCAACCTCCGATAATTTATATCAATATTTCAGATTATAACATATATTATTATTTATTTCAAGACATTTTCAGGTATACGGTAAATTTTAGTGAACTTTGCACAAAAAAGCAAGAAAGGAAATGACGAAAATGAAACCATATTTAAAAAGAGCATGGGCAGAAGTTTCACTGTCACAACTCGGACACAATGTGGAAATAATAAAAAAACTCGGTACACCGTCCACTGAAATAATGGCGGTAGTCAAGGCAGACGCTTACGGACACGGCGACGAACATATCTGTAAGTATCTGTATAATGAATGTGGGATAAAATATTTTGCGGTATCCAATCTTGACGAGGCAATAGCAGTCCGGAAATACTGTCCGGAATCGGAAATATTTATCTTAGGATATACTCCGCCGGAATACGCCCACGAGATAGCGGAGTATAACATAATACAGGGAGTTATTTCCACGGAATACGCCGTTAAACTGTCAGAAAATACGCCTGTACCCATAAGATGTCATGTAAAGATTGATACCGGTATGGGAAGAATAGGTCTGAAACACGATACTCCCGAAGCGTGTGCCGACGAGATAGAAAACATAATGAAAACCAAAAAACTTGTAATTGAAGGAATATATACACATTTTGCGGTTGCCGACAGCGATACACCTGATAATATAGCATATACCGATAAACAGGAAAAATTCATATGCGATACGTATAAAATACTTACAGAAAGAAATATTAAATTCAGACATCTGCATTTCATGAACAGTGCCGGAACTTGCTACCGGAATAATCCGGAAAGTACATTGGCAAGAGTAGGTATTGTAATGTACGGACTACACCCCGATATAAGTCTTGATATTCCGGAGGGTATAAAACCAGTAATGTCAGTAAAAGCGGTAATATCACACGTCAAGACCATTGAAAAGGGCGATTGCGTAAGTTACGGACGGACTTTCACAGCAGACCACACTATGAAAATAGCTACCGTGACGGTAGGTTATGCGGACGGCTATTCAAGACTTTTATCTTCAAAGGGCGAAATACTCGTACACGGTAAGCGTTGTAAGATAGTCGGCAGGGTATGTATGGACCAGTTAATGATTAATGTCAGTGATGTTGACGCACAAACCGGTGATATAGTAACATTGATAGGTACGGACGGCAACGACTGTATCACCGCTGACGAACTTGCCGGAATTTACGGTACTATCGGTTACGAGGTTGTATGCGGTATATCGAAGAGAGTACCGAGAATCTATATTGAATAAAGCGGAGGTAATCAGAAATGAAAAAAGCTATGACAATTTCCTATGAAGTAGGCAATAATCTTTATCTGAATATCACGAATAAATGCCCGTGTTCGTGTACGTTCTGTATAAGAAATTCAGATGATGGGGCATATGGTTCTGACCCTTTATGGCTGGAGCATGAACCGACTTTCGAGGAAATAATGAAAGACCTTGACAGTAGAGACCTTGAAAAATATACGGAAATAGTTTTCTGCGGATATGGTGAGCCGACGTGTCGGCTTGATACTGTGTTAGCGGTTGCAGAGGAGTTAAAAAGACGTCCGACAAGTCCGGTACTCCGTATAAATACGAACGGACTTTCAGACCTTATAAACGGCAAGTCAACAGCGGAAAGCCTTTGTAATGTAATGGATATAATTTCCGTAAGTCTTAACGCCGGTACGAAAGACGAGTACATGAAAGTGACACGTCCTAAATATCCGGAGGCTTTCGAGGCTATGCAGAAATTCACCGCCGACTGTGTAAAGACCAATTCCGCAGAAGTTATAATGTCAGTGGTGGACGTAATACCACCGGAACAGATTGAAGTCTCACGGAAGATAGCGGAAACTCTCGGAGCTAAACTCCGTATACGTGTGTACGAAGAATAATTATGCAAATTGCACTGTTTTTTACGTAACTATTTGTGCAGAATTTTTTTAATATTCTATGGAAAATCTCACCGGAATATGATATAATATATAGTCGGTGAAACTAATATAAAGAAAGTTGGTTGTAAAAAAATGGAAATCAAATTCACAAAAGCAGAAGTTCTTAAAGAAAAACCTGCTCCGGATGCCAAGTTAGGTTTCGGACACATCTTTACAGATTATATGCTAATCATGCCATACGACGAGGGACAGGGTTGGCATGACCCTGAAATAAAGCCATATGGTAATATTGAACTCTCACCGTCTGCAATGTGTCTGCATTACGGTCAGACAGTTTTCGAGGGTCTCAAGGCGTACAGGACAGCCGATAACAAGGTACAGCTTTTCAGACCTGACGAAAATTTCAAACGTCTTAACAGGTCAAACGAAAGACTTGTTATACCAGAACTTCCGGAAGAACTCGGTATGGAATGTCTTATGAAACTCCTTGAAATCGAAAAAGACTGGGTACCCTCCAAAGACGGCGAATCCCTTTACATAAGACCGTTCATATTTGCTATTGACCCATTTTTAGGCGTAAAACCTGGTGCACAGTACTATTTCATGATAATACTTTCACCGTCGGGGGCATACTACGAAAGCGGACTGAATCCGGTAAATATATACGTTGAAAGTAAATATGTCCGTGCGGTACGTGGTGGAATGGGTTACGCAAAGACAGGCGGTAACTATGCGGCGTCACTGATAGGACAGGACGAGGCACACAAACAGAATTATTCGCAGGTTCTGTGGCTTGACGGTGTAGAACAGAAATACATTGAAGAAGTCGGGGCTATGAATATATTCTTTGTAATCGACGGAAAAGTAGTAACACCTATGTTACAGGGAAGCATTCTCCCAGGTATAACAAGAAAATCCGCTATTGAAGTATGTAAGTCAAAAGGTATCGAGGTAGAGGAAAGAAGAATAACCATTCAGGAAATCGCCGACGCATACGACGCAGGCAAACTCAATGAAGTTTTCGGAACCGGTACAGCAGCGGTAATATCGCCTGTAGGTCATCTCAAGTGGAATGATAAGGTAATGGAAATCAACAACAACAAGATAGGGAAAATCTCACAGATGTTATACGATACAATGACTGGTATACAGTGGGGTAAGATTGAAGATACTTTCGGCTGGACTGTCGAAGTAAAGTAAAAATTTTTTTAGAGGACGTAATTTTATTTTACGTCCTCTTTTATGTCAGTCTGCAAATTCCCCGTTGTACCGACTGCAAAAACCCTCTTTCCACTCAGTTTCGCCTATAATCCAGTAATTAACCGTCCACTCGTCTCTCGGATATTCTGCTTTCATAATCTCCAGTTCGGACAATGCACCGCACTCACTTGTAAAGCACTGACTTTCTATAATATCTGCCTCGTCAAGATTTTCATTTATATTCCACCCCTGTACAATATAAACGCCCTTTAAATTTTCCACACTTCCGATTAAATTTTTTTCAATAATTCTGTATGTACATGGAAAATGACAGAAACCTTCTTTATTGTTAAGATAATATTCCGCTGTTTTTTCGGCTTTATCTCGGCTGTCAAAAAAACCTATTGCGAAATCCTCCGAATAATTGTCATATGAAAGCTCCGTATCAGTCAGAATCAGAAAATACAACTTCATAAAAAACACACCTCTTTGTATTTTTTGTTTATATTATATAAAAAATTTTATTATAAGTCAAGTAAACCACGGCAAACATTTTTTTAAAAAATCTCCGGTATATATTGACTTTTCTTTCCGGAAATAGTATAATTTATTTGTATGGCAATACAAATCTAATTTTTAAATATTTGGAGGTTTTTCAAATGAGCAGAGTTTATAACTTCAGTGCCGGACCTGCTGTACTTCCGGAAGAAGTTCTGGAAGAAGCAAGAGACGAAATGCTTGACTACAAAGGTACAGGAATGTCTGTTATGGAGATGTCACACCGTTCAAAAGCCTATGACGCTATCATCAAGGAAGCTGAACAGGATTTGCGTGACCTCATGAACATTCCCGACAACTACAAGGTAATCTTCTTACAGGGTGGTGCATCACTTCTTTTTGCGGGCGTTCCCATGAACCTCATGAAGAACGGTAAAGCAGCGTATATCATCACAGGACAGTGGGCAAAGAAAGCATATCAGGAAGCACAGAAATACGGCGAAGCAGTAGCAGTAGCAACATCTGCTGACAAGACATTCTCATATATTCCGGACTGTTCAGACCTTGACATACCGGAAGATGCAGACTATGTTTACATCTGCGAGAACAACACAATCTACGGTACAAAATTCAAGACCCTCCCGAACACAAAGGGCAAGGAACTTGTTGCCGATGTTTCTTCATGTTTCCTGTCTGAACCGGTAGATGTTACAAAGTACGGCGTTATATATGGTGGCGTACAGAAAAATGTAGGACCTTCCGGCGTACAGATAGTAATAGTACGTGAAGACCTTATCGCAGACGGACCGGCAAAACCGTACACACCTACTATGATGGACTGGAAAATTCAGGCTGATAACGATTCACTTTACAACACACCACCATGTTACGGAATATATATCTGCGGAAAAGTTTTCAAGTGGATTAAGAAAATGGGTGGTCTGGAAGCTATGAAAGCCCATAACGAAAAGAAAGCTAAGATTCTTTATGATTTCCTTGACAGCAGTAAATTATTCAAGGGTACTGTTGCACCCGAAGACCGTTCACTTATGAATGTACCGTTTGTCACAGGCAATGAGGAACTCGACAAGAAGTTTGTAGCGGAAGCAAAGTCTGCCGGTTTTGAGAATCTCAAAGGACACAGAACAGTAGGCGGTATGAGAGCATCTATATATAACGCTATGCCAATCGAGGGCGTTGAAAAACTCGTTGAGTTCATGAAGAAGTTTGAAGCTGAAAACGCCTGATTATGCTATTGATATTTATTGTTCTCCTTATGGGTTGTGTATTTACTGCTTACGGTATATGGGAGAATAAAACAAAATATTCAGACAGACAGTTTTCAACCGGCAGGGTTATAGAACATAGATTCCCTAAAAGTATAGGGTATATGGTTATTGTTAATCATGCTTATGGTATGATTGTTCCTGTCGTTGAATTACAAAATAAAAACGGCACGGTCATAACAATACCGCTTAATACAGGTATACCAAAGATGTATTTAAAAGATTATCCCGAATTTGATATAGGCGGAAAACTCACTGTTTCATTTTTCGGGGATAATCCGAAAGAATGTTATCTTGAAAATCATTGTATGAAACAGACCGTCATTAAGACAAGTATATGTCTTTTCGGTGGAATCATACTGATTATGTTTGCTGTTTTTATGATATTATTCTATATCTCAGTTTAAGAAAGAGGTTATTTTAAAATGTACAATATACAGACTTTAAATAAAATTTCCGCTATCGGTACGGATATTTTCGACAAGGATAAGTATACAGTTTCCGATAATCCGGAAAATCCTGATGCTATCATGGTAAGAAGTGCCAAAATGCACGATATGCAGTTTGGTGAAAATCTTCTTGCAATCGCAAGAGCCGGAGCAGGTGTAAATAACATACCTGTTGAACGCTGTGCGGAAGAGGGTATATGCGTATTTAATACCCCTGGAGCTAATTCAAACGCCGTAAAGGAACTTGCTATATGTGCGTTACTGCTTTCTTCAAGAAAAATAGTAGAAGCGTCTGCATGGGCATCTTCACTGAAAGGCACTCCTGACGCTCCTAAGACTGTCGAGGGTGGCAAGTCAAAATTTGCCGGACCGGAAATACTCGGAAAGACACTCGGTATAATAGGTCTTGGAGCAATCGGCGGAAAGATAGCCAATACAGCAGTAGCACTCGGCATGAAAGTAATCGGCTATGACCCGTATCTTTCAGTGAATAATGCAGTATTGCTTGATTCTTCCGTAAAGGTAGTAAACGATATAAACGACATTTACAGAAACAGCGATTATATTTCAATCCATATGCCTTATACACCACAGACTAAGAACACTATCGACACTGAACAGATTGCCATAATGAAGGACGGAGTACGTCTTATAAACCTTGCAAGAGGTGAACTCATTAACAGCGAAGCAGTAGTAAAAGCAATCGCTGACGGAAAAGTAGCAAAATACGTAACAGATTTTGCAGACGATATTGTTTTAGGTGCTGAAAATGTAATAGTACTTCCACATCTGGGAGCATCTACACCGGAGAGTGAGGACAACTGTGCAGTAATGGCAGCCCACGAACTCATTGACTATATCGAGAACGGCAACATTAAAAACAGTGTAAATCTTCCTAATGCCTCAATGGTTGCTACCGGTACAAAAGTATGCGTTATTCATAAGAATGTACCGTCACTTATATCTGCAATCACAAAGGCAGTAGGCGACGACGGTCTGAATATTGAAAATATGGTAAACGCAAGCAGAAAAGATTTTGCATATACCATGATGGACGTTGCCGGTGATGTTACCGAATCCGTAGTAAACGACATAAAGGCAATAAACGGTATCATAAGAGTAAGAGTTATAAAGTAATTAAATAAATAAAAATCCAGTTCGTAAAGACTGTCGCTCATAAAGAAGTTTTCGCCATAGCACTTATGATTTTCAGTCAAAAGTGCTATGACGTTTCCATTGACAATGTAACGGCTTTGATGTATAATTATTACAAAGATAAATTGGAATATAATCGAATATCTTTTTGTTATAATGGAGAAACTAAAATGGGAAATAAAATCGCTTTTAAATATGCGGAGAACGATTCGTTCTCTATGTCTAACGGACTTACAGATGTACTGATTGACTATTTACTTATCAGCGGTTCTGAACTGGCTGATTCCGAAAGTGAAAAAAGAATGATTGCTTTTCTGGCTGAAAAACAGCAATGTATAATCGGAGATGGAACAGTCGGATTTGAGATAATTGAAATGCCGTGGCATAGAGATTCTTTTGAAGCAGACAAATCGTTTTTATTAAAAGTAATAGAGTATGCACGAGAATTAACATTACAAGAAAGTGTTTGGGATAAACTTTGGTATAAGCCAAATAAAGAAAATATTGACTATGCGTTGAATAGCTTTAATGCACTAATAAATCGAATGACAGTAAATGATATTGATGACAACAATTTGCAGGAATGGCTCTCTGACAAAGAGAAAGACGACCCTGTTTACTGTGGTTATCCGAAATGTCCAAAACACGGTTTGCTTATGTCATTTTTGGGTTGCAAATTGTGTAATGAGAGCAAGTAAATTCTGATTTATACGAATAATCGAATATTAACAATAAGCCCCGAAGCAGTTAATAATTGCTTCGGGGCTTAAACTTCTATATGGGTATTGACCTAAGTGAGCCGGATTTTTTTTGTTTTTAAAAATTTACGGGTTCGGAAGTTCGGAACTGTTAAACATCATTCAAGAGTTACCGGCAGACCGTTTATTTCTATGGTAGGGTCATCAATGTCAATAATCAGACATTTTCTTCCGTCAATAACTTTCGTCCGGATTTTGTCACTGGCTTCAGGCTTTATATTTACGGTAATACTAGCGGTTTTAAGTACGGTTTTATTTTCGACGAGGTTTGAGGCAGTCAACGGAGCGTCACCGCATACCTGTTGATATACAGGTTGAAGATTCTGTAAATGTTCTTCCGGTATGCCGACATCAGTAAGAATTTCTTTAAGTTTAGAATCGTCAATAACAGTTTTGTCGGTATCGTTTTTGTTTTCCTCAACGACTTCTTTAATTTTATCGTTCACGGACTGTATAACCATGTAATCTAAATCATCGCCGACGACGTTTTTTAAGATAGTCTGAAAATTTGCCTTTTCGTTATCGGCGGACATAACAAACGTACAGCCAAGTACATTTTCAATCATGGAAATATTAGGTTCACTTGATTTTTTTGCATAGTACATTACGTGATTGACGTCAGTGCTTCTGTTACTGAAAACCGGATATAAAAAACCGTCGCTTGCAGATTTGCTTATAATAAGTTCTGTGTTAAGTTTCTTGACGATTTCATTATTGAAAGAATCGAAAACAAAACCGTCCGCCCCTGTAGTAACCGGACATATAGCGGTGATTAAGTATCTGAAAATTTCGTCCTTGCCGTCTGAAAATTCGTCATTTTTGTCTTTGCGACGTACAGTATAGCAACAGTAAGCGGTAATAAGAGCATAGTTACCGGAATATGCAAGATTTTCGGCTATATGATTTACGTAATTTTCGCATACCTGCTCATCTTTAAGTTCAGATTTGAGGAGTTTATATAAAATATCTTGTGACTTTCCGTCCTCGTAGGCGTCATTCGGAAACTCGTATTCAACAAGCACCTTACCGACGTTTGTATTGAGAACTTTTTTAAGAGTTTCGTTGTATACGTCATATTCTTCGTGTTCCATAGTGAGACATGAACACACATTATTATAGCGGACGTTTCTTTCAGCGTCGATAAAAGCGGTTATAACCCTTTCCATTACGAAAAAACCGCTTTTATCGGAAAAATTCTTCTTGATTTCTGCTGTTTCTTTTTTATTCATGATAAAATCCTTTCTTTACAGATTTATATATATTATAACGCATTCATAAAAAAATTGCAAGCGGAATACTTGTACTCAAATCTGAATATAATTTCATAAAGCTAATTTCAAGGAGGCTGTATATGGATTTAAGAATAAACAGGGAAACAGTACCGGTCAGCGAAACTATTTTCGACGGTGTACAGGAGCAGGGTGTGGAACTCGATTACATTCTGCCCGACTACTACCCCGATATTTTCAGGCTTGTCCGCTGTGAAGTAGTACCGGTGATATGTAATCACTCGATAAACGGAAATAAACTTTCCTATGAAATCAGATGCGATATAAAGATTCTCTATTGCAGTGAAAACGGCAATTCTTTACAGTGCGTTACGCAAAGACAGAATTTTTCAAAGACTGTGGAACTCGACAGAACAGGCGAAAATCTTACGGCAAGGCTTACACCTAAGACAGACCATATAAATTTCCGTGCAGTAAATAAACGTCGTCTCGATGTAAGAGGTGCGGTATCGGTAAAGATTTCCGTCAACGGCGAAACGAATCAGGAAGTTATTTCTGACGCATTCGGAATGAATATCCAGATTAAAAAGACACCTGTGCGTTATGCCTCTAAAAAAGTGACCGCCGAAAAGACTTTACAGTTAAGTGAGGATATAGAAATTTCACCTGCTCAACCGACGGTAAACAGTATAATAAATATCCGCTGTACTGTTCCGGAGTGCGAAAAGAAAATGATTTCCGGAAAACTGCTTGCTAAAGGTTCAGCGGAACTTAAAATACTTTATTCATGCGACAAGGACGGCGGTGCTATAGAACCTATTTCCTTTTCAATGCCGTTCAGTCAGATTATCGACATTGACGGCATAGACGATACTTTTGACTGTACCATAACGCCGGAAGTCGTAAGCTGTGACGTAACACCTACTGCCGATAAAAATTCCGAAAACAGAGTAATAAAATGCGAGATAGAATTAAGACTTATATGCTGTGCAGTCAAGACCGCTTCCGTTATGCTTGGTACGGACGCTTTTTCAACTGTCTATCCGTGTAGCGTGACGGTCTCGCAGGTGAGAGCCGAACAGATACCTGTAATATATGACGAAAGTTTCAGACATTCCGCCAAAATAGGCGAGGGCGACAGCGTACCGCAGACTATATACGCTATGTGGTGTACTCCGAAGAACATAAATACAAGACTTTCCGACGATGGCAAAGCGGTAATAATAAGCGGTATGTTATCGTATTCAATGGCGTCACGGGATAATGCCGGTATGATTATAATGCCCGACAAAGACGAGGCTTTTGAAGAAACTATAAATCTTCCGGATAATATAGCAGGCTGTACAGTTTCCGCTGAAATAACTGTAAGGGATGTATCATATAATATATCGTCAGAGGGTATATTATCAGCGAAGTCGGATATATCGGTGAAAATATCGGTTTATAGCTGTTCTTCGATAAATGCCCTTACGGATATAGCGGTTGACGAGACTGTAAAGAAACAGCGTGATGGAGATTACGCTATAAAGCTGTATTTCGGCGTGGAAAATGAGGAAGTATGGGATATTGCCAAACGGTACAGCACAAGTGTGAATGCCGTGATAGAAGAAAATGACCTATCCGGAGAGCGTCTCGAATCCGGCGGAATGTTACTGATACCGATTGTCACATGATAAGGAGAATTGCATGATTAAAGATATTTACAATAATATCGCCGAACGTACCAACGGTGATATTTATATAGGAGTTGTAGGACCTGTACGCACCGGAAAATCTACATTCATAAAGCGTTTTATGGAATCGCTTGTAATTCCGAATATAACAAGCGAGTTCAAACGTGAAAGAGCCGTCGACGAGTTACCGCAATCAGCAGCCGGAAAAACTATCATGACTACCGAACCTAAATTCATACCGGAAGACGCTGTTGAAATAAATATCGGTAGCGGTGCTACTATGAACGTCCGCCTGATAGACTGTGTAGGCTATATAGTACCGAGTTCATTAGGGTACATAGAAAACGAAATGCCACGTATGGTAATGACATCATGGTTTGACGAGGAAATACCTTTCAATATGGCGGCGGAAATAGGTACACAGAAAGTAATCACAGACCATTCAACCATAGGACTTGTAGTAACTACTGACGGAACTATTTCAGATATACCACGTGCGGAGTACGAAGAATGCGAAGAACGAGTTATAAGAGAGTTAAAAGAGTTAGGCAAACCGTTTGTAGTAATAATGAATACGGTTAATCCGTCATCACAGGAAGCGAAGAATTTAGCGACACGCCTTACAGACCGATACGACGCAAAAGTAATACCTGTCAGCTGTCTTGACCTCGACGAGAACGACATAAAAGAAATCATGCAGGAAATATTATTTTCTTTTCCAATCAAGGAGATAAATATACGTACTTCACGCTGGATAAATTCGCTTGAAAAAGGTCACTGGTTAAAGACTGAAATTCTCGACTGTATAAGAAATTCGGCGAAAGATATAAAACTTGTCCGAGAGGTTGAAACAGCAGTAGAATCAATGGCACAGTGTCCGCATATAATAAATGCTGAAATATCGGCAATGGATTTGGGTAGCGGTTCAGTGACTATCACAGCGGAACTTGACAGCAGTTTATTCTATAAGATTTTGGGTGAAGCAACCGGAATTGAAATCGAAAGCGAAAGCGATTTGATGCCGTTACTAATGGAACTCAATGACATACGCCGTAAGTATCAGCGTATAGAACCGGCATTAGCGGAAGTTGAGGCGACAGGCTACGGAATAGTAATGCCTGAAATAGAAGAACTGACACTCGAAGAACCGAAGATAATAAAACAGGGTGGAAAATACGGCGTAAAACTGAAAGCTACAGCACCGTCACTGCATATCATGAAGGCGAATATAAATACTACAGTAAGTCCGATAGTGGGAACGGAAAAGCAGTCGGAAGAACTGATAATGTATCTGCTTGACGGTTTCGACGATAATCCGGCTAAGATATGGGAGAGTAATATTTTCGGAAAATCTTTACATGAGTTAGTCAATGAGGGCTTACATAATAAGTTATTCAAAATGCCAGTCGACGCAAGACTTAAATTACAGGAAACACTTGAACGTGTAATAAATGAGGGTTGTTCAGGACTTATATGTTTTATACTATGAATAGCATAAAAAAACCGGCTGGAGTAAATTCAGCCGGAAATTTTTTTTACTTGATGTTGTGTATGGCTTTGAGTGCGGAATTGATAGTTTCTTCTTTGATACCTGTTTTTTTGGAAACGACTTCCACGACTTTTTTTTCCTGACCGCTTTTTTCGAGTTCGTCGAGGGCTTTTTTACCGGCTTTCACGACTTTTTCAACAGGAATATCCGGTAATTTTGGCATATCTGGCATGATTATGACCTCCTTTAATATATTACATATATTATAGAACATATGCCGGAAAAAGTCAATACTCATATAGAAGTAATGCCCGAAAGTAGTTTTTCAACTGCTTTCGGACTTATTTTTTATTTGCATAAATCAGAATTTTCATTTATCCAATACGAATGTAAGCCATAATTAAATACTTTAGCATTTCGAGGGACTTGTTTAATTGTATTATAAACATTTGCTAAATCTCCCATTGCCCAGATAATCATAATCCAAGTCGAAATCACATATGTAAGGCTTATTGTAAACTCCATTTTATTTGCTATGAATAACCATATAATGAATGGAATTATTCCTAATATTATCATAGGTGCAAGTGACATAACAATGAATCTTAATTTTGAAATTTTAGCATTACAATATATAAAATAAGCACCATTTTTTGCATTCCATATTGTTTTTTCGCTTTTTATAGGGAAAAATTGCGTGTATATATTCGTGTACAAACTTCAGAAGATAATTCAATAAAAAAGCAATAGCAATAATGAAAATCAATCTCATATTGAGCTTTATATGACCTTCAATATTTTCTAATCTGAATATTGTAATAATCATTATTGGTATGATTATTGGAAATTCTATTACAAATCCAAGATTAAATAAATCTTGTATATCTTCACCTTCATTAAATCTGACTGCTTTTTGTGGCAATTTATCATTACAAATAAGTTGGTTTTCGTTTTTAAGTTTTCCTTTGTATGCTATATTAAGCATTTTTGCACCTCATTTATAAATTCCGGTTTATTTTACTGATATTATACATTAAAAAGACTGTTATGTCAATACTTTTTTTGATTTTAATGATAAACGATAAAAATTTATCGTTACTTGTGCATAACGGAAAATACTTCCGGAATTGTATTTTTTGTGCAGACCTACAAATTTAACGATAAACATTAAAATTCTATTGACAAACGTAAAAACACGTGCTATAATCATAACATAAGCTAAAGCAAAACAATAAATATTTTTTAACAGAGGTTTTCTTATGAAAAACGAAATCACAAAAAAAATCAACACAGTGGGAAAATACGGACGTATTGTCTCAAAAATCATGAAGGGTATTTCCCTTGCGTGTGCAATCGTAATTCTTGTATGCACACTCATTGTATGCCTGTTTCTACCGGCTGGCACATTGAAGTTTGACGGCACAGCACAGGGCAGACTTTCATATAACACAGAACAGAGAGCTATAGGTTTTGACGACATGGAAAACAAACATATGAAGTTTATGGGTGCGGAATTAAAAATTGATTTTGAGGAATCAGCCGACCAGACACAAGAAAATGTAAATAATATTGATATTTCAGCATCAGCAGAAAAATTTACCGACAAACAGTTAAAAGTCTATGGTGGACTGTTTGGTTTCGGTATAGTGTGTATACTTGTTTCTATATATGTAATATTTATGTTTGTAGTTAAATTATGTAAGGCACTTGAAGTATGCCATTCACCATTTGAGGCAGATGTTATCACAGCTATGAAAAAATTAGGTTATTCGTTTATACCTTTTGGTGTTATATCAATATTAAACAATGGCATTTCAGCACCTTCAGTTATAATGACAGTTCTTGTTGTAATGCTTTTCGTAAACATTTTCAAATATGGTGCGGAGTTGCAACAGGAAGCTGATGACACAGTATGAGGTGAAATTATGGCTATAATTTCGAGACTTGACAGGGTTATGGCAGACCGGAAAATTTCCCTCAACGAATTGAGTGAACGTGTAGGGGTAAGCAATGTAAATCTGTCGAAACTTAAAACCGGTAAAGTAAGTGCTATAAGGTTTTCGACACTCAACGCAATATGTCGGGAGCTGAAATGTCAACCGGCGGATATTCTGGAGTACGTAGAGGATAAGGAATAATTATGAAAAACGGTACTTGATGTGCCGTTTTTTATTTGGTGATAACGTACATTAAACTGCACTTATATTTGTGTGATATGACGAAAATTTCAGATATTTTATACAAATACTTTGTTTTTTTTAAAAATTATGCTATAATAAATTCATTGCTATCCAGAACTTAAAGAGAGGTAATTTATGGGCAGATTTTCATATAAGAACGTTTACAACAGCGAAAAACATAATGAATTTATTGAAAGTCAACGATATTTAATAGATGATAAATTTTTTTATCATGCAGGAATATGTGAGTTATCAGATGGCTTTTCAGTTGAATACACTGTTTACTCTGATATCGAACAGAAAGAACAAGGTTTTAGCATTACAAAAGCCGTCGGGGCAAAAGTAATTCTTAGAAATGCAGAAAGAACAGTATATGAATATTATCGTTTCAATAGTTATGCTTACGGATTTAAGGATATTATACATCATAAAAACGGTCACAGATATTATCCGTTTCATGTAGACGGGTGCGGAATAAGTTTTCTTGATGTTGACACTCTGGAAGTATACAACTATATTCCGGAAGGCTATAAAAATAATAATGACCGCATTTATGGAGAATCTTTTCATATATTTGACATTTATTATGATAAGGAATCAAATCTTATTGCATATTGTGGCAGTCATGCAGGAATTGTTGATGATGTTATGGTAGGGGATTTTTCAGACCCTCTTGATTTCAATCCGCACCTGATAAGTATGTATGATATTTTATATTCAGAATATGATATTTATTTCAAGGAATTGAAAGATAACAGACTATATGTTTTATGTGACGGTAGGGAAGAAAAATCTTTGAGTGTTGAGGAACTCAAAGAAAAAATAAACGAATTAACCACGAAAGGAAAATAAAAAATGAAAAAATTAATGTTAGGAAATGAGGCTTTCGCAAGAGGTCTCTATGAGGCAGGCTGTAAGGTTGTATCAAGCTACCCTGGTACGCCGTCTACAGAAATAACCGAAGAAATCGCCAGATATGAGGAAGTCTATGCAGAATGGTCACCGAATGAAAAAGTAGCTTTAGAGGTTGCTTTAGGTGCGTCGATAGCCGGTGCAAGAAGTTTCTGTGGTATGAAACACGTCGGACTTAATGTAGCGTCTGACCCTTTATATACGGCGTCATATAGCGGAGTAAATGCCGGATTGGTCATAGCGGTTGCAGATGACCAAGGTATGCACTCCTCACAGAACGAACAGGACAGCAGACATCATGCGATAGCCTCAAAAGTACCAATGCTTGAACCCTCAGACAGTGCAGAATGTAAGGATTTTGTAAAGCTGGCGTTTGAGATTTCCGAAAATTTTGATACTCCGGTTATCGTGAGAATGTCAACACGTGTAGCACATTCACAGAGTATAGTCTGTCCGGAAGAACGACAGGAACTTGAATTAAAAGAATATACTAAAACTCCGCAGAAGTACGTCATGATGCCAGCATACGCAAAGGGCAGACACGTTTTTGTAGAAGAGCGTACAAAGAAACTCACAAAATATGCAGAAACTTCACCATTGAACAGGGTTGAAATTTCCGGAAGTGCAGAATTTGGCGTTATAACAAACGGTGCGTGTTATCAGTATACGAAAGAAGCATTAGGAAATAAAGCGTCTGTTTTAAAGCTGGGTATGGTAAATCCCATGCCGGTCAGACTTATTCAGGAGTTTGCGGAAAAATACGAAAAAATCTACATAATAGAGGAACTCGACGGCATAATAGAAAGTCACTGCCGGAATATAGGCGTGAACAACATTCAGGGCAAGGAAATTTTCAGTTGTATCGGAGAACTTCCGCAGTCTGTGATAGCTGAAAAACTTCTGAACGAAAAGAAAGAATATTCTGAATTTCCGGAAAATATACCGGTCAGACCGCCGGTTATGTGTGCAGGATGTCCGCACAGAGGATTGTTCTATTGTCTGAAAAAACTCGGCGTGACGGTATCGGGAGATATAGGCTGTTATACACTCGGAGCGGTTGCCCCTCTGAACGCTATGGACACTACTATATGTATGGGTGCGTCAATATCGGCATTACATGGCTTCAATAAGGCGAGAGGTGCGGAATCCGAACATAAAAGCGTAGCAGTAATCGGCGATTCAACTTTCATGCACAGCGGTATGACAGGTCTTGTAAATATCGCTTATAACAATTCAAATTCGACGGTTATAATCCTCGATAACTCAATCACCGGTATGACAGGACATCAACAGAATCCCACAACAGGAAAAAATCTCAAAGGTGACCCTGCATACGCCGTAAATCTCGAAGAACTTTGTAAATCGTTAGGCATAAAACGTGTAAGAGTTGTAGACCCTTACAGCCTTGCGGAAACGGAAAAAGTAATAAAAGAAGAACTTTCCGCAGATGAAGCATCAGTAATAATATCTCGCAGACCGTGTGCATTACTGAAATACGTCAAGCATAATCCGCCGTTTGCAGTCGACAGCGATAAATGTATAGGTTGTAAGGCTTGTATGAAATTAGGCTGTCCGGCAATATCCATAAAGGACAGAAAAGCGGTCATAGACCATACACAGTGTGTAGGTTGCGGAATATGTCAGGAACAGTGCAAGTTAAACGCTATCAAATGATGAACGGAAATATTATTGAATTAAGTTATTCATGTTTCGGTGATAGTTCGGAGTTTCTTATTTGGTATGAAGATGAGAATAATGAAAACCGTGTATATACTTCCGGCGGAAAAGTTATATCTTTTCCGTCGGAAGAAAAAGCACGGCGAAAAGCTGACGAACTTAACATTAATATAACAGATACTTGTTTTTATGACGTGGAAAGGCTTATTTACTGGTTCTCAATGCACCAAAAAGAAATGGACTGTGATTTTCTGATTGATTTCTGGAATATGTTTTCGGACATTGCGAACTCCATCGGAAAAGAACTTGAACCAAAAACAAGACGTTCTGACCGTTGTTATAATAAGCTGTTCTGGGGACTTAATCTTCCTGCCGTTACTCCGGAGGGTTGCGAATATGAACCGGTTTTCACGAAAAGGGAAAGAAAGTTAATCAGGGAAATTATGCGTACAGGTCTTGACATATTTGAAAAAAATTCTGAATGGGAGTAGTATATATGACTAAAAATTATGACGAAATTTACAGCAGTTTTGCAAAATGGCTTGATAATCTGCTTGAAAACAACGATATGCCCGAAAATACAAAGGCTTTCAACTTCAATCTGTATGAAGAAGACGATAATGTTTATAGCGTACAGCTTATAGCATCTGACAGATTTGACCCCGATGATGACGAATGGGCTTGTTATGAAATATGGTCATCTGAAGAAGATTTGTTTTTTGTCGATACTTCCGACGAAGACGACAAAAGCCGTGAAACGTTTCAGAAGTTTGTAACGGATATGATTTCCGGATATATAGTACAGAATGATATTCTGAAAAAATTTCCGGCAGGTATCGGATTTGTTGACGGTGAAATCGATATATTATACAATAACGAGGAGATATAAATTTTATGGAAGATTATGAGGGCTCAAAAGTCCTTACCGCATTAAAGGCACTTTTCGGAGCTGTTATAGGTGCGTTGCCGGGGGTGGCTATCTGGATAATCTTTGGAAAATTGGGCTTTATAACTTTGGTTTCAGGAATGGCTATAGCAATGGGAGTGGTTTTCCTGTGCAGTTTTTTTGTCGGCGACAGCGATTTATCACCGCTGGTTTTGCTGATTATATGTGGCGTGGTTTTCATTACTGCCATACTCATATCCGAAAAAATCGTCTGGACAATGGAAATGTCAGATTTATTAAGTGAATATCTTCCGACGTTCAGGGAAAAAATGATAGATGCAATTATAGCTGAAAACCCCGATATTTCAAGGACAGACGCAGACGGAATGATTACGGACGATTTATATAATCAGCTATTTACGGAGACTTTCGGCATAAAGGAAGCGACTTTCGGCGAGTGCTTTTCAAATTTCGGCACACTGCTTGAAAATCTTGAAATGAAAGGAAAATACATATCATCGCTTGTCAAGAGCATAGTATTCGGAGGTTTTGGCGGTTTTGTATTTTTTGCAAAAATCATGTAAAATTTTAAGGAGTTTATTATATGGAAACAAAATCAATTATGATAGTCGGCGTAGGCGGACAGGGTTCTTTGCTTGCGTCAAGGATTATAGGAAATGTACTTCTTTCGCAGGGGTACGATGTTAAGGTAAGCGAAGTACATGGAATGTCACAGCGTGGGGGTTCTGTCGTGACTTATGTAAAATATGGCGAAAAAGTTTATTCACCGATAGTGGAAAAGGGTGAGGCAGATATAATAATATCTTTTGAACTTCTCGAATCCGCAAGGGCTTTGCCGTATCTTAAAAAGGGCGGACATCTTATAACATCAGTCCAGAGGGTTGACCCTATGCCAGTCATAACCGGTATGGCGGAATATCCGGAAAATATCGTCGGAAAACTCACCGGAGCAGGTGCAGATGTCACAGCGGTTGACGCTCTCACTCTTGCGGAACAGGCAGGAACTTCAAAGGCTTCAAACGTGGTACTTATGGGTGTACTCGCTTCAAAAATGGATTTTCCGGAAGAAGTATGGCAGAACGCTCTTGAAAAATGTGTACCGCCTAAATTTCTTGAGTTAAATAAAAAGGCTTTTGCACTTGGCAGGAATGTATGAAAAAATTTTTTCTGATAATTTCAGCATTGATTATGATTGTATCAGTGGTATCATGCAAAAAAGAAGAATCTTCCGATAATAAATCGAATATTGATTATACCATAATTACAATGGACGATTTAAAAGCTATAAACGGCAATCATCTTGAAATAGAGTATGATTTTGGAAGAATAGAGACTATTGACGGCGAAATTGCATATTTTCCCATAACCGACAAAGATAAGGCATATGAGGCTTTTATGGGAATCGCTGAACTTCTTGATATTGAAAATACAGAAGATTTTGTCTATAACGAAACCGCAAGTCATGAAAATCCCAACGGACTTAATACTTATTATTTTCAGCAGTATTACAAGAACATTAAGATTTATGGTGCGTATGTTCAGATAACTGTAAATCCACAGCACACGGAATGGACAAGTACATACAGTGGCTATATTCCGAATCTTGATATTGATACTGAACCGCAAATTTCAGAAGAAGAAGCCATAGAACGTGCGGAATCAAAATATAATACAACAGTCTCTGGGAATCCGAAACTTGTGATAAGCGATAAAAAACTTGCATGGGATATGGAATTATCAGATTCAGAAACATACAGAATCATTATGCGTGCAGACAATGGTGAAGTAATTTACGAAGATAAAATGATTATTGATTAATAATAATTTAATTATATAAAGGAGGTCTTTTTAACCAATGGAAAGATACTGGAATGAAGAAATTGAAACAATGTCCCGTGAGGACATGAAGAAGTTACAGGACGAAAGACTTGTAAAACAGGTAAAACACGTCTATGAGAACGTACCGTATTATCGTAATCTCATGGACGAAAAGGGCGTTAAACCGGAAGATATAAAGTCAACGGAAGATTTACATAAACTGCCGTTCTTGACCAAGGCAGATTTGCGAGATGCCTACCCATACGGATTACTTGCTAAGCCGTTATCGGAGTGCGTAAGAATACAGTCCACAAGCGGAACTACAGGCAGACGTGTTGTAGCGTTCTATACACAGAACGATATTGACTTATGGGAAGACTGTTGTGCAAGAGCGATTACGGCGGCAGGCGGTACTAATGAAGATGTATGTCAGGTATGCTACGGTTACGGACTTTTCACTGGTGGTCCTGGATTAAATGGCGGTTCGCATAAAGTAGGGTGTCTTACGTTGCCGATGTCTTCGGGAAATACCGAAAGACAGATACAGTTCATGATTGACCTTCAATCAACAATTCTGTGCTGTACACCTTCGTATGCGGCGTATATCGGCGAAACACTTCACGATATGGGTTATACTACCGACGATATAAAACTTAAAGCCGGTATTTTCGGTGCTGAACCGTGGACGGAAGAAATGAGACGTTCTATAGAAAAGTCGTTAGGCATAAAGGCTTACGATATTTACGGACTTACCGAAACAAGCGGTCCTGGAGTATCGTTTGAGTGTTCGGAACAGACCGGAATGCATATCAACGAAGACCATTTCATACCGGAGATAATAAACCCCGAAACAGGCGAAGTACTTCCCGACGGCGAAACAGGTGAACTTGTTTTCACGAGTATTACTAAAGAGGCTTTCCCTCTGCTCCGTTACCGTACACGTGATTTATGTGTACTTACACGGAAAAAGTGTTCATGCGGACGTACTCTTATAAAGATGTCGAAACCTATGGGCAGAAGTGACGATATGTTGATTATCAGGGGTGTAAATGTATTCCCGAGCCAGATAGAAACCGTCCTCATTGAACAGGGTTATACGCCTAACTATCTCATAGAGGTTGACCGTGTCAATAATACAGATACTCTTGACATAAGCGTTGAAATGAATCTGGAGCAGGTTTCCGGCGACGTAAAGGACAAGGAAAAATCACTTGCGGTAGCGATAAAGACCATGTTAGGAATAAGTCCGAAAGTACACCTTGTTGCACCGAAGTCCATTACGAGAAGCGAGGGAAAAGCAGTCAGAGTAATCGACAGGAGAAAACTTCACGACTAAGGAGGTATTTTATGGAAAATCTTAATAAACAAAGTATGGAAATAACCCTTACCGATACAAAACCGTCAATTTTTGAAAGTAAAGTCGGTGGGTTCGGATATATTCCGCATGACAAGGATTTCCCTACGAACAGTAAAGGAAATCAGCTCCGGTTGCTTGCACAGATAGACTGTTCAGAAATTCAGCTTGAAGAGTTTCCAAAAAAGGGACTGTTGCAGTTCTGGCTTGGCGGTACTGACTGGTATGGTTGTGATTTTGATAACCCTACAAATCAGGACGATTTCAGAGTTATATATTATCCGGAAGTCGATAAGACGGTTACGGAGGAAGAAATTAAAAGTAAGTTTGTACATAATGAAACAGATGATGATAATTTTTACACACCGGTACTTGCTGAATGTGGTATGAGATTTGAGCCGTCTGAAGACAGTTATGTTGACAAGGGTGCTATTATCGGCATCGAAGACGAAGAAGGCTGGGAAGAATGGGAAGAAAATTTCTATTCCAAAGTCGGCGGTTATCCTACATTCACGCAATACGAACCACGGAACGAAGAACAGCAGGAAAAATATGATTTTCTTTTACTCCAGCTTGACACGAAATGGAAAAAGATTATGTGGGGCGATATGGGGATAGGTAACTTCTTTATCAGTTCCAAAAAACTCAGAAAACTTGATTTCAGCGACGTTTTCTATAACTGGGATTGCGGTTAATAAGGGGAAATTTATATGTCGTGTTCAATCTATTATACAGCGGAAAGAAATACTCCGTTGACTGATACGGAAATAACTTCCGTACATAATATCATTGAAAAATACAATTCAGAATATCCGTTCAGCGAAAAATCAGAAGATTTCTGTATTTATGACGGATTATCGGAAAATGATGTCATATTTGAAGGTGCGACGAAACTTCCGGATTCAGATATTGAATTATCATTTGAAATCGCTGAATACTGGCTTGAATGCCTTACGGAGATTACAAAATTACTACATGACTGTCAGTGGGTAGTGACTTTAGATGATGTCGGTATAGTCTGGAATGATATGTACGGCTGGAGTTTTCCAGTTGATTAGAAATTTTATTATTCAGCTTACCAAAAATGACATTGTATAAATGTTGCATATGCACAAATAATTCTGTGTTTTATGAAAATTTTCTGAAAACACTTGACAAAGTGCGTATTGATAGTGTATAATTGTAAGTACCATAAATTTAAAATTTTTTTAACAGGAGTGATATAATATGGGTATTCTCGATAAATTCAATGACGCTCAGAGGGTAGTCGCTGAAAAGTCGAAAACTGCTGCAGAAACCAACAACCTCAAGAGAAAAATTCTCTATGAGGAAGAAAGAATCGTGGAAATTTTTGCCGATATCGGTAAAAAGTACTACAAAAACCCTAACGACGACCCCGCAAGCTTCAAGATTCTTTGCAACGATATCGACACAAGAAGAAGAAGAATCAAGAGAATGAAATATGAACTCACAAGCATAAGAGGCTGTAAAATCTGTCCTAAATGTAACTTTGAGGTTGAACAGAACAACAAATTCTGCGGACGTTGCGGTGCGTCACTGCCGGAAACTGAAGAAACTGACTTTTTTTTCATGGAACCTGAAGATACTGAACCGTATTCCAAGGTGGCAACAGTTGAAGAAATGGCTAAATTTAAAAAGTGAGCCTTCTGATAACTCAATGATTAATCAGGGCTGTTCCGATTATATCAGAACAGCCCGTTTTTTTGGAGTGTTGTTAAACTGTAAATTTCCGGTGGATAATCCTGCACAGATAGTATGCCGGTATGCACAGCAGAAACCAGTAAAATGAAAACAAAAGGCATATCTGTCCGGAAACATTGAACGGCAGTTCGGAGTAATCCCATACATTCCAGTGCATAATAATATTATCGAATACCCCTACAATAAATTCAGTTGCCGTTATTATCACAGACCCTATGAAACAGCTTTTTATAAGCGTTATACCCTTGCTGTTGTTGAGAGAGTACAATATCATCAGTATAAGACCGCCGGTCAGTGACATAGTCCAGTGTGTATAGCCTCTGTTGAGAATTTCAATAAGACTGTAGATAAAATATCCCATAAGAAAAGAAAAAAAATGCTGGGCAAATTTCATATAAGTACCTCGATTCGTTTTCTGGTATTATATACAGATTATGGCGTAATTATACAGATTATCAGAATATAAAATGAAAGGTGAATTTTTATGCGGAAAAGTTGCATATTGATGCACATATCAAGTCTGCCGTCCGAATACGGTATAGGCAAAATGGGAAAACACGCATTTGAATTTGTGGATTTCCTGAAAAAAAGCGGAACAAAATGCTGGCAGATACTGCCGTTATCGCCGACAAGTTACGGTGATTCGCCGTATCAGTCATTTTCGGTAAATGCCGGAAATCCCTACTTCATAGATTTTGAAATCCTTGAATCAGACGGACTTCTTGAAAAACATGAGTATTCTTCTTTCGACTGGGAAACAGTACCGGATAAAGTTGATTACAGTCTGATTTATGACCATTGTTTTGACGTTCTCCGGATAGCCCATACAAGATTCAAGCCGAATAAATTTCCGGATTACAAGAAATTCTGCGAAAAAAATAAATCATGGCTGGGTGAGTACGCATTATTCATGGCGTTGAAATTCAAGAACAACGGCAAGGCTTGGTACGAGTGGGAAGAAGATATAGCACTTCACAAGACAAAAGCCGTTTCCGAAGCGAAGAAACTACTGAAAAAAGATATTAATTTCTTTAAGTTCATACAGTTTTTGTTTTACCGTCAGTGGAATGAGTTAAAAAATTATGCCAACTCAAACGATATAGAAATAATAGGCGATATTCCGATATACTGTGCATTGGACAGCGTGGAAGTATGGGCGTCTCCGAAACTGTTTCAGCTTGACAAGAAACATATGCCGGTATCGGTAGCAGGGTGTCCGCCTGATGATTTTTCGCCTACCGGTCAGCTGTGGGGAAATCCGTTATATGACTGGGAATATCATAAAAAAAGCGGTTTTGTCTGGTGGATAAACCGTATAAAAAATGCGTCGGAACTCTATGATATAGTGAGGATAGACCATTTCAGAGGGTTTGAAAGTTATTATACTATTCCTTACGGTAACGAGGACGCAACTATAGGCGAATGGAAAAAAGGTCCTGACTACGAACTTTTCCGCATGACCGAGGAAAAATTAGGCAGACTTAATATTATCGCCGAAGATTTAGGATTTATTACGCCGGAAGTCCGTCAGTTGCTTGACAGTTGCGGATACCCAGGTATGAAAGTACTACAGTTCGGCTTCGATAACGGCGAAAATGAACATCTTCCACATAATTTTGCGGATACAAACTGCATAGCATATACCGGTACGCACGACAATGAAACACTTACAGGGTGGGTGGAAAGTATGTCACCGGAATCCTTGAAATTTGCGAAAAAATATCTGAATGTCAAAAAGAAGAAAGATATTCCGGAAGCTGTAATCCGCTGTACATGGTCGAGTATCGCAACAATAGCGGTTGCACAGATACAGGATTTCCTTGAATCCGACAGCGACGGCAGAATGAATACACCGTCAGTACTGGGCGGAAACTGGCAGTTCCGGACGAAAGAAAGCGATTTCACTCCGAAACTCGCAAAGAAAATAAAAAAATTAAATAAATTATATAACAGATAATAATACTGGAGGAAAAACCAATGGATAAAAAAATTTTTATGGAAAAATTCACAGGCAGACTGCCAAAAGATATAAAGTCAGCTACACCACAGGAGATTCATAATGCCCTCGGCGATACGGTCATGGAGATGTATTCAGACCGTTGGGACACAAGCCGTCAGGAACACCTTTCAAAGAGAAGAGCAGGTTATTTGTCAATGGAATTTCTTGTAGGACGTGCGGTATATAATAATCTGCTGTGTCTCGGCATTTACAACGACGTTCAGGAAATTTTTTCCGAACTGGGTATATCCCTTGCAGACCTCGAAGTAATAGAGGATTCCGCACTTGGTAACGGTGGTCTCGGCAGACTGGCAGCGTGTTTCCTCGATAGTGCTTCAACACTTTCGTTACCACTCGACGGCTACGGAATCCGCTATAAATACGGACTTTTCAAGCAGTCAATCGTAGATGGCTGTCAGTGTGAGGACATTGACGACTGGACTAAATACGGTGACTGCTGGTCAAAGAGATGCGAAGAAGATACAGTTTTGATAAAATATAACGGTCAGACAGTAAAAGCCGTACCGTATGATATGCCCATTTTTGGCTGTAAAACTGAAAACGTCGGTACTTTGAGATTATGGCAGTCTGAACCGGTCAAGGAATTTGATTTTGATACATTCAACCGTCAGAATTATCTTGAAGCCTCTAAGGAAAAAATCTATGCGGAAGACATTTCAAGGGTACTGTACCCTAACGACGATACAAACGAGGGTAAAAAATTACGTCTCAAACAGCAGTATTTCTTTAGTTGTGCGTCGCTGACCGATATTCTTAAGAAACACAAGGCACGTCACGGCACACTCGAAAACCTTGCGGATTACGTATCAATACAGTTAAACGACACACACCCAGTAATTTCAATTCCGGAATTAATCAGACAGCTTGTTGACAATGAGGGTTATACATTCGACAAAGCCCTTGAAATAGCCAAAAAAGTATTTAATTATACGAATCATACGGTTATGCAGGAAGCCCTTGAAAAATGGTGGACAGGTCTTGTTGAGGAAGTACTTCCGAGAATTTACGCTATAATCATACAGATTAACGAGGCACTTATTGCGGAACTCTATAATAAAGGCGTTGAGAAGTCAAAGATCAACGATATGAAGATTATCAAGGGCGAACTCATTCATATGGCGGATATGGCTTGTTATGCGTCCAGTCATATAAACGGCGTTGCGGAAATCCATACGCAGATTTTAAAAGATACGGTTCTTGCCGACTGGTATAGTCTGTATCCGGAGCGTTTCCGTAACGAAACAAATGGTATAACACAACGTCGTTGGTTGGCACTCTGTAATATGGAACTGTCCGGACTTATTACGGAACTTCTCGGTACTGATGAGTGGGTTATAAATCTCGATATGCTGAAACAACTCGAAAAATACGCCGATAATGAGGAAATTTTAAATAAATTCGTATCCATAAAGCAGACAAAGAAAAATCAGCTTGCGGACTTCATAAAGGCACACGACGGTATAGAAGTTAATCCCGAATCAGTTTTTGACATTCAGATAAAAAGACTTCACGAATACAAGAGACAGCTTCTTAATGCGTTCTCAATTTTATGGATTTATTACGGCATAAAGGACGGTACTATAAAGAACTTCACGCCGACAACGTTCATATTCGGTGCGAAGTCCGCCCCTGGTTACAGACGTGCAAAGGCTATAATAAAATATATAAACGAAATCGGCAAGATAGTATCTTCTGACCCCGATACGAAAGACCTTATTAAAGTTGTATTCGTACAGAATTATAATGTTTCGTATGCCGAAAAACTGGTAGCCGGTGCGGATATATCCGAACAGATTTCCACAGCCGGTACGGAGGCAAGCGGTACAGGTAACATGAAACTCATGCTGAATGGTGCGGTTACACTCGGCACTTACGACGGTGCTAATATAGAAATCGTACAGGAAGCCGGTGAGGAAAATAATTATATTTTCGGTGCGAAAGTCGAGGAACTCGAAAAGATAGTACCAGAATACGACAGCAGAAAAGTTTTCGCTGAAAATCCGATGATTAAGAAAGTAGTATCTTCACTTATTGACGGTACTGTTTCCGACGGTGGTAGCGGTGATTTCCGTGAACTTTATACTTCACTTCTCGACGGTGCAAGCTGGCACGCCCCTGACCATTATTACCTGCTCGGTGACCTCGTAAGTTACGTTGAGACAAAACTTAAATCAAACAGCGATTACAGTTCCGACAGATTGGCATTTGCTAAGAAACAGTGGTTGAATATGTGCAATGCCGGAAAATTCAGCTCCGACAGAACCATTGCAGACTATGCGGAGAACATCTGGAATATAAAATAATTACAGAATAATTACAGAAACCGCAGTTTTTTCGGACTGCGGTTTTTAATGTATCAGCGATAATAATTATTCTGTCAAATAAGCCAAAAACAAACATGATTTTTTATACAATATGTCAAAAATTTCATAAAGTGCTTTTATTTCAGAAAAATTTATGGTATAATATTACTTAACCATAATGATGATATATTCATTATGGTAATAACGAACGCAGAGGGGTTACTATGGACTTAAAAAAAATACTTGCAATGTCAATGGCTATCAGTTTGAGTACATTGGCGGTTAATGATTACAAAAACATAAAAAATACATATGCGGTTGAAAATACTGCAACTGTATTGAATTTAGGCGACGTAGACAATAACGGTCTCATAAATGCGATTGACGCAACTATGATACTTACTGAATACGCTTTCCGTTCAACAAATAGTACAGGTGTTCTTACCGAAGCGCAGAAAAAAGTTGCTGACGTAAACGGGGATAATCTTATTGATTCCGTAGATGCTGCTCTGGTACTTTCTTATTATGCATATAAGTCTATCGGCGGTACTGATAAATTTGAAAGATGGCTGGGCATTCCCGATATAACAACTACTACAACCACTACACAGACTACTGAAACTACTACAACTACAGAAACTGCTGTTACTACAACTGTTTCCGGATATACAGCCTCACTTGATACGTCAGTTGTATTGACTACTACAACTACAGCCCCACCACCTGATACCACAACGACGACTACTACAACAACTACAACTGTTACCGCTGATACCGAAACTACTACTACCACTTCCACTACAGCACCCGAAGGAAAAATTTCTGAAATAAAACTGACTAAGTATGAAATGAATCTTAAACCAGGTGAAAAGGATATCTCCTATGTGACTATGCTTCCGGAAGAAGTAGCCAACAAGGACGAAATCTGGACAAGTTCAGATGAAAATGTCGCAACAGTCGATAAGTGGGGTAACGTAATAGCCATAGGAGCAGGTACTTGTACTGTTACTGTAGCAAGCGTGGATAATCCGGCAGTAAAGGCAGAAATCAAAGTAACGGTAAAGTCTCCGACGACGGAAAACAAAATATCTGAAATAAAACTTACTAAATATGAAATGAATCTCAAACCAGGTGAAAGAGATATTTCATACGTAACAATGTTACCGGCAAATGTCGCAAATCAGGACGAAATCTGGACAAGTTCCGACGAAAAAATAGCAACTGTAGACAAGTGGGGTTATGTGACAGCTATTTCTGCCGGTACGTGTACGGTAACTGTAACAAGTGTGGACAATCCGGAAGTAAAGGCAGAAATCAAAGTGACTGTAAAGGAATCCACACCGGCAAACAAAATAACTGAAATAAGACTTACTAAATATGAAATGAATCTGACCAAAGGTCAGACAGATATTTCATACGTAACAATGTTGCCGGAAAGCGTCGCCAATAAAGAAGAAATATGGACAAGTTCCAATCAGAATGTTGCCACTGTAGACAAGTGGGGAAACGTAATAGCAATCGGCGAGGGTACTTGTACTGTTACAGTAGCAAGCGTTGATAATCCGTCAGTAAAGGCAGAAATAAAAGTCACTGTAAAGTCATCGGCGACGGCAAACAAAATATCTGAAATAAGACTTTCAAAATATGAAATGAATCTGACTAAAGGTCAGACAGATATTTCATACGTAACTATGTTACCGTCAAGTGTTGCGAATCAGGACGAAATCTGGGCAAGTTCCGATACAAACGTTGCAACGGTTGACAGGTGGGGAAATGTTACAGCAGTTTCCGCCGGTACGTGTACGGTAACAGTAACAAGCGTGGATAATCCGGCAGTAAAGGCGGATATAAAAGTAACTGTAAAGGATTCCGCAACCGCAAACAAAATATCTGAAATAAGACTTTCAAAATATGCAATGAATCTGAATAAAGGTCAGACAGATATTTCATATGTAACTATGTTGCCGTCAAGTGTTGCGAATCAGGACGAAATCTGGACAAGTTCCGATACAAACGTTGCAACAGTCGACAGGTGGGGAAATGTTACGGCACTTTCTGCCGGTACGTGTACTGTAACTGTAACAAGTGTGGATAATCCAGCAGTAAAGGCTGAAATAAAAGTCACTGTAACAGACAGTCAGTCAAATTTTCAGTAAGCGGACGGACGTATATTAATGGCATACTGATAGTAAATAAAAGCTATTCACTTTCGGCGGATTATGACCCCGGCATGGACATAACTACATTAAAACAGTTTGATTTACTTTCAGCTTCAGCCTCGAAAGAAGGACTTAATATATATATGTCGTCCGCATACCGTTCATATAGTTATCAGAATACGCTTTATAATAATTATGTTTCATGGTATGGTCAGGCAGTAGCGGATACATTTTCCGCACGTGCCGGACATTCCGAACATCAGACAGGCCTTGCAATAGACGTCAATACTATTGATGATTCATTTGCGGATACTCCGGAAGCTGTATGGCTTGCACAACACGCCCATGAATACGGCTTTATAATCCGCTATCCGAAAGGCAAGGAAAACATTACAGGTTATAAATACGAACCGTGGCATATACGTTATTTAGGCGTGGAAACTGCAACGGCAGTATATAACAGCGGACTTACTTTGGAAGAATACCTCGGCATTGATTCATATTATCATTAAAAAAATCGGGAACTGTTTTTTATGCAGTTCCCGTAATATTTTTCACTGGATTTTTTCTACAGTATAGCCCATATCGGAAAGAATATCGTCAACGCCCTTGTCACCGGCGTAATGTGCAGAGCCTACCATAAATAAGTAGTTTTTACCGTCTTTCAGAAATTCGGAGGCTTTTTCCGCCATACCCTGATTTCTGTTGAAAAGCATAACATCCATGTAATTTTCGTAATCGTCTTTTAATTCGTCGGGGAGTTCGTCGATTTCGTCGAGTTCTTCGGATAACATAGGGTCAACGTCACCGACAGCCCATAAGTCATAGAGTTCAGCGAGTTCTTCTGCATAATCGTCAATATCGTCCATATCGTCAAGCATTTCATTCATGACGTAATCAACAAGTTCGTCACTCATACCGGAGAGGGCATTTGTCTGTGTTTCAAGAGTTTCAATGCTTACTACTTCTTTGCCGTCTTTTTGAGCCATTGCAATAGCCTGTGAGTCGATACCGTCCGTACTTAGATTTTCAAGGCGTAATATCATAAGGTTTTCAAGCTGATTATTCCAGTAACCTGCGGAAAACTGGTCAAGTTCCGGAGTGTAAGCCCCTATACTTTCAAAATATTCTTTGGCTTTCTGATATGTTTCGTCTGAAATGTGGTCTTGAATGGTTGTACCGTCGTCATACATAAACATCTGCTGATAGGCTATCAAAGCCCTTATGTCGCTTGTAAGCTGTGTGACGTCGTATTCCACGGCTACACCGTCGGAATTTTCATAAATATCCGCTATATAATCCGGCAGACCGTCGAAACCGGATGGCAATACATGAATAGTACCCATTATATACAGTTCATTCTGTGTTTCAGGGTCAGTTACTTTCCATAACGGTGGTTTTATTTCCGTAGTTTTTATATATTGCGAGATGTCAGCGGTTGTGCCGTATGCGGAAACATTTCCGGTATTATCTGCTTGTGTATCGGGTTCAGATTCTTCTTCCGGTTGAGTTTCTTCCGGTTGGGTATCGGATTCTGTTTGAGTTTCAGTTTCGGATTCAGTTTCCGATACCGAAGAAACGGAATTTTCTGTTGATTCTTCCGACGTATCATCGCACGATACAGCAGTTACGCAAAGCAGAGCGGTAATAAATGCACATAAAATTTTTTGTGATTTCATTTTTCTTATAACCTTTCTTTCTGTAAATTTACGGTTAATATTATAACATATTATTTACTCTGTGTCAAGTTCAGGAATTTCTGCTGTAGTGGTCTGTGTAAGTTCGATAGTATTATTTAAAGTAGTAGTTTCTTTAGGTGTACGCTGTATGGATACCTTGTAATTTGTTATAGCCCATATATTGTCATATTTAGGACACGAGAATATTACATCATATGTGAACTGGTCTTCGGTGATACTTGCATTCAGTAAGTTTACATCGGCGACTATATCATTCGGAGTTACTTTTTCTAACGTTTCGGCATCACCGGCGATTTCAAGATTAAGACTTTGTGTTATAACTCTGTAGTCGTATTCGTCGGGAGCGTTGCTTATATTAACACGGCTCTGGTCAAGTATGACAGACTTTGTTTTTATATTTTCAGAATCCACCATAACGGTTATGCTTGTTGTATCTGACATATTTATACAGTTCTGGGGTTCAAGCACATCACTTAAATTAAAAGTCTTTGAAAAATCGGGTGTTATATCACTTAGGGAAATTTTACCTATTTCCAGTTTGTCCGGAATTTTCGTCTGACTGTTCTTTGAAGCAATTTTTATCTTTTCAGTTGATACTTTAAGATGCAATGCATTCTGGTCGAAACTTGACGGAGCGTTCATAATCTGGACATATACGCCTACTTCCTTTACCGTCAGGACAGGTATATTTATAAGGAAATTAGTTGTATCGAAAGTCATTGACGACTGGTCAATAATAGTATTGTCTTCCGAAAAAAGCTGGATTTCGTCACTGCTCAGGGCGTGCGAGGAATCAAGTGTCATTTCACGGTTTGAGACTGCATATACATTACTTATTTTCTTTATCTGTGAGGAAGGTCCTGTTATAGTAACCATATTAGGCTCACATGAAAACTCATTTGAATTTATAGTTTTGTTACCGGCGAAACTGACGTTAGGAATTTTCGGCTGTACCGGAAACTGTACAGATTCGTATTTATCGAAAACAACTTCAGCCGTTGAGGGTTCAATAGACGATACTTCAAATTCTATACCGTTGGTACTTCTGACTTTTATCGGAAGATTTTTTCTGCCGGTAGAGTATACGTTATCGGTATCGACGTAAGCATAAATTGTATCGCTGTCGATATTAGCAATCTGTGTACGGCTTCCTATTACTTTTACCGTT
This sequence comes from Ruminococcus sp., assembly GCA_029062165.1. Lineage (GTDB taxonomy): Bacteria > Bacillota > Clostridia > Oscillospirales > Ruminococcaceae > Ruminococcus. The sequence goes on from JAIDQQ010000023.1 coordinate 49,131, forward strand.
ACGTCCTGCGTATTACAGGATATTACACTCAAAGTACTGTCGGAAGTGGCAGTACTTCCTATAGCGAGGTCAAGAGTTACTTTTTCAATGGTTTTAGGTACTGACGGATAAAGTGTCAGCGATACCGCAAACCATACCAGTACCGCTATAAGTACGGAATATATGGCAAGTGAAAAATTTGTCTGACTTTTCCTGCGGAAAATTTCGGATATAGTATCAGTTAATTTCATTTTTCGGACTTGCTCCTTTCATTATCGGAATGGTTTTTGGTATCGGTTACTGTCTGATAGAGGAGATTTTTAAGTTTTTCACGGGTATAGTCACGGGTCAGAACGCCGTTCATGGCGACTGAAATCTGCCCTGTTTCTTCGGAGACGACTATTATTACAGCGTCTGAATTTTCACTCATACCGATTGCCGCACGGTGTCGGGAACCGAGTTTCTTGTTTATAATGGCGTCGTTCTGAGGTTTCGGAAGAAAACACGCCGCCGCAAGTATTATACCGTCACGCATTATAACAGCACCGTCATGCAGAGGGGTTTTCGGATAGAATATATTTCCGAAAACTTCCTTACTGGGTATGGCGTTCATGATAGTACCTGTTTCAATCTGTTCGCCGAGTTTTACCTGTCTTTCGACGACTATCAACGCACCTGTACAGGTTGCCGATAATTCAACGCAGGAATCGCATATAGATTCAATAGCGGATTCCCATTTTTTCGTAAGGCTGTCCGAACCTTGTCCGAAACCGAAACTCAATATATCCAGTTTGGCACGTCCGAATTTTTCCAATGCACGACGAAGTTCCGGCTGAAAGAGTATAATCATTGCTATCAGACCTATATCAAGTGTACCTTTGAGCAGGTATTCTATAACTTTCAGTTTAAGATATTTACTTAAAAAATAAGCTCCCACAAGAAACATTATTCCTTTCACAAGCTGACCGGCACGTGTTTCACGGATAAGTTTCAGGGCTATATATATTATGTAGGCGAGAATACCCATATCAATGAAATCTTTAAATTCGAGGGTACTTAAAATGCTTAAAAAAGCGTCGGTTATGTCATGGAATTTCATATGCCCACCTCCTTGATTATAGTTATGTAAAGAGGGCATAGCCCTCTGTTGATTTCTGTATGTGCATACCTATATTATTATTGTACCACAAATTCAGATAATTTCAATAGTTTTGTGTGATTTTTCTGAAACTGTCACAATTCTGACAAGTTCGGCGAGTTTAATGGCATCACTTTCACGGCTGAAAACAGACGGTGCAAAGCGGATTGTACCGTTTTCTGTACCGAGTTGAGTATGTGCCAGTGCCGAACAGTGATATCCTGCTCTCAGGCAGTAACCGTATTCGGCGAGAATTTCAGCGACTTTTTCAGGCATAATTCCCTTGACATTGAACGATACTATCGGGACATATGAAGATTCCGGATTTCTGTAAATAATAATATCCTTGTTTTTTCTTAATAAATTTATAAAAGTCCGGCAGATTCTTTCTTCATGGGCGAAAATTTTTTCAATACCTGTTTTTCTGATAAATTCAATACCTGCTTTGATAGTCATAGCACCGGTAACATTGAGAGTACCGCTTTCGAGACTGTCTGGCAGAAAATCCGGCTGATACAGGCTTGACGAGGCACTACCTGTACCGCCCTGAATTATGGGTTTTATTTTATACTTTCCGTCCGATATAAGAAGACCTGTTCCGGTTATACCGTACAGCCCCTTATGACCGGCAGTACACAGAATATTTATACCGTCATTCATATTTATATCTATTATTCCGCAAGCCTGCGCACCGTCAGCGATAAAGCATATATTTTTTTCCCTGCATATATGTGCTATTTCCCTGTATGGAAGAATCTGTCCGGTAACGTTGCTTGCAAGAGTACAAACTATAGCTTTTGTGTCCTTGTGGATAAGTGAACGGAAACTTTCAACTGTCCGGCGGTCATCGGGATAGACCTGTGCCACAGAGAGTGTTATTTTTTTATTGCGGGCGAGTTCGGAAGCCGGACGTGCTGAAGAATTGTGTTCCATACCGCTTATAATCATATGACCACCACCGGACATTATACCCTGTATTGCCATATTGATAGCCTGTGTGCAGTTCATGGTAAAGACTACATTTTCAGGTTCAGCACCGAAAAAATCGGCTATTGTCTGCCGTGCGGAGAATACAGCCTCGGAAGTTCTCATAGCGAGTGCGTGACCACCTCTGCCGGCATTTCCGCCTAAATTTTCGATAGCATTGACAGCAGTTTTCCGGACAGTTTCAGGTTTCGGGAAAGTCGTGGCGGCGTTGTCAAAATTTATAATCATTGTATACCTCCGTATTCCCTGACAGCATACGGAACGGAATATTTTTCCAGTATCGAGACGGCATTTCTGCAATCGCTGAAAACGTGCAGTGAATAACCACAGCCGTCCTTTGAAGTGACTTCATTTCTTCTTATTTCGCATGGATACCCTCTTGATTTCAGGAGCTTTTCACCTTTAATAACATAGGTGTAAGAGGGCATTGTAATAACACATTTTTTCAAAAAGATTCCCCCTGAATAGTCTGCACCTACAGAGGAATTTGTGATACACTTTATTATATGATATATTTTGTTAAAATGTGAGAACGCTTTTAATATTTCCGGATAAATAAAAATTCACACGCTGAACGCAAAAAAGAGGACACCGGAGTGTCCTCTTCTTTTATTTTAATTATCAGATGTTATTGAGGTCATCGCTTGTAATTGGTAAATCTGCCTGTTTTACAAGACTGATACCAATACACTGAATAGCAAGAGCGTCAGCAGTTGTTATACCGCTTGTGCCGTTGTCGACTATATCAGCATTTATCTTACCCTGTTCAGTAAGTTCAAATATATCCGGATTTGCAAGAGACTGCATTATTAATACGGCGTCTGCAAGAGTTACTTCCTTATCAACGTTGGCATCGCCCCAGAGTGTAACGCCGAGGGTAGTAGGTTGTGTAGTTGTAGTAGCGGTAGTAGTAGTTTCGGTAGTGGTAGTAGTTTCAGTAGTAGTAGTTTGTGTAGTTGTGGTTGTTGTGGTAGTAGTTGTTGTTGTAGAGGTTGTAGTAGTAGTCTGTACGTCATAATAAACTTCCACATTGTCTATTGAAATAGCATCTGCTTCGCCGTAATAGTAACCGAAATAAACTTCACCGGCAGGGTCTACGTAATTCGATACTGCTGTAGGTACTATCCACATAATTTCAGCTTTCTGACCGGCATCAAGTACACAGTAGTCGCCTTTTTCCTGATACCAGTATTCCTGTTCGGTCTTTGCGTCAGCAGTTACACTTGTTCCGGTATTGTATACGAGTTTACCGACATCAGATTTTGCAGAAACGTCAAAACGGATTGCGTAAACATTCATAGTTTCGTCAATGCCGAGGTCTTCATATTTTACATGGAGTGCATTTTTCTTTTCGTCGGCGTGTTCGAGCATTTCGCCTACTTTCTGACTTACAGAACCGGTATAAGGTACAGTAATAGTTTTCGTATAGGTAAGTACCGCACCTGTAAGATTTACAGATTCAAGGAGTTCAGGTTCTGTAGCGTCTTCAGATTGTTCAGCCTTAGTGCCGTACCAGTACTGGAAAGAAATTTCGTCGTCAACCTTTGTATTCGTATATGGCTGTACTTCTGCCGGAACTTCCCAGTAAGCCTTTATATAAGTGCCTGCACCCGTCATTGTAGCACCGGCGGACGGAGTTATTTCAAATTTAACACCGGCGTCAATAAATTCTTGTACCTGGTCTTCACCGCAGTCATTGTACCAGTAACCAGCACCTTCTTTGCCTTCGATACCGGCTTCACCTTTAGCAAATTCTGTATCAGCCGGTGAGCCTTTCTTTACGTTCAGACCACCGCCGTACATGAAAGTGTCAGCACCCTCTTCGGTTTCGATTATAGCCGTAAGGGATTCAATAGTAACGCCGTCCATATCTGTGAGACCGAAATCAGAATACTTGAATTTATGGCTGTTAATCGGGTCTCCCTCTTTGTAGCCGTCTTCGGAGCTGGCGTAAGTATCTTCGTCGTAACCCTGTGTAAGTACGATAGGTTCTTCAAATTCAACCTGTCTTGCAACAGTGGAACTTATAGTAGCAGTACCGTCGCCATTATCCTTGAATGACCAGTTGTTACCGTTTGTATGTTTGTTGTTGTTCGGTACATTGTCAACAGGTTTATCCGGAGTTACCGGCTTATCAGGGTCAGTAACGTCAGGTTTTTCGGGAGTGACAACAGGTTCATTGGCAACTACCTTATCTATAGTAATAGAGCCGTCTTTTTCGCCTGCGTAGTAGTTTCTGAACTCAAATTTTCCGGGGTATTTATCAGTTTTAGGGTCATATTTGAGGTCAAGTTTTGAGAGGTCAAAACCTACAGTTACAGGTTCACCTTCTTTACAGGCTACCTGTGTAGCGGTAACATCAACAGTACCGCCCTTTGAATCTATAAAGCCCTTTTCGGCATCGTATTCAAGCCAGTATGGTGAATCCTTAACGCCGATACCGAAACCGCATGAAAAATTACCGGTAAAATCAGGAGTAAAAGTTATATTTACAGTCTTGAGACCGCTTTTAGCTAAGTCAGCCATGTAGCCGATATATTTATCGCCTACGCCTACGCTTTTGCCGAGGTCTTCAATTTCAGCGTCTGCTTTTTTGTTGTTTACGGTGTTTATAACAGGTGAAGCAACATTTACAGCTCCGGCAGAAACAGCAGTCATTGCCGGAATACACGATACAGCCATAACAAGGCTCATTGCTGTAGCCCTGAAACGTCTTGACATATTCTTCTTCATAAAAAATCAATCCTCTCTTAAAAATATTATATATGTTCACAGATTTTGTCTGAAATCATTATAGCATAATTTACAACAGAAATTGTTACCAAATTATTAACATTCAGTGATTATTAAATGAAAATTCATAATTTGTACAAAGGTTGTGTATACTATCTGTCTATAATTACCGAAAGTATAGGAAAAATAAACTTTCCGGAAAATTTTTGTGACAGTCCGTATTGACTTTACAGGCGGATTATTATATAATTATAGTGTATATTCTCCGGAAGAAGTAATCATAATAAAATATGACTATTTTTACATGGAGGTTATACTTATGGAAAATGATGATAAAAAGTCAGATGTCGAGGAAAAAATTGACGAAGCAAAACTTGCTGTCGAAAACGGTCAGAGTGTTTCGCAGAACGCAAAACACCTCATACACTGCCTGACGGTAATAGGACAGATTGAGGGACATTACGTACTGGCGGAACAGAACAAGACTACCAAATACGAACACATAATACCGGCACTTGTAGCGATAGAGCAGGACAGAAGTGTTGAAGGACTTCTTATAATACTGAATACAGTGGGCGGTGACGTCGAAGCCGGTCTTGCAATAGCTGAACTCATAGCCGGTATGAAAACCCCTACCGTGTCGCTTGTAGTAGGTGGTGGGCATTCAATAGGCGTACCGCTTGCGGTAAGTGCTAAACATTCGTTTATAGTACCGTCGGCATCTATGACTATTCACCCTGTCCGCATGAACGGTACAGTTTTAGGCGTACCGCAGACTTTATCCTATTTCGACAAAATGCAGGACAGAATTATTAATTTTGTCACCGGAAACAGTCGTATAAGTGAAGAAGATTTCCGTCGTCTGATGCTGAATACAGAAGAATTAGTCCTTGATGTCGGAAGTGTCATTGAGGGCAGAAAAGCTGTTGAAATCGGTCTCATTGACGAACTCGGCGGACTTAGTGACGCTATGGAATGTCTTTACGAACTTATTGAAAAATCCGAAAAAAGATATATCTGAATAATATACACAAACATAAGGGCGGACAATGTTCGCCCATAAAAATCCCTGTAAGGAGGTCTGAAATGGCAGACGAAAAAAAAGATGATAAAAAAAACAATTCTGAAAATCCGTTACTTAAATTTCTGCCACCTATAAATGATAAGAATTATTTCTGGTCAGTAGTGCTTTTCGCATTGGGTGTGCTGTCGTTTTTAATGACTTTCGTGAAAGGTAGTGACGGCTGGTTGAAAGTACATAATTTTTTGCTTGGAATGTTCGGTATTGCAGTTATATTTGTTCCGGCTGTACTTATTTATGTTGCCATACAGATGGGTCTTGAAAAAAGCGATAAATGTATTTTTGACCGTGTAATATGGGGAATAGTCCTTGTTTGTCTTATAAGTGGTGCGGTACAGATTTTTTTATCAGGCGAACTTATAGGGGAAAGTTTCGAGGAACACATAAATAATCTTTATAAAGAGGGCGTTAAACTCGGTGGCGGAGGAGTTGCAAGTTATATTGTCTCCGGTCCGCTTATAAGTTTTTTCGGGAAGACAGGTTCACGTATAATAATAGTAATGCTTTTCTTTGTAACTGGTATGTTTTTTACCCATAAAAGCCTTATGGAATTTATAGATTTAATATCAAAACCTTTCAGGAGTATCGGGAAATTAGTACCTGTATTTTACAGTATGCTTATGGGTGGTGCATTAAATGAAATCTTCAATGAAGATGACCTCGACGACGATATAGAAAAAGAATCTTTTAATGCCGATATGGAAGCAATAAACATAATAAATGACCGTCCGGAAACACCTGTTGACCGTGAATTTTTTGAAATTTCCGTACCTGTCAGCAGTAATCCCGAACCGGAAAAAGAGTTCTGGTTTGATGTTCCGCTTGAATCCGACGAACTTATTAACGAAACTGAAAATTCAGAAAATATTTTCCCTGAATCTGAAAATATACCTGCTCCGGAAGATGATACTGAAAATACCGAAGAAAATAATGAAGAAACGGTTGAAGAAGAGACTGAAGAAGAAATTTCTGAACCGGAAAAAATATATGAATTACCACCGACGGAACTTCTTGAACTTCCGGAAAATAAAACGGATAGTCCGGAAATAACTGCTGAAATGGATTCCAAAGCGGAAATAATAATCAATACCCTGAAAAGTTTTAAGGTTGAAGCCACAGTAAAGGACAAATTAAGAGGTCCGGCTATAACACGTTACGAAATTCAGCCAGGTGTGGGAGTACAGGTCAGGAAAATAAAGAATCTCGAAGACGATATAGCCCTTAATCTTGCGGTACAGGGCTTACGGATAGAAGCCCCTGTACCAAGGAAATCAGTAGTCGGAATAGAAGTCCCGAATGAAATAAAGGATACTGTTACTATCCGTGAAATACTTTCGTCGCCGGAGTTCGTAAATTCCGAAAGTAAATTAACCTTTGCGGTTGGTAAGGATATAGCCGGTAATATCATTCTCGGCGATATTGCTAAAATGCCACACTTAATCATAGCCGGTACTACTGGTTCAGGTAAATCAGTATGTACACGTTCCATAATAATGAGTATCTTATATAATGCCACTCCCGAAGAAGTCCGTATGATTCTTATTGACCCTAAAATTGTTGAGTTCAGTGTATTCGAGGGTGTACCACATCTTCTTATACCGATAGTCACGGACTGTAAGAAATCTGCCGGAGTTCTTAACTGGGCAGTCGGCGAGATGATGAGACGTTATAAAATTTTCGCCGAAGCCGGTACAAATGACATAAAATCATATAATTCATATGCCGGACAGAACGAAAATATTACAAAAATTCCGCAGATTGTCATATTTATCGACGAACTGGCAGACATGATGCTTGTTGCCGGTAAGGAAGTTGAAGACTATATATGTCGTCTTGCACAGATGGGAAGAGCTTCCGGAATACATCTTGTAATCGCTACACAGAGACCTACTACAGACGTCATAACCGGACTTATCAAGGCAAATATTCCGAGCCGTATAGCATTGTCAGTAATGTCGCAGGTTGATTCACGTACTATTATAGATATGGCTGGTGCAGATAAACTTCTCGGCAACGGCGATATGCTTTATATGCCCATAGGTACGAACAAACCGTTAAGAGTACAGGGTTGTTTTTCGTCACCGGAAGATGTAAGTGCTACTGTTGAGTTTATCAAATCGCAGTCTGACAGCAGATACGACGACGATATTATTCAGGCTGTAGAAAATTTCATACCACAGAATAAAAATTTATCCGGAAACAGTAACGAAGATTACAATACATTGCTTACTGACGAAGACCTCATAGAAAAAGCTGTTGAAATTGCCGTACATAGCGGACAGATTTCAACATCTACGATTCAGCGGACTTTGAAATTAGGTTATGCAAGGGCAAAAAGAATAATGGATAAACTCGAAGAAACAGGTATTGTCAGTGCTAAAGACGGTGCAAAACCTCGGAAAGTACTGATTTCGGAAGAAGATTACGAAAAAAGAAAATCAGGACGACAGGAGGGAAATTAATGGAAAATTCATATAGATTTCTTCCGGTTACAAAAAAGGAAATGGACGAACTCGGCATAGAACAGTTTGATTTCATATACGTTACCGGCGACGCATACGTTGACCACCCAAGTTTCGGGGTAGCTATAATTACAAGACTTATTGAAGCTATGGGCTATACAGTCGGGATAATCTCGCAACCCGACTGGCATACTGACAGGGATTTCAGAAAATTCGGCAGACCTAAGTACGCATTTTTAGTAACGTCGGGAAATATAGATTCTATGGTAGCACATTATACATCTGCAAAAAGAAAACGTTCCGACGACGCTTACACTGCCGGAGGAGTTGCCGGAAAACGTCCGGACAGGGCAGTAATAGTGTACTGTCGGAAAATAAGGGAATATTTCGGTAATATTCCGATAGCCATAGGCGGTCTTGAAGCCTCGCTTAGACGTTTTGCACATTACGACTACTGGGACGATACTGTACGTCCGTCTGTACTTGTCGACAGCGGTGCGGATTTACTTATGTACGGTATGGGTGAACATCAGATAAAAGAACTTTGTGAAAGACTTTATGCCGGTGAGGATATAAAAAATATACACGATATACGAGGTACTTGTTATCTTACAGAGCCGGTAAATACTCCGATAGGTTCGGCACAATGTCCGTCATATGAGCAGGTCAGGGATAACAAAAGAGAATACGCAAAAGCAACCAGAATACAATACGACTGGCAGGACGAAGTATACGGAAAAACAGTCATTCAGCGACATGGTAATATGATGTTGGTACAGAATCCACCGGCGTATAGTCTCACGACGGAAGAACTTGATTATATTTACTCTCTGCCATATACAAGGACTTATCACCCTTCATACGAGGCACTGGGTGGTGTACCTGGTATCGAGGAAGTAAGATTTTCTATTACACATAATCGTGGTTGTTTCGGGTACTGTAATTTCTGTTCAATCGCACTACATCAGGGACGGCGTGTCACTTGCAGAAGCGAAAAATCCATACTCGAAGAAGCCGAAAGAATCACACATATGCCGGATTTCAAGGGCTATATACACGACGTCGGCGGACCTACTGCAAATTTCAGAAGTACTTCCTGTGAAAAGCAAATCAGTAAGGGGTTATGTATGGGTAAAAAATGTCTTGCTCCTGAACCGTGTCCGGCACTGAAAGCTGACCATACGGAATATCTTGAAATCTTACGGAAAATACGTCAAATCAAAGGCATAAAACGTGTATTTATACGTTCCGGAATAAGATATGATTATCTCATGCAGGACAAAAACAGCGAATTTATTCGGGAACTGATAAAGTATCACGTAAGCGGTCAATTGAAAGTAGCTCCGGAACACTGTTCGGCGGTGGTACTCGACAAAATGGGTAAGCCACATATTGAAGCGTACAAGGCATTTCAGAAAAAATTTTACGAAATAACAAAAGGTATCGGCAAGGAACAGTATTTAGTACCGTATTTAATGTCGTCGCACCCTGGAAGTACATTAAATGAGGCTATCGAACTGGCGGTATTTCTGAAAGAAAATAAAATACGTCCGGAGCAGGTACAGGATTTCTACCCTACCCCTGGGACTATTTCTACGTGTATGTTCTATACGGAACTTGACCCCTATACTATGGAAAAGGTATATGTCCCGAAAACTCCGGAGGAAAAGGCACAGCAGAGGGCATTGTTACAGTATTTCCGCCCACAGAATAAAGAAACAGTTTTAAAGGCACTCCGGAAAGCCGGAAGATACGATTTAATAGGAAATTCGCCGGAATGTCTCGTTGACGGTGGTAAAAATGATAACAGAAAGTCAGGTGAAAAAGTTTGGCAGAAAAAAACAAATTCGGACTCACGGACGAACAGAAAAAAAATCTCACGGATTACGCACGGAAAACAAAACAGGAATATGACCAGCAGTCACCGAAACAGAAAAGGAAAACTTTAATAAAAGCGATACCGGTCATACTGTTAATGTTAGTCGGATTTCTTGTGTGGAACTTTTTCGGCGGTGGATTTTCCGACAATTTAGAGGAACTGACCGTGCATTATATAGACGTCGGGCAAGGTGACAGTATCTACATAAAATCCGGTGATACTGATATGCTTATTGATTGTGGCGAATCCGGTGACTGTGAAAAAGTTATTTCGTATCTCGACGGTATGGGCATTACAGATATTGATTACGTTGTAGGAACTCACCCGCATTCAGACCATATGGGCGGTATGAGTAAAATTGTGGCAAACTTCAATATAGGCGAGATGATTATTCCGCATATAGACGACAGCGACACTCCTACAACTAAATATTTTGAAAAATTTCTTAATGCCTGCTCCGTGAAGAATCTGTCACTTACGGAAGCGGAAATCGGCAGAAAAATAAGTCTCGGTGACGCCGTACTTGAAATAATAGCTCCGTGCAGTGAGGATTACAGTAATGTGAATAATTATTCCGTAACTTTCATAATGAATCACGGAGACAATAGTTTCATATTCAGCGGTGATGCCGAAAAACTCGCCGAAAATGAAATGATTGAAAGCGGAAAACTTCAGGATATAGACGTTTATAAAGTCGGACATCATGGCAGTGATACGTCATCTTCGGAAGATTTCCTAAACGTCATAAAACCAGATTATGCAGTTATTTCATGCGGTACTGGTAATTCATACGGACATCCTTGTGATATAACTATTGAAAATCTAAGTAAATTTACCGATAAGATTTACCGTACTGATATTTCAGGTACTGTCGTATTTACTTCAGACGGCAAAAATCTTGACGTAAAGACAGAAAGGTAATATTTTATGAACGTTATTGACCGTTTTGAAAATAATAAAGCTGTCCTCGAAACCGACAGCGGACTGATTGAAATAGAACGCTCACGACTACCGGAAAACGTCCGTGAAGGTGATGTAGTTACGGAAAATAACGGCGAATGGTTCGTTGACATTCCGGCAACCGAACAGCGACGTCTGTATATGCGTGAATTAATGAAAAGGTTGATGAAAAAATGACTGATATAATTATAGTAGGTGGCGGAGCGTCCGGCTGTTTCGGAGCGGTACAGGCTACACGTTCCGGAAAAAATGTACTACTCTTTGAACCTAACGAAAAATTAGGACGTAAACTTCGTATCACCGGCAAGGGTAGATGTAATCTTACCAATAATTCCGATGTTCAGGAACATCTGAAAAATATTCCGGTAAATAATCGGTTTATGTATAGTGCATTTTCCGCTTTCGATGCCTATGATACAATGAATTTCTTTGAGGAATTAGGCGTACCTCTCAAAACTGAACGTGGTAACAGAGTTTTTCCGGTAAGCGATAACGCAAACGATATAGCAGACGCTCTTGTACGTGAAATAAAAAAATCCGGCGTGAAAGTTATCCGGAAACGTGTAACTGAACTGATTACGGAAAATAATATCTGTAAGGGAGTTAAAGCCGGTAACGAAACTTATTACGCCGAATCCGTTCTGATAGCGTGTGGCGGAAAATCCTATCAGAAAACCGGTTCTGACGGTGACGGTTACAGGCTTGCGGAATCTGTCGGGCATACCATAACCGATATAAAACCAAGCCTTGTACCGCTTGTATCTCCGGATAAGTACTGTGCCGATATGATGGGTCTTTCACTGAAAAACGTCACACTGAATCTTTATGACCGTGACAGGATTATATATTCCGAATCCGGTGAAATGCTCTTCACACACTTCGGAGTTTCAGGACCTCTTGTATTAAGTGCGAGTTCTCATATACGTGAAATGCAGTCCGGACGGTATAAAATTCTCATAGATTTGAAACCAGCTCTCACACCGGAACAGCTTGACAACAGAATACAACGTGATTTTTCCGAAAACTTAAACCGTGATTTCATAAACGGTATACGGAAACTTCTTCCGGCAAAAATGATTCCTGTAATTGTCAGACTATCCGGAATAAGTCCGGAACAGAAAGTAAACAGCATTACAAGGGAACAAAGACACAAATTCGGCGAGTTACTGAAAGCCTTTCCGGTGAGAATATCGGATTTCAGACCGGTAGAAGAAGCTATCATAACAAGCGGTGGAATTTCCGTTAGGGAAATAAACCCTAAAACTATGGAATCTAAAATAATCAAGGGGCTTTTCTTTGCCGGTGAGGTCATAGACGTTGACGCTTATACAGGCGGATTCAATCTACAGATTGCCTTTTCTACGGCGTATTCAGCCGTACTAAATATGTAAAGGAGTTTTTTATTATGAGTATTAATATTGCAATCGACGGTCCGGCAGGAGCAGGTAAAAGTACCGTAGCCAAAGCGGTATCTGCTGAACTGGGCTATATATACGTCGATACCGGTGCATTATACCGTACTATCGCACTTTTTATCACGGAGAACAATATTTCTGATGAGAATATCCCGACAGAAATTAAAAATGCTGATGTTTCACTTAAATTTGTCGACGGTGTACAGAAAGTCTTCTTAGGTGACAGGGACGTTTCCGGACTTATAAGAACACCGGAAATTTCTATGGAAGCGTCAAGAACTTCCGCAATACCGGCGGTACGTGAATATCTTTTCGGAACTCAACAGAAAATAGCACGTGAAAATAACGTCATCATGGACGGAAGAGACATCGGAACTGTTGTACTTCCGGACGCAGATGTTAAAATATTTCTTACGGCTACTCCCGAAGAACGTGCAGAACGTCGATATAAAGAACTGTCTGAAAAACCAAACTGTCCGTGTTATGAGGAAATCTTAAGCGACATCATAGAACGTGACCACAATGACATGAATCGTCCTGTAGCACCTCTGAAACAGGCAGATGATGCTGTACTTGTCGACAGTACTGACCTTACACTTCGGGAATCGGTTGATACTATAATCAGAATAATAAATCAGAAGACAGGCAGGTGATATTTTATGCTTTACGCTATAGAAAAATTTGTTGTCAGGGTTGTGATGAGTATAGCTTTCAGTCTGCACTTCGAGGGCAGGGAAAATATCCCGAAAGATACTACTGTAATATTCGCCTCTAATCACCGTACAAATGCTGACCCGCCTTTTATAGGTTGTGCGTTACGTGGTAAACACGCATTCATGGCGAAAGAAGAATTATTCAGAAATAAATTTTTCGGTGCGTTGATACGTAGTGCCGGAGCGTTTCCGGTTGCCAGAGGTAAAGGCGATACGGCTGTTATTGATACGGCTGTTGAGGCACTGAATAATAATAAAAGTCTCATGATTTTTCCGGAGGGTACACGCTCTAAGGATGGTAAGGTACATAAAGGACATTCCGGAGCAGGTTTAATTTCTGCACGTTCCGGAAAACCTATAGTACCGGTAGGAATAGTCTTCGGTGAAAAACTTAAATTCCGTACAAGAGTTGTTGTAAAATACGGTAAGCCCATAAATCCGGCTGATTACTGCGAAATATGCGACACTCCTAATCCTCGTCAGGTAGTTAGATTAAAAAACCGTTACATGAATGATATAAAACTTCTCGTTGAGGGTGAGCCGGAGGAAAAAAATGACTAAAATTACAGTAGCAGATTCTGCCGGTTTCTGTTTCGGGGTTGACAGGGCTGTGAAAATGGTGTATAATGAATTAGACAAGGGTGCTAAGGTTGCAACTTTCGGGGCTATCATACACAACAAGGACGTTGTGAACGATATGACCGCAAAGGGTGTAAGGATTGTCAATTCTGTTGACGAACTCAACCCCGACGAAACTGTTGTTATACGTTCACACGGTGTAGGCAGAAATATCTATGAACAGATTGAAAAAAAAGGTAACAGGCTTCTTGACGCTACGTGTCCTTTTGTTTCAAAGATTCACAGAATTGTTGAGGAAAAAACAAGAGAGGGTTGTTTTATTCTCATTGCAGGTGATTCAACACACCCCGAAGTACAAGGAATTGTTGGTCATTGTGAACAAAATTATTTCGTTTTTAAGGATAATTTTGAACTAAAACACTTTTTTGAAAATCTGGACGAAAATTTTAAAAAAACTATTGCTTTTATCGCTCAAACGACGTATAATATATTAGTATGGGAAAATTGTTTAAAGGAAATTCCGCCGGATATACCTGTTGTTATATCCGATACAATCTGTAACGCTACGGATGTACGGCAGTCAGATGCCTGTAAACTTGCTAAGAAGTCCGATATTATGATTGTAGTCGGTGGCAAACACAGCTCAAATACTGTTAAACTATATGACGTATGCAGTAAGTATTGTAAAACTTATCATATAGAAAATTCAGCGGAACTTGAATCTCTGGACATTCCCGTTGCTGAAAATATCGGCATTACTGCCGGAGCTTCTACTCCGGCTTATATAATTAAGGAGGTACTAACCAAAATGGCAGAAATCGAAAAGGAAACTATTCAGGAAGAGGAAAACTTTCAGGAATTACTTGACAAGTCATTCAAAAAAATTCGTACAGGAGATAAAGTAAAGGCTACAGTAGTTGCTGTAAACAATACAGAAGTTGTAGTTGACCTCGGTACTAAACACACCGGATATGTAACACTTGAAGACCTTACAGACGACCTGACAAAAAAACCATCCGATATTGTAAGTATCGGGGACGAAATTGACCTTATTGTAGGTCAGGTCAAAGACGGTGAAGGCGTTGCTTTCCTTTCAAAGAAGAAAGTCGATGAACAGGCAGGTTATGAAAAAATTGTCAATGCAAAGGAAGAAGGTACTGTTCTTGAAGGTGTTGTACAGCACATTGTGAACAGAGGCGTTACTCTTAACATTTACGGCGTGAGAGTATTTATTCCGGCATCTCATACAGGTCTCGCAAGAGGCGAAGAACTCGAAAGTCTCAAGGGCAAAAAAGTTAAATTCATGATTATTGAAGTTACTGAAGGCAGAAAGAGAGCTGTCGGCTCTATCAGGGCTGTACAGACCGCCGAAAAAGAAGAAGCTAAGGCTAAATTCTGGGAATCCACAAGCATAGGTGACACTTTCACAGGTAAAGTAAAGTCACTTACAAATTTCGGTGCATTCGTTGACCTCGGCGGAATAGACGGAATGGTACATATTTCCGAACTTTCATGGAAGAGACTCAGACACCCGAGCGAAGTTGTAAGTATCGGCGACACTCTTGAAGTATACATCAAAGACCTTGACAAAGAATCCGGCAGAATTTCACTCGGCTATAAGAAATCTGAAGAAAATCCGTGGGAAATCTTCATGAATAACTACAAAGTCGGCGACGTTGTGAATGCTACTATTGTTTCTATCACAGCTTATGGCGCTTTCGCACAGATTATCGACGGTGTTGACGGTCTTATACACATCTCCAAAATTGCTGACAGAAAAGTTGAAAACGTTAAAGACGTTCTTTCAGTCGGCGACGAAGTAACAGTAAAGATTACCAATATCGAAGAAGACAGAAAGAGAGTAAGCATTTCTATCCGTGACGTTGAAGACACTGAAGACGCTGAATAATTATCCGTTATGAAAAACAAGGGGCTGTACAATTCCGTGCAGTCCTTTTTTTAAAAAGAGGTTACTTATGGAAAAATTTTTAAAGGCACAGGAAAATTCATATAACATAGCTTTGAATGAAATAAAAAACGGTAAAAAAACGTCGCACTGGATTTGGTATATATTCCCACAGCTTGCGGAACTGGGACATAGTCCTACCGCTAAACACTATGGCATAAAAGATATTCATGAAGCAAAACAATATCTTGAAAATGATATACTCCGGAGCAGGCTTATTGAAATTTCAGAGGCTTTATTTCAGATAGATGATACGGCAATAAATATATTCGGTTATACAGATGCAATGAAAGTACGGTCATGTATGACACTGTTTCATATGGCTGACCCGTCGGAAGAAATTTTCATTAAGGTTATTGATAAATTCTATGGCGGAAAGTACGATAATATGACCCTTGACATCATTAAAAGAGGTGAACGCTTTTGAGTTGGTTCAGATGTCACTGCGGTTATGTGATTCATGACAGTTCGGATTTTCTGAGTTATAAGGGTAGTATTATTCCTGACCAGGACGAAGACGATTTTTTTAACAGGACAGAAGAAATGATAAAATCCGATAATCCCGACAAGAATAATCTGATATGTGATTTTTTATGTGAACTCGCCAGTATGACAAAAACTGTCTATCAGTGTTCACAGTGCGGACGGCTTTATATTGAAAATAATAATGAACTGTTCTGTTTCATACCGGAAAATCATAATAATAATGGCGTTCTTAAATCAGTCCACGGCGAAAACTGGAAAGGTTTTCTTCACGCTGAATGGAATGATACAAAATATGAATGGCAGGATTACAAGGGTTATGTCAGTGCGGATGTAAATTATCCGTGTGAAAGTATTCATTCAGATGACAAAAATGAAATTATTGACGGTTATTACAGACTTCTTGACAAACTGAAAAAATTTGATGTTATACGTTATTCCACTCTGAAAATAAACGGAAAACTCATTCATAAATGGGATAATTCATAAAATTTTCAGAATATTATTGACAAATTAAAATAAATAATGTATATTTAAATTATACTAATCCAACAGAGAGGGGCAAAATCTATGATTTTAAAGAAAATTACCGCTATGGCGTCAGCACTGGCACTTTCTGCCGGACTTGCCGTATATATGCCAACCGGTAACGTTACTGCAAAAGCTGAATCGAATTACAACTACGCAGAGGCTTTACAGAAATCAATGTTTTTCTATGAAGTACAGCAGTCGGGAAAACTTCCTGAATGGAACACTGTTCCGTGGCGTGAGGATTCCATGATTGACGAGGACGGCAACGAAACTGATGTTGTTACAGGTGGCTGGTTCGATGCCGGTGACCATTTCAAATTCAATCTCACTAATGCCTATAGTGCTTCGCTTATGGCGTGGGGATATATCCAGTATAAAGACGCCGTTGACAAAGCCGGTCTCGGTGAAAGTTACCGTAATAACATTCAGTGGGCTATGGATTTCGTACTTGGTTGCGACAAGGGCGACAAGGTAGTAGGTACTATCGGCGACTTCACAGGCGGTTCTACTGACCACAACATATGGTGCAGTGCAGAAGTTTATCTCCGAAAACACCACCTCAACAACGACGACTGGGAAAGACCTTACGACGAAATTGAAAACGCTTCTGTAGAGGCTCTTGCGGCAGCTTGTCTCGCTGAAGGTTATATCATCTTCAAGGACGAACAACCCGAAAAAGCTGAAGAATATCTCAAACACGCTGTAAGTCTCTTTGAACTCGCCGACAAGACAAGAGACTGCAAAGACATAGGCGGTATGTCCGGTATGTATAACACTTCCTCATGGCTTGACGATTGTATGTACGCTGCCAACTGGTTATATATGGCTACCGGTGAACAGAAATACCTTGACATATGCGAAAAGGATTATATCCCGAACTTCCCGACGGAAAATCAGTCAAATGACCGTAAATATACATGGGGTCTGTGCTGGGACGATACCACACAGGCGGCTGCATTACTTTACGCACAGAACACCGGTAAAAAAGAGTGGATTGACCATGTTTCACGACATCTGAAATACTGGATGGGTGAGGATTCCAAACCATTCGAGGGCAAAATAACTTCCAAAGGGCTTTCATGGCTTACACAATGGGGTTGCCTGCGTCATGCAACAAATACCGCATGGCTTGCAAAACTCGCAAGCGATACTATTTTCAAGGACGACGCTACACTTTCCGCAAAATACGACAAGTGGGCTGACAGTCAGATGAATTACTGTTTCGGCGATAATGAGGAAGGTTTAAGTTACGTACTCGGTATGGGTGAGAAGTCACCTACTGCAATACATCACAGAACTGCTTCCGGTATTCATGATGACCACTGGAACGAACTCGGACAGGAAGAAAGTTCGGAGGGCTGGCAGACTGAATACGCCCATACGCTTTACGGTGCATTGATAGGCGGTCCGGACAATGAGGGTAAATACGGAAATTATAAAGTTTCAGATTTCCAGTATACAGAAGTTGCCGTTGACTATAATGCAGGATATACTGCTGCTTTGTGTGCTATGATTGACGATTACGGCGGTGAAACTCTTGCGGATTTCCCACAGCCTGAAACTCCTAAGTGGGCGGAATGGGAAATTGCAGCGGTACTTAACGGCAGTGGCGACAGCTACACAGAAATAAAGGCGTGGGCTATGAATCATACCGCATGGCCTACACGAGTAGCAAAAAATATCAAGTACAGATATTACTTTGATGTTTCTGAACTTATTGAAGCCGGACTTTCTGTAGATGACATTACTGTAAAAGTAGGTTCACAGCAGTATCAGGAGGGTCAGCAGGGTTATGCGACTGCCTCTGAAAAACCTGTACAATACGACGGTAATATTTATTACGTTGAAATAAAATTCGAGGACGGAAGAGCTATACAGCCTACAGGTCAGAGCGAACACAGAGACGAAGTTCAGTTCAGAATTTCAATTCCGGATGCTATCGACGGCAAAGCTACTAAGGGTGCGTGGGACCCGTCAAATGACTGGTCATATGCAGGTGTTGAAGATGCTACTGACCTCAAAAAACCCGACTCCCTCAACGAACACATTACTATGTATGTTGACGACGTTCTTGTATGGGGTACTGAACCCGACGGCACTAAACCTGACCTCACACAGCCGACTACTAAACCGGATACTACTACTAAACCGTCCGGAGCAGGCGGAGACGGTAAAACACTTCTCGGTGATGCCAACGAAGACGGCGAAGTTACTCTCGCTGACGCTGTTTTAATAATGCAGTGTCTCGCAAATCCGGAAAGTTATTCCCTTACTCCACAGGGTGCGAAAAATGCTGATGTCGCTAATATCGGTGACGGCGTGACTTCTACAGATGCCCTCGGTATACAGTGTCTTAACATAAAGATTATTGACAGTTTCCCCTTTGATATAAGTATTCTCGAAAACCTGAAATAAAATATAACTTATTCATATATTCTTAATATAAGGGAGTTTATCTCCCTTATAAATTTTTCCGTTATTGTGAAATATGCACAAAATCCACAAAGCAATATTAGCTGAATCAACGAATTTCCAAAAAGCTATTTACTTTTTTTACGGGATATAATATAATAAAAGTGGTAAGTTAAACGGTTTGGTGCAAGTCCTTTCGGACAACCGCTTACTATGATTAAAATATAATCGTGGTGTTTGCACTGGCACTGCGTTATAATTAAACCTATATTTTTAAGGGAGGGCACTTAAAATGCATAAGACATTTGGTAAAAAAATTACCGGCGGACTTATGGCAGCAGCTATGGCAGTTTCCGCAGCTACAGCCGTACTCGCTCCTATGGGCGCATTCGCTGGTAGTCAGGTAGGTCAGTCTACATTCGACGAAGGTGTAGGTCTTCCGTGGCATACCTGTGAAACTAACCCAGCAAAACAAAATTTCGACATTGAAGACGGTACATATAATGTACATATCGTAAACCAGAATGGTGATGACGGTCGTTGGGACCTTCAGCTCCGTCACAGAGGTCTTAAAATTGCAGCAGGTCACACATACGAAGTAAGCGGTGAAATTACTGCTGACAAGGACGGTTACGTTTATTCAAAAATCGGTAACTACTCCGGTGACAAGGAAATATGGCATGACCTCGGTGCAGGTGAGTGGAATCCATACGCTATAAAGGCTGGCGAAACTCTCAAGTTCAAGAGTACATTTACAGCAAGTGAGTCTCTTGACGTTGCAGAATGGGCTTTCCATTATGCTAACAACAACGGAAAGTACAACAACAACGATACCGGTATGCCGGAAGGTTCTACACTTAAATTCGATAATCTCCAGCTTATCGATACAACAAGCGATGAAAACGACTTCGACAAGACTAATGAATTTGGTGTAATCAGACCTAAGTCAAATGTACGTCTTAATCAGGTTGGTTACTATCCGAATCTCGCTAAGAAAGCATCTTATGTAACAGACGCTGAATCACCTCTTGAATTTGAAATCCGTGATTCTTCCGGTAAGGCTGTTTATACTGGTACTTCAATACCATTCGGTGAAGACCTTAACTCCGGTACACCGAGAACAGACGATTATGATATTCCGGATATGGGTAAGGTACACAGAGACAAGGACAGCGGTTCTACTGTACATATCCTTGACTTCTCTGAATTCAAAGATGAAGGTGTATACTCAATCTTCGTTAAGGATACAACAGGTGTATCCGGTACAAAGTCCGGTGCTGTTGAAGGTGCTTATGATACAAAAATGGACGGCGACAAGGTTATGTGGAGCAACTGGGTAACCGGTATTGACTACGTAATGAACCAGAGCCACCCATTCCGCATTGATACAAATATCTACAGCGATACTCTCATAAGAGATTCTATAAGCTATTTCTATCAGAACCGTTCAGGTGTTCCGATTGAAGCACAGTATATCGAAAACGGCGACAAGAATTCACTCGCACACAGTGAATACGGTCACGCACCTGACGAAGCATATGTACAGTCCAAGTGGCAGAAAGCTTACGCTTCTGACTTCGACGGCGACAAGAAGTATTCAATCGACGTAACAGGCGGTTGGTACGATGCCGGTGACCACGGTAAATACGTTGTTAACGGCGGTATCTCTGTATGGACTCTCCAGAACGCTTATGAAATGTCCAAGAAGAACGGCACAGACGCTATCTGGGACGACAAGGGAGCAGTTCTTATTCCTGAAAACAGCAACGGCGCTCCGAACATTCTCGACGAAGCAAAAGTTGAACTTGATTTCATGCTCGCTATGATGGTTGACGCTAAAGACCCATACTGGGGCAAATACGAAGGCATGGTTTACCACAAGATGCATGACCACAAGTGGACCGGTCTTGCTATCCACTCATGGAAGTACGAAGGTTTTGAAAACTGTGTACGTATCGTAAAGCCTCCGACGTATGCCGCTACTTATAACCTCGCTGCTACTGCTGCACAGGCTGCACGTCTCTGGGAAGGTATTGACGACGCTTATGCTAAGAAGTGTCTCGACGCTGCTAAGAAGGCTTACGACGCTGCTACAAAGGAATTAAAGCCACATTCAGATTCTGACCCGCTTTACGCTCCTCTTGACCAGGCTATCGGTGGTGGTGCTTACGGTGATACTTATGTTGAAGACGATAAGTACTGGGCAGCTTGCGAACTTTACTCAACAACAGGCGACGAAAAATATTACAATGACCTCAAGGCTTATTCTAACCCGAACGACAAAACAGGTAACGACAAGGCATTCAGCCTGACAACTAACCTCGGTGGCGGTGAAAACAACGGTTCATTCAGCTCATTCAACTGGGGCTGTACTTCCGGTCTTGGTACACTTTCACTCTACCTCAGCGACAAACTTAGCGATTCCGACAGAGCAACTGTAGAAGAATCTATCACAAAAGCAGCCGGTGAATACATGGACCAGATGAAAGAAGAAGGTATGGGTATACCTTACAGAAGTGCAACATTTGAAGACGGTGTAAACATCGGTGCAGGCGTAAAGGTTCATGGTTATGAGTGGGGTTCAAACTCCTTCGTTATCAATAATGCTATCGTTATGGCATACGCTTACGACGCAACAAAGAAAGTTGAATACATGAACGGTGCTGCTGAAGCTATGGACTACATCTTCGGACGTAACGGTAATGACTTCTCATACGTTTCCGGTTATGGTGACGTTGAAATGGGAACAACTCTCCAGTGGCCACACCACAGATTCTGGGCTAACGGCGTTGACCCGTCATTCCCGAAGGTACCGGCTGGTGTAATGTCAGGTGGTCCTGGTGCAGGCTTACAAGACCCATATATAGGCGGTCTCGGCTATAAGAGAGGCACACTCGCTAACCAGAAGTGCTACGTTGATAACGCTGAAGCATGGTCTGTAAACGAAATCACAATCAACTGGAACTCACCACTCGTATGGATTTCTTCTTACATGAACGCTGAAGCTGCTAAGGCTGACGGTACACAGGTCGTAGATAAGCCAACAAAACCAAATGAAAGCGAAGCAGATAAAGACAAGATTCTCTGGGGCGACGCTAACGTTGACAATGAAGTAACTCTCGCTGACGCTGTTCTTATCATGCAGTCACTCAGTAATCCTGACACATATAGCCTTACTCCACAGGGTAAACTTAATGCAGACGTTGTTGACAACGGCGATAGTGGTATCACAACTGCTGATGCTCTTGCTATTCAGTGTGTTGGTATCAGTCTCATTAAGCAGGCTGACCTTCCTGTCAAGGGCGACGTTTTAAACGGCTTAAAATAATTATAACATAAAATAAAAGGGGATACTTCGGTATCCTCTTTTTGCGTTTCGTATGTGAATTTTTAGTATTCAGGGCATAATAAAAAGACAGTCCCGAAAGACTGTCTTTAATATTTTCAGTTAAACACCGTACTTTGTAGTTGCAACCGGTACGCCAGGCCCCATTGTTGATGCTACTGTACAGGACTTAAGATAAGTACCTTTAGCAGCAGCCGGTTTTGCTTTGACGATAGCTTCCATAAGAACGTTGAAATTTTCTTCGAGTTTGCCAGCACCAAATGATGCCTTACCGATAGGACAGTGAATTATGTTTGTCTTGTCGAGACGGTATTCAATCTTACCGGCTTTAGCTTCGGTAACAGCCTTTGCAACGTCGGGGGTTACAGTACCGGCTTTCGGGTTAGGCATGAGACCACGAGGTCCGAGAATCTTACCAAGTCTACCTACAAGACCCATCATATCCGGTGAAGCAACAACAACATCGAAATCCATCCAGTTTTCTTTCTGGATTTTTTCTACCATATCCATACCGCCGACGTAATCAGCACCGGCATTTTTTGCAAGTTCGTACTTGTCCTCTTTACAGAAAACGAGTACTTTAACGTTCTTACCTGTACCGTTAGGAAGAACAACAGCACCTCTTACCTGCTGGTCAGCGTGTCTTGAGTCAACGCCGAGACGGATATGTGCTTCAATAGTTTCATCAAACTTAGCCTTTGCATTCTGGCATACTAAGTCAAGAGCCTCTGTGGACTCGTAAAGCTTTGCATAATCAACAGTTTTAGCACTGTCGACATATCTTTTGCCGTGTTTCATTATATATCCTCCTGTTTAAGTGGTAATACCGTACTGCCTATAGCAGAACGGTTAGCGGAATCTTCCTCCCACCATGAGAAGTCAGAACGGGAAAAAATTCCCTTTCGTCATTCAAAAAATTGATTAGTCAACGACTACAACGCCCATTGAACGAGCTGTACCAGCAATCATGCTCATAGCTGCCTCAAGTGAACCTGCATTGAGGTCAGGCATTTTCTGTTCAGCGATTTTCTGAATCTGTTCTTTGGTTATGTTAGCAACCTTGGTTTTGTTCGGAACGCCTGAACCACTGTTGATGTTGCAAGCCTTTTTGATAAGAACTGCTGCCGGTGGTGTCTTGGTAATGAAAGAGAAAGAACGGTCTGCGTAAACTGTGATAACGACAGGGATAATCATTCCGATATCGTTCTTAGTTCTTTCGTTGAATTCCTTTGTGAATGCCATGATGTTTACGCCGTGCTGACCGAGTGCCGGACCAACAGGCGGAGCAGGTGTAGCCTTACCTGCTGCGATTTGAAGCTTGATATAGCCAACTACTTTCTGTGCCATGTATTCGCACCTCCATAAATGTGGTAAATGGCGGGGCAAGAAATTATTTTACCCCTCCCACTGAAGCCCATACGGACTTCTTTTTTTGACCTTAAACTAATCCTCCACACTTACAACCTGATTGATAGGTAATGTAGTGGGAGTTTCACGACCGAACATTGAAACGAGTAAATCAACAGTGCGGTCTTCGGGATTGATATTCTGAACGACACCTATAAAACCGTCCATAGCGGTACCGGTAATCTGTACGCTGTCGCCGACCTTGAATTTTACTTCAATGTGGGTTACGTCAATGCCGAAAAGTTTCTTGACCTCTTCTTCGGAAAGGGGTGTCGGGTCAGATGCAGGACCTACAAAACCGGTACAGCCACGAGTATTTCTTACGATATACCACGTATCATCGGTGACTACCATTTTAATGAGTACGTAACCGGGGTAGGTTTTGCGTTCGACTTCCTTTTCAACGTTTTTGATTTCGCCGGTTTTTTTGTTTTTGGTTTCAGTAATTTCAATCACTTTTTCAGTAGGAACTCTAACATCCTGAATAAGTTCATGTAGATTACGATTTTCGACAATCTTCATGATGTTCTGGGCTACTTTGTTTTCGTAGCCGGAGTAGGTGTGAACAACATACCATCTTGCTGTTTCAGCCATTAATAATCCTCCTTAGATTTCTTACTGATTATTGATAGATAAGCCTGAGCAGTGCAAGGAAACCCTCGTCAAGCAGTCCTACCAGAACGGCAGAACCGGCGATTACTGCCACAACTACAGATGTATTTGTAACAACTGTCTTTTTTGTAGGCCATACTACCTTTTTAAATTCGACTTTCAAGTCATGGAACCATTTTCCGACTTTTCCCTGTTCCTTTTTTTCGGACTTTTTCTTGTCGGATTTTTTGTCAGCCTTGGAATCAGCAGTTTTTTCAGGAGTTTTTTTGTTTTTCTCCTCTTTGGAAACTTTTTCTTCCTTTAAAGGCTTTATGGTTTTCTTTTTGGTTTCGGGAGTAGTATTTTCCTTTTCTTTAGCCATAAGAAAAAACCTCCCGATTACTTTGTTTCTTTGTGAAGAGTATGCTTGCGACAGAATTTGCAATGTTTGTTCATTTCAAGTCTGTCGGGGTCATTCTTCTTGTTCTTCTTAGAAACGTAATTTCTCTGCTTGCATTCTGTACAAGCTAAAGTAACCTTTACTCTCATATCGGCACCTCCTGAATTAATGTTTGCCTCCCTCGAACAAGGCAAAAAATAAGACCTCACACGAGGTGTTATTATTATATCACGTAAAATTTTTTTTGTCAAGAGTTTTCCCGAAAATTTTTCAGAAAAATTTTATACTATTATAATACACGGTAAAAATTATACTCACTGCATAAAAATAATGATTATTTGTGCAGAAATTTTATAACAAAAAGCATAAAATATCAGTCAATTAGCACTATCTATCATTGAATTTTGATTTTTTTTACTGTATAATATAAAATAAGCAAAAACACGTACTGTACACAAGGTGCAGTAGAAAATTTCTAATCATTATATTTTACGGAGGGAATTTAAAATGCATTCTAAATTCTTCAAAAAGACTGCTATAGCAGTTACTGCTGTGATGTCACTTTCATGTATGGCATCAGTAGTAAACAGTCCGGCATATATGCCTGTAGCTGATACAGCACTCACAGCATATGCCATTGACAGTGTAAAAATCACAAGTACTGTAGGTTACGGCGAGGGTATGTATGCAACATGGTCAAAAGTTGCCGGTGCAGACGGCTACAACGTTTATGTCGACGGCGTACAGATTGATTCAATGCTCATAAGAGAGTACAAGGACTACATGAGAGCCGACGCATTAGGACTTAAAGCCGGAAGTCATACAATGAAAGTAGTACCGGTTGTAAGCGGTAAGGAAGATACCTCAAAGGCTTCCGAGGCAAAGGCTGACGCTTACGCACATATCCGTGAAGGTTTCGGATTTGTAAACGGTACATCTTCGGGTGCTTACAATGAAGACGGTACATTAAAATCAAATGCGGTTGTAATCTACGTTACAAACGAAAACAAAGATACTGTAACAGTTACACTCCCGAACAAAGACGGCAAAGACACACAGCTTGTCGGCGTACAGAATATTATAACAGGTCTCAAGAATAACAAGAAAGTAGCACCTGTTGCAATAAGAATTATAGGAAATATCACAGACCCTGAAACACTCATAAAGGGCGATTTATATATTGATACTGCAACTTGCGGACTTACTGTTGAGGGTATCGGAAATGATACTACTATTAACGGATTCGGTATTGTAATGAAGAACTCCTCAAATGTTGAAGTAAGAAATCTTGGTTTCATGAACTGTGACAGTACCGAGGGCGACGACTGCGGACTTCAGCAGGGTAATAATCACGTATGGGTACATAACTGCGATTTCTTCTATGGTGCTGCCGGTTCAGATGCTGACCAGGTTAAAGGCGATGGTGCTTTAGATACTAAAACTTCAACATATGTTACACACTCATTTAATCACTTCTGGGATAACGGTAAATGTAATCTACAGGGTATGAAGTCCGAAAGTACAGAAAACAGTGTAACATATCACCATAACTGGTATGACCATTCCGATTCACGTCACCCGAGAATAAGAACCTGTACCGTACATAGCTACAACAACTATTTTGACGGCAATGCAAAATATGGTATGGGCGTTACTCTTGGTGCTTCCGCATTCCTCGAAAACAACTATTTCAGGAACTGTAAATATCCTGCACTTATTTCGGGACAGGGTTCAGATGTCGCTACAGGTGGTACATTCTCTGGCGAAAACGGTGGTATCATAAAGGCTTTCGGAAACTATATCGAAGGTGCGAAAGCTATGATTTCCTACAGCGACGACAAAACAGAATTTGACGCTTATGTAGCAAAATCAAGAGATGAACAAGTTCCGTCAAGCGTAACCTGTAAAAAAGGTGGTACAACATATAATAACTTTGATACAGCTTCAAATATGTATAAGTATAAAGCTGATAAGGCAGAAGATGTACCGAAAATTGTTACCGCTAAGGCTGGACGTGTTGACGGTGGTGACTTACAGTGGAAATTTAACAACGCCGTTGACGACGAAAGTTATGCAGTAAATCAGGCACTTAAAGATACACTCGTTGCATATAAGGATTCAATAGTATCAATCGGCAGTGGCTCTAAGACAAATAGTGGTACAACACCAGTTGCGACTACTACTACAACTTCCAAATCAGGCACACAGAATACTACTACTACAACCAAAGCACCTACAACACCGTCTACACCGGCAACAACTCCGGCAGGCGTAAAGGTTGAGTATTCAGGCGGTTGGAATGAAATGGCATATCTCGGACTGTCCGGAATAAAGGACGCTGATGTTACAGGCGTATCATATTCAGGTGCTTCAACAGGTTCACTTAAAGGCGAAGACCTCGAATACCTTGTAAGAGACGTTGACGGCGGTGTACGTGTTGACTTACTCGGACTTAAAGCAGGTACTTATACAATTACAGTTACTACTTCAAAGGGCGAAATCAAGCAGAGTGGTATAGTAGTAGGACAGCAGGATAGGTCAGGTTACGCACACTATGGTTATACCGATGGCGTAGGTGCATACAACGATAACGGCGAACTCAAGGCAAATGCTAAGGTTATTTACGTTACAGAACAGAATAAGAATACAGTTTCCGTTACATCTAAGGACGGTACAACAGTTAAAGGTATAGGAAATATCCTCAACTCCGTGGGACAGGATACCGGTAACGGCAAGAACGCTAACGGCGGTACAGCTAACACCAATAAGGATATTATAAAGAAACTCGCTAAGGACGGTACACCACTTGTTGTAAGAATTGTAGGAAACGTTTCAACACCGGAGGGTGTAACAGTATTCGATTCCGTAGACCTCGGCGGTTCTGTAGGCGATAACGGCGGTATGGCAAGAATGCGTTCCGGTAAGAATATAACTATTGAAGGTGTTGGCAATGACGCTACTGTAAACGGCTGGGGCTTCCATTTCATGTGCGAATCATCTGAACCGGAACTTGGTAAGAGTTTTGAAGTAAGAAACGTTGCATTCAGAAACGTACCGGAAGACTGTATCGGTATGGAAGGTGTACAGGAAGGCAGTAAGATTACAGCGTCTGTTGAAAGATGTTGGATTCATAACTGTGAATTCTATGTACCGAAGATAGCAAATCCTGCTGAATCAGACAAGGCAGAGGGCGACGGTGCCTGCGATTTCAAACGTGGTCAGTATTTCACAAACAGCTATTGTTACTATGAGGGCTATCACAAGACTAACCTTGTAGGTGCTTCCGACAGTAACTTACAGTTCAATATATCATTCCACCATAACTACTGGAAGAAATGCGAATCAAGAGGACCTCTCGCACGTCAGGCAAATATACACCTTTATAACAACATTTTTGACGGTCAGTCAAGTTACTGTGCAAGTGCAAGAGCTAATTCGTTCCTGTTCTCCGAATATAATGCTTACGTCAATGAATGTAAAGACCCTGTACTTCTTAAGTCCGGTGGTGTATTCAAGAGTTATAACGATGCTTATATCAGCCTCAAGAAAGGTGCTAAGAACGAGGGTACAATTGTAACAGACAAGAAACAGAAACTCGACAGTGCTTGTCAGAAAGCTAATTTTGATACAGATTCTTCACTTTCGTATATTCCGTCAGGAAATTATAAACTTATCGAATCTACAGGCGAAGCACTCTATACAGCACTTACAGCAGAGTTTGAAGCATATGGCGGTTGTATGGATAACAACAAAAAGAGTAGCAACAGCGGTACTACAACACCGTCCGATACAACTACTACACAGAAACCGTCTGGCAGTACAACAACCACTACTACCACAAAGAAAGGTGAGACTACTACAACAACAGTTGCTACAGTTAAACCTGTTACAGGTGGATATGTTCACGACTTTACAAAGAACGGCAAAGACAGTGACTTCTATACAATTACTGGTAATCTCTCTACAAGCAAGGGTACAGTAAATTATAACGGTCTCAAACTTACACAGTGCCTGAAACTTGAAAGTGCTACTAATATAGCATTCAATGCACCGTCGGCAGGAAAGATTACGCTTGTATTCGCTGAAGCAAATGCAACTATCAAGATTGACGGTACTAAGTACACATCTTCCGGCGACGGCACAATAACTGTTGACCTCAAAGCAGGCGCACATACAATCACAAAGGCAGATACAGCTAATCTGTTCTATATGGTATATGGTGCAGAGGGTGGCAATGACGGTACAACTACTACTACAACTACAAAGGCTACTACAGTTACAACAACTACTACAAAGAAGCCTGATTCTACAGATATAATCTATGGTGATGCTAATGGTGATGGTGAAGTAAGTCTTTCAGATGCCGTATTTATCATGCAGTGTCTCTCTAATCCGGACCTCTTCAGCATGGACGATAAGCAGAAAGATTCCGCTGACGTTTGCAACAGGGGTGACGGTGTTTCCACTGCGGACGCACTTGCAATACAGAAACGTGGTATCGGTCTTATTGATTCACTTCCGGAATCTTATATGGAATAATCCGAATCCCTCAAATATAATGATATAATGAAGAAAGGAACTCTCCGGAGTTCCTTTTTTCGTATTATGCGTGTTAAATTTTTGCGTACAGAAAAGACGGTCTTTTTACAGTACCGTCCTTTCTGCTTTATTTATTTAGGAGATTGTATATATACTTTCCTTGTTCAGTCCGGAAATACCGGTAAATCTACAGTTTTAATGATGCTTATGTTTACTTGTTGTACAGTAAGAGCGTCCTGAGCTGTAATGCCGTCGCCGGTATTGTAGACATCAGCATTTGATTTTCCCTGTTCAGAAAGATTATATATGTCAGGATTGGAAAGTGACTGCATAATAATTACGGCATCTGCGAGAGATATATTGGTATCACAGTTGGCGTCGCCGTATATAATATCGTTGGTTGTAGTGGATTCTGGTGGGAATTGTGGTCTTGTACCGCCTGCACCGGAAGCATGGCAATCTTTACATACAAAAGCAAGCGGAGCATTTATGCCATCTTCGGCATTTATCATTTTACCGCAGGAAGCACACTTCTTAAGAACAGTTGTTGTTGTAGTCCAATCATAATATGATGTTGTGGTAGTAGATGTAGTAGTTCCGCCCAGACCGAAAGAACGGCATTTTTTGCATACAAATATTCCGATAGGAGTTATTAAACCGTCATTTACGTCTATAATATCGCCACAGGTTTCGCAAGCCTTATATTTATCACTGTGCAAATAGCAATATGAACATATAAACTTTCCGTCTTGAGTAGTTACGCCATATTCAGCCGACGCAAGAGAATTGCATGACTGACACATTTTGTCTATCATAATAGTAGTTGTTGCAGTTGTGGTTGCAGTTACGGTTTCCGTCTGGAAAGGAGGTCTTGTACCGCCTGCACCTGCCGATTTGCATGAAGGACATACGAAAACACCAAGCGGAGTAGTTACGCCGTCATTAGCGTCTATAATTGTACCGCATATGTCACACGCCTTGCAGGCTATAACAGTATGAGCAGTTGTAGTAGTTGTTGTCATAATTGGTGGAGTTGTATGTGTGTTTGTGCTTGGCATTATGGGAGAAGTATTGTATGGGTCATAGCCTTCTTCATATACATACAAAACAAAACTTGGGTTAGATGAGTTTGCACCTACATAACTTTCCACGAACGGACAATATGTGTATTTGCTGTATTTTTCGGGGAGTTTATCGGCTACAAACTGAACAAGAATAGATGTACTGTCACCAGGTACTGTGAAATCAAAATCTACATAGTCTGTCTGTCCGGAAGTAATCCATTCCACACAGTTACCGAGGTTTCCGTTTTTGTCCCATTCGCTGAGTGATACTTCTGCACCTTCAACATATTCTCCGGTGTTGCCGTCAATCAGGAGACATGAAGCGTGTGCAGTTCCTTTATATTCCTTGTCAAGATAGATTGTCAGGTCAGTACGTGGCTGATGTTCGTAACCGTAATAATTGGCATAATACCAGTCCATAGCATTGTCAATGATAAAATCATCTATATTTGTTGCACCGCCGAGATAGGAATAACCCTCCGGAATATCCTCAAGCACTGCTGTAAGTGTAATAGTTGATGATAAATTTGTAAAACGATGGACAATGTCTATGGAATAGCTTTCAGATTCGGAAGTATCCCATGTTCCGTAATCACGTGTTATAACATTGCTTTGCAGGTCTTGTGTTTCAACGAAATGTACTTTTACGCCGTCGACGTGTTCATTTGTCTTACTGTCAACGACTTTGACATTTACGTCATAAGTTCTTCTTAGCGGAAATTCTTCCGGTTGTACTTCAATTGCCGGAACGGTTGTGCAGGTGTATACTCTGTCGGGAATTGTTGCTGTGGTTGATACCGGCATCATTATTTCACCGTCACGGATTTCCGGAATGTCCACACAGGTGTGCAGTTCCTGTGTTGTGTTTCTGTCCGGAATGGTTTCAACGGGTTCAACATTTTCAGCGTATGTCACAAGCGGACTGAACGCCGAAAGCATTACGGCAAGTGCTGTTAAAACAGCGGTTTTTGATTTTTTTAGCATAAAAAATCCTCCTTTAAAAATTGTTTCATGATAAACGGTTTTGAATTTCCGTTCACTTTTTAGACGTTTCAGAGGGGAAATTCTCTCACAGAAAATCTCAATTTTGTATTAATGTACAAAATTATTGATAAATTTTTATATATTATGTCTATACAAATGTGAAAATTTTATGGAAATTCATGTTTAAATAGTCATTTGTACTTGAAAAAACGTTTTATATATGCTATAATAATTTATTATCTGATTTTTGATTGAGAGGAATTTGATTTTGAAAGAAAATGATGTTATTATAAAAGACGTTGCAGAAATTTTACACGACAGAAAACATCTGGCATACGTCCGGAGTTTCGGGTGTCAGCTGAATGTTTCCGACGGCGAAAAAATAAAAGGACTGTTGAAAAGAATCGGGTATGATTTCACTGACAACGAAAAACAGGCTGATATTATAATACTTAATACGTGTGCGGTCAGGGAGAGTGCGGAAGAAAGAGTTTTCGGAATCATAGGCAGTATGAAGAAACTGAAAGAGGAAAACCCCTCACTTATAATAGGGCTTGCCGGTTGTATGACCACACAGGCACATATTACGGAAAAAATAAAAAAATCATATCCGCAGATTGATTTTGTCATGGGAACTTCTGCAATAAATTCATTGCCGAAACTTCTTCTTGACTGTCTGAAAGGTGAAAAATTTTCCGCCGATACCGGTGAATATGACGATTTTTCAGAAAACACGGAGCAGGTCAGGGAAAGTAAATTCAAGGCATCTGTGCCGATAATGTTCGGGTGTAACAATTTCTGTACGTACTGTATAGTACCTTATGTCCGTGGACGTGAAAGAAGTCGTAAGCCGGAAGACATTATAAATGAAGTGGAAAATCTCGTCGGTAACGGCTATAAGGAAATAATGTTACTCGGACAGAATGTAAATTCATACGGAAAAGACCTCAGAAATAATATTACATTTCCGGAACTTCTCCGTGAAATAGATAAAATCGATGGTGATTTCATAATAAGATTTATGTCGTCGCACCCGAAAGACGCTTCACGGGAACTTATTGACACTATTTTCAGCAGTAAAAAAATCGCAAGACATTTTCACCTGCCGTTACAAAGCGGTAGTAACAGCGTACTCGAAAGAATGAATCGCCGTTATACAATCGAACAGTATCTCGAAACGGTTGACTATATGCGGAGTTATGACCCTGATTTTTCGCTGACTACCGATATTATAGTAGGCTTTCCGAACGAAACTGACGAAGAATTTCGTGAAACTCTGGATATAATAAAGCGTATCCGCTATGATAATATCTATTCTTTCATATATTCACGCCGGACAGGTACAAAGGCTTCAGAGATAGTCGACACCATACCGGAAGAAGTAAAAAGCCGTCGTATGCGAGAACTTCTTGAAGTACAGCGTACTGTATCGACGGAAAATTACAGACGTTTTGTCGGCAGACATATGCGTGTACTGGTAGACGGCATTTCAAAGAAACGTACCGGCTATGTCACCGGAAAAAGCGACGAATTTATAATAGCCGAATTTGCAGGTGATAGTTCTATGATTGGTAGTTTCGTTGAAATAGAAGTCACCGCTTCTATGAACTGGGCAGTTACCGGCAGAATTATATAAAAAATTTCATGATAAAAGGAGAATTTATTTATGGACAAAATTATTCAGTTGACAAGGGAATTAGGCAAAGCACTCCAGCAGGACGACAGATACATTGCCTATGGACTTGCAAAACAGGTAAATGACGAGGATACGGAATTGCAGTCGGAAATAACACGTTTTGACGAACTCCGTGCGGAAATGCGTACTGCTATGAGTAGTGAAAATCCTGATTTTGATAAAATCAACGCCATTGACAAGGAGACAAAAGCACTCTATCAGAAAATAATGAGTAATCCGCATATGATTGTCTTCAACGCCACACAGAAAGCTCTTGAAGAACTGGTCAGCAACATGAATCAGATTATCACCATGTGTGCGAACGGTAAAGACCCTGAAACCTGTGAAATTTCACAGGGATGTAGCGGAAACTGCTCTGCCTGCGGAGGTTGTGGCTGATATGAATATCGACAGAAAAAAAGTATCTGCCATGATGAGACAGTATTTTGAAATAAAAGACAATTACAAGGACTGTATATTATTTTTCCGTGTAGGAGATTTCTATGAGATGTTTTTTGATGATGCTATAACGGTATCAAAGGCAATAGAACTGACCCTCACCGGCAAGGAATGCGGACTTGAAGAACGTGCGCCAATGTGTGGCGTACCGTATCATGCAGTAGATATCTATATAAAGAAACTTGTTGATTTAGGCTTCAAAGTTGCGGTATGCGAACAGCTCACCGAACCGATTTCCAGTAAGGACATAGTAAAGCGTGATGTCATAAGGGTTGTGACCCCTGGTACACTTACGGACAGTAATATGCTTGACGACAGCCGTAATAACTATATATGCAGTATTTTCTATGATAGTTATAATCGTATATGTGCGATAGCGTCGGCGGATATTTCCACAGGTGAGGCATTTTTAAGTATCATGGACGGCAAAGACATTGAAACAGAAATAATAAATGAACTTTCAAGATGTCAACCGGCAGAAATTATATTTCCGGAAAGTTTTCTGTCGTTGAAAAACGTATGTAATTTTATAAAATTACGTCTGAAATGTACAGTCACTATGAGGGACAAGGAACGTTTTTATCCGGCAGGGAATCACGATATAATACAGAGTGTTTTCAGGAAGTCACCGGAAGAACTAGGCATAAGCAGTTACGGTGCGGATTGTTCAGCGATATGCGGATTATTTGACTATATAAACGATACGCAGAAGACATCAGTTTCAAGGTTTACCACACTGGAAATACTTAAAGAAGATTCATTCATGGGACTTGACTTGAATGCACGTCGTAATCTTGAATTGACAGAAACGCTACGTAATAAAGAGCGTAAAGGGTCATTATTGTGGGTACTGGATTCCGCAAAGACTTCTATGGGCAGAAGACTTCTCAAGAACTGGATTGAACAGCCCCTTAAAAGTCCGGCAAGAATTATAGAACGTCTTGACGCTGTCGAGGCACTGAAAAGGAAAAGCGTTGTATTATACGAATTGCAGAATTTATTGTCAGGCGTATATGACCTTGAAAGACTTATGACAAAAGTAATGTATAAACGGGCGAATCCACGAGACCTTAAAGCACTTTCGGCAACGGCAATCAAATTACCGTTCATAAAAAAGGAACTCGAAAAACTGGACAATTCAAAATTACTGACAAAATATAACAATGACATTTCCGGACTGGACGAAATTGTGAAACTCGTTGAAAAGGCGATTACGGACGAACCGCCGATAGTAGTCAAGGACGGCGGAGTTATAAAAGACGGCTTCAACAGCGAACTTGATGACTTACGGCACATAATGAATAATAATCAGGAAATCATTGACAATATTCTTGACAAGGAACGTGAACGGACAGGAATAAAGAATCTTAAAATAGGATTCAATAAAGTATTCGGATATTATTTGGAGGTCACACGGTCTTATTACGAGTATATCCCGAACAACTGGACACGCAAACAGACTCTCGCAAATGCTGAACGTTTCATAACAGAAGAACTGAAAAACGCTGAAAACTCAATACTCGGGGCAAAGGATAAGGCATTAGCACTTGAAGCAGATATTTTCGTTGAAGTCCGTGAATATATTTCGACAATGCTTGAAAAAGTTCAGCGTACAGCCATAGCGGTAGCGTCTGTAGATGTTCTGTGTTCGTTTGCGGACGTTTCAATAAGAAATCTGTATGTCAAGCCGGAAATATCCCTTGACGGTTCAATTGACATAAAAGCCGGAAGACATCCTGTAGTAGAGGTCATGCTTGAAGAAGAGTTATTTATTCCCAATGACCTTTACATTGACAAGAAAGAAAACAGAATGTCAATAATAACAGGACCTAATATGTCGGGAAAATCGACGTATATGCGACAGACTGCATTAATAGTACTCATGGCACAGATAGGTTGTTTTGTACCGGCGGATTCTGCGAGGATTTCAATAGTAGACAGAATTTT
Organism: Ruminococcus sp.; assembly: GCA_029062165.1. Lineage (GTDB taxonomy): Bacteria > Bacillota > Clostridia > Oscillospirales > Ruminococcaceae > Ruminococcus. The sequence goes on from JAIDQQ010000023.1 coordinate 84,861, forward strand.
CACCCGAATCGGAGCGTCAGACGATTTGACAGCCGGACAAAGTACATTTATGGTTGAGATGAGTGAAGTCGCCGATATACTGAAAAATGCCACATCTGACAGTCTTGTTATTCTCGACGAGGTGGGACGTGGTACATCTACATATGACGGCGTAAGTATAGCACGTGCGGTAGCGGAATATATATGTACTTCCAAAAAATTAGGTTGCAAGACGCTTTTTGCAACGCATTATCACGAACTTATCGGACTTGAAAACGAATTTGACGGCATTAAGAATTACAGTATAGCAGTAAATAAGCGTGGCAGTACGATACGCTTTTTAAGAAAGATAGTCCGTGGTGGTATCGACGAAAGTTACGGCGTCGACGTAGCTAAACTTGCGGGACTTCCGGCGAAAGTAATAAACCGTGCGAAAGAAATTCTCACCGAAATGGAAGAAACACATAACAGTCATACTGATACCAGTTCCGGAGATGATAACAGTCAGATAACATTTGAAAGTATAAATAATCAGACAGTCCTTGATATGCTCCGGAAAACAAACATCGACGAACTGACAGACAGTGAATGCAGAATGTTGTTGAATGATTTGATTGAAATTACAAAATAGGAGGATTTTAAATGAAAGTTAAAAAATTAATGGCTATGGCATTGAGTATGAGTTTAACGCTCTGTGCCTGTGCCGAAAAAAAACAGACCACCGACGATTTACCGGAAGAGCCGTCTACAGAACCTGTAACGGAAGCTACTGAACCCGAAACAGAGCCACCTGCTCCGGAAAAGACCGTACCGGAAAAAGTACTTGAAAGAATGTCGCTACATGATAAGGTGTGTCAGATGTTCATTACAACACCTGAACAGCTTTCGGGATATGATATAGTAACGCTTTATGACGATATTGTAGGGGATTCTATAGCAAATTACAATATCGGCGGACTTATAATGTTTTCCGAAAATCTCGAGACTACTGAACAGACTTCGCAGATGATAAGCGATATACAGGAATGTGCATTGGCAAACAGTGGAATCGGAATGTTCATGTCAGTCGACGAAGAGGGCGGAACAGTCGCAAGAGTTGCGGATACACTCGGAACGACAGCATTTGAGGATATGGCGGTATACGGTGAACAGAATGATTCGCACGTATCATATGAGATAGGCTATCAGATAGGCACGGACTTAAAAGCACTCGGCTTCAATCTTGATTTCGCACCGGTTGCCGACGTAAACACGGTTGACGAAAGTACAGGTTATTACAGTGAACTTGGTGACCGTATTTTCAGCAGTAATCCGGATATAGTAGCCGATATGGCTTCAAATGTGGCAGTAGGTCTTAAAGATGCCGGAGTTATGGCTACAATGAAACATTTCCCAGGACTGGGCGGTTCAGTAGGCGATACACATACAGATGCCAATGTAACTATAAACCGCTCTGTCGACGACCTCAGAAACACGGAATTTTTACCGTTTAAATCGGGAATAACTTCCGGAGTTGATTTCATAATGGTAGGACATCAGGTTATATCAGGAGTAGGCGATTGGTTGCCGTCTGATTTGTCGTATACTGTTGTTACGGAACTTTTAAGAAATGAGTTAGGTTTTGAGGGCGTTATAATAACAGATTCCCATATGATGAGTACGGTTTCGGAAATATATACATCTGCGGAAGCGTCAGTAATGGCGGTAAAAGCCGGTGTTGACGTTATACTTATGCCGTCAGACCTTGTATCAGCCATAGACGCCGTATGTCAGGCAGTGGAAAGCGGTGATATAGGTACTGAAAGAATAGACGAAAGTGTTTTGCGTATACTCAACAAGAAATATGAATTAGGACTGCTGAATGAAAATTTTGTACCGGAAGCAGAAGAAGAACCTACCGAGGAAACTACAGAAGAGACTACCGAGGAGACTACGGAAGAAACTACTGAAGAGACCACAGAAGAATCCACAGAAGAGACTACAGAAGAAGTAACGGAAGAAGTTACTGAAGAAGTACCGGTAGAAGAAACTACGGCAGTTATGCTTACAGATGTAGGCGGTAATCCGATAAGAACTACAACCACATTTGCCGGATACGTTGCAGGCTCGTTCGTTGACCCGAACAGAATCACTACTACTACCACAACAACCACTACAGCATACGACGAGTACAATTACGATTATGATGACTATGACTATGACTATAGTTACGACTATAACGAGGGCTATTATGATTACGGATATGACGATTACTACAGCTATGATTATGAATATTAATAAATATGCATATATTAATTACTGAAAGGAGTGATTTTCAATGAAATATTTTATCAGGAAAGACGAACTCAGGGGGACAGACTGTCACGAATTTTTCAGGGGAAAATGGAATAATATTTTCTGGAATGATGAGTCAATCTACATCTATGACGAGGATTTTACTGATACCGGACTGAAAAAACTTTTTCTTGACGTTCTGCCGGAGTATTCACCGTATGAGGCTACGGAAATAACGCCGGAAGCATGGCAGGCAATCTGTGAATCATCTTTCGGACGTACCAAAGAAGCCGTAAAAGACCTTAACGACTGGGTACAGGAAGTATTTTCGGAATACGGTTTGTTTACGATACTTGGCATATGAAAAAATCGTCGATAAACATTCTAAGCAGAGAGATAGCGGAACTCATAGCCGCCGGAGAGGTCATAGAAAAACCGGCGTCAGTGATAAAGGAACTCGTGGAAAATTCCATAGATGCCGGAGCAGGTCATATAACCGTCGAGATAAAGCACGGTGGCAAGACGTATATGCGAGTAACCGACGACGGTTGCGGAATGACTTTTGAGGACGTTCCGAAAGCGTTTATGCGTCATGCAACGAGTAAGATTTCAGATAAACAGGATTTGAATAATATCTGTACACTTGGATTCCGTGGAGAAGCCCTTGCGTCAGTATCGGCGGTATCAAAAGTCGAGATAATGACGAAACCTGAAAATGAAAAATCGGGAACATCTTACAGAATCGAAAACAACGAAGGCATTTCACATGAAAAGTGTGTGTGTCCGGACGGTACAACGATAGTTATAAGAGACCTGTTTTATAACGTACCGGCGAGATGTAAATTCATGAAAAAAGACGTCACGGAAGCCAATGCGGTAAGCCATATAGTACAGAAGACAGCACTTTCGCACCCTGAAATAGCGTTCCGGTTTATTCGTGATAACCGTATTGAAATAAATTCCAGCGGTGACGGTGAATTACTTTCGGCGATATATTCAGTATACGGCAGGGATATGGCACACGACATGATACCGGTTGAATATGAATATAATAATATATGTGTAAGAGGATATATTATAAAACCGTTGTATGCGAAAAATAATCGTTCATTTCAGAATTTTTTCGTAAACGGCAGATATGTAAATTCAAAGATATGTTCAATGGCGGTAGAAAGTGCATACGAAAATATGTTAATGACCGGTAAATTTCCGGCGTGTGTGCTGATGATTTCAGTAAATTCAGCGGATACCGACGTAAATATACATCCCTCAAAACTGGAAGTAAGATTTTCCGACGAAAAAGCAGTTACAGAAGCGATATTTTTTGCGGTTAAAAGTGCAATGGTAAAAGACGGTCTTATATATGAGTTTGAGTTTCCGACGGAAAAAGACAAGCCTGAAATACCGGAAGAAAAAGTTACAGAAAAACCTGTTGAAGAAATAAAAGAAGATTTTTCATTGGAAGATATTTTCACACCGGTAGAGGAGATAGAAAAGGTAGAAACAGAAATTTCAGAAACTCCGCCGGAAAATAAACCTGCTCCGGCAGAAACGGAAAAAAAATCTGTTGAAGAGCCGTTAATGCTTGACGGATTCCGATATATAAGCCGAAGTCTTTTTGAAGATGATACAGAACCTGAACCGGAGACCGTAAAAGAATCCGGAAAGCCTGAAATACCGGAAATTCATGCGATAGGCGAGGTTATGGGACTGTACATCATAGCCGAAACCGATGACCGCAAAATGATTATCATAGACAAGCACGCCGCCCATGAACGTATAATATTTGAACGTCTTAAAAGCCGGAACTGTCGGCAGTATACGCAGATACTGATAACGGAAATCAGAATACTTTTCACGTCAGAGGAAGCCGGAATAATGGAAGAAAACAACGAACTTCTTAGCGATATGGGATTCATATTTGATTTTTCTGAAAGACCTTATATAAAAGTAAAAGCTGTACCAACTTTCATAACCGATACCGATATAGAGGGTGTTATATCTGAAATAGCCGAAAATCTGAAACTTCACGTGCATAACCCACAGACGCATATGTTAGATGATATTCTGCATAAAGTAGCGTGCAGGTCAGCTATAAAGGCGAATCATAAAACAAGCCTTATGGAAATGCAGTCACTTGCGGAGCAGGTATATTATAACGAAAATATACGTCACTGTCCGCACGGCAGACCGGTTATGTTTACAATGTCGGAAAGCAGTATCGCACACCAGTTCCGACGGACGTAAAGGGGGGATTTTATCTGAACGGAAAAATTAAACCTAAAGTTCTTGCGGTAGTAGGAGCTACAGCCTCCGGAAAAACTGCATTAAGTGTAGAGCTTGCAAAAAAATACGACGGTGAAATAATATCAGCGGATTCAATGCAGATTTACAAGGGACTTGATATAGCGTCAGCGAAACCTACAGTTGAGGAAATGCAGGGTATACCGCATCATTTGATAGATTTTCTTGAAAGAGATGTAGTATTCAGTGTATCGGATTATGTCCGTCTTGCGAACGAAAAAATAAAAGAAGTACTCAACCGTGGAAAACTTCCGATAGTGACAGGTGGTACAGGACTTTATATTGATTCGCTTCTTGAGAACGTCCGATTTTCCGAAGGTGGCAGTGATGAAGTTTACCGTGCGGAACTCTATAACATAGCCCGTGAAAAAGGAAATGAGTTTCTGCACGATATGCTGAAATCAATTGACCCTGTATCAGCGGAAAATATCCACATGAATAATCTTGTACGTGTTGTGCGTGCATTGGAAGTATACCATATTACCGGACGGCTTTTCAGTGAACTCAAAGCGGAAAGCAGACTGACTGAAAGTCCATACGATTCTCTGATAATAGGACTTAATTTCCACGACAGACAGATTTTATATAATCGTATAAATCATCGTGTTGACGAAATGGTGAACAATGGCATGATACAGGAAGCTGAAGAGTTATGGTTAAAAGGCAATCAGCGGACGTCATCCAATGCGATAGGTTATAAAGAACTCATTCCGTATTTTGAAAAAACTATGTCATTGAATGACTGTCTCGACAGGATAAAGCAGGAAACTCGCCGTTATGCCAAACGGCAATTAACATGGTTTAGAAAAAATACACGTATTCAGTGGCTTTTTTTGGACGAATTTAATAAAAAAAGTGAAATTTTAGAAAAGTCTGAAAAAACTATAGAAAATTGCTGGAATGTATGATATAATGTATTAAGTGTATTAAAATACATTTTTATTTAAAAAATTAAGAAATGGAGATTGGTGTATGAACAAATCAATCAATTTACAGGACGTGTTCCTGAATCAGTGCAGAAAAGACAGAATAATGGTTACAATTATTCTCACAAACGGATTTCAGTTCAAAGGTATGGTAAAGGGATTCGACAGCTACGTTGCTATCTTTGACTGTGACGGCAAACAACAGCTTGTATACAAACACGCTATCTCGACGATTATTCCGACAAGAGCTGTTTCTATTCTCGACACCTCCGAAAGAAACAACTGAATCCGGTGATTTTAAATGCGTTCCAGTAAACCTGATACCAGTAAATCAGATACCGGCAATCCCATTGTAAAACTTCTCCGGAACTCTGTAGTTATTCTGTTTGTTATAATTTTCGTAAGTATATTGTATAACTACTTCAATAACAGGGAAATCCCTACTGAATCGGCAATCATGGCGGAGGCTACTTCTTCCGGCAGTATGAAAGGTGTTTTCATAAGGGACGAGCAGGTTATACGATACAGCGGAAAAGGTGTACTTAATTATAATGTTTCTGACGGTGGCAAACTCGGTATGGGCAGTATAATAGCACAGGCATATCCCGACGACACACAGATTACTATCAACAGACAGATTGAAGAACTCGAAAGAAAGCTTGCTATACTTGAAAAAATTCAGAATCCTGGTACGCTTGAATCTGCACAGCCGTTAAGCCTTTCGGCAAATATCGAGGAAAATTACCGCAATTTCATTTATTGCCGTGATATGAAAGACTATGACGCTATAAAATCTGACCTTGATAACCTTGTTGTGCAGATGAGTACATACCAGATTATCACAAATGAAGTGACAGATTTCAACCAGCAGATTGAAGACATAAAAAACGAACTTGAACAGCTTAAACAACAGTCTGTACAGTCCGTTGAAGTTATTCTTTCGGAGAGACCTGCATATTTTGCAAGCTATTGTGACGGTTTTGAGGAAATACTTACAAAGGACAGTATAAAAAAACTGACAGTTCAGCAACTCGAAAGCATTACGGACACAAAAAGCACGGATAATACGATTGTCGGCAAACTTATAGATGATTACAGCTGGTATCTTGCCGGAATAGTTGATAATTCCCACCATGACTATGAAGTAGGCAAACGGGTTAAACTTCGATTTGAAGCATCGGCTGATACATACAGTGCGGAAATAACAAATATATATGATGAGGGCAATCCTGAACAGACTATAATAGTTTTTTCGTGCAGTCAGTTCAGTCATAAACTTGTACAGCACAGGTGCGAAAATGTTGAAATTATCCGTGGTGATTTCCGTGGGCTTAAAGTTCCGAGAGATGCCATAAGATTCATGGATGTTACCGAAGAAATTACAGAAGAAATCGACGGCATTGAAGTGACCGGTGTAGAGACTACAAATTATAAGGGTGTAAATATTTTAAAGGGTGAACAGACTGAATTCAAGAAAATTGATGTCATATATGAGGGCAGTGACTATGTTCTGTCTGCTGTGCATGACGGAGACAGCAGTTATCTTTCACTCTATGACGATATTATGATTGAAGGTGTTGAATAAATGGTTAATGATTTCAGCTATATTGATGAGAATCTGCGTATTATACGTGAACGTGCCGGTGAGGCTTTCGCAAAATACCGTAATTCCGGTGATAAATTACGTATCATGGCAGTGACAAAGACTGTTGTTCCGGAAGCTGTCAATCATGCTGTTTCGCTCGGACTTGATTTACTCGGCGAAAATCGTGTACAGGAATATCTTTCAAAGAAAGATTTCTATGAAAAATCCGTTGAGGTGCAGTTTATAGGCAGTTTGCAGACAAACAAGGTTAAATATATCATTGATTCCGTAACTATGATACAGTCAGTTGACAGTATCAGACTTGCCGAGACTGTCAGCCGACTTGCCTTGAAAAACAACAGGGTTATTGACATATTATGTGAAGTCAATATCGGCGGTGAGGATTCAAAGGGTGGTATAGCTCCGGAAGAAACAGGCGATTTTATCGAACAGGTTTCACAGTTTGAGGGAATACGGATAAGGGGGTTAATGACAATACCGCCACCGTCTGACAGTGATATTTTTCTGGGCAGAATGCAGGAACTTTTCAATACTGTATCGGAGCAGAAAAAATCTGTTGTTTCTATTGATACGCTTTCAATGGGCATGACACACGATTATGCAGAGGCTATAAAATATGGTTCTAATATTGTCAGGATAGGAACAGGGCTTTTCGGTGCAAGAAACTATGACATAAAAAAATGACTTTTGCCGTTCACGGAATACTCCGCATTTATTCCGTGTTTGCAACATATTAAAATAATGCGGAGAAGGAGTAATAATAATATGAACGTTGTTAATAAGATAAAAGAATTTTTCTTTTCAATGGACGAGAATGAAGTTGAAGATGAGGGAGAAGAAGAAATGCAGGAACTTAATGAACCAGTACGCAAGCCTGCTCCCGAACCGTCCCACGATAACGAAGAGCGTGAAGAACCGGTCACACCGGCTACACCGCCTGTTCGTGAAACTCCTGCACCTTCTCCGGTCAGCAGTACCGGAAACAGTGTAAGTGACAGAATAAGCACCAGTGACAGATTAAACAATAATAATAACAATAACGGCGGAGGTCGTAGAAATAAGGTGGTTAATATTCAGACTACAGCACAGTTACAGGTGGTACTTGTAAAGCCGTCAGCATTCACAGACGCAAAACAGATTGCAGACCATCTCATAGCAAAGAAAACAGTTGTACTCAATCTTGAAACAGCTTCTCCCGAAAACAAGAGAAGAATTATAGATTTCCTCGTAGGCGTCGCATACGCAAACGGCGGAAGTCTCAAACCGGTTGCCAATCTCACTTATATAATAACACCGTATAATGTCGGCTTTATCGGTGAAGACCTTGTCGGCGAACTCGAAAACAACGGCGTATTTATTTAATGAACAGTTCAGACAATAAATTCTTTTCTGCAAGACTTGCCGATATGGTCAGTCGGTGCGAAAGGAATGATATAAGCGTTTTTTCGGACTTCCTCGACGAAAGACAATCAGTACAGGCTGAAGAATGGTGTCGCCGTAATGCCGGTGGACTTCTCTTTAAGTTGTGGGGTGGTTACGACGGAGCAGGCAGAAAAATGCTTGCCATATATCCGGATTTCTATGAGGATTATATTATTGAAAGTTTTCCGTTTCAGTGTATAACTTTCACCTACCGCAAGGAAGATAAACTTACACACAGGGATTTTTTAGGTACTCTTATGGGTATGAATTTAAGGCGTGATACTATAGGCGATATAGTTGTAGGTGAGGGCATCACACAGATTTTTGTGACAGAAATCGTTGCAAGGCTTGTTACTGCAACAGTTTCAAAAATCGGCAGGACAGGTGTTAAATGTTCCGGTGAAAAGCCTTTTGAAATGGAAGTGAGGCAGGAGTTCAGGACTGTCAGCGGAACTGTTGCCTCACTGCGTCTTGACTGTGTGACCAGTCTTGCCACCGGATTAAGCCGTGAAAAGTCGGCTGTGCTGATACGTTCGGAAAAAGTTGAAATAAATCATTTCATAACTGAATCAGTTTCAGCGGAAGTAAATTCCGGCGATATAATTTCAGTAAGAGGTTACGGAAAATTTTTACTCTTTGAGGTTGGCGGAAGTACCCGAAAAAACCGCATACATATTATAATAAAAAAATTTGTTTAGAGGTGAAATATATGATTACTTCAAAGGACGTAAGAAACAAGAGATTTGAAAAAGCGGCATTCGGCTACAAACAGGAGGAAATTGACGAATTTTTCGCAGAACTTGAAGCGGAACTCGACGATATGGAACGTGAACGGAACGAAGCCAACGGAAAAATACAGGTTCTTGCCGATAAAGTCCGTGAGTACATGAGAGACGAAGATGCCCTTAAAGATGCGTTATTAGGCGCACAGAAACAGGGACATCAGGTAATAAACGAAGCTAAGGAAAAAGCCGAAAAAATCATAGCAGAAGCAAAAGCCAAGGCAGCCGCACTTGAAGATGAGGCAGTACGTCAGCACGCCATAGCTATGGAAAAAAACCGTGAAGAAATCGCCAAGGAAAAGGAAGCACTCATTGAAGCACAACAACAGGTTGCGGACTTTAAGAAGAGCCTTTTCGATATTTACAAGGAACATCTTGATTTGATTTCCACTGTTCCGGAAACTTACGAGGAGGCTATGGGAAAAGTGCCTACTGCTGAACAGATAGCCAATGAAATAGTTTCCGAAATAGAAGAGGAATAATTATCAGAAAACAATAAAAAATATAATGAAAGGAGAATTTTTCACACAGGTGAAAAATTAAGGAAAAACAATGTCTTTGGATTATAACACTACTCTTAATCTTCCGAAAACCGATTTTCCTATGCGTGGCAATCTTCCGAAAAGAGAACCGGCAATGGTTGAAAAATGGGAAAATGACAGACTTTACTATAAAATGATTGAAAAGAATCAGGACAGACCGACATACATTCTGCACGACGGTCCGCCCTATGCAAACGGTGAAATACATCTGGGAACGGCACTCAACAAAACCCTCAAGGATATAATCGTAAAATATAAAAATATGAGTGGTTATTGTTCGCCGTATGTTCCGGGCTGGGACACACACGGTTTACCGATAGAACTGAAAGCCATGAAGGCTATCGGCGTTGAAAACGGTGCGATACCGCCTGTTGAGTTAAGAAAACACTGTCACGATTTTGCCATGAAACACGTAGAAAATCAGATGAGACAGTTTAAAAGACTCGGCACACTCGGCGACTATGATGACCCATATCTTACACTGAAACCGGAATTTGAGGCACGTCAGATAGAAGTATTCGGCGAAATGGCAAAGAAAGGCTATATGTATAAAGGTCTGAAGCCGGTTTACTGGTGTCCGGATTGTAACACAGCACTTGCAGAAGCAGAAATAGAGTATTCAAATGACCCTTGCCACTCTATATATGTAAAGTTCAATGTTACGGACGATAAGGGAATTTTCAGCGGAATGGGTCTTGATATATCGAAGATATACTTTGTAATATGGACTACTACCACATGGACTATCCCAGGAAACCTTGCTATCTGTTTAGGACCGGAATATAATTATACACTCGTAAAGAACGGCGAAGAATATTACGTAATGGCGGAAGAACTGGTCAAGGGTACAATGGAGACAGCCGGAATAACTGAATATACTACCGAGGGAATATTTACAGGTGCGGAACTCGAGGGTATGAAGACTAAGCATCCGTTATACGACAGACTTTCCCCTGTAATAGTCGGAGACCACGTAACACTCGAAAGCGGTACAGGTTGTGTACACACTGCCCCTGGTTACGGTGTCGAGGACTTTGAAGTATGTAAGAAATACGACGATATAGGCATTATAGTATGTGTCGATTCAAAGGGCAGACAGACCGCCGAAGCCGGTGAATTTGAGGGTATGGACACCGATACAGCCAACAAGGCTATCGCAAAGAAACTCGAAGAACTCAATGCACTGCTTGCAATACAGAAGATAGTACACCAGTATCCGCACTGCTGGAGATGTAACAGTCCTATAATATACCGTGCTACTGAACAGTGGTTCTGTTCGGTAAACGGATTCAGGGACGAAGCAATAAAAGCTATCGAGGCTGTAAAGTGGATTCCCGAGTGGGGTGAGGACAGAATAAAAGGAATGGTACGTGACAGAAGTGACTGGTGTATATCACGTCAGAGAACATGGGGTGTACCGATACCGATTGTATACTGTAAGGACTGTGGCAAGCCGATAGTAAACGACGATACAATAAAAGCGATTTCCGATTTATTCCGTGCGGAAGGTTCTGACGCATGGTGGACTAAAGATGTAAAGGAATTTATACCGGAAAACGTAAAATGCGAATGTGGTTGTGGAGATTTCACGAAAGAATACGACATAATGGACGTATGGTTTGATAGTGGTGTATCGCACTCAGCAGTAATGGAACAGCATAAAGGACTTAAATTCCCTGCCGATTTGTACTTAGAGGGTGCAGACCAGTACAGAGGTTGGTTTCAGTCGTCACTGCTGACATCTGTAGTATATCACGGTACAGCACCGTATAAGGCAGTATGTACGCATGGTTGGGTTGTAGACGGTCAGGGAAAAACTATGCATAAGTCACTCGGAAACGGTATAGACCCAAGCGAGATTACTGACCAGTACGGAGCAGATATTTTAAGATTATGGGTAGCATCTTCCGACTATCATTCAGATATAAGAATTTCCAAACCTATTTTAAGTCAGCTTTCCGACGCTTATAAGAAGATAAGAAATACAGCGAGATTCATTTTAGGAAATCTCGGCAATGGTAAAGGATTCAATCCGGATACTGACTGTGTATCATACGACAAACTTACGGAGCTTGACAAGTGGGCAATAATGAAACTCGATGCACTCATTGACAAGGTAAACGAGGGTTATAACGCATTCGATTTCCATATAGCATTCCATGCAATTCATAATTTCTGTGTAATAGATATGTCCAATTTCTATCTTGACATAATCAAGGACAGACTTTACTGTGAAAAGGAAGATTCCGAAAAACGACGTTCCGCACAGACTACGATGTATAAGATTTTGAGTGCAATAGCAAGACTTTCCGCACCGATAATATCGTTCACTGCCGAGGAAATATGGGGATATATGCCACACTCTTCCGCCGACGATAAAGAAAGTGTATTCCTTAATCAGATGCCTGAGAAGTCCGGAATTGCTTTTGATAACGAATTTATCGAAAAATGGAATTTCATTTACTCAACCCGTGAGACAGTTAATAAAGTTCTTGAAGATGCAAGAAACGCAAAGACAATCGGAAAATCACTGGAAGCACAGATTGTTATACACGCTTCCGGAGACGACTATGAAAAATATAATACCCTTGCAGAACAGCTTACCGAGATACTCATAGTATCGGGCGTTACTGTTGAAAAGACAGACGGTGAAACGAGCTTTGAAGTTGTAAAGGCAGAGGGCGAAAAATGTGAAAGATGTTGGTGTTATTCAAAATACGTCGGCACAAGTCACGAACACCCGACACTCTGTCAAAGATGTGTCATAGCTGTTGAAGTATAATTATCTGTTATACTGCCTGCTGTCTGAACGTCGGCGGGCAGTATTTGTTGAAAGGAAAATTTAATGGTAGTTTTTCTTGTTATAATGATAGGTGTGTTGGTAGTCACAGACCAGTTTGTGAAGAACTGGGCAGTAGACGTACTTCAACCGGTAGGGAGTATGGATTTCATACATTTCGGTGATTTCAAGGTAATAGACCTGACGTATCTTGAAAACAGAGGGGCAATATTCGGAAGTATGGCAGGTCAGAGATGGTTTCTTGTAGGGTTCACTTCGCTTGTGATAGTAGCCGGAATAGTTTTTATGTTTGCGACGTTGAAACGGTCAAGACTGCTGAATGTAGCGGTAGGACTTTTCATAGCAGGAGGAATCGGAAATCTGATTGACCGTATCAGACTGGGCTATGTTGTAGATATGTTTGAGATTAAATTATTTGATTTTGCGATATTCAACGTTGCCGACATATGCGTGACAGTAGCGTTTGTACTTCTGTTGATTTACAGTGTTTTCATTGACCCGAAAATAGAAAAATCACGACAGGAGGCAGAAAAAGATGTCTGAAAGTATAGAAATATATGTCAGTACGGAAGATGTCGGGAAAAGAATAGATACATTTGTTTCAGGGAATATCAGTGAAATGACACGTTCAGCGATACAGGGACTTATTGAAAAAAATAAAATCCTTGTAAACGGAAAACCGGTAAATAAGAATTATAAGCTGAAATCCGGCGACAGTATAGCGGTTGAAATTCCCGAACCGCAGGTTATGGACGCCATACCGGAAAACATACCGCTTGAGATAGTCTATGAAGATAATGATTTATTGGTAGTGAATAAGCCTAAAGGAATGGTAGTACATCCTGCACACGCAAATTATAACGGTACACTTGTAAATGCCCTGCTGTATCACTGTGGGGAAAGCCTGTCGGGAATAAACGGAGTTATCCGCCCTGGTATAGTCCACCGCATAGACAAGAATACAAGCGGATTGTTGATAGTCGCAAAGAATGACCGTTCGCATATAAGACTTGCGGAACAGATTAAAGAACATAGTTTCACACGTGAGTATGAAGCGGTAGCTACCGGATATTTCAAAGAAACTTCCGGTACTATCGAAGCACCTATAGGCAGACACAAGACAGACCGTAAAAAAATGTGTGTCACTACGGAAAATTCACGCCATGCTGTTACGCACTATACGGTAATAAGACAGTATGCCGGATATGCCCACGTGAAATTACGTCTTGAAACAGGACGTACACACCAGATAAGAGTACATCTTTCGTATATCGGACACTCTGTCCTCGGTGACGACGTATACGGCAAGTCTTATAAAAATATAGACGGTCAGTGTCTGCACGCACGTAAAATAGGCTTTATACATCCGTCGACTAATGAATATATGGAATTTACAAGCGAATTACCCGATTATTTCCGGAAAATTCTTGATAAACTTGAAAGAATGGGGTGAGAATTTTGTTTGAAGATATATCAGAAATTGTCATCATGTCCGATATGGACGGAACACTTTTAAATTCTGAAAAGAAAATAACTGAAAAAGACCGTCAGGCAGTAGAAAAATTCGTATCACTGGGCGGAAAATTCACGGTTTCGACAGGCAGAACGCTTGAATCGTTTGAACAGTACCGGAAATTACTTGATTTGCGTATACCGGTCATAATGTATAACGGCGGAATAATTTACGACTATCAGACGGAAAAAATTCTGTATGCTGAATATCTTCCGGAGAGTGCAAGAAAAATAACCGCTGAACTTCTTGAAGCTATGCCGTCGGCTGGTGGAGAGATTCTCAAAATAGAAAAAACATATGTATTCCGTAATAATTACTATCAGCAGTATCATACTAATCTGTGTGGAATCTCGCCTGTATACGTCGATTTGACGGAAATTTCTGACGACGGTTGGTTAAAAGTCCTGTTTGCTATGTCGCCGGAAGATATACCGGTTATGGAAGAGATAATTTCCGGAAAGAATTATACTGACGTTGATTTTGTAAAGTCTTCGGAAATTTTCATAGAGATGTTACCGCATAATATAAGTAAAGGTTCGGCGATAGCTGAATACAGAAAACTTTCCGGAATGAATGACTGTAAATTCATAGCGATAGGCGATTTCGACAACGACAGGGAAATGATACAGACCGCAGACATAGGAGTATGTCCGGCAAATGCGGAAGAATCTGTCAGGGAAGTTGCCGATATTATTCTTGAAAATACAAATGATACCGGTGCGGTATCTGAACTGATTGAATATATAATAAAAAAATGTAATGCTGAAAACGGTAAAAAACCGTAAAAAATAAAAATATGTGGAGGTTATCATGGACGCATCTATGAAAAAGGATTTGCAGAAAAAAGCCTGCAAAGTAAGAATGGGTGTTATAGAGGGTACTTATAACGCCAAATCGGGACACCCTGGTGGTTCGCTTTCGATAAGCGATACACTGACATATCTTTACTATAATAAAATGAACATTGACCCACAGAATCCCGAAAATCCTGACCGTGACAGGCTTGTACTTTCAAAAGGTCATACAGCACCGGCATTATATGCGGTACTCGCACAGAAAGGATATTTTCCGGAAGAAGATTTAAAGACACTCCGTCATATAGGTTCAGCATTACAGGGACACCCTTGCATAAATATCAATGGTGTTGATATGTCAAGCGGTTCACTCGGACAGGGTATTTCAGTAGCGTGCGGAATGGCTCTCGCCGGAAAACTCGACAATAAGAAGTATAAAGTTTATGCGGTACTCGGTGACGGCGAAATTGAAGAAGGTCAGGTATGGGAAGCCTGTATGTTTTCGGCACACTACAATCTGACAAATCTTGTTGCAATCGTCGATAATAACGGCTTACAGATAGACGGTGCTATTACGGAAGTATGTTCACCAGAACCGATTACGGATAAATTCGAGGCTTTCGGCTGGCACGTAATCACTATGGACGGTCATGACTTCGACGACATAGACCGTGCATTCACAGAAGCTGAAACTGTCACGGATAAACCGGTTGCAATAATACAGAAATCCGTAAAGGGTAAAGGCGTATCTTTCATGGAAAATCAGGTAGGCTGGCACGGTACAGCACCTAACAAGGAACAGTACGAGCAGGCAATGTCAGAACTTAATGCACAGTTGAAAGAATTGGAGGACTGAAAAATATGTCAGAAGTAATAAAAAAGGCTACCCGTGAGAGTTACGGCGAAACTCTGAAAGAACTGGCAGAAGAATATAAGAATCTTGTAGTACTCGATGCAGACCTCGCCGCCGCTACTAAGACCGCTATTTTCAAGAAAGCGTATCCGGAAAGATTTTTCGACTGTGGTATAGCAGAGGCAAATATGATGGGTGTCGCTGCCGGACTTGCTACTTGTGGAAAGATACCGTTTGCGAGTACGTTTGCAATGTTCGCCGCCGGACGTGCTTATGAAATCATAAGAAATTCAATAGGCTATCCGCATTTAAACGTCAAAATCGGAGCAACACACGCCGGAATATCAGTCGGTGAGGACGGTGCAACACACCAGTGTAACGAGGATATAGCTCTTATGCGTACCATACCAGGAATGACTATTATAAATCCGTGTGACGACGTTGAAGCACGTCAGGCTGTAAGAAGTGCCATAGAGTTTAACGGACCTGTATATATGCGTTTCGGAAGACTTGCAGTACCGGTAATAAATGACCCGAAAACCTATAAATTTGAACTCGGTAAAGGCGTTGTAATGCGAGACGGAAAAGACGTAACAATAGTAGCCACAGGACTTATGGTAAACGAAGCTCTTGAAGCGTCTAAGGTACTTGAAACACAGGGTATTTCCGCAAGAGTAGTAAATATCCATACTATCAAACCGCTTGACAAGGAATTAATATGCAGATGTGCGAAAGATACCGGCGTAATCGTCACGGCAGAAGAACACAGTATTATAGGCGGGTTAGGTTCAGCGGTTGCGGAGACAGTAACAGAATGCTGTCCTGTACCGGTTGT
Organism: Ruminococcus sp.; assembly: GCA_029062165.1. Lineage (GTDB taxonomy): Bacteria > Bacillota > Clostridia > Oscillospirales > Ruminococcaceae > Ruminococcus. The sequence continues at coordinate 101,491 of JAIDQQ010000023.1, forward strand.
TAAAATCGGCGTAAATGATGTATACGGCTATTCCGGACCTGCTCTTGAATTATTGAAGAAATTCGGACTTTCCGCAGAAAATATCGTTGCAAAGACAAAATATGCACTTAATTTAAAATAATCATGTAAAAACAGGTCTTTTTTTCCGGAGACCTGTTTTTTTGTAAGTCGTATGTAAAAAATGCTTTACAATCAGTAAAATTTATGATATAATTTAGATTATCAAAGAAAAAGGAGATAGAAATTTATGAGTAAAGGAGATAAACGACGTAAAAAAAGAAAATACAGATTGCGTTATGACAGGGTATTTGCCGTACTTCTTTTACTGATAGTCATGATAGTTGTAATAACTTCGTGCGTAAAGGGAATACTTAAAAAGGGAGATACTCCGGACGATACAAGCATATCAGATACGGAAACTACTACAACCATACCGGAAGAAATTACAACCACTACGGAAGAAGTCACAACAACAACGACTACAACTACAACAACCACAACAACACAGACCACCACGACTACTACAACCACAACTGAAACTACTACTACAACAGTCACTACCAAAAAAGAACCTCTTCCGGCAGGATATACGGAAGTGCCAATGGATTCGGAAAAAATTTACAGCGGAAATCTTGTTACGGTAAACGGAAACAATATATATCATTTTCCGGAAGACGATACAAATATAGTAACGCTTTATGACCATATCAGCACACAATATTACGGTGTCAGTGACCTTGTTGTGTGTCTCGACGAGGAAGTAATAGAACATCTTAACGAACTTATGGAAGATTTTGCGGAAAATCAGTATAATACGGATATAGTGGTAATAGGTGGTTATCGTTCAGCGGAAGACCAGACACAACGATATAATGACGGTATATCCGGAGTTATGAGTGGTTTTTCCGACTATCACACCGGAAGAAGTTTCGATATGGGAGTATTTCCGGCAGATGGGTCAGGTTCGGGATATTATTCGCCGACTGGTATATATGCATGGATTGACGAACATTCCGCCGATTATGGTTTTGTAGTACGCTATCCGGAGGGAAAGGAAGTCTATACTAACGAAAGGGCAAGAACGCAGACATACAGATACGTCGGCATACCACACGCAACCTATATGAAACAGAATAATCTTTGTCTTGAGGAGTATATTGAAAAACTGAAATCATATACTATAAACAAACCTCTTGAAATTTCTTCAGGTACAAGCCTGTATAAAGTGTATTACGTCGGAGCAGGTGACGGCACAGAAACAGAAGTCGGAATACCGCTCGGCAGTGACTATGAAGTTTCCGGAAACAATCAGGACGGTTTTATAGTTTCCGTAAAAGTACGCTGATAATCTGAAAGAACGGAGATAAACGTGAAAAAACTGATAATTCTTGTCTGCATGATATTTACAGCAACGCTTTTTTCGTGCGGGAATAATGACAGGGGCGACGGTTCAGGACATATGTATGATGTCTCAATTTTAGGAAATCCCGAAAGCCTTGACCCTCAATACGCTACGGATTCCGCATCTGAAACAATTATTAAAAATCTTTACAGCGGTCTGATGACTGCTGACGCATACGGTAATATTACGTGCTGTAACGCTGAAAGTTACAGCATATCGCCGGATGGTCTTGACTATACGTTTACATTACGTCAGGATAACTACTGGTTTTTTGATAAAAATGACAATGATTACATTGACGACGACGAATATTTTCCTGTAACCGCACACGATTATGTTTTTGCATTCCGACGTATTCTTGACCCTGCTATGAAGTCACCGTATGCCGACGATTTTTCCTGTATAAGAAACGGCAGTAATATAATAGCCGACAAGGCACTTCCGGAAACAGCCGGTGTTATAGCAGTAGATAACTATACACTCAATATATCGCTTGACTATCCGTGTGCGGAATTTTTAGGACTTCTTGCGACAAGTCCGGCGTATCCATGTAACAGGGAATTTTTCTACTCAACAAAAGGACGTTACGGACTTGACGACAGGTCAGTAATTTCAAACGGTTCGTTTTTTGTACGCCAGTGGTTTTATGACCCTTACGGTGTAAATAATATACTGTACATGAAGAAAAACGCCGTCAACAGTAATGAGACCAATCCTATAATACCGTCATTTCTGAATTTCACGATAGAATCGGACGAAAACGACATCAGAAATATGTTCCGGACAGGTGATATTGAATGTTTCACGACGGAAAATATTGACGGAATAAATGTCGAAAAAAATATAATAACGTCGTCATGTGCCACGACGTTAGGACTTGTTTTCAATGCGGAAGACAGATATTTTTCAAGCCTTAGTATGCGTAAAGCCCTTGCGTTTTCGATTGACAGGGATAAAATTCTTGACGAAAATGAAAAGGATATTTCCATAGCATACGGAGTTATTCCACCGGCAGTAAGTCTTCTGGGCAGAAGTTACCGTGAACTTGTTTCGGACAGGCAGTACGGATTTTATGGTATTTCCGAAGCTGAAAGATGTCTGTCAGTAGCGGAGGCTGAATTACAGACTGAAATTTTTGAAGATATTAAAATACTGGTATCTGCCGGAAGCATTGACGCAAAATATCTGAATACGCTTTCGGAACAGTGGTACAACGCTTTAGGTGTATACGTCGGCATAGAGGAAGTGACACCGGCAGAATTTAAACAGCGTATAGCCAGTAAGGATTACGGTATAGCACTGTACCCACTTAAAGCGGAGTTCAACAGCGGACTTGCGGTAATAGAACAGTTTGCCGGAAATGAATTTCTTGAATATTCAGTAAACGGAAAAAAACTCACAGACGAAATCCGGAAATGTTCCGATGTTTCGGAACTGATTGACTGTTACTGCAAACAGGAAAGCAGAATACTTGACGGCTACGGTTTTATACCGTTGTTCTATAAAAATTCGTATCTTGTCATGAATACGGATAACGAGGATATTATATATGACGCTTTTACAGGTGCAGTTGATTACCGTATAGCGAAGAATTACAGTTAAAAACAGGAGCTTGTTATAAGCTCCTGTTTCAGTTTCTTGATTTTCTTCTGTATTCCGAGGGCGTACAGTTTCTGTACTGTCTGAACTGTCGCATAAAATAAGAGTCCGTTTCATAACCGCATTTTTCGGAAATTTCACTTATTGACAAATCGGTATTTTTAAGAAGTTCACAGGCATATTTCAGACGGTTTTCAATAACGTCCTGAATGTATGTCACACCGAACGCCTGTTTATACAGACGGTGGAAATAAGTCCGGCTGATGTTCATATTGTAACATATTTCCTCAACTGACCATGTTTTTGACGGACTGGCTATAATTTCACGGCGTAAGGCTTTTAACCTGTCGTAATGGATAATATCCGGTTGTTGTTCACGCACGACTATTTCACACAGAGATATGAGAAGAATTTTAATAGAAAGTTCCATAAATTCGTTACGGTATATACCACTGTGTGAAAATTCCGATTTCATAGAATGAAGCGTGTTTTTGATAACGGAATCCTCATAGACAGGGACGAGTGTATTGACAGGTATACCCATTGAAAGCATATACTGTTTATCAGAAGATGATGTCTGAAAACCCATATAGTCGAAAATAAGGGACTGTTTTTTTTCCGGTATGAAATCCGGAATTTTTCCACGGCTGAAAACTCCTGCTGAATTGCTTGTAAATTTTATTCTTTCGCCTGAACTTCTGTAAGTAACAGGTGTCCGGAACATAAAGAATAAAAAGTCATATTCGGAGTTGATACCGGAAATTATTTGTTTTTTGCAGTTGATATGTATTTCTGTTATTTTCATTTATTTCACCCCTTTAAATTATAACATGAAAAAAATATATTTTCAATCTGTAAAAAATTACATATTATATACAAATTTATTAAATTATGGAGATTCCCATTGACAAACCGTCTGTTATATGCTATAATAATAACTGTAAATAATTTTATAATTGACCCGTTTTCAAGGAGGGTAAAATCATGTCTGAAAATATTAATCTGAATGATAATTTTGATAACTCTGTATCAGGTGTTGACAGAGTTTCAAAGAAAAAAGGTAAGAAAATAGCAATCATAAGCGGTGTGACCGCTGTAGCGTTAATCGGTGGCGGAACGGCTGTATATAATCTGTCTGATTTTGTGAAAAATCAGGTAAATCTGCGTATCATGAAGCCCGAAAACTATTATTCATGGGTTGTTGAGGCAAATTCAAAGAATTTCGCCTCGGACGTAAAGGAAAAGTATGCAAAGGCTAAGAGTAAGGCGGAAAACGGACAGAATATGTCAATGTCGCTGAAGTATTCTATCAGTGACGAAGCTAAAGACCTTGCACTTACTGAAATTATTGGTGAGGATTACAGAAATACTAGCTCCGGAGAAGAAAAAAATCTTGTTGAAATTTTTGATAATCTTAGTGAAATTTCAATAGGCGGAAATTCCGACTTCAAAGACAATTCAATAGCCGGTACATTTTTCGCATCATGGAACGGCGAAAATCTCATAAACGGTGATATGGCATTTGATTACGGAAATTATGACTTTTTTTTAAGAGTACCTGAACTTACTGAACAGTGGCTCTGTATGGCAATGGGCGATAGTATAAATCTTGAGGACTTAAAGGGCAGAGGAAATATTATAAATTATCTCACACCGGAAGAACTCGAAGATATTATAATCCGCTATACTGACGTATGGAACAAATCCGTTGAAGATATTGAAATCGAAAAGAAAGAAACCGTTGATATTTGCGACATTTCAGTTGAATATACCGTTGTTTCCGCTGAATTTACGGAAGCCGATATCTATGAACTGGCAAAGGACTTTGTAACTGAACTCCGCAACGACAGTACTATAAAGAATATCGCTGTAAATGAAATGGGAATCTGTACGGAAGAAGAATATAACTCCGAACTTGACGATTTAATAACTGAATTATCTGAACAGGATTCCGACGACGATATTAAAATGACGTTCAATACCTACATTGACCCTAACGGCGATATACGTGGTATAAAGTTATTTGATGATGAAGATGAATTTTTCTTTGCAATGGGTAAAGACGGTGAAAACATCCGTGGTGAATTTTATGTTTCCGAAAATAATTCAAAAGATGTAAGCATTGAACTTTATGCTGACGAGAACAAGGGAAAATATTCCGGAAATCTTGACATAATGGTTTACGACGAAGAAATTTCCGTTGAGTTTACGGACTATGAAGTAGTAAACGAAGAAAATGGTTACGTAAATGCCGGTGTTAATTTCATAATTCCGGATATTGACCCTGTACACGTCGATTTCACTTCTGACGGCAATTCACAGGATATTTCATACAATATCAACGTCGACGGCACAGACTACGGAACAATCGTACTTAATATGGCTATGAACGGTGCATCTTCACCGAGTATGCCGAGTAAAGACGGAGCATTTATAATAAGTGACGCTATGGATTCTGAACCTACACTTTTTGACTATATCCCCGAAGACAAAATGAAAAATTACCTGTATGATATACTTGTAAAGATTGGTTTCAATGAGGAATTAGCGGAAGAAGGTTCTGACTTGTTCAGTAATATATATAACGTTTCAGAATATGTACCGGAAACATATGACGATTATTTATACGACGATTTCGGCGGTTTTGACGATGATGAAGCATTCACATTTGACCAGCCTGTAGAAACCGAAGAAGTTAAGATAGAAAACGAAACCGAAGCAGAAACTGAAGATTCTGACGGCGTATGGATAACAGACGAAGAAGATACATCTGACAATGATTCTGAAGAATCACAACAGGTTGCTGACCCGTGGCAATCAGAAGAAGCACAGGAAATAATATCTGATATTATAGACAGTGCTGAAACTTTACGTAATCAGACCTGATAATTAAAAAATATAACTGCTGTACTTAAATGTATGGCAGTTTTTTATTTTTCTTGCATTTTCCGACAAAAAAACGTATACTATATATAGAAGTAATTTTTATCGGAGGAAATTTTATGATATATCTTCTTGAGGACGATTCAGGTATAAGAAATTTTGTCACATACGCCCTGAACAATTCCGGACTTGAAACCGAAAGTTTTGAAATGCCGTCGGATTTCTGGCAGGCTATGAATAAAAAAATTCCGGAACTCATTTTACTTGACATAATGCTACCGGAGCAGGACGGACTTTCAATACTTAAGGAAATACGTTCAGACGATAAAACTATAAGACTACCTGTAATAATGCTGACCGCCAGAGATACAGAATATGATAAAGTACAGGGTCTTGACAGCGGTGCGGACGATTATGTTTCAAAACCGTTCGGAATTATGGAACTTCTTTCACGGATAAAGGCACTTTTAAGACGGACATCTGTAAAAAATACGGAAAATATTTCGCTTTATGCCGGTGATATATGTATATATCCGGCAAAACATGAGGTCATAGCGGACGGCGTGAAAATAAATCTCACACTTAAGGAATATGAGTTGTTGTTATGGCTGGTCAGGAATAAAGACGAGGTTTTTTCAAGAGATACTCTTTTACAGAAGATATGGGGTTATGATTTTTCCGGTGAGAGCCGGACTGTAGACGTACATATACGTACATTACGTGCGAAACTCGGCAGAAGCGGAGAGGTCATAAAAACTATACGTGGTGTAGGTTATAAGGCGGAGGGCAGAAGCAATGACACAAAAAATATTTAACAGTATATTACTGACCGTCATTGTAACAAATATCGTCACTGTTATTTTGGTGGATATACTGAATGACGATAATATAACGCATATCGGGATATTTGTAATAGCGGTACTTATAGGGATAGTGTTTGCGTTGAGAATGTCACGGAAAATAACCCGTCCGCTTGTAGAGGTAAATCCCGATAATCCGAAAATAAACTATTCTGAAATAAATCCTCTTATAAATAAGATACGTATTCAGAAAGGTAAAATATGTCGACAGAGTAACGAAGTGAAAAGCGGTAGGGAACAGTTAAGCCTTATAACAGAAAATATGTCGGAGGGGATAGTTATAGCTGACCCGAAAACAAATATACTTTCGTGTAATACCGGAGCTTTGAAACTTCTCAATGCAGAGGGTGTAAGCACCGGTGACAGTATATATTTACTCAATAATTCGGAAAGTTTCCGGCGTTGTATTCAGGACGCTATGGGCGGAAGAAACTCTACCTGTATTCTGAAAACTTCCGGCGGTGACAGGGAAATTATAGCAAGTCCGTCAAATACAACCGATACCGTCAACGGAATAGTCGTATTTATTCTGGACGTCACGGAAAGACAACAGCTTGAAACAATGCGTCGGGAATTTACGTCGAATGTTTCGCACGAACTGAAAACGCCACTCACGACGATATACGGCATTTCGGATATGCTTGTAAACGGAATAGTCAGACCGGAAGATGTGGGACAGTTCGGACAGAATATCCGGAGCGAAGCCGAAAGACTTATAATTCTGATAAACGATATTGTTTCACTGTCAAAACTGGACGAAAATTCAGTACCTCGTGACGATACCGGTACAGATTTATATAATCTCGCAGAAGAGGTCATAGACAGATTACGTCATAGTGCGGACGAAAGAAATATAAAATTAAGTCTGACCGGCGAACATATCGAACTGACAGGTAACAGGACGGTACTTGACGAGATAATATATAATCTATGTGACAATGCCATAAAGTATAATAAGGATTCCGGACACGTTGAAATAAAAGTATCGCATATCCCGACGAAAATATTAATAACAGTCAGTGATGACGGTATGGGCATACCATCGGAACACATTAACCGTATCTTTGAGAGATTCTACCGTGTTGATAAAAGCCATTCCCGACAGATTAAGGGTACGGGATTAGGTCTGTCAATCGTGAAACACGGCGTAATGTATCATAATGGGACTATCCGTGTAGAAAGTACAGTCGGGAAAGGTTCGTCATTTATAGTAGAATTTCCCATAGAAAAAAGATAAATTTAAAAGCCGTTATGCTTTCCGGAGCAGGACGGCTTTATTTTTCATACCAGTTATTTATATATTCAATATCATAATCGGATTCTATGTTTTTCATTAACACATTTTTAAGTACAGATTTATTGTTGGTAACAAGCCAGTCAATGATATTATACCAGACATAAGTTAACTGAAATCCTCTTGTATCAGTTACATTTATGTCAGTCATTATATCCTCTATATGACGAATTGGTGTATTGATATTACTTGCAACTATAGTTATTGAGTCAAAGAATAATAGCTGTACCATGAAAAAATTTTCACTTCTGGAATTGGAAGTCACTACAGACGGATTTTTAATATTAAGTTTTTGGATTTCGTCAAGTACAGCAATTATTATGCGGATTTTTTCCATGTTATTCACCTTTGTACCAGTTTTCAATAGCCTGTAAATCGCTGTCGTGATTTTCTGCTGATATATTTTTAACCAGTAAATCTTTCAGCGGAGTTTTATTATTTGTCGCAAGATATTCAGAAATAATCCTGCCGAAATCGACTAAATTGTATCTCATATCACCACCGGTTACGACGTCATTCAGGATTCTTTCCACGTGATGCGGAGTAGAGTTTATATTTTCTGCTACTGTTTCTACAGCACAGAACATAAGGGACATTATATCACCGTCGGGATTATTTTCAACAGCTTTGATTACTTCAATAAGAATACGGATATTTTCGCTTGTGTTCATATGGAAATCACCTCTTTATGTTTAGTATTATAACATTTTTCGTGTATTATGTCAACGGAATATAGATAATTAATTCTTTTTAAAGTTTTTTCCGCATATACATTTACAGAACCGCTGAACATCAAAGGAGTGATAACCATAATGTTAAAACAGCTACCTGACCAACGGGCAGTAATACTCGGACAGTACATACTGGAAAATAAGTCTACTGTAAGGGCTACTGCGAAAAAATTCGGCATTTCAAAGAGTACCGTACATAAGGATGTAAGTGAACGTCTTAAAAAAGAGAATCCGGCACTTTATGCACAGGTTAAGGATATACTCGAAATAAACAAACAGGAACGTCATATAAGGGGTGGTATGGCTACCAAACTCAAATACGAAAAGATTGCAGAAAAGAAAGTGAAATATAAATACTGATAATAAAAGGACTGTCTTTTATGGGCAGTCCTTTTAATCTATATGAAAAACAGTCTTCTGATTTACGCCCACAGTTCCGAAGCAATTCATGGGCATAAACCAGCCACTCCAGAACAGCATACGTCAGAAATTTCTGCTTATCTTATTCTATGCAGAATTTTTTAAAATGCAACAAGGAAATTTATTACATTCTCACGATACTGTCACAATTGTAACGTCTCTGTAACTGAATGGAATATTTCCGTAAACAAAACGGCATATTTCTGTTATTGCAATTTTATTCCATATGTATTATAATATAATCATAACAGGATTAAACATAATCAATAAAAAAAATTCCACTGTATCACACAATACAGTTACTACACACACCTATATGAAGAAAACTGTCAGCCTTAAAACCGACAGTTTTCTTTATTATAATTGACAAGGATAAAAACACAGTTCCGGTAGGTAGTCCGGACGCATTTTTTAAAAATGTCAGTAACCTTCCTCCTTAGGTCGTCCGTTTCTTGTTGAAATATTTTTTTAAGGAGGGAGTTTCTTATGGGTAGTACTCATGGAACATTCACGGTTTTTTTTGACGGTCAGTTCTGGACAGGCATTTTTGAAATCGTTATCGGTGATAATCTGACTGTCTGTAAAGTTACATTCGGTGCTGAACCTGTACCGGCAGAAATTTACGGTTTTATTATTAACGGTTACAGCAGACTTAAATTCAGTCCGGAAATGACTGTCACTGTAAAAAAGACTTCCGGAAATCCGAAACGTATTCAACGTGAGGTCAGGAAACAGATGCAGAATATCGGAATCAGTACAAAATCTCAACAGGCACTGAAATTACAACAGGAATCCATGAAAGTTAAACGTAATGATTTCCGGAAAGTAAACCGTGAAAATAAAAAACAGTATCAGTTTGAATTAAGACAGCAGAAGAAAAAGTCAAAACATAAAGGTCACTGATTTGTTTTTCCTGCTCCGGAAATATTTTTCTGTGAGCAGGTTTTTTAGAAAGGAGTTAAAGAATTGAAAAATCTTACACAAATAAAAGGTATTGAAGAATTATTGAAAAAACTTCCGGAAAATTATCAGAGCTGGTATCATTTCGGAAATATTATAAGTCTTAACTATGGGAAAGAGTTTGACTATGAAAAAGAGTTCGATTATGTGGACTGTATAGAAATGATTCTGACAGACGATGAACATAAATACAAAATAAATGTCCGATTAATTGATTGTGTCGGTGAAATGAGTTTCGATATACTTAATGGTTTCTGGAGTGGTTTGGAAATAGTATATCATGAATCTTATGATTACAGGCATTATGAATTTACAAGTTTTGAACAGGATATTTCTTTTGACGTATGGTGCAGGGATATTTCTGTAAAGCTGATTGAGGAGTGAAAAGGATTTGAATATATGAAAATCACGGAAAAAGAAATAAAAGAAACAGAGTTTAAAACTTATGCATATCTTTCTACGCTTGTTTCCGGATTTTTCGGAGCGTTGGCATTACTGAATATCGGAAGTTTTATTTTTTCATTAAACGAATATCTTACATACCATAATGACCCCGATGACCATGGTGAAAAACTCCATTATGTAGACTTGTCGGAAATGTGGATAAGCGTTATTGTCGGAATTGTTTCCGCTGTGATTATGATTTTTATTGTTGCATATAGGATAAGGAAAATAAAAAAACTTGAAAAGAAACTCCCTGTTGTTATATTTTCGGTTCTGACGGAGATATTTTTTATAGTCGTGTGGGGATATATTATTATTTAAATCTGTATCTGAGGAGGTAATATAATGGAGCAGGTATATCATGTGGGAGATTGTCCGGTATGCAGAAGTTACGGACGAATGGAAATTATTTATAATTTTCTGTCAGGGAAATGTTCCGTCATATGCGAAGAATGTGAACTGGAATTTGATACGGTAAGCGATTACATTAACAATAGAAACGGTCACAGAATATTCTTGAAATCAGGCGAAAAAGCAATTGCAAGAACAGCGTTTCCGGACGAAATAAAAAATTCGGAATGGTACAGTTTAGTAACAGAAACATTTTGAATAGCTGATTGAGGAGGTAATATAATGACTGATAGTTTAAAAAGAAAAGTTTTCAATATAATCAGACAAAGAAATTTATGTAGTTATATGAATGATACAAAATGGGAAGAATTAAGATATTCCATGTTTTATGATATGCCGTTCCCACCGCCGTATGATATAAAATATATTGATATTGACCATTCAACAGGTTATGACATAAACAAAGATATTTACTGTTACGGTGAGTGGTATGAACCTTTTTTACTGTACGATTATTCCTTAATTGAATGGATAAAAATAAAACCAGTAATTCTTAAACATCGTGGAGCTTTAATATCTCCTGAAGTTATTGACGCAACCAAAGAATTAATAAATATTCTTGAAAAATATAATATTCCATACGAAAAAGAAAATAATATATTTACAATATATGGTTATAAATAAAATTATTTCTTCTTTTTCCGGAGCAGGAACATTCTTCCGCTGTACGCCGGAATATTCATGTTAATTTTATCCTGTATGTAAATAAATTCCGTTTTGCCGTCGGGAGTGTCTCCGCTGTAAATCTGATTATCGGAATCGAGAAGAAGTTCTATGTTATAGTCCTCACCAACTGTCACAGTATAGTTTGTCTGATACCAGTCTGAAAAGTTTATTACTGTAAGTATATCACCGTCGGCACTCTTACGCCTTATAGCATACACGCAACGGTCAGGTGAATTGCAGTCTTCCCACATGAAGTTTGTCGGGTCATAATCGTAATGCAGGGCGTTATATTTCAGATATATTTTATTTAAAGTCTTCATGTACTCGTGAAAAGAATCGTGTACCGGATATTTCAGCATATCCCAATCCTGTTCACGTTTTTCGTCCCACTCTCGTAACTGTCCTATCTCGTTGCCCATGAAGTTCAGTTTCTTACCAGGGTGCGACATCATGAACATATAGAACGCTCTCGACTGCGGGAATTTGTCATCGTAATCGCCGTTCATTTTCTGAGTTATTGTAGCCTTACCGTGTACAACTTCGTCATGTGACAGCGGTAGTATAAATCTTTCGTTATAGAAGTATAACATACAGAAAGTCATTTTATGATAGTCATTTGTACGATACATAGGCGAACACTGCATATATTCAAGTGAATCGTGCATCCAGCCCAGACACCATTTATAGTCGAATCCCAAACCGCCCTCACTGACAGGTTTAGTCACACACGGATACGCCGACGAATCTTCCGCCGATAGTATAGCCGTAGGGTGTCTTAGTTTCAGACCGGTATTCATATTTTTCAGAAATTCTATAGCTGTCCGGTTTTCGCCACGGTGTTCATTACCTTGCCAGTAGATTATATTTCTGATAGCGTCCATGCGGAGACCGTCAAAATGATACATTTCTAACCAGTAGTTCGCACAAGACTGTAAAAAACTTCTCACTTCGCCCTTTGAGTGCATGAAGTTACGACTACCCCACTCGTTATAACCCATGTCATTATCCGGAAATTCATAGAGATGTGTTCCGTCGTATTCCGTAAGTGCATAGTGGTCAACGGCAAAATGTACCGGTACAAAGTCCACTATTACGCCGATACCCTTTTTATGACATTTATCTACAAATTCCATTAACTGTTTAGGCGTACCGTATCTTGACGACGGTGCAAAGAATCCTGTTATCTGATACCCCCATGATTCGTCACTGGGATGTTCGCTGACAGGCATTAATTCGATAAAATTATAGCCGTATTCAAGGACGTAATCTATCAGCATATCGGCGATTTCAGAATAGTTATACCAACCGTTTTCGTCGTCGTCAACACGCTGATTTTCCGGTTTACGTTTCCATGAGCCTAAATGTACTTCATAGATATTTACCGGCTTGTCCTTACAGTCAGTACGCTTACTTAACCATTTTGTATCATGGAATTTATAATTGTCGATACGCCTTATTACTGAACACGTCCCAGGTCTTACTTCCATAGAGTAACCGTATGGGTCACAATGGTCTATGAAATTACCCTTTTTATCATAGATGCGGTACTTGTAACGCATACCCTCTTTGGCTTCCGGACAGGTTATTTCAAAAAATCTGCCGTCTTCGATTCTCTCCATGGGAATATCTTTCCATTCACTGAAATCTCCTATGAGTGAGACTTTCGAGGCGTTAGGGGCATAAGTCCGGAAAATATTTCCTTTTTTGGAATAATGTACGCCAAGATATTCATAGGCGTTGAAAACTTCTCCCTTGTAAAATCCGTAAATATCCATTTAAAAATCCTCCGTTTCTGATTGACATTTTCTGACTTTTCGGGTATAATATAATTATATGGTGTAGTTACGGAAATTTCAATAATCATTTTTTGATAACAGTCGCATAATAGACAGTAGTCTAAAATTATCTATTAAGGGAGGAATACTTATGGACTTACGGGTAGAAAAAACCAAACGCAATATTATAAATGCGTTTCTGAACTTACGTTCGCACAGACCGATTGAAAAAATAACTATCAGGGAAATTGCCGAAATAGCACAGATTAACAAGGCAACTTTCTATCTGCACTATCACGATATTTATGAACTTACTGAAACTCTTGAAAAAGATGTCATTCAGTCGGCACTGACCAATATCGAACACCCCGACGCTATCTTCAATGACAACAAACTTTTTATCAGGGAACTTGTTACCGCCATTTTCGCCAATGAACCGCTTATTAAAATTCTCTTCGAGGGCAACAGAAGCGGACGTTTCATTGATTTGTTTGAATCTGGTATAATAGAATTTATCCGGAAATCTTATCCGGAATACAATCCTGACCTTGAAAGAAAAATGACCGTGACTTACACTATCTACGGCGGATATTATACATATCTGAAATACTGCGACAACGGCGTTGAAACGGTACTTAAGATAGTGGAAAAATGTTCCTCGGCTATTCTCGAACCATATAAATAAAATTTTTTTATTCTGAATATTTCATGATTTCCTGTGATATAATATTAATGGCTTATGAAAGCCGGATAATTTATCATAAAGGAGTTTTAACATGGATAACAAAAAGAAAAATGACCACATCAAATGTACGGTATCACAATGTCAGCATAATATGGTGACAGAAAATTACTGTTCACTGGGCTGTATCTGTGTAGGAACACACGAGGAAAACCCTACTGTTCCGGAATGTACCGACTGTAATTCCTTCGTCAAGAGAACCGGCTGTTGTAACTGCAACTGATTTTCTTAATGTCCGGAACTCTCCGGACGTTACATATCATGCATAATATACAAAATTTGTCGTTACCGCAGGAAATTTCAGATACATACTTGCAATATCCCATAAAATGTTGTATAATATAACGGGATATTTTTATAACGCTCTTCAGAACACTAAAAAGTATTTTCCGAACGTTGCCGGAAAAATTTTATTCCGTGTCTGAAACGTATTGAATCCCTTACTTCCGGAGTGTATGCCGGAATTTATTCCAAACTGTCAGGAGGCTTTTTTATGAACGATAAAACCATGACTTTTTCCGTTACTGAAGACAAGGAAAAAGAACTGAAAAAAAATCTCACTATCATCTATGACGCACTTACACAGAAAGGCTATAACCCTATAAGCCAGATAGTCGGCTATATCCTTTCCGAAGACCCTACCTACATAACCACTTACAACAATGCACGCAATCTTATAAGACACATTGACCGTGACGAATTACTTAACGTGCTTGTAAGTTCTTATCTCAATTCATAAACCTTTACGGATATGCACGCACAGGTGCAGTAAATATCCGTGGGAAGACGTGAATTTCTTTCCCGAAAATACGACAGCACCGCAAGCTGTCGTTTTTAATTAAGAATTAATTTAAGATAAGCTGTTGTTTTTCAGTCAGTCGAATATAATTTCAAGTATATCAATTATAAGCCCCAGTATGTCCCAGCCTAAGCCGTCAGTTTCGATATGTGGTTTCTTTTTCTTTAATTTAATCTTTTTGTCATTTATTTTAACTTTTTCTTTCTTTTTAAGACTTAATTTCATTTTTTAACGCTCCTTTATATTTTTATTATATTGTATCATAAAAGAATACACTATGCAATGATTTTTCATGGATATTTTTACTTTTAATATTGTTTTCTTATACGGTTATAATAATTCTGCGGAGGTAATCCGCAAATTTTCAGAAAGAAATCGGACTATGTTAAAAAAACTATTTCCTGCTATGGCGGTCATGACAGCCGGACTTGTTCCGTGTACTTCGGTATATGCCATTGACAATACCAAAATAGGTTACGGACAAGGCACGGCTACAGACAGTAAAAACCGTCCTACTGATGCACTCGCATTCAATGACAGATTCTGCGATTATGGTGCTTCGGCAATCTCCGGTGACGAAAACCGGATTATTATAACTTTTGACCAAGGTTACGAAAACGGTTATACGGAAAAAATTCTCGATACGCTGAAAGAAAAAAACGTCAAGGCAATATTCTTCCTCACAGGCGACTACGCTAAAAAAGAAACAGCACTTGTAAAACGTATGATTGAAGAAGGTCACGTATTAGGCAATCACGGTATGAAACACGCAAGTTTACCGACTTTATCCAAAAAACAGGCGGAAGAGGAAATAATGTCACTGCATAACTATGTACTCAACAATTACGGCTATGAAATGCAGTATTTCAGGTGTCCGTGCGGTGAATATTCCGAACAGGCTCTTGAAACCGTTCAGAAATGCGGTTATAAAACTTTATTCTGGAGTTTCGCATACGTGGACTGGAAAACAGACAGTCAACCCTCGCCGGATATGGCAGTTCAGAAACTTACAGATTCCGCACACGGTGGTGAAATACTGCTTTTGCACTCTGTATCATCGACTAATGCAGAAATCCTCGGCGACGTGATAGACAATTTCAGGCAACAAGGTTTCACAGTATAACACAAAAAAATTTCCGGACGTTTTCTTATGACGTCCGGTTTTTTAATATAATTAAGAATTGTATAAAAGTATCTTGTGACAAACTTTTTGAATTTCCGGTAATTTTCAGGTATTTCTGCATTTTCTTACGTTTCGGAAGACGGTAAACCGGTTTTCCTGAAATACGGTAAATCACAATTATAAATTATTAATTAAGAGTATCATTTTCAGGGATGTACTCCGGTTCAATATAGTTATAGTCCGGTGAAGATTTCTGAATGTCATCAAGGTCAATGTTTACCAGCATACCATTATCACTACCGGTAACTTTAGGAAGTACACCGTTCCATTTCTGAATCTGCTGATAGGCTATAACCTTAGGCGTGAGGGATTTTTCAAGAAGTTCATTAGCGTCGGCATTAGCCTGAGCTTCTGCCATGATAGCTTCTGCTTCTGCCTTTGCGGAAATGACTTTCTTTTCAGCTTCGGCGTTTGCGATAACAATAGCCTGCTCCTGTTCTGTCTTTGTTTTTAAGAGGTTTTGTTCGGCAACCTGTTTGGCTTCGATAGCGTTATTGAACTCCTCGGAGAAGTCAAAATTTACTATATTGAATTTTTCTATGTAGATTCCGTAACCGTTCAGTTTTGATTCAAGGGCGGATTTTACGTCATCTGCAACTGTCTGACGTTCCGTAATAAGCTGTTCAGCGGTATAGTTGGCTGTTGCAGACTTGAAACACTCCTGTACTACCGGAGTTATAAGAATTGTCTGATAGTCAACACCTACATTCTGATACATATCCGGCGATTTGTCGGAAATAAGCCTGTAGTTTACTGCTAATGTACTGCTTACTGTCTGTAAGTCTTTCGATACCGCTGAAGCTGGTGTTTCGTATACCTGAATCTTATTGGACATATTTTCCACCGACTGCACAAACGGTATCTTGAAATGCGCACCCTCCTGAAAAGAAGTCGACGAAACTTTACCCATAGTCAGTACTACACCGGTATTTCCTGCCGGAACTATGGTCAGTGATGCACCTGCTACAGCCAGTACCACTATAGCCGTAACAACCCATTTAAAACCTTTGAAATTTCTTTTTACAGAACCGTCTATATTTATTTCATGTATTCTTGCCATAAAAAAATCACTCCTTATTGTTTGTAC
Organism: Ruminococcus sp.; assembly: GCA_029062165.1. GTDB lineage: Bacteria > Bacillota > Clostridia > Oscillospirales > Ruminococcaceae > Ruminococcus. The sequence goes on from JAIDQQ010000023.1 coordinate 118,747, forward strand.
CGTTCATTTCAGTAAGTACCACGTCAAGAACTTTTTCCATTTCGTTCTTAAGACATGAACTTCTGTAGCCCATTACCATTATGAACATTGCGTTATGTAGTTTGTACTCGTCAGAACGGATATGTATTTCATGGGTACACTGACTTAATTCACGTGAAATAAGTTTCTTTACCGTACCGGCATCGAAAGCACCCTCGTCTTCTGCCGTGAAGATAATCCGGCACAGGATATTATACCATACATCATCGTCAATGATGTCGTCGGAAGTGTCCTCGACGTCGCCGTTTACGTACTCCATAAGACGTGCTATGTCTTCGAGTTTCATGGAGTTACGCAACATATTTATGAGTAAAATTCTCTGTACCTGTTTCCGTGAGTATTTCTTGCCCTGTGTACCGGCAACCCATCCACGCTTTATCCAGTTCTGGATAGTAGAGCCTGTAAGCCCTGTAAGTTTACATAACTGCGATAATGTAAGTCCGCCTGTTGCCTCGAGTACCGGCGATATTATGGAAAATGCCTCTTCACGAGCCTGTTCGCTGAATTTAAGAGTAGTCCCTGGGATATATCTTTTCAAGTTCTTAATCTCCTTTCCTGTGATGATATGATTATATCATAAGTTCATATGAACTGCAAGTCTTATCTTCTGACGGAAAAACAGATTTTTCCGGATTTTTTATAATTTATCATTATTTTTCTTATGTTTCCGTAAATTTTCGTCAGGAATCATGATATTGACATCATATGGGAATCTTTTTTCAAAAAGCAGTTGAATTTTTCTGTAAACTGTGTTATACTTTAAAAGCAGACGTTTTTTTAAACAAATCCGGCGAGACTGTCCGCCGTAAAAAGACAGTACAGGAGGGTAAATTTTTATGAATATTTCCAACGTATTTTTTACAATGGCACAGTCCACTGAAGTCTCACAGCCGACGCTTTTTCCGTTCCCTATGGGACTGTATGTAGTTTTCTGTATTATTGCAACTGCATTTTTTGTATTCAGATTCGTGAAAGAAAAGCAACCGTATCAGATTATTATGGCTGTTGCAATACCGCTTTCATTGCTGATAGGATATTCCAACGGAAAGACACTTTTCTATATCATGGGAATAGTTGAAGCTGTACTGCTTTTATCGGCTTTTGTAAGTTCCTTGATATGCAGTAAGAAAAAACCTGCTGAAACTCCGGCAGAAACACCCACCGATTCAGAGGAGGAACAATCATGAAAATAGCCGTACTTGACTGGTACACCGTAAATATAAGTGGTGATATTTCAACAGCACCCCTCGAAGAACTCGGAGAAGTGAAAATAATTCCGCTTACGTCTCCGGAACAGATCGCCGAAAATATCGGAGATTCTGAAATAGTCCTGTGCAATAAAGTCATGATTACAAGGGACGTACTGGACAGATGTAGTAATATAAAGTATATAGGACTTTTTGCAACCGGTTACAACAATATTGATATACCATACGCCACAGAAAAGGGTATAACAGTATGCAATGCCGGTTCATACTCCACCAACGCCGTAGCACAACAGACTTTTGCGTATATTCTTGACTGGTCTAACCGCATAAGAGATTATGACATTGCCGTAAAAAACGGTGAATGGGAAAAATTTCCGTCGTTTTCGTATTTTCCGATACCTATGACGGAACTTACAGGAAAAACACTGTCAGTAATCGGATACGGTTCAATAGGAAAGAAAGTAGCCGAAATTGCTATGGCTTTCGGAATGAATGTCGTAATAAGCACACGTACTCAACCTGTGGGCTGTCCGTATGAAGTCACTGATATAATATCCGCTGTGGAAAAAGCTGATTTTATTACATTTCACTGTCCGCTGACCGACAAGACCAAAGGTATTATAAATTCTGAACTGCTTTCACATATGAAGAAATCGGCTGTACTTATTAATACATCTCGTGGTGGGGTAGTCGTTGAAAAAGATTTAGCAGACGCTCTTAATAATAAGAGTATAGCCGGTGCGTATCTCGATGTACTCGAAAAAGAACCAATGTCACCGGATACGCCATTGAAAAACGTCCCGAACTGTATCATCACACCGCATACGTCGTGGGCATCTCTCGAGACAAGAAGCCGATTAGTAAATATAGTATGCGATAATATACGAAACTGGTTAAACGGTAAGCCTACAAACAAAGTAAATTAAAAGGAAAGATAATTATGAGGAATATTTCTGAAAAAAAGAGAATAGTTATAAAACTCGGTACTTCAACACTCGCACACAAGACAGGTAAATTAAATATCCGTCGCATGAATAACCTTGTACGTGTAATATCTGATTTGCATAACTCCGGACGTGAAATTATAATAGTATCGTCGGGTGCGGTAGGTCTCGGAGCAGGTAAACTCGGATTATCCGGCAGACCTAAAGACACTCGTATGAAACAGGCTGTAGCCTCTGTAGGACAGTGCGAGTTAATGCACATCTATGACGATATGTTTGAAAAATACAGCGTGACGGTAGGACAGATTCTGTTGACGAAGACCATTATAAGCAATCCTAATCACTGTAATAACTTCCGGAATACCGTCGAGACACTCATAAGTATGGGAGTTATACCGATAGTCAACGAAAACGACACTATCGCCATTGACGAACTGGAGCTTGAAATAGGTGAAAATGATTCGCTGTCGGCACTGGTTGCGGAACTTGCGGAGGCTGATTTATTACTGATACTTTCGGATATTGATTCCCTTTACGACGATGACCCACGTACAAATCCAGACGCCAGACCGATAACATACGTCGAGAAGATAACTCCGGAAATAGAAAGAGTTGCAGGCGGAGCAGGTACAAGTTTAGGTACTGGCGGAATGTCGACGAAAATAAACGCCGGTAAGATAGCGTCAAATGCCGGTATAGATATGGTTATCATGAACGGCAAGAACCCCGATTTACTTTACGACTTATTCGAGGATAAGGAATTAGGTACTTTTTTCAAGGCTTGATTGATATGAATAAGAAAAAAGAAAAAATCAAATTATTGCTTGATGTAGTCGCTGTTTTTGTCGCTTTAATCGTCGGAATGTTTATTATTGATTTTCTTATTGAGGGCTTTTCAGTATTTGATACAAATTATCATTTTTTCGGCAAGAAACGTATCGCCGAAATGGAAGAACTGTTCGGAATAGAGGTCACGGACGATATACATTTAAAAGAGTACAGGGAATCCAGTTGGCTTAGTTTCGACTATGTTCTTGACATAAATCAGATAAACAGTTATACCGATTTTTTACAGAATAACGTAAAAAGTACTGATATTTCAGAACCGTCATTCGATGACCGTTTAAAAGAAGCGGTATCGTATAATTATACGTGGCAGAACGATACAGTATATATCTATTTTCTGCGACAAAGAGACAGTACATATATTGCAGAACTAAGTATAGTCAGATAAAAATTTTTTATGAGGTGATATTTATGAATTACACAGAAACACTCGGCATTAACGCCAGAAATGCAGAACCGAAAATATCTTCTGCACCCACAGCACTCAAAAACAAGGCACTTTCCGCAATCGCAAAGGCACTTACTGAAAATGCCGGTCTGATAATTGCCGAAAACGCCAAGGACTTACAGAACGCCAAGGAAAACGGTATGTCAGAAGCAATGCAGGACAGGTTAAAACTCGACGAAAAACGTATAGCCGGTATGGCACAGGGTGTCAGGGAAATAATCTCCCTCAATGACCCGATAGGTCAGATTATCGACGGTTTTGTACGTCCGAACGGTCTGCGAATAACCAAAACAAGAGTACCATTAGGAGTAATCGGGATAATTTTTGAATCAAGACCGAATGTCACAGTAGACGCCGCTACACTGTGTCTGAAAGCCGGTAACGCCGTAATTCTGAAAGGCGGTAAGGAAGCTATAAACTCAAATAAATGTCTCGGAGCGATAATGCGTAAGGCTCTCGAAGATACCGGACTTCCGGCGGATATAATACAGGTTGTGGAAAATACATCCCGTGAGACCACTAACGAACTCATGAAGTTAAACAAATACCTTGATGTGTTAATACCTCGTGGAAGTGCCGGACTTATTCAGGCAGTCGTGAATAATGCTACAGTACCGGTAATCGAGACCGGTACAGGAAACTGTCATGTATATGTCGACGCTTCGGCGGATTTGGAGATGGCTGTCGATATAGCCGATAACGGAAAAACACAGCGTCCGTCAGTATGTAACGCCATAGAAAGTCTTTTGGTACACAAGGACTGTGCGGAAAAATTCCTGCCTATGATTGCGGAACGTTTCAAGGCACACGACGTTAAAATATACGGTTGCGACAGAACTATTGAAATACTCGGCGACGGTATAGAAAAGGCTACCGATAAAGAATATGCTACAGAATTTCTTGACTATGTTATTTCTGTAAAGGTTGTAGAGAACGTCGACGAGGCAATAGCACATATAAGAAAATACGGTACACATCATTCAGAATGTATCGTTACGAAATCGCTTGAAAATGCCGAAAAATTTCAGAAAGAAATTGACGCTTCCGCAGTATACGTCAACGCCTCGACGAGATTCACTGACGGTGGTGAATTTGGTTTCGGTGCGGAGATAGGCATATCCACACAGAAACTACACGCAAGAGGTCCTATGGGTCTTACGGAACTTACTACAGTAAAGTATCTTATTAATGGTAACGGACAGATACGTTAAGGGGGTTGACGTATGAATAAAATTCAGGACGAAATTAAAACACAGAATAATCCTAAACCTATTAAGAAACTTAAACCTCTGAAACCGGTAAACACTTCCGCAAAACCGTCTGAAAATAAAGAAAAATCCGATAAGAAACCCGAAGAAAAACCGTTAAAAAAATCCGATACAAAAAAAACTGAAAGTAAAAAATCGGATAAACCAACACCAAAAAACAAAAAGCCGGAAAACAAAAAACCAGAAAGAAAAGGTTTTTTTGAGAGCGTAAAAGATATGATGTACGCTTCCGCTGACGACGATGCAGACGAAGAAACGGAAAATAAATCCGAAGATATTCCGGAAGAAAAAGAAGATACTAAAGCTACTCTCGAAAATATAAGCGAAGTACTTGCGGAAATAAACGACGAACTCCCGACAGATAAACCCGAAGAAACTGTAAAAAAAGAAGAAGCAGAAGAAGTAAAAGAAACAGAAAAAACATCTCCGGAGCAGGTAAAAAAACCTGAAAATAATAACAGTAACAACAGTAACCGTAAAAAGAAAAACAAAAATAAAAACAAGTCTCAACAGAAAAATAATTCCGCCGATAACAAAAAAACGGAATTAAAACCGGAAAAATCAACTGAAAAATCAGAAACCGTCGCTGAATCCAAACCGGAAGAACTCGAAAAACCGAAAGAACCTGAAAAAACTGAAACTGTCAGAACTCCGAAAGAAGTAACAATAGAAAGAGTACCAGCACCGAAAGAAGATTATACTTTCATAAAAATGTTGTGTGCTACTTTTCTGGCATTAGTCCTGATAATCGGTATAAGGTCATGTGTAAGCGGAAAAACTTCTTCTGACGATAAGTACAGAAAAGCAATATATCCGGCAGTAATCACGGATATAAATTCATTTGAAAATCCGTCGGAATTGCCAGTAAGTCAGATATTAAGTACGGCTGTATGGTCAGTCATAATAGACAACGAAAAACTTTCGGCATATCCGCAACGTGTCGACGATATGGCAATCATACCGGCAGAGGATATTGAAAAATATGCAACTGAAATTTTCGGCGAGGATATTCCGGAACTTACACACAGTACTATACTTACATCTGATTCAAAATTCTACTACAATGATGAGGCAAACTCCTATACCGTTGAAGTAAGTCCGCATAATGTGACGTATTCGCCGGAAGTTACTTCCGTATCGAAAAAAAGCGGAAAATATATCGTTGAAGTGAACTACATAGAACAGCACCCCGAATGGATAGAAGATACTGTTTCAAAGACCGCTGAATACGTACTCTCGAAAAACGGCAACGGTTACATGATTGAATCCATGCACGAAAAAACTACTACTACAGATACTACAACGGAATAATTTCACACGCAAAACGCAAAAAAAGACCTTGCTTTTATAAAAAAAGCAAGGTTTTTAATATTATTTGCTGTAATCCTTGAAACTGATATTCAAATCAACATCTGTTGAGATTCCTGGTATTTTTCCGTCGCTGGCGTACTGCCATATCTTGAAATCGTGGTAGTAAGTCGGTTCGTCTTCCTCGTCCTCAATGTACTCCGCAAGCCATAAATCGTACTGCTGTATTCTCGACAAATCAAGTTTGTAAAGTAATGTACTTGTATTCTGATAAATCATAGGTGTATAACCGGCTTCCTTTATACGTTCGCAGAAAGCTATACAACAGTCTGTGAGGGAATCAGTAGAAATATCATCTGTACGGGCATAGTCTTCATAGATAATTTCCCAGTCGAATACAACCGGATACGTTATATTGAACGGTTTTATACATTCAATGACAGCGTCAGCTTCTTTAATAGCTTCCTCAACTGTAAGTGCCTGTGAAAAGAAGTATACACCTGTATGAACACCGGCACGGTCAGCGGAGTAGAGATTTTCTTTGAATCTGCTGTCATATATAATACCGCCGTCGGCATAAGTCCGGCAACCTACTCTTATGAAAGCAAAATCAATACCGGAATCCTTTACCTGTTTCCAGTCTATGTAACCCTGAAATTCAGAAACGTCTATACCGTCAATTTCTACTTCTTTTTCGTCAGCCGGAAGCCCTGTCATTTCTTCGTGAAAAGCATAGCCTTCTTTTGACATTGTTGTTGTGAGTGGTACAGTAGTAGTTGTAGTAGTGGTAGTAGTGAATGATGTTGTAGTAGTAATATCTTCGGACAGCATTTCACTGTTGATAATATTATCCGTGACAGTTTCAGCGGATTGTGTTTCCGGTTGGTAGGCGATTCCTGTACTGTAAGCCTGCTCTTTGGTTATGGTAGGTATGGTACTGCCTGTCCTGTTATGTACCAGTGTATACCATACAAGCGGAACAGCCAGTATAACTATCAGGACAGCTTCAATAATGGCGATAGTCTTTATTTTTTTATTATCATTAAACATTTTTTCCTCCTCTATAAAAACACTGCTTTTAATATAATATCATATTTCAGCGTATTTGTAAACAGTTTACGAAAAAAATTTCTGTTGACAATAATTTATAATTATGATATAATCAGCTTATTATAAAATGAAAGGAACGTTTTTTTATGAAAACTGAAATAAAAAAGGTTGTATGCAGTGTATGCGGTACGGAATCCGCACATACTGTAATAACGGAAATACAGTCCGGAGATATACAGGAAATGGATTTAAGACCTACCGGCGAACATCGTAATACTATGGAATACTGGGTAATGGAGTGTCCGGAGTGTAAGTATTGTAACGGTACACTTGAAACTCCGCTTGATACAGACAGACGTTACCTTAAGAGCAGGGAATATACTACACTGGGCGGTCTGAAAACTGATAACGTACTTGTTTCAAGATTTGTCCGTAAAGCTCTTGTATGTCTCCGAAACCGTGATTATGCTGAATCCGTGAAATCGTATCTGTATGGTGCATGGGTTGCCGACGATACAGAAAATACTGAAACGGCTTCGGAATGTCGTAACGAGGCTATAAGCATAATGGAAAACAGTACGTTTCTTGACAGTGACGACATGATGTTATTAAGGGCTGACCTGCTTAGACGTTCCGGACAGTTCGATAAAGTCATAAGCGAATACAGTGAAAAATATTTTGATAATCCTTTTATACTTCTTGCATCACAGTACGAGGTTAAACTTTCAAGAGACAGTGACAGTTCAGCACATAGTATGTCAGATATACCAGGGGTAAAGTTTACAACCTGAAAACTTTCAGAACGGACGGTTTAACCGTCCGTTTTTTTACTTCTTTTTTATCCTGAAACTGCTGTTTCTTATATTGCTTATAACGTTTCTTTCCGGAGTTTTTCTGTTGTGTTTTCTGGACGGTTTCGGATTATCCGGATTATTACCTGTTTTCATAGTGAGGGAAATTCTTTTCTTATCCGGCTTGACTTCAATTACACGTACTTTTACATTGTCGCCGGTTTTAAGGACTTCCGACGGGTGATTTATATGTTTCTGTGAAATCTGTGAAATATGTACAAATCCGTTGATTTCCGCACCTATGTCAATGAATGCCCCGAAATTTGAAAAACTATCAACAATGCCGTCAAATTCCATACCGGCTTTTAAGTCGTCGAGTTTGATTAAATCGTCGGTTATCATGGTCAGGGAAATTCTGTTTCTTTTTACGTCGACTTCAAGTACACGTACTTTTACAACTTCCCCGACTTTCACGACTTCAAGGGGATGTCTTATATGTCTTTTGCAAATCTGCGAAATATGTACGAGACCATCAGTATGTACGCCTATATCGACAAATGCACCGAAGTCAATAATATTCCTGACAGTTCCTACAAGTTCCATACCGGCTTTAAGGTCTTTTACTTCCATGATGTCACCGCTTCTTAATAAAGGTGGTGGGAGTTCGTCACGTAAATCTCTGCCAGGTTTTTTAAGTTCGCCGATAATGTCTGTAAGAGTAGGTACGCCTATGCCTAATTTTGTACTTATGTTTTCAAGTCCGATATTTCCGGCTTTTTCGGATATTTCCGGAATACCACCGTTTTTGACGTCGTCAAGAGTGAAGCCACATTCGGTAAGGAGTGAAGTAGTTGCGGAATAGCTTTCGGGGTGTACGCCTGTATTGTCAAGCGGATTTTTTCCGTCACGTACTCTTAAGAATCCGGCACACTGTTCAAAGGCTTTTTTGCCGAGTTTCGAGACTTTCATTAATTCCTTGCGGTCTGTGAAACTGCCGTTTTCCTCACGGTAGGCGACTATATTTTTCGCTACTGCTGAATTTATTCCGGAGACGTATGACAGCAGTGAATATGATGCTGTATTTAGGTCAACGCCTACCATGTTTACACAATCTTCTACTACTCCGGAAAGTGCTTCGTTCATACGAGCCTGTGGCATATCGTGCTGATACTGTCCTACTCCTATGGCTTTCGGTTCAATCTTGACGAGTTCAGCGAGTGGGTCTTGTAAACGACGTGCAATAGATACGGCACTTCTTAAGGAAACGTCATATTCCGGAAACTCTTCCGCACCGAGTTTTGAGGCCGAATATACTGACGCACCGGCTTCACTTACTACCATATAGCTTATTTTCTGTGGGATTTCTTTGAGTAAGTCGACGACAAAATTTTCAGTCTCTCGTGAAGCTGTACCGTTTCCGATAGAAATTATTGTAACGTTATGTTTGTTTATGAGCGATTTTATAGTTTCGGCGGATTTGGCTACATTCTGTTTGGAACTTGCCGTAGGATATATAACGCCGGTATCGAGTACTTTTCCAGTATGGTCTATAACGGCTACTTTACAACCTGTCCTGAAACCAGGGTCAAGACCTAATATTACATTGTTTTTCAGCGGAGCCTGTAATAATAACTGTCTTAAATTTGAAGCGAATACTTTTATAGATTCTTCACTGGCTTTTGAAGTCATTGCCGAACGTATTTCACGTTCCACCGACGGAAAAATAAGTCTTTTGTAACTGTCCTCACAGGCTGATTTTACTATCTCACCGCACAGGGAGTTATTTTTGACGTACTTGTTTATAATTATACCTGTTGCAGTTGATTCGTCCATGTGTACGGAAACTTTCAGGAAATTTTCTTTTTCGCCACGGTCTAAGGCGAGTACACGGTGATTAGCTACTTTTGAAACAGGTTCTTTATACTCATAGTAATCCATGTATACGCTTTCTTTTTCAGGGTCTGATGCTTTGGAAGTTATTTCACCGTTTTCGCCGATAAGTGTACGGAGTTTTTTTCTTATATCGGCGTCGTCGGATATATTTTCAGCGATTATGTCCATAGCACCTTGTAAAGCGGTTTTGGTATCGGGTACGTTTTTTTCTTCGCTGACATATTTAAGTGATTCGGTTTCAGGGTCTGTATCGGGATTCTGTCCGATTATGATTAGTGCAAGCGGTTCGAGACCGTTTTCACGGGCTATACCGGCACGAGTACGACGTTTAGGCTTGAAAGGTCTGTATATATCTTCCACTTCAACGAGTGTAGTGGCGTTACTGATAGCGTATTCTATTTCAGGGGTCATTTTTTCCTGCTCCGTTATGGAGTTGAAAATTTCTTCCTTGCGTTTTTCGAGGTTGCGGAGATACATGAGACGGTCATGTAATTCACGGAGTAACTGGTCATCGAGAGAGCCTGTAAGTTCTTTACGGTAACGTGCGATAAACGGAATAGTCTTGTCGTCGTCGATAAGCTGTACAGTATTGTCAACTTGTTCCTGTCTTAGATTAAATTCCTGTGCAAGAGTTTTGTTAATATCCATTGTTTAAAATTTCCTTTCTGTCCATGATGTAAGATGGTCTGCTATGTCGTTCCAGACCTGAATTTTATCTGTTTCGTTGAGAATTTCGTGTCTCATGCCGATAAAAAGTTTATGGGTTATATTTCTGTAACCGGCATTTTCAAGGGATTTTATAGCCTCAAAGAATTTTTCTTCCGATAACATACATGGGTCATCTTTACCTGAAATGAATCTTACCGGCAAATCGGGATTAGTAGTTGTTTCCGGTGAATAGGCACGTTTCATAAGTCCGGTGAGTGCCTGATAACCACTTAATGTATAGGTAAAATTACATAAAGGGTCATTATTGAACGCCATAACTACTTCCGGATTAGTGCAAATCCATGAATGCGACATATCTTCAAAATTTCTGTTAAGAAACTTTTCAGACCATTCACTTATAATATCACTCCGGTAATCCGGTGAAAGTTTCTTTTCGAGTTCAGAAGTGAGCAGGTCTGCAAACGGTGCAAGTCTGCTGTAACACGGCGTACCGATTAAAATAACACCGTCAGTATTGTTATACTGCATACAACATCTTGCTATAAGCGAACCCATACTATGACCTATCATGAAATGCGGTACTGACGGATATTTGACAGCAAGCATTTTATTGATATATCCGGCGGTACGTATTAAAAGACCGTCAGGGGATATATCATGTATATAGCCTAAATCGTGTGGTGGGTGTACGCTTTTTCCGTGACCTATGTTATCGGCGGTCAGTGTTATAAAACCTTTTTCGCCTAAGAATTTCATGAAATCGTAATAACGTTCTTTGTGTTCGCTCATACCGTGAATAATCTGTACTGTAGCTACCGGATTTTCCGGTATGTTCACGGCAATGTGTATTTTAAGATTTTCTATATAATATTCATTGAAATTCTTGTCAGGCATAATAAAATCCTCCATTTATTATAGCATATTTTTCCGGAAAAATCAAGTATAATATAACATATTCCCCCGCCGGTGAGCAGGGGAGTATTTTTTATATTATTCTTCTTCCGTAAGCGGATTGTTTTTTACTGTCCGTACTATTCCGGCACGTTCGCAGAATGAACTGTAGAAAGACTGTGCGGAATTTTTACCGGTCAGACGTCCCATGTCGACTATACCGCCACTGTAAATATCATTCTTGAAAATGTAACATTTATCGTTACCGGCATCTACAAAATCAATTTTTATGTCGTCTATGTCGTCGAAATGGTATATTGCAGTAAGTACAGGGTCTGAATTGTCGGGAGTAGCTTCAATGTCGGTATCGGTGAATATGAGCGTTGTGAATGAATTATAGAAATTCTGGAAACAGGTATATATTTCAGAATTTTCCATATCAACCGGTTTATCGTTCATTTCAAGTAATCTGTCTGTCATGTTGAGTGTGAAGGAATCCTGTATATCACCGAAAATGAAATCAAAACCGTTTATATTATATATTCCGGCACTTGCAATTGAATCCGGCAGGAAGTCAAGAGGTCTGTAGTTTATGAAATTAAGGTCTGACGTGTAATATCTTGCCACCTGATTGGAGTCTTTCATAAGAACATAAAGATAAGTCTGATTATTGTCAGTTTGTCCGCCGATAAGGAAATTTTTTTCTGTACCGTCAATGCCTTTGATAGTCACTTCGGCGGTGGGCTTGTCGAAACCGTATTTAGTCATATCTTCGAGGTATTCTTCAAGTAACTGGTCAGCTTCAAGACGTGTAAGCGTCGTAAGCATAGAGGAAACAGCAGTCTGGTCAAAAGGCAGTTCGGAATATTCTTCCGACAGTGACCATGCAGAATTTTCAGTATCGTATGTTATGTCATAAGTAATTCTGCCGTCTTTCTTTACGGTAATCTGTTTTATATCGGTATCGCCGTATGGTATGAGGTCTTTGGCTTTTAACATCATACGACTTACTTTCAGTACGCTACCCTGTAACGAACTTACAGTATAAACCTTGTCTTTACCCTCAGCCATGAAATAATAATAATCGTTTGTAGGGGTTATATTTCCGACGTATACCGTATAATTTTCCGTACCGTCGGAAACGGTGATAGTTTCTGCCGGATTATCAAGACCGTACATAGCTTTTTTAGCGTCATCGGGTACGCCATAATTAGTTTCCGCTGTGAAATCCGATACAAGATATAAAAGAGTTTTTATATAATCCTGGTCTATGACAAATTCATTGTTATCGAGTTTCCATGTTTCGTCCTCGTATACTACTCTGTAGTGACCGTCCGGACAGTCAAAATTAATTTCAGTAACATTATCGCTGTCGAAACTGAACACTTCATTTTCAGCGAGTTCGGAAACCTGTTTTTCAGTTTCCTTGTCACTCTTGTTCTTGACCGCAAGAAACGCTCCGAAAGAACCTCCGGCGACTACGAGTAAAGCAACCATTGCTATAATAACTTTTTTCATTAAGCGTATCTCCTTTTAAGCCATACTGCAACACCGATAATTGCAACGATTACCGGAATAATAACAAATATTCTTAATACAGATTCTGCTTCCTGAGCGTCTTCAAAGTGCATGGTATCATATGAGTTTGACTTGTTACCGATACCCATTTCAATATCAGTATCGTAAAGCCATGTATTTGAGAATATAGCAAGATATTGTGTACCGGAAATCATGAAGTTAAGGTTTTCAGTACCGAGTATATCAGTAGTACCCATAAGTATCATTTTACCGAAAGTCTGTTTGTTGTATGAGTAGTAACCGAAATATAAATCTCTTGCACTTAATTCTTCGTTGGCTTCTTTCTGTGATTTGGTATCGCCACCCATAGCGACACTTTTTGTAGTATACTTGTTTGTGGTAGCGTCCATAATGTTCTGAACTATCGGAGATTTTTCGATATAACTTGTTGAATCAGTATATTCATATACGCTTCTTGTGTTGGAGATACCGGCTATATAAGTACCATTACTGATAAGTGTATTAATATCGGTAGTCAAATCCTGTGTGAAATCCGTCGTATAAGGTGTATACTGTACACGGAAGTAATTATCACTTTGTTTTGCTTCTGTGTTCTGTAACTGGTTTACGCTGTTAGTTTCCGTGACGTAGTTGTAATCCATACCGAGTTCAAACTTTTCAAGGAGCAGGTCAATATTCTTGAAACGTCCTTTAGTCTCGCACGGTGAGGCGAATACTGCAATACTACCACCCCTGTCGGCGTATGCACTCAACATTCTGAACTCATTGTCGGTGATGTCCTGTGTAGGACCGGCTATATATATTATAGCTGTATTATCCGGTACTTCTCCGGCTTGTTCTAAATTAAGTTCCTTGACATCGTAGTTGTTTGCCTTGAGGGTATCGGCATACGTTGCGTATGTATCGTCTACCGATTTTTCACCATGACCGCTTAAAAAGTATACCGTCGGAAGTGAACCGCTTGTACATACTTTTATGGCACTTGCAATGAGTTCCTCACCGGCGTACTGGGATACACCTTCGGAAGTAGTCTGGAAAATTCTTTCACGAGCTACTTTCTTTACTACATCTCCGCATTTTACGAAAACATCAGCTTTACTTACTCCGAGTATGCCGGTAGGGTCAAGAGCCTGTGCCTTGTCTGCCTCTTCGTCAGGATTGAAAGAAATAAGTTCAATATTGTCCCGCTTGCTTAACTCTTCAAGTGTATGGTACAGCGGAAGAAATTCCGGAGCACTCTGAAACGCACTAAGACTGTATTCGTAAAGATAATATATTTCAATCTTCTTGTCGGAAACGCTGTCAAGAAATTCAACTGTTTTTTCATTGAGTGTGTATTTGCCGTTAGGGGTCATATCGTATACCTTGTCGGCATATGAGAATATAAGATTTATTGGTACTGCAATAAGCAATATAAGAATTGACATTATAAACGCAAATATTCCCGAAAAATTAAATTTTTTCTTCTGCATGACCTGTTACCCCCTGTTCCAACGTCTTTTTTCTATGGAAATGAAATTCCATGCAAGAAGTACCACTATTGCGGATATGAAGAATACTATATCTGAAAGGCGTATGAATCCCTGTGAAAAATATGCAAATCGAGGTTGTGCGGCGAATGCGTATAATATTTCCTGTACTTTCGGGAACTGTGAGATAAAAGCAGTCTGTGAAAAGTCGTCTATGAAAAGGAATATGAACATTGCTATTTCACCGATTATAGCCGCAAGTATCGAACTTTCAGTAAATGACGATACAAGCATACCGAGGGCGATATACATAGCACCCCAGCAGAAAAATCCGATATACGCACATATAAGCTGACTGATTACTACTTCGCCATTGATAGCCGTTACAATAGGGAATATGGTTGAGCCTAATATCATGAACATGAATACTGTCAGATTGGCGAAGAATTTTGCAAGTACTATTTTCAGTACGCTGACAGGCGACGTCATAAGCAATACTTCTGTACCGAATTTTCTTTCGTCGGCATATGTACGCATGGTCATGATAGGTATAAGGAATATGAAGTAGAATATTACGTTGTAGAAAATTTCCGTGAATGAAAACTGTAATGTACTTGAATCAATGTTGCTTATCGGGATATTGAACATATACGTGAAAAGCAACATGAACAATGCCGTAAGTGTATACGCAAATGGCGTATAGAAAAACGACTGTAATTCTTTTTTATAAATAGGAAACATTTTTTAATTTTCCTCCTTTTTATCTTCGGTATAGGAAGCATTTTCCGGTATGATGTCATTGACCAGTTCCATAAGTCCACCGCTTTTTGCCGGACGGTTTATCAACTCAATGAATACGTTTTCGAGATTTGGTTTTTCGGAATAAATCTCGGCAATATCGACTTTATTTTTAATCAGTTCCGCCATGAGATTACGGCGTACTTCTTCGGCATTACTGCTTTCAAGCTGTGCGGTAAAGCTGTACATACCGTTATCTTCTTCGGTGATGTCAGTTATTTCCCTGACACCCTTTGTCATTTCTATGATAGATGCCGATTTTGTCTTAGAGCCGTTCACCTTGATATGAAGTACAGACGTTGCACCGAAAGATTTTTCAAGATTTTCGATAGTATCAATAGCCCTTATACTACCCTTGTTGATAATTACAACCCTGTCACAGACCTCGCTTACTTCGCTAAGTATATGCGAACTGAATATTACAGAATGTGATTTACGTAAATCCTTTATGATATTACGCACTTCAATGACTTGATTCGGGTCAAGACCTACTGTGGGTTCGTCGAGGATTATGAAATTAGGATTGCCGAGTATAGCCTGTGCGAATCCTACACGACGTTTATAACCGCCGGAGAGATTTTTAATCAGCTTGTCCTTTACGTCAGTTATGCGGAGGAGTTCCATAACACGTTTAATTTCGTCTTTTTTCTTTGCGTGCGGAATACGTTTCAGACCGGCACAGAATGACATATATTCCTTCACACGCATATCCGGATATACCGGAGGGTCTTGCGGAAGATAGCCTATTTTCGCCTTAGCTTTTACAGGTTCTTTGGAAATGTCCGTACCGCTGATAGTGACAGTACCGCCTGACATGGGCAGATAACCGGCTATCATGTTCATTGTGGTTGATTTTCCTGCACCGTTAGGACCAAGAAAACCAAGAATCTCATTATCATTTATTGTAAAACTGATATTATTCACGGCACGATTGTTACCGTAGAATTTTGTAAGATTTTCAATAGTAATCATGAGTTTCTCCTTTCATTATATAATTTTAACAGGTAATATAAAAAGTATATCACCCTATTATGACAGAAAAATATGTCTGAAATATTAATAAATCATGAACTGCATATTAATTCAGTTTAAACACGCTCCTGACGGAAAATTTTCTATAGTAAAAATCCCTGTAAATATTACAACATTCCTGTGTGGAATATGTGAAAGATTATTGTAAATAAGATGAATTTGAAAATATTATATTAAAAAATAAAATCTGTTAATATTGTGTTTATATTCAAAAATTTCATGTCTTTTCAGCAACAGGCAAAATGCACAAAAAATACCTTCATGTTATGTACATTACGACAAAAATTTATTCTGACTGAATTAAAATCGGATAAACTGTTGACATAAGATAAAATGTGGAATATAATTAGAGTTGAACAAAATGGATTCCTGTTCTATGCTCCTCAGACACCGGAGCAGGATTTCAGCAGTTTTTCTTGACAGGCACATTCCTTAGTGGTATAATATCACTATACGGTGGAACAGCCGTATTTCAAGCCTGTTTTATACAGGCAGTTCATTACATCTGAGGGTTGTATGGTGCTTTTCCGGTACTGTACATAATATCATTATTCTATCAAATCTTACGAGAGGGGAAAAATTTCTATGATAAGCAAAAAGACCAAGGCTTTAACAGCCGGTATCCTTTCTGCCGTAATGTCAGCAACAGCAGTTATCCCTGCTATGTCTTCAGCAGCTAACGAATACGCTACTGAAAACGGTGCTAACGAGTCATATGCCAAGATGTTCGCATCTCTCTATGACGACGTTATGACCAATGGTGTTGAAAACGGCTACCTTAGCAAGCAGAACAACGGCGGAGACTCTTTCGGTATTCCTTACCACGCAGTTGAAACACTCTGCGTTGAGGCTCCTGACTACGGTCACGAGACAACTTCAGAAGCTATGTCCTATATTTCATGGGTTGCAGCTATGCACGATATCCTCGTTAATAACGGTACTATCGAAGGCAGTTCCGGTGACCTCGCTAAAGCATGGAAGACTATGGAAGCTATTATTCCTGGTTGGTCAAATGCTTCCGGCAGAAGTGATATAAGATACAGTTCTATCTGGCAGCAGCAGAGACTTAAGGCTGATACCGCAGAAGAAAAGGATACTCCTAACGAATATCCTACAAACAATGTCGGCGTTGACGCTGAAAACCCGCTTTACGAGGCTTATAAGTCTGCATACGGTAGCGATAATGGTTACTACCTCATGCACTGGCTCGCAGACGTTGACGACTGGTATGGTTTCGGCGGTGGCAGTGGTAAATTCACATTTATCAATACTTTCCAGCGTGGTGAACAGGAATCCTGTTTTGAAACTGTTCCGCATCCGTGTCTTGAAGAACTTAAATACGGTAACCAGCAGGACGGTATCAAGGGTATCTTCAATGGCGTAGGCAACGTTGCTAAACAGTACGCATTTACAAACGCTCCTGACGCTGAAGACCGTGCTATTCAGGCTGTTTACTTTGCTAATCAGTTCGGTGCAGAAAATTCCGAAGTTACAGCACTTGCCGGTAAAATGGGTGACCAGTGCCGTAACGATATGTTCGATAAGTATTATCATGAAATCGGTTGTCAGGATATCAAGGCAACTGGTACATCTCACCAGCTCGGCGACAAGGGCGGTCAGCATTACCTCATGGCATGGTATACATCATGGGGCGGTGCTCTCGACAATTATGACTGGGCTTGGCAGATTGGTGCTTCACACTCACATCAGTTCTATCAGAACCCACTCGCTGCTTACGCTCTTATTGATGATAAGGGTATGGCTTCCGCTATGAAGGCTTCCGGAGCTGTTGAAGACTACAGAGAATCCTTCAAGAGACAGATTGAAATGTATCTGTGGTTACAGTCTGTTGAAGGTCCGTTTGCCGGTGGTTGTACAAACTCCTACAGAGGACGTTATGAAAAATATCCGGACGGCTACCCGACTTTCTATAACATGGTTTACGTTCCGCACCCTGTATACGCTGACCCAGGTTCTAACCACTGGACCGGTAACCAGGTATGGCCAATGCAGAGACTTACAGAACTTTACTACTATGTAAAGACCAACGGCGAAAGCGAAGCTGTAAAGGGTCTTACATACGGTGGTCTCACACTCGAAGAAGCACTCAAGGCTCTTATCGAAAGATGGGTTGCATGGTTCGAGGATAACATGAAGTTTGACTATGTAACTGACGACGGTGTAGAAATGGCTTACGCTATGCCTTCAAGTCTTGACTGGGGCGATTCTGATACAGACTACAGCGTTGTTCCTGATACATGGGACGGTAAATATGACCCGAACGGCAACCAGAAACTTCACTGTACAATTACAGGCTACGGCATGGGCGACGTTGGTTGTATTTCTTCACTCTGTAATACTCTTATCTACTACGCTAAGGCAGAAGGCGTTGACGGTAAATTCGCTACAGACGAAAACGGTACAACAACTGCTGAAAAAGGTCTCTACCTTGCTAACAAGCTCCTTAGCACACAGTGGAATCTCGGTCGTGACGAAATCGGTATCGCATTTGAAGACCACAACGGAAACCTCAAGAGAATCTTCGAGGAAGAAGTTTATATCCCTGCTAACTATCACGGAACAATGCCTGACGGTTCTAAACTCGAAAATGGTGCAACATTCTCCACAATCCGTGAAAGCTATGCTAATGACCCGATGTATCAGGCTGCTAAGGCTGAATATGATGCTACAAAGTCAACAGACGGCTACTACTACAAGTTACACAGATTCTGGCACCATGGTGACGCTCTTATGTCATACGGTTCTATGGCTCTTCTCTATCCTGAAGTTAAGCCTCTTGATACAGAAAATCCTGACCAGCCAACAACAGACGATAAGAGTGATGCAGATAAAGACAAGATTCTCTGGGGCGACGCTAACGTTGATAGCGAAGTAACTCTCGCTGACGCTGTACTTATAATGCAGTCACTCAGTAATCCTGACACATATAGCCTTACTGACCAGGGCAAGCTTAATGCAGACGTTGTTGACAATGGCGAAAGTGGTATCACAACTGCTGATGCTCTTGCTATTCAGTGTGTTGGTATCAGTCTCATTAAGCAGGCTGACCTTCCTGTCAAGGGCGACGTTTTAAACGGCTTAAAATAATTATATAACATAATAAAATAAAAATAAGGGGACGCTTCGGTGTCCTCTTATTTTTTTCTTAAAATGCTTGCATTTTATGGTGATTAGTGGTATAATAATACATATTATTGTAAAGGCAGGCGATTCCGGTGACAAAAAGCATGACAGGCTACGGCAGAGGACAGAAAATTATAGGCGGTCGTGATATTCTCGTTGAAATACGCTCCGTCAATCACAGGTATTATGAATATTCGTCAAGAATCCCACGGGCTTACGGATATATCGACGAAAAACTTAAATCTCTTCTTAAAACGGCAGTTTCAAGGGGAAAAGTTGAAGTTTCTGTTACAATCAACAACATTGAAGCCCGTGAATCTGAAATTTCAATAAACAAGGCAGTTGCAGAGGGTTATATAAATGCCCTCCGGAGCGTTTCCGGTGAACTTGGTCTTAGAGATGACCTCGTACTCTCCAAACTTATAAAACTTCCTGAAATTTTCGTCGTTCAGAAATCACCCGACAATCAAGAACAGATATGGAATGATGTTTCAGAAGTTGCTACAGAAGCATTACAGAAATTCGTTGAAATGCGTCAGACAGAGGGCGAAAAACTTAAAGAAGATATAATTTCAAAAGCCGGTTATATTCTTGAAATGGTCTCAAAGGTTGAGGAACTCTCACCGCTGACCGTTGAAAACTATCGCAGAAAACTTTATCAGAAAATTTCTGAAGTCCTCGACGGAAAAGACATAGACGAACAGCGTATAATCACAGAATCGGCGATATTTGCCGAAAAAATAGCCGTCGACGAAGAAACAGTCCGTCTGCGTAGTCACGTATCACAGCTTAAGGATATTTTCAGTTCAGATGACCCAGTTGGCAGAAAACTTGATTTCATAGTTCAGGAAATGAACCGTGAAGTAAATACAATCGGGTCAAAGGCACAGGATTTGAACATAACTAAAATCGTCGTTGACATGAAAGCTGAAATTGAAAAAATCCGTGAACAGATTCAGAATATCGAGTAGGTGACAGCATGAAATTTATAAATATAGGTTACGGCAACATGATTTCTGCTGAAAAAATTATTTCTATAGTCAGTCCGGAATCAGCACCCATAAAACGTATGGTTCAGGACGCAAGGGAAAACGGTATGGCTATTGACGCTACACACGGCAGAAAAACAAGGGCAGTCATTTTTATGGACAGCGGACATATTATATTATCGTCGCTGATTACTGAAACATTGGCATCACGTCTCAATGAATAGGAGGTATTGTTATGAAAAAGGGCAGACTTATAATTTTTTCTGCACCTTCGGGGTGCGGAAAAGGTACTATGCTTGCGGAAATCCTTAAGGATAAAAATTACAGGTGTTCAGTTTCCGCAACAACAAGAGAACCTCGTGAGGGCGAAAAAAACGGTATTAATTATTATTTTCTTACACGTAAGGAGTTTGAACAGAAAATATCGGAAAATTCTTTCCTTGAATACGCCGAATACTGTCAGAATTATTACGGTACACTTCTTTCAGAGGTTGATGACTATCTTGAAAAGGGAACTGATGTTATTCTTGAAATAGAAGTACAGGGTGCTTTGAAAGTAATGCAGAAAAGACAGGACGCAGTTTCAGTTTTTATCGCACCGCCGTCAATAAACGAACTCCGCCGGAGACTTAAAAAACGTGGTACTGAAACGGAAGCCGTAATAGAGGAAAGAGTTTCACAGGCTGAACGTGAAATAAGTCAGGCAAAAAATTATGATTATATTATAGTCAATGATGTTCTTGAAAATGCTGTAAGCGATTTTTTTGCGGTTATGCGTGCAGAAAGGCTTAAATCAGAATTTTCAGACGATATTATAAAATGAGGTGTTGAATTATGCTAAGACCAGCAGTAAATCAGATTATTTCAAAAAATGAAAGTTGTTATTCACTTGTAATCGCTGTCGCAAGACGTGCAAGGGAAATTTCCGACGAACTATGCGAAAAGGGAATGACTCTCGAACAGAAACCTGTTAAAACCGCCGTTGAGGAAATCGCAAGCGGTAAATACAAGATAGTAAGCACCAATCCGCAAGGTGAATAATGTCGTCAATAGCGGAAATAGCTGTCAGCAATACGGCGTATTCATTTGATATGCTTTTCAGCTATGCGATACCCGAAAATTTCATAGCGGAATGTGGTTGCCGTGTTCTCGTACCGTTCGGGAAAGGTAATGCACACCGTATGGGCGTTATCATGAAAAAACGCTCCGGAAGTACAGCAAAGTTGAAGAAGATAATATCCGTAATTGACGATAAACCGGTACTTTCTTCCGAAATGCTTGAACTTGCTTCACACCTGCGTGACTATACATTCTGTACGTATTATGACGCTTTGAAAATAATGTTACCACCTGCAATGAATGTACAGATACAGGAAAAAATCAGGATAAACAGGGATTTCACCGGCGATACATCGCTAAGTACACAGGCATCTGAACTCTTTGAAAAACTGAAAACTTTTCCCGACGACAAACAGGTAAACGAATTTATAAGCGATTTTATTTCTGAAAACGGCAGAAAGACTGTCGACGAACTTTGCGAAAGCAATGCGGTTATATCAGATAATATTTTCCGTCAGAATGTTAGGGACGCTACTATGAAAATGGTACGCCTTACGGAAAAATATATCAGTAATCCGGATAATTTCACGCTTACACAGAAACAGAAAACTGTTGTTGATTTTCTTGAAGAAAATAATACGGCTTCCGTCCGTGAGACCGCCTATATGTGCGGAGTAACCGGAGTTGTCATTTCAAATCTTGTAAGAAACGGTACGGCAGAATATTATGAAATTGAAGTATTCCGTCATGTAGAGGACTTTTCAGAGGGTCATATTGATATAAATGATACGATTCTTTCTGACGAACAACAGGCGGTATATGATACTGTATCGCAACAGATACAGACCAGTAAACCGGCTGTCTACCTGCTCCACGGCGTGACCGGCAGTGGCAAGACCGCAGTATTTGAAAAACTTATTGAATATACTGTAAATTCCGGCAGACAGGTACTTCTTCTTATTCCGGAAATAAGCCTTACACCACAGATTTTAAAAAGATTCCGTTCGCTTTTCGGCGAAAGAGTAGCAGTTATCCATAGCGGACTGTCTATGGGTCAGCGACTTGACGAATATAAGCGTATAAAGTACGGTCAGGCGGATATTGTAATAGGTACAAGAAGTGCCGTATTTGCACCGCTTGAAAATATAGGTCTTGTAATCATGGACGAAGAAGGCGAAAAAACCTATAAATCGGAAATTTCACCACGCTATGATACACATGACGTTGCAAAAAGAAGATGTTTTTATCACAACGCAACACTTTTACTGGCATCTGCTACACCGTCTATGGAAAGTTATTACCTTGCAGAAAAAAATATCTATCATCTTGTCAGACTGAGAAAACGTTATCAGAATATGCCGTTGCCGGAAGTAAGTATCGTCGATATGGACGAGGAACGCCAGAACGGTAATACGAATTTTTTCAGTAATAAACTTGTCAATGAGATAAACGAAAACCTCGCCAACGGTGAACAGACTATATTATTACTTAATCGCCGTGGATATCATACTGTAATAAGCTGTGTCGACTGTTCAAAGACAGTACAATGTCCTAACTGTTCAGTACCGCTGACCTATCACAGAAAAAATGAAAGGCTTATGTGTCATTATTGCGGATATTCAGCAGAGTACATCTATAAATGTCCGTCATGTGATTCCACACGGCTGAAACGTATCGGATTCGGTACACAACGTCTTGAAGAAGAACTTGATATGTATTTTCCGTATGCACGTGTTCTCCGAATGGACGCCGATACGACTTTTTCAAGATATTCGTATGAAAAGGGTTTCAATGATTTCCGTAACAAGAAATACGATATAATGATAGGTACGCAGATGATTGGCAAGGGGCTTGATTTTCCGGACGTAACACTTGTAGGTGTGCTGTCAGTTGACGGTGCTTTATATGCCGGTGATTTTCGTGCATATGAAAGAACATTTTCACTTATAACGCAGGTAGTAGGAAGAAGCGGTAGGGGTGAACGTACCGGACGTGCGGTACTACAGACCGAAAATCCGGAACATTATATCATAAACCTTGCAAGTCAGCAGGATTACGAAAGTTTCTATAATGAAGAAATAGCCCTCCGGCGTTCTATGGTATTTCCGCCGGTATGCGATTTATGTGTTTTTGCGTTTTCCGGCAGGGAGAGTACAGCAGTACAGACCGGTGCAGAAGCCGTATTCATGCTTATGAAACAGAAACTTGACGAAATTCAGCCGAAAACTCCTGTAAAAGTAATAAGACCGGTCAGGTGTTCATACGAAAAAATAAACGGACGTTACAGGTGGCGAATCATAATGAGGTGCAAGAATACCGCTGAAATAAGAGGTTTTATAAGCGATATACTTAAAAATTCCGTAAAGCTGAAAGAAATGAAAGATATTTCAGTTTTTGCCGATATGAACGGCGATACAGGAATATAAAAAACAAGAAAGGATTATAACAAATGGCTTTAAGAAAAATTTTAACCGACAAAGACGAATCACTTCACAAAGTATGCAGACCTGTTGAAAAATTCGATGCAAAACTTGCACAGTTACTTGACGATATGCACGAAACTCTCGACAAGGCACAGGGTGTAGGACTTGCCGCCCCACAGATTGGAATATGCAGACGTATATTTATAATGCATCTCGAAGAGGGCAATATTGAGGCAATCAATCCGGAAATAATAGTCCGTAAGGGCAGACAGCGTGTTGAAGAAGGTTGTCTTTCATGTCCGAATGTGTGGGGATTCGTTACACGTCCTATGCAGTGTCGCCTTAGAGCTCAGGACAGAAACGGTAACTGGTGGGAACGTGATTTCAGGGAACTCGGTGCACAGTGTACCGAACATGAATATGACCATTTAGACGGTCATGTTTTCACGGAAAAAGTAGAAGAATTTTTCGTACCCGAGGAGAGTTAAAAGTTTATGAAGATTGTATTTATGGGTACACCTGATTTTGCGGTACCGTGTCTGCGTAAACTGGTAGAAAGTCCGCACGAAGTTGTAGCAGTTTTCACGCAACCCGACAAGCCGAAAGGTAGAGGATATAAGATGATACCTACACCAGTTAAGTCCGTAGCTATGGAATACGATATACCGGTATATCAGCCGGTATCGCTCCGTAAGGGTGAGGACGCTGAAAAATCGCTTGAAATCCTGAAAAATATTTCACCGGATTTGATAGTAGTCACGGCATATGGACAGATTCTTCCGAAAGAAATTCTTGAACTTCCGAAATACAGATGTATAAATATTCACGCCTCACTGCTACCGGCTTACAGAGGTTCAGCCCCTATAAACTGGTGTCTGCTGAACGGCGAAAAAATAACAGGAATAACTTCAATGCTTATGTCAGAGGGTCTTGATACCGGCGATATGCTTATTAAAAAATCAACGGAAATAGGCGTAAATGAAACGTATCAGGAATTATATACAAGACTTGCTGATATGGGCGGTGAAGTTCTTGCGGAAACCATAACGGCTATCGAAAGCGGTACACTCATACCGGAAAAACAGGACGATTCACTTTCAAGTCATGCCCCTATGATTCGTAAGGAGATGAGTTTTCTGGACTTCTCAAAAAGCGTAAAGGAAATTCATAATACCATACGTGGTGTGACCGGTTTCACGACGTTAGGCGGAAAAAGACTGAAAATTTTCAAATCTGAAATAGTTTCGGGTACTTCCGGAGCGGAAGACGGTACTGTAGTAAATACCGGTGATTTCACCGTAAAATGCGGTGACGGTGGGCTGATAAAGTTCAATGAAATTCAGCTTGAGGGCGGAAAACGTATGAAAACAGCTGATTTCCTCCGTGGCAGAAAACTCACAACCGGCGAAAAGTTAGGTTAATAGGTGGCGTGTATGTCAGATGCAAGGTATACAGCAGTAAAATTATTATGCAAGACATTTTCCGGCGGAAGTTTTTCAAATATACAGTTAAATAACGGTCTTAAGAAATCGTGTCTCGAAGAACGTGACAGGAAATTATGTTCGCTTATTTATTACGGTGTTATCGAAAGAAAAATTTACCTTGATTATATCATAGAAAAATTTTCGTCAAGACCGTTAAAAAAACTCGATGATGTAATTTTGAATATATTGAGGTGCGGAATATATCAACTTATGTTTGCGGAAAATATTCCAGAAAGTGCGGTAGTAAATGAAAGCGTAACGCTTGCCGGAAAATTCGGAAAAAAAAGTGCTTCCGGAATGGTCAATGCTGTTTTGCGTAATTTTATCCGTC
The DNA here is from genome assembly GCA_029062165.1 of Ruminococcus sp. Taxonomy (GTDB): domain Bacteria; phylum Bacillota; class Clostridia; order Oscillospirales; family Ruminococcaceae; genus Ruminococcus. Next base: position 144,370 of record JAIDQQ010000023.1, read on the forward strand.
AAGGGAAAAAAGTTACTCTTCCGGACGAAAAGTATAAAAGATATAGTATAGAGTATTCCGCACCGCCGGAATTTACAGAAAGTCTTATTTCCGACTATGGTGAGGAACTCGCCGTAAATCTTCTCGCCGATTCTTTAGGAAGTCCGCCGGTGACAGTCCGTATGAATCCGTTGAAATGTACAGAGCAGGAATTTATTTCCGCACTCGGAAACATAAAAGCAGTAAAAAATGAAATAATTCCGGAATGTTTTTCGCTGTCCGGAGATGTCACGAATACAGAGGCATTCCGGAAAGGTTATTTTCACGTACAGGATTTAGCGTCACAACTGTGTTGCGAATCGCTTGCACCGTCGGAAAATGATGTAGTACTTGATATATGTTCCGCCCCTGGTGGAAAAGCGTTTACTATGGCGGAAATAATGCACGGTAAGGGAAAAATAATGGCTTTTGACCTACATCAGAAACGTGTTGAATTAATCCGTTCAGGTGCGGAACGTCTGGGACTGACAAATATTTATGCCGATACCGGTGATGCTCTGAAATTCAATCCGGATTTACCGCAGTTTGATAAAATTCTTTGTGATGTTCCATGTTCGGGGTTGGGTGCAGTCCGGCGAAAGCCGGAAATAAAGTATAAAAATTTCGACGATTTTTCAGGTCTGCCGGATATTCAGTACAATATTGCCGAAAACGCTTTGAATTATCTGAAAACCGGCGGTGAAATGGTTTATTCAACCTGTACTTTACGTAAAGCCGAAAACGAATATATTATAGAAAAACTTCTTTCCGGACACAAGGAGCTTGAACCGGTTCAGCTACCTGAACCACTCGGCGAAAGATTCGGTAGTATGGCTTCAATATTTCCGTGTTACTTCGGCAGTGACGGATTTTTTATAGCAAAATTAAGGAAAGTAAGGTGAATGATTTGGAAAAAACTGATATTCTTAGTCTTGACCTTACTGAACTTGAAAATATTTTAACAGAACACGGTGAAAAAAAATTCCGTGCAAGACAGATTTTTCAATGGCTTCATGTAAAAAAGGTATTTGATTTTGACAAAATGACTGATATTTCTGCACAATTAAGAGAGTATCTTAATGGAAATTTTTGTATAAACAGACTATTTATACAAAAAAGACTTGAATCTTCTATAGATAATACTGTAAAATATCTATATAGACTTCCGGACGGTAATTATATTGAAACTGTCCTCATGAAATACAATTACGGTTATAGTATATGTGTTTCAACACAGGTAGGTTGTAAAATGGGTTGCAGATTCTGTGCTTCGGCGATAGCGGGATTTGTCCGGAATCTTTTACCTTCTGAAATACTCTTGCAGATTTACGAAACTGAAAAAAATTCCGGCGTAAAAGTTTCCGGCGTGGTACTTATGGGAATAGGCGAACCGCTTGACAATTACGGAAATGTAATGAAATTTCTGTCATTGATTTCCGATAAGAACGGAAATAATTTCAGTCTCAGACACGTTTCATTGTCGACGTGCGGAATTGTCCCACGTATATATGAACTCGCTGAACTGAAAACCGGTCTCACGCTGTCGGTTTCACTGCACTGTGCGGACAATAAAGGGCGTTCCGAAATAATGCCTGTAAACAGAAAATACAGTATCGAAACACTTCTTGAAGCGTGCCGGTACTATATTAAAACTACAGGACGGCGTATTACTTTTGAATATGCTGTCATTGAAAATGTAAATTCTTCCTCCGACGATGCGGACAGGCTTGCTGATTTGCTGAAAGGTATCAACTGTCATGTGAATCTCATTCCTGTAAACAAAGTCAGGGAGAGGAATTACCGGACTGCCAGAACAGGCGTTACAGCATTTGCGGAACGTCTCGGCAGGAGGGGAATAAATGCTACCGTGAGGAGAACTCTCGGAAGCGATATTGAAGCGGCTTGCGGTCAGCTCCGGCGTGACGTCGCTGAACAGGATAGAAATGGAGGTGCGGATTTTTGAGGTTCAAATCCGGTACGGATATTGGTCTGAAACGAGACGAAAATCAGGACGCAGTACGATGTGAATATTTCGGCGAAAACGTCCTTGCGGTTGTATGCGACGGCATGGGCGGTGAAAACTCCGGCAAAGAGGCAAGCACAATTGCCGTTGAGGAGTTTTTTCAGCGATTCTCCGAGGGCTACAACGAAAATCTGAATGATGAGGAAATCCGCAGACTTCTCATATCGTCGGTTTCGGCTGCAAATTCCGTGATTTATACCAGAGCAAAACTCGATTTTAATAACTTCGGCATGGGTACTACCTGTGTGGCGGCGTTCGTTACTGATAAGTTGGCATTTATAGTAAACGTCGGCGACAGCAGGGCATATCTTATTGTGGAAAATGAAGGCGTTTTCCAGATAACTACAGACCATAACGTAGCGTCATTGCTTTACGAGCAGGGCAGAATCACTAAGGAAGAGTTTGAAACTCACCCTCAGAAACATATGCTTGTAAGGGCGGTTGGTGTGGAACAGACAGTTCAGGCAGATACTTTCATAATAAAGTATGAAAATTCAATTAGTCTGCTGTTGTGTTCGGACGGGCTTTCCGGCTACTGCACCGACACTGAAATATATGATGTTGTTACTTCTTCCGGATACGATAACATCACAGAAAATCTCATAGCCCTTGCACTTGAAAAAGGTGGTCGTGACAACGTGACTGTTGCGGTAATTTATGAGTAAAACAGGAGGAAAAAAGAGGAAATGGATAAGTACATTGGCAAAAAACTTGACGGGAGATACGAAATCACCGAACTTATAGGTGTAGGCGGTATGGCTGAAGTCTATAAGGGTATTGACGTAATGGACCATAAGGAAGTAGCAATCAAGATTCTTAAAAAGGAGTATGCGGAAAATGAAGAGTTTCTCCGCCGATTCCGTAACGAATCAAAGGCGATAGCAGTTCTTTCCCACCCTAATATCGTCAAAATCTATGACGTTGGCTTCTCTGACAAGATTCAGTATATCGTCATGGAGTACATTGACGGCATAACCCTCAAGGAGTACATTGAAGAAGAAAAAGTCCTTACATGGAAGGATACTGTACATTTTGTAATACAGATTTTAAGGGCATTACATCACGCACACGACAAGGGCATAGTCCACCGTGATATAAAGCCACAGAATATTATGATGTTCACAGACGGTACTATAAAAGTCATGGATTTCGGAATTGCCAAATTCGCACGTGAAGAGGGCAAGACCGCTACAGACCAGGCTATAGGAAGTGTACATTATATCAGTCCGGAACAGGCTGGCGGTGACGTTACCGACGCAAGAAGCGATATTTATTCCGTCGGTGCAATGATGTATGAAATGCTCACCGGTAGCAAACCTTTCGACAATGATAATCCGGTTGCAATAGCGGTTATGCATATGCAGGATATACCGGAACGTCCGAGAGCCTTGAATCAGGATATTCCGGACGGTCTCGAAGAAATCGTACTCAGGGCTATGGAAAAAGACCCCGAAGACAGATACCAGTCTACAGCGGAAATGATGTCTGACCTTGACGCTTTCAAAGTCAATCCTAATATGACTTTCGGTTACTATCAGGAAGAAGACGAGGAAGAAGACGACGAAAATTATGTACCGGTAGCCGAAGAACCCGACGAAGAAATCGAAGTGGAAGAAAACGGTAAAGGCAAGAAGAAAACAAAAGTCGCTGACCCGCCTGTAAAACGTGGTAAGAAACAACTGGCTTATGAGGGCGGTTATGACGACGAATACGAAGACCCCGACGAAGAAGAGCCGGAAAGAGCTTCACTTGTTGTACCGGTACTTACTGCCATAGTAGTTGTTGTAATTATCGTTGCGGTAATATTCGTTGCAACGCTCCTCAGCGGACTTATCAAGGGCGACGGTCAGACAAATGACTTCAAAATGCCTGATTTCTACGGTATGGATTACAATGCAGCCGTAAGCCAGTACGGTAATAACATTCAGTTTGAAATGGACGGTTCAGACTACAACGAACTTGACGAGGGACTTATATTTGAACAGAGTGTAGACCCAGGTACAGAATTTAAGCGTGGCGATACACTTAAGGTTAAAATAAGTAAAGGTATGGAGACTATCGAAGTACCTAACGTTGCAAATATGAACTCCGAACTCGCAAGAGACCAGTTAAAACAGCGTGGTCTTGAATGCGAAATAAAGAACTCCGCAAGTACGGAAATACAGAAAGGTTATGTAATCAATACAGAACCGGAAGCCGGTACGGAAGTACACAAGGGTGCAACAATCGTACTTTATGTAAGTATGGGTATCGACGCAGGACAGGTAAGTGTTGACGACTATGTAGGACAGATTGCAGACGACGCTGTAACACTTGCTGAATATGCAGGTCTCAAACCGGTAACAGAACTTAAGGCGTCATACGAACCGGAAGGCAAGGTTATTGAACAGAGTATCGGTAAGGGTGCAAAAGTTGACGAAGGTACAGAAATCATACTTTATGTAAGTAATGGTGTAGCTCCCGACGGTGAAATTCCTTTCACAGTACCGTTCCCTGAAAAAGCTAACGGCAGATTCGTAATTGACTTTGTAATAACAAATGAAGACGGTACAACTTCAACAGATTCAACAAACACACTTCTCGTACCTGAAATGAATCAGGTAAGCCAGCCTGTAAAGGGTTCAGGTGAAAACGTATCTGTAGTAGTAGTCCTCACGAACATGAATACAGGTGTAAGAGCTCAGATTGGTTCATACTTCTTCAACTTCGCTACAGGTGAAGTAAAAGTACAGTCAGAAGACATCAACGCAGCATTCATAGCTGTAGGCGGTATCAGTGCTGACGAAACACCGACAGAAGCTACTACAACTACAACAGAATACATTGTACCGATACCGGAAACAACCACTACAACAACAGAATATTATTATGAAGAACCTGAATATACAGAACCACCATATGAAGAACCGGAAGTAACAACCACTACAACAACAGAGTATATCGAACCAACCACACAGGCTACAACTGCTTTTGACCCGTCATTAGTAGGCGAGTTCTACCGTGATGCCGGTGACGGTTACGGATATTTCGACGTATACGGTAATTACTATCCGTACTATTATTAATGAGTGAGGCTGTAAAAAGCGGAATCATAACAAAATGCTTAGGGGGTCTCTACACCGTGGAGACCCCTGACGGTATTTTTGAGTGTAAAGCAAGAGGAATTTTCCGCAACCGTGGTGATAATCTGTATACAGGCGATAATGTGGAAATAACAAACGGTGTTATTTCCGGAATCCTGAACAGAAAAAACTGTATAATAAGACCTCCTCTTGCAAATCTTGACCAGCTTATATTTGTAGTTTCGACGTGTAGTCCGTCGCCGAATTATCTTATACTCGATAAATTTATAGCCATTGCGGAGTATAAGAACATAACGCCGGTAGTCGTGATAACAAAGACCGATTTAGGCGACAGTACGGAAATAAAGGAAATATATCGTAATATCGGAATAGACGTACTTGAAATTGACTACGGAAAACCGGAAACTGTTACGGCAGTAAGGGAAATTTTCCGAGGAAAAATAAGTGCATTGACAGGAAATTCCGGAGCAGGTAAGTCAACACTTCTGAATGCAGTTGACCCGACACTTAATATTCCTACTGCTGAAATCAGTAAGAAACTCGGAAGAGGAAGACACACAACACGTCACGCACAACTTTATAAGTTAGCGGACGGCGGATATATTGCCGATACAGCAGGTTTTTCAACTTTCGATACGAACAGTTACGACATAATACGCAAAGAGGAATTAGCAGAATGTTTCAGAGAGTTCAGGGAATATAATGACTGTCGTTTCCGTGATTGTTCGCATACGTGCGAAAAGGGTTGTAAAGTAATCGAGGCTCTGAATGAGGGTAAAATTTCCGTAAGCCGTCACGAAAGTTACTGTATCATGTACAATGAAGCGAAACAGTTAAAGGAATGGGAATTATGACAGCTGTAATATTTGCCGGTGGTGAAATCCGGAATTATGATTTTATCGACATAAAAGCCGATTTGGCAATATGTGCCGACAGTGGAATAATTCACGCTGAAAAACTGGGTATAACTCCGGATATAATAACCGGTGATTTTGATTCATATAACGGTGAAATTCCGGTATGTCGGGAAATTTTCCGGAGTGTTCCCGAAAAGGACGATACTGACACAATGCTTGCCCTGAAACTCGCTCTCGAAAGAGGTGCGGACAATATAAGGCTTTATGGTGCTACAGGCGGACGTTTTGACCATACATTCGCAAACGTTCAGGCTTTAATATACGCCCATGAACATAACTGTAAGATGTCAATATACGACGAAAGCAATATAATTACAGTACAGGGTAAAGGTACAGAAAGATACGAGAAGTACAAGGACTGGTATTTTTCGGTATTCGCACTGACGGAAAAACTTTACGTAAAAAAAATGACCGGCGTAAAATATCCGGTTGAGGACTATATTTTCACACAGGGATTTCCGTTAGGTGTGAGTAATGAAATAACCGATACAGCAGTTATAACCATTGAAAAAGGTCTTGCACTGATTGTGAGGTCGGGAAGATAGGAACAAATCTCCGTTTACTGAATATAATAAAAGTATATCAGTGAAGGGAGGATACATAGTGAAAATTGTAGTGATACGCAGTCCTAAATTTCTTTCCGGTTTTTTGAGAATGATTTTCAAGATTAAAAAAGAACAGGAATAACAGAAAAGAGGCTTTTTCAAGCCTCTTTTGCTTATATAACGGCAATTTTCCTGAATGCCTTTTTGCCTTTACGGATAATAACGCCGTCGGGAGTTATCTGTGATTTAGGGTCAGTAATTTTTTCGTCATTGACGGTTATTCCACCTTGCTGTACAAGTCGACGTGCTTCCGATACCGACGGTGCAAGACCGGCTTTTACAATAAGATTCAGCAGACCTATTTTACCGTCAGAGAGGTCAGCGGAGGAAATTTCAGCGACAGGCATATTTTCGTTTGAACCGCTTCCGCCGAAAAGTGCTTTAGATGCGGTTTTAGCTTTTTCGGCTTCGTCCTCACCGTGTACGAGTTTTGTAAGTTCATAGGCGAGGAGTTCCTTAGCTTTATTGAAGCCTGCTCCTTCAAGAGTTTTTTCCATTTCCTCGATTTCCTCAATCGGCACGAACGTAAGCATTTTAAGACACTTTATAACATCAGCGTCAGCGACGTTACGCCAGTACTGGAAAAATTCGTAAGGAGAAGTTTTTTCAGGGTCAAGCCATACAGCACCTTTTTCGGTCTTGCCCATTTTCTTACCCTCGCTGTTGAGGAGAAGTGTTATCGTCATAGCGTAGGCGTCCTTGCCGAGTTTACGGCGTATAAGTTCAGTACCGCCTAACATATTACTCCACTGGTCATCGCCACCGAACTGCATATTACAACCGTAATCCTGAAAGAGTTTATAGAAATCGTAACTCTGCATAATCATGTAGTTAAATTCGAGGAATGATAAACCACGTTCCATACGCTGTTTGTAACATTCAGCGGTCAACATACGGTTTACGCTGAAACAAGCACCTACTTCACGGAGCAGGTTGACGTAATTCAGATTCATAAGCCAGTCGGCGTTATTGACAGCTATAGCTTTACCGTCCGAGAAGTCAATAAAATGGCTCATCTGTTTCTTGAAACACTCGATATTATGCTGAATCGTTTCAGGTGTGAGCATTTTACGCATATCGGTCTTGCCGGACGGGTCACCAATCATACCGGTACCACCGCCGAGAAGTACAATAGGTTTGTTACCAGCCATCTGAAGTCTTTTCATAAGACACAGTGCCATAAAGTGTCCTACGTGCAGACTGTCGGCAGTAGGGTCAAAACCGATATAAAAAGTAGCTTCGCCCTTGTTTATGAGTTCTTCAATTTCTTTTTCGTCGGTCAACTGTGCAAGCAGTCCACGGCGACGGAGTTCTTCAAAAGTAGTCATAATTTTTTCTCCTTTATGTTAATTTATTTATAAGCATTATCTACCATAAAAATCCATATGTTATTTGATTTACAGAAAATCCCCATTCCGCCAGTAAATCGAATCCGCTGTAAGTGATATGCTTTCTTGTAACAAAATTATCTGACTTTAAATGTGAAAGCATAAAACCTGCCATTGCAGGCGAAATAGTTTTAATATCGCACACGCTGTCAATTGTAATATATTCAGGATATTTTTCAATTCCTACATATTTTTCGTATTCATCAGTGATTTCTTCAGTATCGCATAAGAAATTCACTGTAATAACTGATGTTTTATCGTTAACAGGAGACAGATTGATTTGTGCAATTCCTGCTCCTAACCCATACCACCATACATATTTCCTGTCATTTACTGTAATTATTCTTGTTTTTCGTTTCAAAGTAAATCACACTCCATTAAATTATCTTTTATATACCGCAAATAATCCTTGCGGACTATCAGTTTACGGTTATTTACGTACCATTCATAAGACTGTTTTAAACCGGTTTCGAGTGGTTTGACATCTGATATAAATTCTTTCTGCTTTGTGACATCAAGTATATATTCATAATTCCTGAACGGAAAATACATACGCTGATTTATTTCAGACTTTACACATCTTATATCGGGAATTTTGCCAATTACTCCGTAACAAAGTTTAACCCATTCTTCTATGGTTACGGTTTCGGGATTGCCCGCATTAAAAATATGATTCTGTGGTTTATTCTCAATAATTTTTTCAATAAATAAGCATAAGTCCTCAATATCAAAAAACTGTAATTTCATTTTTTTGTTTTCCGGTACAAAAAATGGCATATTTTTTTCCGCACATTCAAATACAAATGCCTCTCTGTAAAGATTATTCATTCTTCCGTAAAGATAAGGCGGACGGATAATATAAGCATCAGGAAGTTTTTCAGTCAGATACTTTTCAGCATTTATTTTATTTGTACCGTAATCTTCCCAGTGAATATTAAATCCGCATTCTTGATTTTCCGTAAATGGTTGTGGATTTGTTTCAGGATATACGGCACTTGAACTAATCATTATATAACTGCCGAAATCGCCGACAGAATTTAAAATATCTTTTATATCAGTTTCATTGTATGCGGTCACATCAATAACCGCATCGAAACAAATATTTTTCAGCTTTTCACCGATATTATGCCTGTCGCAGTTTATAAGAGTTACATTTTCTGACTGTGGTCTTGTATTTCTGTTGAGTACATAAACATCATGACCCTTTTTCACGAAATATTCCGCAGTATAACGGCTCACAAAAACAGTACCGCCGGTTACAAGTATCTTCATAAGTTATTCCTTCCTGTGTACAGATTTTATAAGGCGTGGTCTGTTGTATCGCTGTATCACGACAAACTGCAAATCGTAGATACTTGCGAGAACAGAAGTTATAATAAATACGTGAACAGTACCGAACCATATACTGAAAAATATCGGTATATAGCTTGCGAAAATATTTACAGTATGTACGATTTCGGCATTACAGTTGTTTATTATAATCTGCCTTAATGAATTTTTTTTAATGTCAAATTCGTCGGGGTTGTAAGTCGGAATGTTTGCTTTCCGTTTTTTGACATTCAGTTTTTTATATATACTTTTTTCAGTTTCCGATACTCTGAAATATCTGCTGTCGGTATTTATTTTTCCCTTGAATAAGCTGACAATGTAACCTATAACAAGTCTTACGATAAAATGATAAGCGAAAGTCATAGAAGTTACCGCCAGTGTCAGCAGGATTCCGGAACTGATACGACTGTTTAAAGCGAAAAAAATTACAGTCAGTGATGCAGATACGAAAGATATTACATACATTATTTTTCTGAAACTGATATTTTTTTTCACAAACTCACTTCCTGAAATAAAAAAATCCGCAGACAGCATGAAAACTGTCTGAGGACGAATTAAATCGTGGTACCACCTCAATTTATCAGAATAAATATTCTGACCTCGATAGACTATAACGTGTCAAAACGTCCGCACCTACTCGGTTTCAATGCGGAAACTCCCGAATGTAATTCCCTGTTGTACCTCAACTCCTCGCACCAACCGGAGCTTCTCTGTACAAGCATTTCAACAGGTTTTATCCGTTCACAGTTTGTAATAGTATCATAACACATACGGAAAAAAAAGTCAAGATTTTTTAAAGTTAAAATAAAAAAATATCTCAAAACTATTGACTTTTCCGGAAAAGCATTGTATAATAATTTATGTTGATTGCTGATGTGGCACAGTCGGTAGCGCAACGCCTTGGTAAGGCGTAGGTCGTCGGTTCAAGTCCGATCATCAGCTCCAACTAATAAAGCGAAAAGCAGGCTTTTTCCATATTCTGGAAATTGTCTGCTTTTTCAGTCTGTGTAAAATTGTACATTATTTGTACTTTGTTTTCAGAAAAACATAAAATTCGGCTGTAATTCGTTGCTTTTATCCGGTCTTTTCTTCGATTTTTTTCACTGCTTTAACATTTCTTTTTGTGATAAGCATATTCTGTAAAACATTGGCGGCTTCCTCATCAGCTTCCGCTATGCAGTGTAAATACTTGTTTGTTGTTGATATGTCACCGTGTCCGAGACGTTCCTGAACCTGCTTGAGATTAACTCCACCATACAGGAGCAGGGTTGCAGAAGTATGACGTAAGCTATGAAATTTTCGGTGTTTCAGTCCGTGCTTTTTCAAGAACTTGCTGAATTGCTTTGTAGGTGTCTGGGAATTCATAATTTCGCCGTTGTGCTGAGTAAATAACCAATCTTCATTGTGCCATGTTTCCGCCTGCTCAATAGCCTGTTGTTCTTTTTCAGCTTTTAAAAGCCTAATAAGCTCAATACAGTAGCTATTTATTGTTATGGTTCTGACTTCATAGTCTTTTGGCGGTTTAATTTCCGTCGGTTGTCCTGATACCTTATAGGCAGAACGTTCAACAGTGATTTTGTTTGTCTGATAGTCAATGTCACTGAATTTCAGTCCGACAAGTTCGCCGCATCGGCAGCCGGTCATTATTGCAAGCTGTATCAGCACCTGAAACTGTAACGGTTCATTTTCCAAACATGACAGCATTTCTGCCGCTTCCTGCTTGCTGAATATCTCAATTTTTGGCATTACTGTTTTTGGAATAGTTAGTTTTTCAGCATTTGCCGGATTGCTTGAAATAATGTCAAGTTTAACCGCTTGTCTGAATATTGACTGCAAAACCGTAAGTTTTCGCTTAATAGTTGCATTTGAGAGTTTTGGATTTTCGGTATCTGCTGAACCGTCTTTTTTGAGTTTTACATTGCCCTGTAAGTAGTGAATAAACTGCTGTATGTGCGACGGTTTTATATCTGACATTTTCATATGACCGAGTAAAGGTACTATCAGATTGTCAATAGTCCTGCTGTAATCGTGCCATGTTCGTGGTGCGAGAACATCTCTTTTAATATCAAGATACATGATGCAAAATTCAGACAGCTTTATATTACGGTGATTGCCTGTCATGCCATTCTTGCATTGGTCTTCAAAGATTGCCGCTTGTCTGGTTGCTTCCTTTTCTGCTTGCTTAGCTGTCATATCCTTGTCGGGTTTCCATGTCATCGACTTTACGATTTGTTTTCCATTGGTATCATATCCACACGATACACGGAATAAATAGCTATTTTTTTGCTTTCTGATACTTGCCATTATTTAAATTCCTCCTTGATTTTTCGTGGAGGATATGTTATAATAAGCATGGGGATAGCTTTTTATAAAATATCCTTGATTCTTTTTAGAAAATGCCGTCCACCTGCCAATCTGGACGGCGTTTTTTCCTATTTACATATTCTTTATAAGTGGATTTATTTTAATACGTTCTTTCGGCTTTCCTCGTTCGCCGTTCCTGATAATTTCAATTCTGATACAGTTCATATCTTCTAAAATCTCTAATGGTGCATCAAATTCATATGCTCGTAAAATCCTACAAAGTCTAAGTAATTCACTTTTTGATAGTATATTCTTATTTGACTTTTGTAATTTTTTCAGTATGTATTTAGCGTTTTTTATCTCTGTCGGCTCTGATGCAGTGCCAGACAACGTATTCAGTGCATGGTTTTCTGCCCACGTTGCTATTGCTATTGAGTTTATAGCGGTCTGCCCTGTAAGACGTTCTGCCGGTTCATGTTCGCATAAATGAAAGATACCGGCTATTCTCAACGCCCTGCCGAATTGTTTTGATGCCCATTCTTTCAGGTTCTCGAATGTTCCGCCGTCCCTGATTTCTTTTTGTAAGTGGTCATGATAATCAGAGAACAATAATTCTGCTTCTCTATCGCACACTATAATAGGCATATCAGGCGTTGACGGTATACGGAGCAGGCGGTTTATTAAGTCACTGTACTGATTTTGAAGTGATTTAGGTATGTCCGGACTGCTCATTTTCAAATATCCTGCTCTGCTTTCAGGAAACGAAAACAAAAACCTGTGAATAAATCCACGTCCTACAAACTGCCTGTTGTTCATAGCATCTGTAAAGTGTTCCGGCTGTACCATAAGCCCCATAGTAAGCAATGGTTTTTTCAGTTCAATATTTTCTTTGGTACGTCTCAGAATGGTATAATTTGCACCGTCATAAGCTTTCAGAAAGATGTTGATATTCGCTTGTCCGTTTGAATAAATACCGCTTAAAACGTCAAATACACTGCCCTCGTCGTCTATGATGCCGATTTTACCGCCCTGCCTGTACATTTCCATTGCAAGTGCTTCCGGCGTTGCATCGCTCGCATTCAATACTAATTCATGTTTCCTTTCAAGGCTTGCAAGCTGTTTTGCATAGGTCTTTGCCGCCTGCAAATCTGCTTTCAGTGCTTTTGCTCTCTTATTCTCCAAAAATGCACGTTCCGTCCTGTATTCCTCGACTTCCGGAGCGTGTATTTTATTATACATTTCCTGAAATTCTTCTACAGGTCGCATAAATTCTTTAAGGCTTCCTGATTTTCTTTCACCGGGTGCGGCTATCGTGATTGTATAGATGTTCAATGGCTCTGTGTGGCTGTTTCCCGTATGCTTTATGACTGCTTTTCCCTGTACGCATAGTGAAAGGACTGACAAAAGCGGAAGTATTGCCATTTCCGGAACAACCTGCACATAGTCTGATACCGCTTGCAAGTAGTTACGGAGTAACGGCGGTAAACTCTGCATAGGAAATGGAGCAGGTTTATTTACTTTGTCGAAACTTTGAGGCAGTTCCCAGAGTTCCGGCTCGTTCCATTCAACTGCCTTTTGCTGTGCTAATTCTTCAATTTCCTGCTCAATATCAAAGTTCCTTGCTGCTGTCATGATGTTGGTGAAGTAATTCGCACGTTCATAAGGTTCATGGATTATAAGCATTGTTCCCAGCTGATTATCAATACATGAAATGAATCTGTCTTTTGTTAATGTTCCGTTTTCAATTGCTTCTGTTATTGTTTTGTTTTCGTTCACTGTATTTTTTCCTCCTAAAACAAACAGCAGACACATAATTAAAATGCCTGCTGTTAATATTCATTTGTGCTGATTTGGTTCAATAGGTTTGAGGTTGGTATTGATGTAGCATCTGTAACCGCCCGAACGTGCAGTATAAAGACGACTTTTTGTTATGTTTGGAAAGATTTCAGACAACTTTTTATAGACTTTTTCTATTTCGTTTTTTTCACCTATGATTCTGATTTCCAAAGTGTTCACTTCCCTTCAAAATGGCAAATCACCATTTGCTATTATTTCTGCTTCATTAATATCTGTTCCACCGAAAATTTTTTCAGGCGGTTCGCCCTGCATTGCCCTGTAAAGATTATCAGATTCAACTTCTGCTGCACATTCATTGTAAAAGCAATCGTCATAATATTTACAGCCTTTACAGCGGTATCTGTCGAAAATTTCCCTGCATTCGTCATCATAATAGCCGTAATAATCGTCATCGTCATAATAACCGTAATCGTCATCGCATTCATCGTCTGTAGGTTCGCTGTTGTTATTATTATTGAATTTTAATTCACCGGAGCAGGCAGGATAAAGCCAGCAGTCTTTGCAATAACTTTCTTCAAAATACCCCTTGCATACGGATTCATCTTCACTGTCTGGACAGCTTTCATCATGAAATGGTATTGCTTTATGTTCTGTCATATTTTCACCACCTTTTTTACATTACTGTATTGACTTTACAAAGAGAGTATGCTATAATAAAAATATCAAGATACTCTCTTTGTTTCAGGAAAGTGTTTTGTGCGGTGCAGATTGCTTTATTCGCTGGTGGTCTGCATCGCTCTTTTTTTATTCCCAGTCGTCTGGGTTGGTGTACTCTGGATAACGGATTTTTATTGCTTCCCAGTAATACGGAGCATACGGACAACAGAAAATATTATCCACCGTATAGTAACTGCTTGTCAGACTATGCATATATCCGTCGTCATCGGTGTAACTTTCGCCGTCGGTGTCCCAGCCGTTCCAAAGATTGAACGCTAAACGTGTAGTTTTTTTGCTTGTACCGGTCTGCCATGCCTTGTCAAGACTTTCGGTTCTGATAACGCTTTCCTTGAAGTCGAATATTTCTTCAACGTGCTTTCTGCACACGTCGTCAAGGGCTATCAGATAAGCAACTGACTGGTGGTATACATCTTTTGACTGCATCTTCTGCATGATTACCCAGAATAAAGTTTCGTGGTATTCGTCCCTGAATTTCATTAAAAATCATTCCTTTCATTCATTTCCATTGCTGCATCGAATGTTCCGTTTATCGCACGTATAAACAGTGTACGTTCCGGAAGTTCATACTGCTTCAGTATGTTTTCAAGCCTTGTTTTTTCGTCCTGCTCCCACGGATTTTCAATGCCGTTGTCGTCAAGAAACTTAAAGCCTATCCATAATTCCGGAAATACCATGCTGTCACCGGCTTTGGCGTTCCTGACTGTTTCCTGATACTCTTTCATGTATTCCCAGTATCTTTTCATGGTTTCACCCCCTTTCAAATTGTTTCACTCTCACACTTACCGTTCTGCTACCGAAAAAAGAAAATTGTCCTTTATTTGTACATTATTTTCAAAAAATTTCAGTTCTCAAACGGTTGGCGGTTGCTGTGTGTTCCTGCTGTCAGTCCTTTCTGATATAGTTTTGTCTGTCGCAAAGTCCGTCAAGTGAACAATCAAGAACATCTGCTAAGGCTATCAGCGTATCAAGTGACGGTTTTTTTGTTCCGTTTTCATATCTTGCAAGCGTTACACGATTGACGGCTACTGCATTTGATAATTCTGCCTGTGTCATGTTGTGCTTCTGTCTTTCAGCTTTAATCGCTTTACCGATTGACATTTTTACTCACCTCTTTTTATTTTATTTTCAAGATTCTTGACTTTTTGCGTGCCTTATGGTATACTAAAATAAAGATGTAACCTTATATGTTACAATTGTTATTATAACTCTAAATTTTTAGAATGTCAATAGAGATAGCTAAAAAAATTTATACAAATTTCCGGAGGTGTTTATATGAATTTTGCACAAATACTGGATAAAATAATGACAGAAAAAAACATTTCTAATTATGAAATGAGCCGAAAAACAGGTATTTCCGATAGCTTGATAGGATATTGGAGACGTGGAAAAAGTGTACCTAAAGCCGATAATCTTTTAGTTATCTCGAATTTTTTAGAGGTGTCTGTTGATTATTTGTTAGGAAACACATCTAATTTAGTTCCATCCGTTACACAAACAATAACTGGAAACGATAATAATTATAACATAGCCTCTAATACAGATAGCTCTGCAAATCGTGATATACCTAAAAGAGATTTAGAACTAATGGAAAAAATAAACTCACTGGACTTTGAAGATTATGCGGAAATCATAAACGCTGTTAATCAGAAGCTTAAAAAGAAAAACTCTGCATAAAGAAGAATCCGTCCGGCATAACGTCGGGCGGATTTTTTTCCCATTTGACAGATTTTCAGAAAAAATTATTCTGAATACGTGGGAATTTTGGGAAAAAAAGGAATAAAATAATTAAAACCTCTGTATTTCGGCAAAAAATCAACTCTTTTCCAAATGGGAAAGTATTGGAAATAAATAATTCAATATGGGAAAGAAATATTTTTTCCATTTTATTCCCTTGTATTCCCATATTACGAAAAGCACTATAAACCGCATAGAACAGGCAAATTTAATATTTATTTCCCAAAATTCCCAAAGTTCCTGTACTTTCAGAATAAAAAATCAATCCGGAGCAGGTCGCTGTAATTACCTGCCTGCTCCTGCTCTGGTAGCCGTATGGCGTTGTGATGCACGCCCAGAGAACATAGAGCAGGTGAATATTTTGATATTTTATTGCATATTCCGGTATAAAATGTTATAATTTTACTATCAGATTACAAAGGGGGCGTGAATATGTCTGCACAACAAGCAGAAAAAGAATCAGATGCAGTTGTATTTGAAAAAACAGTTTCAGAACTGATTGATAAAATTCAAAAGCTGTCCGTTGCTGACAGATTACATATACTTACTTGCATAGCGGAAACGTTAAACGACATTGAGAACGGAAACATATACCAGACACGGCGTAGAAATATTTTAGTAACAGTATATCCGGCAAAATGACGGAGCAGGTTAAACAAGGGGGTATTGAACATGATAACAGTTGAAACTATTGTTAATGCTTTTATTTCGACAGATAATCATATTTCTGTCTTGTATAAATTGTATGGAGAAAATCGCAAAACTTACACACCATTTGAAAAATTTAAAAATGGTATATCAGAATTTTACCGATATACAGGAAATGACACGGATTTTAAGTCATGTTATTCTTTTGAGACGTTCGCCAATTTCTTTTATGATGCAGTCTGCTATGATGAAGAGCTTCCGGAGTACATACAGGAAAAATTTATAATTTATTTTAAACGTCCTGAAAAGACGGAAATTGACAAAGAATATATAAATTCTGTACTCCATGAAATCAGGGCTTATATAGTGAAGTCAAAACTTGATGAAGCTGTAAAAGACTTCTGGATAAATGATAATGACAGAAAAACAAAAAAAGTCCGTGAACTTATATTCCGTCCACACCCTGAATGTAATTCAGCTACACTTGTTAGCCCTGTGATTACGTGGGCTGAGAATCATAACCGAATGACTTACGAATTTATATATAAAATTTTTGAGTATGGGTACATAACAGGAAAGAGAGACGAAAGAGCAAGAAAGAAAACAATATGAAAGTATAACAAGGTATACTTTTATTTATGCCAGAGCAGGCAGAACGGAAATAAAATCATTGACAATTTCAGCTTGTAGTTAGTTCGTCTGATATTCAGATACTTGATACACCGCTTAGGAAGCAATGGTCTAACAGAAATCTGTCTATTTGATTTTTACTTCCAATAATTTGAATGTATACCTTGTTATACTTTGTTGTCGATTCTGTATGTGTAAAGTTGTGCATCAAAGCTACACTGTACAGGGGGAGTGCTGAAAAGTTCCGCTGAATATGATATGATTATTGTAAAAATATGAATGGGGGTAAAAGTGTGGAGACGGTTAATAACAACGCTTCCGGAAATACTATTGACATTGATTGTAGTAATATTGGAAACGTGGGTAATATTGCAGCGACTACAGTTAATATCAATATACAATCATATGGCATATTATCGGAATTTATTTCATATATGAATACTTTGCCGTTTGAAAAGCAAGTGAAAATAATGCAGTTTGCACTTAAACAAAAGAACGGCTGAAAAAAAAGAAATCTATATTTTTACAGTACAATATGATACATCAATAAAAATGAATGTATAACAAGATATACTTGTAATGCGGATTTTCTTCACCTGCTCCACCATTTTGAATTGTCAGAAAAAATAACAAACGGTGTAACGAAAACAGAAACGGAAGCGACTGCAAAGACCGGAATAAACAGGGCAGGGGACTTGAAAATAAATTCACAATTGAATAACATTCTTTGTTGGTTCTCGCTCTGATTGCCGTACTTGCTTTGTGATGCACGTCCAACAAGGAACGGAGCATGAAGAACATCTGCCCTAAGTACAGTTTAAAGGGTCTCAAAGTATCATAAAGTATCAGGTTTATGATACTTTGATATATAGAAACCCCCTGCTCCGTCCGGTTCTTTTATCGGGAAAACGTCCGAAAAAATAAAAAGGGATTCTATGGGACAATACGGTTATTGACAATAAAAGCAGGGTTTTCAGAAAATTTTTAAAGGTATTCAGGCAATAAAAAAGACCGTCCGGAATCATTCAGACGGCTTGCAGTTTAACTCTTTCTGTTGGTTTTTTATGAAATTTTTTAGTTCTCTGTACAGTTTTGGATTATCTTCTGACATTATTTCAAATAGTGTTGACATAAATTCATCTTGACCGTTTTCAAGTATGGATTTATTTTTTATTTCAATGTTTCTTTTGTATGCGACGGCTCTTGTTAAAGCAATAGTATTTTTTATAATAGCATCTATTCCGATTTCCTGTAACTGTTCGCCCGAAAGGTTGTTAATCTGTTCAAGAAGCTGACCGCATAGCAAACGTGTAAGCGGTTCTGTAAAATCAATGTGGTTATAGTTTTCCGTTTCGTCCATGATTGCCCTGAAATTTGCCTGTGTCATTCTGATACTCTGTATTGACTGCATTAAATTGGCGGCGTATCTCTGCACTGCTGAAATTGACACACTGTTTCCGGATTCTTTGATATACTCTACTATTTCACGGTATGTAAAATCAGCTTTAATCATTTCGTCAACAGTTCCCTTGATTTCAGGCGGTAATTTGTCAATGGCATAATGTTTTCTTGTATGCTTTCCCATATCGTTCCCCCTGTCAGATGTCTATGCAGTTATCTTCAATAATTCCTCTTAATACCTGAATCCCCTTTGCTGTAAGTGCTGTTTCAGTATTTCTGAATTTATCTTCTTTCAGGTCAACAGGATTTCCGCTGTTGCAGTCCATAAGTTTTATATAATCGCTTTCATACAAGTATCTAATACTTTCAGTAAATGAATTGTGGTCTGTTGTTTGTCGGAAAACAAATTCAAGGCTTGATAATCCGCATCGGCTGTCCTTAATAACGTTTAAAGTCCTTAATATTGTGCCGTTCATGTGAAAGAATTTACTGTCTGCAATGTCTTTCTGAATTTTTTCGGCGTTCATAATATTCCCCCATTCGTTTTACATGATATGCCTATATCCCTTTCCATATTTTCAGACAGCAGACATTTAATTCTGCCCTCTAACCGTATTTTTTGTGTTCTGCTGAGATACGGAGATACTTTTTCAATGAAGTCAATAAATGTGCGGTTATAACCTGTATCTCGTTTCATCGGCTTGCATTGTCTTGTTATATCCGGCTCATTGACTGTAATATTTTCCGGCAATTTAGCATTTATAAGTGTCTGCAACAGTCTGAGACCGACATTCAGACCGTTTTCAAATGCGTTTTGTGCAGCAATGCAGAAATAGCATTGCATATCATTATCAAATTTTCTCTTAAAATCTTCATCAAGTGCTGTTGCATTAGTTATCCGTTCTTGCAGTGACGTTAACCGTTCTTGCAGTGACGTTAATCGTGCATCATCTTCCGGACTGAATACTTCACAATGTTCACGGTCAAAAATCTGAGATATTACCATATCGCATATAGTTTGTATGTTTATATCCCAGTCCCTGACAAATTTTTCATAAAATCCCATTTTTCAACCCCCACAATCAATATTTAAATACCTTTCAAATGGCATTTAAATAGCATTTAAAAAGTCTTTAAAAATATGTACTTTCAATTAGTTTAAAAATTAAATTATAATTTTTTAGCTTTATTATGCAATCTAAAGTACAATATAATTATATCATGAAAGGAAGTTAAAGTCAATGTACCATATTTTTTGTACTTTATTTAGTACTTATTATTTCAAAAAAGAAAAGTAAATCACCTATTGAGTATAAGGAAAAAGGCTATTATACGTTATCAGAATGCTTGTATACACTTTGGTAAGGCGTAGGTCGTCGGTTCAAGTCCGATCATCAGCTCCAACAAAAAGCATTTCCGATTATACCGGAAGTGCTTTTATTTTTAAGGAAAGGAATTATTTAATAATGTCAGTAAAAATAATGCATGAAATAGATGTATCTGAAAATAACTGGTGTAATTCTGCGATTATGTTCAGGGTATGGAACGGCAAGGGCGTTATTACTTATCAGTATGGCACAGACGACGAAGATTATTATTATAACAGTAAATTACTACTTGATGGCAAGCCCATATTACAGGCACATCTGCCGGTATCTCCTACCTGTACCGGATTACTTGCGACAGGTTACGGCATAGAAAACATAGACTGTCCGGAACTGAAAGCGGTTCGGGAAAGTCTCAACGGCGATTACGAAAATATACGGACTTCCGCAGAAATGCTTAAACCGTTTCTGAATCTCCTTGAGGACGGTTATTATTTACTGGCAGATGTTCCGCATGACCCTACCGACGGCAACAGTAATTTTTTCTGGTCTGTACCGAATAATCTGACTGAAAATCCTGCTTGTCTTGAAGAATATTATACTTGTGAAAACTTTTTTTATAAAGAGAGTTTCCCGAAATATCTGTATCCCACGCAATCGGCAGACCTATGTAATCAGAAACGCATTGAAGAATATGTTGAGATACTGAAAAATAATCCTAATCCACCGAGGGCGTTGGCGTATCATGAACACGGTTTTATAAGTGCATTGCTTGACGGTCACCACAAGGCGACGGCTTCGGCACTTCTCGGACAGGCGGTTAATTGCCTTACTATAATGAATGTCGGAAGAGTTTATTTTGAAGCATATACAGAAACCATAGAATATAATACACGAATAAAGAGTATAAATTTCAGTGATATTAAAATTCCCGTACCTGCCGGAAGTCTTTACGGTGATTATTTCGGATTCACAATGAAACTTCATGAAGACAATCTGACGATTACTGAATACAATCTGACAGGAAAAAAGTTCCCACAAGCTGAATTGAATGCGGAAAATTTATATCTTGATATAGAAAGTCTTATGGGATTATATAATTATGGTCTTGAAAACACTGAATTTACTGACGAACTTATTGACGAATGGATAAATAACGTCAGTTATGATAATTGTTTCCGGTTAAAATATACTATTAAATATCTTATGCTGAAAGATAAAGATATGGCGTATCGTACTGCTTTAAAAATCGTAAAAAAGAATTATATTTATCTGCCGTATGAAGAAGCATGGACGGCTCTTAAAAAATTCCGTGACGAAAAAACAGAAAAGATTTTCATTGATTATATTGTCAGTCATACTAAAAATGACAGGTTCTGGAATATTGTCACTTCTTATTGGGATTAGTACGCTTTGCCCATAATTTCTTAATCCAGCCGATAACCATTCCTACCATTAGTGACGCTATAACCGTACCTACTCCGACGCTACCTAATGTATGCAAAACTATCAGACAAGTTATAAGCGATACGATAACCATAGTCACATCAAATGCAACCTTGACTTTTGAAAACTCTACTTTAATAGTATCAGATACCGCCTGCATGACACCCTCACCGGCAAGTGGCATTATATCCGACGGAAGATACATGAATATCCCTATCGCAACGAGTACTACACTTATCAGAATCATGCATATCCTTATGAAATAGTTGTCGGTAGTCGGCAGACGGTCTGCGAGTGAGTTACAGAACGTCGTGAAATAGCCGAAAACTATTCCTACTGGTAACTGGAGCAGGGATTTTATTTTAAAATTTTTTCTTAAAATAAGTATCTGTATTACAATAAGTACGCAATGAAAAAGTATAGTTGCCTTGCCCATCTCGATACCCCAACAGACTGTAAGCGTATACGGAATGGAACTCACCGGCGATACGCCTAAATCTGATTTTACTGAAAGTGCGATACCGATAGTCATTATGAATAATCCGACAAAATAGCATACAAGGCGATTAGTAATAGTACGTTTATTTTCCATAGTGAATCATTCCTTTCCGTCGAGATTCCGACATATTTCAGTGAGTATATTTTTAACTTCCTGAACTTTTTCCGGACTGATACCGTTTACTGCCTGCTCATCTGCCTGACTGAAAATATCATGCATTTTTTCACAGATTTCTTTTCCGCTGTCGGTGAGATAGACGTATAATGACCGTCTGTTACCGTTTTTCTGACGGCGTTCTATTAACCCTTTCTGCTCCATGCGTAACAGAATACTTCCGAGTGTTGCCGGTTCTATTTCACAGTAACCGGCTATTGTTTTCTGGTCACTACCTTCATGTTCGTAGAGGTAGTCAAGAATTTTAGGCTGTCCTGATGTCAGACCTAATTTCTGTGCCTCTGAATAAATTTTCCTCTGCATGACCGAATGTGACTTCATTAATAAATAGTGAAGCGTTTCCATAAAGAGACCTCCCGAATAATAAGTATTATTATAATAACTATTCTTATTATAATACTTGAAACTGTATTTGTCAAGAGTTATTTTACAGAAATTTCCCAGTAGTAACGGCGGTTTGATTCGGGGAAATCATTTAATATATAGTGTTCAGGGTCATAGAAAGTGCCGTCATAGTACAGTGACCAGTGCCAGCACCGAGGAGTTTCGAGACTAAGCAGGCATAATATCGGTAAATCTTCTTTATTCTGTACGGGCTTACGGGTATCGGAAATTTCAAAACCGTGATTTCTTAAAGTCTGTTTCATTTCTTTCAGATTGGTTTCACGGTCATTGCCGAGGTACTCGACTATTTCTCCGACTGTTTTTCCGAGTATCATAGCAAGTACAGCCTGTCCGCACTGTAGGTCAGTAGGTTCATGAATGTAATTTATTTTCATTATATATTCTCCTTTTCTGTTGACATTTCTGTTATTATGTGATAAAATATAAAAAATTGGTTTTTTATGGGAGGTTTTTATAATATGTCATTTTGTCCGAACTGTGGGAGACAAGTTCCAGACGGTGCAGTATGTAACTGTCAGAGTATTGTACCGAAGCAGAAAAATAAATTTATTGTACCGGTCATTGCCGGTGTAGCCGTTGTAGCTGTTGCAATAGGTGTATCTAACGTTGCCGGAGCAGGTTATAAAAAACCTGTCAGGGATTTGGTCAAAGCTATAAACAAGTGCGATACAAAAAAACTTCTTTCTGTTGTGATACCTGAAAGTCAGTTGAAAGAAATAAAAAAAGAAGCCAAAGACAGTATTATTGACTGGGACGCTTTACTTGATAAAATGGACGAAGCCTTAGAAAAAGAAATGAAAGAACTTGAAGACGATTACGGAAAAAATGTAAAATATTCCGCAAAAATCGTCAACAAGAAAAAGGTAAAGGGTGATGACCTTGAAGACATTCAGGAAGAGTATGATGATACATACGATGCTGAAGTAAAAAAGGCTTATAAACTTAAAGTTGAAATGTCCATACAGGGAAAGAAAGATAAAGATTCCGAAAAAATTTCAGTTTATGTTGTAAAAGTCAAAGGCGACGGCTGGAAGATATACGACTTTGATAGTAATGCAGGTATTTTTGATTTTGACCTCGACGATATTTTTGATTATTCATTTTTCTGATAGTAAAAATGCTGTCCGTAAAAAGACAGCATTTTATTATTTTTCCGTACATTCGGAACATTTACCATAGAATACAGTCTGTGAGGGGTCAACCTGAAACCCATGATGTTCAAATATATGACGGTCTATACCGGAGAGACGTTCACAGTTAAGGTGGATAAGTTTTCCGCATACTGTACATTTAAGGTGAAAATGTTCGTGACATTCTTTTTTGTCTTCTATGTACTGATAACACGCACCTGTTTTTCCGTCGAAGTTGTAACGCCTTACTGTACCGGCTTCAACGAGTTTGTCAAGTTGGCGGTATATCGTGGCAGTACCTACAGGTGTACCCTCTGCCGTAAGAAATTCGCTTATTTCATGTACGTTTGTATGTTTTTCCCTGTTTTTTACAAGATAGTCAAGAATTTTTTCTTTCTGTCTTGTTTTATATCCGGAATCATTTTTCATAATTTTCCTCCGAAACTTATTATGTTTCTATTTTAACATATTATAATGTATCTGTCAATAGTGATAATATGTTAAAATATATTTATAATTATCCTGTCAATATCAACAAATCAGCCGTTTTTCCTGTAAAAATCTATTGACATTTCCGGCGTTGTTATGTATAATATTATACAGACATAATTAAAAGTCGGGAACACCGGAGTGTTTCCGGAAAAGGAGTTTATTGAAATGGCAAAGAAAAAAGTTCTTAATGTCGGCAAGGTAATGGTAATTGTAGGTGCGATAATAATAATGATTCTTGTGGCGTTATGGTGCGGAAGTCTGCTGAAACTCACTCATGACCAGCGGAAACCAAGCAATGCAGACCCGCTTTCCATGCAGTCCACGATGTCAGTTAATGTGATAGTTCCACCTGTTACGACAACTACTACTGTTACAGTCGCCGAAATACCACAGACGACGTTATTTGAGGAAATACCGACGGAAACTACTACAGTACAGAGTAACGGAGCGTTCAGGGAATATCTTATCAGGCTTGCAAATCCGGAACTTAGTATTTATGCTGAACCCTCTTATAACAGTGCGGTAGCAGGAGTTATTACGGACAGAGGCAGTTATACAATCACTAAGGAAACTGTCGACGACGACGGCAACAAATGGGGCTATATCGATTCTGAAACTACTTTTGGCTGGATAAACCTCATGGACGCAAGAAAAACTGACCCCTCTGAAGTCGGCGGTGCAAAGACTACTACTACTACAAATACAAATGCAAGTACCACAACAACAATCGCTGACGGAAATGACTATACATACGGTTACGCAAATGAAAGTGATTATTATATCGGCGTTGACGCTGACGGCGACGGCATAGACGACGGCTGGAATCCGGAAGCATGGTGTATAATATGCGGTTATGATTCATACTGGAATGATGCCGACGAATGTTATTACTGCTCACAAGGTCACGCATGGAACTATTAAAATACAGTTGAAAATTAACCGGTACTCACTATGAGTACCGGTTTTAACATTGTTTTCTGAAAATAAAAAAAGAAAAACGCCTTGAAACAGACGTTTTTCAATAGTGGAGCATAGGGGACTTGAACCCCTGACTTCCACACTGCCAGTGTGACACGCTCCCAACTGCGTTAATGCCCCATGAATATATAAATCATTTTTTTGTATTATAACATATTTTTCCTTGAAAGTCAATATTTTTCTGAAAAAATCTCTTGACAAAAAATTTCAACTATGTTACAATATTTTTAGTGAAGATACACTGATTTCTGATTTTTATTCTATATCCATACTATTATGAAGTATCAAAGTATATGGAAATATCATATAGTATACTGGTTTAATACTTTATATGTCATCTTATCTGATTTGCGGAAGATTAATATTACTATCAGTTTTCAACTCTCTGTATATTTGTTTTTATCAAAATGACTAAACTTGATAACATCTAATTATCTATAATGACGAATTTCACAAAAAACTATTGACATTTATAACAATCCGTGATATTATTATTTTATCAAAACGGTAGCCGTTTCTATGATAAAGAAGCAGATTAAAAATTATGTGCATATTGTCTTTTTTGTACTGGGTTTTATCTGAAAATTAATGTTTAAATTCTCATACAAAAATGATATTATATATATAGAAAAAATAATAATGATATGTACAATAATTTATGGAATCTGCTTGTATAAGATATTCTGAAAGCAGAAAAATATTTAATAACTTTTACTATTAATAATTTAATGTTATTTATAACTTGATTTTTATATTCTGGCTTATGTTATTTTTAAGGTTATCTATAACATATTGATTAATAGATTTATGGTTATTCGATATTTTTTTGCTTTTATTTTATGTACGGATAAATTTTTATGATATACAAGCATTAGGAAAGGCAGATGAAATTTTATGATTTTAAGAAAATCTCAATTATTTAGTGTCGTTGTATGCATTATTACTGTTTTATCGGTTCTTTCTTTGATGATTCCGAAAGGTACATATGCAGAAGGTAACGACAAATCCATGACACTTGTATGTGTCAACGGCGATACGATTCTTGCCGGTATGGAGTGGAAAATTTACAGGGTAGGTCAGAGAAGTGCAGACGGTCAGAGTTTTGTACAGAATGAAGATTTTTCCGCAGTTCAGATAAATCTCCGCCGAATCACTGCCGACAGTATCAACAAGGCGGCTCAATCTTTTCAGAGTTATGCCATTGCAGCAGGTATACAACCAGTTCAGACAGGCGTAACCAACGAAAATGGTGAAGTACAGTTTACAGGACTTAGTGCCGGTCTCTATCTTACTTCCGGTAAAGTACTGAAAATAGGTACTAATTATTATGTACCGTCTACAACACTTATCGAAGTAAAGGAAGAAGATACTGACCTTAAATACGACGCTTATCCGAAATCCGAATATCAGGTAATGGACGGTCGTGTTCGTGCGCACGTCGTTTACAAAGAGTGGGAGGGCGATGACGAACATCTTGACCAACGTCCAGACCATGTAACAGTCGACATCTACAGAGATGAGGAATATTATACAACAGTTACTCTCAATGCTGAAAACAGATGGCGTTACAGATGGGTTGACGAAACAGGCTCTTCAAGCTGGATTGTTATGGAAAGAGATATTCCTGAATGTTATGAAATGATGATTGAATATGATAACAATTATCGTATCCAGAACTCATATAATGAAGAATTTACAACAACAACTACTAAAACCACAACAATCACTACTACAACTACCACAAGAAAACCGGTTACAACAACAACTACTACTACAAGTAAACCGGTTACTACAACTACAACAATACGTACTTCAATTTCAGTAGGTCAGGAAAGTACAACTGTTACTACAACTTTCCCGTTAGGTAATGAAACCGTTACAAGAACAAGAACTACTACAGCGACTTTCCCTGTAATGAACGGTTCTGAAACAAGGTCAAGAACTACTTCCAGTGTTACAAATACTGAAACAGTTACCGTTACTACTGAAACAACAACCGAAACTGAAAGCGGTTCGGAAACAGATACAGAAACTACTACAACTACTACTGAAACAGTTACTGGTACAGGTACTGTAACAACGGTTTCTTCTGAAACAGAAAGCGGTACAGGTACTGTAACAACTGTTACCACTACAACCGAAAAGGAAGAAACTCCGGAAACTACCAAAAAAACTACAAGCTATAGCTCCGGTGGAAAAAACAGTGGAAGCAGTGGCGGTGGCAGTAGCGTGAAACTTCCGCAGACCGGTCAGTTATGGTGGCCTGTTGTACCACTTTCAATAGGTGGTGTACTGTTTATTTCAGCAGGTCTTGTTATGAAATCGAAAAGAAAATCAGATGATTAATTTTCCGTAAAAAAGGAGCTTTATTTTATGACTGATAAGGAACTGCATAAGCTGAAACGTCCGGAACTTTTAGAATTATTGTTTTATATGCGTAAGGAACTGGACGAACTTCAGGCGGAAAATGAAAGTCTTAAAAAACAGCTTGAAAATAATTCCCACAATCGTGAACTGCTTGAAAAAATTTTCAAAGCCGTATGTCCCGAAAGTGAAAAGGAGTCCGGCAATGAGCAGTAAAATTAATCTTTCTAAGGAAAATCTACCCACAGCAGAACAGTTTGATACTGAAATTAAACAATTAAAATACCGCAAGGATTTTATAAAAGTATTGATTAATACAGTATCATCACTGCTTGTGGTTGCGGCAATAGCGGTACTGGTTGCAATGCTTCTGTTACCAGTACTTAGGGTTACAGGTTCGAGCATGACACCGACTTTACAGAATGATGAGTTGGTTATATGTTCAAAAAGAAGTGATTTCCGTTCAGGCGATATAGTAGCTTTCTACTATAATAATAAAATTCTTCTTAAAAGGGTTATCGGAACAGCCGGTGACATCATAGACATTAAAGAGGATGGTACAGTATATGTCAACGGTGAGGAACTCGATGAGCCTTATGTAAATGAAAAGGCACTGGGTACTTGCGATATAAGTTTACCGTATCAGGTGCCGGATAACAGAATTTTTGTAATGGGTGACCACAGGTCAGTATCTATTGACAGCCGTTCAGTAAGCGTCGGTTGTATAGCAGATGAATACGTTATCGGAAGAGTTGTCGTAAGACTATGGCCATTTGAAACTATTAAACGGATATAATTTTTTAAATCATAAAAAATTTCAGAGGAGGGAGCTTCGTTGAAGAGATTTCAGACAATAATTCAGAAATATATTACGAATCATCAGAAACATAAAAAATATCTTGCGGGTGTGCTTGCTCTGTCCGTATTGGTTTCATTTGGTGTTTCTTCCGGACTTATTATGCCGGCAATCAGTATGACAAAAGAGGATACGACAGAAAGCTATGAAAATGAAATAGAACAGTTAAATTATGATGATGATAATTACGATTACGAAGATAATTATGATGATTATAATTATTATGATGAAGATTATGGCATAGAAATGTATAGTGCAGATGAAAGTTATAATTTTGGTCAGAATATTACTGGAATAACATTTTCAGGTGGCGGTGTATCTCAGAAAGGTAATGAGGTTACTTTTCCTGCAGACGATTGGTCAGGTGCTGTAAGTATCAACTATAATAATCTGAAATGGTCTGATATTACATTTGGTGATGCTGATTGTACATGGGAAAATATACCGGAAGCGAATAAGTCAATTGTATATCGATTACCAGATGAGATTACTATTTTAAAAACAGAATCCGGAAAGGTTAATGACCCGACTAAATTGTGGAACGACTTTAAAAATGCAGATGGAAATGAAGCTTATAGATATGCTTCAGCTGGTACTTATACAATAGATAAGGATTCTAAGACAATAACTATCACATTCAGCGAAGGTTATCTTAAGTATTTGTATGAAAAACAAACGGCTGCTCAGGGTGGTTTGAATTTTAAGGCTGAAATGCACCGTGGTGGCAACAAAGACAACAATAAAAATTTTGATGTTGGTAACTCAAACATTTCAGTATTTTTTCCTGCGAGAGAAGTTTCATTTAACAAGAACGCAGAAAATGTAAATAATGAGAAGATAAAATGGTCTCTCAAAATACAGAATCCGGGCGGAGACGCTACACTTAATGAAGTTACCGACGAAATGTTTAAATATGCTGACGGAAACTATGAAATAACTCCTGAAGGTGCTGTAACAATTAACAAAGAATCCGGCAAGGCTGTTATTAATGAGGGTTTCAACGGTGCAGATGAAATTGCGATTGTTTACTATACACCTATCAAAGATGTTTACGACCAGAGAAAAGAAAATGGTGAGCTGTCTAATAAAGCTGAATTGTACATTGAGGGCGGTGAACCGATATCCAAAGAGGCTAAGACATGGTTGGAGAAAGATTTAATCAAGGCGAAAATCAGCAAAACCGGTACACCGTCTTATCAGATAAACGGCGAAAAAGGTTACATTGAATGGACTATCAACGTTGAGCGTGGCTATGGTCTTTCACTTGCCGGCTATGTGATTGAAGATACCGGAGAGAATGGCTTCTCAAAGGCTATAGAGGGTAGCATTACAATTGATGATAATAAGCAGTTTACTCGTGACGGAGATAAAATTACTCTCGGTGATTATTCAAGTGCTGTAATTAAGTACAGAACTCTTGTTACAGCAGACGATTTAAAAGACGGCGACAAGCAATTTGAAAACCTTGCAACATTGAAGCCACCACCGGAAGACCCTCCGAATCCTCCGGAAGACCCTAATAAACCACCTAAAAACCCACCACCTGACACACCACAGCCTGCAAAACCTACTTACAAGAAAAATGTATTTACAGTAGATAAGCGGGGTTCTGAAAAGCAGACCGATAAAAGCAAGGTTGTATGGACTATCACAATTAATGCAAATGTTGACTACAATAAGGGTACATTAAACGGATTCACTGTTGAAGATGCCGATTTTGAAGAAATGACACAAGGTACTAATATTAGTATTGTCGGCACAAGAAACGGTCAGCCAGTTGATAATGTTACATTAACCGGTAGTGGTACTACGAGAACAATAAGCGGTGATGCAGATTATGTTACTATTACATTTGAACGTCCGTTGAAACCGGAAGAAGAACAGGCAAGAGAAAAATTGACTTCCGGTCAGAAAACAAATGCTGAAAATACTGTAACAGTAAAAGACAAAGACGGCGAAAAAGTCGAAACGAAAGGTACTGCTGAAATAGGTCCGTTGGAAAACTATTTTGGCAAAAAGCTGTTAAGTACTGACAATAAAACAGTAGAGGGTTCTTATACTGACCCTGCCGGAAAGAATGACGAAGAAAACACAATACTTGATTGGCAGATTGATATAGAAAATTATCAGAATTTTTCCGGTAGTGCAAATACAGTAGTTGATATAATGAGTACCGGCGGTAATGGTGGTAACCATTTTATCACTCCAGAACAAATCAACGACATTAAAATAACTTTCCAGAAAATGGACGGAACACGTACTGAATTAACAGCAAATAGTGGAGCATTTACAGTAACTGGAGAAGGCAACAACAATAAATACAACAAGTTTACTGTTAAATTCGACGAAACATATTGTAAAAATAACGGTTATGTAAGAGCTGAAATTAAATATAGTACAACTGCTGAAACTAAAGGTGTTGAAAAAGGTAAGACAGAAACTTTCAGCAATAAGGCAAATGATATTCCAGGTACAGATTTCACATTCAAGAGAACTGACCCATCAATAGTACCTAAACACAAACTGAATTTAAGTAAAGCATGGGAGCGAGATGATGAATCTTCTAGACCTGACAAAATTAAAGTTCAGTTGCAGAGGAAAAATGCAAGCGGTCAGTGGGAAGCCTATCCGCCTGAAAATAGTAGCGAATGGACTGATAATAATAATGGTACATTTACAAATAAGACATATAAATATGTGACAGAATCAGCTAATCAGACAGTTTCAGACCCATATACTTTCCAGTGGAATGACTTGCCGGAGCGTTCAGAGACAGAAGCAAATAAGTATTATGAATATAGAATCGTTGAAATCAAAGATAGTGGTTCTACGGTGGCTGAAAATAATGCAGTTATTG
This sequence comes from Ruminococcus sp., assembly GCA_029062165.1. GTDB lineage: Bacteria > Bacillota > Clostridia > Oscillospirales > Ruminococcaceae > Ruminococcus. The sequence continues at coordinate 175,511 of JAIDQQ010000023.1, forward strand.
GCGACTACAGAGTAAATTATGGCGAAGAATCAGTTGAACTTAATAGTGATAAGTACTTCCATATTACTAATACCTATATCAAAACTGAAATCGAAGTACAGAAAAACTGGGTAGGCGACGATTTAACAAATGAACAAAGAGACCCTGTAACTGTTAAACTTGAAAAAAGAATCGCTGGCAACGACAACTGGGAATATGTAGGTACGGAAACTCTTGATTCAGGTAATAAATATACAGTTAAATTTGATAACCTCGATGGTATTGATAGGGCGACTGGTAAGGATATTTACTACAGAGTTCAGGAAACAACTAAAATTGATGGTTATACTACAAGTTATTCAGATAACAATAAAGAGGGTATTAACTCCGGAATGCTTGAAGTAACCAATACTTATAATCAGATGTATGTCAAAGCTGATAAGTACTGGGATGACGGTACAGGTGCAGTAAAGACAATTCCTGACGATGTTGATTCAATTGATTTGGAATTACAGTGGAAATTGAAAGGCACTGGTTTTGAAGAGTCATCAAATGAAGTACAAATTTATGAAGCAAGTAAATATGGTGATGCATTAAGATATTATGAGAGTACATTAGAAAACTTTTCTTCAGGTGATAAAATAAATATTCGTCTTAAGGGAGATGGTGACCCTAAGGGTATAATAAAAATTTACTGCGATGATAAGTTATTGATTACAGACAATTGGCAGTTTGAAAATTGGCAGTTTGATAAAGACTATATTATTAATGATTCAGGACAAATTAAAATCGTAGTAGAGGTTAATAATCCTAATGGCAACACATATTTAGATGCAAAATACAGAATAGCCAAAAAAATTGATAGTGATATAGAGGGACTCACATATCAGTGGCAAAAAGCCAATGTGACTGATGCTGAAAAGCACCTTACAAAATCTGATTATAGTGACGGATTTTCATTCAGGTGGGGCAATCTTGATAAAACTACTTCCGACGGCAGAGATATTATATATCGTGTAATTGAAAAGAATAATTCAGAAAAATATTCTGTTTCATACTCACGTGCCGAAATATCAAAGAGTGGTACGGTAAAAATCACCAACAAAGACAAAGAAGCCGGTAGTAGTGTTAAAAAAGCTATATATCCTAATCTAACAAGTGGTGTGGATTATAAAAGTACAGATACTCCGCATAAAGAAATTAAATCAATTACATCAGACGACCTTGCAAACTGGCCTACAAGAAATATTGACGGAAAAGAATATTATATTTTCAAATGGAAACTTGAATTTGATGATGCAGAATATGTTAAATTTGAAGATGAAGTTGACGATGAAAATATTATAAATCCGTATTTTGATGAAGAATTTGATAATAGCAATGCAAAAGATAGATTTGATTTTGTTATAGCATGTAAAGATAAAGACGTTTCTGGAGTAGCTTGTAACAATTGGTATCAGTTTAAATCTGCAATTGGTACAACGGTTACTGATAGTAACAAAGCATCTTTTAGTTTTGACAATTCCGGTGTTGCTGATTTCAAAAATGTCCAGTGGATAACCTATTGTACAGCCGTTCCGAAAGAAACTATTGACAATGCAATGAAAGCAGAAAACGGCAAGTATGAAGTTATAAACAATATCAGACTTGATGGCGAAAATGAATTCTCACCGGCTAAACTCACAATCACAAAGGAAGCAGAAAAACCACCGTCAGAAAAACTTATTGAAAAAGGTATTATCAGAAAAGACGATACGGCAAATGCAATTTATAAATTGATATTAAATAAAGAAGGCAAGAATCTTACTAACGGTGACATGATTGACATCTCAGATATATTTGAACCAAAAAGCTTCACTGTTGTTGATGACGACGGCACTGTTTTATCATCAGAAACCGGAAATAATTTATTTGATGTTAATTTAAGTAATATTGTAATTCGTGAGTTAGATGAGAACGGAAAAGAGTTAAGAATACTTAGTGCTTCTGAATATATTTACTTGTTTAACTCCGGTGAAACCGAAAGTCAAATTCCTTATCAGTTTAATGAATTAAAGAAAAGTGAAGCTAATAATGGTGTTACTGGATACGAAGGTAAAATTTCTATAGGTTTTAGCGGATTATCAGAAACATATAAACGACTTTTCCCAGAAGATACTTTTAAAGTTAAAGTTAAAGGTATAGCTGGTTCAGATGTCTTACCAACAATATCAGGTGGAAACAGTAATAGATTTGAGATTGTGAATAGCAATGTCAAATATGGCGCTGATGGATATGCTGAAGTAGAGATTAAAATGTTAGATGTTCATTCTGAAAATGAATATGTTAGTGCAGTGTATAATGCTGAGTTAAACGTCAAAAACATACAATCACCTATTGATATGAAATTTGTAGGCGATTCTGATGTTAAGGCATGGTTTGGCAGTGCAGATGCATATATTCAAGAGGTACGTGGTACAGGTGCTACACAAATTCAAGTATCCGGTGCTAATCTTACAAAAGATTCAGAAGTAACATTCACAATATCGGGTGGTGAGCCTGGTAAGCCTGTTGTTGCTAATAATAATTACAACGCTAATGTTGAGATTGTAAGTGATTCAGGTGTATATGATAGTCAAGGTAATGCAACCGTTGTAGTAAAAATGGTAAGCGCAGGTAGTGGAATTTCATTTTCAGTTGCAAATATTGCAAACAATGATAATTTAAGTGTAAGTGCTACAACAACAGGAACTTCCAAGGAGACCAGTTTACAGTTATCAGTTCCGGACGGTATGCCACTTTCAATTGAATACACATATAATTTCACAGTTAATGAGAATACCCCTTATAAAAAAGGTTTGGACGGAAGCGATGTTGCTATTGGTACTTCATTAGACCAGTTAAGCCCTGCTCCTACTATTGCCATGAAAAACAAGGCAAGTTTCCAGACGAGTAATGGTGAGGAAAGCGATGAACATGATGAAAATGAATTTAAGATTTCTTATTCAGCTGCTAATATTCAGTTGACAGAAGTTCCGGTAATCAAGAAAATCGACGTAGGTGACCATTCAATTGAACTCAGTGCTGATTTCTACCTTGCAAAGTTTAATAAAACTGATAAAACATGGGAATATGTTACAGATGTAACATCAGCAGAAGATCCGGATAGCGGAAAAATAATAAGTACCTTAAAATATAACGATGTATTTGAAAGTGCTGGAAAAGTTCCAACAAGAGCTAAAAAGATTGAAGTTCCGGGAAACGGTTTCAATGTAAGAAATCTGGAGAAGAATACACTTTATAAACTCATTGAGTGTAAAGTGCCTGATGGATATGTTGATTTAGATTATACCGCAGATTCACCTGTAAACGGCAAATATCCATATGTATATTATTTCATGTATGAAGGTGATGTAGACAATACACTTATCAGCAGTATTAATACTGGTATAACCGGAAACAACACTGTCAGCAATAAAGATATTACTATACTTCGTGATAAAGGTACTCTGCAAGTTCCGAACAACAACAAATTTAATTTAGTTGCTGAAAAGGAATGGGGAGTTATCCAACTAAATAGTGAAGCAGTTTCAGTAGAACTTGAACTTGTATGGTCTTATAAAAAATCAAGTAATATTCCGGAAGTAACTTATCCGCTTTCAGAATTAGGAAGAACTGACAGTATAAAGACAATCGCCGGAAAAGATGGTGGTCAGACACAATGGAATGACCTCCCGAACGGTAAAGACGGCAGACCAATTTACTACTATGTAGTTGAAAAGTCATACACTGTAAAAGAAAATGGTACTGATAAAAAGTATACATTAAGTGACGACGGTACTTACAAAAACGGCGAAAAAGTCGGCGACTTTAAACCGATTTATACCGGAAACGGTCTGAATGCCGGAAAATCTGACGGAACAGCAGGTAAGGTTGAAATTAAAAACGCATCTAAACTTGTTGTCAAGAAGATATGGCAGAACGCAGACGGTACAGAAATTACCGGAACATACCCGCTTAGTGAGATTAAGTTTAACCTTTATGGCATAAAAGCAGACAAAAAAGAAGTACAGCTTGTTACAGACGGAGTTATTAAGGAATCAGAAAATTGGCAGAAAGTTATTGATAATAATGATTTAAGCAGTTATGAAAAGTTCAGAGTAGAAGAAGTTATTGTTACTGATACCGAAAAAGAAGTTATGGCTAATTACACTATCAGTGATACTTATAACGTAATTGACGGTACAGGTGAAATTATTCTCACGAATAAGAGTAAAGTTTCAGAAGTTGATATTACAGTCAACAAGGTATGGGACGACGGCAAAGAACAAAACACTCATGACGGCATTAATGTAAAACTTATTCGCTCCGATAGTTCATTGAAAGTTGAAGAATTAGATTACAATAATTTAGGTAACAGTATATCTGTTATAGAAGAATTTGAATTGAATAATTCTAATAACTGGACACACAAATGGGAAAAACTTCCGGGCAAGAATGACAATAAAAACTGTTATTATTACGTTATTGAAAATGCTCCATCCGGATATGAAGTAACCTATGAACGTACCGGCAATACAATAACTATCACAAACTCAAAGACGACACCAAAAACAGAAATCACGATTAACAAAAAATGGATTGACGGTAATAATGCAGACAACAAGAGACCTGAAAGCCTGACACTTAAGTTAGAACGTTCATTAAATAATGGTGCAACATGGGAAGAAGTTAAGGACGTAACATTAACTGGTACTGGTAATGAATGGTCTGAAACAGTTGATAATCTTGACAAGTGCAATGATAATAATGTAGACTATATTTACAGGATTATTGAGCCAGAAGTTTCAGGTTATACTGTCAAGTATGTCAATGACGGAAAAGCTGAAAATGGTGTTATCAATCTTACCAATACAAAAGTTGTATCGCTTAAACTTAGGAAAGAATGGTCTGACAGTGACACAAATAACCACGTAGATGACCACATTAAAGTAAACGTTCACCGTTCAACAGATAAGGACACAGCCGAAAATAACAATCTTCCGTTGATGATGTCAATCACTTCTGAGAATGATGTTTCTACTATGAATATTGGTTCAGAAATAACATTGACTGTAAACAGAGATAATGTTACATGGTCATCTTCTAATTCAAGTGTAGTTGCGATTTCAGCACAAGGTGGTACGATTTATGCAATGAAGAGGGCTTCAGCTGATGAAACTTCAAGTGCTACAATAGTCGCAAATGGTTTAGGTAAAGCTGTTATCACTGCAAAGTGTGGTAGCGAAACCGCAACGATTGAAATTACAGTTACCGGTTCACAGATAGAACCTGCATCTTCTGAAACTACAACGACATCTACCACTACCACTAAAAAGACTACTACCACCACGACAACAACAACCACTACTACAACTACTACAGTAGCAGTAGCATCAAGCGAAGAAGAACCTACAACAAGTTCAACAACCACAACTATAGCTGGTGGCTCAACTGGTAACAATGTTATAGTTTTACCAAATGTTGATACTATACAATATGGTAAATATGATTTATCTGCATATGATTATACAAAAATTACAGCTATTCAAATCAATATGTCAAATATGGTTGACAGTGTTAATGGAAATGGAGGATTAAACACTGGAAGCGATTATCCTTCATTAAAGGCAAGTGATTTTGTAAATGGTTCTTATACAGTTAAAATTGTTTCACCAGGAGAGAGTTTGACAATAACTAATTATTATGGTTTAGGTACAATAGATTCTATAACTATTTATTTAAATGGTGCTGAAAGTGCTAATGTATCTGCTCAGAACTTCTCACTCAAGCCTATATCACTCGGAATGCTTGGTTTAAAACGTAGCACTGAATCTACTACACCAACCGGCAAATTAACAGAGTTTAAAGACAATGTTGCAACTGTTGAGATGAGTTATAACAGCAGTTCCGAAAATGGTGCATATTGGTATGAAGTACTCAATCTTCCGGCATACGACGAAAACGATAATGAATACTATTACTGGGTAGATGAAGATGAAGTAAGTGCAATGGGTTATACAGTAAGTTATCAGTTTAAAGACAGTAACGACGATACTACACATTGTATACAAGGTAACGGCGAAATAACAATCATAAACACCAGAGAAGAAGCACCTTCCGTAACACTTCCTTCAACAGGTGGCACAGGTACAACATGGTATTATATCACGGGAATGGCATTAATGTTGATACCGATAGTTATACTTGCAAGAAGACGTAAAAAAACGACATAATCGTATTCACGGGGCTGTGTGACGGTCCAGCCCCACCAAATCCAATCCGAAAAATTTTATTAAAGGAGAAAAATTTATGAAACACTCTAAGAAATTTGCAGCTATGATGGCTGCCCTCGCACTCACAGCATGTTCAATCGCCCCTATGTTCGTTATGAACGCTTCTGCAACAGAAGTTAAAACAGGTAGCATTTCCATATCAAAGGCAGAAGCAGGACACACATTCACAGCATACCAGATTTTCAGCGGTTCAATCGATAAAGACGGTAGTGCTGTAACATTTGGTCAGGTTGTATGGGGTACAGGAATTGATGACGAAAAAACATTTGATGTAACAGTCGATGGCACAGTTGTGGCAAGAAACATTTATGCAGCATTGAAAGCACTTGATATTACTGTAGAAGTTGAAAAAGAAGGTGGTACTAAGGAGAATGTAAAACCTTTTGACTTTAACTTTGACGATGAAACACCTGAAACCGCCGCAGATGTTGCAAAGGGACTTGAACTTATTCAGAGTAACGCAAATAAGAATACAAGAACAGATATTGACAAGGTAGCAGAAGTTTTTGCAAAGTATAAAAAAGGCAATGGAACACCAGCAACAGCACCAACGACTGAAGGCGGAGATTATACTTTTACTGATTTAGATGCTGGTTACTATCTTGTAACTGATTCAACTACAAGCGGTGCGGAAACAACACAGCTTTCTAAGTATATGCTTCAGGTTGCAGCCGGAGAAGTTGTAGATGTTGCTGTAAAATCAGACGCACCTAAGGTAATGAAGAAAGTATTTGAAGATACAAAGACACAGAGCGATACAGTAAGTTTCGACGGTAAAAATATTGACCTCGGCACTGGCTTTAATGATGCTGCTGACTATGATATGAATCAGGTATTTGAGTTTAACCTTTATGGTTCACTTCCTTCAAACTATGAAGTTTATGAGGGTTATTCATATGAATTTGTTGATACATATGATAAAGGTATAAGCCTTGTAGATACAAATAAGACTGTTGAAGGTATAGATGCTACAGATTTCACAATTACTGTAGGTAACACAGTAATTCCGGCAGTAGGTGCAAATGATACTGTTAACTACACATATACAGCTTTAACAAAGGATGCAGATGAAGTAACAGGTGATAGAGAAGCCGGTTTCAAGCTTACATTTGCTGACCTTAAGGATATTGTAGATGCTGACGGTAACGCTATTACATTAACTGCTGATTCAGTTATTAAGGTATCATATAATGCAATTCTTAATGCAGATGCTGTTATTGGTAACCCTGGTAACGAAAACGACGTTTTCCTTAAGTATTCAAAGAATCCTTATAATGGCGGTGCAGGAACTGAAAAGCCTAAGGAGAAAGAAGAAGACAAGGGCAAAACACCAAAGGATACCAACGTTGTATTCACATATAAAATTGATTCTACCAAGTATTTAAATGAAATAAAAGCCGGTAACGAAGCCGGAGAAAACGAAGCAGGATTCGTACTTAAAAAAGTTATAACTAATGACGATGATACAACTACTACATTGTATGCTAACGTTGATAGTAGCAACAAGATTTTAGGATGGGCAACAGAAGATGACGCATTTAATAAAGATGAGGATGGTAAAATAACAACACCTAAAGACGGATTTGAAGTAAAAACGGCTGATAAAGGTAAATTCGGCTTTACAGGTCTTCAGGACGGCACATACACACTTGTAGAAACAACAGTACCTACCGGTTATAACAAAATGGATGACCTTACAATTAAAGTTACTGCCGTTACAAATAATGAAGCTGCAAATACATGCCAGAATTACCTTGAAACAGAAGGAACTGATACAGGCAAAGTATTAACTAAATTACAGGTTGAAGTTAATGGTGAAACTACTGACGGAAATGCAACAGAGATAAAAAATGAACAGAATGAAGTTTTAGTTGGCACACAGGGTCAGGTAGACTTAAGTATTCTTAACCAAAAGGGTTCAACACTTCCTTCAACCGGTGGTATCGGTACAACTATATTCTACCTCGGCGGTGGTGCTATGGTAGCAGTAGCTGGTGTATTCCTCATCACTAAGAAGAGAATGGGCAAAAGAGAAAACTAATTGACATAACTGCAAACAATAAATTATAATTCAAATCTGCCGGTGGAGCAATCTGCCGGCAGTATCTGCTGAAAGGGAGGTCACACAGGTGAGGAAAAAAAAATCAGGAGTTGTTTCAACAATTGTATTAATAGTCATCTTGCTTGTTGGACTTGCCGTAATGCTTTACCCGACTTTCAGTAACTGGTGGAACTCGAAAGTACAATCAGGAGCAGTAACAAAATATCAAGAAATGGTAGCACAGTTGTCTTCCGAAGAAACTGAAAGAATGATGCAGGAAGCACACGAATATAACGAAAAACTCTCTCAGCTTTATGCACCGTTCACGAACTATAAGGAAATATCAGGTTATGACGATATACTTAATATTTCAGGAACAGGAATAATGGGTTTTGTATCAATACCATTTATAAAAGTCGAGTTGCCTATATATCACGGTACAAGCGAGGAAGTTTTAAACGTAGCTGCCGGACATCTTCAGGGGTCTTCATTTCCGGTAGGCGGAAGCAATACACACGCTGTAATATCGGCACACAGGGGATTACCGTCTGCGAAACTTTTCACGGACCTTGACCAGCTTGTTGTGGGAGATACTTTCACAGTAAACATACTCGGAGAAGTACTTACATACGAAGTTGAGGAAATACTTATTGTAAAGCCGTCTGAAATAGATAAACTGGCGATAATTCCGGATGGTGACTATGTCACACTTATGACCTGTACACCATACGGAATAAACTCGCACAGAATGTTGTTACGGTCACACCGTATAGAGACAGCTTATCATTATAACGCCAAAGTAGTAGCCGATGCGACACAGGTAGACCCTTTACTTGCAGTACCGGTAATAGCTCTTCCGTTTATTTTACTGCTTATATGTTTCTGGTCATTAAGCGGTAAGAAAAAAACCGAACGTTCCGGAGAGCAGTTGTTTGAATTACTATATAAAAAATAAACAAAAAAACCGTATACAATTATGTATACGGTTAATTTTTTTGTGTCCGGCGTGTTAAAATTTTTTCTGCATAAGTACTACAGCGTGTGCAGATATACCGAGTTTTTCGCCGGTGAATCCGAGTTTTTCTTCAGTAGTAGCCTTTACGCTTACCTGCTCCGGATTACAGTTGCATATTTCTGCAATATTTTCACGCATTGAATTTATATAAGGTGCGAGTTTCGGAGACTGTGCGATAACAGTAGCGTCTATATTTCCGACAGTATAACCTTTTTCGGCGGTTATGCGACATACTTCACATAAAAGTTTCATACTGTCAGCACCCTTGAAAGTTTCGTCGGTATCGGGAAAAAGATGTCCTATATCTCCGAGAGCCAACGCACCTAACATAGCGTCCATGACAGCGTGTACGAGTACATCTGCGTCTGAATGACCAAGAAGCCCTTTATCATGTGGGATTTCCACACCACCGAGAATAAGTTTTCTGTTTTCGACAAGTCTGTGTACGTCATATCCGTGACCTATTCTTAACATTCAATCACCTCTTTCAAGAAGTATTTCCGCAATTTTAATATCTTCCGGAGTAGTTATTTTAATATTGGTATAGTCGCCGGTAGTCATGCAGATTTTACCGCCTATAGCCTCGACAAGCTGACAGTCGTCAGTAAAATCAAGACCGTGTTCAATAGCGAAGTCAATACCTTCAAAATAGAGATTACGTTTAAAAACCTGTGGTGTTTGAGTTATATACAGAAATTTTCGTGGTGGAGTATCAGTAATAAGACCGTCTTCAACAGTTTTTATGGTATCCTTGACAGGTACACCTAAAGTAGCACCACCGAAAACAGAAGCGTCTTTAATAGTTTTTTCGATATGTTCCGGCTTGACAAGAGGTCTCGCACCGTCATGAATGGCGATAAGTTCAGTATTTCGGGAAATACATTTCATACCGTTTATGACGCTTTTCTGACGTGTTTCGCCCCCGACAGTACAGGTTTTAAGTTTGGAGATACCAGCGTTTTCAGCTTCCTGACGTATTGCCGGTATGTCACATTCACGGGCGACTATTATTATTTCCGAAACACTTTCACATTTTTCAAAAGCCTGCATGGTCACGCCTATAACAAGACGTTCACCCAATGGCATAAGAATTTTATTTATACCGCCCATTCTCGTGGAATTTCCGGCACAGACGATAACAACTGATGTATTCATAATCAACCTCCTTATGATTATATACTCAATTATAGTATAATTATGTGAAAATGTCAAATTAAATGTGAAAAAAATGACAGTAATTTTCACGTTTTTATCAGACAGTGAAAAATTTCACACAAAAGATTCCGCAAAACAATACATAAAAAGCAAATCAGTATCACAATAGGGGTTTATAATACAATCATACTAAAGAACACAAACAAAGTACCTGAAAGGATTGTGATTTTATCATGAACGAATTTAATAATATAAACCTCGACGACAATAACAACTATTCAAAGAAGACAAGAAAAAATACTTTCGGAAAAGTTACAGCTTTTCTTATGGCAATGGTAATGGTTTCCGGCGGTTCGATAGCTGTATACCGTCAGTTTACTGAAAGTCCTGTTTCAGCGGTCACGGAGACAGAAGAACAGGTTTCTGACAGAAAGTCATCACTTTCAGCCGAAACAGTAAGCCTTATAAATACCGGCAATAATTCCGGCACTGCACTTACAACGGAAGAAGTTGTACAGAAAGTTCTTCCGTCTGTAGTGGGTGTTGAATCGGAATTTACAGTAACATCGAATAATAACGGATATTATTACGGCTTCGGAATGCCGACAACATCTGTTGCAACCGGTACAGGTACAGGCGTTGTGATTACTGAAGACGGTTACATAGTAACAAATGCACACGTCATTTACGACAGTGAATACGGAGCAGGGCTTTCGGAAAAAATAACAGTCCATATGAGCGACGATAACAGTTATGATGCCGAAGTAATCGGATATGATACCGACTGTGACCTTGCTGTACTTAAAATAGATGCAACTGGTCTGACGTCGGCAGAATTTGGTGACAGTGACAGTCTTATGTTAGGCGAATCGGTTATAGCTATCGGAAATCCACTCGGTTTTGATTTGAAAAATACGGTCACAAGCGGAATAGTTTCCGGACTTAACAGAAACATAACAATAAATGACAAGGCAATGAATCTTATACAGACTGATACCGCAATAAATTCCGGAAATTCCGGCGGACCTCTTATAAATAAGTATGGTCAGGTAATAGGTATAAATTCCTCCAAGATGTCGGCAAGTTACGGCGAAGCAAGTATAGAGGGTATCGGATTTGCGATACCGTCGAATGAAACTTCAAAAATAATAGATGACCTCATGTCATATGGATACGTAACCGGCAAGCCACAGTTAGGAATAAGCTGTCAGGACGTTACGGAAAATGTTTCCAGAATGTACAATATGCCGGTAGGCGTGTACATTACGGAAGTATCTGCCGGAAGTGCTTCCGAAAAAGCCGGATTGCAGTCGGGCGATATAATAACAGCCGTCGACGGTATGGAAGTTTCAACCGCCGAGGAACTCAATGCACAGAAAAATACTCATTCTGCCGGTGATACTATAACGGTTACATACGTAAGAAACGGTAATGAAAAAACTACTGAAATAACTCTTGACGAAATAAAAAAATAAAAAAATTTTCCCTCTCCTTTAATTATATAAAAAAACAGTTAAGACCGCCTGAAAATAGCGGTCTTTCTGCATTTAACCGAAGAAATAACATTTTAAATAATCTTAAAGAAAAATCTTGAAATATTTTTGTTGTTCTTGACTAATCATTTCTATTGTGATATAATAAATTTAAGGTGTGATTTTTGATTCACCTGAAAATTTTATTAAGGACGTGATTTTTTATGTCGCCAAAGGAATTTATGAATAAGGGCTCATCAATGTCAGATAAGAAATTGTTGTCATCTCTTGTGCAGTTTTATATTAAACTTCCGGAAGAGATTATTGAACAGGCTATTGAAAAACTTAGCCGAAAGGACAGACGTGATGCACAAGGTAAAAAGAAACTTAATGAAAAAGTTATTGCCGCCCTTAACAGCTCATCTGCAAGTACATTCGCAGACGGAATTTATCAGTGTCTAAGTGGTAGTATGCTTATTCCTACAGATATTGATTATGAAAGTATAATTTCGTCATATAATGAAGAAAACTGTATTATGAACACTGTATTTATACTTAAAAAATGCTATGACGGTTCATACGGACAGAAAATTATGACAGATTTTATAAAATCTGAACAGTTTATAAAAACAATTGAAGAAGCACATGAAAGTAGTACCAGTGAATTACCTGAAGAAGAACAGCTCACTTTTGAAATGCCTGAACTTCCCGAAGAAGAAACAGGCGTTACCGTTGAAGAAGAAATGGTCATACCACCACAGATATTATTAAACGTACCGGAAGAAGTAAAAGTTGTACCGGAAGAAGCTATTTTGCATATACCTGAACCACCTGTTGAAAAAGTACCCGAAAAAACAGTAGAAAAAGTTCCCGAAAAACCTGAACCAGTTGCAGTAAAGAAAAAAGCAAAGGAAAAAATAACAGATTATTATATAGGACACATTGAAAAACGTGAAACTTACTATAATTTTGCCCCGCAGTACAGAATAGAAGATAACGGCTCTTCAAAGAAACTTATTGAATTACGTCAGGTTTCGGAAAAATTTCCGCCTAATGGTACGATAAATCTTTCATATTTCCGCTCACTAAATTCACAAAGTCAGAAAATAGTTGAAGGTCTTGACCTGCAATATACATTTGCTATTTCTTTCAATGACGATACACTTGAAGAAAATATAAATTACCTCACAGGTCTTAGACACAATGACGTTCACCTTAAAATAGACTTACAGAAAGAATTTGACAAAAACCGTAATTCAACTAAATTTTTCCGTAAAATAAGTGACCTGCGAATTTTCCGAATCGTTGAACCGGAAGAATATATTTCAGACAGTCAGCTTTTAAGCGGTATTATTGAAATAAGCGACGATTTCGCCAAAGATGAGCTTGTACTATTAAGAAGAAAAAACAACGGTACAGCCAGTGCAGACAGCGGTGACATTTCAGGACCTTACAAGGTTTACAAGAAAAATGAAAAAACTTATATTCAGCCGAAAATAGCTGACGAAAGATATTTACTTAACTGTCATAAGGAAGAAAAACTTTCATTCGGTATAAGTGAACGTCAGGAATTTGATTGTGACCCTGTAGGCATACCGTTTGCGATGATTAGTGACGGTTCAGCTTACAAGAAAGACATCATTTCTGACGAGATTCTTTTAAAAAGTATGCTGTCGGAAGCCTCAAAGGATTTTCTTAATATAATCAAGAAAAAATCGGAAGAATTTCTGCAATTGTTCAGCCGTTCGCCGTTTCTTTCGCTGAATCTTCCCGAAGATATAAGGAAGTCAAGGAAAAAAAGAATAAGCAGTCTGTTTGAAAACGTTCAGGAATACACTGCTGAACAGAAACAGATAGCAATAACTTTTCTTAAAGCATATAATACCGACAGTCAGGTACAGGAAGCACTTTCCGGAATGGTAACAGAAAGTCAGGAATACAAGGACTTGCAGAAAGAACTTGAAAAGAAGTCCAAAGCCGTCCAGACCGCAAAAACTGAAGCACAGCTTGCTACGGAAACCGCAAGAGCTATGAAAATAAGCGAAAAAAATGGTGAAGTCGAGTTACTGGAGCAGAAAATAGAAAAACTCAAGGAACAGTATAAAGTATTGTCATCTTACGGCGATATTCTGAAAGATATTGAATATCAGGAGGGCATAAAGGCATATCTTCAGCAGGAAAACGCAAGATTACAGCATAAGAACTCCGAGATAAAAGGCAAGATAAAAACTACAATTGCCGAACAGGCAAACGAAGTTAATATAGCGTTTGACCCGTATGTTTCAAATGCAATGCTTGAAGCCGCTGGCGAATGGCGTAAAAAACAGGAAAATGAAATCTATAGTACAGCAGTAGATGTCATTACGCAGAAGTCAAAAGACTGTCAGCGTATGGAGGGCAAGGAACTTTGTGACTACCTTGTAAATTACGTAAAGAGATACAGAAATTACAGTACAAATGATATACTTAATATGTATATCTGCATAACACAGGGATTCCTTACAGTTTTTGCGGGACTTCCAGGCACTGGAAAGACTTCCATATGTAATATAATGGGTAATAGTTTAGGACTTACAAACTTCGGTGGCAGTGAGGTCAGTTATGACCGCTTTGTGTCAATAGCAGTTGAAAAAGGCTGGTCATCGAAAAAAGACCTTATAGGTTATTATAATCCGCTGACCAAAAAATACGACAAGACAAACAGACGTTTATATGATTCCCTTATGATACTGAACGAGGAAAGGGAAAAATCAAAATTTCCGTATATGGTACTTCTTGACGAAGCCAATTTAAGTCCTATGGAATACTACTGGGCGGATTTCATGCAACTCGCCGACAGGTCAGAAGAAAGCGGAGATGTATATATAAATATCGGTCTTGAAAACGATATATATATACCCGATACACTCCGATTTGTTGCGACTATCAACAATGACCAGACTACAGAAGCACTTTCGCCCCGACTTCTTGACCGTGCATGGATTATAAAACTTCCGGATTCCGATATAAATGCCAGAATACCTGCTCCGGATAAAACTATACTTTGGGAAGACCTTAAAAAGACATTTACATTCCGTACTGACGAGACAATGTATACTTTACCTGTACTTGAAAATATATCAAAACTTTTCAATAATTACGGTATGCCGATAAGTCCGAGAATAAAATTAAGTATGTATAATTACATAGCTACCGCACGTGAGGTAATGCACGGTATAGGCGGTATAACTTCCGAATATATCGCTACTGACTATGCTGTAATGCAGAAACTTTTACCGAAAATAAACTGCCGTCTCAAGTTATACGAGAAGTTCTTACATGAATTTATACGTATATGCAATAATCATTATCTTGACAAGACAAAGAACGCTATCGAGGAAATGATGAGGAATGCAGAAAGAAATATGGGCTATTGTCAGTATCTTTCCTGAACAGGTGTATAACTATGGAATTATTATTGAAAGCACAGGGGAACGAATCTGTAAAAATACCGCTTCATAAGGAAGAAGAAGAAAATACATCTGCTCCGGAAAAAAAAATATATGTTTTCAATGATTATGATTATACATCATTTTCACTCCGTGGCAGTATTGATTATGTTTCCGATTTCTTTATAAATGACGAAGCTGTACCTATAAAACGTTGTGTTACAGGAAAAAATGACTATCAGTTTGTATTTGACAAGAATACTGAAAAAAATTCAAAGGACTATAAAAAAATTTTCATGCAGTGTTTCGGCATTGTACAGATTAAGGTAAACATTTCCGGCGATTATTATGTTTCTGACAGTATTTCCATAATGGTTACGGACAATACACAGTACAAGAACATAATAAAAATGATTGACTATATATACGACAAGGGCAATGACTATCTTTATGAAGATTACGTCAGTTTTGACAGTACAGACAGTAACGACGATATAAAAATTGAATCAAAATTAAGATTCATTGAAGAAGTTATAGAAATATACGAACATTTTTCCGGATATTTTGAGAACTCCCCTAAGACAAGGGCTGTTGCCGGTGAAGTAGTCGGGAAATTCTATAAACTTGATTCCGTAACGCCTAAGACCATACAATATATAGCCTCGCACCCTGAAGAACTGTATGAAGTTGATTTCAATACAGGAATATCCTATGGAAACAGGTATTTTCAGCCGGAAAATACACTTGTTTCTTCGACTGTCTGTACAAGTGATGTATACGAAAACAGAGTGATAACCGGTTTTCTTTCGACGCTTATTTCAAGACTTGAAGAACTGAAAGATTACGTAAGTAAAGACAACGCATACAGAAAAGGCAATTATATTGAATCCACAAAATATATATATCGTTTCCGTACAATGTCAATAGATGAGTGTATGGAACATTTACAGATACTACTTTTCAGGTATCAGAAAATTTTCGGCGTAAAGGAAATGTATATAGATTTCCTGCCGGAATATACAAATACATTCCGTCTTGTAATGCCATACAGGACGGTATATCAGAAAATATACGAATGGTGTCACGACGAGGGACACAGTACCGCTAAAAGCCAGTTGTTACAGAGTTTCATATCGACACGCAAGACAACAAGTATAATATATGAATATTACTGCCTTATAAAAATGCTTGTCACGATACGTGAGGAAATGAAATGTACTATGATTGAGAGCAGGACAGAAAGATTTGAATACAAGAAAACAGGTTCTTTATATCAGAATACTTATTGTAACAATACGTTTTTTTTCAAAGGCAACGACGGTAGCGACATAACGCTTTATTTTCAGCCGGTCATATATGGCGAGATAGCACCGCCGAGACCTAACGAAATAATGCTTTACCGCAACAGATACGCCAGTATTATGAACGGTAACAAGGGAAATATATACACTCCGGACTATCTTCTTAAAATAACCCGTGACGATTTTTCAAATTACGTAATAATGGATGCTAAATTCAGTTCCATGCAGGTAACGGAAAATGAAAGACTTATGGAACTTGTCTATAAGTATCTTTTTTCCGTCAGTCCGCTGGAGGAAAATGACAGAATAGCCGGATTATACGTACTATGCGGAAGAGATACCAATAAAAATCAGATATGCAATCTTCATGACGTATCTGAAAAACTCAACAAAACCGTAAATCCGTTTGCTTATATAATCAACCTTTCCGGAGCTGATACCACTGACAACAAGGTAATAAAAGACGCATTTTCAAAACTTTTCACATAAGAAAACATTAAACATTTTTCATAATTATACTTGACAGATACCTGTTAATTATGTTATAATTTAATGTATTAAATTACCAATTCTGACGGCGGGGAAAATAAATGAGTAAAAATAAATCAGGTTTAAAAATATCGTATAATTCACCGGTTGTACTCGGTTTCACACTTATATGTCTAATATCGCTTGTACTAAGCAGTATAACACACGGAGCAAGTAATCATCTTGTTTTCAGTGTATACCGTTCTTCACTGCTCAGTCCGCTGACATATATACGCTTTTTCGGACACATTTTCGGTCATGCCGATTGGGAACATTTTTTCGGTAACATAACATATATTCTGCTTTTAGGACCGTTGCTTGAAGAAAAATACGGAAAAACCGATATGATTATGATTATAGCAATAACAGCACTCGTAACCGGACTTATCAACTTTATATTTTTTCCGCACGTCTTACTTTTAGGAGCAAGCGGAGTTGTATTTGCATTTATACTGCTGTCGTCGTTCACAGGATTTCAGAACGGAAAAATTCCGCTGACGTTCATAATAGTTGCATTAATATATATCGGACAGCAGGTATATAACGGTATTTTCATTCATAACAACATTTCAGAACTTACACATATAATCGGCGGACTTATCGGCTCAGTATTCGGGTTTGTCGAAAATAAATTCAAGAGGTGACACGGAAATGTTTCAGCATATCAGAACAGATTCACTTGATAACTATTTTCTGAATCTGAATCAGCGAAACGGAAACAATGTATTTTTTTACAGAATAAATTCATACAGTAACGATATATGGGATTTTATCTGCCGATATTACGAACAGGCACGGAAAAACGGCGTCATTATTGACGGACGTATACCGGCAGTAGACCAGAATCATATAGCATACTATCACGAGATGATGGGCGACAGTTTCGTACTTGACAGACAGTTTATAATGACGGCTCTTCAGAAATGGTTGCCACGTATGAATGCAATCCAGTGTAATGAAATAAGCCGGTCAATGTATGATACGATTTCAGCACTTGCCAGTAAGGGAAAAAATCAGAATATCCTGAAAAATGCGTATATAAAATTCATGTGCTGGCTTTACTACAGGTTTGAAAGCCTTGTAAGCCGTTTAGGTGAAAATGAAATACCAAAGATTTTTTGTAACGGAATAGGCAGTCACTATGAACTGATGTTGCTTTCAATGCTGTCGTCAGCCGGTTGTGATATAGTTATCGTACAGACAAACGGCGATACACAGTACAGTGTTTTTGACCCTGATTCAGAAATTTCTGATATATGGACGGAAACCGGTACACCTTTCCCGACGGATTTTTCAATAAAGAAAATACAGCAGACTGTTTCCGAAAAACTAAACGCCGTAAGCATATGCGGTGATAAACCGTTATATAAAGTTGTTACAAATTCGTGGGCGAGTGGCGAAGGTCTTAACGATGTTCTTACGCCTCCGGAACAGAGAGGACAGGAAAATGAAATCTGTAATATTTTCGGTCAGATAAACGGAGTTTTCAGCCGTGCCGATTACGTCAACGAGCTTATTTCTTTCAGAAGTAACATGAATAATCAGAAAAGAAATCTGATAATAGTCAGTAACGAGATAGCCGAACCCACATACGACGAAATTTCCGATATAGTCCGGAGTAATTACAGTACGCCGGTCATGGCGGTAACAGGACTTGCACGTAATATAAATATATCTGATTCGTCATTACAGCAGACTTTAAGATATTATTTTTCACAGATAATGCCTGAATATGCCGGTGAATGTTCGATAAATAAGTTTGTAAATATGTGCGTATACGTCATATGTTGGATTAAAAGGTGGCAGAAGAAACTTTTTTCCGGTTGGAAAGCGGATAATATACCATGTTTTGTGCTTTTCAACTGCAAAATTGACGAGATACGGACAGCATTTCTTGAAATACTTTCGTTCATGCCGGTAGATGTAATAATACTTAATCCGGCTATGGACAGTAACTGTATAGCTTATAATAAAAGATGTTCAGTACTGAACTATGAAGAATCACTGGATGTTGATATTTTCCCTGAAGGTGTCGCAATGCGTGCCGGTACTGTTGCTTATCATGCTGAACGTGAACTTGATACGCTTCTGTATCAGGATACCGGTATTTACAGAAATCACCAGTATACAAAGGCTTCTGCAATAGTGCTTGATACCATGTTTGAGGAAATAGAAATTTTATGGAATGAAGAACTGAAATACCGTCCGAATTTTTCTACGGATAACGGAGAAGTAATAATACCAGTTTTCTTTGCGAAAGTTTCCGGCGTAAAAGAGGGCAATCCAAAAGCATACTGGCAGTTTATAAAGAAACTCAATACTGACGATACTATTATAATAAACGGTCAGTCAACATCTTTTACACGTCAGACAAATGCCAATCCATATAATGCTATGGGACGTACACTGGGAAGTATAAATCCGTATTCACTCGGCGGTAGTAATCCGTATTCCGCAAATATACGTACTTCGCCATATAATAACCAGTCGTCTAATACCACACAGGGAGCAGTTTCGTTCTGGAAAAACAATACTCTTCAACGCACCGCAATAAAAAACAGTCCGGAATATAAATATAAAGTACTCCGTGAAGATATGCAGAATCACATTCTTGACAAGTTGCAGATGCTTATTGAAAGTCGTATTATAAAAGGTACGTTTGAAAACGGTATGGAATATAAAATTATTTCCACAGTCCTGAATCTTGACAGGGAAATTATAAGAAAATTACAGAATTTTGATTTTACAAAAAAGAATCCAAAAATAATTTATATAAACACAGGCGATAACTCCATAACTCATGAGCAGGCAATAACTTTTGAATTTTTGAGTATGGTAGGATTCGATGTTTTATTCATGATACCAACCGGATATAATAACATTGAAAATTATTATAGCCGGTCAATAATAAGTGAACATCAGATAGGTTCATACGTATATGATATGAAAGTACCTGATTTTTCACGTATACGTCTGCCGTGGGGCAGAAAAAAATATTAAGAAGAGGTGTTTGAAATGGGTATAGACCTTTCAAGAGCTAAGCCACAGACAAATGAAAATGCAGTAATCGCACCTGCACCGGTTGAACCAGTACAGCCGGAAGTAGAAGTTGTACAGCAATACGACATTGTAGCCGACAGAAATCAGATGAATAATCAGTTAGTCGGTTCGGAGGAAGTCGACAGGCTTGCAAGTCAGATTGTCCTTGACGATTTGACAACTATTG
The DNA here is from genome assembly GCA_029062165.1 of Ruminococcus sp. Lineage (GTDB taxonomy): Bacteria > Bacillota > Clostridia > Oscillospirales > Ruminococcaceae > Ruminococcus. The sequence continues at coordinate 195,970 of JAIDQQ010000023.1, forward strand.
TATCTTTCGGTGCAGACGCCGCCGACGAGATTTCCAAGGCTTCCGACGTTGTACTCAATAGTATGAGTATGACACAGATTAATGATTCCGGTGAAATGCTTAACGCACTTGCAAAAATTATGGCACAGTTCGATATTGAGGAAATCAAGGAAGACCCCGGATTTTTCAAGAAACTTTTCGGCAACGCAAAGAAACAGCTTGACAAGATTCTGAAAAAGTATAATACAATGGGTAGCGAAGTTGACAAGATATATGTACAGCTTCGTAAGTATGAGGACGAAATCAAACAGGCAAACAGAAAACTTGACCAGATGTTCAATGCAAACGTAGAATATTATCATAAACTGGTAAAGTATATCCTTGCCGGTGAACAGGGTTGTAGAGAGATTGAAGAATATCTCGAACAGCGTAAACAGGATATGGCAACTTCCGGAGATAATACCATACAGTTTGAAATTCAGACCCTTGAACAGTCATTGGCAATGCTCGAACAGCGAACACAGGATTTAAGAACCGCTGAAAGTATCGCTATGCAGTCAGTACCGATGATAAAAATGATGGCGTTCAGTAACATGAACCTCGTCAGAAAAATAAACTCTGCATTTATCGTAACATTGCCGGTATTCAAACAGGCACTTGCACAGGCTATGATGCTGAAACGTCAGAAAATTCAGGCGGAAGCAATGTCGGCACTCGACGAAAAAACCAATGAAATGTTAATCAGAAATGCACAGAATACCGTTGAACAGTCGAAAATGATAGCTAAAATGGCTTCCGGCAGTTCGATAAAGATTGATACCCTTGAAAAAACATGGTCAACAATCATGTCCGGTATCGAAGAAACAAGACAGATTCAGGAAGACGCACGCAGACAGCGTAACGACGACAAGGCAAGACTTGAAGTTATCAAGCAGGAGTATAACAAGAGATACAGTATGCCTAAAAACGGACATTAAAAGGAGATTTTATTATGCCGATAAATCTTTCAAAAGGTCAGAAAATTGACCTCACAAAAACAAATCCGGGACTTAAGAATATAATGGTAGGTCTGGGTTGGGACGTGAATGTTTTTGATTCCGGTGCGGATTTTGACCTTGATGCAGCTGCATTTATGGCAGGTGCTGACGGAAAATGTCCTAAAGATACGGATTTCATTTTCTATGGAAATCTTAAACACTCTTCCGGAGCAGTAGAACATATGGGCGATAATCTCACCGGTGAGGGTGAGGGCGATGACGAACAGATTAAAATAAATCTCTCACTTATTCCGTCGAATATTGAAAAAATCGCTTTTACCGTAACAATCTATGATTCCGATAGAAGAAGACAGAATTTCGGGCAGGTCTCGAATGCCTTTATACGTATCGTGAATATGGATACAGATGAAGAACTTATCCGCTATGATTTAGGCGAGGACTTCTCAATAGAAACTGCTGTAGTAGTCGGTGAACTCTATAAACATAACGGTGAATGGAAATTCAACGCAATCGGAAGCGGTTTTCAGGGCGGACTTGCCGCACTGTGCGGACATTATGGAATAGATGCGGAATAAAAAAATAATTTAAAAGGAGTAAAAAAATGCCAGTAAATTTAAGTAAGGGACAGAAAATAAGTCTCACAAAAAGCAATCCGGGACTGAAAAAAGTTGTAGTAGGTCTTGGCTGGGACGTAAATGCTTTCGATACAGGTTCAGCATTTGACCTTGATTCATGTGCGTTTCTTCTGACAGATTCCGGAAAAGTTTCCAGACAGGAAGATTTTGTCTTCTATGGAAATCTGAAACACCCGTCGGGAGCTGTTGAACATATGGGTGATAATCTCACCGGAGCAGGCGACGGTGACGACGAACAGATTAAAATTGACCTCTCATCAGTACCGGCTGAAATAACAAAGATTGATTTTACCGTTACCATCCACGAAGCAGAGGCAAGAAAACAGAATTTCGGACAGGTAAACAATTCATTTATAAGAATCTACAATGAAGAAACCGGTGAAGAAATTCTCCGTTATGACCTCGGCGAAGATTTTTCAATCGAAACTGCTGTAGTATGTGGTGAACTCTATAAATACGGCGAAGAATGGAAATTCAATGCAATAGGTAGTGGCTATCAGGGCGGACTGGCTGCACTGTGCGGAGCGTATGGCATTGAAGTTGAATAATATATGGAGTTTCTGCAAATGGCTGTAAGTTTAATGAAAGGACAGAAAATAAGTCTGTCAAAGGAAAGTGCCGGTTTATCGGCTGTGACAGTCGGTCTCGGCTGGGACGAAGCACAGAAGAAAAAAGGTCTTTTTTCACGGAAAGAACGTGCTATAGACTGTGACGCTTCCGCAATACTGTTAAGAAACGGTGTACTTGTCGGTAAGGAAGATATTGTATATTTTGCACATCTTAAACACAGTTCCGGAAGTGTAATCCATAACGGCGACAATCTTACCGGAGCAGGTGACGGCGACGACGAACAGATAACAGTTAATCTTCCGGCAGTACCGTATGATGTCGACAGAATAGTTTTTATTGTGAATATATATCAGGCTGTTGACCGTAAACAGCATTTCGGCATGATAAGAAATGCTTTTATCAGGATAGTTGACAACAGAAACAATACTGAAATATGTCGTTATAACCTCACGGACGATTATTCCGGAAATATGGCTATGATTTTCGGGGAAATCTATAAACATAAAAATGAATGGAAATTCAATGCAATCGGACAGGGTACACCTGATTCCAGTTTGAGTGAACTTGCAAAAAGATTTACACGATAAGAAACAAGGCATGGGATTTTTTCCTGTGCCTGTTTTCGTTGACTGGTTTGTGACAGAAAAATGTTGAAAGAGTGATTTTTTATTAAATAAATGATTACAATTTATTTATTGCCTTGACAAACTGTTATTGTTTGTGTATAATTATTATAAGGTAACGGGTTAATGCCCGATAAAAAAGCATTTTTTTTACGAAAGGGAATATATTATGAGTAATTTCAGGAAAAGAATTATTGCACTTGTTTCACTGACTTGTGTGGCACTCTCAATGATTACCGGTTGTGCCGGAAATGACGAAGGCGGTGACAACGGCGATACAGGGAAGAAATCAAATAATAATGAAAGCAGTCAGATGCAGGAAATAGAACCGATAACCGCTGTGCCGTTCAAGTGGGGTAGCGAAGATGAGGGTCTCACCATAGACGGCGTTGATATAAACGTGGATGACCCTGTAAAAGCTGACCATGTAGACCCTACAAAAGCTAATGAAGAATCTTCGGAAGCGACTACAGATAAACCGGTTACTACTGCCTATATAGCCGGAGAACCTATAACGGAAGTAGTAACCGTTACAGAAGCAAACGGTCAGGCAGTAACAGAAGCCAATGGTCAGCCGGTTACGGAAGTTAAGATAATTGCCAATGCAACCCCCGAAACTCCTGCAACCAATGCCCCCGAAAATAACAATACCGAAAACAGCACTCCGGACGAAAATGCACAGAATCCGGAACAGACACCTACAAATGCTCCGGAAGCTACTTCTGAATACATTTCCAATACAAAGGGTATGTATGCAATGTGGATTGACATTTCCAAAAAAACCGAAAACTTTGTATTCAACGGTTCAGTAATAAAAATTACATTCAAGGTAAAGGAAACTGCACCCGACGGAATATATAATATTTCACTTAGTCAGGATTTATCGTCAATCGACGGCGATATTGTAAATCCGGATACAATTCTTAACGGTTCTATCAAGGTAGGCGACGGTACAGCCGAAGCCGTTGACCCATCGTCAATGAACGGTTTCACTATTTACGGCGATAAGGTTTCCGCTAAACAGGGCGATACGGTAGAATTTTCAATCAATATGAAAGACAATCCCGGACTTGCAGCTATGATTATGTGGTACTATTACGATAGCAACGCTCTTGAAGTCGTAAACTGTGTACCGGACGGCGAATTTGCAGATGTATCAAATAACAGCACACAGACCGGTGAAAAGGAAGAATAATTCCGTAATGACAACATGATTTAAAAAATTTCAGATAATTTCCGTTTGTTTCTGGAAAAACCATTGACAATACGGAATTTATCTGTTATAATTAAATCATACTATTTATATAGGTAATATAGAATAATTTCATTAAGGAGCGTATATTATGAAAATATATCAGACAATAACCGATTTAATCGGAAAAACTCCGTTACTGGAGCTTGTAAACATAGAAAAGGCTTATAATCTTGAAGCTAAGATTATAGCTAAACTTGAATACTTCAATCCGGCAGGAAGCGTCAAGGACAGAGTTGCAAAAGCTATGATTGACGATGCCGAAGCCAAAGGATTACTTAAAGCCGGAAGCGTCATCATTGAACCAACAAGCGGAAATACCGGTATAGGACTTGCATCTGTTGCAGCCGCAAGAGGTTACAGACTGATAATCACAATGCCCGAAACTATGAGTATTGAACGCCGTAATCTTATGAGGGCATACGGTGCGGAAGTAGTACTGACAGACGGTACAAAAGGAATGTCGGGAGCTATAAAGAAAGCCGAGGAACTCGCCAAGGAAATTCCAGATAGCTTTATACCGTCACAGTTTTCAAATCCGGCAAATCCGAAAGCACATGAAAATTCAACAGGTATTGAAATATGGGAAGATACCGACGGAAAAGTTGATATATTCGTATCTGCCGTAGGTACTGGCGGAACAGTAAGCGGTACAGGTAAGTATCTGAAATCAAAGAATCCTGATATAAAGGTAGTAGCAGTAGAGCCGACAGGTTCACCGGTAATTTCAGGCGGAAAAGCCGGAAGTCATAAGATACAGGGTATAGGAGCGGGCTTTATTCCGGAAACTCTTGACATGAACATTTTTGACGAAGTTATACAGGTAACTGACGAAGACGCTTTCAGTCAGGGAAGAAAGATAGTTAAAAGTGAGGGCGTACTTGTCGGAATATCTTCCGGTGCGGCATTACAGGCAGGTATAGAACTTGCAAAACGTCCCGAAAACAAAGGTAAAAATATAGTTGTACTTTTTCCCGATACAGGAGAGCGTTATTTATCAACACTTATGTTTGCGTAAAAAGAAAAGACTGTCAGAAATGGCAGTCTTTTTTGATTATATACAATAGTTATCTTCGGAAGCGGTACATTTTTCGGCTATATCCTGAATGGTTATTCCGTCGAGATATTCATTGATTATTTTATAAAGCCCCTCCCATATCGGCAGTGTGACACATTCGTTAATGCGTTCGCAATCGTTGGGAGCGTATTCCAGACAGGCAACAGGTGCGAGACTTCCTTCTGTAGCACGGAGAATTTCGCCTACAGTATATTTGTTCGGGTTGCCGTTTATCTTGTAACCGCCACGGTTTCCACGTGAAGTTTTGAGAATACCGCTTTTATTAAGTAACGGAACTATCTGTTCGAGGTATTTTTTTGAAATATTCTGACGTTCGGAAATATCTTTCAGTGAAACATAACCTTCGTGCTGATGTAACGTTATATCAACAAGCATTCTAAGTGCATAACGTCCTTTTGTTGAAATTTTCATATTTTTAACTCCTTTCGTTGATATGATACTATTATACCATAGGTTTAGTATGTTTTCAATAGAATATTAAATTAAAAAATAAAATAATTGTTTGCTACTTGACAAATCGGTTTCAGCGTGATATACTATTTATTAAGTAAATAAACCGTTGACGTGAGAGTAAAAATAATTATGTTTCTACAGAGAGCCTGTGTTGCTGAGAGTCAGGTGAAAAACAGATTATTATAATGGGTCACTGAGGGTGCGGTCAAATGATTTTTTTCAGAGTATTCCGCAACGTTATGATGTGCGTTAATCATCAGGAATATGTCAGTATTCCGTAAAGTGCATGGCTTTTACGTCATGAATCAAGGTGGCAACACGGATAAATTACTTTATTCGTCCTTGACAGATTATTTCTATCTGTCGGGGGCTTTTTTGTTTTATGAATTTTTTTGGAGGTGCATTAATGAAATTTTTACCCGAATTTGACAAAGTAAAGGAAATCGCCGAGACCGGAAAATACGACATTCTGCCGGTTAGTTGCGAGATTCTTTCAGACATCTGTACGCCGATAGAAGCAGTCAGAATCCTGAAGAATATTTCGGCACACTGCTATATGCTGGAATCCGTCGCCGACAAGGAAAAGTGGGGCAGATATACATTCATGGGTTTTGACCCGAAACTTGAAATAACCTGCTCCGGTGACGATATATCAATAGGCGACATTAAAATGAAATCTTCTGACCCTCGCCAGCAGATAAGACAGATTATGTCATCATACAGGAGTCCTAAATTTGACTATCTGCCATCATTTACCGGCGGACTTGTAGGTTATTTTTCCTACGATTTTTTAGGCTATTCCGAACCGTCAGTACGCATTGAAACGGAAGATACCGAAAATTTCAAGGACGTTGATTTAATGCTTTTCGATAAGGTAATAGCTTTTGACAACTTCCGGCAGAAAATAATTCTGATAGCAAATATGAATCTTAGCGAACCGGAAACTTCCTACAAAAAGGCACAACTTGAATTGAAACAGCTTGCGGAACTTCTCCGGAATGGTGAGAAGTCGGAAGAACCGGCAGGACATCTTACAAGTGAGGTTACACCGCTTTTCAATCAGGAAAAATACTGTGAAATGGTAGAGACCGCCAAACATCACATACACGAGGGAGATATTTTCCAGATAGTATTATCAAATCGTTTAAGTGCCGGTTTTGAGGGAAGTTTGTTCAATACCTACCGTGTATTGCGTACTATTAACCCGTCGCCGTATATGTTTTATTTTTCGGGTACAGATGTTGAAATTGCCGGAGCGTCACCGGAAACTCTCGTGAAACTGGAAGACGGTGTACTTCATACTTTCCCACTTGCCGGAACACGTCCGAGAGGTAAGACCGAAGCCGAAGACCTCGCACTTGAAAAAGGTCTGCTTGCCGACGAAAAAGAACTTGCGGAACACAATATGCTTGTCGATTTAGGGCGTAACGACTTAGGAAAAATAAGCAAATTCGGTACTGTACAGGTTGAGAAGTTCCACAGCATAGAACGCTATTCGCACGTAATGCATATAGGGTCAACTGTCAGGGGCGAAATAATAGAGGATAAATTCGATGCCCTCGATGCCGTAAGTGCTGTACTCCCTGCCGGAACGCTTTCCGGAGCTCCGAAAATAAGAGCGTGTCAGCTTATAGCGGAACTCGAAAATAACAAGCGTGGTATTTACGGCGGTGCAATCGGATATATTGATTTTACCGGCAATCTTGATACCTGTATAGCTATAAGAATCGCATACAAGAAAAACGGTAAAGTTTTCGTGCGGAGCGGAGCAGGTATAGTAGCCGATTCCATACCGGAAAAGGAGTATCAGGAATGTATCAACAAGGCGGCAGCGGTAATAAACGCTCTTAAACTCGCAGAGGAGGCAGACGCATGATTTTACTGATTGATAATTACGACAGTTTTTCATATAACCTGTATCAGCTTATCGGTGAAATAAATCCCGATATAAAGGTAATCCGTAACGACGAAATGACCGTTGAGGAAATAGAAAAACTTTCACCGGAAAGAATTATAATATCCCCTGGTCCTGGACGTCCGGAAGATGCCGGAATTATTATCGAATGTGCAAAAACGGTATGTCAGAAAATTCCCACACTTGGCGTATGTCTCGGACATCAGGCTATATGTTCGGCATACGGTGCAGAAATAACCTATGCTAAAAAACTCATGCACGGCAAGCAGTCTGTGATAACATTCAAAGAAGATTGTCAGCTTTTCAGGGGAATTGACACAAATGCACCTGTTGCGAGATACCATTCACTGTCGGCAGACCCTGAAACAATTCCGGAGTGTCTCGAAGTAACAGCAGTTGCCGACGACGGTGAAATTATGGCGGTAAAGCACAGGGATTACAATATTTTTGGAGTACAGTTCCACCCCGAATCAATAATGACACCCGACGGAAAAATCATGCTCACCAACTTTATAAAGGAGATTGATTTCAATGATTAAAGAAGCTATTATGAAAATCGTCGACAAGCAAGACCTGACTTATGACGAAGCATATCAGGTTGTATCGGAAATAATGTCCGGACAGACCACCCCTACACAAAATTCCGCATTTCTTTCGGCACTGTCGACGAAAAGCACTAAAGCCGAAACTATTCAGGAAATAACAGGCTGTGCGGCTGCTATGCGAGATTCTGCTATACAGTTTGAAAATGACCTCGATTTACTGGAAATTGTCGGTACTGGTGGCGATAATGCACAGAGTTTCAATATCTCGACTACTTCGGCACTTGTCATAGCCTCGTCGGGTGTACTCGTAGCCAAACATGGTAATCGTGCGGCATCGTCACTGTGCGGTACGGCTGACTGTCTGGAAGCACTCGGAGTAAATATAAATCTCGAGCCTGAAAAATGTCACCAGTTACTGAATGAAGTAGGATTCTGTTTTTTCTTTGCACAGAAGTATCATAATTCAATGAAGTACGTCGCTCCGATAAGAAAGGAACTCGGTATCAGAACGGTTTTCAACATTTTAGGACCTCTTACAAATCCGGCGAATCCTAAAATGCATCTGTTAGGAGTTTATGACCGTTCACTTGTAGAGCCTATAGCGGAAGTTCTTATGAAACTCGGTTCAGAAAAAGGCATGGTAGTATATGGTACGGATAAACTCGACGAGATTTCAATGAGTGCGTCAACGGTGGTATGCGAGTATAAGAATGGCTGGATTAAAAATTATGAAATAACTCCGGAACAGTTTGGCTTTGAAAGATGTACGAAAGACGATTTAAAAGGCGGTACACCGTCGGAGAACGCTGAAATTACAAGAAAAATCCTAAGCGGTGAAATAAGAGGTCATAAGCGTAATGCTGTACTTCTTAACGCCGGAGCGTCAATATATATCGGCGGAAAAGCTGACACTATGGCTGACGGTGTGAAACTTGCCGGTGAAATTATCGATTCCGGAAAAGCACTCGAAACACTCGAAAAACTTATTGAAGTTTCAAATAATTGAGGTGCGGAACATGACAATTCTTGATAAACTCGCCGGATACGCCAAAGAACGTGTTGAAATATCAAAACAGAAAGTTTCCGCCGATGATATGAAAACTATGGCACTTTCCATGCCGTCGGGAAATTTTGAGTTTGAAAAAGCACTTTCCGGAGATGATATTTCATTTATATGCGAATGTAAAAAAGCCTCGCCCTCGAAAGGCATTATTGCGGAAGATTTCCCGTATTTGCAGATTGCAAAGGATTATGAAAAAGCCGGTGCGGATTGTATTTCCGTACTGACTGAACCGAAGTGGTTTTTAGGTCACGACGAATATCTGAAAGAAATTACTGAAAATGTTTCGATACCTTGTATACGCAAAGACTTTACAGTAGACGAATATATGATTTACGAAGCCAAAGTTTTAGGAGCGAAAGCCGTACTTCTGATATGTTCTATTCTCACCGGCGGACAGATTAAGGAATATATAAAAATATGCGATAAATTGGGAATATCGGCACTTGTTGAGGCTCACGACGAAACAGAAATAAAAACCGCTGTAAATTCCGGTGCAAGAATCATAGGCGTAAACAACAGAAATTTAAAGGATTTTTCTGTAGATACCGGAAACAGTCGGCGTATGAGGGAATTAGTACCGGCAGATATAATTTTCGTATCTGAAAGCGGTGTAAAAACTCCGGAAGATATAAGACTTCTCCGTGAAGCCGGTGCTGATGCCGTATTAATCGGTGAAACTCTTATGAGGGCAGACGACAAAACAACTAAGTTAGCGGAATTGAAAGGAATTTTATGACTAAAATAAAAATGTGTGGTCTTAGCCGTCCTTGCGATATAGATTATGCCAATCGGATTATGCCGGATTATGTAGGTTTTGTATTTGCGGAAAAAAGTAAGCGTTATGTATCGCCGGAAAAAGCCTGTGAATTACGTAAAAATCTTGACGATAACATAATTCCGGTTGGAGTTTTCGTAAATGCTGAAACGGATTTAATAATAAAATTGGTAGAAAACGAAGTCATTGATATGGTACAGTTGCACGGTTCGGAAGATGATAATTATATAAAAACTCTCAGTTATATGATTGATGTTGCTATAATGCAGGCTTTTGTAATAAAATCGGAGGAGGATATTAAAAAAGCGGAAAACTCTATAGCAGACTATATACTTCTTGATTCCGGACTGGGTTCAGGAAAAACTTTTGACCATTCACTTATAAATATAAAACGTCCGTATTTTCTTGCCGGTGGACTTACTCCCGAAAATGTAGGTGAGATTTCCGGCAGATTACAGCCTTATGCAGTAGATGCAAGTTCCTCACTCGAAACGGACGGATACAAAGATTTTGATAAAATGACTGCTTTTGCGGAAGCGGTCAGGAAGAAAGGATTGATTTAAAAATGTCAAATGGAAGATTCGGTATTCATGGCGGACAGTATATTCCGGAAACTCTTATGAATGCGGTCATAGAACTGGAAAACGCCTATAATCACTATAAATATGACCCCGATTTCAACCGTGAGTTAAGGGAATTACTCGACAATTACGCGGGCAGACCGTCACTGCTTTACTATGCGGAAAAACTTACACGAGAACTCGGCGGAGCTAAAATTTATCTGAAGCGTGAAGATTTAAATCATACCGGTTCGCATAAGATAAACAACGTTCTCGGACAGGCTTTACTTGCCAAAAAAATGGGAAAAACACGTCTTATAGCCGAAACCGGAGCAGGTCAGCACGGTGTCGCAACCGCTACAGCAGCGGCACTTCTTGACATGGAATGTGTTGTTTTCATGGGTGAGGAAGACACAAAACGTCAGGCACTCAATGTATACAGAATGAAGTTATTAGGTGCGGAAGTTATTCCGGTAAAGTCAGGTACTGCAACTCTTAAAGACGCAGTTTCCGAAGCTATGAGGGAATGGACTTCACGCATAAGCGATACGCATTATTGCTTAGGTTCTGTAATGGGTCCGCACCCGTTTCCTACAATTGTACGTGATTTTCAGGCGGTAATATCAATGGAATCAAGGTCACAGATACTCGAAAAAGAGGGCAGACTTCCCGACGCTGTAATTGCCTGTGTCGGTGGTGGGTCAAATGCTATCGGAAGTTTCTATCACTTCATACCCGACGAAAAAGTACGCCTTATCGGTTGCGAGGCTGCCGGACGTGGAATAGATACTTTCGAGACCGCCGCAACGGTAAATACCGGAAAAATAGGTATTTTCCACGGTATGAAATCATATTTCTGTCAGGACGAATACGGACAGATTGCACCGGTATATTCTATTTCTGCCGGTCTCGATTACCCAGGGGTAGGACCTGAACACGCACATCTCCACGATATAGGACGTGCTGAATATGTTCCGGTCACAGACGACGAAGCAGTAAATGCATTTGAATATCTTTCACGGACGGAGGGAATAATTCCGGCTATAGAATCGGCACACGCTATAGCATACGCCATGAAACTCGCTCCGACTATGGACAAAGAACAGATTATTATTGTAACAGTTTCCGGACGTGGCGATAAGGATTGTGCCGCTATAGCACGTTACAGAGGGGAGAATATCTATGAGTAATATAAGAAAGGCTTTCGGGAATGGTAAGGCATTTATACCGTTCATAACGTGCGGTGACCCTGATTTAGAAACTACCGGAAAGGTTGTCCGTGAGGCTGTCGCAAACGGTGCGGATTTAATAGAATTAGGCATACCGTTTTCAGACCCTACCGCAGAAGGTGTCGTAATACAGGGTGCGAATATAAGGGCATTATCCGGCGGAGTAACTACGGATAAAATTTTCGATTTTGTCGCCGAACTCCGTAAAGATGTTAAAATACCTATGGTCTTCATGACTTACGCAAATGTTGTGTTTTCATACGGTGCGGAGCGTTTCATGAAAAAGTGCGTCGAGACCGGTATGGACGGTATCATATTACCGGATATACCGTTTGAGGAAAAGGAAGAATTTACTGAAATCGCTGAAAAATACGGTATTGAAATGATTTCATTAGTCGCACCGACTTCCGAAAATCGTATAGCCATGATTGCCAGAGAAGCCAAAGGATTCATATATGTTGTATCAAGTCTCGGCGTGACCGGTACGAGAAGCGAAATAACTACAAATATCGGCGATATAGTTTCCGTAATCCGTGAAAATACAGATGTTCCGTGTGCGGTAGGTTTCGGAATCTCCACACCGGAGCAGGCTAAGAAAATGGCTGGACTTTCCGACGGTGCAATAGTAGGCTCGGCAATTATAAAGATTATCGAAAAATACGGCAAGGACTCTCCGAAATATGTAGGAGAGTACATAAAAAGCATGAAAGACGCTCTCCGTTGAAATCGAGGTTTTGTAATTATGGAAGATTTTATTACACCACCTGAACATATTAATTTCAAGGCAAAGAAACTTTTCGGCGAAATGGGTACTATTATTGAAGGTTCAATAGCATATGTCGATTTAAACGGCGGTGGACCTACAGAACAGCATACCCATGAACATAATCACCTGTTTATCGTGGTAAAAGGTGAGGCAAAAATCAAACTTGCCGATAATGAAGTAATCGTTAAAAAAGACGAATCTTTTTTAGTTGAGGGTAAAATTCCGCACTCCGTATGGAACAACATACAAGGCGAAACCGTAATGATTGGCATTTCAGTAAAATAACAATAAAGCCCGAAAGCATTTTATCCGCTTTCGGGCTTGAATTATCTTTCAAAAGGTTTGTTGAACGAACCTATTTCAATTAAATTGCCTTCAGGGTCAGCAATGTAACAGGTTCTTTGTCCCCAAGGTTCTGTTACAGGCTCTAATATGGATGTTGCACCTTTGGAGATTGCTTTATGATATTCAATGTCAACTTCTTCAAATGTATCAACATATAATGCAATTTCAAAATGACCGTTTATGCCTTTAAGATATTCATATTTTCTACTTGTCATTTTTTCAAAGTCATTTCTTCCATAAAGCAGAAATAATGTGCCGTCTTTTACAAGATATACATTTGATGTATTTTCATCTTCTTTAATTTCAAAACCGAGTACATCTCTATAGAAACGAATTATTTCAGCCATGTCATTAACAAACAATCCGAAACCGTCCAATTTCATAATTATACCTCTTTCGCATATACTTTATTTGAAATCTTCTATTTTATATGTCGGACTTAGTTCGTAAATCCTGAACCAATGACACCAGTCATCAGTTAAATAACACCAGAAACTATCACTGGAATTATTATCATTTTTATAATAAAAGGCTCTTTCAAAAAATATTTCTTCTGTACATGAATATCCATTTTCTGAAAAAATATCATCATATATGTAGTCATGTCTGCCAATGAAAATACTATTATCTTTATTATTGCAATATACAGTAACACCGTCAATTAAATGAAAATAAACAAGTGTTGTTTCGGGAAGTTTACGTATTCCATATCCGTACTCTTTGAGATATTTCAGTATACACAATTCAGTTGCGACAAAGAAAACAATAATTAGGCTTAGAATAACTAAAACAATTTTTCTGACTATTGATAATTTCAAAAATAATCACACCTTAAATACAGAATTTTTATGTTATAGTATTTATGGTTTTATCCATGCTGTCCAGGTCAATGACTTCACCGGGTACGGCTTTATGAAGTGTAGAGGCTGTTGAATTTGTTGATTGAACTTTTTCAGTTTGCATATTTTTTTCAACAAATAACTGCCTTAAAAGTCCTAAATCGAAACTGTCAAGTACGCCGTCCTCGTTTAAGTCGTATGTGGTATAATTTTCCGCCGTAATCTGATGATTTGTACGCCCTAAAATGTAGTTCGACAGCGAAACAAGGTCAGCAATTCTGTAGGGTGCTTCAAGTCCGGAATCAATATTCTTGAATAAAAGATATTTATAAATTGTTTCCGCCCATTTCAGACCCATTTGTCTGTATGTTCTTTCACTGGGATGTACGCCGTCTTCAAGAAGATTTTCCTTTTCTATAGTAGACTCCTTGTCTATACGTCCGTAAATATCCGCAAATTCAACATTTTTTCCCTCGTCCTGAAGTTTTTCAACGAGTGTCGGAATAGAAGCGTTATATTTATCGACATAATTATTTATTATCACGTTGAAATCTTCCGGTGTGTTACTGAATTTTTCGTCACCGTATGCCCAGCACCAGTCATAGACCTCAACGGCATCTATATGCGGTATGTTGCTTACGAATATTACCGTATCTTCGCCGGTGTTTTCGTCGATATAGTTTATCAGGTTTTCGAGACGTTCTGTTATACCGTCGTTGTAGGCCCTCAAAATATCATTAGTACCTATCTGTAACATTATAATGTCAGGGTCATAAGTCTGTAAGTAGTTGCCGTCTTTGAGGGTTTCGAGAATACCTTGTCTTGTTTCCGTACCGTCCATGTACTGTATGGCGTATCCGCTATAACCGCAATGGTCTGTATCGTATTGAACTTCTTCTTTCAACCATGTAAAAGTATCGGGATAATCGGAGTTCGGACCTACCATATCTACATTGAAATCCTGTGAAAGAAAATGATAGAAATATTTTCTGTAGCCACCCGACGACTGATAACCATGCGTGATTGAATCACCTATCGGCATTATTTTGACGGTCTCTTCACTTATCCTGTCGGCGTATGTATAAGTAGTGAAATTCTGTACTGTCATAGCCGATACGGTCACGGCGGACATCATAAGCGATAAAATTTTTCTTTTCATGGTAATATCTCCTTAAATGTTAAAAGTTTATCCCTGTAGTATTCGTATTGTTTTTGTCTCAAATCAGTTTCACGCTTTAAAAGTTCTATAATTTCCGTAAAATTATCAAGTATACGGACAATTTCACGCTGTACTTCTACAGGTGGAAACGGAATTACAAGATTTTCAATAACTGTACGTGATAATCTCGGAATACTTGCTTTTCTGACTTTTGAAAGAATAGTCTGTTTATTGTTTTCCATGATAAAATAAAGGTAACGGCTGTCAAGAGTTTCAGGACATATGAAATAGTAACAATCATCTGCCGCCCAGAAATTTACAGTACTATATCCGATTTCACCAGCCGCACCTGCTCCTATAATAAAAGTAGTATCAGCCGGACAATTAAATTTTTCGTGATAACCAAGTGGTTTCAAGCTGTTCTGATACACCGGAATTTCACCATCTTTTTTTAACTGTTCTCTTACTACCCTTATACCTCTTGAAACGGTTGCTATATTACCGATTTTTACATACTCCACGCCGTCGGGACAGAGTTTATTTAATAATTTGTTGAGTTCTGACATTATTTTCACCCTCTTTGTTATATTAATTTTAACACTTTTTTAAAAATTTGTCAATAAAAAAATTTCTGATAACCACAGTAAACAACTTGTATTTTACCGGAAAAATATGTTATAATATACATAGTGCAGATAATTTTTTCTGAAAATCACTGATTTTTATTCATTATAACGGTTGTTAAAAAAATAACAATCTCTGCATAATAAAAATGTACTGGAGGAATACTATGGAGAACAGAAACTATGAAATAGTTGACAGCGTCGAAAAACTCGAAAGTGCGATACAAAAAGTACGTAAAGCACAGAAAATTTTTTCGACGTACACACAAGAACAGGTTGACAGGATTTTTCTGTCGGCATCATCGGCAGTCAACAGGGAACGCATATACCTTGCTAAACTCGCCGTCGAAGAAACCGGCATGGGAATAGTCGAGGACAAAGTAATTAAAAATCATTACGCTTCCGAGTACATTTATAATAAGTACAGAAATACTAAAACTTGTGGTGTAATCGAAGAAAATTCCGCATACGGTACTAAGACTATCGCCGAACCGATAGGCGTTATATCCGCAGTAATCCCGACAACAAATCCCACTTCAACGGCTATCTTTAAAACTCTTTTAGCACTCAAAACTCGTAACGGTATTATAATAAGTCCGCACCCACGTGCAAAGAAATCCACTATAGAAGCCGCTAAAATCGTACTGGAATCCGCAGTAAAAGCCGGAGCTCCGGAAGATATTATTGCATGGATAGATGTACCCAGTCTTGAAATGACTAATCTTGTAATGCGTGAATCCGATATTATTCTTGCTACCGGCGGTCCTGGTATGGTGAAATCTGCCTATTCAAGCGGTAAACCAGCGTTAGGTGTCGGAGCAGGTAACACACCGGCTATCATTGACGATTCCGCCGATATTGTACTTGCGGTAAATTCGATAATCCATTCAAAAACTTTTGATAATGGTATGATATGTGCTTCCGAACAGTCCGTTATAGTCCTCGAAAATATCTATGATAAAGTAAAGGCTGAATTTTCCGCAAGAGGTTGTTATTTTCTGAATCCCGAAGAAACCGAAAAAGTCCGTAAGACTATTCTGATAAACGGTTCACTTAATGCGAAAATAGTCGGACAAAGTGCGTACAGAATAGCAGAACTCGCCGGAATAAGCGTACCGGACGGAACTAAAATTCTTATCGGAGAGGTAGAAAGTACAGAACTTTCCGAAGAATTTGCACATGAAAAATTATCGCCGGTACTCGCTATGTACAAAGCTACAGACATTCAGGACGCATTTTCCAAAGCTGAAAAACTTATCGCCGATGGTGGTTATGGTCATACATCTTCAATATATATTGACGTCAGGAATCAATCCGAAAAACTTTCCGAATTTCAAAGCCGTATGAAAACGTGTCGTATTCTCGTGAATACACCGTCATCACAGGGCGGTATAGGAGATATATATAATTTCAATCTCGCACCGTCGCTGACACTCGGGTGTGGTTCGTGGGGTGGAAACTCTATAAGCGAAAACGTCGGTGTAAAGCATTTGTTGAATATAAAGACCGTTGCGGACAGGAGGGAAAATATGTTGTGGTTCAGAGTGCCGGAAAAAATTTATATGAAACGTGGTTGTCTGCCGTTGGCACTCGACGAACTTTCCGGCAAAAAACGTGCATTTATAGTCACGGATAAATTCCTGTACGAAAACGGTTATACAAAACCGATTTCCGATAAACTCGGAACAATGGGTATTCAGTACGCTGTTTTCTTCGATGTCGAACCTGACCCCACACTTGAATGTGCGGTAAACGGTGCGAAACAGATGACGGCATTTAATCCTGATGTCATTATCGCACTTGGTGGCGGTTCGGCTATGGACGCCGGTAAAATTATGTGGGTACTTTACGAACACCCCGAAGCCGATTTCATGGATATGGCTATGCGATTCATGGATATAAGAAAAAGAGTATACAAATTCCCTAAAATGCGTGAAAAAGCGTCGTTTGTAGCGATACCGACTTCTGCCGGAACTGGTTCGGAAGTAACGCCTTTTGCGGTAATCACCGACGGCAAAACCGGTATAAAATACCCTCTTGCCGATTACGAGTTATTACCGGATATGGCGATTATTGACGTAGATTTCCATATGTCCGCCCCGAAAGGTCTGACATCTGCTTCCGGTATTGACGCTGTCACACACGCTATCGAGGCTTATGGGTCAATGATGGCTACCGATTTTACGGACGGTCTGGCACTTAGGGCATTGAAGATTATTTTTGAATATCTCCCGATAGCCTATGAAAATCCGGCAGATGTGGTAGCACGTGAAAAAATGGCAAATTCCGCTACTATGGCTGGTATGGCTTTTGCCAATGCATTTTTAGGAGTTTGTCACTCTATGGCACATAAATTAGGAGCGTTCCACCACCTGCCACACGGTATAGCAAACGCCCTGTTGATTGAAGAAGTAATGTGTTTCAATGCTTCGGAAACTCCGGCAAAAATGGGTACGTTCTCGCAGTATGGCTATCCGCATACGCTTTCACGATACGCAGAAATAGCCGATTATTTAGGATTAGGCGGAAATTCCGATAATGAAAAACTCGATAATCTGATAAAGGCAATCCGTGAATTAAAGCATAAAATCAGCATAAAGGATACTATAGCGGATTACGGTATTGAAGAAAAAACTTTCCTTGAAACTCTCGACGTTATGACGGAGCAGGCGTTTGATGACCAATGCACAGGAGCGAATCCACGTTATCCGCTTATGTCGGAAATAAAACAGATGTATCTGAATGCTTATTACGGAAAGACTTTTCAGGAAAAAGAATATCCCGAAATCTGAAAGGAGGTAAATTTTTTATGAATACAGAAAATATAATCGCTGAAAGAATTAACAAGAAAATCTATCGTGACGGCGATAAGGTCATAAAACTTTTCAGTGAGGACTATTCAAGGGCGGACGTTCTTAATGAAGCCCTCAATCATGCACGTGCGGAAGAAACAGGGCTGAATATTCCGGAACTCTATGAAGTAACCAGAATAGATGGTCAGTGGGCTATAGTCATGGAGTATATCGAGGGCGATAATATAGCCGATTTGATAGCATCCAATCCGGCAAAATACGACGAATATATGAATCTTTTTGTAGATATTCAGATGCAAATTCATTCAAAACGCTCACCGTTATTAAGTCAGTTAAAGGACAAAATGAACCGGAAAATAAGTCTGACTGAACTTGATGACACTACAAAATACGAATTATATACACGTCTTGCAAGTACTCCGAATCATAACAAACTCTGCCATGGTGACTATACCCCCTCTAACGTAATCATAAAGCCGGACGGTACACCTTATATCCTTGACTGGTCACACGCTACACAAGGTAACGCCTCCGCCGACGTCGCAAGGACTTATTTAAGATTCTGTCTTAAAGGCAATGTAGAGGGTGCTGAAAAATATCTTGACTTATTCTGTAAGAAAAGCGGTACAGCCAAAAAATATGTACAGTCATGGTGTCCGATAGTAGCGGCTTCGCAGTCCGTCAAGAAAAACCATAAGGAACGTGATATATTACTTTCGTGGGTGAACGTCGTTGACTACAGCTGATTTTTTCGGGACAGGTGAAAACCTGTCCTTTTTTATAATATTTTGGATTTTTCTATTGAAATTAAAATCATTAAGTGGTATAATATTTATTATAGCTGAAAAAAAGGAAGGATTTTATATGAAAAAAAATGTCATGCTTGCGTTGTTGCTTGCCGGTATGTGTACGCTTTCGGCGTGCGGTAAGGACAGCGATTCTGCCGGAATATCTATCAATCAGGGTACTATAAATGAAGATGTCCCTGAAAACAATATACAGACAGATGTACAGAATGGTTACATTGCTACTGGCGGTATGGAAACTCCGGAAGTACCTGTTGATGTTCCGGCAACTCCCGAAACACCTGTAGAAATATCGCCTGAAGTACCTGCTCCGGAAACGTCGGAAACTCCGATAGAAGTAGTGCCGGAACAGGTTGCAGAAGATACTGAAAATACTGATACTCCTGAAACACCTGTTGATGATACTTCAACGCCGTCAGTTATAGATTATACACCGGAAACCGCTAAAGCCGGTACACCAGCTTCAACCGCTGTACTTCCGGCAAACGCTCCCACACCTGACGATTATAATTATGGTGCTTCTCCTGTAGTATACGATATTCCGGGGATAAAATATATTGACAATGTTCTTATTGCAAATAAGTCATATAGTCTTCCGGCTGACTTCTATCCGGAACTTGACCCGACTTGTCTTAACCAGTTCTATAAATTACAGAATGATGCCTCATATGAGGGTCTGAATATATATCTTTCGTCGGGATTCCGTTCATATGATACTCAAGACTATATATATAATGACTACGTTTCAAGAGACGGTCAGGAAGTTGCCGATACGTATTCCGCACGCCCCGGATTTTCTGAACATCAGTCCGGACTTGCTATAGACGTCAATCAGATTGACGATACTTTTATAGGCACTCCGGAAGCTATATGGTTAGAGCAACACTGTTGGGAATACGGTTTTATTTTACGTTATCCGCAGTCAAAACAGGATATAACAGGTTATAAATACGAATCGTGGCATATACGCTATGTGGGTACGGATATGTCTTATAAGATTCACAACAAGGCACTCGAAATGAATGACCCGTATCTTACTCTTGAAGAGTATTTCGGCATAGATTCATATTATCATTGATTTCAGGAGGTATTTTTTTATGGCTGTCAATAAAATAGGTTTCGACAATGACAAGTATTTACGTATGCAGTCCGAACACATAAGGGAACGTATTTCGCACTTCGGTGACAAACTCTATCTTGAGTTCGGTGGAAAACTCTTTGACGACTTTCACGCTTCGAGGGTTCTTCCAGGATTCAAGCCCGACAGTAAATTACAGATGCTCTTACAGTTGAAAGACGAGGCGGAAATTGTAATCGTAATAAATGCCGGTGACATAGAAAAAAATAAAGTCCGTGGCGATTTAGGTATAACTTACGACGTCGATGTTATAAGGCTTTTCAATGTATTCACGAAAATAGGGCTTTATGTAAGCAGTGTAGTACTTACACAGTACGATAACCAGCCTACCGCCGACGCTTTTCAGAACAGACTTGAAGCACTCGGAGTAAAAGTATATCATCACTATCGCATAAAAGGTTATCCGTCCAACCTCGAAAGAATTATAAGCGATAAAGGTTACGGAAAAAACGACTATATTGAAACATCACGTAAACTTGTTGTGGTGACCGCTCCCGGACCTGGTAGCGGTAAAATGGCGACGTGTCTTTCACAGATTTATCACGAACACAAAAGAGGTATAAATGCCGGTTACGCAAAATTCGAGACTTTCCCTATATGGAACATACCATTAAGACACCCTGTAAATATCGCATACGAGGCGGCTACTGCTGACCTCAATGATGTGAACATGATTGACCCCTTTCATTTGGAAGCATACGGAAAAACTACGGTAAATTACAATCGTGATATTGAAATTTTTCCTGTACTCAATGCAATGTTTGAGAATATTTTAGGCGAATCCCCTTATAAATCGCCTACCGATATGGGCGTAAATATGGCAGGTAACTGCATTGTTGATAATGATGTTGTAAAGCAGGCATCTAAAGACGAGATTATAAGACGTTACTATACTGCAATGTGCGATAACAAAAAGGGAATCATTTCAGAAGACGAGGTCTATAAACTGGAGCTTCTCATGAAACAGGCAAAAATTACGGTAAATGACAGAAAAGTTGTATCGGTGGCACTTGCTCGTGAACAGGAAACAAATGCTCCGGCTACTGCTATGGAACTGCCGGACGGTACTATTCTGACCGGTCGCACTTCGGAAATGTTAGGGGCATCATCAGCCCTGCTCCTGAACGCTCTGAAACATTTAGGCGGTATTCCCGACGACGTTCTTATGATGTCACCGGACGTTATCGAACCTATTCAGAATCTGAAAGTAAAGCATTTAGGTAATAATAATCCTCGTATACATACCGACGAAACTTTAATAGCACTTTCAATCTGTGCGAATACCGACGAAAACGCTAAAAAAGCTATGGAACAGATTTCTAAACTCCGTGGCTGTGAAGTACATTCCACCGTTATACTTTCGGCAGTAGACGAGAGAATTTTCAAGCGTCTTGGCGTAAATCTTACTTGTGAGCCGAAATATCAATGATGGTATACTGTCCGTTTTGTATAGGTAATGGCTTGATATATAAAGCTGTTATCAAGGTTACAGGAGATATAATATATATCTGTGATGAATGTGATATGGTATGGAAAACTACAGATATAACAGAGGAAAATTGTTTTACTTTTAGAGAAATAATGTCCGCTTTAGGTAGAAAAGATTTATGGTCTGAACTTTCAGATATTACACCTTTAGAAAAATAGATTTTATAACAAAAAATAAAGCACACCAGTTAAGGTGTGCCTTTTTTTGCGTTTGGCGTGTTAATTTGTTATTCTGTAATTATTTCACCTGTATTAAGGTATATCGAAAGATATTCCGGTATATTTTCTGGACTGTCCAAAGAAATTATAATAGTTTTATTATTACTTAAATAAAAATACAAATAAATTTCATTACTATACTTTATTTTTATGATTTTACAGTTTATTACGGAATCAAATATTTCCGAATTTACATTACCATAAATATTAACAGTTCCTTTATCGGTTAAAATCTGCCAGTAATCGTATATATTATTTATTCCGGTAATTTCCGCACCTATCAGTTTTTCAAGTAACATCAGAGCAGGTCAGCGATTTCGTAAATGAGTTTTTCGGATTTTTCCCAGCCTAAACACGGGTCTGTAATGGATTTTCCGTAAATATTTTCGCCTATTTTCTGTGAACCGTCCTCGATATAGCTTTCAATCATAAGTCCCTTGACAAGTTTCTTTATATCGTCGCTGTGTCTCATACTATGCAGTATTTCCTTAGCAATACGAATCTGTTCATTGTACTGTTTTCCGGAATTTGAATGGTTTGTATCTACTATCAGTGCCGGATTGAGTAAGTTTTTCTGTGCGTATGTGTCGGAAAGCCTTATTAAATCCTCATAGTGATAGTTAGGGAATGAATTTCCCCTGTCGTCGACGTACCCACGGAGTATAGCGTGGGCGTATGGATTACCGTCGCTTTTAGCTTCGCAACCTCTGTATATGAATGCGTGTGAATGCTGTGCGGCAGTTATGGCGTTCATCATTACCGATATATCGCCGGAAGTGGGATTCTTCATACCTACCGGAATATTTACACCACTCGATACAAGTCTATGCTGTTGATTTTCCACAGACCTCGCACCTATTGCGATATATGCAAGTAAATCGTCAAGATAGCTGTAATTCTCCGGATATAACATCTCGTCGGCACTCGTGAAACCTGTTTCCGCTAACGCTCTTATATGCAGATTCCGGACAGCTATTACACCGCTTTTCAAATCGGGCATACCGGTGGGGTTAGGCTGATGCAACATACCTTTGTAACCGTCACCAGTGGTACGAGGTTTACCGGTGTAAATTCTCGGTATTATGAAAATTTTATCCTTGACCTTTTCCTGAACTTCTCGGAGTCGTGTTATATAATCAAGTACACTGTCTTCACGGTCTGCGGAACAAGGTCCTATAATAAGGATAAATTTGTTTTCCTCACCACTGAAAATCTTTTTTATTTCCTCGTCACGTTGTGACTTTATGTCAATTAATTCCTGTGGAAGTGGGTGTGCGGATTTTATTTCACTGGGATGTGGGAGTTCCCTTATAATATTCATAGCCATAATTTAAAAAATTTCCTTTCTTCTGATTATTCTGCAATCCAGTCCGTACCGTATCTTAATGCTAACTGGTCACATAAAACAAGTGCCGTAACGCTATCTATAACCACTCTTGCACGGTGTACTATGGCAGGGTCATGACGTCCCTTTATCTGTAAAGTAGTTTCCTGCATGGTGTTGAGGTCAATAGTTTCCTGCTCCTTGTATATCGACGGCGTAGGCTTTACAGCGGTACGGAATAAAATGGGCATACCGTTTGTGATACCGCCTAAGATTCCGCCGTTATGATTCGTTTTTGTACAGATTTTTCCGTTTTCGGTACAGTAAGCATCATTAGCGGTACTGCCGTATTTTTCCGTAATCCCGAAACCGTCGCCAAACTCGACCCCCTTTACAGCCGGTACACTGAAAAGTATATGCGAAAGTACGCCCTCTATCGTATCAAACCACGGTTCGCCGATACCTGCCGGAAAACCTGTCACGACTGTTTCGAGAGTACCGCCGACACTATCGCCGTTTCTTTTTGCATTTTCTATTTTTTCGGTCATGGCGGATTTTGAATTTTCGTCAAGTACCGCAAAATCAAGATTATTAAGAGTGTTTATATCTTCCGTCAGATTGTCAAAATCTCTGTCACGGACACCGGCACACGTAAGTATATGCGTACCGATATTTATTCCCTTTTTTCTAAGTGCTTTTATAACAACCGCTCCGGAAGCAACAAGTCCGGCGGTTATACGTCCTGAAAAGTGTCCGCCACCTCGGAAATCCTGATAACCATGATACTTCATCTGTGCGGTATAGTCGGCGTGTCCTGGACGTGCTTTGTAGGCGAGTTCGCCGTAATCCTTACTTCTTGTATCATTGTTTTCGATTATAAACGTAATGGGCGTACCGGTAGTCTTACCGTTAAATACTCCGCTTACTATTCTTACTTTATCGGATTCCCGACGTGCTGTAGATAACGCCCCGACTGATTTTCTTAACTCCATTTGTGAGGCTATAAAATCTTCGTCGACTTCTATTCCAGATGCCAGACCGTCGAGAACTGCACCTATCATTATTCCGTGACTTTCGCCGAAAATTGTAACCGATACGCTTTCACCAAATGTATTTTTCAAATAAATCATCTCCCACGAAATTATAACATATATTACAGATTATGTCAACTGATTGTTTCGTCTGTATAACTCGTCAAGACGGGTCAGAATAATTCCGGCAACCTCTTCTTTCGACATTTTCGGAAGTTCTTCCGTATTATTATCCGTTATCAGCGTGACTATATTTGTATCTGTCCCGAAACCTGCTCCGGAAGTCTTCAGCGAATTTGCACAAATCATCTGACATTTTTTCCTGTCGAATTTTTTACGTGAATTTTCAATAACGTTTTCGGTTTCCATGGAAAATCCGCATATTATCTGATTATTAGGTCTGTGTTCGCCTATATACTGGAGTATATCTTTAGTACGTTTCAGCGGTATCGACATTTCACCATCTGATTTTTTTATTTTGTTGTCGGCGGTAGTTATGGGTGTATAATCTGCTACTGCACCGGCTTTTATTATAATGTCAAAATTTTTCTGACGTTCCGTTACTGCTCTGAACATTTCTTCCGCCGATTCAGCTTTTACGACGTCGATAAACATAGGCGGTCTGACCTCTGTATGTCCGGTAATTACGGTAACTTCCGCACCTCTTAACATGGCTATCCTCGCAAGTGCGTATCCCATTTTTCCGCTTGAATGATTAGTTATAAAACGTACAGGGTCAATATTTTCACGAGTAGCTCCGGCAGTAATCATAATTTTACGTCCCTGTAAATCCTTTTCAAACGCTATCTCACGGATTATATATTCAAGTAAAGTTTCCTCGTCCGGAAGTTTTCCGTCACCAGTATCACGGTTGGCGAGCATACCATTTACTGCCGGTACTATTTCGTAGCCGAATTTTTTTAATTTATTTATGTTATTCTGTACTATCGGATTGTGTATCATATTATGATTCATTGCCGGTGCGATTATTTTCTTACATGTACACGCCATAACGGTAGTAGTCAACATATCGTCAGCGATACCGTTTGCAATTTTCCCGATTACATTCGCTGATGCCGGAGCAATCATTACGACGTCTGCCTTTTTCGCTATTGCAACGTGTTCCACACTGTACTGAAAATTCCTGTCGAAAGTATCTATAAGACACTTGTTCTGTGTGAGGGTCTCGAAAGTAAGGGGGTGTACGAAATTTGTGGAATTTTCCGTCATTGCGACGTGTACTTCCGCACCTAATTTTGTAAGCATTCGGGCGAGATTACATATCTTATATACCGCTATAGAGCCGGTAACGCCTAATAGTACTGTTTTTCCTGTAAGCATTTTAAATTCTCCTTTTAAATTTATTCGTAATGTGAAAATAATTCTTCAAGATTTTTTCTTGCGTACTCCCACCCTAAACAAGAACCGTCATATACATAACTAAGTATACTGAAATATTCGTCATTTTTTACACTTGCCGGAAGTCTTAAATTCCATATTTTATGGCAGAGGTTACAAAAATAGTCTATATCCATTTCAAGATATAATTTTTTAAGATATTCCGCAAGATTTTTTTTAAATAACTCAATTTTGATATTATTTAAATTTATATGATTTGTTATATAAATTATACTTTCCAATATATTTCCGGAAAGTAATTCAAGCTGAAACAGATGTTTATTATCGGGATTTTCAAGAAAAAGCGTATCAAGTTTTTCCTGATATAATTTTTCCGATTTTAAATTAAGGTCTGCAAAAATACCATAGACAATTAATTCTTCCATAAAAAAATCACCTCTTTATATTATTGTACAATATGTTTATATTTTTGTCAATATTAATTATTTTTGTAAATTACTGGATTTTTTCCGGACAGTATGCTATAATAATTATCGGAGGGGTTGTTATGAAAAGACTTAAATACAGGCATCTTTTTTATGGAAAGTCCATACCCGTGATTATTTCAATGTTTGTTGCGTTTTTAGCAATTATAGCAATATTATATATTGTACTTAACAGAATGGAAGACGGTTTCGTGTATCTTCCAGTCATAAGTATTGCGGTTATATTGCTGACGCTTGTCATTGACTATGTTATAATACATCATCTTACGCCGGACGAAAAAAATAAAATCACTGAAGCAAGTCCGCCGGAATGGAAAAGACTCCCCGACAGAATGAAAGATGAGTTTCAGACGGATAAAAAATTATTTTTAATTTCTTCGGCATTTTTAATCGGATTTGAACTTATATTTGCTTTTTTAGTGATGCTGTCAAAAGGTGTAGAGACTATGTTTGTAACTCTTGCGGTTATTCTGCCGGTAACTCTGATATGCCTTGCAATCTATGCCATATGGGAACATATATGGGCGAATATGGACGATTCCGCCATATATACAAAAATTGAAGTCGACCACGCATTTGAGGGGGAACGCCAAAAACACGGAGGACGGAGAAAATTTATAGTATTCTATCTTCCGGACGGAAAATACGTCCTTGAAACAGATGATTATTTTCCACCGGCAAATATTGTTGTAATAAAATATAAATGTTTCATACGTTGGGAAAATGCAAATAAATTTATATAATCATGAGGATTTAATGTTATAATTGGTTTATCAAAATCAGAAAAGAGGCTTTTTATTATGCGTGAAATGAAAGACAGTGGTATTGAATGGATTGGTATATGTCCATATAATTGGAGTTTTATGAAAGGAAAATACATATTCACTCAAAGAAGTGAGAGAGGAAACACAATCAATCTTCAATTACTTTCGCCGACACAAAAATTTGGAGTTATTCCTCAGTCTTTATTTGAAGAAATGACAACAAACACTGCGGTAAAAGTTAGCGAAAAAACAGATTTGAACCAATTTAAAACGATACATAAAGGCGATTATTGCATTAGTTTAAGAAGTTTTCAAGGTGGATTTGAATACAGTGTACATGAGGGTGTAGTTTCTCCTGCATATCAAGTGTTCTATCCTATAATGGAAATATCTGACGGATATTATAAATATCTTTTTAAAAACCAAAGTTTTATAGATAAAATGAATTCATATACTATGAGTTTGCGTGATGGAAAGAATATCGCATTTTCGGATTTTGGCAATACATTCATACCTGTACCGCCAATTGAGGAACAGAAAAAAATTGCTGATTTTTTAGACGATAAGTGTGAAGAAATTGATAAAACTATTTCTGATTTGGAAAATATGATTAAAAATCTTAAGGAATACAAAAAATCACTTATTTATGAATATACAACAGGAAAACAGGAGGTAAAATAATTATGCTTTTAGCTATAGATATTGGAAATACTAATATAGTTTTCGGCTGTATGGACAAAAACAACAACGTTGTACTTTTCGAGAGGATTTCAACGAATCATCAGGCTACGGCAGTAGAATATGCGTCGCTGATAAAGAACATACTTGAAATGAATAACTTTAAAATAAAAGATGTCAGTGACGCGATAATGTCATCTGTTGTACCGTCGGTGACAGGTACGGTCACGGAGGCTGTCAGGAAACTTTTCGGCATAGACGTAATGATAATAAGTCCGGGGGTGAAGACCGGTCTGAATATACTTATCGACAATCCGGCACAACTGGGCAGTGACCAGGTTGTAGACGCTGTCGCCGGAATAAATCAGTATTCCGTACCGCAGATAATAATAGATATGGGTACGGCAACTACTGTATCTGTCATAGACAGAAACAGAAACTACATAGGCGGACTTATCATAGCCGGAATGGGTACGGCAACCAATGCACTTATTTCAGGCACAGCACAGTTACCACGAATCAATTTTGAAAAACCTGAAAAAATAATCGGTACTAATACGATAGACTGCATGAAAAGTGGTATGTTATATTCAAATGCGTGTGCATTGGACGGTATAACCGAACGCATTGAACAGGAACTCGGCGAAAAGTGTACAGTAATAGCTACAGGCGGACTTGCAGAATTAGTAGTACCGTTATGTCGACGTGATATAATTCTTGATAAAAGCCTGCTGATAAAGGGACTTACTATAATTTACAGGAAAAACAAATCACGGAAATCCGGTTGATTATGAGGAAAATAAAAAAAGTACTTAAAATATCACGTATAATTGTTGTGATTTGGATTTTACTATGGTTCATTCCGGTTAAATTTGCCATACAAAAAGAAGATATTGATTATGAAAAAGAATTTTATATAGTTTACTTTCAATGGGATTTTACGACAGATTTTAAAAGCAGTAAGTGCTATATTACAGGAGGTAAAGATAATTTTCAGATATATGAACTTATTACTGCGGAACTGTCCGGAAAAGACCCACGAAATGAAATTATAAATGTTATATGCGAAAATGCACAATTTGTCATATACGGTACACTTGAACAGAATGATGACAATAATTATATACTACATAGCGATAAATGGGAACTTTTTGAAACTAAAGGACTTCGTTCACTTAATTTAAGAGATGCTCTCACTATCGGCGAATATTCCAAAGTCAACAGGATTTCGCCTTTTATGGAAACGTTTTCTTATGTTGTAATTATATTATCCGTATTGTTTGCATTACTGGAAAAGATATTGAAAAAATTAAGAAAGAAATTGCAGTGACGGATTTTGTATTACAGAATTTTGTCAAGTATTTCAGTGAAATCCTTGTACATATATAGCGTACCCATAGCGATAAGCGGTAAATTATTTTTCTTTGCGTAGTGGTAAGCCATTTTTATACCGGATTCGAGGTCAGGGAACGCAAAAGGTGGTACGCCGTTATATGCAAACATTTCCGCAAGATACCGACAGTCAAGTGAACGTGGATTATTCGGCGTTACCGTGAAAACTGTATCAATATGTTCACGGAGTATATCCGCATAACAGGTATAGTCTTTGTCTGCCATTACGCCTATAAGAAATACAATTTTCTGTTTGCCGAAACACTGTTCTAAAGTATGGGAAAGATATTCCACACCGTCAGGATTATGTGAACCGTCGAAAATTACAAGCGGATTTTTCCGGAGAACTTCAAAGCGTCCGTGCCATTTTACATTCTGAAAACCGGATTTTATCGCACTGTATGGGATTTCAAGACCGTTATTTTTAAGGATTTCAACACAGTTCAGGACGTTCACGGCGTTTTCAAACTGATGTACTCCGATAAGTGAAAGATTTATCTGAAAACCTCTGTACATGAAAGAAGTACCAGACAGGCTACAGACAGGAGCAGGATAACACGTTTTTATTTCTGAATAGTCGGGGGTAAAAAGTTCAGAATTTTTTTCACGTACAGTTTTTTCTATAATTTCCGGAATATCCCCACCGCCGAAAAAGACAGGACAATTCTGCTTTATAATTCCGGCTTTATGTGATGCGATTTCTTCGATAGTATTTCCTAAAATAGCCGTGTGGTCTTTCTGGATGTTCGTTATTACCGACAAAAGCGGAGCGGTTATAATATTTGTGGAATCCGTATCGCCACCCATACCGCACTCAACTATTGCGATGTCACATTTTTTACGTTCAAAGAGTACGAATGCGACGGCGGTTAATATTTCAAATTCAGTAGGTTTATCGGTCATGGATTCGCATACAGGATAGACAATATCCATAATTTCAGTAAAATCTTTTTCCGATATTTCCGTACAGTCTATGCGGAAATAATCCGTAATCCCTGTAAGAGCAGGTGACGAAAAATTACCGGTTTTATATCCGGCACTTGTCAGTACCGCCGAAAGCATAGCACAGAATGAACCTTTTCCGTTAGTACCGGCAACGTGTATTATTTTAGTCCTGTCCTGTGGATTACCGAGTTTTTCCATAAGTCCGGAAATTCTTTCAAGTCCGAGATGTATTCCACGTCCGGAACTTTTTTTTAAATATTTTACGTATTCATTGTAATTCATAATATACACTTCTTTCACAGATATTTTATTAATTATAGCATTTACCGACGGCATTTGTCAAGATTTAAAATTTTCTGAAAAAATTTCCGTAAAAGCCTTGACAAGCCGTATTTTATGTGATATAATTAAATGGTATCGTGAAAAGCGATAGTTGTTATCCTTGCCCGTAGTGAGTTGCGGGCATAATTCAGGAGGAGGTGTATTTTTAATGGCAAAGGTATCCGCTAAGTATGAAGTAATGGTGGTTTTCAGTCTTAGAAACGGCGAAGAACCTATGAAGGCTCTTATCGAAAAGTTCAGACAGAGAATCGAAAGACACGCCGAAGCTGTTGAAGTCAATGAAGATTGGGGTAAGCGTAAGCTTGCATATCCTATCGAGGACGAAACAGAGGGTTATTATGTTATCTATACTTTTGAGTCAAAGCCTGATTATCCGGCTGACCTCTCAAGAAGACTGAACCTTAATGACGGCGTTCTCCGTTCACTCGTTACTGTTATCGAATAATTATGTTTCTTTTAAGGAGGCGGTCATATGAATAAGGTTATTTTAATGGGCAGGCTTACAGCTGACCCCGAACTAAGACAAACACAGAACGGTATCTCTTCGTGCAAATTCAGTATTGCAGTAAACCGTAAGTTTTCCAATAAGCAGACCAGCGACAAAAGTGCAGACTTTATAAGATGTGTCGCATGGAGACAGACAGCAGAATTTATTAACCGCTACTTCAAAAAGGGCAGTATGATTTGTATTGAGGGAGAACTTCGACAGAATGATTATCCGGACAGAAACAACCCGAATATTACTCATTATTCTTATGAAGTTCAGGTTGATAGTGTCGAATTTACCGGCTCTAAGTCTGAATCCGGTACAAACGGCGGTTACGGAAACAATAATTATAACAACAATAATTATTCCGGACAGCAGGGCGGTTATAATAATCCCCCACAGCAGAATTATAATAACAACAATAATAATTATAATTCCGCACCGGCAGACGTTCCCGAAAATAACAGTATGTCCTACGGAAATATAAACGATTACGAGGAAATTCTCAGTGACGGCGATTTACCGTTTTGAGTGAACAAAACTACTATTTACGAAAGGAGTGTGTCACGTCCTTAACGACGTGCGAATTTGATTATGGAAAAGGAAAGAAATTCCCGTCCCTCAAAGAAGCCACGCAAGAAAGTTTGTATGTTCTGTGCTGACAGAATTGAGAGAATAGATTATAAAGACCTTGCCAAGCTCAGAAAATGCATGACTGAAAGAGCAAAGATTCTTCCCAGACGTGTAACAGGTACTTGTGCATATCACCAGCGTGAACTTACAGTAGCAGTTAAGAGAGCAAGACAGATAGCTCTTCTCCCTTATATCAGCGACTGACTATAAAAAATATGGGAGGTATTTTTTTACCTCCCTTTTTGCTATGTAAAACCGCTCCCACGGCATCATTTTAAGGGAGCGTGTCTTCTGGCTACTGGTTGTTATATGAAATTGCTTCGTCTCTCCGGAAGAGAAGAGATATAGACCATACCGCTGAAATCGCAACAAGTATATATACCGTCCGGCTGAGAAGACTTCCTGCTCCGCCGAAAAGCCATGCAACGAGGTCAAATTCAAAAATACCAACCAATCCCCAGTTTATTCCCCCGACTATCAGGAGAATAAGTGCCAGTTTGTCCCACATATTGAGAACACCTCTTTATTCGGGATTTTTAATGACGCTGTTCATTAACGGTCTGTGCCGTCCGCAGAACTTAACGCCTGCTTCTATTATGACACCGAAAATAATTTATATACATTCTTCTGATTAAAAAACAAAAAAAGACCCTGCCATATGACAGAGTCCAATAAGGTGTATGTATAAAAGGATTTATTTTACTTTACAATGAATTTGTCGATTTCCTTGAAAAAGTCTTCTGCATCGTCGGTGTGTGCGTCGAGTTCAATCGGCTTTGAGAGGTCAAGGCTGAAGATACCCATTATTGACTTTGCGTCAACAGCATATCTGCCGGAAACGAGGTCGATATCAAACTCGTAACGCATTACGATTGTAACGAACTCCTTTACATCATTGATTGCCTGAAGAAAAATTTTTGTCTTTGTCATAGAATTGCCTCCTGTTAAGAGATAGTTTTTTATTGTTTATTGCTTTTTTCACGGCTTTTCCCTACCGCATCTATATAATAACACGAATTTTTCTGAATGTCAAGCCAATTCAGGCAATTTCGGCATTTTGATATAATCAGATATGAATTGTAATATTCTTTTTATTCATAACGAATAATTATTTATACTGCATAAAAATTACAGGTAAATTTTGTGCAGTATTAACATGACGATTTAAAGAATAAATTGTGGTAATAAGGTGAAATATGTATAAAGTATTTTTTATAACTTTTGGCTGTAAAGTCAATCAGTATGAAACAGAATGTCTGAAAACTTCTTTTCAGAATAACGGCTATGAAATTTCCGTCAAGCCCGACGGTACAGACGTTATTATTATAAATTCCTGTACCGTTACGGAATACGGCGACAATGACGTTATTGCAACGCTCCGGAAAATGCGGAAGAAATTTCCTTCGGCGGTAATTGCCCTGACAGGTTGTTACCCACAGGCTAACACTGAATCATCTGAAAATCTTTCCGGTGCTGATATAATAACCGGTACTAAAAACCGCTCCGAAACAGTCCGGCTTGTAACTGAATATCTCGAAAACCATGAACACAGAATATCTATAGAAAAATATTCCGTAAATGATACGTTTGAAACCCTTGACTTTCCGGCTTTTGAAAATAATACCCGCACTTTCATGAAAATTCAGGACGGTTGTAACCAGTTCTGTACTTACTGTATTATTCCCTACGCCCGTGGCAGATGTCGTTCACGTCAGCTTGAATCAGTCAGGGCGGAGGCAGAAAATTCCGCACGTATGGGCAAAAAGGAAATAGTCCTTACAGGTATAAACCTTGCATTTTACGGTACGGAATACGGAATTGACCTCGCCGACGCTGTGGAAGTGTGTTCCGCTGTCGACGGCATAGAACGTATCCGCTTAGGGTCTCTCGAACCGGAAAAAATGTCAGATGATTTATTGAAACGTCTTTCGGCTGTACCGGAATTATGTCCGCAGTTTCACCTGTCATTACAGAGCGGTTGTGACCGGACGTTAAAAGCCATGAACCGTCATTACAATACCGCTGAATATTATGAACTTGTTCAGAAAATAAGAAAATATTTTTCGGAATGTTCTTTCACTACTGATATTATGGTAGGTTTCCCCGACGAAACAGACGAAGATTTCAGAAAATCAATGAAATTTGTGGAAAAAATAGGATTCAGTCGTGTACACGTGTTCCGTTATTCGAGACGCAAAGGCACTCCGGCTGACAGAATGTCCGGACAGATTCCCGAACACATAAAAATATCACGTTCCGCCGAGATGATTAAAACCGCTGAAAAATCACGTGAAAAATATATGCGTTCTCTCGTCGGGAAAACTGTAAAAGTCCTTTTTGAACGTGAAAACTGTACAGATTTCCACAAGGGTTATGCACCGGATTATACATTAATAAAAATTCCTTGTGAAAATTCTGAAAAAAGTTTGCGTAATGAGATTTTTTATGTTACAATAGAAGAAAGTCATTCCGATTTCTGCACCGGCAGAATCGTGTATGAATAAAAAATAATTTTAGAAATGGAGATTTTAATATGTCCGTATTCAGAATTTATTCCGAAAAAAAACCGGAATTTGCCGTTGAAGCACAGTCTGTACTGAATGATGTCCGTACAGCATTAAGACTTAATTTAAACGGTCTGCGTATTCTCAACAGATACGATGCCGACAATCTTAGCGAGGCAGATTTCAAAGCCTCCGTAAACACGGTCTTTTCAGAACCGGCTGTAGATGTCGTATATGAAGAACTTCCGGAAATCACTCCCGACGACAGAATTTTTGCCGTTGAGTATCTCCCTGGGCAGTTTGACCAGCGTGCAGACAGTTGTGAGCAGTGTATACAGATTCTCCGACAAGGCGAAAGATGTCGTGTAAGAAACGCACGTGTATATATCGTCTCCGGAAGTATCACCGACGAAGAATTTGACAGACTGAAATCGTATATTATAAACCCTGTCGAAAGCCGTGAAGCCTTACTCGAAAAGCCGGAAACTCTCGATACCAATTACGATATACCCGAAACTGTAAGAACTCTGAACGGTTTCATTGACCTTGATTCCGACGGTCTTCACGATTTCATTAAACATTATGGTCTCGCTATGGATTTCGACGATATTAAATTCTGTCAGAAATATTTCCGTGACGAAGAACAACGTGACCCTACAATAACGGAAATAAAGATGATTGACACATACTGGTCTGACCATTGCAGACATACAACTTTCCTGACGAACATAGAAAACGTAAATATAGAAACTCCGTATATCAGGGACACCTATAATAAATATCTTGCTGTCCGTGAGGAACTCGGACGCACTGAAAGACCTGTAACTCTTATGGATTTGGCAACTATTGCCGTCAGAAAACTCAAAGCCGACGGATTACTTGATGACCTCGACGAGAGTGAGGAAATAAATGCCTGCTCCGTAAAAATAAAGGTAGATGTTGACGGTCAGCAGGAAGACTGGATATTAATGTTTAAGAACGAGACACACAATCACCCGACTGAAATAGAACCTTTCGGCGGTGCGGCAACGTGTCTCGGCGGTGCAATCCGTGACCCTCTTTCAGGACGTTCTTATGTATATCAGGCTATGCGTGTTACCGGTGCGGCAAATCCGCTTGTACCTGTCGAGGACACTATAGCCGGAAAACTTCCGCAACGTAAAATAACTGTTGGTGCGTCTAACGGTTATAGTTCATACGGCAATCAGATTGGACTTGCTACCGGACACGTTGCAGAAGTATATCACCCTGGGTACGTCGCAAAGAGAATGGAAATAGGTGCAGTAGTCGGAGCAGCTCCGGCAGAAAATATCCGTCGTGAAAGACCAGTCGCCGGTGACATAGTAGTACTTCTCGGCGGAAAAACCGGCAGAGATGGTTGTGGTGGTGCTACAGGTTCTTCAAAATCGCATACACTCGAATCCCTCGAAAACTGTGGTGCGGAAGTACAGAAAGGTAATCCGCCGGAGGAAAGAAAATTACAGCGACTTTTCAGAAATCCGGAAGTCACTAAAATGATTAAACGCTGTAACGATTTCGGAGCAGGTGGCGTATCTGTTGCAATAGGCGAACTTACTGACGGACTTGTTATAAATCTTAACGCCGTACCGAAAAAATATGACGGTCTTGACGGTACGGAAATAGCTATCAGCGAATCACAGGAGAGAATGGCTGTTGTAATCGCTCCGGAAGACGTTGAAAAATTCATGGCGGAAGCAAGAAAAGAAAATCTTGAGGCTACTGTCGTTGCAGATGTAGTCGACGAACCACGTCTTAAAATGAACTGGAACGGCAATACTATAGTAAATCTTTCAAGAGATTTCCTCAACTCAAACGGTGCTATAAAGTACACCGATATTAACATTGAAGAACCTCTTTTCACGGAAGACGAAATTTTCACAGACAGTCCGGAAACATGGTCAGAAATTATTTCAAACCTGAATGTATGTTCACAGAAAGGTCTCGTTGAAAAATTTGACTCTACAATCGGAGCAGGTACAGTACTGATGCCATACGGTGGTGTGTATCAGATGACACCTTCACAGGCAATGGTAGCTAAAATACCAGTACTAAAGGGCGAAACTAATACTTGTTCCGTAATGGGTTGGGGATATAATCCCGATATTTCTGAAAAAAGTC
Source organism: Ruminococcus sp. (assembly GCA_029062165.1). Lineage (GTDB taxonomy): Bacteria > Bacillota > Clostridia > Oscillospirales > Ruminococcaceae > Ruminococcus. Next base: position 231,924 of record JAIDQQ010000023.1, read on the forward strand.
CTTATCATGGTGCAATGCTTGCGGTTGTGGAATCCATTGCGAAAGTAGTAGGTGCTGGCGGTTCATATAAGAAGTGCTGGCTGACTTTTCAGGAATATTTTGAACGTACACAGAATGACCCGAAACGTTGGGGAAAACCAATGTCGGCACTTCTCGGAGCGTTCAAAGCACAGCTTGAAATGGGTTGTGGTTCGATAGGCGGTAAGGATTCAATGTCTGGTACTTTCGAGAATATCGACGTTCCGCCAACGCTTGTATCTTTTGCGGTATCTACTGCACAGGCAAACAAGGTTGTTTCCACGGAGTTCAAGAAAGCCGGAAATGATGTAATAATGTTAGTACCCGAATACGACAGAAACGGACTTCCGGTATTTGCAAGTCTCAAGAAAGTTTTCGACAAGGTGGAAAATCTCATATCTTCCGGACGTGCAAACGCCGTATGGACTATCGGATATGGTGGTGTTGCCGAGGGTATCGCTAAAATGTGTTTCGGTAACAGATTAGGTTTTGAATTTTCTGCACGTCTCACACCGGCGGAGTTGTATAAATCAAGATATGGTGCGTTTATAGTGGAAGTTCTCGGTAAAGCGGAATCTGACGAATTTGTTATAGGACGTACTATTTCAGATTACAAGATTTATACAAAGAATTATTCCGTAAGTCTCGACAGTCTCCAGAGAGCGTGGGAAAGTAAATTAGAGCCTGTTTTCCCGTGCAGAATAAGAACTACTGACGCTACACCACAGACTTACTCCTATGAAAGTTACAGCAGAAAATCAGCGTCTGTAAAAGTAGCTGAACCTAAAGTATTGATACCGGTATTCCCTGGTACTAACTGCGAATACGATACCGCAAGAGCTTTTGAAAAAGCCGGTGCAAAGGCTGAAATCGTAGTAATAAAGAATCTCTCACCGGCTGACCTCGAAGACAGTATAAACTATTTTGAAAAGTCCGTAAGGGATTCACAGATAATCATGATTCCAGGTGGATTCAGTGGCGGTGACGAACCCGAAGGTAGCGGAAAATTCATTACGGCATTTTTCCGTAATCCGAAGATAAAAAATGCTGTCCATGAACTTCTCAAACACCGTGACGGTCTTATGTTAGGTATCTGTAACGGTTTTCAGGCATTAATAAAACTCGGTCTTGTACCTTTCGGCGAAATAACCGATATGACTGACGATTCACCTACACTTACATTCAATACGATAGCAAGACATCAGTCAATGATGGTCAATACCCGAATAGCTTCCAATAAGTCGCCGTGGCTGTATGGTTGTGAAATAGGCGATATCCATACAGTACCGATTTCACACGGTGAGGGACGTTTTGTAGCACCTCCGGCATTGATACAGCGTCTTGCCAATGAAGGTCAGATTGCTACACAGTACGTCGATACAGAGGGTAATCCCACTATGGATATACGCTATAATCCTAATACTTCCGTCGACGCTATAGAGGGTATCACCTCTCCGGACGGACGTGTTTTCGGAAAAATGGGTCATTCCGAACGTAAAGGAAGTTACATCTGTAAGAACGTTGACGGCAACAAAGACCAGAAAATTTTTGAAAACGGCGTAAAATACTTCAAATAAATCTTTAAATAAAGGACGGAAGTTTTTTCCGTCCTTTTACCGAAAGGAATAATTTATGGCATATTATCTGATAGACTATGAAAATGTACACGTTTCCGGAATGGACGGTTTCAGCAATCTTACAGCAGATGACAAAATTGTTATATTCTACAGCGATAATTCCAACAGTCTTACTTTTGAAATACATCAGCAACTTATGGACGCTTTATGCAAAGTGGAGTATCACAAAGCGGAAACAGGTTCAAAAAATGCACTTGATTTTCAGCTTTCGTCATATCTCGGATATCTGATAAGGGCAAGCAAAAAAAAATCCGATAACCGATTCTTTATTGTATCGAGAGATAACGGTTTTTCAGTTTTGTGTACTTACTGGAAAAATAAAAATATATCTGTTGAAATGGTAGTCAACCTTAACGGTGACAAAAATGCTGAATCACCGGAAAAAACTGAATTTATTATAGAAAATTTCAATGAAATAGAAAAAGTGGTTTCATTAGTCGTTTCAGAAAAGCCGGAGATTGATTTGGTTGTTTCTGCCGTGAGAGAAAGCAATACAAGAACTGAATTATCACGTAAACTTGTTTCTTATTTCAGAGACGGAACAAAAGTTCACGAAATATTTACGGCTCTCAAGCCATTTATTAAAAATATGCCGGGGCAGTAAAATTTTTGTGAAAATAAACATTTTATCTATTGACTTATGTTATTTTTTAGTGTATAATAAAAACAGACAGAATTAATCTGCATATAAATTTAAAAGGAGTATGATTGCATTGAAAAATATTTTATTTGCAGCCTCTGAATGTGTGCCTTTCGTAAAAACCGGCGGTCTTGCCGATGTTGTGGGTGCGCTTCCGAAGTACATCAACAAAAACGAATTTGACGTGAGGGTTATTCTTCCTTACTATACCTGTATTCCGGCAAAGTACAGAGATAATTTCAGGTACGTCACACACTTCTACATGGATTACGGCATGAGGGAAAATAACGTTCATGTCGGAATCATGGAGTATGAATTTAATGGTATAAAGTTCTATTTCGTGGATAACGAATATTACTTCAAATGCGATACTCCGTATTCTGCTGATTTGAAGTGGGATATAGAAAGATTTACATTTTTCTGTAAGGCTGTACTTGCTATTCTGCCGGTTATAGGTTTCCGTCCGGATATAATCCACTGTCACGACTGGCAGGCATCACTTATTCCGGTGTTCATGCACTCTACTTTCGCAACGAATCCTTTTTACAGTTCCACAAAGTCAATCATGACTATCCATAACCTTAAATTTCAGGGTGTATGGAATATTGATACTTTCAAGTATAATACGGCATTACCGCAGTATATGTTTACGCCGGATAAACTGGAGTTCAAAAAAGACGCCAATATGTTAAAGGGTGGTCTCGTATACGCCGACTACATAACCACTGTAAGCGAAACTTATGCAGAAGAAATAAAATATCCGTTCTATGGCGAACAGCTTGACGGTTTACTCCGTGCGAGGTCTGCTTCACTCCGTGGTATCGTGAACGGTATCGACTATAATGTTTTTGACCCTAACAACGATAAGCACATCTATAAGGAATATCATGCAAAGAATTTCAAGAAGAAAAAAGCAGTCAACAAGGCTGAACTTCAGAAAGAACTGGGCTTGCCTGTTGACCCTAATAAATACATGATAGCTATTATATCACGTCTCACAGACCAGAAAGGTCTTGACCTGATAAGTTATACAATGGAGCGTATCTGCGACGAAAATACACAGTTTGTCGTAATCGGTACAGGTGACCACCGTTACGAAGATATGTTCCGTCATTATCAGTGGAAATATCCGGACAGGGTTTCCGCAAATATACTCTATTCTGACCCTCTTGCACATAAACTGTACGCCGCTGCCGACGCTATGTTAATGCCATCACTGTTTGAACCGTGCGGACTTACACAGCTTATCTCGCTCCGGTATGGTACAGTGCCGATAGTCCGTGAAACAGGTGGTCTTAAAGATACCGTACAGCCATACAACGAATTTGATGGTACTGGTACAGGCTTCTCATTTGCCAACTACAACGCCGAAGAAATGCTTGGTGTTATAAACTACTCCAAACACATTTACTTCAATCACCGTGACCAGTGGGACAAAATGGTTTACAGAGGCATGACTACTGACTATTCATGGAACAGTTCAGCTAAACAGTACGAAGGTATGTACAGCTGGATTATTAACTGGTAAAATAATTCCGGACGGACATGAAAAACTGTCCGTCCTGTTTTTCAGGGAGTGATTTTTTTGAAAATAAAGGGTGCTGTCTTTGATATGGACGGTCTTATGTTCGATACCGAAAAATTACTTGTACGTTTCTGGAAAGAATCGGCTTATTCATACGGCTACAGCATGACCGACGAAAACGTATTTGAAATAAGAAGTCTGTCACGGAAATATTCCGTACCTCTTTTAAAAAGCATTTTCGGTGAAGATTTTCCGTTTGAAGAAGTCCGGAACAGGCGTATAACTTTCATGAATGAATACATTGATACATACGGCTTTGAGGTGAAAAAAGGTCTTTATGAACTGCTTGACTTCCTGAAAGAAAATAATTATCTTATAGCCGTCGCAACCGCTACTGACCGTATAAGAGCTGAAAGTTATCTGAAAAAAGCCGGTGTATACGAATATTTTGATACAATTATCTGCGGAGATATGGTAAAAAACGGCAAGCCCGAACCGGATATTTATATCACGGCTTGTACTGAATCAGGTTTATCGCCGGAAGAATGCGTTGCCTTTGAGGATTCCCCGAATGGTATAAAATCGGCTTATTCAGCAGGATGTCGGGTGATAATGATTCCTGACCTCACACAACCTGACGACAGCATTAAACCTATGCTAAGCGGAGTTTATGAAAGTCTCGACAAGGCAACAGAATTTTTCAAGGAGGTCTGAAATATGTCAGGTAAAACAAGCGTATCTGAAATTTTTGAAATTCCTGCGTACTATTACTTCGCAAGCGGTAATGACTATTCAGGCAGTAGAGGTGATTTTTCGTATAAGATTAAGAACGGCAGTTCGCTGAAATGTCTGACATGGCATGGTAAACTGTGTTCCATGAAAGCCGTCATAGAAAACGAAAAGGATTTTGAAAAAACTCCGGAGGGTTTCGCTGAAATGATAAAATGGCTTGAAAGTCTGATTAATAATTAAGAATGTACCTTATGTATGATAAACTGCATTTTCATAACTTTTCTGACTGATTATATTATATATATATTATATATTCTTCTATAGAAAGTTTTAAAAATGGTACATATGGTACATAAGGTACATCTTTTTAATTAATAACTTATAATTCATAATGCATAATTAAAATAATTCTTAATTATGCATTTTTAATTATGAATTGTTTTAAATAACACCGGGGTCATCACCGCCACTTAAGTCTACCTGTGGTTCGTCGACTACCGGCGGTTCGATTACTACCGGAGGGTCTGTTACTACCGGTGGTTCGATTACTGCCGGAGGGTCAGTAACAACAGGTGCCTGTGTTACTGCTGGTGGGTCAGTAACAGGTTGGTCAGTTACGAAAGGTGCCTGAGTTTCCGGCGGATAAGTGTATACGGATTCAGTTTCCGTGTACTGTTGTTGAGTGGTTGCCGGAGGGTCTGTATATTCTTCCGTATATTGCGGTTCAGTCCACTGATTGACTACCGGTTTTTTGGTTGTTTCGACGTAATTATAGGACTGTTCTGTAGTATAATCCTGAGTTGTTTCCTCGTAGTCAGAAGTATCGGGATTGCTTATATAAAGGCTTTCGGAATCGGTTGAGACGCTTTCGGAATAGTAATATACAATAAGTTTTTTGCCGTCCTTGTTGCTGAAAGTGTCACCGGGTTTTACGTCTTTTCCCTCTACCTGCAATCCTATTACTACATTAGGATTTACTTTTTTATCGCTTTTTGTTGCAAGTATGGAATAATTTGATATTCCGGCGTCTTTCAGTTTAGCCTGATAGTCTTTTATTTCTACGTCCTCAAAAGCCGGAATAACAGCTGTTTCCCTGCCCTTGCTGACTTTAACTTCAATAGTGGCACGTCCGCCTATGAGTTGTTCACCAGGGTCTATATTCTGCCAGAAAATCATGTCTGCTTCGTAGTCGTTGTTGTATTCGTATTCCGGTACGAGTATAAAGAAATCCTTGTATTTTTCGGCTGTAAGTTCATAGAATTTTCCCACGAGGTCAGGCATAAGAGTATCCGGAAATTCTTCCGTTTCTTCTTCGGTAGTTTCTTCCGTATCGCCTGAAACGACATTATCAGATACGGTTGTATTCTGCTGACGTAATTCGGAATTATGCTGGCGGTCTGATTGTGTATTGGTAATCATGTTTATTATGAATACCGCTATTATCATGAGTATCGCCACAAGAAGTATGCCTATTATAACCGGTACTTTCAGCCTGTCGACAGTTTCGTATCTGTATTCTGAATTTTCATTGTTGCCGGAATATGAGTAATTTTCATAGACTTCCGGATTATTCTGTTTTTCCTTTTGTTTTTCCTTAGGTTTGTTCTGTGATTTTTCCGGAGTAGTACGTTTTACTGCCGTAGTATTCTGTGTATTTTTCGGAGCAGGTTGTTCAAAAAGTTTCGTGACGAGTTCGGTTATGGTCTGAATGCGGTCACAGCCGGATAAATTCATGCCGTCCATGATGATTCTTGAAACATTACGTGGTATTTTTGCACTTAGCATACGAGGTTCACAGAGTTCGTCGTCTTTAAGTCTCCGCATAGCGTCAACCGGCATACAACCTGTAAGTGAACGGTACATTAAAGCACATACGCCATATACGTCAGTCCACGAACCTTGTCGGCTGTTCGTACCGGCGGAATACTGTTCCGGAGCGGTATAGCCCTTGAAAAGTTCGTATTCAAGACCGGAATCAGCAGTACGCACAGACGATATACAGAAACCTGTCAGTTTTAGTTCGCCTTTGTTCGTGATATATACAGTTTCCGGACATATTGCACGGTGAATAATTCCGGCGTTATGCAGAATACCCAGTGTTGTGAACAACGGCGGAAAAAGTTTTGAAATCTGTTCCCAGCTTAGTTCACCGGCGTTGTCTTTGAGATAGTCCAGCATACTCACGCCCTCTATGTGTTCAAAGACGGCGTAAGTTGTATTGTTTTCCGTGAACATATCAAGCATGGCATTTATATTGGAGTTGTTCCGCAGACGTGCCAATGATTTGTTAAGTTCAGTAAATTCCGCCATAAAAGCCTTGTATTTAGCAAGACTTTCATATGTTACATTTAAATTTGACCTGCCTTCCGAACGTGTACAGAGGTTTACAGGCATATATTCTCTTATAAGAACAGTACATTCCGTTGACGTATCATGGGCGATATATGTAGCCCCTTCGCCGTTATATCCAAGCAGAACGCCGACAAGGTATCTTTCATGAAGTATAGTTCCTGCTTTCAGATACATGGGATTTGAAGATGTATTTTCCGCATATGCACACGACGGGCATATAGAAAGATTATTGTCGTATCTTTTCATGCACCTGTAACATATTTTACGTTCTCCCAAAGCTGTTCCTCCTTTTTTTAAAATAATATAGTCATATGATTAATTTTATCATTATTCCGGCAGAATGTCAACCGCCTTGAAGATAATATAATAAATTCGTCGGAATTTGTAGTTGATTTGTAATCAATTTATTACCTGTTTGTAGTAATTGATATGCTATATTATTTAATCAGAGGGTAAGAAGTCCGCTGTCAAGCATTTCCTGTACCGCAAGCAGAACTCCTGTTTTTCCGCTTGTGTAGGTTATACCGCCCTGCATCCATACTGCAAAAGGTTCACGTATGGGAGCGTCGGCGGAAAGTTCAATAGACGCACCGTTAGTAAACGCACCGGCAGCCATGATTACCTTATCCGAATACCCTGGCATATCCCATGCTTCAGGAGTTACGAAAGAATCAACTGGCGCACCTTTCTGAATACCTCTGCAAAACGCTGTAAGTAATTCTTCGTTGCCGAGTTTCACAGCGGTTATAATATCGCCTCGCTTATCGTCCTTACGTGGAGAACACTCAAAGCCTAACATACTTAACAATTCGCTTGCGAATGCGGAAGTTTTTATAGCATTTGCAACGACGTCCGGAGCGAAGAAAAGACCCAGTAAAATTTCACGATTCATGCCGAGTGTACAGCCTACTTCCTTGCCCATACCCACACAGGTCAGACGGTAGGAACATAATTCTATAAGGTCAGCACGTCCGGCAATGTATCCGCCTGTACGTGCTATTCCGCCACCGGCATTTTTTATAAGCGAACCTATTATTATATCCGCACCGGCTTGTACAGGTTCGTATTCTTCGACAAACTCGCCATAGCAGTTATCAACCATTACTATAATATCATGATTACCCTTTTTTGCGGAAATAATCATCTTTTCAATATCTTCCACAGTGAAAGCCGGTCTAAGTGAGTAACCTCGTGAACGCTGTATGTACGCTATTTTAGCACCTTTTACTGATTTTTCAATTTTATCGTAATCGGGTGTACCGTCGGTGAGCAGGTCAACCTGACCGTATTCAATGCCGTAATCCATTAACGAACCGTTACCGGATTTTCCGGAAATACCTATGACTTCTTCTAAAGTGTCATAAGGTTTGCCGGTTATGGAAACCATCTTGTCACCGGTGCGGAGAACTCCGAAAAGAGCCGTCGAAAGTGCATGAGTACCGGAAACAAAATTGAATCTCACAAGGGCGTCTTCCGTACCGAATGCCTGTGCAAAAACCTTGTCAATAACTTCCCTGCCGATATCGCCGTAGCCGTAACCGGTAGAGCCATAGAAACACGGTTCACTTACTTTATTATCGGAAAATGCTTTCAGGACTTTAAGACCGTTATATTCGGCGATACTTTCTATACGGCGGAATGCTTCCATACAGTTTTTTTCAGCCTGTTCAGCGATTTCAAGAAGTTTTTCATTGAAGTCATAAATTTTATTTAAATTATTTTTCATTTGTTAATTTCCCTTTCGTTAAACTATCTTTTTCAACGTCCATACGTTCAAGGACTATTTCCTTTTCAGTTTCCATGAAGCCTATTTCACGATAGAAACTTACTCTTACATCGAGTGCCATGAGATACGCTTTTTTGTCCAGACCGTTAAAAAATCCGGCAAGCCAGCGTAAAAAATCACGTGCGTAACCTCTGCCCCTTGCGGATTCAGTAGTAGCAACCTGTCCGATTAAGACGACGTTTTCAACATCAAAGACCGCCGAGGCAGTAGTTGAATTTCTGTAGGTGAAAGTCCGGCTTATACCGTGACGGCATCTGTGTGAAGTATCGGTATACCACAGCGAAAAATCGGCTATATTAGGAAAACCCTCACTTAAAATCTTATAGACGTCCGGTAAATGCGGGTTGAAGTCGACGTAATCTTCAACGGATTCAACCGGCTGACTGTCCGGAATAAGTTCAAATATGGTGCGGTTTAACTGCTGATAGTGTTCATGCAGACCGATATTTTCAAGAATATGTTGCGAACCCTCTACACGAAACGGAAGATTCATATTTATAAAAAGTTCTATTTCGTCTATATTTTTAAGATTATCGTCGTCACATATTATGAGAGTTGAATTTATCATGAACATAAAACCAGTAGCATTACCGTCGGAAATCTTATAGAAACGGCAGAAGTCATAGCCTGTACCGTATGCCTTCAGATACGCAAGCATTTTACGTCCGGACAAAGTTTTCAGAAGTAAATTCCTGTCAAATTCGCATTCATGTCCGATAAGTTTAATCATAACTCCTGAATCCTTTCAGCGAGTTTTTTAACGAGTATGTAGGAATTTTCAAAGTCTTCCGGATTGATGACGCATGACGCAGAATGTAAATATCTGCACGGTACGGAAACGGCGATAGTACGTATACCCTTTCCGGTAATGTGTATAGCTCCGGCATCATTACCACCGGCAATCATAGTTTTTGTCTGACAGGGTATATTATTCATGCGTGCGGTATCAAATGCGAGGTTGTAAAGTTCTCTGTCATAGACCGTACTTCTGTCCATGAACGATACTACACCGCCACCGCCAAGCGAACATACTTTTTTGTTACCGGAAACGCCGTCAATGTCGGAAGCGGTAGTAGCTTCTATTACTATAGCAAAATCAGGTTGTACGGTAAATGCCGATACTCTTGACCCTCTTAGACCTATTTCCTCCTGTGTGTTGAAAACAAAATACGTATCATATTCGGGTTGTTCCTGAATAAGACGTATCATAATTGCACAACCTGCTCTGTCGTCGATAGCCTTTGCCTTTATGTGATTTCCGGATTCAGTGAAATCAGATACAAAATAGATACAGTCGCCCAGTGTGACGTATTTTTCAGCGTCTTGTTTGTTTTCCGCACCTATGTCAATGTACATACTTCTTATATCCGGAGATTTTTCCCTTTTTTCTTTAGACAGATTATGTACAGCAGTAGAACCTACCACGCCATTGAGATTATTTTTTCCTACTGTAACCTGTCTGCCGATAGTCACTACGGAATCAACACCGCCTACAGTATCGAATGAAAGAGTGCCGTCCGGATTGATACCTGTAACTATAAAACCTACTTCGTCCATATGGGCGCAAATCATAAGTTTCTTGTCTGAAATTTTTCTGCCCTTACGGAAACATATGAGATTTCCGAGGGGGTCAACGGTATATTCGCAGAAGTCCTTAATCTTTCCGGTAATTACTTCACGTACTGTTTTTTCGTCACCGGAAATACTATTGACTGAACACAGTTCTTTGAGTAAATTTTTCATAGATAATATCCTTTCATTATAATTCATAATGTATAATTCATAATTCATAATTAAAACAATTATGCATTATGCATTCTTAATTATGAATTGTGAAATAAGTTCTCCTGTATAGCGTATGTCTTCTAAGTCAATCACTTCAACCGGTGTATGCATATTTCTTAACGGTATTGAAATTGTACAGGCTTCCGCACCGTCACGGCATACGGAATACTGGTCAGCATTGGTGGAAGTCAGACCGTTCATGACTTCAATCTGATACGGTATGTTATTTTTCTGTGCGATATCTATAAGACTATCCGAAATACGTCTTGAAAGTGACGGAGATATACCAATCATAGCACCCTTTCCGAGTTTACCGCATTTCAACTCATTTTCCCCGACAGCATAAGCAAAACTTACATCTACAGCCAGTGCTATATCCGGATTGATTTCAAAAGCACCGGTTTTCGCACCACGTTCGCCGAGTTCTTCCTGTACCGAGAAGATAACAGTCACGTTATACTTCAACGGCTTATTACGGAGCAGGTCAAGGGCGTACAGAATAGCGGTCATGCCGGAACGGTCATCGAAAGCACCACCGGTAACACGGTTATTAAGTAACTGCTGACATTTAACGTCAAAAGTAATCGTATCGCCGAGTGATACAATTTCTTCGAGTTCAGATTTAGTCAGACCGGTATCTATTGCAACGTCATTGAAAGACGGTACGGAATTACTGTCGGAGAGGTGCGGAGGTACGGAACATATTACGCCTTTAACGTCGTGTTTACCGTGAATCACAACAGGTTGTGCCGGAAGAAGTCTCCTGTCGATACCGCCGAGATTTCCGACTTTTATGAAACCGTCGTCAGTAATGTAGGTTACAATAAAGCCAATCTGGTCAATGTGTGCGTCAAGTACCAGTTCCGGAAGATTTTCATTTTTCGTGCCGAAACGTCCTGTGACATTACCGTTTTTTATTACGGCGTCGGGACAGTATTTTTTCAGCATTTCAAGGGCTTTTTCCGAAACGTTCTTTTCACTGCCGGAAGCTCCGGAAGTTTCGGATAATTCAAAAAGTGTTTCTTTGATATTCATAAAAAAATTCCTTTCTTTTCAGATACTTCTATTATATCACTTATTTTTTAATTTGTCTACTTTTTTTACGGAAATGAAGTTATTGACAAACTTTTCCGAGTATGCTATAATTTATCTGATAATTTTATAAAAAGGAATGATTTTATTTTATGGATTTCAAATTACTTGCAGATGTACTTTTTCCGGATATAAAGGAAACTCCGGAAGATATTGCGGAACGTTTTCCGGCACGTAATCTGCCGTCGGGTGCGTGCGTGACACGTATAGGACCAAGCCCGACAGGTTTCGTACATCTCGGGAATCTCTACAATGCCATTATTGCGGAAAGACTTGCACACCAGTCCGGAGGTATTTTTTATTTAAGAATCGAAGATACCGACAATAAAAGAGAAGTCGCCGGAGCTGTTGAAACTCTCATAAACGCCATGAATTATTTCGGCGTTGAGTTTGACGAGGGTGCTACTTCCGACGGTGATAAAGGTTCTTATGCCCCCTACAGACAGCGACAAAGAAAAAATATATATCAGGTTTTTGCGAAGTATCTCGTACAGCAGGGCAAAGCATATCCGTGTTTCCTGACCGCTGAAGAACTCGATACCATACGTGAACAGCAGACCGTCAATAAAGAAACCCCTGGTATTTACGGAAAATACGCCGAAAAAAGCCGTAGTTTAACTATTGAACAGATTCAGGATAACATTTCTGCCGGTATGCCGTGGGTACTCCGTTACAGAGGCGTCGAGACCGGCGAATATATAACAGTAAATGATGCCGTCCGTGGTAAACTCGAAATGCCACGTAACAATATGGATTTTGTACTTCTCAAGAGCGACGGCATACCGACTTATCACTTCGCACACGTCATAGATGACCATTTCATGTACTCCACACACGTCATAAGAGGTGAGGAATGGTTATCCTCATTGCCTATGCACGTCGAATTATTTGACGTCCTCGGCTGGAATCAGCCTATATACTGTCATACGGCAACCCTCATGAAAATGGACGGCGGTAGCAAGCGTAAACTTTCCAAACGCAAAGACCCTGAACTTGCATTATCGTACTATCAGCAGGAAGGCATTTCACAGGACGCTGTATGGGAATTTCTGCTTACTCTTCTTAACTCCAATTTTGAGGAGTGGAGACTTGCAAATCCGGATTCTGATTATAAGGATTTCCCTTATACTCTGGAAAAAATGTCAATATCGGGGGCGTTGGTTGATTTGGACAAACTCCGTGACATCTCAAAGAACGTCATATGTCATATGACAGCGGAGCAGGTTTACGGAAAATGGCTTGAATGGTGTGAGAATTACAATACAGATTTTGCGGAACTGATTAAAAAATATCCGGAAAGAACACTGTCGGCACTGAACGTCGGCAAAGGTGGTAATAAACCACGTAAAGACCTCGAAACATGGAAACAGGCTTGCGATTTCATGAGTTTCTGGTATGACGAGACTTTCACGGTACAGGACGATATTAAGAACGAATCCGACGAAGATACAGTAAAGATTTTCTTTGAAAAATATCTTGAAACATACAATCATAACGACGATTCTTCCGAATGGTTCGCAAAGGTAAAGGCTATCACCGAAGAACTCGGCTTTGCAGTAAAGCCTAAGGATTTCAGGAAAAATCCGGACAGTTACAAGGGTAGTATTGTAAATATAACCAATATGCTTAGAATAGCCCTCACAGGACGTGCAAACGCTCCGGATATATGGGAAGTTTCACACGTACTGGGCGAGGAGATAGTCCGGAAGAGAATTGAAAAATTCATAATGCATAATTCATAATTATTAATTCTTAATTGAAAAAAAACGGGGTGTTTGAATATGTCAGAAAATAAAAAAGATTTTGTAATACCACGTCCGGAGTTTCCAAAGAGGGCGATTGTTACAGGTGGTATGCCATACGGTAACAAGGAACTTCATTTCGGACACGTCGGCGGAATGTTCGTATTTGCCGATACTTATGCAAGATTCCTCCGTGACCGCATAGGCAAGGAAAATGTTATATTCGTAGGCGGTACGGATTGTTACGGCTCACCCATTGCGGAGGGCTGGAGAGTTAAAGTAAATAACGGTGAATTTTCCGGTACTCTCGAAGATTTTGTACAGAAAAATCACGACAAACAGAAAGAAACTCTCGATGCTTACGGAATATCGCCGGATTTATTCGGGGCTTCCGGTTTAGGACGTTCAAAGGAAATTCATGCCGAGGTCACGGACTGGTTTATAAGTTCGCTGTATAAAAAGGGTCAGCTTGACAAGATTACTACTATGCAGTTTTTCGACGAAAAAGCCGGTGTGTTTCTGAACGGCAGACAGGTTATAGGAAAGTGTCCGGTTGAGGGCTGTACTTCCGAAAAAGGTTACGCCGACGAATGCGATTTAGGTCATCAGTATATGCCGGAAAATTTAATAAATCCGGTAAGTACCTTGACAGGCGAAAAGCCTTCTATGAGACCGGTCACAAACTGGTACTTCCGACTTCGTGACTATGAAAAACTTCTGCAGGAATGGGTTGAGGATATGAAAAAAGATAAGTCAATCCGCCCTGTTGTATGGAAAACTATTTCTGAATTTCTTAAACCGCCGGTCATTTACGTAAAGCGGGAGTTTGAGGAAAAATATAACGAAATTAGACCTACCATGCCGGAACATACGTACATTGAGGAAAAGAAAAAACCGTCATTCACGATAGAATTTAAGAAATTATCCGATTGTGATGAGGCTTGCAAGATTCTGACCGATAATGGCATAAGATACCGTACCGGAAAAACTCTCGTACCTTTCCGCCTGACCGGTAATATAGAATGGGGCGTACCTGCTCCGGTAATGGACGGTGCAGAGGGTCTGACCGTATGGGTATGGCCTGAATCCCTGTGGGCTCCTATATCGTTCACGCAGACCTATCTTGAAAAATCCGGCAGAAATCGTAACGAATGGAAAAACTACTGGTGCAGTAAGGATTCTAAAGTTTACCAGTTTATCGGACAGGATAATATTTATTTCTACGGTATCGCAGAGCCTGCTATGTGGATTGCACAGCAGGAAAATGAAGTCAAATCTGCTGATATTCCCGACGGTGAATTACAGATGCCTGTCATAGTTGCAAATCACCATATACTTTTCCTTGACAAAAAAGCTTCAAGTTCCGGAGACGTAAAACCACCTATGGCGGACGATTTACTTAATCACTATACACCCGAACAACTCCGTATGCACTGGTTGGGATTAGGTCTCGGACAGCGTTCTGTAAGTTTCATGCCAAAACCTTATAATCCGCTTGCAAAGCCGGAAGATTCTGACCCTGTTGTGAAAGACGGTCTGTTACTGTCAAACGTATTCAACAGAATGATTAGGACAGCGTTCTATACCACACAGAAAGAACTGGACGGAATTATGCCGTCGGTAGCACCGGAAGAAAAATTCGTCAAGGAAGCTGAAAAGGCAGTCCTCGAATTTGAACGTCATATGTCAAAATTTGCGTTCCACCAGTGTACGTACGTTCTCGACAGCTATATAAGAAACGGTAGTAAATATATGTCAAAGAACGTCACAGCAGACGCCGACGACAAGGAAAAACTTTCACAGGCACTTGCGAACCTTTTCTATATGATACGTATTGCCGGAATACTTCTTCACCCGTTAGCACCGTTTGGTACAGAAAAATTACGTGAATACTTACAGGTAGATGATAAAATATGGTCATGGGAAACTATTCTGCAACCGCTGACCTATTTCACAGGCGAAAACCATAAACTTAAATTCTTACCGCCTCGGACGGACTTCTTTACACGTCACGAGAGCCAATTTGAAAACTGAACAGACAGTCGGGGGAGCGTGCGGACACGCTGAGAGGGAGTTTATCACTCCGACCCTTTGAACCTGATACGGATAATGCCGGTGCAGGAAGACCTTGATTTTTACAGGGAAACTGCATTTATTTGTAGTTTCCTTTTTTTTGAAGGAGGATAATATGATAACAGTAAACGGTGAAAAACTTGAATTTTCGGGAAATATTTCAGGATTGCTTGAAATTCTGGAGTATAACGGAAAACGTGTAGCGGTGGAACTCAATGAGAATATAGTACCGAAAACGGAATATGATAGTACTATTCTTTCCGACGGCGACAAACTGGAAATAGTACGATTTGTAGGGGGTGGCTGATTCGTGATACCTACTGAAACGGAATTTTTTAACGCCCTGACAGAACGTCACGGAGCGGATTTACAGAAAAAAATAACGTCGGCGAAAGTTGCAGTATGCGGACTTGGTGGACTTGGTTCAAATATAGCCATAGCACTGGCAAGGGCAGGTATCGGAAGACTTCACATAATAGACTTCGACAAGGTAGACGTTTCCAACCTGAATCGTCAGCAGTATTCGGCAGAACAGGTGGGAATTTATAAGACAGTCGCCATGACCGCAAATCTTAAAGCGATAAATCCGTATTGCAGAATTATTCCGGAAACTGTACGTCTTGACGAAAACAATATACCGGAAATTCTCGGAGATGATGACATCATATGCGAGGCTTTCGACAAGCCAGAAGCAAAAGCGGTACTGGTAAATACTGTACTTGAAAAATTTCCGGAAAAGTATATAGTAAGCGGTTCTGGAATGGCTGGACTTAATTCGGCGAATACAATTACTACAAGACAGGTCATGAAAAAATTTTATCTGTGTGGCGACGGTATCAGCGATGTTTCCGACGGTACGGGGCTATTTCTGTCAAGAGTAATGGTATGTGCCGGACATCAGGCAAATATGATACTCCGGATTATCGCCGGAAATCTGAACGTTTAAAGGAGATTTTTTATGGAAGACAAACTTATAATAGGCGGTAGGGAATTTAATTCGAGATTTATATTAGGTTCGGGAAAATATTCGCTGAATCTGATAGAATCGGCTGTAAAGTACGCCGGTGCGGAGATAATAACCCTTGCGGTACGTCGTGCAAACTCAAAGGAACACGAGAACATTCTTGACTATATTCCGGAAAATATAACGTTATTACCGAATACTTCCGGAGCAAGAAACGCTGACGAAGCTGTAAGAATAGCACGTCTTGCAAGGGAGTTAGGTTGCGGAAATTTTGTCAAGATAGAGATAATGCGTGACAGTAAATATCTTCTGCCGGATAACGTCGAGACTGTAAAGGCTACTGAAATTCTCGCCAAAGAGGGATTTATAGTTATGCCGTATATGTACCCTGATTTGTACACCGCCCGAGACCTCGTAAACGCCGGAGCTTCTGCGGTAATGCCCCTTGCTTCGCCGATAGGTTCAAACAAGGGACTTGCTACAAAGGAGTTCATACAGATTCTTATTGACGAAATCGACTTGCCGATAATAGTAGATGCCGGAATAGGCAGACCCTCACAGGCGTGCGAGGTCATGGAAATGGGTGCAGATGCCGTAATGTGCAATACCGCACTCGCTACCGCCGGAGACTTACCAGTTATGGCGGAGGCGTTCAGACAGGCTGTACAGGCTGGCAGAAAAGCATATCTTTCCGGACTTGGACGTGTCCTTACAAGAGGAGCGTCGGCAAGCGATACGCTTACAGGATTTCTGCACGACTGATTAAATAAATTTATCAATTACCTGCTCCGGAATTTTACTGAAATGTTCCACGTGGAACATTTTTCAGAAAAACAATGAAAATATTTATGAAATGTGGTGAAAATTCAGTAATATGGAAAACAATTATTTTATAGATTCAGATAAACTTTCCGAAAGTGCTTTGAGGAAAAAACACGAACTGGAAAATAATCCGTCAGGGCGTACTAATCATATGGAGTACATGGACGGCATGGAAAAAATTAACTCCGATATCCGTGACAAGATAATATCTGCAATGAATGAATACGATTATAATATGTATACTCCGGAAGATGTCCGTAAGGCATTACAGCACGAAAGGTGTACGGTAGAAGACTTTAAAGCCTTGTTGTCGCCGTCCGCTGAACCGTTTCTTGAGGAAATGGCTGAAAAAGCACGTCTGGAAACAAGAAAACATTTCGGAAATACCGTATATTTGTTCACGCCGTTGTATATCGCCAACTACTGTGAAAATTACTGTGTTTACTGCGGTTTCAACTGTTACAACGACATAAAGCGTATGAAACTCAATACTGAACAGATTGAAAAGGAAATGAAAGTCATAGCAGATAGCGGTATGGAAGAAATACTGATACTCACAGGCGAAAGCCGTTCCGCAAGTGGTGTTGAATATATCGGCGAAGCGTGCAGACTTGCAAGGAAATATTTCCGTATGGTAGGTCTTGAAATATATCCGGTAAATACTGACGAGTACAGATATTTACATGAATGCGGTGCGGATTATGTGACGGTATTTCAGGAAACTTACGACAGTGTACGTTATGAACAGTTGCACCTTATGGGACATAAAAGAGTATTTCCGTATCGTGTAGACGCTCAAGAAAGGGCTTTAATGGGGGGTATGCGTGGTATAGCGTGTTCGGCTCTGCTTGGACTTTCTGATTTCCGGAAAGACGCTCTCGCAAGTGCATTGCACGTTTATTATCTGCAACGGAAATATCCTCACGCAGAAATATCCCTGTCATGCCCACGTCTAAGACCTATCATAAACAACGACAAAATAAATCCGCTTGACGTACATGAAAAACAGTTGTGTCAGGTACTATGTGCCTACAGGATTTTTCTTCCGTTCTGTAATATAACGGTGTCGTCACGTGAAAGCGAAAGTTTCCGGAATGGTATAGTAAAAATATGTGCTACAAAAGTTTCCGCCGGAGTTTCTACCGGTATCGGTGACCACGAAAGCAAATACACCGGAAAGGAGAACAGTTCAGCAGGTGACGAACAGTTTGAAATAAACGACAGCAGAAGTTTCCGGCAGATGTATAACGATATGTCCGCCGAAGGTCTGCAACCTGTCCTGAATGATTATCTCTATGTTTAAGATTATATGCGTTACGGACAGAAAACTTTGTCAGGAAGATTTTCTGAAAAGGATTGAAAAAATAGCATCTGCAAAGCCGGACAGAATAATGTTTCGTGATAAGGATTGCAATGATGATGACTATGTTAAAACAGCTTTTAATATACTGAACATAAGTGATAAGTATGATGTACCTTGTAGTATGTACAGAAAATTTGACAAGTTCAGTAATATTCATATGACAATGCCTATGTTACAGCATATCCGTCTGAAAGATATGAATTTTATTAATCTTGCGGGTGCTTCGGTACATTCTGTTGAAGAGGCGATAGAGGCTGAAAAAATGTGCGTTGATTACGTTATAGCCGGACACATTTTTCAAACGGACTGTAAAAAAGGTCTCACACCTCGTGGGCTTGAATTTTTAAGTCGGATATGCAATGCGGTAAAAATTCCGGTCTATGCGATAGGCGGAATAAATGCGGATAATATACATCTCATTGCGGAATCCGGAGCGTCCGGAGCTTGTATAATGAGCGGTTTTATGACCTGTGAAAATCCTGTCGGATATATAAAGCAGTTAAGAAAGGAAGTGGCAGATATTGAAGTTTGATAAAAATATTCTCACTCTTTACGCCGTCACGGACAGAACGCATTTAAACGGAAGAAGTCTCGCTGAATCGGTAGAACAGGCTATACAAGGTGGCGTTACCTGCGTGCAGTTGAGGGAAAAAAATATATCTTTTGCGGAATACGTTTCAATAGCTAAAAATATACGTGAAGTCTGTACCGATTACGGCGTACCGCTGATAATAAATGACGATTACAGGGTGGCTCTCGAAAGCGGTGCGGATGGTGTACACGTCGGGGCGGAAGATATGTCGGTTGCATATATAAGAAGTCACGTCGGGGATAATTTCATAATCGGAGCAACCGCAAAGACCATAGAACAGGCACAGCAGGCACAGGCGGACGGTGCAGACTATTTAGGAGTAGGAGCGGTTTTTCCGTCCCCGACAAAAAAGAATGCTATCCGTATAACACCGGAAATACTCCGTGAAATCTGTCGGAGTGTAGAAATTCCGGTAGTAGCGATAGGCGGAATAAATGCGGAAAACGTCCACCTTATAAAAGACTGCGGCCAAGCCGGTATAGCTGTAGTATCGGCGTTATTCGGACAGCGTGATATAATAAAATCTGCTGAACTTCTCCGGAAAAAATCGTGAAATATACGAAAATGTTCCACGTGGAACATTTTTCAGAAAAGCAGGTGAGTAAAATGAAAAAGAAACTGAAAATAATAATTCCGCTGATTATTGCGATAATTCTGCTTGTACCAATTAAAGAACATTACAAAGACGGCGGAACAGTAAAATATAATGCGGTATTATGGGGCGTGACAAAACATCATGGAATGACATATGATTCTGCCGGAAACTCCGGATATAATACCGGAACAACTGTCAGAATACTTTGTTTTAAGGTTTACAGCAATTATCCGAAGTTTGTTCCGTCCTCTCAACAGAAAGGAGCATAACAATGAAAAAGAAATTAAAAATAATTATTCCGCTGATTATTGCGGTGATTCTGCTTGTACCGGTTAAAGAATGTCTGAAAGACGGCGGAACGATAAAATATAATGCTGTTTTGTGGGGCGTTACAAAAGAACATTCAATGAGAAGGGATTCCGCCGGAAATCATGGTCTTAGCACCGGAATAATCGTCAGAATACTTTGGTTTGACGTTTACAAAGATTTAGAATTTATCCCAGACCAGAAAGGAGCGTAACAATTGAAAAAAGTACTTACAATAGCCGGTAGCGACAGTTCCGGCGGAGCAGGTATACAGGCGGACATTAAAACAATGACCATGCATGGAGTATACGCCATGAGTGTCATAACCGCCCTCACTGCACAGAATACCACCGGAGTACGTGCGATATATCCGGTATCTGCTGAATTTCTGAAACAACAGATAGATTCAGTTTTTGAGGATATACGCCCCGACGCTATAAAAATCGGTATGGTATCAACTCCGGAGCAGGCAGAAATTATAGCCGAAAGACTTGAATTTTATAAAGCTGAAAACATAGTCACTGACCCTGTAGCCGTTTCAACGAGTGGTTCAGAATTAAGTACCGCAGAAACTTACGAAGTATTGAAGAATAAAATATTTCCGTTATCCGTCCTGATTACACCTAACATACCGGAATCGGAAAAGATTTCCGGAATGAAAATAGACACTCCGGAAGATATGGTTAAAATATCTGAATATATTTCAGGAAAATACAGATGTTCGGTTTTGTGCAAAGGCGGACACTTAAAAGAAAACGCAGATGATTTCCTGTACAGCGAGGGTAAAGGGAAATGGTACAGAGGTGAACGCCTTACTGATAAAGAACTACACGGCACAGGGTGTACGCTTTCGAGTGCCATAGCCTCTAACCTTGCGAAAGGATATACGCTTGAAAAAAGCGTACAGTCTGCAAAAAAATATATTTCAGACTGTATAGAAAGTGTATCGGATATAGGTCACGGAAGTAAGCCATTGAATCACATGAAAGGAGTTTTATAATATGAAAAACTACAGTACACAAATGGAAGCCGGTAAAAAAGGGATAATAACGCCGGAAATGAAAATAGTCGCCGAAAAGGAGTACATCACACCGGAGGAACTTTGCGGACTTGTTGCGAAAGGTGAAGTATGTATATCATGCAATATAAATCATAAGTCGATATCGCCGGAGGGGATAGGCACAAAAATGCGTACCAAAATAAACGTAAATTTAGGCATATCCGGAGACTGCAACAACTACGAAAACGAAATGAAAAAGGTAGAAATAGCCCTTAAATACGGTGCAGATGCCATAATGGATTTGAGTAATTACGGCAAAACAAATACTTTCCGTAAACAGCTTATAGAAAAGTCTCCGGCAATGATAGGCACAGTACCTATGTACGATGCCATAGGGTATCTCGAAAAGGATTTACTTGAAATAAAAGCGGAAGACTTCCTGAAAGTAGTGAAAGCCCACGCAGAAGAGGGTGTGGACTTCATGACGATACACGCCGGAATAAATCGCCGTGCTGTTGAGGCATTCCGACGTGATAAGCGTAAAATGAATATAGTTTCAAGAGGAGGTTCATTGTTATTTGCGTGGATGATGATGACTGGTAATGAAAATCCGTTCTATGAGTATTACGACGATGTTCTTGATATACTCCATGAATACGACTGTACAATAAGTCTCGGAGACGCACTTAGACCAGGTTGTATAGACGATTCGACAGACGCCGGACAGATAGCAGAATTAATCGAACTCGGTGCGTTGACTGAACGTGCATGGGCTAAGGACGTGCAAGTAATGGTAGAAGGTCCGGGACATATGGCGATTAATGAAATATCGGCGAACATGAAGCTACAGAAGCGAATCTGTCATAATGCACCGTTCTATGTATTAGGACCATTGGTTACAGATATAGCCCCTGGGTATGACCATATAACATCAGCGATAGGCGGAGCGGTAGCAGGTTCAGCGGGTGCGGATTTCCTTTGCTACGTTACACCGGCGGAACATCTCCGACTTCCCGACATAGACGACGTAAAAGAGGGAGTAATTGCAAGCCGTATCGCCGGACACGTTGCCGATATTGCAAAAGGTATACCGCACGCCACAGACCCTGATAACGCTATGGCAGAAGCCCGTCACGCTATGGACTGGGAAAAGATGTTCGATATTGCCATTGACGGCGATAAAGCTCGTGAATATTTTGAAAGTACACCACCGGCAGACCGTCACACCTGTTCAATGTGCGGTAAGATGTGTGCGGTACGTACTACTAATAAGATTCTCAATGGTGAGAAAGTAGAATTTTGTTCGGAGAAGTAATCGTATGGCAAAAGTGGTAATGGTATGTGGTAGGATTTGTAGTGGCAAGAGTACGTATGCCGAAAAGTTACGCACGGAATATAATGCCGTATTGCTTTCCGTAGACGAAATAATGTTGACTGTTTTCGGACAAAATGCCGGTGAAAAACATGATGAATATGTAGTAAAAATAAAAGAATATCTGCTGAAAAAAATACCGGAGTTCATTTCTGTCGGAATAAATGTAATATTGGACTGGGGTTTCTGGACAAGACAGGAAAGAGATTTCACAAAAAATTTCTGTAAAATGCGTGATATTGCTTGCGAGTTGCATTATATTGATATAACCGACGAGGTCTGGAGACAGCGTATAAATAATCGTAATGAAATGGTATCTGCCGGAAAATCGGAGTTTTATTTTATAGACAAAGCCCTTGCGGATAAATTCAGTTCAGTTTTTGAAGTCCCCGACAAACAGGAAATCGACGTATTTATATAAACAAAAAAGCCTGAGAATCATTAAAAATTCTCAGGTTTTTTGCGTTTTGCGTGTGATTAAACAAAGTCCCTTTTTACAGGGACTTTTTCAGTTTTTAATTTTTAGTTAATACTACTGTTCCGTCGGGACGTACTTCTATAGTATAGTCTTTGAGTACAGCTATAATCATTGAAGCTCCTAAAGAAACCGCAAGTATGATTATAGCTATAGCCTGTGCAGTTCCGATTGAAAGTTCAGCCGATACAGCCGTAACAGCAGGTGCAACACCAACTATACCCATAATTTTATTTGGAGTTAATAAAGTAGTAGCAAGTGCAGTACCAGATAATGTAAGAGCAGTGATTACAGCATTTTTGGTTTTTCTTGAAGATTTTGATAATTTTTCTAATTTTGCCAGTTTATTTGCCAAAGGGGCTTTAACAATAATGTTTTTTTCGCCTCTTCTACAAGCGGATTGGAGTTCCTGTTTAGTACTTACACAAACCGCTGTATTTTTTTTCTGGAAAAATCCCATATGTATTCTCCTCTTCAGTATGATACGCAAACATTGTTAGAACTGATTGTTTCAATTACCTGATTAACGGCTTCAAGAATTATTGAAGCAATTTTTAAAACCTTTGAAACAATTTGAAAAAACTTTCTCATAAATTTAACACTCCTTTCTTAAAAATTGAAAATTCAGTCACTATTTTTATCTGTATTTTTTTTATCGTCCTTTAATATCATAAAAATCATTATGATTACACCGGCACAAAATACGCCTACACTTTCAAAAAATTTGTTTATAATATTTCACTCCTTTAGCATAATTATTGTTCTTTATGCATATTATACAATATTTTTCTGCAAATGTCAAATATAATTATATATATATTGATATGACAGTTGGCGTTTTGTTTAATTCAGTAAAAAATCCCCTGAAAATTTTTCAGGGGAAGTTTTTTGCGTTTCGTGTGTTAAATCATGATAGTTTCAAGTTTTTGTACATAGTCGTAAATATCTTCAATCGTTTCAAAATCGACAACGGATTTACAAAAATATTCGTCTTTATCGAAACTGATGCATTCCAAATCAACCCAGTAACAGCCGTTACTTTCAAATAACTGAATAATTCCCTCACTGCTTCCGGCAGAAAGTTCAATCCTGTAATTATGATAGTACATTTCAACTTTTTTCTGATAAGATGCATTTTTTACCGTAATTCCCATATCAGACCATATATTTTTCTGTATATTTAACCAGTTATCAAATAAGCGGAATTTATCGTCCATTGATTAAAGAAGTGTTATACCATTTTCAGCACATTTTGAAATCATATCGTCGCTCCAGATAGAAGACTGTACTTCACCTATGTGTGCCTTTTCGAGCAGGTACATACAAAGCCTTGACTGTCCGATACCACCGCCGATAGTAAGCGGAAGAGTACCGTTTGCAATCATCTTGTGATAGTCGTATTGCATTCTGTCTTCCGCACCGGCTTCGGCGAGTTGTTTTGCAAGTGATGTTTCGTCAACACGGATACCCATTGAGGATATTTCAAGAGCATTGTCAAGAACTTCGTCCCATACGAAAATATCGCCGTTAAGTGACCAGTCGTCATAGTCGGGCGCACGGCCGTCGTGTTTCTGACCGCTTGCGAGAAGTCCGCCAATCTGCATAATGAAAACGGTCTTGTATTCTTTCGTGATAAGTCTTTCACGTTCTTTCGGAGTTTTGTCGGGGTACATATTTTCGAGTTCCTGTGTGGTTATGAAGAAAACATCTTCGCATACGCTACCGGCGATTACCGGATAACGCAGACCTACTTTTCTTTTCACGAAAGATACAGCCTTGACAACATTTTTAACGGTTTCCTTGAGGAAATCAATGTTACGCTGTTCACGGGTAATGACTTTTTCCCAGTCCCACTGGTCAACGAAAATCGAGTGAGTATTATCGGTATCGTCGTCACGGCGGATAGCGTTCATATCGGTATAGATACCCTCACCGGCGTTATAACCGTAACGGTAAAGAGCCATACGCTTCCACTTTGCGAGCGACTGGACAACCTCGGCTTCGCAACCGCCGATTTCCTTTATAGTGAAATCGACTTTTCTTTCAACGCCGTTGAGGTCATCATTGATACCGCTTCCCATACGGACTATAAGCGGTGCGGACACACGGTCAAGAGTAAGGGCGAATGACAACGCCTGTTGAAAAACGTCCTTGATGTACTTGATAGCGTGTTGAGTTTCCCTTAGTGTGAGGGCTGATTTGTAACCCTCCGGAATATACAGCGATTTTGACATAAAAAACCATTCCTTTACTGTTTATTTAATCAGGAAACAGCGTCATTGATGTTTCCTGATGCTGTCATATTATATGCGGAGTATCGGGGGAAAAATTATCTGATACTGCCGACTGTACGAGGATAAAGAATAACGTCACGGATATTTGACATACCGGTTGTATACATGATAAGTCTTTCAAAGCCGAGACCAAACCCACCATGAGGTACAGAGCCGAATTTTCTTAAATCGAGGTAATCGGAATATAAATCAAGATTCATGTTGCGGTCATTCATAGCGGTAACGAGTTTGTCGTAATCCGCTTCACGTTCACTGCCACCGATAATCTCGCCAACCCCTGGTACGAGTAAATCCACAGCGGCTACGGTTTTACCGTCGGGATTCTGTTTCATATAGAAAGACTTTATTTCTTTCGGATAATCCGTTACAAAAACAGCCTTTTTGAAAACTTTTTCAGAAATATATCTTTCGTGTTCGGTCTGTAAGTCGCAACCCCACTCTACAGGGTAGACAAAATTTTCACCGGATTCCTGTAAAAGTCTGATAGCTTCTGTATAGGTAACTCTGCCGAAATCGTTTGAAATTAGTTCTTCGAGACGTGCCACAAGACCTTTTTCAAAATGTGCGTCAAAGAATTTCATATCGTCCGGACAGGTATCGAGTAATTCACGGATAACGAATTTCAGCATATCTTCGGCGATTTCTATAACGTCATCGAGTTCAGCGAAAGCTACTTCCGGTTCGATATGCCAGAACTCCGCAAGATGTTTAGGAGTGTTACTGTTTTCAGCACGGAAACTCGGACCGAAAGTATATATTTTACCCATAGCCATAGCAGCCATTTCGCCTTCAAGCTGTCCGGAAACTGAAAGTCCTGCACGTCTGCCGAAAAAGTCATTGGCGTAGTACTCTTCTTCCGACTTGTATTCAGTCGAATAACCGATAGTCGTTACATTGAACATCTCGCCAGCACCCTCACAGTCGCTACCGGTAATAAGCGGAGTATTTACATAAACGTAGTTATTCTGCTGAAAATACTTGTGAATAGCCGAAGCAAGTACGGAACGTACACGCCATACGGCATTGAAAGTATTGGTGCGTCCACGGAGATGTGGCATTGTACGGAGATATTCCATAGTACAGCCCTTTTTCTGTAGGGGGTAATCTTCCGGACAAGTTCCGAGAATCTCTACACCAGTCGGGAGAGCATTTATTTCTACTGTATTGTTACGTCCCTCTACAAGTACGCCGGTTACTTTTACGGACGTGCCAACTCTTGCAACTTTGTAATCGGTATCAGCGGATTTATCAACGACTACCTGAATATTTTTCAGGGAAGTACCGTCGTTTACCTCGATAAATGCGACACTTTTTGAGTTTCTTGAAGTACGCACCCAGCCACAGACAGTAACTTCCTGATTTTCAGCCTTAGTATTGAGCAGGTTTTTAATATCGGTATGCTTCATAAAAATCAATCCTTTCATAAAATAAAAAGCCGTCCTGTCGGAAAAAACAGGACGGGAATAAAAATTCTCGTGGTACCACCTGAATTACTGTAAAGAAATACAGTCACTCTATACCGTTTAACGCACGGAAAACGTCTCACCTACTTGCCGTATAGCTTTCAGGTCACTGCTCGGGAGTGTTATTCGCATGGCATCTGATATGCGGATTTCAGCAAATTCCGCACTCTCTGTGAACGCCAGACCATGTTACTTATCTCCGTCAATGCATTTACTGTAGATATTCTAACATTATTTTCATGAGATGTCAAGTGAAAATAAATAAAAAATTAATTTAACAATATTTTCCGGTAAATTCATTCAGGACTTTTTTAAGAGTGATGTCAATTCTTGACGAACAGAAGTTCTTTATATATTCGGGAATATTCTTATAAAAAGCCTCCGCTATACCACCGGCGATACAAGCCATAGTATCGGCATCACCGCCAAGCGATACGGCATTCCGGACAGCACTTTCGTAATCGTGGGAATCAAGAAACGCAACTATCGACGGCGGAACACTGTATAGAGTTTCACTGCTGAAACTGTAATCCGGTCTGATGTCATCTGTGGTGTAGTCGAGGTCATATTTGAATTTGTCTGTTATGTATTTTCTTATGGAATCTTTGGATTCGCCGTTACGAGCCATAAATACAGCCATTGCGACGGCTTGCGTACCGTAAATACCCTCTTTGCAGTTATGAGTATAATAACAGCTTGCCTTCGCCTGTAGGAGTACCTGTTCTTCGGAGTTGTAGGCGTAACCTATGGGTACAGCACGCATAGCACCGCCGTTACCGTAACTTCTTTGAATGTTAATTGTACCTTGTTTTTCAGCCCATTTAGCGAACATCATACCATAACCGGCATACGGAAAATACGAATAGTACTGTTTATAACGTACAGCGTATTCATAACCACGTGATTTTACCTGTAAAGCTGTTATATCGCTGTCGTTTTCGAGTATGGCTTTACATACGGCGGTAGTCATTACGGTATCATCGGTAAATTCTGACTTGCTATGCAACGGAAAATTATAATCCTTAGTTGCATACGCTTCATACCACGAACCTATTATATCTCCGAAAATTGCACCTAACATAGATATTTTACCTCCTTATATATTTTTGAAAGTCAGAATTTTGTCCCTGTAGTATTCGTATTGTTTTTTTCTTAATTCAATTTCTTTATATAATGATTTTATAAGTTCTTCGTTTTTTTCGGAATAATTATCAAGTATACGGATTATTTCTTTTTGAATTTCAAGAGGTGGAAGCGGAATTACGAGATTTTCAATAACTGTACGTGATAATCTCGGAATACTTGCTTTTCTTACTTTTGCAAGAATATTCTGTTTATTTTTTAACATGACAAAGTAAAGATAACGGCTGTCAAGAGTTTCAGGACATATGAAATAATAACAATCATCTGCCGCCCAGAAATTTACAGTACTATATCCGATTTCACCAGCCGCACCTGCTCCGATAATAAAAGTAGTATCAGCGGAACAATTAAATTTTTCGTAATAGCCAAGCGGTTTTAAACTATTTTGATAAACCGGAATTTCACCATCTTTTTTTAACTGTTTTCTCACTACCCTTATACCTCTTGAAACAGTTGCTATATTACCGATTTTTACATATTCCACACCGTCGGGACAAAGTTTATTTATTAAATCATTTAATTTACTCATAGAGAATAATTCTCCGCTTCTTTTATCAGTTTTATATCGACAAGGGCATCTATGAGAGTACCATTTTCCCGATACTCTTCGGAAAAAACTTTACCGTCGATTCTAATTCTGTTTATGAAAGATGTTTTATCATACGGAATCAGTAAATTCATACGTCTTGAAGTTTCCGGAAGATTTTTAATGATACATTCAAGTAATCTGTCGAAACCGGTTTGTTCCCTCGCACTTATTAAAACCGTATTGTCATTTTCAAAAACAGTGTCGGTATAACCGGAAATATCTGCCTTGTTCATGACGTTTATCTGTGGTATGCCGTCACAACCGAGTTCCGACAGTAAAGACCGTGTGACATCTGCCTGCTGTTCACGTTCAGGGGAAGAAATATCCTGAACGTTCAGAATTATATCCGCACAGGAAGCCTCTTCAAGCGTCGATTTGAAAGCCTCAACGAGATTATGCGGAAGTCGGCGTATCAGACCTACCGTATCTATCAGCATAATGCTTCTGCCGTCGGGAAGTTCTATAGAACGTGAAGTTATATCGAGAGTGGCGAAAAGTTTATTTTCAGCGAGTACACCGGCATCAGTAAGAGCATTTAAAAGTGTGGATTTTCCGACGTTTGTATATCCGACTATCGCACAGCATAAAACGCCGTCTTTTTTACGTCGGGAGCGTGAAAAATCACGGTGTTTCTTGAGTTCGTCGAGTTCGTTTTCAAGATAAGAAATTCTCTTCCGGATATGACGTTTATCTGTTTCGAGTTTTGTTTCACCTGGACCTCTCGTACCGATACCGCCACCAAGTCTTGAAAGTTCCGTACCCATACCAGTCAGGCGAGGAAGTCTGTATTTTTGTTGTGCGAGTTCCACTTGTAACTTACCCTCTTTAGTCCTTGCACGTTGTGCGAAAATATCGAGTATAAGCGTAGTACGGTCTATTACACGTACTTCAAGAATTTTTTCTATATTACGTACCTGAACGCCGGTTAATTCGTGGTCAAAAATGACGAGTTCCGCTTCAAGTACTTCGAGTTGTTCTTTGAGTTCCTCAAGCCGTCCAGAACCCATACAGGTAGCAGGGTCATAGGACTGTTTTTTCTGAATTATTTCACCGACTACTTCGGCATTGGCGGTGCGTGCGAGTTCGCCGAGTTCCTTTATAGAAACTTCCGCATCAAATTCTCCGGTATCGACGCACGCAAGGACGGTTTTTACCGGTATATCTTCGTTTTTGTTTTCGTACATAAATTCACCTCATTGAATTTCTGCAAGTTTTCTGATTTCCTCCGGAGTGAAAATGTATTCCCTACCGCAGAAATGACAGTTTATAGAAATATCCTTGTTATCGTCGGCGATTGAATCGAGTTCCTTTTTACCGAGACTTATTAACACTCTTTCGGTACGTTCACGACTGCAATCGCATTTATAGACCGGTGAAGACTGGTCAAGGGGTTCAGGATTAAGACCGTCAAGAAGCATATCTGCGATTTCTTCCGGAGTTATACCGTCGGCAAGCATAGCCGATACCGGACGCATTTTATTTAAATTTTTTTCGATAATATCTATACATTTTTCGTCGGCGAAAGGCAGTAATTGTACAAGAAATCCACCGGCGGACTTTACGGACAAATCGGGATTGACAAGAACACCTAAACTGCATACTGTAGGAATCTGTTCGCTTGTGGCGTAGTAATTGGCTATATCTTCAGCGATTTCACCGGAAACAAGCGGAATAACTCCCACATAAGGCTCTTTAAGTCCTAAGTCTTTGACTACCGAAAGAGTACCGTTATGACCTACCGCACCTCCGACATCAAGTTTACCCTGTGCGTTAAGTGGAATTTCGACTACCGGATTATTTACGTAACTTTTTACATTGCCCATACTGTCGGAAACCGCTACAAGCTGACCTGTCTGACCGTCGCCGTCAATACGGAGTGTCAGACTGTCATTCTGACCTTTCAGCATATAACCCATAAGTGAAGCCCCTATAGTAAGCCGTCCTAAACCGGCGGTCACTACAGCGGAAGTCTTATGAATTTTTTCTATTTCAGAAACTATGTCTTTAGCGTCGAGGACAGAAGCAAATGCTGAACCATCAGCGGTTATGACCCTGTATAATTTACCCATTTTAACAACCTTCTTTCATAAGTCTGCACCTTGCAACATAAATTATTCTCTGTGATGTTTCTTCCGGTGCATTGAAAGTATCATCACTATATTTTGCCAGTATCTCGAAATTATTTTCAGTAAGAAGACTGTCAATAATTTGCGTACTGTAAGCCTTTTCGGAAAAACAGTCCGAACTTCTTGAATAAAGCCCGTTTTCTTCGAGTTCAAAAAATTCAAGATTCATTTTGACTTCGTCCGTATCTTTGTTAAGGGAATTTTCCCATATACAGTATAGATTATCGGTTTCGTACGTAAATGTATTATCAGCTAAAATATTTCTGTGTTTGTATAACGTGTTAATATCGAATATAAATAAACCGTTATATTCCGAAAACAAAGATACTTTCTGAAAAACATTTCTTATATCTTCAATATCTGAAAGATGATTTATACTGTCTAAAGCACATATAGTAACATCTATAGTACCGAACATATCAATATTACGCATATCCTGACACAGATACTGTATATTAAGTCCGCTGTCGAATTTCTTATCAAGAGCGATACTTAACATTTCCTGCGAATTGTCAACGCCGATAACGTCGTAACCGATTTTTGCCATTTCTTCGGAGATACTACCTGTACCGCAAGCGAGGTCAAGAAGAATATTTCCGTCAGTAGTCTTGAATTTTTTAATTATTTCATTGAAATATTCCGCACGTTTTTTATAGTCTATATTTGCCGTGAGTTCGTCATAGTAGCGTGCAAAAACACTGTAACCGCTCATTTAATCACCTTCATTAATAAAATATAAGTTCTGATTTGCCCTCAAAAACAGTATTACATTGAACAGAAAAAGGAAAAACTTTGCTTTCTATATCATCTAAACAATTTATTTTTTTACCCTTGACAATCAAAGATTCTTTTATCAATTCTAAAAGTTCATCTTTTTGATTTTTCAAACATTCGGGGATATTAATCTTATCAATCTTCCATTTTAGAGTAATTATTGCTTTCAAATTTATTTCATCTATTTCATAATCTACACTATCATGTGCATATATTTCACATACATTTTCTTTCCACAAAAATATAGCTACCATTGGCCATATAATTTCAGGTCTGATAATTAATAATCTTGCGTCTTGTTCTTTATCAAAAGTCTGATAAGATAATTTATTTAGTTCAACCTGTTTGTTTGGAAATAAAGGATTTTTAAGATTAAGAAGAGCTAATTTATCTTTCTCTTGTTCTGTTAATTCACAATTAATAAAAGCCATAAAATCACCTCCATTAATAAAATATAAGTTCTAATTTGCCTTCAAAAACAGTGTTACATTGAACAGAAAAAATTTCGCTTTTTATATCCTCTAAACCATATACTTTTTTAGCCTTGACAATCAAAGATTCTTTTATCAATCTTAAAAGTTCGTCTTTTTTATTTTTCAAACATTCGGGGATATGAATCTTATCAATCTTCCATTTTATAGTAATTATTACTTTCAAATTTATTTCATCTATTTCATAATCTGCACTATCATGTGCATATATTTCACATACATTTTCTTTCCACAAAAATAGAGCTACCATTGACCATATAATTTCATGTCTGATAATTAATAATCTTGCGTCTTGTTCTTCATCAAAAGTTTGATAAGATAATTTATTTAGTTCAATCTGTTTTTGGGGAAATAAAGGATTTTTAAGATTAAGAAGAGCTAATTTATCTTTCTCTTGTTCTGTTAATTTACAATTAATAAAAGCCACAAAAATCACCTCCATTAATAAAATATAAGTTCTAATTTGCCTTCAAAAACAGTATTACATTGAACAGAAAAAGGAAAATATTTGCTTTCTATATCCTCCAAACAATGTATTTTTTTACCCCTGACAATCAAAGATTCTTTTATCAATTCTAAAAGTTCATCTTTTTGATTTTTCAAACATTCGGGTATATTAATCTTATCAATCTTCCATTTTAGAGTAATTATTGCTTTCAAATTTATTTCATCTATTTCATAATCTTCAGTATCATGAGCATATATTTCACATACATTTTCTTTCCACAAAAATATAGCTACCATTGGCCATATAATTTCACGTCTGATAATTAATAATCTTGCGTCTTGTTCTTTATCAAAAGTCTGATAAGATAATTTATTTAGTTCCACCTGTTTTTTTGGAAATAAAGGATTTTTAAGATTAAGAAGAGCTAATTTATCTTTATCTTGTTCTGTTAATTCACAATTAATAAAAGCCACAAAAATCACCTTCATTCTAAGTAATGAGCTGTCTTCCAGTCTTTAATATAGAAATAATCCATAATAATCCTATTTTTTGCTGTATCCAATATGCAAAAATATACTATTATTTTTAACATATGTTACTGTTGACCTATTACATAAAATAGTTTCCTTTATATCTTTTTCATCATGAATAATAAAAAAAGAAAACATTTCTATTATTGCTGATATTAATTCACTTTCATATTCTTTAAAAAATTTTTGAGCAAATATATTATTTATATTCCATCTTATTATTTTTTTAGTTGTAAGTTTTTCTTCAATAAATTCAATTTTATACGAAATATAAACACTACAATAGTGTTCTTTCCATACAATTGAATAAATTGCTGGTATATATCCAATCATATTAGATAACTTTAAGAATTGAATTTTTCGAGTTTCGTCAACTACCATATCAAATAATTCAGCAGGATATTCATAACCTCTTTTTTTATGTGGATGGTTAAACCCATTTTTAGAAATTATTTCATTTTTTTCTTTATCTGTTAATTTACTATAAACAAGAGCCATAAAATCACCTCATATATGTTTTGGTTTTAACATTGTCTCCTTAAAACAAGGGACGGAAAACCTCCGTCCCGATATGATTTTATTTATTGTTCTTTTCTTTGCAGCATTTCTTGTATTTTTTACCGCTACCACACGGACAAGGGTCATTGTCGCCGACTTTGTCGCTTTTTGCAGTATTGGAAAAACTTCCGTCACCTGCTCCGGCGTTGGGAGCGTCAGGCTTGGCAACCTGTTCACGCTGTGGTGTCTGATTTTTCTGGAGTTTAACTGTAAGTAACATACGGATAGTATCTTCACGGATAGACTCAACCATAGCGTCGAACATCTCGAAGCCCTCGTATCTGTACTCAATAACCGGATTTTTCTGACCGTATGAACGTAAACTTATACCTTTTTTGAGTTCTTCCATGTCGTCAATATGAGCCATCCACTTTGTATCGACTACCTTAAGAAGTATAACTCTTTCGAGTTCACGCATAACATCAGTACCGTATTCTTCTTCCTTAGCCTGATAAATTTCAGTAGCTTTTGTATTAAGTGCGGTAATAATATCCTGTTTTGTTACAGAAGCAAGTTCTTCGTCGGTGAAAGTAAGGTCTTCCTGACCTATAAGCCAGCCAAGGAAGAAATCCTTAAGACCTACCATATTCCAATCGCTTCTTTCGTCTTCGTCGGCGAGATAAGTATTTACAGTTGAGTTGATAAGGTCTTCTATCATTTTGGATATACTTTCATGTATGTCTTCACCGTCAAGCACTTCTGAACGCTGTTTATAAATTATTTCACGCTGTGTATTCATAACATCGTCATAATTAAGTACGTTCTTTCTTATACTGAAATTATTTCCCTCCACTTTCTTCTGTGAGGATTCAATGATTTTCGTAAGCATTTTGCTTTCAATAGGCATAGTTTCCTCTACGTTAAGGGTTTTCATCATATTTTCGAGACGGTCACCGGCGAAAATTCGCATAAGGTCATCTTCTACCGACAGGAAGAAACAACTTTCACCAGGGTCACCCTGACGTCCGGCACGTCCTCTTAACTGGTTGTCTATTCGGCGTGATTCGTGACGTTCAGTACCGAGTATGTACAGACCGCCTGCCTCACGTACTTCAACGGCTTTTTCCTTGACTTCTCTGTTGAAACGGTCAAAAAGTTCCTGATAGAGTTTACGAGCCTTTATAACTTCGGGGTCATCAGTATCGGCGAATCCGATAGCTTCGTTTATGAGTTCTTCGGGCATTTCACGCTTACGGAGTTCCGCTCTTGCAAGAAATTCAGCGTTACCGCCTAACATAATATCAGTACCACGTCCAGCCATATTAGTAGCAATTGTTACAGACCCATATTTACCAGCCTGTGCGACAATTTCAGCTTCTTTGGCGTGGTGTTTGGCGTTGAGTACGTTATGTTTAATCCCCTTGCGTTTCAGCATAGCGGAAAGAAGTTCCGATTTTTCGATAGATACAGTACCAACAAGTATCGGCTGACCTTTTTTATGACATTCAATAATCTGTTCGATTATAGCGGAATACTTACCTTTTTCGGAGCTGTATATCTGGTCATTGTGGTCAATACGGATAACCGGCTTGTTGGTTGGGATTGAAATAACGTCAAGTTTGTAGATTTCCTTAAATTCGTCTTCTTCGGTCATAGCCGTACCTGTCATGCCGGAAAGTTTGTTATAAAGTCGGAAGAAGTTCTGGAAAGTAATTGTAGCGAGTGTTTTAGATTCGCTCTTGACTTTAACGCCCTCTTTGGCTTCGATAGCTTGGTGAAGTCCGTCATTGAAACGTCTGCCTTCCATCATACGTCCGGTGAACTCGTCAACAATAACTATTTCACCGTCTCTTACAACGTAATCTATATCGTTTTTCATGACACCGTTAGCCTTGATTGCCTGATTGATATGGTGTAAAAGTGTTAAGTTTTCGGAATCCATAAGGTTATCAATATTGAAAACCTGTTCAGCTTTCTTGACACCACGTTGAGTAATCGTAGCAGTTTTAGCTTTTTCGTCAATGATGTAGTCTGCTGTTTCGTTGAGTGCGTCTTGGTCTTCCTTGCTGTCCATTTCAACGACTGTCGTTGAAGTAAGCGTTTTGGCGAAACGGTCAACTATGGAATAAAGTTGTGTGGACTTGTCACCTTTACCGGAAATGATTAACGGAGTACGAGCCTCATCTATAAGAATAGAGTCCACCTCGTCGACGATTGCAAAATTCGGTTTACGCTGTACACGTTCTTCCTTGTGCGTTACCATGTTGTCACGGAGGTAATCGAAACCGAGTTCATTGTTGGTAGCGTATGTAACATCACAGTTGTAAGCCTCACGACGTTGTTCATTAGTGAGACCGTGCAGAATACAGCCTACAGTAAGACCTAACCAACGCAAAACTTTACCCATTTCTTCGGCTTGTGTCTTTGCGAGGTAGTCGTTTACCGTTACGACGTGTACGCCAAGACCGGTCAGGGCGTTGAGATACGACGCTACACACGCAACGAGTGTTTTACCTTCACCAGTACGCATTTCGGCAATACGTCCCTGATGCAGAACTATTGCACCGATAATCTGAACCGGATACGGTTTCTTTTCGAGTACACGCCAAGCACCCTCACGGACTGTAGCAAGAGCTTCTGCCATCATGCTGTCGAGACTTTCACCGGAAGCCAATCTGTCTTTAAACTCCTGTGTTTTGCCTTTGAGTTCAGCGTCAGAAAGTTTTCCGTATTCCTCTTCGAGTGCGAGGACTTTATTTTTTATAGGTTCGATGCGTTTAAGTTCCCTGTTTGAATAAGCATTAGCACCGAAAATGTTTTTGAATAAACCCATTTATTTACCGCCTTTACAATTTATTATCCTGTATGAATACATATAATATATTTTACAACAAAGAAACAGTTTTGTCAATACCCGAATTTAAAAGCACGGAATAAATTAAATAAAGAAAATATGTTCTTTTGACTTTACTGTTATGGCGGATTGTGGTATAATATAGATACACTTAAAAAGGACGGTGAATTTTTATGGCATTAACTAAATATAAAATCGGCAGTCTTATATCTGTTGTTGACGAAAAAAATTCTTATGGAATCAAAGATTTTTATGGAATCAATATAAATAAAGAGTTTATGCCGACTGTTGCCGATACAAGTGGGTTGGACGGAAAAAAGTATAAAGTAATCCGTAAAAACAGATTTGTTTATAGCGGTATGCAAACAGGTCGTGACAGATGTATAAGAATTAGTATGTATACAAAAAATAATCCTGTTATTGTTTCACCTGCATATATAACTTTTGAAGTGACGGCAACGCACATTGTGATTCCTTTGTATTTTTTTATGATATTTTTATCAAAGGAAAAAGACCGTCTTGGCTGGTTTTATAGTGATGGCAGTATTCGTTCAAACTTAGACTGGACTACATTCTGCGATATAGAAATTGAATTACCACCTATTCACATACAGCAGAAGTATGTTGATATTTATAAGTCCATGCTTGAAAATCAAAAATGTTACGAAACAGCCCTTGACGATTTGAAACTTGTGTGCGATGCCTATATTGAGGATTTGAGGAGAAAAATCCCTTGTGAAAGAATCGGACAATATATTACTGAAGTAAACGTTAAAAATTCAGACGGTAAAATATCGTTAGTACAAGGCGTTGGAAGTTCTGGTACATATATGGATACTCGTGCAAAAATGGCTGGAATTGATATTAGCAAATATAAAGTAGTAAGTGAAAAAGATTTTGCATATAATCCCTCACGAATTAATTTAGGTTCAATTGCATTGCGGTCAAATGGACAATGTATTGTTTCACCTATGTATACTGTTTTTAGAATTATAAATAATAATAAGTTAAACCCTGAATATCTTTCACTTTGGCTATCTCGAAAAGAATTTCATAGAAGTACACTTTTTTATGCTACTGGTTCAGTAAGAGATAGTTTTGATTTTGATTTAATGAAAGATGTAGAAATCCCCATACCTGATATAAAAATACAACGTTCCATAGCCGATATGTATAAAGTATATATGGAACGCAAGAAGATAAACGAACAACTTAAATTACAGATTAAGAAAATCTGTCCGATTTTAATAAGAGGTTCTTTACAAGATACAGTATAATTAAAGGAGACGGAAAATGAAAAATTTTGTACTTCATTCCAAATACGCCCCTGCCGGTGACCAGCCACAAGCTATTGACAAACTCGTACAGGGTATACAATCCGGACAAAAAGAACAGATTCTGCTAGGCGTTACCGGTTCAGGAAAGACTTTCACAATGGCGAACGTCATAGCACGTGTGAATAAACCTACTCTTGTACTGGCACATAACAAGATACTTGCCGGACAGTTATGTGCGGAGTTTCGGGAATTTTTCCCTGAAAATGCCGTCGAATATTTTGTATCGTATTATGACTACTATCAGCCGGAAGCCTATGTACCGAGTACGGACAGTTACATTGAAAAGGATTCCTCTATAAACGAGGAAATAGACAAACTCCGGCATTCCGCTACTACTGCACTGGCAGAGCGTCGGGACGTAATAATAGTAGCGAGTGTATCGTGTATATACTCTTTAGGAAGTCCGGAAGAATACAGGTCAATGGTAGTTTCTATACGTCAGGGGACTGAAAAACCTCGTGAACAGCTTGTAAGCGAACTTGTAAAAATCCGATACGAAAGAAATGATATAGCTTTTGAAAGAAATAAATTCCGTGTGCGTGGCGATGTTGTGGAAATATTTCCGGCAATGTCAAGCGATACGGCAATCCGAGTAGAGTATTTCGGCGACGAGATAGACCGTATTTCAGAAATAAATGCCGTAACAGGTGAGGTAAAAGCGGTAGTAAGTCATGTGGCGATATTTCCGGCATCACATTACGTAGTAAGCGACGATAAAATAGAATCCGCCCTTGATGAAATAGACAGGGAACTTGCGGAACGTATAGACTACTTCACGAAAAACAACAAACTCATAGAAGCCCAGAGAATCGAACAGCGGACACATTACGATATGGAAATGTTACGAGAAGTCGGATACTGTAGCGGTGTAGAAAATTATTCCCGAATACTCGCCGGAAGACCTGCCGGAAGTACTCCGTTGACGTTGCTTGACCATTTTCCTGAAGATTTCCTGCTGATTGTGGACGAAAGCCATGTAACGTTACCGCAAGTACGTGCTATGTACGCCGGAGACCGTGCAAGAAAGTCAACGCTTATAGATTATGGATTCAGATTACCGAGTGCATACGATAACAGACCGTTAAATTTTGAGGAGTTCAACGCACATATAAATCAGGCGATATACGTAAGTGCTACACCGTCTAAACTGGAGCGTGAAAAAACTGATATAATAGTAGAGCAGGTAATAAGACCTACCGGACTTGTCGACCCTGAAATAATAGTCAAGTCGACGGTAGGACAGATAGACGATTTATTTTCAGAAATTAACGCACGTATCGCAAAAAATGAACGTGTACTTATTACGACACTCACGAAGAAAATGGCGGAGAATCTCACGGAATATTATGACCGTATGGGTGTAAAAGTTCGTTATCTTCACCACGATATTGACACCATAGAGCGTATGGAAATTATCAGGGATTTAAGAAACGGTATATTTGACGTCCTTGCGGGAATAAATCTTCTCCGTGAGGGGCTGGACATTCCGGAAGTAAGCCTTGTTGCGATACTCGACGCCGACAAGGAGGGCTTTTTAAGAAGTGAAACGTCGCTTATTCAGACTATAGGACGTGCCGCCCGAAACAGTCACGGACAAGTTATCATGTATGCTGATGAGGTCACCGGTTCTATGGAACGTGCCATAGTCGAAACTGAACGCCGTCGGACTTTACAGATAGCCTATAATCAGGAACACGGTATAACTCCGGAGACTATTATAAAAGATGTTCGGGACGTACTGGAAATAACCTCAAAGAAAAAACTTGAAAAATCCGGTAACAAAAAGCTGACCGCTAAAGAACGTAACGAACTTATAGAAAAACTCACGGAAGAAATGAAAATTTCCGCCAAAATGTTGGAATTTGAACACGCTATATATCTCCGTGACAAGATAAACGAACTGAAAGGAAGTAAATAAAATGAAGTATTCAGTAACAGATATTCGTAAAAGATTTGATAAAAAAGAAAAATTAAAATATGTTTTTTTCTGGGGACATACACCATCTCCGGATGGCACAATTACTAAAACCTGTTTAAGTCAGTGGTATAACTGTAAGTTCACCGTCGACGGCGTGGAATACTCAACCGCTGAACAGTACATGATGTCACAGAAAGCTATTCTTTTCGGCGATACCGAAGTAAACAAGGAAATAATGTCGGCGAAACACCCGAAACAATTCAAGGCACTCGGCAGAAAAATACGTAATTTCAACGAAAAAATATGGAACGAACATAAAACAGATATAGTCATAAAGGGAAACTACGCTAAATTCTCACAGAATCCGGAACTGAAAGAATTTCTGTTGAAAACCGGAAAACGCATTATTGTAGAAGCAAGTCCGCAGGATAAAATATGGGGTATAGGTATGCCTGCGAATACTGACGGCATAGAAAATCCGGCTATATGGAACGGTGAAAATTTACTGGGATTCTGTCTTATGGAAGTAAGAGATATGCTTGCGGAGGAAATCGGCAATGACTGATAAAATAATCATACGTGGTGCGAGGGCAAACAATCTTAAAAATATTGACCTTGAAATCCCACGTGATAAACTGATAGTAATGACAGGGCTTTCCGGTTCGGGAAAGTCCTCACTTGCCTTTGATACGATATACGCCGACGGTCAACGGCGTTATGTAGAAAGTCTGTCGTCGTATGCCCGAATGTTTTTAGGTCAGATGGAAAAACCTGACGTTGACAGTATAGAGGGACTTTCACCGGCAATATCCATTGACCAGAAAACGACTTCAAAAAATCCACGTTCTACTGTCGGGACGGTTACGGAAATATACGATTATTTAAGACTTCTGTATGCAAGAATCGGTATACCACATTGTCCGATATGCAACAGGGAAATTTCACACCAAAGCATTGACCAGATTGTAGACAGAATAATGTCGCTACCGGAAAAAACTAAGATACAGTTACTTGCACCGATAGCACGTAATAAAAAGGGAACGTTTCAGAAAGAATTTGAAAATATCCGGAAAAGCGGTTTTGTACGTGTCAGGGTGGACGGCATTATTTATGACATAAACGAAAAAATAAAACCCGAAAAAAATGTTAAACATTACATTGAAATAGTAGTCGACAGACTGGTAATAAAAGACGGTATACAATCACGACTTGCGGATAGTCTCGAAACGGTATTCAGTCAGGGCGAACTTGCGATAGTCGATGTCATAGACGGTGAGGAAATGTTATTTTCACAGAATTATGCGTGTCCGGAGCATAATATCAGTATAGGCGATTTAGAGCCGGTAATGTTTTCGTTCAATAATCCTATGGGAGCGTGTCCGCATTGTACGGGCTTAGGAGTGTACCGCCATATTGACCCCGATATAGTCGTACCGGACAGAAACATTTCCATAAAAGACGGTGCTATAAATGCACATGGTTGGAACAGTCTGACGGAAAATTCAATATCCATGATGTACTATAAAGCGATTTCCGAAAAATACGGTATTCCGCTTGATATTCCGGTTAGGAAACTGAAGAAAAATCAGCTTGATATTTTCCTGTACGGTACGGACGGCGAAAAACTTACTCTGAAACGTCCGGAGAGTTTAGGCGGTGGGACTTATAATACAGCTTTCGAGGGCGTAATAAACAATCTTATGCGACGTTACAGAGATACCAACAGTGAGAGTTCACGGAATGAAATTGAAGAGTACATGAGTGAAATCGAATGTCCGGAATGTCACGGCAAACGTCTTAAACCAGAATATTTAGCGGTCACGGTAGGCGGAAAGAATATAAATGAAATTACGGAAATGTCTGTAACGGATTGCCTTGATTTCTTTGAAAATCTTAAACTTTCGGAACACGATTTCATGATAGGCGGACGGATTATAAAGGAAATTAAGGAAAGATTAGGATTTCTGAAAAGTGTCGGACTGGAATACCTCACACTTTCGAGGTCATCGGGTACACTGTCAGGTGGCGAAAGTCAGCGTATAAGACTTGCTACACAGATAGGGTCATCACTGGTAGGGGTATTGTACATTCTCGACGAGCCAAGCATTGGACTACATCAGCGTGACAACGATAAACTCATTGCGACACTCAAAAAATTAAGAGATGCCGGAAATACCTTGATAGTCGTGGAACATGACGACGATACAATGTTATCAGCGGATTATATCGTTGATATAGGTATCGGAGCAGGTATAAACGGCGGTAGGGTAGTATATTCCGGAGACGTTAAGGGTTTACTGAAATGTAAGGAATCAATTACAGGACAGTATCTTAGCGGTAGGAAAAAAATTGAAGTCCCTGTAAAAAGACGTTCCGGAAATGGTAAATTCCTTACAGTACACGGTGCTTGCGAGAATAATTTAAAACACATAGATGTCAGAATACCATTAGGGGAATTGATATGCGTTACAGGCGTATCAGGTTC
Source organism: Ruminococcus sp. (assembly GCA_029062165.1). GTDB lineage: Bacteria > Bacillota > Clostridia > Oscillospirales > Ruminococcaceae > Ruminococcus. The sequence goes on from JAIDQQ010000023.1 coordinate 273,745, forward strand.
GGGAAAGTCTTCGTTAGTCAATGAGGTAATATATAAACATCTCGCTGTGAAACTGAATCGGGCAAAGATAAAAGCCGGTAAATTCGACAGTATGGACGGTCTTGAAAATCTCGACAAAGTCATATGTATTGACCAGTCACCGATAGGACGTACACCACGTTCAAATCCGGCTACTTATACCGGAGTTTTCACGGATATTCGGGAACTTTTCGCACAGACTCCCGACGCCAAGGCACACGGTTACAATAGCGGACGTTTTTCTTTTAACGTAAAGGGTGGGCGTTGCGAATCGTGTGAGGGTGACGGCATAATAAAAATCGAGATGCATTTTTTACCTGACGTCTATGTACCGTGCGAAGTATGTAACGGCAGACGTTATAACCGTGAAACCCTTGAAGTAAAATACAAGGGCAAATCAATTTACGACGTACTGGAAATGACAGTCGACGAGGGTGTTGAATTTTTCGCCCATATGCCGAAGATTTCACGTAAACTTAAGACTTTACAGGAAGTAGGTTTAGGATATATAAAATTAGGACAGTCCGCTACAACGCTGTCCGGTGGTGAGGCACAGCGTGTGAAACTTTCAACAGAACTGTCAAAACGCTCTACCGGAAAGACTATATATATCCTCGACGAACCAACAACAGGACTTCATACAGCCGACGTGCATAATCTGATTGACGTACTTCAGAAACTCACGGAGCAGGGAAATACAGTCCTTGTGATAGAACATAATCTTAATGTGATAAAAGTCGCTGACCACATAATAGATTTAGGTCACGAGGGTGGCGACAAGGGCGGTATGATTATTGCACAGGGTACGCCAGAAGAAATCGCACAATGTGAAGATTCCTACACCGGACAATATCTGAAAAAATATCTTTAAATAAAGAAAGTTAATCCCCGAAACAATTATTGATAACTGCTTCGGGGATTATTGTTAATATTCGATTAATTGCATAAATTAGAATTTAAAAATCTCTTACCTATTTGCTAACCAGCAGACAGTAGAAAAAATATCTAAAATATGCTCCATATCAATTTCAGGGTATTGCTTTTGGCATTCACTCACATATTCTAATATTTCCTTTTGAGCCTCTTCTCCTTTAGGTAGAAATGGTGTTTTATATTTATCAGCTAATAAATCTGCATATTTCACGCAATACTCAAAAAGTAAACCCAAATAATCTTCTACTTCTTTGATTTCTTTTTTTGATAAAGCAGGAAATTTTTTTGTAATTGAACTGCGTATCTTTTCTTTGTATTTTCCGGCAAACAAATCATACGAATTGAACAATTCGTTAATATGTGCTAAAATTGTGCTGTTCATATATTTTCAATTCTCCCACTAAATTCCGATTTATCTTAGTAATAATTATACATCAAAGCCGTTCCATTGTCAATAGAAAGTCTTTTTATTTTCGGGTAATGTGATTTCTTATGTAACGGAAAGTATAATCTTCACCCTTATCGGCGAGCATACGGAGCAGGAATTCTATTTTATGTGCGGTATTTTTTTCGATAAAACGGCTGGTTTTTCCTCTCATGTAGTATTCAAGGGGGCAGGAATCATTATAATTTTCCTTGTTGTAGGTCTTTGAGGCGGAAAGACGGTCACAGAACATTTCTATTATGTAGTCGTCGGGCATAGGTACAGGTTCAAGACGGCGTGTTTTCGGGTTATAGTCGGTCCAGTACTCGAAGTGATGACGGTTTCTGCCCTTATGGTGTAACCATGCCTTAGAATATCCGTCAATTTCACGTTCTTTTTCGTTAGGACTTCTGTTACCCTGAAAGTACAATACCCCTGGAATAAATTCAGTCGGGGAGAATTTAGAGAGGTCATGCATAAGTCCGTGACGGAAAATACCTGCTCTGAAACAGTGCCACATAACAAGGTGTCTGTGATGTAGTACGGTTTTAAGATGTCCGGTAAAATTTTTAATCAACATATAATCAGCTCCTTTTTTTATAATATTATAGCACTTCCGGTAAAAAAAGTAAAGTAAAAAGACGTTCCCGAAAGAACGTCTTTTATTGTTCAGTTCTGAAAATGTGTATGTTTTGCAACCCAGTCAAATAATTTAGGTGCAACCCAGAAGCCATATATACCGAAAGTAATAATTGTAAGAATAAACCATTTAATCCAGTTACCGAAAAGCTGTGCGCCGTTGCCGTCAAAATAGAGACGTTTACCGTCAACTATTACGTGTGATACAATGAAATTCCACATGATACACAAAGCCCACGGAGTAGCTATGCCGAAAGTAATTCCGGCAATAAGAGAAGCGGCAATAGAAACCAATAATGTATCAAGGACAGTGCCGTCAAATCTTGAACCGGTATTTACTTGTTGTTGTGTTCCTATGTAAATATTCTGCTGGAATCCACCACCATTCTGTGGTGGTGGGAACATCTGCTGAGGTCCGTACTGATTATTGTTTGCCATATTAGGATTAGTATAACCCTGTGTTGCCTGTTGCTGTGCCTGCTGATTGTACATATTAGGGTCAAAACCTTGTGTCGCCTGTTGCTGTACCTGTTGATTGTACATATTAGGGTCAAAACCTTGTGTCGCCTGTTGCTGTACCTGCTGATTGTACATCATATTAGGGTCAAA
>JAIDQQ010000023.1:276467-481788 GCA_029062165.1 Ruminococcus sp.
TGATTGTACATATTAGGGTCAAAACCTTGTGTCGCCTGTTGCTGTACCTGCTGATTGTACATCATATTAGGGTCAAAACCTTGTACAAGCTGTTGTGGTGCCTGCTGATTGTACATCATATTAGGGTCATAAGCCTGTGCAGGTTGTTCTACAGGTGTTCCGCAGTAACGACAGAATTTTACATTATCTTCAAGAAAGTTACCGCATGATTTACATTGAATACTCAAAAAAACCACTCCTTATTGTTTTTTATATAAATTGTATCATAATTATATAAATTTGTCAATAGCATAGTCTTTATTTATTATATTTTCTTTATTTGAAAAATATTAAAAAGACACCCTTTAAGAGAGTGTCTTTTACTAATTTTCAGGAATTTTAATATCAATTTCCGTCACAGGCGGGGAAATACTGAATGAATCATTTTCGGGTATATTTCCGGCAACAACCGGCATAACTCCGGAATCGTTCCATGATGCTGACGGGAAAAAATATTCATATTCCTTAGCGAAAGGGTCAGGGACCGGAATTTCTTTATTCATTTTATCATCTCCCGAAAGTATTATATGTATTTCAGAAAATAATATTAATGGAATATTTTTACATATTTCCACTTGATTTTTTTGTGAAAATATGATAAAATAAGTTATACGGAAAAAAAGGAGGTATTTTTTTCTATGGTTGATTTTGACGACAATGAAGAGTATTTCAGCAGTGAAGAAGTTCAGGAACTTATGGCGGAAATCGCTGAAGAGTTCGGCACACCGGAAGAAACATCAGAGAATGAATTTATAACCCTTACCAATGAGGACGGCGGAACGGAAGAATTTTTAGTCCTTGGTATCGTGGAGTATGAGGGAAAATTTTATATTGTACTTCTTCCGACGGTTGAGGATACTGACCATAATGTTATTCTGGAACTCGTTCCCGACGAGGAAAACAATTGCAGTACGTTCGCACCGGTACCGGAAGATATTATGCAGAACGTATTCAATAAATTTATCGCTGAATACGGCGGAAACAAGAAATAAACAGGAGGTTTTTATTATGAGCGATTTTATCGGAAATGAAGATTTTGAAGAGGAAGACGAAAGTTATATAACCCTCACCGATGACGACGGAAATGAAGTATCTTTCGAGGTTATAGGCGAAGTTGAATATCAGGAACGTTATTTTGCGGTACTTCTTCCTTTCGACGAGGACGACGACGGTGTTGTTATTCTTGAAATTATGCCCTCCGACGACGAAACAGGTGAATTTCTTTCCATTGACGACGATAATCTTTTACAGGCTGTCTTTGAAAAATTCAAGAGCGAGTATACCGGAGAAGATTATAATTTTGAGTGAGGTGTGAGTTTTGAGGATTATTTTCTGCAATATTGCCTACATGAAAAATTATAAGGGTAGTGAAAACGATGTTCCGGAAAGTGGCGGAAGCTATGTCAGCGAACACGCCGACGGTGGCGAAAGGTGGAATTTCCTTGAAGATAACGGTAAATGTTACGGCTATTTCATGCACGACGGTGAAATCCATATTGAAAGAATAGACAACACAACTCCTGACGGCAATATAGTTGTAGTATGGGTTGCAAAACCAAAGGGAAAAAATCCTGTTATAGTCGGCTGGTATCAGCACGCAAAAGTTTATCGGAAAATGCAGACGAGGTGCGGAAACTGGGAATACAATGTTGAAGCAGATGCTGAAAACTGTCATCTTTTACCCGAAAATGAACGTAATTTTCCGATACCGAGAGCCAGTAAAGAGGGTGCGGGGAAAGGTATGGGACGGTCTTCTATATGGTATGCCGATTCCGATTACGCTAAAAACAAGTTTGTACCGGAAGTTATTGAATATATAACTGAAAAACTTTTCCGTGAATACTGTCGTACAAATCAGACAGAAAAAGCGGTTGAAACAGGACAGGCACTTGAAAAATGCGAGAATTTCAGTAAATTGCCGTCCGGCGAAAAAAAGGTATTTTATAACATCATGCTGACGGCTTGCGAGGCATTGAACCTCACAGACTTAGCAGACTATTACAGAAACAAGATATAATATAAAAAAATCCCCTGTCGGTCAGCACAACAGGGGATTTATATATTTAATTTATTCCTGATAAGTCACGATTAGTTTTTAATCAGACACAACCCTGAGCCTTCATAGCTTCGGCAACCTTGAGGAAGCCTGCAATGTTAGCACCAGCCATGTAATTGCCTTCCATACCGTATTCCTTGGAAGCACTGTCGCATGATGCAAAAATGCTCTTCATGATGCCCTTGAGTTTGTTGTCAACTTCTTCAAAAGTCCATGAAAGTCTTTCGCTGTTCTGGCTCATTTCGAGACCTGATACGGCAACACCACCGGCATTAGCAGCCTTTGCAGGACCGTAAAGAAGACCGTTTGCAAGATAAGTTTCAATAGCTTCAGGAGTTGAAGGCATATTAGCACCTTCGGAAACAACCTTACAGCCGTTCTTTACGAGAATCTGTGCAGATTCGCCGTTGATTTCGTTCTGTGTAGCACAAGGAAGTGCAATATCACAAGGAACTTCCCAAATCTTAGAACAACCCTCTGTATAAGTAACATTCTTGTGTGAAGTTCTTTCAGCGTATTCCTTGATACGTCCACGCTCAACTTCCTTAATCTGCTTAACGAGGTCAAGTTCAATGCCGTCTGGGTCATACACATAACCGTTAGAGTCGGAAAGAGTTACAACCTTTGCACCGAGTTCTGTAGCCTTTTCTGTAGCGTAGATAGCAACGTTACCTGAACCGGAGATTACAACTGTCTTGCCCTCGAAAGTCATGCCGTTAGCTTTTAACATCTCGTCTGTGAAGTAGCAGAGACCATAACCAGTAGCTTCAGTTCTTGCGAGTGAACCACCGTATGTAAGACCCTTACCAGTAAGAACGCCTACAAATTCGTTGCGGATTCTCTTGTACTGTCCGAACATATAACCGATTTCACGTCCGCCTGTACCGATATCACCGGCAGGAACGTCTGTATCAGCACCGATATGCTTACAGAGTTCTGTCATGAAGCTCTGACAGAAACGCATGATTTCGCCGTCTGACTTGCCCTTAGGGTCAAAGTCTGAACCGCCTTTACCGCCACCCATAGGGAGAGTTGTAAGGCTGTTCTTGAATACCTGTTCAAAACCAAGGAACTTGATAATTCCGAGGTATACGGACGGGTGAAGTCTGATACCGCCCTTGTATGGACCGATAGCAGAGTTAAACTGTACTCTGAAACCTCTGTTTACCTGTACCTTGCCATTGTCGTCAACCCACGGTACACGGAACATGATTTGTCTTTCAGGTTCAACGATTCTGTCGAATACGCCTGCGTCGATAAGGTCCTGTCTTTTTTCGGCAACCGGCTGGAGAGTTTCGAGAACTTCTGTTACAGCCTGAATAAATTCAGGTTCGCCGGGATTTCTTTTCTTGACTGTTTCCAATAAGTCGATGAGATACTGATTTTTTAACGCCATTGTTAAAAAACCTCCTTTAAAAAATTCTGCTTTCGCAGTTCTGAATAAATTATAGCATTATAAAAAAAATTTTGCAATAGTATTTTGTAAAAAAGTTCCTGTACTGAATACGATTTGTTAAAAATTAACAGTTTTTTCACATAATCAGTATGGGATATTCAATTATTTTCCGAATTTATTGAGATATTCGCTGGCAAGATAAAGTGAACCGCATACAACAACTAAGCCGTCATTTAATAATGCGTACTCCTCAGCCTTTGCGACAGCGTCACCGAGTGAGTGATAAACTCCCGTATGAGTACCGAACTTTCGGGATATTTCAGCGAGTTTTTCCGCCGGTACTGCATTAGGTGCGAAGCCGTCGACAGTAAACACGACTTTTGAACAGCGTGCAATATCAAGTACACATTCCGGATAGTTCTTTGAGTCCACCATACCCATAACTGAATAAATGGGTTTATTCATAATACCAATAGCCCAATATAACTGATAAGTTCCCTCCGGATTGTGTCCGCCGTCGACTATGACCGGTGGTTTGCCGTCAATATACTGTATACGAGCCTTTACCTGTGTATTTTCTACCGATTTTTTAATATTATCGTCGGAAATTTCAAAGTCTTTTTTCCGGAGATATTCGCACGCCTCGATAGCGGTCAGGGCGTTCATAGGTTGGTGAAATCCTAACATTGACGTTTTATACTGTCTGTTTCTGTAAGTAAATGTGCCGTCTGTCTGAATGCCACGATATTTAACATTATCGTTATCCGGCGTTATAAATTCAGCATTTTTTTCACCGGCTATTTTTTCCATAAGATATTTTATATTGCGTTTATTGTCAATGGAAAGTACAACCGCAGAATTTTCCTTTATTATACCGGCTTTCTGATGTGCTATTTTTTCGACTGTATCGCCTAAAATGTCTGTATGGTCAAGGGATATTGAAGTTATCACCGACAGCAGAGGGGACGGAATAATGTTTGTACAGTCGAGAAGTCCGCCGATACCGCATTCCAGAACGACTATATCGCAATTTTCACGGACGTACCACAGAAAAGCGATAGCCATAGTAATTTCAAACTGTGAGTAGGGTTTATCGTCAATTCTTTTCCTGATAAGACTACATATTCTGCATAGTGAATCGTCATCTATTTCCGTACCGTTTATGCGGATTCTGTCATTATACCGGAGTATATACGGCGACGTAAATTGTCCGGTCTTATATCCGGAATATATCAAGGCATTTGAAATATATTCTACTGTAGAACCTTTTCCGTTAGTACCGGCAACGTGTACGAATTTAAGTTTTTTTTCCGGATTGCCGATAAGTTTCATTAAATTTTCAGCTCTTGACAGGTCTGTAATTTTTCCGCCTGATTTACTATAGGAATTTATAAATTCCGTACATTCATTAATATTCATAGTCGATACAAGCACGGTCTGTCTTTATAGTACCGATAAATTTTCCGAATGCAACGTGTGCAGGGTGTACCTGATAAGCGTTAAGGTCTTCTATTGTGTCGAAGTCGCAGAGCAGGGAAATTGTATAGTTTGACTGGTCTGCATCTTTAGAGTTGATAACTACTTCACCCTTTTTGAGTTCCTTTACGTTTGCGATAACGTCATTGAAACGCTCCTTAGCCTCTAAAGCGTTTTCATAAACTGTTTTGTCAGTTTCTTTTAATCTGAACATTACAATATGTTTAATCATAATAAAAATCTCCTTATTTTAGAATCATTCTGTACTTTTTACATCTGAAAGTACGGCTGTTATCGAATTTGGAATATTCGGAATATCCCTCGAAAACAAGACCGCATTTTTCTATAACTCTTCCGGAAGCTATATTTTCAACGGCGTGTTCCGATACAAATTCATGGGCATTATGTTCGGAACAGGCGTATTCAATCATACGTTTTGAAGCCTCTGTTGCGTAACCGTATCCCCAGCAGTCGAATCGCAGATTATAGCCGAAACTCCATACATTTTCGTCAGTTCTTAACCGTATGCCACCCGAACCGATAAGCATATTATCCGATTTCCGTACAAATCCCCATGTATACTCATTTTCGAGACTTTCAAGAGAATTTAACCATTCTCTCGTTACTTCGGTATTTTCGTGACACGGATAAATCATATATTCCGCAACTCGTTTATCACCAGTCCATGCGAATACGGCTTGTGTATCGTCAACAGTGAGCGGTCTTAAAATCAGACGTTCCGTTTCGATAACCGGAATTATAAAAATACTCATAAATATCACCTGTCTATAATATTATAACTTTCGTCAATTATGTTGCATAATATTTTAAAGTCAAGATTTCCGTCAAGTATTATCGAAATCCATAGTTTTTTATTCATATGGTACGCCGGAAATGCTTTTCCCTCCGTAATAAGACACTCTCTTGTAAGCGGTTGGCATTTCAGATTTATTATATCCGTAAAGCCTTTCGCACTGGGAATTAATACAGATTTTTTAACATTCATAACCAAAGCATACCATTTTTTATTTTTCCGATTTCTTAAAACAAATGCGTCCGGAGTTTTCAGCCACAGATATTCGGGGTCTGTGGCGTACTTCTCCCTGACGTATGATATTATTTTATCACGCACTACTTACGGAAAGCCTCTATAGACTGGTTTATTTTAGCCATTTTTTCTACAGCCTTAGCGAGTTTGGCTTTTTCGGCTTCTATGAGTTTTTCCGGAGCTTTTGAAATGAATCCCTGATTATTGAGTTTTCCGCTTAAGAAATCAATATCTTTCTGTACTTTTGCCTGTTCTTTTTCGAGACGTGCTATTTCCTTATCCTTGTCAACAAGTTCGTCCATAGGGATAAATATTCTTGCGGAATCTGTTACGGCATTAGCGGAATCCGGAATATCAAATTTTTCGCCGGTCTCGACTGTCGAGGCAGATGCAAGTTTTTCAAAGAACAACGCACACGATTTAAATAACTCCGGTTCAGCGGTCTCTATGAAAAGTTTAGCTTTTACCGATGGCGGTACATTCATTTCACTTCTTGTATTTCTTACTGCCTTGATAGCGGAAATTATTTTTTCAAATGATTTTTCTTCCGCTGAATAGTCAATGGATTCGTCGTAAATCGGATAATTTTCAAGGATAATCATTGACTTCTCATTTGTGAGTACCTGCCATATTTCTTCCGTTATGAACGGCATGAATGGGTGTAACAATTTCAGCATACCTTGCATAGCCCATACAAGTACAGACTGTGCTTTTGCCATAGTCTCGCCACCAGCCTGTATGCGTGGTTTAGTGAGTTCAATATACCAGTCGCAGAAAACGTCCCATATGAAGTCATATAGTTTCTGTGAGGCTACACCTAATTCAAATTTATCGAGATTTTCATTTACTTCTTTTGCGAGATTGTTGAATTTATTTATCAACCATTTGTCTTCTGTTTCGAGTTCGTCGGGAAGTCCAGTAAATTCAAAATCTTCCGGAAGATTCATCATTATAAAACGTGAAGCGTTCCATAATTTATTTGCGAAGTTTCGGGCGGATTTTACTTTTTCGTCGATATAACGCATATCGTTTCCAGGGGAATTTCCGGTAGCAAGCATAAAGCGGAGGGCGTCTGCACCATATTCATTAATGACTTCTAATGGGTCAATGCCGTTGCCGAGCGATTTGGACATTTTACGTCCTTGCGAATCCCTTACAAGTCCGTGTATCAGAACAGTATCAAACGGTACTTTTCCCATATTTTCGAGACCGCTGAACATCATTCTGATAACCCAGAAGAATATTATATCATAACCGGTTACGAGGGTGTTTGTCGGATAGAAGTATTCAAGGTCTTTCGTATTTTCAGGGAATCCGAGTGTAGAAAATGGCCATAATGCTGAACTAAACCATGTATCGAGTGTATCAGGGTCTTGACGCATTGGCTTGTTACACTTCGGACAGTTACATGAATCCTCTTTTGTGACTACCATTTCACCGCACTCGTCGCAGTAGAACGCCGGTATCTGATGTCCCCACCATATCTGACGTGATATACACCAGTCACGGATATTTTCAAGCCAATGGAAATATATTTTATCAAATCTTTCCGGTACAAATTTTGTATCACCGTTCTTTACAGCGTCGATAGCCGGTTGTGCAAGAGGTTTCATCTTTACAAACCATTGTGTAGAAACTTTCGGTTCTACGGTAGTTCCGCAACGGTAACACGTTCCGACGTTATGGCTGTAATCTTCTATTTCTACTAATGCCCCCTCTTTTTCGAGGTCTGCAACGATAGCTTTTCTTGCTTCGTATCTGTCCATACCTGCATATGCCGGATAGTCTGCCGTAATAGTAGCGTCGTCGTTCATTACGTTTATGACCGGTAAATTATGTCTGAGACCTACTTCAAAATCGTTCGGGTCATGAGCAGGTGTTATTTTTACTACACCTGTACCGAAATCCATTTCAACGTAATCATCTGCAACTATCGGTATTTCCCTATGAACGATAGGCAGAATTACTGTTTTTCCTACAAGATTTTTATATCTATCGTCAGCCGGATTTACTGCAACTGCAGTATCGCCTAAAAGAGTTTCCGGACGTGTTGTAGCTAATTCGAGATAATCTTCTGTATCCTTTATCTTGTATCGTAAATGCCAGAAATGTCCAGCCTGCTCCTCGAAAGTTACTTCCGCATCTGAAAGCGACGTCATACATTTAGGACACCAGTTAATAATTCTCTCACCACGGTATATAAGACCTTTATTATAATACTTGACAAAAACTTCCTTTACGGCTTTTGAACAACCCTCGTCCATTGTGAAACGTTCCCTTGACCAGTCGCAAGATGAGCCGAGTTTCTTTAACTGTTCCACGATACGTCCGCCGTATTGTTCTTTCCATTTCCAAGCACGTTCCATGAAGCCATCTCGTCCGAGGTCTTCTTTTGTAACGCCCTCTTTACGCATAGCCTCAACGATTTTTGCTTCCGTAGCAATGGCGGCGTGGTCAGTACCTGGTAGCCATAATGCAGAATATCCCGACATTCTCTTCCAGCGGATAAGTATATCCTGTAAAGTTTCGTCAAGAGCGTGTCCCATATGAAGCTGACCGGTAATGTTCGGCGGTGGAATTACTATCGTATACGGAATTTTTTTCGGGTCGACTTCCGCACGGAAACAACCCTTTTCGTACCATGCCTTATAGATTCTGTCTTCAAAATCTTTCGGACTGTACGCTTTTGCAAGTTCTTTTGACATTTTTTTAACTCCTTTTTTTGAAATATTTCCGGTAATAACAGAAAATCCCCGAACCTGTAACGGTTCAGGGCGAATAGTTTCTATCCGTGTTACCACCTGATTTTCAGAAAATATAAATTTTCTGCACTCTGTCTCCCTGTAACGTGGGAAAATTACGCCGACGCTTACTGAATAGAAATCCGTTCACCGCCGGAGCTCAGGAATTACTTCAATATAATACTTCATACTGTTTCGCACCTTACAACAGTTCTCTGCACAAATCCGTATCATATCTACTTGTTTCCGTCATAGCTTTTGAGATATAAGTAAATGATAACATATACGGCGTATTTTGTCAACAGGTTTAAGGGAAAATTTTTTCAATCAAATGTTAAAAGTTTGTCTCTGTAGTATTCGTATTGTTTTTTTCTTAATTCAATTTCTTTATATAATGATTTTATAAGTTCCTCGTTTTTTTCGGAATAATTGTCAAGTATACGTACTATTTCTTTTTGAATTTCCAATGGTGGAGCAGGTATTTTAACTTTATTTAAAATTTTTTGTGTAAGGCTTGGAACACCACCAGCATTATTATACTTTTCAAGATGTTCTTTGGACAAACAGTAATAAACATATTTTGGAATGGCTTTATTATTATCAATATCAGTATAAAAAATAGTATCGACATTCCAGAACGGTGTATCAACATAATAGAGTTTATCAACAGAACCTTTTCGGGGTATGAGAACAGACGGCTTATCAAAAACGAACCTATCAATATAAGCTATTATGCCACCTGAACCATAAACCGGAATATCACCATTACCGAATTTTTTATAATCACTGCCGTTTTTTATTGTCAGAATTTCTTGTAATTCTTTATACTCCACACCGTCGGGACAAAGTTCATTTATAAGTTTCTGTAGTTCAGACATATTTTACACCTTCTTTTGTGTGTAGATTTCAATAAAAATATTATATCATATCGTGAAAAAAATGTCAATTAGTTTTTTAAACATTCATATATGAAAAACTTTAAAAAAACAGCGTTGACATAGTGGTAAAATTGTGATAAAATAAGAAATGGCATAATTGAATTAACAGGGGTCTTGACAGATATGTTATAATAATAATTATCGGGAATACACAGCTATCAGAAATAACAGCATGGCTTTTTCTGCATAATCAGATTTCCCCCGTACCAATAAATAATTTTGTAGGAGACTTTTTATGAACAATGATTCTTTTTTCAAGCAAAAAAAAGCTGCACTTAAAAAGTATTTCAGCCATCTGAATCCGATGCAGCAGGAGGCAGTATTTGCCGTCAAGGGTGCTGTGCTTGTCCTTGCAGGTGCAGGTAGCGGTAAGACAACTGTTATTGTCAACCGTATCGCTAATATGATTAAATTCGGAAATGCCTTTCATGACGAATCAGGTAATGCACGTCCGAATGATATTGAATTTCTTAAGGACTATGCGGACGGTGAATACGATGATGACCCCGACGCTGTCCTTGATGTACAGGATATAATAGCAGTTGATACCGTAAAGCCGTGGAATATCCTTGCTATTACGTTTACAAACAAATCCGCCGACGAACTCAAAACCCGACTTGTCGATATGCTCGGTAATGACGGTGCTAAAATAAACGCCTCGACTTTCCATTCAGCTTGTGTCAGGATTCTCAGGGCGGAGATTGAATCCCTCGGTTACGGAAAAGATTTCACTATATACGATTCCGACGACAGCAAGAGACTTATTAACTCTATTCTCCGTGAAGAAATGGACATTTCCGAAAAAATGTTTTCGGCAAACAACGTACAGGGTGAAATAAGTTCAGCTAAAAACAGAATGATTTCGCCGGAACGTATGCTTGTTCTTGCCGGTCAGAATTACAGGAAGAAAATAATTTCAAGAGTTTACAGTACGTATCAGGAACGGCTTAAACAGGCTAATGCCGTGGATTTTGACGATTTACTTACACTTACTGTTGAAATATTTGAAAAATTTCCGGATATTCTTAAAAAATATCAGGAAAGATTTAAATATATCCTTGTCGACGAATATCAGGATACAAACCACGTACAATTCCAGCTTGTTTCATTGCTTGCCGGTACTGAACAGAATATATGCGTAGTCGGCGACGATGACCAGAGTATTTACGGCTTCCGTGGTGCAGATATAAGCAATATCCTTGACTTTGAAAAAAATTTCCGTAATGTTATTACAGTACGTCTTGAACAGAATTACCGTTCTACACAGAATATTCTTGATTCTGCAAATGCCGTAATATCCAACAATACAAACCGTAAGTATAAAACTTTATGGACTTCCGGCGAAAAAGGTTCTAAAGTGTACTGGTATAAATCTTTCGACGAAAATGACGAAGCAAGATTCATTGTGAATACCATTAAAAAAAGTTATGCAAAAACCGGAAAATATTCTGAAAATGTAGTACTCTACAGAATGAATGCACAGTCAAACGCCATAGAAAAGGCTTTTATGCAGGAAAATATACCTTATAAAATTTATGGTGGTATACGTTTCTATGACCGCAAGGAAATAAAAGACATTATAGCTTATCTTGCTTTCATAAACAATCCGTTTGATATGCTCCGTTTCAAGCGTATCATAAACGAACCTAAACGCAGTATAGGTGACGCTACCATAGCACTTATCGAGGATATAAGCCGTGATTTGAATATATCGCCATTCGGTGTCATGAAAAAATCTGAAGAATATACACCTCTTGCAAAAAAAGTATCTGTATTGAAAAACGTCGCCGGAATGTTTGAAGAACTTATAGAAAAATCATATGAAATGCCCCTTGATGAATTCTATGATTTCATGCTTGAAAAAACCGGCTATCTTGAATACGTCGGTACGCTTGAAAAGGCTGAAACACGTATTGAATATATACAGGAAATGCGGTCTACAATCGTTACATACATGAACAGTTCACCATGTCCGACACTTAGCGGATTTCTTGAAGATATTGTACTCTATACACAGGCTGACCGTGACAAAGATACTGACGATAAAGTAACTCTTATGACCGTACATTCTGCAAAAGGTCTTGAGTTTGAGAATGTTTTTGTCGTTGGCATGGAAGAGGGTATTTTTCCTGTTTCACAGTCCTCCGGAGACGAAAAAGACCTTGAAGAAGAACGTCGTCTTGCATACGTTGCCATAACACGTGCAAAGAAACATCTTTATCTTACGAGTGCTTCACAGAGAATGCTTTTCGGACAGACACAGCGGAATATAACATCACGTTTTATGCGTGAGATAGGTTCTGACCTTATAGACAAACATGACAATGCAGTTGTAATGCGTCGTCACGTCAAGGAAAACGACAATGCAGTAACAGCGGTTTATTCGTCAAGTCTGCAACAACAGCTTGCCCGAAATAAATTACATTCTGTCACTCCTGTAAGTTCAGCACATGAAAGTTACTCGGCAGGCGAAAGGGTACAGCATAATGTTTTCGGTGAGGGTACTGTTATTTCCTCTACGCCTATGGGCAATGACGCTTTACTTGAAATAGCGTTCGACACCGTCGGTACTAAACGCATTATGGCTAATCAGGCTAAGCTGAAAAAACTTTGAGTTTTTATATATTTTAATCTAAATCTTTTAAGGAGAAATTTTATGAGAAAAACTAAAATTGTCTGCACGATAGGTCCGGCAACTGATGACGAAAATATTATGCGTGAACTTATGCTCGCCGGTATGAACGTTGCACGTTTCAACTTCTCGCACGGTGACTACGAAACACACGAACAGCGTTTCAGAATGGTTGAAAAGCTCCGTAAGGAACTTGATTTGCCGATAGCAACACTTCTTGATACTAAAGGACCTGAAATACGTCTCGGAAAATTCGTCGACAACAAGCCGGTTGAAATCTATGACGGCGATTTATACGTACTCACTACTGACGACGTTCTCTGCGATAATCAGCGTGGTAGCATAAGTTTCAAGAAACTTCCACGAGATGTCAGCATAGGAACACGCATACTTATAAATGACGGCGTTATTGAACTTCTCGCCGAAAAAGTCACGAAAAATGAAATAACCTGTCGTGTAATTCATGGTGGTATACTATCGAATAACAAGGGAATAAATGTCCCTGGTGTGAAACTTTCCATGCCGTATCTAAGTGAAAGCGATATGAATGACCTTGAATTCGGTGCAAAAATGGGATTCGATTTCATAGCCGCAAGTTTTGTACGTACCGCCGCCGATATAAATTATTTAAGGAAATTCACACATAGTCTGGGCTGGTTTGATGTCCGTATAATCGCAAAGATAGAAAATACTGACGGTGTCGAGAACATAGACGAGATACTCGAAACCGCTGACGGTATAATGGTTGCAAGAGGTGATATGGGTGTTGAGATACCGTTTGAACGCATTCCGGCTATACAGAAAGAGTTAATACACAAGGGTTATAACGCCGGAAAACAGGTTATAACCGCTACACAGATGCTTGAATCAATGATAACAAATCCACGCCCTACACGTGCGGAAATAACTGACGTAGCAAACGCTATATACGACGGTACAAGTGCTATAATGCTTTCCGGTGAGACCGCTGCGGGTGCGTATCCGGTAGAAGTCGTAAAGACTATGGCATTGATAGCTGAAACTACTGAAAACAATATCGACTACAAAGGCGAATTTTCGGCACGCCGTACAGAACCTACAGGCATTGCGGAAGCTATAGCACACGCTACTGTTACAACGGCTCATGACCTCAATGCAAGAGCGATTATAACTGTTTCGCTGGGTGGAGGTACGGCAAGACTTATTTCAAAATATCGTCCGTTGTGTCCGATTATATGCTGTACGGTCTCCGACAGAACACAACGTCAGATGAATATGTCATGGGGTGTAACGCCTCTGCTTGTCGACGAAAAAGAAAGTACCGACGAACTTTTCCTTACGGCAACTCAGGCAGCCGAAAATGCCGGTCTCGTACAGGACGGCGATATTGTAACCATAACCGCCGGTGTACCTATAGGTGTATCGGGCAGTACGAATATGCTGAAAGTAAGCAGAATAGGCAAATAATATGGAAACAGTTTTTTCATATGGCATTTATGGTATATGGTTTAATGTCGTATCTGATATAACAGTTTATGATTCCGGAAAAGTAGAGTGTACTTATGAAGATTCAGAAACAATATATCAGGTTTCCGATAGTGTGGTTAAGGAAATTTACGGAATAATAAACAGATTTCCCGAATTGATGCGGAAATACGGAGTTCTGGATTTATGGTATCCGTATATTTTCGACGGAGTTAATAACAGTTTTCTTTTCAATAACGGCGAAAAATCAAATACTATTGTTGCCTCTAATTTAATAGGTTTTAAAGATGACGATTCAATAGAAAACAAAACGGCAGATATTCTGATACTCGTACTTGAGGAAATAACAGAATTACTTGTCAAAAACGGCATAGACAGAAAATATCTTTCCTTATAATAAAAAGCTCTCCCCTGAAAAAGAGGAGAGTTTTTTTGTGTTCCGCCTGTTAATTTTTTACAGACTGTTTACTGTATACATATTGTTTCCGCCGTTACGCTTGACGTTATGCATAACATTATCCATTTTCAGCAGTAATGAACTTACATTCAGACAGTCATTGGCGAGATAGTGATATATACTTCCCGAAGCCGTACACTTTACCATAATACTTTCTATAGTTACCGGACTGGACATTGAAGCAAGTATTTTTTCTGCTATACGCTGTATCTGACTGTCGGGAATGTCGTCATTGAACATGAAACAAAATTCATTGCTTGTTATGTTGTAAATAGTAGCGACTTCACCAAATTCTTCCGTAAGTCTTTCACCTATAGCGGCGAGATATTCGTCGCCAAATTCGTAACCGTATGTATCATTTATTATGCGGAAATTATCAATATCGAACACCGCTACATTGAAACTGTCCGTTTCGAGACGTTCTGCAATATCGTTTTCGAGTGCGTAACGGTTTTTCATGCCGGTCAGAATGTTTGTAAGTGCTATATCGTACATTTTCTGTGTGGAGCTTTCAAGTTTACGTCCGGCGGCGGCAATCTGTCTTTCCTGCATTTCAATCTGTATCATGCGATGTTTTGTAGCCCTTGCAAGTGAATGTACAATCAGTTCAGCGACTATCAGAACTACAAACAAGAAGATAAAACCTGTACCGAAAAACATGGAGTTCTGTGACATGAGATTTTTAGCATCATTTTTACCTATTTCAAGAGTAGCCATAATCATTTCAACGGCTGCCGTCTGTGTGGGGTGGATTTCCTGTAAATAGATGTCCTTCATTTCCTGTGCGTCGAAACTTGCGAAAGAGTGTTCAAGATTGAGAAGTTTATTGTCATATGATTCAACAAGCATTTTTGCGTGATTGTAACGCCTTGTTTCGAGTTCAGAATGTTGTAATTCTTCATACTCTTTCATTTCCTTTCGGATAACGTCATAAGAGTTATGGATATTATTTACGCTTGACATAGGATTTCCTATACCGGAGACTATAATCAATACTTCACGATTTACGCTAAGTAATTCCTCGCTTATAGTCGACATATGCTGTAAAGAGTTCATATTACGGTCATATACACGTCTGCCGTTGAGGAAAACAATTGAACTGTCAACGATATTTATAATCATTATTACAAGAATAACGATATATGCAACAGTAAAATTCTTCTGTGTCTTTGAACCGTTATAGACATTGCTGTTATTGTTAGTTTTAGCCATTTTATATTACCTCCGTCAGTTCTGCATAGGATTCATGATAAGCTGTACATCGCTGTCATGAATATTGTCTTTAGTGACAAGAGTAGCACCGGTATCTATAGCGGTAGCAATAGTCTGACCGTCCATAATATCCTTTGCGTATCTTACACCAAGATAGCCCATATTATAGGGATTCTGTACTATAAAGCCGTCAAGTATATCGTCTTCTGTGTATTCCTTTGCACTCTTATAACCGTCGCCCTTGCTGAAAGAGTCGAAACCTACAACCTGTACTGAATCAGCCTTGCCGAGTTCTTCGACAGCCATACAAGCCCCGATAGTACCGCCCTGATTTGTAGCGAAAACTGCCTTTAAATCAGGATAATCATTGATAAGTTTTATGGTAGCTTCCTTTGATTGTTGTATATCGCCGTTACCGTTTTCGGTTGCGACGACGTTCATTACAGGTACGTCATTTTCTGAATTATATTCGTCAATCTGTTTTATGAAACCGTTTTTGCGTTCGATAGCGGTTGCGGAAGTCGGTGCGTGTGTTATTATGCCTATATCGCCGTGATTACCGATAAATTCAGATAATTTCCGTGCGGAAATAGCACCGCCGTAAGTATTGTTTGTGCTTATACATGATTCACGGACTTCTTCACGCATATCGGAATCAATTATAATAACGTTTATGTTGTTGCTTTTGGCTTTTTTAAGAGCGTCTGCCAGTTCGTCGCTGTCCTGTACCGGAGCTATTACAATGACATCCGCATTGTCCGCAATGGCGTTATTGACGTATTTTATCTGCTCCGAAACATCTTCCTTTTCTGAGGCATTGTATGTTATTTTTATACCCATTTCTTCACCGGCATCTTCTGCACCTTTTTTTGCGGACTGCCAGTATTCGTCACTGCTCTTGCATATGACAGCTATATGATGTTCTGTTTTTTCGTCACCGCAACCACCCGCAAAAATAAACGATAATGTCAATGCTCCGGCTGTTATAAGCCGAATCAGTTTATTTTTATTTTTTTTCATTTCTGTTGAAAACCTCCTTGAAAGTAGACTGACATTATTTATCCGTATTAATTATAGCATATGCTTTCAGTGATTTCAAGATAATTTCAATAATTTATTATTAAAAAATCTGTTTTTTTTGTGTTATGCATATACTATACGCCTTATTTTTGTGACAAATATAAAAATTTGGTTAAAATCTTTGTTAAGACTTGACTTTTTTTCAGATACGTGGTATACTTCAATAATAGGTGATATTATATTCACTCTTAATATTTACGGAATCTTTATTATGTTCTGATTCTGTCATACGCCTCTTGACTTACGGCGTTTATTAAATTATTATACTATACTGCAAAAATAAATTCAGAAATGAAATTTATCCATATATTAGGAGGATTTATTATGCTTTGTGAGAGATGTAGAAATGAAGTCAGCCCGAATGCCGAAGTATGCCTTAAATGCGGAACTCCTGTCTCACGTAATGTTGCAGGATTTGAAAATACTGTTGAAATAAAACGTGCCTTGAAGTCAATGATTACTGAACACGGTCAGGATATTGTAAAGGATTCAAATAAATTTGTTTCACTGCTCAGGGACTATATACCCGAATATGAAAAAGAATGTCGTCTGTTGAGGAATATGTTACAGGCAGGAATACTTGCCAATATGCTTAGGGAAAGCGAACAGAAGTCAATAGCTGTCATGAAAGCAAGGGAATATATGATTTCTGAAATGTTTCTTTCTGAAAATGCTGTTGAATTTGTTATTGTATGCTTTACTTATATGCTTGGCTGGGAATATACTCCCAAACTTATTGACAAACCTAAAACTTCTTCCGTACAGTCCGGTAATATGGGTACAATGGGTACGGGTAATATGAACACTCCGCAACCTAAACCTGTAAGAAAAACTCCTGTGCCTATGTTTGAAAAGGTATTCACAAAAAGTGATGCGTTTAAGTCAAGGCTGAAAGGTACTGTAAAAGTGCCGGAAGGCTACAACAAACTTGACAGTTTTGTTTTTGAGGGTTTCGGCTTCATGAAGAGTATTGAACTTCCCTCTACTCTTGTCACTATCGGCGAATATGCTTTTTCAGAATGTAAACGCCTTAAGGGTATTGATATTCCGTCATCTGTACAGGTTATAAAAAGCGGTGCATTCAATTCATGTGGAAAACTCACTGTTGTAAGGCTTCCTGACGGTATGTTTGAAATTTCAGATAATACTTTTTCTTTCTGTAATAACCTTGAAATAATAGACGTTCCGGAAAGTGTAAGCAGTATAGGCAAGGAAGCATTTTCAGGCTGTGCAAAACTCCGGAAGCTGTTTCTTTCCGAAAATATCAAGTTTATAGATGAGCTTGCTTTTGCAAACTGTATGTCACTTGTTATAAAATGCTATGAAAATTCATACGTACACCGTTACTGTATGTCAAATCATATGAACGTTGAAACAGTCGCAAAGGGTACGCCTTTCAGCAAAATAAATACGTAAAATAATATCAGAAAGGACTGAATATAATTGGTAGAATTAAAAATCGGCGAACAGGTTGAAATGGAATACGGTGGTTACGCTACTGTAAAGAAAATTCTCGGCAGTGGTGGTCAGGGTATTGTTTATCTCGTTGACTTCAACGGTATAGACTATGCTCTTAAATGGTACGATATTGATAAAATAAAAAATGCCAGAGCGTTCAGAAAAAATATAGAGAACAACATCAAGGACGGCGCACCCAGTGACAAGTTTTTATGGCCTAAGTATCTCACCAAGGAAAACGGTACAGGTACATTCGGCTATATAATGGCTTTACGCCCACAGGGTTATGATTCGTTTGTTGATATTCTCAATACATACAGGCTTGATATTGACGAACGTACCGGACGTGCAAATAAGGTTTCCGTACAGTTTGCAAGCCTTTCGGCAATGGTAACGGCTGTAATAAATATAGTAAACGCTTTCAGACAGTTACACAGAGCAGGTAAAAGTTATCAGGATTTGAATGACGGCGGTTTCTTTATCAACGTGAACAACGGAGACATTCTTGTATGTGACTGTGATAATATCGCTCCGGACGGAAGCAACTTCGGTATCGGCGGTAAACCTGGTTATATGGCTCCGGAAGTCGTAAGAGGTATCGCCAAACCTAACGTACAGACAGATAAATATTCTCTTGCGGTGGTACTTTTCAAGTTGTTGTTCCGTGGTGACCCTATGGAAGGCGAAAAAGTCGTAAAAGATGTATGTCTGACTGAAACTTCCGAACTCAAACATTACGGACAGCAGGCAGTATTCGTCTATGACCCCGACGACACTTCAAATCGTCCGGTGCGTGGCATACATGACAATGTAATAAAATTCTGGCGGATATATCCGGCTTATATCCGTGAAGCGTTTATACGTTCGTTCACTACCGGCATAAGAGAACCTAACAAGCGTATCATTGAAAACGAATGGCAGAAACTCTTTATAAGACTGCGTTCTGAAATACTTATCTGTACGTGCGGAAGAGCTAATTTCACTTCAATGTTTGAAAAAATCAATGACACTACTTTCAGATGTCCTAAATGTGGTTCTGAATATGTCAGTCTTGCGTTCAGTAGTCGTGATTACCGCATACCGCTTTATGTCGGAAGTAAATTCTATGAATGCGAAATAAACCCACGTTCTGACGATTTTAATACAGTTGTGGGCGAACTCGTTGAAAATAAGTTAAAACCTGGTATGCTCGGTATAAAGAACAGTTCCGGCAGAACGTGGCGTGTAAAAATGCCCGACGGCGTTTTTTATGATATAGCACACGGAAAAGGTTTTCCATTATGGAAAGGTCTTGAAATTGATTTCGGTGATGTGAATGCACATATTTAAACCTGAAATTTTAAAATGTGATTCACAATGGATATGAAAGGGAGTATGTAATTTATGAACGAAAATGATGTAAAAATGCCTTCAAATGAAGACTTTGACAATATGCTTGATTTTGACGACGATGACCCGTTAAGTGCCACAAGCGTATCTAAAAAGAGCCTTGTAATATTTTTCCTGATAGATACTTCGGGAAGCATGAAAGGTACTAAAATGGGCGAACTTAATACGGTTATGGAAGAACTTATTCCGGAAATACGCCGTGTAGGTGAAGCAGATACAGATGTTAAAATAGCTGTACTTACTTTTTCAAACAGCGTTATGTGGATGTATTCCGAACCTGTTTCAATCGAGGATTTTGAATGGACACGTTTAAGAGCCGACGGCGTAACAAGTATGGGTGAGGCATTCAAGGAATTATCTATCAGAATGTCAAGAAACAGCTTTTTAAGTTCACCGTCACTGTCGTTTGCACCGGTTATGTTCCTCATGACAGACGGCTATCCTTCAGACGACTACAAGGCAGGACTTGAAGCATTACAGAAAAACAGCTGGTATAAATTCGGACTTAAAGCCGCATTAGGTATCGGCAAGGAAGCCAATGATGATATGTTAGCGGAATTTACCGGCACTAAAGATACAGTAGTACACGCTTATTCCGGCGGACAGCTTGCACAGATGATAAAAGTTGTTGCGGTTACTTCCTCACAGATAGGCAGTAAGAGTATGACCCTTGCCGACGATACAAGCCACGAACTTAGCGCACAGGACGTTTATGCGGCTAAACAGAAAATGCTTGGTCAGCAGATTCAGGATTTGGTTAAATCACAGGATTATCCGGATTCAGTACCTTTCGATTCAGGCTGGTAATATGTACTGACCCGAAAGGAGTGCTTTTAAATGTTTAATGGTTTTTCGCATACCGTTATCGGAGCAAGCCATATTACAAGCGGTACTGTCTGTCAGGATTCGTCGGTGTTCAGGATATACGAAAATTACAGTATCGCTATTGTTGCGGACGGTCACGGAAGTAAGAAGCATTTCAGAAGCGATAAAGGTTCTGAAATGGCTGTGAAAGCAGCACTCGACGCAGTAGCGGAATTTTACAGGAATCCCGAAGCATTTGAGGAAAGTTTTCTGAATAATCCCGATGTTATAATCAAGAAGATTGAAAAGAATATCATTTCACGCTGGAATCGTCTTGTTATACATCATTATATAAGCAATCCCTATACCGAACAGGAAAGGGCAAAATTTACTGAAAAGGAATTTAGGCGTATAAAAGTTGAGTCTGTTTACGGTACTACACTTATAGTTGCGGTCATGGGCAGAAAATTCACTTTCGGTACACAGATAGGTGACGGCAGTCTTGTACTCATATGCGAAGACGCCGCCGCCGAAATGCCTATAGATTACGACGAAAGCGCACCGGCAAATATTACCGCCTCTATGTGTAACAGTCAGGCAATAAATTATTTTCATAGCTTTTATTCCATTGACGAAAAACCTGTAGCGGTTTTTGTCTCAACGGACGGTCTTTACACGTCTTTCAGGAGTGACGAGGATTTCCTTGACTATCACAGTATTCTTGCAAATCAGCTTGTAAAAATAGATGAGTTCAGTCCGTCTATACGTAAGAATCTTTCAAAGAGAGCACAGAGCGGTACACAGGATGATACTTCACTTGCGTGTGTGTTTGATTGCGAAGTGCTTGCGGAAAAACTCGAAGACCTAAGCGAACAGGTTGAAGTGAATAAGATACACGCTTCCATGCGTAAGGCGGAACATAAGGAACGTATGGAAAAACAAAGGCTTAAAAATTCCATGAATAACTCACTTTATGAAGAAGAAGATTTTTAATCCACGACAGAACAGGAATTTATTATGGAAAATAAATCAAACAAAAAAAATATACCAGTACTGATAGTATGTGTGATATTGTTTGTTGTTTTTTTCGTACTTCAGCGAATAATAACAAAAAATCCACAGCTTACCGGTTTCAACGGCATTATAGCACAGTTTCATGTCATGATTTCAGTTATACTTGTACTCACCAACAGAAAAACCGGTTTTATAACAGGTATCGTACTTAATGCTATAAATCTTGTAAATGGTATCATGGCGGTAGTAATGGCAGGTCAGAAACAAGCACTTCCGTCGCTTGCTATTTCGGTATGTACCGTCATAATAATGGCGATTATCTATAACTATACAAGCAAAAACGATAAAATGCATGATGAACTTATGGAAAAATACGAGCAGGAAATCGAAAACAAACGTATCTTACAGGAAAAAGACGAGGTACTTTCATATCTTGCCTATTATGACCGCCTTACACAGTTGCCTAACAGACATCTTTTCATGGAAAATCTTGAGGAAAACATTTCACAGAACAAACAGTGTTCCGTTATATGTATCAACATTGACGATTTCCGCAGAATAAATGATATTTACGGTATTACTACAGGCGACGAACTCATAAAGACTTACGCTGAAAGACTTGAGGAAATTGTTATCGGTAATGACTTTGTTGCAAGAATAACCGGCGACGAATTTGCAATAATTCTTGATTCAAGAGAGAGTAATCAGGATATTATTAATTTTGTCGGTCAGGTGCAGAAAGTTTTCAACATACCGGTCAGTGTTGAGGGAAATATTGTCGGAGTTTCGGCAAGTATAGGTGTTGCCATATTCCCTCGTGATGCTTCCGGTGCTGAAGAAATGCTGAGATGTTCCGAAAAAGCTATGTTCATGTCCAAAAATAACGGTAAAAACAAGGTATGTTTCTATAGTCCGGTTGTATAAAAATACTGATTTCACGTTTCTTTTCCGGAGACGTGAAATTTTTTACGTTTTAAATATCATTTTTTTATTGACAAATCTTTTATAATGAAGTATAATTATACTTGTACAGATAATATAACAGAAAGCATTCTGTTGAAACAGAAATTAAAAATTTTTACCGAATAATTATGAAAGGATATTGATTTCACGTGGAATTAATTGAATTATACGGCAAGGCACTTGAACTTGTTGAAGAAGTAAAAAAATTCAGAAGTCAGACCACAGAAGAAAATTTATCACTCTGCATACTCGTAACCGATACAGATAATATCTATGCAGGCGTTACCGGTATAAGAATAAGCAACGGAGCAGTGACTACGGCGTGTTCAGAATACAATGCACTTATGTCAATGATTTGCGACGGTATTGTATGTGTGAAACAGATGATGACGGTATCATTTGATGATAATTCCGTGTGTCTTCCGTGCAGTGACTGTATTGACGTACTTTGCAGAATAAGTGAAGAAAATAATCAGTGTGAAGTAGCTGTTTCCGTCAGTGAATCCGTTAAAGTATACGAACTTGACAGCATTTCCGGACAGTTTACCGAAAACAATAAAATTACTGAAATTCCGTCAGAACCGGAATTTAAACCGACTTCCACATTTGAAGAAGTTCCGGCATTTTCCGAAGAA
Source organism: Ruminococcus sp. (assembly GCA_029062165.1). Taxonomy (GTDB): domain Bacteria; phylum Bacillota; class Clostridia; order Oscillospirales; family Ruminococcaceae; genus Ruminococcus. Next base: position 299,270 of record JAIDQQ010000023.1, read on the forward strand.
CCTGTGAGCGATACTTTCAGTTTTGAAGAAAAATTCGGTTTCGATTTTGACGACACACCCGCTGAACCTGTTACACCGGTACAGACTTTATCGGAAACAAAACAAGAAACGGTACAGAATACAATACCGGAACAGCCTGTAATGCCACAAGGTATGAATCCGCAGTTTATACAGCCGGATAATGTACAGAATTATTCTTCACAGAACTATCAGCAGGGTTATCCGTATCCGCAACAGCCTTATCAGCAGACACAGGGCTATCCTTATCCGCAACAACAAGGCTATCCGTACCCACAGCAGAATCCGTATACACAACAGGGTAATATGAATCCGCAGTTTGTACAGCCGGATAATGTGCAGAATTATCCCTCACAGAACTATCAGCAGTACGGACAGCCGGTAAATCAGGGAAGTTTTCCGTATAATCCGCAACCTTATCCGCAGAATAATATACCCAGTCAGCCACTTAATAACCTGTCACCGCACCAGCCAGCACCATATGTATCGCATCACTATATGAACAGTACCGGTTCAGTACCGTTAGGTTCTGTACCGCTTTCGGGTGAGGGAAAATCAAAATTCAGACAGCGTTTAAGTAAATTTGTCGGCGAAGATAACCACGTTTCAACACCTGTTCCGGCAAGCAGACCAGCCGAAGAAAGTCTTTCAAAGGAAGAACTGAAGAAAATGGCTCGTGATAAAAAGAAAATGGCTAAAGTCAACGCTGAATTTAAAAAGCGTATGAAAGACTTAGGATATTGATAAAAAATGCTCTCCGTTTCCGGACGGGGAGTTTTTTGCGGATTTTTTTATAATAACTATTGGAATATCGGAAATTTTATGTTATAATAAGTTAAGTACATTTTTGGAGGTAATTTATGCGAATACGTCATAAACCGTGGGCGAAGCCTGAACTTGAAGCCTGTTCGTTCTATGTTCCCGATACAGAAAGTCAGAAAGGTCACTGGACTGAACTTTTCAGTCAACCTGATAAACCGCTTTATGTTGAGTTAGGTTGCGGAAAGGGTGGTTTCATATCGCAGATAGCACCGGCTCATCCTGAAATAAATTTCATTGCTATGGATATAAAAAATGAAATGTTAGTCCTTGCGAAACGTAAAATTGAAGAAGCGTACAGGACTGAAAACAGACCGGTTGATAATGTCCGGATAGCTATTCAGAATATAGAACGCCTTGACTTAGCGTGGGACGAATATGACCGTGCCGACAGAATCTACATTAATTTCTGTAATCCGTGGGGTAAGGCGAAACATAAAAAACGCCGTCTGACTCATACCCGACAGCTTATCAATTACAGGAAATTCCTTAAAGGTGAGATATGGTTCAAGACCGACGACGACGAACTTTTTGAGGAATCCTTTGAATATTTCCGTGAAGCAGGTTTTGTTATAAAATTCAGTACACACGATTTACACAGCGAAACCGGTATTGAAAATTACGTCACGGAACACGAAAAAATGTTCACGGAAGAGGGCAAGAAAATTAAATTTCTTATCGCCGAACCGGTCAGGGAGTAAGCCTATGGAGTACAGAAAAACAGGTGAAAAATTCTCATTCGGGATAGGAACTGTCAGGACTGCCGGTATCGGAAAACTTTCCGACGGTAAAAAAATTACCGGAAGATGTTCAGCGAAAACTATCGCAGAAAGAGCGGTCACAGCCGGTATACAGGCTATGGCGGTCACTGGTGTGATAATTCTGAAATGTCATATCAACAACAGGAGGAATAAAACTTGAATAAAATACTGATAAAAAATATACGTGCCGTCGATACGGAAAAAGACATCATAACCGATATTCTTATAGAAAACGGAAAAATTTCCGGAATATCGGAAAAAATTGATACTAATGCAGACCGCACAATTGATGGTACAGGACTTGTCCTTATGCCGTCGCTGTTCGATATGCACGTACATTTCCGTGACCCTGGACTGACTTACAAGGAAGACATAATAACAGGTTGTAATTCCGCCCTCGCCGGTGGAGTTACCGGAGTACTTGCAATGCCTAATACAAAACCGCCTTGTGATAATCCGGAAACAATCCGGTATATTATCGAAAAATCACGTGATACCGGCGTTGAAGTCTATCCGGTAGGATGTATAACTAACGGTATGAGTGGTGACGGTCTCTGTGATTACGAATCACTTAAAAATGCCGGTTGTATCTGCATATCAGACGACGGAAGACCAGTCGAAAACGCTGAAATGATGAGACAGGCTCTTGAAAAATCCAACGAAAACGGTTTACTGGTTGCATCACATTGTGAGGATTTGAGTATCATAAACGGCGGTATTATGAATAACGGCGAGACTTCTCGAAAATTAGGCGTAAAAGGTATGGACAGGTCTTCCGAAGACTACATAACAGCCCGTGAAATAATACTTGCGTCGTCTGTAAATGCGAGAATACATATATGTCACGTCAGCACCGAGGGAAGTTCCGCAATTATACGTTTTGCAAAATCACGAGGAATAAAAGTCACCTGCGAGACCGCACCACATTATTTTATGCTTACTGACAAACTTCTTGAAAAGCGTGACGCTGATTACAGAATGAATCCGCCGTTGAGAACTCCGGAAGATGTCAGGGCTATAATCGACGCTATAAAGGACGGTACTATTGATTGCATAATCACTGACCATGCCCCACACGCTCCCGAAGAAAAAGCAGATTTTGAAAAAGCTCCTAATGGTGTGGTAGGTCTGGAAACATCATTGTCGGCAACTCTTACGGCACTGTATCATACAGGGGAAATATCCCTGAATAAAGTCGTTGAGTTAATGTGTGTGAATCCAAGAAAAATATTAGGTCTTGAAATTCCGGAAATTTCAGTAGGAAAAACTGCCGATTTAATCATTACCGACATCAACAGAAAATGGATTGTTCAGCCGGAAAAACTTCATTCAAAGTCAAAAAATACGGTCTTCAAAGGTATGGAACTTACAGGAAAAAATCTCATGACGATTTCAAAAGGCGTCATAAGATACGAAAATTTATAAATTTTTTTGTGAAAGGAAAGATTTGATTATGTCATTTGACAGACTTATTGAAAAAATCATTGAAATGAAAAATCCTACAGTAGTAGGTCTTGACCCGAAACTTGAATATGTTCCGGAATATATCCGTAATAAGCACATTCAGGAAACCGGCGAAACTCTTCTTTCTGCTTCGAGGGCTGTACTCGATTTCAACAAGGCTATTATCGACGAAATTTGCGATATAGTACCGGCTATAAAACCACAGTCAGCGTACTATGAAATGTACGGTTTTTACGGCGTACAGACCCTTGCGGAGACTATCAGTTACGCAAAAAGCAAGGGAATGTTTGTAATCACAGACGGCAAAAGAAATGACATCGGTGCTACTATGGAGGCTTATACTAATGCACATCTTGGTGAAGTGACTGTCGGCGAAACTGTTATAGAACCGTTTTCCGCTGATGCTCTTACGGTAAATGGCTATCTCGGTACGGACGGCATAGAGCCTTTACTTAAAGTATGTCGTGAAAAGGATAAGGGGATATACGTACTTGTCAAGACGTCGAATAAGTCAAGCGGTGAACTTCAGGACAGAAAACTTGACGACGGTACACCTATTTACGCACTTATGGGCGATATGTGCGAAAAATGGGGTGCTGATACAATCGGAAAATATGGATACTCGGCAGTAGGTGCGGTAGTAGGTGCAACTTATCCGGAAATGCTTACGGAGTTAAGACAGAGACTTCCGCATACGATGTTTTTAGTCCCTGGGTATGGCGCACAAGGTGGAGGTGCGGAAGGTCTTAAAGGTGGTTTCGATAAAAACGGTCTCGGAGCTATCGTAAATTCTTCACGTGCGGTAATGTGTGCGTACAAGAAAGAGGGGTGCGACGAAAAAGACTTTGCAAAATCCGCACGCCGTGAGGTAATACGCATGAGGGACGATATAACGCAGTATATCAACCTTAAATGAGGTGATTTTATGTATAAATTCAGAAAAGCAACTGAAGAAGAATTGTCCGCACTGGAAATGAACGGTTGTTCTAAACTTTGCAGTGTGTATGATTTGGACTGTACAGATGAAAAGTTTGCACTTTTTTTCGGTAAACTCATAACGCTTTTCGGTGAACCTGATTATACAACTGACGACTATGAAAATATGTACAGCTATTGGGTTATCGCTGATGACGGACAGAATAAAATTTATCTTGAAGTCTATCACGGTCCAAGTGGTGCATCTGTCGGCGGTAAGCCAATGGGTACAGACAGGGAGCAGGAAAAAATATATATGAAAGTCGCCGAAGAACTTATTGTATTTATTGAGAGTGCTGAACCGTCCGATTACGAATGGCAGGGCTTTTATGAAGATTATGATATAAATGTCAAGTATAATGTAAAGGACGGCATTGCTTATACATCGGAATATCCGGTAGAAAGCGAGGAAGATTATGAATAAATATACGTTCAGAGTTTCCACCGACGAGGAAATAAAAGAAAATCCGGTACACTGTGGCAGGTGGGTTTATGAAAATGCATCTGACGAAAAATACGCCTTGTTTTTCGGAAAGGTAAGAAATCGTTTCGGTGTGAACGATAGTATAAGTACGGACTGGGAAATGATGTATTCATATCCGGTTACTGTCGAGGACGATAGCGGAAACAGGTTCTTTTTTGAAATATATCACGGAGCAGGTGGCTCGTCAATTGCCACACCGTCTGAAGAACTCACACCGGATTACGAACAGGCACAAAAAGCACTCATTGACTATATCGAGAGTGCTGAGCCTGTTGATTATGTATGGCAGGGAGTCTATGAAGATATTCCGGTGAATATAACGTATACCGTCAAGGACAGAAAAGTCCGTGTAGATTCGGAATTTCCGGCAGAAAGCGAGGAAGATTATGAGTAAATATACGTTCAGAAACTCTACTGAAGAGGAAAGAGAAGAAAATTTCGCCGGATATGGTAAGTGGATTTATGGTGCTGTATCAAGTGAGGAAATATATGCCTTGTTTTTCGGCAAAGTGAGAAGCCGTTTCGGCGTGAACGACAGTATAAGCACAGACTGGGAAATGATGTATTCATACGATATAACCGCCGAAGACGAAAACGGAAACAAGTTCTTTTTCGATGTATACCACGGAGCAGGCGGACCATCAATAGGTACACCGTTTGAAGAACTCACTCCGGAGTACGAATCGGCAGTAAAGGCACTTATTGAGTATATCGAAAGTGCAGAGCCTGTTGATTACGTATGGGAGGGCGTTTATGAAGATATTCCGGTGAATGTCACATATACCGTCAAGGACGGCAAAGCCCGTGTAGATTCGGAATTTCCGGAGGGTATGTATGATGATGAGGATATAGAAAATTTCATGTAAAAAATTATGTTTAACTCATAGCCACAAAGGCGTGGTTGTGTTTTATAAATTTTCAAACTAATTGAAAGGGTTGATAAAATGTCATTTTTTAATCAATCGGAAAAGGCTTATCTTATGCTTGCTAATGGTCAGGTATTCGAGGGGAAAAGCCTTGGTGCGAAAGGTACTGTAATAGGCGAAGTAGTCTTTACGACAGGTCTGACAGGCTATCAGGAAACGCTTACTGACCCGAGTTATTACGGTCAGATAGTCACACAGACTTTTCCGCTTATCGGTAACTATGGTGTGAATCATGAGGACAATGAATCTGCATGTTCCTATGTGACAGGTTATATTGTCAGGGAATCTTGTGATATACCGTCAAATTTTCGTTGCGAGGGAAATATAAAGGATTTTCTTACGGAAAATAATATCGTCGGCATATCGGGAATCGATACAAGAAGTCTGACGAGAATTATCCGTGAAACAGGCGTTATGAACGGAATAATAACCACCGAAGACGTTTATGCGGATAAAGAAAATCTGCTTGAAAAGGTAAGGGCATTTAAGATAAAAAATGCGGTAAAATCCGTAACAAACAGCGAAATTCTCACATATTCCGGCGAAAGTCCTAAGTATAAGGTAGTACTTTTTGACTTTGGTTATAAAAGAAATATCCGGCAGGAACTCGTCAACAGAGGTTGTGAAGTGATAGTCGTTCCGGCAGATACCACCGCCGAACAGGTTAAAGAAATAAATCCGGATGGTATAATGTTTTCTAACGGTCCAGGGAATCCGGCGGAAAATGTACAGATTATCGAGAATATAAAGGAAATTCAGAAACTCGGTATAACTATTTTCGGAATCTGTCTCGGACATCAGCTTATGGCACTCGCTAACGGCGGAAAAACTGAAAAACTCAAGTACGGACACAGAGGAGCTAATCAGCCTGTTATTGACCTCGAAAGCGGTCTGACATACGTTACAAGTCAGAATCACGGCTATGCGGTAATCGGTGAAAGTATACCGTCTGAAATAGGTCACGTTTCGCACATAAACGCCAATGACAAGACTTGTGAGGGCATACGCTATACCGCCGTAAACGCTTTTACGGTACAGTTCCACCCCGAAGCACACGGAGGTCCTCTTGATACGGCGTATCTGTTCGACGAGTTTATAAGTGCTATGGAAAGTGAGGTAAAGTAATTATGCCACTTAGAAAGGATATTAAAAAAGTACTTGTTATCGGTTCAGGACCTATAGTAATCGGACAGGCTGCCGAATTTGATTACGCCGGTACACAAGCGTGTCGAGCCTTGAAACAAGAGGGTCTTGAAGTAATTCTGATAAACTCAAATCCGGCTACTATCATGACTGATAAGGCTATGGCTGACAAAGTCTATATTGAACCTCTTACACTTGACGTAGTAAAGCGTATAATCGAAATCGAAAAGCCCGACAGTGTTCTTTCGACGCTCGGCGGACAGACCGGACTTACATTATCAATGCAGTTGGCGGAAGAGGGTTTTTTGGAATCCCATAATGTAAAGTTACTCGGTGCAGACCCTGAAACAATCCATAAGGCAGAGGACAGACAAGCATTTAAGGATACTATGGAAAAAATAGGCGAGCCGTGTATACCGTCAAAAGTAGTCGAGACGGTAGAAGATGCTATGGATTTTGCCAAAGTAATAGATTATCCGGTTATAGTCAGACCGGCATTCACACTGGGCGGTACTGGTGGTGGAATCGCACAGAATCCGGAAGAACTCCATGAAATAGCTACAAACGGTTTAAGACTTTCGCCGATAACTCAAATACTCGTTGAAAAATGTATAAGCGGTTGGAAAGAAATTGAGTTTGAAGTTATCCGTGATGCCAAAGGTAACGTTATAACAGTATGTTCAATGGAAAATTTTGACCCTGTAGGCGTTCATACCGGTGACAGTATAGTTATTGCACCGGCTGTCACGCTTACGGACAGGGAATACCAGATGTTAAGAACATCGGCAATAAATATCATAAAGGAACTCAAAGTTGAGGGTGGTTGTAACTGTCAGTTTGCACTGCACCCGACGAGTTTTGAATATGCCGTTATTGAAGTAAATCCCCGTGTATCACGTTCTTCCGCCCTTGCTTCAAAGGCTACCGGCTATCCGATAGCCAAAACCGCCGCAAGAATAGCTGTCGGCTATACACTCGACGAGATAATAAATCAGGTTACCGGAAAAACTTACGCCTGTTTTGAACCTGCTCTTGATTATGTTGTAGTAAAGTTTCCTAAGTGGGCATTTGATAAGTTCGTTTACGCAAAAAGGACACTCGGTACACAAATGAAAGCTACCGGCGAAGTAATGGCAATCGGTACGAGTTTCGAGCAGGCTATTATGAAAGCTGTCCGCTCCGTAGAACTGGGACTTGATACCATGAATCTTAAAAAACTGGAAAAGTATTCCACAGAAGAAATCCGTGAAAGACTTCACATTGTAGACGACGAACGTTCTTTTACAGTTTTCGAGGCTCTCAAACGTGGTATCACTCCGGAAGAAATCCACGATATAACCATGATTGACAACTGGTTTTTGTACAAATTACTGAATCTTGTCGAGTTGGAAAAGTGGCTTTCTGACGGTCAGCTTACGGAAGAAAAGTACAATACCGCTAAACAGTATGGTTATCTTGACAGTACCATTGAAAGAATATCCGGTCAGAAGTGTCCGATAAAAAAACATGCTGTCTATAAAATGGTTGATACGTGTGCAGGCGAATTTAAGGCTGAAACTCCATATTTTTACTCTACTTTCGACGAAGAAAACGAAGCACTCCAGTTTATAGAGCGTCAGAACACCGGCAAGAAAAAAGTAATAGTATTCGGTTCAGGACCTATAAGAATCGGTCAGGGTATCGAATTTGACTATTGTTCAGTACATTGTGTATGGACGTTGAAAGAATTAGGATACGAAGCAGTAATATGTAACAATAATCCGGAAACAGTCTCCACGGATTTCGACACCGGTGACAGACTGTATTTTGACCCTCTCACAAAAGAAGATGTTGAATCCATTATAGAGACCGAAAAGCCATACGGTGTTGTTGTACAGTTCGGCGGACAGACCGCTATAAAATTAACTCGTCATCTTTCGGATATGGGCGTAAATATTCTCGGAACATCTGCCGATATGATTGATGCCGCAGAGGACAGGGAACGTTTTGACGAGATACTTGAAAAATGTGGTATACCACGTCCGCAGGGACATACGGTCATGACTACCGAAGAAGCTGTAATTTCTGCCGAAAGTCTCGGATATCCGGTACTTCTTAGACCGTCATATGTTTTAGGCGGTCAGAATATGATTATAGCACATTCAAAGGCTGATGTCATAGAGTATATGGGAATTATCACAAGTCATATGATTGAAAATCCGGTACTTATCGATAAGTACATGATGGGTACGGAAGTTGAAGTAGATGCTATCTGTGACGGTGAAGACTTCCTTATCCCTGGTATCATGGAACACATTGAACGTGCAGGAGTACATTCCGGTGACTCGATTTCAATATATCCGGCACAACATCTTTCCGACAGAATAAAGCGTATAATTGTTGAGTATACAAGAAAACTCGCAAAGGAACTCAATGTTATAGGACTGGTAAATATTCAGTATGTCGTATATAATCATGAAGTGTACGTAATCGAAGTAAATCCACGTTCTTCACGTACAGTACCGTATATAAGTAAAGTTACTGGTATACCTATGGTAGATATTGCTACTAAAATAATGTTCGGGGCAAAGCTGAAAGATATGGGCTATCAGAGCGGACTTTATCCGGCTGGTGATTATGTTGCGGTAAAAGTACCGGTATTCAGTTTTGAAAAGCTCACCGACGTCGATACAATGTTAGGACCTGAAATGAAGTCTACAGGTGAATGTCTCGGTATAGGAAGAAACTTAGAAGACGCACTTTTAAAAGGTCTCATAGGAGCAGGTTTTGACTTAAAACGTGAAGGCGGTGTACTTATTTCAGTACGTGATACCGATAAACAGGAAATATTACCTATTGCCGATAAATTTGAACGTATGGGCTTTGAACTCTATGCGACTTCCGGCACACAGAGCGTACTGACAAGAAACATGATAGCTTCCAATCTGGTACGCAAGATTTCCGACGGTGAACCGAATGTTGTGACATTACTCGAAAGCGGTAAGATAAATTACGTAATATCGACTTCCGCAAAGGGCAGACTTCCGGAACGTGACAGTGTTAAAATGCGTAGAAAGTCTATAGAACGTTCAATATGTAGTCTCACGGCTATAGATACCGCTAAATCTCTTGCGAAAGTCCTTGAATCCGGACGGACTATCAACGACGTTGAACTTATTGACATAACAGAAATATAATTCCATACTACCGGATATTTTAAGATGTCCGGTAGTTTTTTTCTGAAAAAACTGTAAATTATATACAAAAAATATAACTTTCACCGGATTAACGCAATATTTTAATTGACTGTATCCGGATATAATAGTATAATATAACTTACAGATTAATTACAAGGAGATTTTAAAACCATGAAAAATTTAACAAAATACGTAATCTGTCTGCTGACGTGCATGACTTTTACGGCTGTTATGGGCTGTGACGCAAAAAAACCTGAAGAAGACAGTCAGGTTTCCGTTATTTCAGACGCTTCAACAACTGATGAGATTGTTCCGGAAAGTACTACTGTTCCGGAAGAAATTACCACGGAAGATGTAACCGAAGATACAACCGAAACTGCTTCCGAAGATACAACGGAAAATCCGTCTGAAAATTCTGTTGACTATATGTCAATATTAAATGCTTATCATCAGGCATATATCGACGGCAATGCAGATGCGGTGTACACTCTTTTCTGTCCGGACGAAATAACCGCTTTCGATTCCTATATGAAAGAGTATCTCAAAAATAACCTCGGCGAATCCGAAACACTCGTAGAGGATATGTTTTCAAAGGAAAATGTAATGTCCGCTATAAAGGGTTCTGTGGATAATATTCACGATATAATGGATAACTATAATCAGAGTGCCAGTGACCCGTGGTCAGTAAGCATAAATGAAGATACCGTTGAACACTATACTGTCGAAGAAATCGCACAGATTAACGCCGATTTAGGTCTGAATATCACTGACGGTTATATGTGTGAAATACCGTTCTATAAGAACGATTTGAATGAAGAAACTTTTGTCGCTGAACCGGCTTCTGTTTTTCAGATTAATGACAGCTGGTATATAAGTTACAGTGTAGCCTGTGACCGTCTCATTGAATTTATGGATATAGATTTCTGAAAAAAAGGTGTATCATGAAAAAGTTACTGAAATATTTAAGGAATTATAAAAAAGAACTCGTTTTCGGACCTTTTTTCAAACTCCTTGAAGCTATATTTGAACTGACTGTACCACACGTCATGGCGAAGATTATCGACATAGGCATAGAAAACAATGATACAAAATATATACTCAAAATGTCCGGACTTATTATATTACTGGGATTCTGTGGGCTTGGATTCGCATTGACTTGTCAGTTACTTGCTTCCAGATGTGCATACGGTTTCGGAACTGAACTTAGAACTGATTTATATAAACATATAAATTCACTGTCATATACAAATATCGATAAAGTAGGTACAGCGTCGCTTATAAACCGTCTGACGAATGATTCAAACACCGTACAGAACGGCGTGAATATGTTCATAAGACTTGCTACACGTTCACCGTTTCTTGTTATAGGTGCAATGGTCAGGGCTATGATGATTGATTTGAAACTTTCGCTTATATTCCTTGTTGTAGCCGTCCTGACGACTATCGTTATAGTATCGGTAATGCATAAGACCGTACCCATGTACAAGACTACACAGAAAAATCTTGACAGGGCATCACTTCTTACACGTGAAAATTTAGAGGGTGCAAGAGTTATAAGGGCATTTTCCAGACAGCAGGAAGAAATTGACGATTTCAGAAAATCTGTAGACGATATTGCAGAAAGTTCCATAGCAGTCGGCAGAATATCATCAATTCTGAATCCGTTTTCGTTTATGGTAATGAATTTAGGTATAGTATTTATTTTGTGGTTCGGTGGAGTACGGATTGACACAGACTATCTGACACAAGGCGAACTCACGGAATTTACCAACTACATGACACAGATTTTACTTGCACTTATAGTCCTTGCAAATCTGATTGTTACGTTCACAAAGGCATTCGCTTCCGCAAACCGTATCAGCGAAGTTTTCGCCATACAACCCGAAAAATCCGGCGGTAACGAAAAAACCGCAGACCACAAAGACTACAGAAATATTATCGAATTTAAAAACGTATCGTTTTCATACGATACTGCCGGTGACCACTCCATAAAAAATATATCTTTCACACTCGAAAGGGGTAAGATGTTAGGAATCATAGGCGGTACTGGTAGCGGTAAATCTACTCTTGCAAATCTGATACCTTGTTTCTATCGTGCAACCGAAGGTGAGATTTTAATTTCCGGCGTTGACGTATACAACTACAATTTCAGCGAGTTAAGAAAGACTATCGGTTTAGTACCTCAAAAAGCTGTACTGTTTACCGGTACAGTCCGTGATAACATGAAGTGGCATAAGCAGTCAGCTACAGACGAGGAAATTATTTCAGCTTTGAAGACCGCTCAGGCGTGGGAGTTCGTCGAAAAAATGCCGAATGGTCTTGACACCAATATTTCACAGGGGGGTAAAAATCTTTCAGGCGGTCAGAAACAGAGAATTTCTATAGCACGTGCAATTGTCGGAAATCCGGATATACTTATTCTTGACGATTCAACAAGTGCTTTAGACTACGCTACAGACCTTGCACTCCGTAAGGCTCTTAAAAATGATATGCCTGATACTACTGTTATAATGATTTCACAACGTACCACTTCACTTAAGGACGCCGACAAGATTATTGTCATGGACGACGGTGAGGCAGTCGGAATGGGTACGCACGAAGAATTACTGAAAACCTGCGAAATCTACAGTGAAATATATAAATCACAAATGAACGAAAAGGAGGGCGTATAATGTCCGATACTCTTAAAAGAATCATTTCGTATGCCCGTCCTTATATAGCCTATCTGGTGAGTACAATTATTTTTGCTGTAGCCGGTGTAGGTTTGTCTCTTTTAGTACCGGTCTTCATTGGCGATGCCGTCGACTGTTGCATAGCTAAGGGAAATGTCGATTTCAATGACCTGAAAAAAATAGTCACTGAACTTGCCGTTATAGTCACCGCAAGCGGTATTTTCCAGTGGATTATGAGTTTATGTACAAATAAACTTGCATTTCTTACTATACGTGATTTGCGTGCGGATATTTTCAATAAACTTGAAAGAGTACCTCTTAAATACATTGATGGTCATACAAAAGGTGAACTCACAAGCCGAGTTATAAACGATATTGAAATTGTTTCCGACGGTCTCTTACAAGGTTTCACGCAGTTTTTCAGCAGTGTGATGACTATTATCGGTACGCTTATTTTTATGATGTTCATAAATTTCAGGATAGCCATTATAGTTGTAATAATGACCCCTATTTCATTCATAACCGCTTCCAAGATAACAAAAGCCTCACACGATTCGTACATGAAACAGTCTAAACTGCGTGGCGATATGGTAGGACTTTCCGAGGAAATGACCGGTAATCAGAAAATTTTAAAGGCGTTTGTCTATGAGGGCAAGGCTATGGAACGTTTTGACCAGATAAACAAGGATTACGGAAAAATAGGTACAAAGGCAACTTTTTTAAGTTCAATAAATAATCCGGTTACAAGATTTGTCAATGGTATGATTTATGCGGTTATAGGACTTCTCGGAGCGTTAGGCGTTACCGGTTCAGTAAGTTTCATAGGTGCTATGACCGTCGGTAAACTGACAAGTTTTCTGTCGTTTGCGAATCAGTATACTAAACCTTTCAATGAAATTTCCGGCGTATTCGCTGAATTACAGAACGCTATAGCTTCCGCACAACGTGTTTTCAGCGTACTGGAAGAGCAGGAAGTTCCCGACGATTCCGGCAAGGAAATTATGACTTCTTCCGACGGTACTCTTGAATTTAAGAACGTAAGATTTTCATATAATCCGGAAGTTGAGTTAATCAGAAACTTCACTCTTGATGTTAAAGCCGGTCAGAAAGTTGCCATAGTAGGTCAGACAGGTTGTGGGAAATCGACTATTATAAATCTTTTACTGCGTTTCTATGACATCGACAGCGGAAAAATAATCGTTTCCGGAAAAAATATAGACGATATAACTCGTGACAGTCTTAGAAGTCAGTTCGGTATGGTTTTACAGGATACGTGGATTTTTACCGGTACAGTCGCCGAAAATATTTCATACGGTATGCCCGAAGCCAGTCGGGAGCAGGTTATTGAAGCCTCTAAGGCAGTCTATGCACACGGATTCATAAAGAGACTTCCGGACGGTTACGACACCATAATAAGCGAGGACAGCGGACTTTCACAGGGTCAGAAACAGCTTATCTGTATAGCCCGTATAATGCTTATGAGTCCGCCTATGCTTATTCTTGACGAGGCTACAAGTTCCATTGACTTACGTACAGAACACCGCATACAGAAAGCCTTTACAAAACTCATGCAGGGCAGGACGAGTTTCATTATCGCACACAGACTTTCGACTATTAAAAATTCCGATATAATTCTTGTTATGAAAAACGGAAATATTATCGAACAGGGTAATCATAACGAACTTATGAAAACAGGCGGTTATTATTCTGAATTATATAACAGTCAGTTTGCAACATGAACATCTTTCAACATGGTAATTTGTTGTAATTTCATAAAATTGTTTAATGATACTGCTTATGTGAATAATATTTGTATAAATTGTTATAATCCTATTGACGAAAACTGTTTAATATGATATAATATTCAGAAAAGTACAAATTAAAGGGGGTTTGTGTCAATGACATTTGATACAGCTGAAAAAATATTGCTGAAATACGGTCAGGAACATATATTGGCGTACTATGACGAACTCGACGACGGCGACAGAAAAAATTTACTCTCACAGATTGAACTGATTGATTTTTCCGTACTGGAAAATATAAATGTTGAAAACAGACATTCTTCAAAAAGAGGTAGGTTTTCACCGCTTGGTGCGGTTACTATTGAAGATATTGAAAAAAACAGGGAAAAATATTATACTAAAGGTGCGGAAGCTATAAAAAATGGTAAGGTTGCGACGGTACTTCTTGCAGGGGGACAGGGAACACGTCTCGGCTTTGAAAAGCCTAAGGGTATGTACGATATAGGCGTTACAAAAGAACTCTATATTTTTGAGTGTCTGATAAATAATCTGCTGAAAGTAGTCGCAGATACCGGCGTATATGTACCGCTTTACATCATGACAAGCGAAAAAAATAATGATGATACAATGAATTTCTTTGAAGAAAAGAAATACTTCGGTTACGATAAAAATTATATTAAATTTTTTATTCAGGATATGGCACCCTCTGTTGACTTCAACGGAAAAATTTACATGGAAAGTAAATCTGATATATCCATATCGCCTAACGGTAATGGCGGTTGGTTTTCGTCGATAGTCCGTGCAGGATTCCTTGAAGATATTAAGGAAAACGGTATCGAATGGATAAATGTTTTTGCAGTGGATAACGTTCTTCAACAAATCGCTGACCCTTGTTTTATAGGTGCTGTTATTGATTCCGGTAGCCAGTCCGGAAGTAAGGTAGTAAGCAAGGCTTCACCCGACGAAAGAGTAGGTGTATTGTGTCTTGAAGATGGTAAGCCCTCTATCGTGGAATACTACGAGATGACAGAAGAAATGCGTGAACTCCGTACTGATGATGGCGGACTTGCTTATAAATACGGCGTTATTCTTAACTATCTTTTCAGTGTGGACAGGCTTGAGGAAATTGTTTCCGAAAAAATGCCTGTACACGTCGTGAAGAAAAAAATTCCGTATATGGACGATAACGGTGAATTAATCAATCCGGAAGAGCCTAACGGTTATAAATTCGAGACACTTGTTCTTGACATGGTACATCTTCAGAAAAGCTGTCTGCCATACGAGGTGGAACGCTATAAGGAATTTGCACCGGTCAAAAATTCGGTGGGTGTGGATTCCGTCGACACCGCAAGGGAACTCCTTAAACTTAACGGTATTGAACTTTAAATTTTAAAGACTGTCAGAAATGACAGTCTTTTTTTTGCGTTCCGTATGTGAATTATAATAAAAAATTTATCTGAAAATAAAGTAATAAGCTATCCCGAACCATTCACGTACCCAGTACGTCGGGACTATATACCAGCTTGTATATCCGGATATATTATACGGTTTTATGCCGATATTTTCCGCTAACATCTCCGCTCTGCACTGGTGAAACGAATCTGTGACGAGGGTTATTTTTTCCGGAAGTCCTTCACGAGATATTATTTCCTGTGAAAATTTTAAATTTTCCTCTGTATTTGTAGATTTGTCTTCCATGAAAATACGCTCTGGAGATATACCCGTTTCAGTGAGATATTCTTTCATGCATTGTGCCTCACTTATAATCTCGTCACTGCCCTGACCACCCGAAACAATCACACTGACGTTTTCGTGTTCCGAAAGATATTCAAATGCACAGTCAAGACGGCGTTTTAACATTAAACTTGGTCTGCCGTTCTTGACTTTACAACCTAACACTACAAGAGTAGTATTTTCATTCGGTGGTGGGTCATCTGCCGATTTTATCATGAAAATACTTATGACTACAGCCAGTATAACGCATATACTTAAAATAAAGGTCACTGCAATGATGGTTATTTTTCCGGCGGAAGTATTCCATATTTTCCGGATAAATTCCGTGAACGGTTTCCAGAATATAAAAATTCCGGTCATGAATCCCGATACTATTATACCAACGGCATTTCCGATATTTAATATACCCATAGTCGCCGGTGCAATGAATATAAAAAGCAATCCGATTGAAATAATCAGCGGTATTATTTTGACGTCCATATTTTTAAAAAAGTCTCCTATTTCATTTTTGCGGAAAGTTTAAGTATTCTGTCAAGATTTTCCTTTGAGGTGGTTTCGCTACCTAAATGTGTCGGGACGTTGTTGTAAAGTCCGTGGAAATCTGAACCGCCTGTCTGTATGAGGTCATAACGCTCTGCAATAGCGGATAATTCTTTTCTGTAGTTTTCGTCCGCTGACCAGTGGTTTACTTCTACGCCGTCTATTTTACCTTTCTGTGCGAGTTCGTCGAGAAGTTCTATACTGTCGTAAAGTGCAGGGTGTGCCATTACCGCTACTCCCTTGGCGGTATGAATCAAATCAATGACAAAATTCACGTCAGGATATTCACGCTCTACGTAACATGAACCTGTTTCACGATTGAATAATTCGCTGTCGAGACTGCCATAAAATTCAAGTGCATAACCGTAATCAATAAGCGCACGCATTATATGTTGTTTGAAAATGCTTTTGGATGCTGTAGTATGTTTCAGAATACTTTCAAGTGTTATCGGGTATTTTTCCATGACTTTGGCTATCATTTCTTTGGAGCATTCTTTTCTTATCTCGCACGACTTGAAACATAATACTTCCAATCGGTCGGGTTTACGTGGTGCATAACAGAGTATGTGAACTTTTCTTCCTCGTTTCTTGTCCCATGCAGAAAGCTCTACCCCTTTAAGAATATTTACTCCGGCACGTTCACCGAGTATACTCGCCCTCGAAAATGACGCCATTGTATCGTGGTCGGTAATGGACAGCCAGTCTATACCAGTACGCTTTGCCTGTGCTATAATATCTTCAATGCCCATAGAGCCATCGGAAAGTTTTGTGTGACAATGTAAATCGCAAATCATATTGAAATCCTCCCTTTATTTTCTTAACATAGGTTTATCTATATTATATCATATTTTTATGTGGATTTCAAGTATTTTATGCATTTTTCATCATTCTTACACTTTTTACGTAATCTTAAAATTATCTGTTTTAATCATTACAGAATGCGGAATATAATTCGCTCTTTTTGAATCCCGATTCCTTTGCGACTGCCTTACACGCTTCTGTAGGTTTTTCACCCATTTCAACCAGTTTCCTGACCTGCTCCATAGCACTTTCAAGAGTTATTTTTTCGTCCGATTTACTTTTACCCTCCATGACTAATACAAATTCTCCACGAGGTTCGTTTATTTTGTAGTAGTCTACTGCTTCGCCTAACGTCATTCGCAATACTTCTTCATGAATTTTTGTCAGTTCCCGACACAATGATATTTTTCTGTCCGTACCGAAAAATTCCGCTAATCCCGACAGTGTATTCCTTAATTTATGCGGGGCTTCGTAAAATACTATAAGTCCGGTCTCGTCTTTCAGGATTTCTAAACGTTCTGAACGTTCTTTCTTACTGACCGGTAAAAAACCTTCAAACATAAAACGTCTCGTATCAAGTCCGGATACCGCTACTGCTGATACTACCGCACTCGCCCCAGGGACTACCTTTACTTCTATACCGTTTTCCGCACATAATTTTACTAATACTTCACCAGGGTCGGAAATACATGGCATTCCGGCATCTGTGACGATTCCACAGTTTTCGCCGTTCATGAGACGGTCTATAATACGTTGTGTGTCGGCTTTCGTACTGTGTTCGTGAAAGCTGACAAGTTGCTTTTTTATCTCGTAATGATTCAGTAGTTTAAGCGTTACTCTTGTATCTTCCGCACATATAAAATCTACATTCTGTAAAGTGTCAAGCTGTCGGATTGTTATATCATCAAGGTTTCCTATAGGCGTACCTATCACGTAAAATATACCACTCATAAATTATTCCTTTCCCATACTGTAGATTCTTTGCAGTTCGTCCGAAAATCCGTTCTCATTACGGATATATAATTGTGTTTCAATCTGCATGAACGGTTTAGAACCCTTTTTCCCCTCTATCAGAAACAACCACGGTGCAGTTTCCGGATTCTTTGAAACAAATCGTATTCTTTTCGGTTCTATGTTGTTATTCCGCATAGCACATATGACATCCGCAAGGCGTTCCGGACGGTTACACAGACATAATCTCCCACCGAATTTAAGTAACTTTTCCCCACTCCGACAGACATCATCTATATTGCACATAATCTCGTGACGTGCTATTTTCTGTGCGGTTATTGTACTTTCAAAACCGGAATTTACTGCCTTATACGGCGGATTACAGGTCACGAGGTCAAGCCGTCCTACAGGGGCATCTTCCCACAGATTTTTTAAGTCAGCACATACAGGAATTATATTTCTGACCTCACTTTTTTCTATACCGGCTTTTAACTGTTCAACTGCACTTTCCTGAATATCGACGGCGTATATTATTTCCGGCGGAAATTTTTTCTGCATGATAAGCGGAATAATTCCGCAACCTGTCCCGAGGTCACAGACTTTATCCTTTCGGCGATACTGTGAAAAATCTGTCAGTAAAAATGCGTCTGTACCGAAACGGTGTTCTGTACTTGCACAGACGTATATTTTTTCAGTGAGTTTTTCGTATTTGTATTCCGTCATTTTATAGTACCTCCGCCGACTACTACATCATCATTATAGAAAACTACCGCCTGTCCGCTTGTAATCGCTCTCTGTGGCTGGTCAAACTGGACGAGATACTCACCATTACCAAGGTACGAGACAATCGCCGGTTGTTCTTTCTGACTGTATCGTGTTTTTGCGGTAACTCTTATCGGAATGGTTATTTCCGGTACGGATATTAAGTTGACATCTTCGGCAATCAGCGAATCTGTATATAAATCCTTTTCTTCGCCGAGTACAACAGAATTTGTCGTGATATTCTTGCTTACCACATACGCCGGTCTGCCGAGGGATATTCCTAAACCTTTCCGCTGACCTATCGTATAATTTATTATGCCCTTATGTTCGCCGAGAAATTTTCCGTTGATGTCCGTAAATGTTCCATGTGGAACATTTTTCCCTGTGAATTTTTCTATGAATGAAACGTAATCGCCGTCGGGTACAAAACATATGTCCTGACTGTCAGGCTTATCGGAGTTCACTAAACCGGCATTTTCGGCTATTTTACGGACTTCCGGTTTTTCGAGGCTTCCGAGTGGGAAAATTATATGTTTTAACTGTTCCTGTGTGAGAGAGTATAATACGTAAGTCTGGTCTTTACTGCGGTCTTTCGGACGTTTCAGTAAATAACGTCCGGTTTTTTCGTCGTATTCGTTGATTGCATAATGTCCGGTGGCTATGTAGTCGTAATCGAGTTCCAACGCCCGACGTAACATTTTATCAAATTTTACGTGTCTGTTACACTCTATACACGGATTCGGTGTACGTCCGGCGAGGTACGTACTGACAAAATTTTCCATGACTCTTTTTTTAAAGCAATCCCTGAAATTGAATACAAGATGTTCAAATCCTAACCGATACGCTACACTTCTTGCGTCTTCCACGTCCGATAATGCACAACAGGTTTTGCCATCCTTTTCGGCTTGTACTATGTCTTCGTCGCCGAAAAGTTTAAGAGTTACACCCATTACTTCGTAACCCTGTTCCCTCAGGAGAAGTGCAGATACAGAACTGTCTACACCACCACTCATGCCTACCATAACTTTTTTCATAATATCACGTCCTTATACAAAATCAGGCGAACCTAGTCCGCCTTAAATAATATCTTTTATTTCAGATATTTCATTGAAGTAATAATCTGAAATCCTGATTATATTTCCCATGTCATTTTCTGAAAAACTGTCATATACACCGGCTGTCAGAAATCCGGCACTGACTGCTGTTTCGATACAGTGCAGTGAATCTTCTGCAATAAGTACATTTTCCGGAGCTAATCCCATAATTTCCGCACATCTTATATACATATCCGGAGTTTTTTTCCCTTGTGGGAAATCGGCAGATGTAAGCAGAAATTTAAGTCTGTCTGATATTCCGTGACGTTTCAGGACAGCTTCCGCAAGATTTTTATATGTTACCGTCGCAACACCGTAGGGAATACTTTTACTGTCAAGAAAGTCAAGAAGTTCCGGAACGCCTTTTTTCAGCGGAATTTTATAAAAATATTCGTGCTGTACTATTTCTTCAATACGCTTTATAATATAATTTATGGAACATTCAAGCCCGAACTCCTTTATGAACAATTCAGCGGATTTATCGACAGTCAGTTTCTTGACACGTTCCGAAATATCTTCCGGCGGATTTTCCACACCGTTTTCCTTAAGGAAAATACGGTCAGTTTCGCACCATACATTCATAGAATCTATAAGTGTTCCGTCGAGGTCAAATATTATACCTTTAATCATTGTTTTCTTCCGTTTCCTGATTTTCAGTTCCGGATTCTTCCGGTGGTACGTCTTCTTCCGGTTGAGGTTCTGTTTCGGGTTCAGTTTCAGGTTCGGGAACAATTTCCGGAACAGTTTCAGGTTCAGGAATAACTTCCGGCGGAGTTTCCGGAGCAGGTTCGGGAACTGTTTCAGGTTCAGGAATTATTTCCGGTTCAGTTTCCGGAATTGTTTCCGGTTCTGTAGTAATTTCAGTAGTTTCTTCCGTAGTAGTTTCGGTAGTAGTTTCCTGTTCGCCTGACCGTGTGACAGGTTTCGGCGGAGCGTTCAGACCATTTTCGGCATCACCGTATATTATTACTGCCTGTTTACCGAGTATATCGTATATTTTTTCAAACTTTTCAAGCGGATACGTTGTGTTTCCTACAAGAGGGTCAGCGACATATACAATTTTTTCGTCGAGGTCATAACCGTAAAGAGTTAAACAGTGCTGATACGTACAGAACCACATTTCTTCACCGTTTTTGGCGGTATACTGATATTTAGGCTCTGTATTCATGAGGTACATTGTAGCCCATACTATAACAGGTCTGCCTTGGTCAATCTGATAGAATAAATCCTGAAAATCAGTTCCGGATAAGTCGACGGGGTAGCAGTCAGATTTTTCCACACGGAAGTATCTTCTTGCCGATTTGCATATTACCGGCGAACTACATCCATAACCTGAATATGATTTAGGGTCACCTATATAACACTGATTCATGGTATATTCGCCTTTCCAGTCGGTATTCATGTACTTATCGCACATTGTTACCTTATCGACGTCGAAACCGAGGAAATTAAGTGTCTGTGTGAGGGCGGTAATCTCGCAACCGGTAGGAAGTTCCGGATTCTGCATAACGGTCTTGAAACCGTCTATCACAGCTTTTGTCGGAAGTTCGTAATTATATTCCGGCTGGATATAAACAGTAGCCGGTTCAGTTTCCGGTTGTATTTCAGTGTTTGTTGTAGTTTTGGTTTCTGTATCAGGTTTTCTGCTGATTTTCTTTTCAATAAGTTTTTCAGGTTCAATAGATTCCTGATTCTTGTATTCTTCAATTTCAATGTAACTGCCGTCTGAAGATATAGTTTCCGCATCGGCTTCCGTGGAACTGTTCATAATACTTACCCTGCTTCCGCATGACGTGAACATTACTGTTGCAACAATAGCGGTTGCGGTGGTTTTCAGAAATTTGGTCAACATTTTTTACTCCATATCTATCATAATTTTTGCCCTGTAATCCTTCTGGGCGGAAGTCACCGTTTCAAGTGAAAGACCGTACACATCTGAAGCACGCATTTCAACTTCTGCGAAACGTCCTGCTGTTTCGCTTATCCGTGAGAGTTTGGCTATAGATGCCGCATACGGTATAGTAGTTTTCCCCTTAGCCTGTGAAAGTATTTCCCGTCCCTTTTCATTGAATGCAAGTATTCTGCCATAAGGCGGAAGATAACGCATATCTTCCTGAGTTATTCCAAGAAGTATCGAAAGTATTATACGTCTTATGCGTGCCATAGTATAACGTTTTGTCTTTATCATAAAGAAGAGTTCGTCAAGAGAGCCGGACATTCTTGCACTGTATATTCTGTGTTCCAGTCCCTGACCTACATCATTTATCATAGCTATTTCCTCCGGTGTGGAAGTCCGGAGTTTATACAGTATAGTTCTTTCAAGTCTTTCGATTGAAGAAATACTGCCGTTCTGCATGGATTCAATAATAGCTTCTGTCCATATGGGTGGCATATAACGCCTTACAAGTCGCATACTGTTTTCGTTTACTATACGGCTTCTTATATCTGACGCACTTGTTATATTTCCCGATATAGCCGTACCGTCGTGTGCCGTTCCGATTCTTTTTACAGTAAATGCTTTCATTTTCGACGAAAATCGCACCATAGCGTTGAGATACTCTATAGCGAGCAGGTTATTCGGTTCGGCTATTATTGAAGCTGATTTAGGGTCAATGCCGTTAAGTATGGAACTTATAGCCTTAGGATAAGTATAACCCTTTTCCATTATATTTATTATCTCGTCATGATGTGACATTGCTACGGATTGCAGACTTTTCATGGCAACGCATAACTGAACTATGTTACCGCATTCGCTACCGAATGACAATTCATTGACTACCCCAAGCGATTCAAGCAACCATACAGCACCCGCCGCAAAATTTTCGGCAGAAGAAAGACAATACTGTACAGGCAATTCTATAACCAAATCGACGCCGGAACGTACTGCCAGTTTGGCTCTTTCGAGTTTGTCCATAATGGCAACGTCACCACGCTGTACAAAATTTCCGCTCATTACGGCAACTATATGTGTAGCCCCTTTTTTACGTGTTTCACGTATATGATGTAAGTGTCCGTTATGGAACGGATTGTACTCGCATATAATACCACTGATTTTCATTTTACTACCTCTTTTCAAAAATTTCAATGATTACAGATAAATTTTCATTTATTGTACATAATATTTTTTTATTTTCTGTAATCATTTGTTTACTTTTTTCTTATTTTATAAAATTAACATAAAAAATTTTCCGAAACCCCTTGCATTTTACAGAAAAAAGTATATAATTATATATGCATACATTAAATGAAAGGAATGTTATATTTATGATTATCTTAGTTGTAAATGCCGGAAGTTCTTCATTGAAGTACCAGCTCATCAACATGGACGACGAAAGCGTTATCGCAAAGGGTAATTGCGACAGAATCGGTATTGATGGTCACATCTCACACAAGACCGGTGACGGCAGAGCTTTTGAGGCTGACTGCAATTTCCCCACACATACGGAGGCTTTCATGAAACTCGTTGAGGCTCTCACTTCCGGAGATGCCAAAGTTATTGACAGTATGGACGAGATTTCCGCAGTAGGTCACAGAATCGTTCAGGGTGCTGATGTTTTTGACAAGTCAGTACTCGTTACTGACGAAATCATTGACAAAATTGACGAACTCCGTGAACTCGCACCGGTACACAATCACGCCCACGCACTCGCACTCCGTGCCTGCAAGAACGTTATCCCCGAAGGTGTTCCACAGGTTGCAGTATTCGATACCGCTTTCCACCAGACCATGCCCCCTAAGGCTTATATGTTCGGACTTCCGTATGATGACTATGCAAATCTTCATGTAAGAAAGTATGGTTTCCACGGAACATCACACCGTTTTGTATCTTCTGCACTCGCAGAGGCTATGGGAAAAGACATCAAAGACCTTAAAATTGTATCCTGTCACCTCGGTAACGGTTCTTCAATAACCGCTGTAGACGGCGGAAAATCCGTTGATACTTCAATGGGATTCACTCCTCTTGACGGCGTTGTAATGGGTACTCGCACAGGTTCTGTTGACCCATCCGCCGTAACATACGTTGCGGACAAGCACGGCTTCTCACCGGCTGAAATGAGTGACTACATGAATAAAAAATCAGGTTTCCTCGGAGTTTCCGGTGTCGGTTCTGATAACCGTGACATTACAAACGCTGCCGAACACGGTAACGACAGGGCAAAACTCGTTTCAGATATGCTTGTTTACGAGATAAAGAAGTATATCGGTTCATACGCTGCCGCCATGAACGGTCTTGACGCTATACTCTTTACCGGCGGTATCGGCGAAAATGCTTACGACGTAAGGGCAAACGTATGCGAAAATATGGAATTTTTCGGCATAAAACTTGATAAATCCGCTAACGACGGTTTGAGAGGTCAGCTTAAGAAGATTTCCGCTGAAGACTCTAAAGTTGAAGTATGGGTTGTTCCGACTAATGAAGAACTCCTTATCGCAAGAGATACTCTCGCACTCATCTCTGAATAATATTATACATTAATTGATTTCAGAAATCAATATTTTTTGAAAATACGCTTTCTTAATGGTTAAGAGAGCGTATTTTTTTCACCTATATAACCTTATATTTTGTGCGTATATTACAAAAATTCCCATAAATACATAATTTATGTTTTTCTGCTTGACAAAATTTAATAAATGATATATAATCATTATACTGTTATAATATCTTAAAAGGAGTGTTTTTTATGTTCAGAACTATTGTAAAAATCGAAGGCATGATGTGCGGTATGTGCGAAAAGCACGTGAACAATGCCGTAAGCCGTGCATTTGTTACCGAAAATATCACATCTTCCCACAAAAAAGGCGAAACGGAAATAATTTCAGAATCAGTACCCGATGAGGCTTTACTGCGTGATGTAATCGAAAAGGAAGACTATAAAGTACTTTCCGTCACCAGTGAACCCTACGAAAAAAAGAAACACGGTCTTTTCAGTAAAAAGTAATAAGTCCGTTTTTTCTGCTGTATTCTGTGAGTACAGCAGTTTTTTTTATTTCTAAGAAAGGATTTACATAACAATGAAAATTCAGATTTCAGAACATTTTACTACTAAAAAACTTCTGACATTTTGTCTGCCGTCGATAATAATGATGGTTTTCACGTCAGTGTACGGCGTTGTGGACGGTCTTTTTGTATCGAACTATGCAGGCGATACGGCTTTTGCGAGTGTCAATTTCATAATGCCGTTGCTTATGGCGTTCGGTTCGTTGGGATTCATGTTCGGTACCGGCGGAAGTGCTATAGTTGCGAAAACTTTCGGCGAGGGTAAAAAAGAACTCGCCAACCAGTATTTTACTATGATAGTATCCGCAAACATTATAACCGGCGTTATACTTTCGGTTATCGGATTCATTTTACTTAAACCGGTGGCGATTCTTATGGGAGCGTCGGCGGAAATGCTTGATTACTGTCTGAAATACGGCAGAATCCTGATATGTGCAGTACCGTTTTTCATGTTACAGAATGTATTCCAGAGTTTCTTCATTACCGCCGGTAAACCTGATACTGGTCTGAAAATATCCATACTTTCCGGTGTGACCAACATGGTTTTTGACTTCCTGTTTATAGGGGGATTCCGGTGGGGTGTCACCGGAGCAGGATTAGCTACCGCCTTATGTCAGATAGTAGGGGCAGTCATACCGCTTTTCTACTTCGCACGGAAAAATACAAGTCTGCTCCGTTTTGTAAAGTTTAAATTCAACAAGACAGTTATTTTCCGGACGTGTACTAATGGCTCTTCCGAACTTATGACTAATATTTCAATGTCGCTTGTCAATATGCTTTATAATGGTCAGCTTATGAAGTACGCAGAAAAAGCCGGTCTGGACGGCAAAGACGGTGTTTCCGCATACGGTGTTATTATGTACGTAAGTTTCATATTTGTATCTATTTTTATCGGTCTTTCAATAGGTTCAGCACCTGTTGTAAGCTATAACTACGGTGCGAAAAATTCCGCTGAACTCAAAAATATATTCCGTAAGTGTCTCGTGATTATCTCGTGTATAGCGGTTGCAATGGTCATACTTTCACAGGCTATTGCTACTCCTCTTGCGAAAATATTCGTAGGCTACAAACCGGAGTTATTTAATCTTACTGTACACGCTTTCCGGATATATGCTATATCATTCCTGCTTGCCGGATTCAATATATACGGTTCTTCGTTCTTTACCGCACTTAATAACGGTTTTGTATCGGCTATGATTTCATTTTTACGTACTCTTCTTTTTCAGGTAGTAATGGTTATGCTTATTCCGCTTGTATTCGGTCTTGATGGCATATGGTCATCTATCATTCTTGCGGAACTCCTTGCACTTTTCGTTACGGTTTTCTTTATTTTCAGTAACAGAAAAAAATACGGCTATATGTAAAAAATTTCATTTATTTATCACATACCTGTAATTGAAAACGGAAAATATATATGATATAATGTTACTTATCACAGTGAAAGGTGTGTGTACATGAAAAGAAAAGACGAACAAATTATTGAAAAACCTGTGGCAGTCCGGATAAATCCGCCTGTCGATACCGGACTTTCTACAGGACAGGTTGCACAGCGTATGGCTGACGGTTTCTATAACAAGCCGGTTGAATCTCCCTCAAAGACCATCAAGGAAATTATTTATGAAAATGTTTTCACATATTTCAATTTCATATTTCTGATACTGGCGATTCTGCTTGCCGTGAATGGTTCTTACAGGGATATGACTTTCATGCCGATTATCATTGCCAATACTCTTATTGGTATCGTTCAGGAAATGCGGTCAAAAAAGACTCTCGACAAGCTGACCATGCTTAATGCTCCGGTTACTTCCGTAATCCGTGACGGTAAGGAATTTCAGGTAAAATCCAGTGAACTCGTTCTCGACGATATTGCAATTTTCAGAGCAGGTAATCAGATTAGTGCGGATGCGGTCATAATTGACGGAAGTGTTTCTGTAAATGAATCGCTCCTGACCGGTGAGGCAGATGAGATAGTAAAATCCGCCGGTGATACTCTTATGTCGGGAAGTTTCGTAGTCTCCGGAGCGTGTCGGGCAAAACTCGAAAATGTCGGCAGTGATTCATATATATCACAGCTTACTTTAAAAGCTAAAGTTTCACGCAAGGGCGAACAGTCTGAAATGATACGTTCCCTTAACCGCATACTTAAAATAGCCGGAATTATGATTATCCCGATAGGAATAATAATGTTCTATCAGCAGTATGCCCTGAATGACGTTCCCATGAAAGACAGTATACAATCTATGGTTGCGGCGGTAATAGGCATGATTCCTGAGGGACTTTTTCTTATAGCGAGTACTACTCTTGCAATCAGTGCTATGAGACTTGCTATGCGTAAAGTACTCGTGCATGATATGAAATGCATTGAAACACTTGCCCGTGTAGATGTCCTGTGCGTTGATAAGACTGGTACTATAACGGAAAACAGAATGTCTGTCGCTGACGTGATACCGCTTACGAAAGACGTTTCTGACGGTGAACTTCACGGACTTTTAAGCGATTTTTCTTCCGCACAGGATTCCGATAACGAAACTATGGCTTCTCTTAAAAACTACTTCCATACGCCAGCCGGTAGAAATGTAACCGGAAGAACTGGTTTTTCCTCAAGATATAAGTACAGTAGCGTTACTTTTGAAAGTGGTTCGTATGTTCTCGGAGCTCCGGAATTTGTCATAAAGGAAATACTTCCACAACACCGGAAAATCATTGACGAAAACAGTAGAAAAGGTCATAGAGTGCTTGTTTTCGGACGTTATGGCGGTACTCCCGACGGTAAGGAACTCACAGCCGATTTCATACCGGTATGCTTTATCCTGATTTCCAATCCCATACGTGAAAACGCTCCGGAAACGTTTAAATTCTTTGCGGAACAGGGTGTTGAAATAAAAGTAATATCCGGTGATAATCCTGTTACCGTCTCGGAAGTCGCCAGATGTGCCGGAATCGCAAACGCTGAAAATTACGTCGACGCTTCTACGCTTACAAACGATACCGCTATTTACAACGCCGTACAGCAGTATACGGTTTTCGGACGTGTAACGCCTGACCAGAAAAGAAAATTTGTCAAGGCACTCAAATTACAGGGGCGTACAGTCGCTATGACAGGCGACGGCGTCAATGATGTACTCGCCCTGAAAGATGCCGACTGTTCTGTAGCTATGGCTTCCGGAAGTGAGGCGGCGGCACAGGTCTCACAACTCGTACTTCTTGAATCCGATTTCGCTAAAATGCCTGATGTAGTCATGGAGGGCAGACGTGTTGTAAACAATCTTGAACGCTCCGGAAGTCTTTTCCTTGTGAAAAATATCTTTTCGCTTATAATGTCGATACTTACGTTATGTTTCGGGATAGCCTATCCGCTGAAACCGTCACAGATTTCACTGATAAGTCTTTTTACGATAGGGCTTCCGGCGTTTGTACTGTCGCAGATGCCTAATGAAGATATTATACGTGGAAAATTCATGACTAACATTTTACTGAAAGCGTGTCCGGCAGGCATAACCGATACTATCATAGTAGCGGCTATGGTATTTTTCGGGAACTCCTATAACGTCAATCAGGTGGATATTACGACGGCTTCGACTATACTTCTATGTGTGGTAGGACTTATGATACTGTTTGAAATAAGCCGTCCAATGAACGTATATAAAATATCACTGTGGGTTTTATGTCTTATCGGACTTGTTTTCTGTATGATTTTTTTAAGCGACTTCTTCGGTATCAAGGGAATGTCCACAAAAGCTATACTTCTTTGTGTGAACTTCTCCATTATAGCAGAACCGTTTATGCGGTATCTGACCTTGCTTTTCAATAAGATTAAGGAACTTTTTACAAAAAATTACGACGAAACAAAAAAAGAAATTGAACTCTGAAAATTTAACACGCAAAATGCAAAAAAGAGACTTGTTTTAAGTCTCTTTTTTTCCGCATATGTAAAACCACTGACAGTCAACGCATACTTCGTGAAGTTTACCGGTACTTATTATTTTTTCATGAATGATTTCCTGTAAGTCGTTCCACCGGATTTTTCCGGATATTCCGCATATATCAAGAACTTTCATATCATATGAGGTTGCCTTTTCGTGACAGTCCGTACACGGACACTTACTGCATATTACGTCATGAACGGTTGTTATTTCTATCAACGGATTTTTCTGTAGATTTTCTATAATACGGGTCATATTTTCGGTGAAGTTTGTACTGTAGCCTTTACCCTCAAAGAAGTTTATACATAAGGCGTGATGCGGTCTGATTTTATATTCTGACATATTTTTTTACCCTCGCTGAAATAATCAGTGCAAGTATCAGTTTAAGAGCGTCGAATGTTAAGTACGGTACTACACAGGCACTAAGACTATATATAAACGTACTCTTTGTGACATACATAAACCATAGTGTACCGCACAGATAGCATACTGCCATACCGACAATAAGCGATATGACCTGTACTATAAATTTTTTACCGATAAATTTTTCCGCACACCAGTACGTCAGGGCAAGGAATATGAATCCCCATATATAACCCCCTGAATACGACGTAAGGGCGGATATACCGGCACTGAATCCCGAAAATACAGGCATACCTACCGCACCCAGCAGGATATATACCAGTATCGAAAAAAAACCTTTTCTTCCGCCTAAGATACTCATGGTAGCGAATACCCCGAAAGTCTGTAACGTAAATGGAATAGTCGTCGGAATGGAAATCCATGAACATACTGCCAGTATCGCCGAAAACATAGCTATAATAACTATTTCCCTTGTACTGAATCTGCTTTTTGATACAATATTTTCTGACATAAAAACAACTCCTTTATTTTTTTATGAAAATATTATATCACAGAAAATTTATATTGTCAACTGCTTTCTGAAATTAAGGTGACATCTATTTTCCTGAAAATTTCCGGTGACGTATACGGTTAATATTACGTTCAAAATCTCCGCTGTTAATCCAGTCGGCAAGAAAATACTGCTCCAGTACCGGCACAGTACATGAATAGAATCCTGTTTTTTCGCTGTAAAGAGGGAGCAGGCATTCAGGAAGCAACATATATCCGGCACGGATTGAGGGGGCTATCGTCTTCGAGAACGTATTTATATATATTACTTTGCCGTCCGGACACATGGAAAATAGCGTTTCCGGAGCAGTTCCGGTGAGAATAAATTCGGAATCATAGTCGTCTTCGATTATATAAGCGTTTCTTATTTCCGCCCATTCTATGTATTTTTCCCGACGTTCAGCAGATGTTGTAATGTTACTTGGAAAACTGTTGAAAGGCGTCACGTGAAGTACGGAAGCATTTGTCCGTGTGAGTTCTTCCGGAAGTATTCCCTCATTATCCATTTCAAGCATATCGCATACAGCACCGTTGGCAGTATAGACAGCCTTTATCTTCTCATACGACGGATTTTCAAGGGCTATGATACGTTCCCTGCCTAACATCTGTATGCATATTCCGTACAGATATTCCGCTCCTGAACCTATTATAACCTGCTCCGGTCTGACGTTAATATTTCTGCTTCTCATGAGGTACAGACTTATTGCCTCACGGAGTTCCGGACAGCCATTGTATTCTGATTTCATTAAGACCCTCTCGCCGTAATCGGACAGTACTTTTCGCATACGTCCGGCGAATGCTGAAAATGATATATCCGCCTGTACCGGTATATTTCCGGTATTTTTCACGGAAATTTTTCCGGTATTCACTCCCGACGGAAAACTTCTCTCCGGACTGTACGTAACATAATAACCGCTTCTTTCACGGGTTTCGCAGTAATCCTCATCACGTAGTACGGAATAGGCGTGTTCTATGGTGACTATACTTACACCACAGTCAAGGGCGAGGGAACGTTTTGACGGTAATTTTGTACCATACGGAAACGCTCCGGAAATTATTTTATTTTTAAGTGCATTGTAAATCTGTATATATATGGGTTCGGCACTGCTTGAATCAACCGGAATATTCATTTAAAAATCACTCCTTACGGAATTATTTTAACATATTCATGTAAATATGTCAAATTAAATATCTCCCTGTAAAAAATACTTTCACAGGGAGACTTTATAAGGAGGTTGAATATTGGAGATTTCTTTATATTAATTACTGTAGAAGTGTTCTGTAGTACCGTCAGCCCATATGAAATCAAAGACGGATATTACTGATTTACCGTTTACAGTAGCTTTTGTCGATTCACCTGTATCGAAAAAGAAAGTAATGTCATTACCGTTTCTGTCGTAAGTGAAAGTTATTTCAGTATTATCGCCGGTTATGATATAACTTCCGTTTCTTGTACTTTCGTGGAAAGTATATATTTTTTCGGTATCCGTTCCGGAAGTACGCCATACACCTTCGATAGAAACTTCCGGTTCTTCAAATACCGGTGCTTCCGTACTGAAAGTGTATACATTGTCAGGGAATATCACGGCAAAATTTCCGATATCTGTTCCGCCGGAGACAGTACAGGTTTTCCAGCCGGATTCATTACCAATTTCGCCGAAAGAAAAACTGTTTTCTGTAAATGCATAACCAATAATTTTTTCTGAACCGGCAATAATATTACCGTATTTGTCAAATGAATATACAGTCAGAGTGCCGTCCGTACGGAACTCAAAACCCATGTATTCGCCTGTACCGGATATTTCCGCATAATACATACCGCTTATGAAAGTTTTCGGTATTTCTGTAGTTGTTGTTGCAGACGTTTCGTAAGAATCCTGTACAGCCGTAACAGTAGTTGTAACTGCAATGACAGTAGTTGTAGTAGTGGTAGTGGTTGTTGTTGTGACTACTACAGGCGGATTAGTAACAGGCGGGTCAGTGACTACTATTACAGGGTCTTCTTCGGTTACTTCCTCGACAGGCGGTATAGTTTCGTATATACTTACTTCCGCATCTGTTGCAGGTATAGTAACAGTGGTGGTTGTAAGTACGGTTTCGGTAATTATTTCCTGATAAGCCGTTGTAGTGGCGGTAGTCATGCCGTACTGTATTGACCCTTCATAACCGTTTATATTGGCATAGTCGAAACCGCCTGCACGATAGCCCTTGTCTATATATGAACCGGAAACTATTTCCGTAATCTGTTCGGGTTCTTCGTAGGAAGTCTCGATAAACAGCGGAGTTGATATTTCAAAATCGTTGTCATCATTCATGTTTCTGTGGAGAAGTACAACACTTGATATGCCTATTACCGCTATAAGCATTGCTACTGCTGAACCGGCGTACTTATGCCATGAAATTTTATTTTTATACGGTTCAATGCCGGAAACGCTTATGCCGTCATTTTCCGGATTATCCGGAGTTTCAGTAATTTCGGTATTTTCTTCAATATCTTCTTCGGAATATTCTTCGGGGTCATAAAATTCTCCGGAATCTTCTTCGGGTACGTCATCAACTTCAATATCATCATCGGGAAAACCGCTTTTTCGGAGAGCCTGTTTAAGAATACGTTTTTTAGCATTTTCGTCAAGTGCCGGATATTTTTCTGCTATTTCCTCAACGGTTTCGTCGTCAAGACCGGTGAGATGTTCCATAAAATCTTTTTCATTATCATTCATAAATATTCACCATTTTCCAGTATTGCCTTTATTTTTTTTCTGGCACGAATGCTTCTTTTCTGCACAGCACCTGATGTCATACCAAGCCGACGGGCAACTTCGCTGACTTTCTGATTATAGAAATACTGATATATTATTATAGAACTGTCCGGTTCGCCGAGAGAACGGACAATTTCCCATAGTCTGTCATTCAGGATATTTTTTTCAGCTTCTTCTTCGGTGTTTCCGGTGGAAAGGAGCGTAATATTTTCCTCGTCCGTATCAAGTGAAATGTTATTATGATGTGCAAGCCGTCTGAAAGCGTCGATAGCCCTGTACTTAGCAATGGTACTTATGTATGATTTAAGGCTACCGTTTTCCGCCGAAAATTTACCGGCATTCCGGATAAACTCAACCATAATATCGCTTATACAGTCTTCAATGTCTTCATGTGTGCCGTAACCGCCTAATTTGTTGAGAACTATAGCATATACAAGATTACCATATTTTTCGATAAGATATTCATAAGCATCTCTGGGAGAACTGGATAATAACTGTTCCCATTCGGAATCGCTCATTTTTTCACCCCTGTAATTTTTTCATATTCCGTGTTTTTATATACATTCGTTGTATGCAATAAAAAAAGGACATACAAAAATAAATTTTATTTTTTTATTTTCTGACCTGTATATTATTCTACCATGTTTTCGTATATCATGACAATACCAAACAATAAGTTTACAAAAAGTTCATAATTTGACCGTCACAAAAGAGCCGGAGCAGGTGTTATATTATACAGGACGTCCGCAAAAGAGGTGATTTATATGACACAGGAAAATTCCGACAAGATAAAACTACTCTATGAAATATACGAACAGCCTATGTTTCGTATAGCCTTTGCAGTGCTGAAAGATTCCGGACTTGCCGAAGATGCCGTTTCAGACGCTTTTATACGTATAATCGGCAGGCTGAGGAAGATTAAAGACCCTCACAGCGACAGGACTAAGGCTTATATAGTTAAAATAATTAAAAGTACGTCTATAAACATCTACAGAAAAAACAGAAAAGTGATTAACCGTGAAACAGCCATTGACGATACTGTGTTGCAGATTTCCGACAGTTCGCAGAATACGGAAGAAAACGTCATTGACAGAATGGAAAATCAGAACAGAAGAAATTTATTCAATAAACTCGACGAAAAAGACCGTACTATAATTACTTTACGGTACGGAAATGACCTCTCATGGAAAGAAGTTGCAGAACAGACTTCAATGACGGAATCTACAGTACGCAAACGTTTTGAACGTGCGAAGAAAAAATTACTAAGTATGAAAGGGGATATGTCTGATGAAAAATCATAGACTGCCTGACAAAGACGAATGGGACAAAATTGTTGACGAGGCGTTTTCGTCAGACGAGGTACACACATTCTCCGGAGAATATAACATGAAAAAGTACCAGAATTTTCAGGTACGGAAAGGAATTACCATGAAAAAAAATAATCTGCTTATGAATCTGACTGTTGTAGCGACGGCTCTTGCGGTTATAGCAGTCCCGACGGGTTTATACGTCGCCAACAATATGACCACTACCAAATCTAACACACAGTTTACAGAAAACGAACAGGCTTCACCGTTATCAGATGATACAATCTATGACGTTGAATTTGGCTGGTTGCCGGAGGATTTTAATTATAACAGTGAAGATTCCTACACTTATTTTACAAATACCGGTAACGAAAAAATCTTTATGATAGCATCATTTACAAAAAATCTTTCCGGCGAAAAAACTGAAAACGGCAAGGGATTGACTGTCCGTGACGAATATCAGACCGACGATAAAACTATTGACATAAGATATAATGATGATTATGTGGAAAATTCAGAAGATAAAAACTGTATGAATTACGGACGTGTAGCAACAATATATTTTAAAGATACTCCGTATGAACTTGAATTGTTGGTAACCGACGACGTTACAAAGGACGATTTCAAGAAAATTATAGATAACGTGAAACTGGTTGAAAGCGATACCGAAACAGCGGAAATATATAAAGGTGAGCAGGCAGGCGAGGATATACAGAAAATTTCACACGAAGCTGAAAAAATCTATAATGTTGAATACGGCTGGTTGCCGGAGGGTCTCGAATATCAGGACGAAGACAGCCCATATGGAGGAAAATTCCATAACTGGAATACTGATGACGGTATGACAGCTGAGTTTACAAAAGTTCCGGAAGGTGTAACATATCATGAAGACACCGGAAATCCGGAAATAAAAACTACAGTAGACAAATGGACACTTGACGGTAAAGACGTTGTAATGTATTACAGAAGCACTTATAAACCTGACAATCCGGAACATAATTTCGGACGTATAGCATTTATCTATTTTAACAATACACCGTATGTTCTTAAACTGTACGTAACCGACGGCATTTCAGAAGAAGATTTCAGAAAGATTATTGAAAATGTAAAACTTGTTGAAAGCGATACGGAAAGAGCGGAAATATATACCGGTGAGCAGGTAACGATTTCTGAATTGACCGTATCCGACGGCAAGAATGACGGTAAAGTAAACGAGGGTACAAAGGAATTTAAGGAATCCGAAAGCAAAAACGCTGAAAATTACGACGATACAATATATGACGTTGAATACGGCTGGTTGCCGGAGGGTCTGGAATATCAGCAGGGCAATGAATATGACGGTAAATTCCATAACTACACTACAAACAGCGGTATGACACCATCATTTATAAAATATCCCGACGGTAATAAAATTCCGGCAATAGTAAACCGTTGTAAAGATACGCAAAATTATACAGCGGACGGAAAAACAGTCACAATCAGTTACCGTGCGGACTATCAGGAAAATACAGCCAATCGTAATTACGGACGTATCGCCGATATATCGTTTGATAATACACCGTATTCGCTTGCACTGTGGGTCACCGACGACATCACACAGGACGATTTGAAAAAGATTATCGCTAACGTTAAACTCGTTCCGTCGGATAAGGAAACAGCTTATATATATAATCCGGAAGATGAAGAAGTGCTGAGAGAATATCAGAATGTATCGGAAGATATATATTCAGACGTCAAGATATATCATTTAGGCGAAGATATTGACGTGGATAATTACAATTCAGGTTATAAATGCAGACTGAAAGTAAATGACATAAGTTTTGATACCGCATTCGGCGATATAAACCCTGACGGTGCATTAGGTAAAAGTTCCGATTTATATAAGGATTTCAAAGTCGATATTCTCGACGATGACAGACTTCTTCTTGATAATGTACGTAAATATGTGCAGTTCAGTAACGGAAATGACGTCAAATATAAGGAGACAGAAGAGACTATACCGACACATATTATGACAGTCAGAATGACTTACACCAATACAGGCGACAATACTATTGAAAATATATTTGATTCAGATAATTCATTTACGCTCCTGACAAAACGTGGTGACGGTTTAATAAATACTCATACTGCGAAACTTCTTGACCACTTCGGCAGTGATGACTATACAAAATATGATTTCTATGATACTTTCGACGCAAGTCTTGATGATATAAATTCTTTCTTATACTACGTACAGGAGAAAAACACGCTCAAACCGAACGAAAGTACGGAAATAACAATGGCGTTTGCGGTAGAAGATGAGTTCATGGACAATGTATATCTTGATTTAGCTTTCAACGCACTTCCGATAAGTCCGGTAAATGAAGTCTCCCACGTGGTAAATGTTTCAATTTCACAAAAACCAGAATAAACCTCCTTAAAAAAAAGCTCCCTGTAAAAAGGGAGTTTTTTTATTATACTTTTATTTTTTCGTGAATTACTTTTTTAGTCGATACTTTTTTAACACACAAAACGCAAATAATCGTACAGTAAATAGTTGCGACAACCCACGCAACCTGGTCAGTATAGCAGATAGCACCGAATCTGTATATAGGAACGAATTTCCGGCTTACGATTATTCTTGCGAACATCTCCAGTACTCCGGAAAATATAGCCAGTCCCGAAAAGCCTATACCCTGTACGCTCATACGGCACGCAAAAAGTATACCTAATGCCCAGTAAAAATAGCCGACGCATTTCATATATACGCCACAGGCGTCAAGTACAGCCGTTTCAGAACTGTCAAGGAACATCATTGACAAAGTACGTCCGCAGAAAATAAGTACGATACCGATTATTATTCCGTAAATAGCATTAATGGCAGTCCCCTGAATGATACCTTTCTTTACACGGTCATAATTTTCCGCCCCTAAATTCTGACTGCTGAAAACTGATATACCTGTTGCGATTGCCTCAAACGGACACATTGCAAGCTGTTTGAGTTTGGAAGTTACCGCAAATGCCGATATATAGACATCTTCAAGACTGTTGTTGGCGGACTGCATAACCATACTTCCTATAGCGGTAATCGAAAACTGTAAGCCCATAGGTACGCCCATAATAATAAGTTCCCTGAGTGCATGACCGTTGAATTTATAGATGTCTTTAGAGAGTTTCAACAGAGGATATTTCTTCTGAATCACCACGAAACAGGCAATTCCGCTACAAGCCTGTGCCATAACCGTTGCCAGTCCAGCACCGGCACACCCTAACGGTATAATTACTATGAAAGTCAAATCGAGAATCACATTGAGTATCGCCGAGACCGCAAGGAATATGAACGGCGTTTTACTGTCACCGATAGCACGGAGCATACTCGAAAGAAGATTATAGAAAAGCGTGAACGGTATTCCGGCGAGTATTATGAAAAGATAATTATATGCGTCTTTGTAGATGTTTCCGGTTACCTGCATAATGTCGATAATTTTTCCGCACATAAGACACGTAACAAGAGTAAGTACCACCGCAAAAACTCCGGTAAGCAGATATGAATGAAATACAGTAGTCCGTAGTCTGTCGGACTGTTCCGCACCGAAGTACTTTGCCATAGGTATTCCGAATCCTGAACACGTACCTATACAGAAACCGAATACAAGAAATTGTACGCTACTGGAAGCCCCTACCGCACCTAATGCATCTGCACCGAGTACACGCCCGACTATTGTAGCGTCAATCAGGTTGTAAGCCTGTTGTAAAAGACTTCCGAGAAGTAACGGCAATGAAAATCCGAGAATAAGTTTAACCGGATTGCCTTCTGTCATGCTTTTTGTCATGAAAAATCACTCCTTTGCGAATAGCATTCTAACACTTTTTTCCGGAGATGTCAAGAATTTTTCGGAAAAATTTCCGACAAAAAAAGGACTTGAAAAAGCCCCTTTTTTATTGAAATATAATATAGGAAATAATTATAAGTTAAGTCCGTTGAAACTGTCATCGAGAATAGTTTTCGACTGCTGGAATTTTTCCTTTTCCTCATCAGTGAGTGAGAGTTCAACAATTTCCTTGACACCGTTTCTGCCTATGATACACGGTACGCCTATGAATACATTTTTGCTGTCGTATTCACCGCAAAGTTTAGCGGATACGGTAAGTACGCTGTTTTCGTCGCCGAGTATAGCCTTGATAATACGAGTTATAGCCATTCCTATACCGTAATAAGTAGCACGTTTTGCCTTGATAATCTTGTAGGCAGATGTTCTGACCTGTTCTTCAATTGACTGCATATCTTCAATTTTGTAGTCATTTTTTTCGTCGGCGAGGATTTCAGTAACAGATTTAGTAGCAAGCATAACCTGTGAGAACGGTACAAATTCGCTGTCACCGTGTTCGCCGATAACGTATGCATGAATGTTTTTCGGGTCAACGGTGAAGTAGTCGCCGAGTAAGTAACGAAGCCTTGCGGTATCGAGAGAAGTACCAGTACCGATAACCCTTGACGCTCCGAAACGTGAGAGTTCATAAGTAACACGTGTCATAATGTCGACAGGGTTGGTTGCTACAAGGAAAATGCCGTCGAAACCTGATTTTACTACAGGCGAGATGATAGAACGGAAAACTTCCGTATTCCTTTGGAGCAGGTCAAGACGAGTTTCGCCCTCACGCTGAGCCACTCCGGCAGCGATTACGACTATGTCAGCGTCTTTGCAGTCCTTGTAATCACCGGCATATATACGCATATTCGATTTCGCAAAGGCAAGACCATGATTCAAGTCCATAGCTTCACCATTAGCACGTTCCTTGTTTACGTCAATGAGGACGAGTTCATTACAGATACCGCCCTGATTTACGAGGGCATATGCGAAACTCATTCCAACCATACCCGTACCGATAAGAACAACTTTTCTTTTATCAGTATTCATAAAAAAACCTCCGGTCTTAAAAATTATATATTCATTATATACTATAATTTCCAGTAAGTCAAGAGTTTTTTTTTCAATTCATAATTAAGAATTATGAATTATGTTTTATTCTTGCCCTGATATAATCTTCAATATAGTCAACAGTGCCGTCAATGCCCAGACAGGTACTGTTAATGCAGATGTCATAAAGTCTTGAATCGCCCCAGTGTCCTGAACAGTGGTAATTATGATAGCGTTTGCGTTTCTTGTCTTTTTTGCGGATAAATTCCTTTGCGTCATCTTCGGAGAGTTCATAAACTTCCATAACACGTTTTATTTTGGCGTCCATATCGGCGAGGACAAACAGCGATACGAGTGCCGGATTATTTTTCAGTTTGGTTTCCGAACATCTTCCTACTACCACGAATGATTCACCGCTTTCAGACTTTTCTTTCAGGAAATCAAACTGCATTTCAGCGATATTGTCTTCAATGGAGTTGCTGTAACCTCTTACACGTCTTGAAAGAATCTTCTTTTTTGGATGTTCGTTGTATTTTTCTATTTCTTCCGGCGAAAGTCCGGTACGTTCCGCAATTTCGGTTATAAGATGTCTGTCGTAAATCGGTATGTTGAATCTTTCTGCGAGTGCTTCAGCTATGACACGTCCGCCACTTCCGAACTCTCTTCCGACTGATATAATAAGTTGTGACATAAATTTCCCTCCTGATTATAAGTATCTCATGAAAATATAAGCCGTCGAAATGGCAAGGACTATCACGGTAGCAGGAGCGAGTTTCTTACAGTATTTGCCCCACCCGATAGGATAGCCGTTTTTCGCTGCTACAGACGTTCCTACAACGTTTGCGGAAGCTCCTATAGGTGTAGCACTACCGCCTATATCAGTACCGATAGAGAGCGTCCACGCAAGCGTAGGAAGTGCCACGCCGGAAGTTGTGGCGAGGCTCTGAATAACAGGTACCATAGTTGCCGCAAATGGTATATTGTCTACAAACGCACTCGCAAAGGCTGATACCCACAGGATAATCACTATCATCAGTTTTATGTTACCACCGCTTATTTTTTCGATAAAATCGGCAATTATTTCAAGTATACCTGTTTCTTCAAGACCACCGACTACTATAAACAGTCCTATGAAAAATACTACCGTTTTGTAGTCGACTTTTTTAAGTAATTCCGTAGCGTCTTTCGCAAATGCTATAAGAGTTATTACCGCTATGAAAAGCCCTATCGTTGCGACTGTAAGGTGTGTTATGGAGTGAGTTACAAGAAGTACCACCGCACAGCCGAAAATAACCGTACTTGCTATGAAATCACGCTTGTTTGTTATAGCTTCGGAGGGCTTCGGAAGTTTTGAGATGTCAATATTACTGCTTGTTTCGGAAACGAGTTCTTTTCTGAATGCAAAGTAGAAGAAAATAATCGAAACTATTAACGATATTCCGGCAACAAGTCCTGTATTTGTAAGGAAATCGCCGAAAGAGTAGCCTAATGACGTACCTACTATAATATTCGGTGGGTCTCCGCACATTGTAGCCGAACCGCCTAAATTTGCACAGAAAATTTCCGAAAGAATCATAGGTACTGGATTGAATTTCAGAAGCTGTGAAAGTTCAATAGTTACCGCCGCAAGAAACATTATTACCGTTATGCTGTCGATAAACATTGAAAGTACTGCCGACATAATCATGAATGTTATGAATACCGGTATAGTCCTGCACTTTACAAGAAACGCTATCTTCATACATAGCCACCGGAAAAATCCGGCTTTTGCCATACCCTCAACCATAACCATCATACCGGCGATAAAAAGAATAGTCGCCCAGTTGATACCCTTGCTTTCGCTCTCCGTGACCTGATACCAGAAGTCTTTCGTAGCGAATCCCTTTAAAGCAAGGGTTTCCCATATCGCTGAACCGCTTCTCATGCATATGCCGAATACTACTACAAGTGTTAGTATTCCGCTTCCCAAAGTTACATAGTGCCGTTCAATCTTATCCATGACAATCAGTATGAACATTGCCACGAATATTATGACGGCGAAAATCTGTGATGCTGTCATATTATAACCTCCTGTATGTATTTTTGCACCTTTGGAATTATAGCACATTGTGAAAAATTTTTCAAGAAAAAATATTATTTTATGACAGCTTTTTAAAAATTCATGCAAAATGCGGTTTTTAAGTACGGAATTTATGTAAAATTTTGTTGTATTTTTCAGTTCAGCGGGATTCGTCAGGTGTCTGTAAATCCTCAACGTGACATCCGAAAAATTTAGCAAGTCTCCAGTAAGTTTCTTTTGAGGTCACGCCTCTGTCGACTGCACCGTAAAGACATTCGCACGTTATACCGCTTTCCCTGCTTAGCTGACGTATAGTTTCTATACCATGTTTTTCCATCTGGTCATAGAAAGCCGTCATATTGAGAATTATTTTCATATATCACACCTCCATGTCCATGAACTCCGCCATTGCGACAAGTCCGGCATACGTGAAGTTTTCATTGTCGTAAGCGTTTGAAAAAAGATTTACTGCCCCTCGGAGTGCCTGCGGAGTACGTGCAATTTTAAGAAGATAATCAATTTCAGCGTTCATGTTGTTTTCCGAAAGAACAGGAAATATCCGGCAGATGTCCTCACGCTTTATATCGGTACTTCTGTATATTTTCCGCTGACGTGTCCTGTTTGAAATCTGTGCAAATTCAGCCTTGCGATTACCCATAGCCGATATGGTATTGAGATTCCCTATGAAACATATGCCTAAAGTCTGACCTTTACTGCTGAAATAGTCCGAAAAACTCCGGAGAACTTCAATAGTTTTCAGTGTAAGATGCTGTGCCTCGTCGAAAATAATAACAGTACCGTCAGAAATCTTATTGACTATAGAAAACCACATATCACTTATATTTTTTTCCTGACCTGCTCCTGTTCTTTCGGCGATTATTTTAAGAAGATTCCGTATACCTGTTATGCACGGATTTATAGTTACAAGAAAACTGTCTGCCGGATTATCGGAAACAAATTTCTGTGCTGATTTTGTCTTGCCGATACCTGCATCACCGCATATCACGGCAAGACCGCCACGGCTCTGACAGTTTGCAATTACCCTGTAGATATTTCCGGAAATAGTAGTTTCAACGTAATCCGTTTCGGAATATGCGGATTCCGTAGTATTTTCCTGACTGAAATAATTTTCTATAATATCGAAAATCTTCTGCGGATTGGATTTATATTTGCCACTACGTATCTGTGAAAGTGCCGTCCCCGATACTCCTATTATTTTTCCGGCTGTATTCTGACTTATATTCTTTTCATTCATGAGACTTTCAACTTTATCAAGTAAATACTGCTGTTTATCGGTATACATCAGATTTTTTCCTCATTTCCGCATTTCTGGTCATTTTGTCAAGGTCAATTGTAATGTTTTCAGAACCGGCTACCATAAGTTCCTCATATTCTTCATTTATTATGACAGGCACTATTTTATTCGGGTGCTGTATGCTGAAATTGTTGTCTTTACGGTACTGTGCTTTTCTTACGGTCATATCGAGAAGTGTGAGACGTTGTTTGTTTGAAAGTTTTGCCTGTTCACGTACAAATTTTTTGGTCTGACGTATAACGGCGTTTGCGTCGGAAAGAGTTTCGATATTTTCCTCAAGATAGTCCGCCATGAGATTATCAGCTACTGCCCACGTAAAAAGAAATCTGTCTGACATTGCGTCATAGATACGGACGTTACGCAAATCTGCCGGATTATAACGTACATATACTTCCCTTTCAAGATTCATGATAGTTTTTTCCGGTTCAGTAAACCATATCTTTTCACCGCATATTGTGACGTATACACCATTGCGTTTTATTTTCTGTTTGCGTGTAGTACGCATTAACATCAGATTTAATGCGGATTCCGGAGCTTTTCTTATTTCATGAATAGTTCTGTTCCATACGTCAAGACGTGAAAGACCTTTGAAACACGTTTCCGAACCGCCGTAAGCCTGTAGATTATATACGCCGTCAATCCATTTTTCAAATACCTCTCTTATTTCGTAGTCGCATGGTAATTTACCGTCTTTTATGCGACGTTTCAGACTTTCAGGTTTTTCAAGGACAGTACCGCCACAGAATCCGCTGAAAAGTCTTGAAAACTGGTTCTTGACCGTGCAGAAAGTTCTTTCGATAGGTTTAGCTTTGGCGTTACGGACTATAGCGTTACGCATTTCAATACCGAGTGTCTGAAAGATAGTAGGCGGATTGTTTTCAGCCGAAAGATTTCCGCCGGTACGGTGACCACGTCCGCCTATGTCATGTGTAAGAAATTCCCTGCCGTTATCGACATATATACATTCAGGAATACCAAAACGCATAATTCCGTGACGTAATGCAAGAACGGTTGACTGTGAATCCGGTGATTCAGTGATATTCCAGCCTGTGAGAACTCCGGATTTAGCGTCAAGAAAAGCCGTAAGATATAACCTGTGTGTTTTGTTGTCGTCGCCGTATGACTGTATATCAAAAGTATGATTATCGGCAATCCAGCACGAATTTGCGGAAAGTTTATCGTACATACGCATGATGTAAGGTACGCACCTGTCATTGAAAGCCTTTTCGCCGTCACGGAGCAGGGTTTTCACGGAAACTGAAACATCTTTTTCGATACGTCTGCGGAAGGTCATTTCAGTAGGTATTTTTTCAAGAAGTTCGGGGTAGAAATCGGCAGTCCAGTCGACAGCAGAGCGATAGCACATAGCTACGGACGGTTTATTTTCGTCAAGCCAGTTGTAAAGGAAGTTTTCCCATACAGGTTCAGGAATGGAATTTTTACCGGCATTCCACGGAGAGTGTCTGCCGATTATACCGTAATAGTCGTTGTTTTTGTAGGCGGAAAGTTTTCTGTAGAGAATATCAGTACTTATCTTTATATCCGGATATTTAAGACGGCATTCGCCTATGAAATCCCTGTCAAAAATGCATTTGCTTTCATACTGTGACCGTCTCGACTGCCATTCCCTAAGAAGTCCGCACCAGAAACATAATTCATTACGTTCTTTTTCTGATAGTTCTTCAATAGTCGGGAAATTTTCGGTTTTCGTCTTTTTGTTTTTTCTGACCGGAGCAGGTGGGATATTTTTTCTTTTACCGTAATAAACTGCCTGTAAATCTGCCGGAAGTTCAGTTACAGGTATCATGTAACAGGGTTTTTTGTTCTGTGGGTGAGGTTGGATTTCAGTTTTTATTTTACCTTCACTGCAAAGTTGCCGGACGTATCGCACAGAACAT
Organism: Ruminococcus sp.; assembly: GCA_029062165.1. GTDB lineage: Bacteria > Bacillota > Clostridia > Oscillospirales > Ruminococcaceae > Ruminococcus. Next base: position 343,405 of record JAIDQQ010000023.1, read on the forward strand.
TTTTTTAATTCAGCGGTCTGCCTTATGGTAAGATATTCCATTAATTACCGCTCCTTTCCGGATAGCCCGTCTCATCAAGAAGAAGAAAGTCGACGCTTATGAGAAGTGCATTTGAAATTTTAATAATCATGTTCATAGAGGGATTGAAGTGACCACGTTCAAGGCGTGATACGTAGGGTTGTGTTGTATGTACTTTCTGTGCAAGTTCCGCCTGTGTGTAACCGAGTTCTTCACGGCGATATTTTATTTTCTGTCCGAATTTCATAAAAAAATATTTCCTTTCTGTTTACTTTTTGCGTTTCGTGTGTTAAAATTATAATTAAGCATATAGTCTTTATAATATTATAGTACCAATTTTGGTACTTGTCAAGTAATTTTAGTACCAAAATTAGAATTTTGTCGTTTTGTATAATTTTATTGTTTAAAAAATTTTATTTGAGGTGATAAAAATGTTAAAAAAGTCAGAAAAATACCATTTCATATTCAATAACATTATAGACCTTTGTGACAGAAAAAATATTACTGTAAGTAATGTCATGGGCAGTTTTGCGACAAGCAAAAGTGCTATGCCTGCATGGAAAAAAGGAAACATTCCGCCCGATACCGTTGTAAGACTGGCTGAATTTTTCGAGGTATCAGTTGAATATCTGATTACCGGTAAGGATTCGGGAACATATCTCACGGAGAACGAACAGGAATTAATTGACATTTTCCGCACGCTTGATAACCGTGAACAGCTCAGACTTATAGGCAGACTTCAGGAAATGTACGGTATTGAAATAAGTCGTGAGATAGTCGGAATAAAAGTCGCACGTACCACTGACAAGACACCTGTAAGAAAAGAAGTTACATCGGAAGAACTTAAAGTTATAGAAACGCTACCGGAAGAAACGGATTTCTGATTTATAGTAAAAGCATCTTCATGCAGTTAAAATAACTCTTGGAGGTGCTTTTTTTGTATAATATTTATAGAAATTCAAGAGACGCAAGCTGGAAATTTCTGATTGAATACGGAGTTTCGGAACTTCCGCTTGACCTGAAAAGAATAGTGGCACAGATGGGTGTAAAAGTCTGCCGTGACAATGCCGGAATACTTATGCCGAACGAACTGGGCATAACCGTCAATGCACACGGTAATTTTCATATCATAGTACGTGATTCGCCCATACAGCAGAAACGTTACACTATAGCCCACGAAATCGGACATATCGTACTGGGACATACTGAAATTTCCGGAAATCCCTACATAGACGAATACGAAGCGGAACGCTTTGCAACAGGAATACTTTCGCCTGCCTGCGTACTGTGGGGACTGGATATGCATTCCGCCGAAGATATAGCACGCCTGTGTGATATTTCAATTACTTCCGCACGCATAAGGGCAAGGCGGATGGCTTTACTTTACAAGCGTGATAAATTTCTTACGTCACCGCTTGAAAGACAGGTATATGAACAGTTTTCGGACTTCATAAAGCATTACGAAAAATAAGTTAAAATTTTTAAAGACTATAAATTTTCAGGAGCATTATTGTTTTTTCTGTTAATATTAAAAAAATTAAGTAATTCATAATTATGAATTACTTTGTAACAGTATCTTTATCAGTATCTATATCAGTATCTATATCAGTATCAGTATCTTTATCTGTATCAGTATCGGTGCATTTCGTGTACGTTCGTTCACGCTCGTGTACGTTCGTATACGGACGTTAATTTTATATTCTCATAACCATTGGTTTTTACAATTTAACAGACGAAACGCAAAAACAATTCATAATTAAAAATGCATAATTAAGAATTAACCTAATTATGCATTATGAATTATTAATTATAAAATCTTCCCACGACGTGAATTTTTCCGTACTTTTTTAATATCGTACATTTTTTCGTCAGCCTGTTTTATGACGCTGTATAGAGTAGTATTTTCGTCAGCGGTTACTATAACGCTTCCCACGCTTGCGGAGAGGGTATAAGGTTTCCGGATAATATTGTTCATGGCGTCAATTTTTGAGTTGAAACGCCTTATAAAAGCCTCGTCATCACCGGAGACCACACCGGCGGTAAATACTATGAACTCGTCACCACCGAATCTTGCACAGATACCGTCAAGGCAACTGTCCTGAATGACACCGGCAAGACGTTGTATGGCAAAATCGCCCTCGTTGTGACCGTAATTATCATTGATAAATTTAAGACCGTCCATATCAATGAAAGTTATCATGATAGTTTCATTTTTTTCGGCACACTCTTTGAATCTGACGTCAACGAGATTTATGAAACCGTTCCGGTTATAGATATTGCACATAGGGTCAATGACATAAAGTCTGTTAAGTTCGTCCATAGCCTTGTTAAGATGTATCAGCTTCCGGACGTTTTCAAGGGAGTTACTTAGATTCATGGTTAGACTATGGCATAAAAGGCTGTATATCGGGAAATCACTGTTGGTAATGATATAATAGCCCAGACATCTTTCACGGAAATGTAACGGCAGAAAATAATTCACATTACCGCCTTTCCGTACCGGTTCAGGAAACATATTTCTGCTTGGGAAATAACCGCATGAACGTTTTTCGCCCTTGTCCCATATAAGCGGAGCTGTCATATAGTCTGAATAATGTGTATCGTAATCAATATTTTCAACTATGGAATCCTGCCAGTTTTCCGTGAGACACAGACAGAATTTTTCACAGCCGAGTTCCTTGACGAATTTACTTAAAACGTCAATAGTTTCGTCAACCTGTTCAGTTTCGGCGAGACCGGCAATAAGTCTGTTAAGCATACCGATACCGGAATTGAAGTTTTCAATTTTCTTGTACGTATTTTTCTTGTATTTCAATAAGTCTTCGGCGTTATGGGTATGACAGCCACAACTTTCAGCGAAAACCGGTCTCGAATCAAGCTGAATGTTTTTCGAGGGTTTTTCACCTCTGAGGGCTTTTATTATAACCTCTACTGATTTATAGCCCATTTCTTCAAGAGGTCTGTCAACGGAAGTCAGTACCGGAGTGAAATTCCGTGCATTATAGATATTGTCAAAACCTGTAACAATAACATCTTCCGGTACTTTATAACCGGCTTTTTCGAGGGCAGATATTGCCGTAAGAGCCATAGCGTCATTGGCACATATGAAAGCGTCGGGGAGAGACATTCCGGAGTGCAGAAATTCTTCAATAGCCTGTCTGCCGTCCTGCGTTCTGAACTCACCGAAAAAAACACGTTCATTTTCTACTTTAAGATTATGTTCTGCCATAACGTTCAGAAAAGCGTTGTAACGGGCAGTAGCTTCGGGATTTGAAAGAGGTCCGGAAATGAAATTGATAGTTTTAGCGTTATGTACTTCGATTACGTGATTTATAACTTCGGTCATAGCGGAAGTGTTATTGATACTTATGTTGTGAAGTTCAGGATAGTCAGCACAGTCGAATACAACAGTCGGTATGCCGGAATCTTTAACACGTTTTATGATGTTTTCTTTGGTTTCGGTATCGCATATAGTGTTGTTCATGAGTATAGCACCATCAAAGGCATTGAAATTTATCAGATTATAGATACTGTATTCGCCGGTATCGAAACGCTTGCTTTTAAGCATACCACCATGTGCGGCGAAACATGATACTTCTATGCTACCGCCGGAAAATTCACCTTGAGTTGAGTTCACGTATGAGGCGAAACATGAAATATTCACGTTATATTCGTGAGTATATTTGTTTATGCCGGTGATTATGTTGTTCTGATATTCTTCGTCTATTCCGGCAGCGACTACTGCAATATGTATAATTTTATCGTTGTTCATAAGATTCACCATTTTCAAAAGGGACGTCTGAAAACGTCCCTGAAAGTTTTTTGTTTATCGCTTGTGAAAACCGATAATCTTGACCATTGCTACAGGTGTACCGGTATCGTCAGTGACACTTACGTTATAACAACAAGTGGAACGTCCGTTCTTGACAAGTTGAGTTTCGGCAATAATCCTGTTGCTTTTCGGAACGCCTATGAAAGATATATCGGAATTTATAGATACTGTACCGGTTTTCTGCCAGTTTGAAGCCACTGCAAAAGCGAAGTCAGCGAGTGTGAAATATACACCGCCCATAACTCCGCCGACGGCATTTTTATGATGTTCTGTTATCGTGAGACTTACTTTAGCATAATGGTCATCAATTTCTTCAATGACCGCACCGGATTCAGTAGCATAACGGTCATTGCGGAACATCTCACGGACTTTTTCAATATCGTACGTCATATAAGCATACTCATATCATAAAGTCCGGCGGGCTGGTCTTTGAGGAACACACCGGCATTTATAGAACCTTCAGCGAAGACTGTCTTAGAGCTTGCAGAGTGCGAAAGGGTTATAACCTCGTCATGACCGGCAAAAATAACATCGTGTTCGCCTACTATCGTACCACCTCTTATAGCGTGCATACCTATTTCAGACTTATCACGTTTCTGACGGCGTGAGTGTCTGTCATAGACGTAATGTTTAGAGTTACCGAGAGTTTCGTTAATAGCGTTGGCGAGCATAATGGCAGTACCGGACGGAGCGTCAATTTTCTGATTATGATGTTTTTCAACAATTTCGATATCGAACTGATTTCCGAGAACTTTAGTAGCTTTTTTAGCGAGTTCTACAAGGAGATTAATTCCGAGTGACATATTGAAAGTAAAGAATACCGGAATCTGTTGAGAAGCGGATTTAATTTTCTGAATCTGTTCTTCGCTGTAACCGGTTGAGGCTACAACAATAGGCGTACCGGTATTCAGACAGTATTCAAGGAGACCGTCCAGAGATGCCGGATTTGAAAAGTCTATAATAATGTCGGGTTTTACCGGAAGTTCCGACGGTGCGGGAACTATCGGGAAATCAGCGTACTGTTCGGTGTAGAGGTCAATACCGGCTACAACTTTACAGTCTTCACGGTTCTGAATACAGTTGTAAATGGTCTTGCCCATTTTACCGTTAGCACCGCATATAGCAATATTAGTCATTTTTTCAGCTCCTAATTAAATTTTAACTTTTTGATTTTTCTTGTCAATGACAGCGATTACTGCCGAGACGGTCAGCAATACGCAGGGAATTATATAAATAAAAGTTTTTTCGTCCATGAAAAATAGTACCGCAAACGGAAAAAGCAGAATCGCCGAAGCAATATACAGACTGGCATTACATTTTTTCACCCTGAAAAGTGCGGAAATGGTAAAAAGATATACAACCGGTAAAATTGCATATACAAAGTCCATAACTGAACCTACTCCGGAATTACCTTCATGACGTTCAATAAAACCTAACCTCAAAAGAAATTCATATTGAAAATCACTATTGAAAATAATGTAAAAAACCGGTACAAGAATTGCCGACATAGCGATAATTTTAGAAATTGTCATTAACTTTGTTTTCTGTAATCCCTCACGATTTCCTTTCCGATTACCGTCAATATATACGATTACTGCCGAAAGTGCAAGCAATATACACGGAACGGCAAAGAATAAAAAATAAGCGTAATCAAGTGTCGATATAACCAATGTAGAGGGAAGAAGTACCGTCGCCGACAGAAAATAAAATAAAGAATTGTTTTTCTTGATTCCTAAGAACGTAAAGAAATATTCAAACGGAATACATAAGAAAAGTATAGAGTTTAAAACAATCATCGGGAAAAAGTTACCGTACGGTGAAAAATCGAAAATATCTTTTATATCCGTTCTGATTGATTCAGTAAAAATCGCAGTAAAAATCTGAATAACCAGTGCGATACATGAAATTATTTTAGCAGTCCTTATATAATTCATAATTCTTAATTCATAATTATGAATTGATAAGACCGTGTTTTTCGAGAGTTTTTCTTAAAACAGCCTTGTGTTCTTCGGACATATCACATAAAGGCATACGGCATGAACCTACATTTACGCCGGTCATATTGACGGCTTCCTTGACAGGAATAGGATTGACTTCAATGAAAAGAGCGTTGATTAAGTCGAGATATTGGAGTTGAAGTTTAGTAGCTTCTGCAAAATTGTTGTCAACGCAATACTGTACCATATCATGAACCTGTTTCGGAATAACGTGTGATGCAACGGAAATAACTCCCTTAGCACCGAGCGACATTAACGGTACTATCATATCGTCGTTACCGCTGTAAACGTCGATAACATCACCGCATTCGGCGAGGAGTTTGGCACAGTAACTTATATTTCCGCTTGCTTCCTTGACGGCTACAATATTCTTGTGTTCAGCGAGTTTCTTAATAGTAGAGACCTCAAAGCCCATACCGGTACGACCAGGGATATTGTAGAGGACTATCGGAATATTGACAGCATCTGCAATAGCGGTGAAGTGCATAATAAGACCTTTTTGAGTGGTCTTGTTGTAGTACGGAGTAACAAGAAGTAAAGCGTCTGCCCCGACAGCTTCGGCTTCTTTCGAGAGTTCAACGGCATATTTTGTATCGTTGCTACCTGTACCAGCGATTACCGGTACTCTACCGGCAGTTTTTTCGACGGCGTACTTAATGCAGTTAAGATGTTCTTCGTCGGTCATGGTAGAGGCTTCACCGGTAGTACCGCATATTATGATAGCGTCGGTATTATTTTCAATCTGGTAGTCAATCATTTCGCCGAGACGGTCATAATTTACAGAGCCGTCCTCATTGAACGGAGTAATAATAGCTATACCTGCTCCGGTAAAAATAGTATTCTTCATAGAAACGCTCCTTTTTTAAATATTTAAAGTAAAAACATTCCAGTCTGTATCGAGTTTCATTCCGTGGGATTCGTAAAAACCGGCAGATTTTTTATTCCATGTGGCACATTTCAGTTCAATCTGTACGCAGTCATTGGAAAAAGCTGTTTCTTTGGCTTTTTCGATAAATTTTCCGCCGATTCCGTAACCTCTTGTATTTTCACGTATATATAGGTCTTCGATATAGAAAATCTTACGTCCGGAAAAAGTAGTATATTTATAGAAAGCGTTCATTACGCCGACAGGGATATTGTCAGCATATGCAATGAAACTCATAAGAGTACCGGAATCAACAAGTTCACGGAAACGCACATTTGTCATAGTGAAAATATCGAGTGCATTATGATACTCCATAAGTTCACGAGTGAGGAAATATGCGGTATCCGTTTCAGAAAGTGAAGTAGGTTTTATTTCAATCATCAGTCAAAATAGCCCTTGGAAGCGAGGAGTTCGGCAAGGAGTACAGCACCACCGGCAGCACCTCTTAAAGTATTATGCGAGAGACATACGAATTTATAATCAAACTGTGTATCTTCACGAAGTCTGCCTGTAGAAACTGCCATACCGTTTTCAAGATTCCTGTCCAGTTTTGCTTGAGGTCTGTTATCGTCCTCGAAGTAGTGTATAAACTGCTTAGGTGCGGACGGCAATTCAAGTTCCTGCGGTACGCCTTTGAAATCTGCCCATAATTTAAGGATTTCTTCCTTAGTAGGTTTCTGTTCAAAACTTACGAAAACCGCAGCTGTGTGACCGTCTGAAACAGGTACTCTTAAACACTGTGTAGTGATTGACGGAGTATCAGTTTTTACGATTTCATTTCCCTGAATTTTTCCCCATACTTTGAGTGGTTCTTGTTCGGATTTTTCTTCCTCACCGCCAATGTAGGGGATAAGATTATCTACCATTTCCGGCCAAGTCTCGAAATTCTTGCCTGCTCCGGAAATAGCCTGATATGTACAGGCGAGAACGTTTTTCAGACCGAATTTCCGGAGCGGGTGGAGTGCCGGAACATAGCTCTGAATGGAACAGTTAGACTTTACAGCGATAAAGCCCCTCTTAGTGCCGAGACGTTCACGCTGTGCCTTAATTATTTCGATGTGTTCAGGGTTTATTTCCGGAACAACCATAGGTACATCCGGAGTAAATCTGTGTGCGGAGTTGTTGGAGACTATCGGGCATTCTGCCTTTGCGTAAGCCTCTTCGAGAGCCTTTATTTCGTCCTTTTTCATATCGACTGCACAGAAACAGAAATCAACCATACCGGCTATTTTTTCTATGTCTGAAGTTGCGTCGAGAAGAACCATATCTTTCATGGATTCGGGCATAGGAACAGCCATTTTCCAACGGTTGCCGACTGCTTCCTGATAAGTTTTTCCGGCACTTCTCGGGGAAGCGGAAAGAACTTTCACATTAAACCACGGATGATTTTCAAGCAGAGTTGCAAACCTCTGACCTACCATACCGGTAGCACCTATGATACCGACATTATATTGTTTCATAAAAAAAACATCTCCTTGTAAAAATTTATAAAAATAATAAAAACCTGTTGCAAACAGGCTCATCATACGTTATAATAGAAATACCGGCATATAAAAAATCATATGCGATAGCACTCCATCATTATATGATGACAGCCACAGACCTGTTAAATCAGTGACCAGAACTGAATTTACCAGAAACAGTTCTTCGGCGGTGTCACCTTTCACTGAACATCATAGGATTGGTTATCCGATATTCAGGTACTATTTTTAACCGCACCTCTACCTTGTTATAATAATATCACGATAAAATTATTATGTCAAGAGTTTTTTGAAAATAATTTATAATTATGCATTGAATTAAAGGGAGTATAAAATGTTTAAATTACTTAAAAAAGAAAATAAAGCCCGTCGTGGACAGGTTGAGACAGTCCACGGAACGTTTCAGACACCATGTTTCATGAACGTCGGTACTTGTGCTACAATAAAGGGTGGTATATCGTCAGTTGACTTACAAGACCTTAAAACACAGGTTGAATTGTGTAATACGTATCACCTGCACTTGCGTCCTACGGATACGGTTATTAAAAAAATGGGCGGACTTCATAAGTTCATGAACTGGGATAAGCCAATACTTACCGACAGTGGCGGATTTCAGGTATTTTCGCTTGCGAAACTCCGGAAAATAAAGGAAGAGGGCGTATATTTTGCATCGCATATAGACGGACACAGAATATTCATGTCGCCGGAAGTAAGTATGCAGATACAATCAAATCTAGGGTCTACAATAGCAATGGCTTTTGACGAGTGTATAGAAAATCCGTCGCCGTATAAGTACGTTGCAAACTCGATAGAACGTACTACACGGTGGCTTTACAGATGTAAGGAAGAAATGCAACGTCTGAACGGTCTGCCGGATACGATAAATAAACATCAGATGTTATTCGGAATAAATCAGGGGTCAACTTTCGACGACTTACGTATAAAGCACATGAAAGACATAGCTGAACTCAATCTTGACGGTTATGCGATAGGCGGACTGGCAGTAGGTGAAGCGACGGAAGAAATGTATCGTATTATCGATGTAGTAGAGCCTTATATGCCTGTAGATAAGCCACGTTACTTAATGGGAGTAGGTACGCCGTCGAATATAATAGAAGCGGTGGCACGTGGTGTAGATATGTTCGATTGTGTAATGCCGAGTAGAAATGCACGTCATGCGACGGTCTTCACATGGAGCGGTATAATGCATTTAGGAAATAAATGTTACGAAACAGACCCTCGCCCGATAGACGAACAATGTGACTGTCCTACTTGCCGTAACTTTTCGAGGGCATATGTGAGACATCTATTCAAGGCAGGCGAACAGCTCGCCGGTAGACTTGCGGTACAACATAATCTGTATTTTTATAATACGCTTACGGAAAAAATCCGTGAATCAATCGAGAGAGATGAATTTGAAGATTTCCGGAAGAAATATTCCGGACTTCTTGCGACGAGAATTTAAGGAGGTCAGTATATGGAAATATCAGTATTTTATAAGAGTGTGATAGATGCCGATAGTATGCCGGTAGTGATATGCGATACGAACCATATAATAGTATACATGAATCCGTCAGCTGTGAGGAGATACGCCAAAAGAGGTGGTGCGGAACTTATAGGGAAATCATTGCTTGCGTGTCATAATGCGGAATCAAATGTCATGATAGAAAAGGTTGTGGACTGGTTCGGACAGAACAGGGATAATAATAAAGTATATACGTTTCATAACAAGGAAAATCACGATATATACATGATAGCCTTGCGGGACGATACCGGAAACTTAATCGGCTACTACGAAAAACACGAAAGCCGTACACCTGAAACCGAAACACGCTACAATATGGACTGAAATATATGAATAATACATTAACTAAATACAGGCTTGGCGATTTAATTGAACTTTGCACAGAAAAAAATCAGTATTTAAAATATGCAATAGATGATGTCAAGGGTATTTCTATTAATAAAACATTCATAGAAACAAAAGCTGATATGAACGGTGTTTCACTTAAACCATATACCCTCGTGAAACCTGATTATTTTGCTTATGTTACAATTACGTCCCGTAACGGTGAAAAAATTTCATTGGCTTATAACGATTCAGACAGTATATATATTGTATCATCATCATATGTTGTATTTAAAATAATAAATAAAGATATTTTGCTTTCTGAATACCTGTTTATGTTCTTCAATCGCCCTGAATTTGACAGGTATGCACGTTTTAACTCGTGGGGGACAACACGTGAGGCGTTTTCATGGGACGAAATGCAGGATATAGAAATTGAAATCCCACCAGTCGAGATACAGCAGAAGTATGTTGATATATATAAGTCTATGGTTGAAAATCAGAAATGTTACGAAACAGCCCTTGACGATTTGAAGCTTGTCTGCGATGCCTATATTGAGGACTTACGGAAAAAATTTCCTTGTGAACCTATTGGAAAGTATATCAGGGAATGCAATGAAAAAAATACGGATGGTATAATAACATTGGTACAAGGTGTTGAAAGTTCCGGTATATTTGTGGGTACTCGTGCAAAAATGGCTGGAATTGATATTAGCAAATATAAAGTAGTAAGTGAAAAAGATTTTGCATATAATCCCTCACGAATTAATTTAGGTTCAATTGCATTGCGGTCAGGTGGAAATTGTATTATTTCACCGATGTATACTGTTTTCAGAATTATTGATAATGATAAATTAATACCGGAATATCTTTCACTTTGGTTATCACGGAAAGAATTTCATAGAAGTACACTTTTTTATGCTACTGGTTCAGTAAGAGATACTTTTGATTTTTCTTTAATGAAAGATGTAGAAATCCCCATACCCGATATAAAAATACAACGTTCCATAGCTGATATATATAAAGTATATATCGAACGCAGGCAGATAAACGAAAAACTTAAAGAACAGATAAAAAATATATGTCCTGTACTCATAAGAGGAGCTGTTAAGGAAACAAAAAGGAGAATTTTATAACATGGAACTTTTAAAATCCGATTTTTATTACGATTTGCCGGAAGAACTGATAGCACAGACACCGGTAGAACCTCGTAACTTTTCGAGAATGATGTGTGTAGACCGTCATACAGGAGCGGTAGAACACGACCATTTCTATAATTTATGCGGACACTTAAAAAGTGGTGATTTGCTTGTAATGAACGATTCAAGAGTAATACCGGCGAGGCTTTACGGCGAGAAGATAGAAAATCATACATTTATAGAATTTCTTTTACTGGAGCAGAAAGGCGACAAGTTATGGGAGATAATATGCCGTCCGGCAAAGAAAGCAAAAGTAGGAGTTAAATTTTCATTCGGCGACGGCAGACTTATAGCGGAAGTAATCGAAGCGAAAGACGACGGAAACAGAATAGTAAAATTCGAGTGTGAGGGAAATTTTTTCACAGCCCTCGAAGACGTCGGACAAATGCCTTTACCGCCGTATATTACTGCGAAACTCGAAAACAAAGAACGTTATCAGACAGTATATTCCCGTGAATTAGGTTCAGCAGCCGCCCCGACAGCCGGATTACATTTCACGCCGGAGATGATAGACGAACTCCACGAAAAAGGCATTAAAACAGCATTTGTGACATTGCACGTCGGCTTAGGTACGTTCAGACCGGTCAAGGAAGATAACGTACTGAATCATAAAATGCACAGCGAACATTATTACTTGCCACAGGAGACCGCAGACTTAATCAACGAGACCAAGCAAAACGGCGGACGTGTCATAGCGGTAGGTACAACAGCGTGCCGGACTCTCGAAAGTGTAGCGACGTTCTATAATGAGATTTCCGCCCATGAGGGTTATACGGATATTTTCATTTATCCGTCGTATAAGTTCAGGTGCATTGACGGACTTATAACTAATTTCCACCTGCCCGAAAGTACGCTTATTATGCTTGTATCGGCATTTATGGGTTATGAAAATACCATGAACGCCTATAAAATAGCGGTTGAAGAGAAGTACAGATTTTTCAGTTTCGGCGACTGTATGTGTATTTTGTAAGGGGGAATCTGAAATGATAGCAATTTTTGACCTCGACGGCACACTTGCGGATACGCTATATGACCTCGCCGACGCTACAAACTACGGACTTGAAAAGCTGGATTGTCCTGTACACCCATACGAAAGTTACAGAAAATTTGTCGGAAACGGTGTACAGAAATTATGTTATCGTGCCTTACCCGACGACAGAAAAGACGATACAGAAAAATTACTTGAAATATTCAGCGGATATTACGGAGAACATTTCCTTGACAAAACAAAATTATATGACGGTATGAAAAAATGCCTTGAAGTTCTTACGGAAAAAAATGTAATACTTGCGGTTGCGACGAACAAGCCACAGAATTTTGCGGTACAGATTATAGATAAATTATTACCGGAATATAAATTCGTGAAAGTTTTAGGCGGATGTACTGAACGTCCGAAGAAACCCGATACAGCGATTATAACGGAAATAATTTCGGAATATCCGGAGGAGGAAAATATTTACATGATTGGCGATAGTAATGTAGATATTCAGACAGCCAAGAATGCCGGTATAAAATCAATCGGGTGTGTATGGGGCTTCCGAGGTATAGAAGAACTCACTGGAGCAGGTGCGGACTTCATAGCCGAAACGCCGGAAGATATAGTTAAATATATTATATGAAAATACTTGTCATTGCCGACGAGGAAAGCCGTTCACTATGGGATTACTGGGACAAATCAAAAACCGATGGTATAGATTTAATACTTTCATGCGGTGACCTTAACGCCGAATATCTTACATTTCTTGCGACTATGGTTAATGTAGACGTTCTGTATGTTCACGGAAATCATGACGACGGTTATATAAAAAAAGCTCCTGAAGGCTGTATCTGTATTGACGACAAAATTATTAACTATAACGGAATAAGAATTTTCGGGTTAGGAGGTTCAATGCGTTACGGAAACGGAAATTTTCAGTTTACGGAAAAGGAAATGAAACATCGTATCAGAAAACGCCGTTTCAGTCTGTTGAAAAATAAGGGTTTTGATATTCTTTTAACACATTCTCCGGCAAGAAATCTGAATGATATGGACGATTATGCACATAGAGGTTTTGAGTGCTTTAATAATCTTATAGAAAAATATCAGCCGGAATTTTTTGTACATGGTCACGTACACCGGAATTACGGAAATTTCACACGTATTCAGAAAGTTGGGTCAACAACTGTAGTAAATGCTTTTGAAAAATACATAATCGAAATATGAAAGGAAAACTATGCAGGACAGTTTAAATAATGATTTCTGGAAAAAATTCAGTTTTTCCGGAGACATAAAATATTCTGAAACGTATCTTGACGAAGATATGTTACAGGTTGAATATCCCGAAAAACTTATACTTGATGCCGGTTTTTATTGTGGGATTTTTAAGGTATATATAATATGGGATAATAACTGGCAGTCACCGGTGGCGGTGTATTCGTGTAAAACCGTTGAAAACTTTGAAAAGATAATAAACCTTGCCATTGAACAGGTTGAAAAGGAAGTTATTCAGAAAAGATTTTCATATTACGGAAAATTATGGGAAACGATTGAAATAAAAATATGACCGCCGGTTGACATTTTTTCCGTATCATGTTATAATTATTTTATATAATAAACGTAAAGGAATGATGTATTTGAAAATCAGCTTTTCCACACTTTCCTGTCCGGAATGGTCATGGTCTGATACATATTCAATAGCCAAGGATTTGAATTTCAACGGCATAGAAGTACGTATGCTTGACGATGATATTTTCGCAATAAAGTCAAGACCGTTCAGGGGACAGAAACTTCCACATATTATAGAAAAACTCAATGAACTGAATCTTGAAATTCCTTGTCTTTCAACAGGTATATGCCTTAAACAACCGGAAAATTTCAGTAATACAGAGGCTGAAATAAAAGTCTATGCGGAACTTGCACAGAAACTCAATACACCATATGTCAGGGTACTGGCAGATAATAATATCAGTCCGGAAGAAGAAGTCGACGATGATGTTATTGTTGATTCTCTCGTGAAACTCATTCCGTTGGCGGAAGAATATAACATAACGCTTCTCGTCGAGACGAACGGCGTATATAGTGATACGGCACGTCTTGCTAAGGTCATGGACAGGGTAAAAAGCCGTAAAGTTGCGGTATTATGGGATATGCACCATCCGTACAGATTTGCCGGAGAATCTCCGGAGACGACTGTTTCAAACCTCGGAGAATATATAAAGTTCGTACAGGTAAAGGACAGCATAATGACACCCGACGATAAACTTGAATACCGTATGATAGGTAACGGAGATATTCCCATAAAGGAAATGCTTGCATTGCTTGAATCAATAAATTATATCGGATATATTTCGCTTGAATGGGTCAGACAGTGGGCTAAACAGTTATTCAACGGCGGAATAGTACTACCACATTTTGCGGAGTTCATGAGACCCTACCAGACACGACACAAGCACGCACTTCAGGACAATATGCGTAATAACGGAAAATATCCGTGGCCTAAGGAGCGTATTATAAATTATACGTTTCCGGACGTCCTTGACCGTATATGCGAAGAATTTCCTAATCAGTATGCATTCCGGTATACAGAACTTGACTATACAAGGACATATCCGGAGTTCCGTGACGATGTAGACACTTTTGCACGTGCATTACTTGCAATGGGTGTCAGTAAAGGTGACCACGTTGCAATATGGGCGACAAACGTTCCGCAATGGTATATAACATTCTGGGCGGTAACAAAGATAGGTGCTGTACTGGTCACAATGAACAGCGAGTACAGAATACATGAAGCGGAATATCTTTTAAAGCAGTCGGATACAAGCACACTGGTTATGATTGACGGCATAAAGGATATAAAATACGTGGATATAATAAAAGAACTGTGTCCGGAACTGGAAACCTGTAAAGCCGGTGAACTCCGTTCCGAAAGACTGCCTTTTCTTAAGAACGTCATAACAGTAAGCTCCGAAAATAAAGGATGTTTCACATGGGAGCAGGCTATTGAACTTTCAAAGAACGTACCGTACAGCGAAGTCGAAAAAATCCGCCGTACCATTGATATACATGATGTATGTAATATGCAGTATACTTCCGGAACTACCGGATTTCCTAAAGGTGTAATGCTTACACATTATAACGTCGTGAACAACGGAAAAGCAATCGGCGATTGTATGGACTTATCCACCGCCGACAGAATGATGATACAAGTACCTATGTTCCATTGTTTCGGAATGGTACTCGCCATGACAGCTTCCGTTACACATGGTACTACAATGTCACCAATAACAAGATTCTCACCACGTAAGGGACTTGCCTGTATAAATGCTGAAAAAATAACGTGTTTCCACGGCGTACCGACAATGTTTATAGCCATGCTTGCACACCCCGATTTCAAGAAGACCGATTTTTCATATATGCGTACAGGCATAATGGCAGGTTCACCGTGTCCGATAAAGACTATGGAAGAAGTCATAGAAAAAATGAACATGAAAGAAATCTGCATCACGTACGGACAAACAGAGGCGTCACCGGCTGTAACCATGAGTAAGACAACTGATACCATTGAACAGCGTGTGAATACGGTAGGCGGAAATATATTCGGCGTTGAATGCCGTATAGTAGACCCCGAAACAAATCAGGAACTTCCCGACGATACAGACGGTGAATTTGTCGCAAGGGGATATAATATCATGAAAGGCTACTACAAAATGCCGGAAGCTACTTCAACTGCAATAGATTCGCAAGGCTGGTTGCATACCGGTGACCTTGCACGCAGACGTTCAGTTGACGGATATTATAAGATTACCGGACGTATAAAAGATATGATTATCCGAGGTGGTGAAAATATCTATCCTAAGGAAATTGAAGACTTCCTGTATACATATCCGAAAGTGAAAGATGTTCAGGTAATCGGCGTACCGTCAGAAAGTTACGGCGAGGAAATAATGGCTTGTATCGTTCTGAAAGAGGGCGAAAAAGCTACACCACTTGAAATAAAGAAATTCTGTCGAAAGCGTATGGCATCACATAAGTGTCCGAAGTACGTCGAGTTTGTGGAGAGTTTTCCAATGAACGCCGCCGGAAAAATTCTGAAATACAAGATGAGAGAACAGGCAGTCGAAAAATTAAATCTGCAACAGGCGGAAGACATAGTAACAGCATAAATAATAATTTTGTCCGTACAAAAAAAGTACGGACAATTTTATAAAAAATTTTATTTACAGATTAATGATTTTATGATATAATTAATTTATTCTGAAAAAAAGAGGTATTTTTTATGAAAAAATTTCTTGTAAAGACCCTTGCATTAATTACGGCTGTTACGTTACCGGCTGTATACAGTAACGGCTATGAGACATTAGTTTCAGCGGACGTTGAAGAAGAAAATAATTTCAAACTTTCATTTCCGGAATTTTCATATATAACAGGTCAGAATGACGGAAAACCTAATCTTGTGGCACATGGTACGGAATATCAGAATAATATAAGTCTTTATGCGGATATGCCGACAAGTTTCGATATGCGTGAAAATGGTACAATATCTTCGGTAAAAGACCAAGGACAATACGGTACGTGCTGGACGCATTCTTCCGCTTCGAGTGCAGAAACAAGTATTATGAAGTCTGAACCGTCCGTAAACCTTTCGGAACTGCATACGGCATATTATTCATATTATGGTGACGATGCTATAAATATTACCGCCGAAACTCTGAAAGAGCATCTTGACTGGGGTGGTTCTACGGAAATAGTAACAAATCTGTGGTCACAATGGATAGGACCTGTATATGAAAACCGTCTGCCATATGATAATCCGGATTTCTTTAAAAATTCTGATAATATCGACGATATGCGTTATACAAGTGACTATCATCTTGAAAATGCGTATCTTTTCGATTTCAATGAAGACCGCTCAAATTTTGAAGATATAAATAATCTGATAAAACAGTTTGTATATGACGGTCAGGCGGTTGACGTGTCTTTCTATCACGATTCGCCGGAATCATATAATTCTCGTTGGAATTGTATAAACAGTAACAGACTTCCTAAATTTTCAAACCATGCTGTAACTATAGCCGGTTGGGACGACGATTTCCCTGCGGAGAGATTCAGTATACAACCTGAACATAACGGAGCATGGCTTGTAAAGAACAGTTGGGGATATTCTTTCGGAGATGACGGTTATATGTGGATTTCCTATGAAGATAAAAGTCTTAACCTGTTTGGTGTCTATGAACTTGGCGATAAGAATAATTATGCGGTAAATTATCATCATGATACATTTGTACCGTCACAGCTTATGAGCGCACAGACAGGCGGACAGGAAGCGGAATCTTCCTATATGGCGAATATTTTCACAGCAGATACCGATATGCAGATAGACGCAATATCAACTTATTTCCAGAACGCCGGAACAGATTACGAAATAACTATATATTCCGGACTTTCCGACGAAACAGACCCGACTTCCGCCGAACCGTCTGCAATAACGTCGGGTTATGATTCGCTTACAGGTTACAGGACTATAGAACTTTCCGAAAGTGTTCCGGTAAAAGCCGGTGAAAAATTCGGCGTAGTGGTTAAACTCACCAGTGAGGAAAACCCATATGTCATACCGGTTGAATCGGGACTTTTCATAAAGGATTCCGAAACAGGTGAAATAACTGATATAAATAATTATTCCAGTGCCGAACAGATTGAAAAATATACTGGAAAAAATGAAAGTTTCTACAGTGCCGACGGTAAAAACTGGTCTGATGTCTACGGAGAAGAACAGAAGTACACCGACGAGGAAAAAGCATTTATGTTATCTATGCTTAAAGAGGAAATATATGCCGGTATACCCGAAAGCAATAAGGACGAACTTCAGGAGGCTGACGAACTCTATAAGACCTATGAGGAACTTTTTTCTTCAGGAGATTTATATATAAATGTCGGAAATATTTCGTTAAAAGCGTTCGGAAATCCGGTTGACAGTGTAAAATTTTCGCATATATCCGGAGAAGTCCCGCAGGGCGAAACAGTAACATTATCGGGAACAGGTGATATATTTGTTTCGGTGAATGATTCCGAGTATGTACCATATACTGAACCGATAAAAATTACAGAAGAAACAAAGATTTCAGCGTATACTGACCCTATGACAGTCACCGGAAGAACATACAGACCGTCAAAAGCCGGATTCAGTTCATTACGTTATAAAGGCAATACTTCCGGTACAGGTTCAGCGGTAAGACTGAATGACAGCGAATATATTATAGAATTGTCCGCAAGTGATACATCTTTACAGTTATATCCGGAAACTTCCTCAAAGATTACCATGAACGGCGAGGAAATAAAGCCATACGAATACACCGGAAAAATAGATGTCTCATATGGTGAGACGGATATTATTTTTGAACTCGAAGAACAGAATAAACTTTCAAATAATGTGACGGTCAGACTTCTTAAATCGCCGGTTGAGTTCAGTCTTGAAAAGGAAACTATAATTTTTCAGAAAGGCTTCACGGTCACGGCGGAGGACGGTAAACAATTTTCATTCGGCGACAGTGTAAGCGATTATGCCGGTCAGACAATAACAGCGGTAAACGTTGAGACTTCCGAAGAATTTACATATACAATACCGGAAAGGGCTGTACTTCCTGAACTGGAATACGATTATTATTACGAGACTTTAGGATTTATTCCTAATGCAACAGCGGAACTTCTGCAATATTCGGTAACGGAAGACCCTCTTGAAAGTGATTATGTTTCCGCCGGAAAACGATTTGTTGACGGTACATGGATTAATTCCGGCATGGTAATGAACAAGGCATTTAAAGTAATCCCCGACGAAACAATTACTTTTAAAATATCTGCCGGAAATGGTATGTTTGCAAGTAAACCGGTACAGTATAAGATACCGTCTGCACCGTCCGTACCTGAAAAGAATCCGGAATTTACTTTAAAGAACGGTAAATATTATCTGTCGGGATATGATTACGAGATATTACCGGCAGGCACTCCTATGAGTGAGGAAGATATATCAGTACTTGCCGGAAATATGGGATATAATTCAACAGATGATTTTAAAGCAGTAATGTCTGAACGGTATGGGATAGAATCATCTGAAGTACCGGAAATACTCGGAAATGAGTGGAAAACGGATTACGCCGTTGAAAAAGGTCAGCGGATTGCCGTGAGACTTGCTTCTGATGACAGTAATTTTGCTTCTGAATGTAAGTTTATAACGGTAGGAGAACGTAAAGGCGATATAAATGACGACGGCTTGATTGATGCCGTTGACGCTACACTTGTACAGGAGCATTACGCTTCCATGTCGACGGAAAAAATCGGAACTATTGAAGAAGATAAACTTTCCTGTGCTGACTATAACGGCGACGGTCTTATAGATGCCGTCGACGCAACAGCCATACTTGTATATTACGCTGAAATGTCAACAATACAGAATGAATAAATCAGGGATAATGTATCTGATAGTGGCAGTATTGACGATAATATGTACTTCTGTCATGGTACTTGCTACGGAAAACGTTCCGGAAGAGGAAGTAACGGTTACTGTAATGAATCCTGCTCCGGTCACTGCCGGAACATTCCCGACAGCGACGGCAACCACAACCACAACAGACACTTCCGTAACTTCAACCACAAAAATTACTACATTATATATAGTCACACCGCCGGAAATTATTACAACATTTTCCGGAACTGAAACTTCTTCCGTTTCGACTGATACCGAAACAATTACAGTACCGTCTGAAACAACAGTAACTACAACTGCTGAAACGGTCACGGAGCAGGTAACGGAAGAAATTTTCATTGATATAAACGTTGCCGGAGTTGAAGAACTTACGAAACTTTACGGTATAGGCGAAGTAATAGCGAACGAGATTATAAATTATCGTGAACAGTATGGCGGTTTTAATAATATCGAGGAAATAATGAACGTTTCCGGCATAGGCGAGGCAAAATTTTCTGAAATATGCGGTTATATATATGTACAGAATCCTGTATATCCGGTTGAGGAAGTGTACGAAGAACCGGAAGAATTTCCCGAAAACGAAACTGTACCGGAAATCTTTCCGGAAGAAGAAACCGTACCGCCACTGACCCTTGACGATATAGCACCGATAAACATAAATACTGCCGGTATCGAGGAACTTATGTTATTACCGCACGTAGATGAGCAGGTTGCACAGGACATAATAACGCTTCGTGAACAGATACATATTTTCAGTCATGTGTATGAATTGCTATATGTGGAAAAACTTACACAAAAACAGGTGGCTGAAATCGTTGAATTTGTAACTGTTGGGCAATAGCTATAAAAGACAGTTGTTATAATAGTGCATAAGTGTCAAAAGTGCTTGTAACTGTTTTGTAACTTTCTGAAATTTTAACAGTAATTTATGTGAATTTCAACAAGAAAAACGTGTTGAAAGTATACAATTTTCACAAGAAATATTAAAGAACGTTATAAACTATTGACTTTACACAAAAAATAAGGTATATTTTAATAAAAGCAAATAATCCGTAGTGAGTGAAACGCACAGATAGTACCGGCTCTCTGCTGAGGTCACACGCTCCGGAAATAATGCGGAAATTTTTTCGCAAAGAGCTTTTGGTATCAGTAGTTTCCGCTATGATGTTACGCATGGCGAGGACAATCGCTCGTAGTATCGGTTGCAGAAACGGAATATCTATTCATAATATTATATTTATTAAGAAATATAATATACATTTTAAGGAGGAAAAATCAAATGAACAAACTTAAGAAAACTTTAGCTTTAGTAGCAACTCTCGCTATGGCTACAAGTGCATTCGCAAGCTGTGGAGATGACCCATCATCTTCAACAAGTCAGCAGTCATCTTCATCATCATCTTCTTCAGTTGCTGAAGAATCCAGCGAAGAAGAATCCAGTGAAGAGGAATCCAGCGAAGAAGAATCAGAAGAAGATTCCGAAGCTGAAGACGAATCCGAAGCAGAAGACGGCGACGACGAATCCGAAGCAGAAGACGAAGGCGACTCTGAACCCGTTGTTGCTAAGGGTTCTACAGAAGTAGGTGATGTTTCACTCGCAACAGGCGGTGACACATTCACAGTTGCAGCATGGAACGCTGACGACGTACCGGCAATGCTCGAACAGTGGAAGTCAGTTACAGGTACTTCCGATGACAAGGTAAACTTCATTAACTTCGATGTCGGTGGTGGTGCTGCTTCCGAAAAATATGACGCTCTCTTCAATGATGGTGCAGACCTCGACGTTTATTTCTGTGAAGCTGACTGGGCTCTCAAGTACATAAACGACGATACTAAGACAGCTCCACTCGAACAGCTTGGCTTTACAGACGACAATTTCGCTGACATCTATTCTTATACTGACGAAATCGGTAAGGATTCCAACGGCGTACGTAAGGGTGTTTCATGGCAGGCAGCCGCAGGCGGTTTTGCATACAGAACAGACCTCGCTGAACAGTATCTCGGTGTAAAATCTCCTGAAGAAATGCAGAAGAAAATCGGCAACTGGGAAGACTTCGTAGCTACTGCTGAAGATATTGCTGAACAGACCGGCGGTAAGACAGCCCTCGCTGATACACTCGGTGGTATGTGGCAGGTATTTGCAGCAAGCCGTACAACTCCGTGGGTAGAAAGCAACGCTCTTGAAATAGACGCTTCTTGTCAGCAGTTTGCAGACTACGCTAAGAGACTCTGGGATTGCGGTGGTGTTACTAAGAACCCACAGTGGGATGCTTCTTGGTATGCTTCAGGTCAGGACGACAGTGCAATGGGCTTCTTCGTATCAACATGGGGCTTCGGCGACGCTATTCTTGCTCAGGCAGCAGGTGGCGAAGGCGGTGCAACATACGGTAAGTGGAATGTTTGTCAGGGTCCTTCACCTTACTTCTGGGGCGGTACATGGATTGTTGTTAATCCTGGTACTGACAATGCTGAAGAAGCACAGTCATTTATCAAGACATTCACTGTTGACCCTGAAACTATTAAAGAATACGCTTTAAGCAAGCCTGAATACTGCAACAACATGGCAGTTATGGAAGATATCGTTAAGTCCGGCGAAAACCCGAACGAATACGTTACTAACCTCCTTGACGGTCAGAACTACTTCGCAGTTCTCCACGAAAACGCTAAGAAAATCAACCTCAACGGTCTTATCACTCCTTACGACGCAACTATAAAGGGTGACTTCATTGATACTGTTCAGTCACAGTATCTTGAGTCCGGTGCTTCATGGGATGATACACAGATTGCATTCATGGAAAAAGTTGCATCTGATATCCCTGACCTTGGCTAATATTTAGTAAAGTCCTTGTTTTATTGCCGGTGGGACAGGTGTGTTCCATCGGCGTTATTTAGATTTTTAATTTACTTAATATTACGAAAGGGTGTGTGTATGTATGGCATCAGCTGCTCAGAGCAGAATCAAATCAATCAGCTATGCTAAGTATGGCTACATATTTATTTTACCGTTTTTTATTGTTTATTGCTTTTTCCAGTTATGGCCTCTGATTTATACATTTATCCTTGCATTCAAGGGAAATCAGAGTGCAGGCGACAACTTTGTAGGTTTCAAGAATTTCAGCGACTTACTTTTCAGTCACCCGTATAACAAATCAGACCTCTTAAGTTCCAATCCTGAAACAAAGGCTGCTGCAAAAGAACTCATGTCTATTGACGTTCAGCATCAGAGCTTCATAAGATGTCTGAAAAATACAATCGTTCTGTGGTTCGGTAACTTCATTCCGCAGATTGCACTTTCACTTTCACTTGCTGTATGGTTCACAGACGCAAAACTTAAGATTCCGGGAACAGGTTTCTTTAAGGTTATCATGTATATGCCTAACATCATCACAGCTGCTTCAATAGCTGTACTTTTCCTTCAGCTCTGTGCTGATACAAACTATTCAGCAGCTACACTTCTCGGACGTTCAATGGGCTTACTTAAAGACGGTCAATTTTTCAACATGACAAAGAATATTCCAAGCGTTGTATGGCCTCCTCGTATAATCGTAATGTTCATTCAGACATGGATGTGGTTTGGTAACACAATGATTATGCTTATGTCCGGTATCATGGGTATTAACCCATCACTGTTCGAGGCTGCAAGTATCGACGGTGCTTCAAGTGGTCAGACATTCGTTAAGATTACTGTTCCGCTTCTCAGTCCTATCCTCGTTTACACAGTCATCACCTCTATGATTGGTGGTCTTCAGATGTTCGATATGCCTTACCTCTTCACAACATCAAAAGAAGGTCAGCGTATTGACAATATCGAAACTATAGCTGTTTATATCTATGATAAGTTCCACAGTGGTGCTATTGAGCCGTCATATGGTTACTCCGGTGCGGCATCTGTTGTACTCTTTATCATTACTGCTGTTCTCGGTGCTATTATCTTCCGTCTCAACCGTGACGAAGAAGAACACAGAAAGAAGTTACAGCGTAAGGCACTTATCAAACAGCAGAAATCAAAAAATAAGCAGTTTGGAGGTCTCAGCATATGAGCAAGATGAAAGCAACTTATGGAGACAACGAAGCTAACTATACAAGGAGTCTGAAAATAAAATCAGGTATTCTGTTTGTATGGTGTATAATCCTTACAATTGTGTGTCTTCTTCCGATTTACATTCTCGTTCTTAATGCTACAAGGTCTCATAATGAAATTATCAGTATGACAGGTCTCGGCAATCTGTTTGTACCGAGCAGTCACTTTTCTGAAAACGTAAAGAACCTCAGTGTTAAGACTTCAGAAGATTTCAGTCTCATGATTGGTTACAAGAACAGCTTGACTATCACAGTATGTTCTACATTCCTTACTGTTTTCTTCTCAGCTATGACAGCTTATGGTATCCGTGTTTATGACTTCAAACTCAAGGACGCAGCTTATACAGCGATACTCCTTGTAATGATGGTTCCTGTACAGGTAACATCTGCCGGTTTCGTAAAGTTCATGATTAACCTGCACCTTACAAACTCATTTGTTCCGCTTATCCTTCCGGCTGTTGCAGCACCGTCAGTAGTATACTTCATGGTATCCTACCTCAAATCATCATTCTCACAGTCAATCGTTGAAGCCGCACGTATCGACGGTTGTAGCGAGTTCAGAATCTTCCTCCAGATTGCTATTCCTATGATGAAACCGGCTATTGCCGTACAGGCAATATTCGCATTCATTGCAAGCTGGAACAACTTCTATACACCTAACATGATTCTCATTGACCCGAATAAGGGTGGTACTACAAACCTCCGTACACTTCCTATGATGCTTGGTATTCTCCAGTCTTCACAGAAGACAGCAGACTATGGTATGATTTACACCTGTATCGCACTTGGTATTATCCCGATTATCATTGCATACATATGTCTTTCTAAGTTTATCATTGCCGGTGTTGCACTCGGTGGTGTTAAGGAATAATTTCCAAAAAAAATTACAGCACACTTCGGTGTGCTGTTTTTTTTATGTCTGTGAATAATGTGCGGAATTACTGAATATTATTAAGTGAAAGGAGTGTTTACAATGACGGAAAGTACAAGCTATGAAATTATATCTTCCTACATGATACCGGAAATAAGAACGGCTATGACAGCAGTTTCAGAAATCGGGAAAACTGCTACAGAAATACGTCTCCGGAGTGGACGTGCTGTTTCGTATATTTTTCCGGACAGAATAAAATATCTCACACGGAACGGAAAACTCACAGGCGATTACAATAATCCGGAAAATATAGCTATAACCGCCGACGGCATTAAACAGACCGTTGACAGACTATGTCATTATTCGGTGCATAGCTGTACACGGGAACTGCGTGAGGGTTATTTTGTACTTAAAGGCGGAATCCGTGTCGGTGTTGCCGGAACTTATTCCGAAACTACCGGAAAAACAATCAGCAGTTTCAACGCCCTTAATTTTCGTGTGGCAAGGTGCGTGACCGGTTGTGCGGAAAAAATAAATGAACGGATTGCCGGAAAAAGCGTCCTGATATGTGGCGGAGTTAATACCGGAAAAACTACTGTTTTAAGGGATTTGTGCCGGATATATGGAAACAGGATTAAAATTTCACTTATCGACGAAAGAAACGAAATAGCTTCTGTTTCCGGCGGAGTACCGGAAAATGATGTCGGCGTACTGACAGATGTGCTTGTCGGGTGCGGACGTGCTGACGGAATTATTTCAGCAGTCCGGACGCTTTCGCCGGATATGATTTTCTGTGATGAGATTTCCACACCGGAAGATGTTTCAGCGATTTCAGGGGCATACGGTTGCGGAGTGGGTTTCACAGCGACGGTACACGCAGAAAATTATGAAAATCTTCTGAAACGTCAGGCAATAAGACCGTTACTTGAAAGCGGTATTTTTGAATATGCGGTATTCCTCGAAAAAATGGGCAGAATCCGTGAAATCAGGAGGCTTGTACAATGTTTTTCAGGATAATTTCAGCGGTAATGTTTACGGTTATGGGCGGTACAGTAGGTATATATTTTTCGGAAAGACTTAAATCAGACCTCGTTTTCTGCCGGAATATCCATGAAATGTTTATGAATACGGCAGTAATAATCCGGTGCAGTGCCGTCGACGTGTATTCCATAAGTACGGAACTAAGGAAAAATAAAAAATTTCAGCGGTTTGATTTTTTACAGGCGATACCCGAAAAATATAATCCGGAAGAAGATTTCCGTGAAATATGGATAAATGCCGTAAAATCGCAGAAAAATCTTCCGGAAGATGTAAAGAATATTTTATGCGATTTCGGTCAGATTCTCGGACAGAGTGATATAGAAGGTCAGCTTGCATCAATAGAGACACTCACAGAAAAAGCCGGTATTCTGGAAAAAAATTATTCTGATATATATAGTCAGAAAGGTAAATTATACAGAAGTATCGGAATGCTTTTCGGCATAATAACTGGTATTCTCATAATATAGCACGAAAGGATATAGATTATGGATATTGACCTTATTTTTAAAATAGCCGGTACTGGTATTATAGTTGCGGTACTTAATCTTGTTCTGAAACGTGCTGAACGTGAGGAGCAAGCCATGATGACCACACTTGCCGGTCTGATAGTGGTACTGGTGGTTATAGTCGACGAGATAGGAGACCTTTTTGAAAAGGTTAAAATGGTGTTCGGATTATGGTAGAGAATTGCTTTTCTGTGGCGGTATTCTGTATATGTTCGGCGATAATGGCGGTACTGTTGAAACAGCATTGTCAGGAGCAGTCAATGATGATGGCACTTGTAGCGTGTGTAGGTGTCATGGGCGGATTAATGATTTTTGTCGAACCACTCATAGCGGAAATAAGTGATGTTTTTTCGCAGGCTGGAATATCGGAAAGCTATATATCGTTGATTTTCAAGGCTTCAGCGATTTGTTTCATAACGCAGATAACCTGTGAAATATGTCGTGACAGCGGTGAAAATGCCATAGCATCTGTGGCGGAAATGTGGGGCAGAGGTGCGGTAACATTCATGAGTATGCCCATTCTTAAAGCCCTGATTGAAAAAATTAATGAAATTATGGGACAAGTATGAAAAAAATATTTTATTTACTTATAATATTTACCATTCTGATTATAACGGCGAAACCGGTAGAAAGTTTTGCGGAATTTACCGGCAGTGAATCGGAGATAAGAAATCAGATTGATGATATAATGTCGGATTATGATATAGATTTTAGTTACGACGATATAGGAAATCTTTCTTTTTCGGGATTGCTTGATATAGTAAAAAATTCCTTTACCGCCCGACTGTCCGCACCGTTGAAAGTCCTTAAAACGCTTTTATTTGTAATTCTTTTCACAGCGGTAATGAAAAATGCCGGTACAGGTATATTTTCGGGAACATCTGCCGGACTTTACAACATGATTTGCGTAATAACGGCGGTTACAGTGATAATGCCACAGCTTTTTACGGTATATAGTTCAGCACTTACGGCGGTCAGACGTGGTGGCGATTTTATTCTTGTATTCGTACCGGTTTTTGCCGGAGTGACGGTAATCGCCGGTGGAATAACTACCGCCGGAATATATAATCTGCTTATACTGGGTGCTTCGGAACTGATAGTCAGACTTTCGGAAAATTTTCTTATTCCGATAGTAAGTATAAGTACGGTACTGGCGGTATCGGGGAGTGTTTTTCCGGATATGTCGCTGAACAGTATAATAAATCTGTTGAAAAAGCTGATTACATGGGGAATGACAGTCACAATGACGCTTTTCACCGGTTTTGTATCTATGAAATGCACACTCGGCGGAAAGGCTGACGGCGTTGCGAGTAAGACAGCACGTTTTCTTATATCGGGAGCAGTACCGGTTGTAGGCGGTGCGGTTTCGGATGCATATGCAACGGTCAAAAGCAGTTTCGATGTAATACACGGAAGCGTCGGTACGGTGGGAGTAATTGCAATGATAATAATCATGTTACCGCCGGTCATGGAAGTACTTGTTTTCCGTATAGTAATGTGGGTAGGAACTGCCATAGCCGAACTTTTTTCCACAGAACCGCTTGTCAGGTTAATGAAAGGTATCGACAGCGGACTTGCAGTGGCACAGAGCGTACTTGTATGCTATTCGGTAATTTTCGTGCTTTGTACCGGAATACTTATGAAATGTTTAGGTTAGGAGGGACATTATGGAAGATTTGAAAAATGCGGTCATGGCGGTATGTATAATTTCTGCAGGTGTATGTATGATTGAAAATATGGTATCGGGTACACGGTTGAAATCACAGATGAAATTTCTGTTGAATCTCACTGTTGTGACCGTTCTTGTAGCGTCGTTCACGAAAGGCGGTATAGCGTTTGAAATGCCCGATTTTTCTACATACAGTCAACAGAATTATAAGACTTCACAGGAAGTATATAATAATGAAATATGCCGTCAGACCGCTGAAAATATATCGTCGGTTATATTTGAACAGCTTACGGCTTCCGGAATAAATTGTACAGAAATTCAGACGGAAGTTAATATTTCAGATGATAACAGCATATTTATTAGTAAGGTCATAATCAGTTCGGACGATTTCGGGTCAGCGGTTGAAATTGTAAGAAACATTATCGGCAACAGTACGGAGGTAGTAAATGGAAGTGGCTGAAAAATTCAGGGATTTGCCGAAAGATAAAAAACTTCTTGCTGTTGTGATGTTTCTTGGAATAGCCGGACTTATTTTCATAATGCTTTCTGCTGTGATACCTGACGGAAAAAATACTGAAACGGTTGGATATTCTGAAGAAAACGGCGTGAATAGTACGGAAAATTTCCGTATTGATACAGAAAAACGCCTTGAAGAGTTTCTGAAAAATATCGACGGTGCAGGCGACGTCAAAGTATGTATAACGGTTGCAACAGACCAGCGTTATGTATACGCCACAGAGGGCAAGCGGAATCAGTCCGGAAATACGACAGAGGAGGAAAAAAAATATGTGATTATCGGTAACGGCAGTGAAAAAACCGCACTTGTTGAGACGGTCCAGCCACCGGCGATAACCGGTGCTGTAGTAGCGTGTTCCGGTTATGACAGTCCGGCGGTACAGGAGCAGATTTATAAAGCAACTTCCGCTGTACTCGGAATATCAACCGGCAAAATATATGTAACCAAATTAAAACATTAAAGGAGTTATTTTTTATGAAAAAACCAACATTGATTATAGGTAAAAAACATATCATTATGACGTGCCTGACCTTAATGCTTGCAATAGCAGTATACATAAACTATGCCGCAGCCCCGAAAATTGATACTCCCGACACTAAAACCGTAACCGCCGAAAATGATACGGTAAGTTACGGTGAAACGGAGTTTGTCAATGCAGAAACGGAATCAGTAAACGCTTCCGGCAAGGACTATTTCGCACAGGCAAGACTTGACAAAATGAATAATCGAGACACTGCCGTACAGACTTTACAATCAATAATAGGTGGCGGAGACATCACGGAAGATGAAATGGTCATGAATGCCCTTGACGCTGTAGAAGTTTCCAAGCTGATTGAATCCGAGGGTACTATTGAATCGCTTATAAAGGCACAGGGGTTTGAAGACTGTGTAGCCTATCTTGACGGCTCAACAGCTAAGGTTGTAGTAAAGACAGAGGGTCTCGACAAGGCACAGGCAGCATCTATAAAAGAGATTATTCTTGACGAAACAGATGTATCAGCAGAAAATATCAGAATTTTTGAAGTAAAATAGTTGTACAAACTGAAATTTTTTGGTATAATATATATTAAGGTCTGTAAAGACCATAGATTAAATATTATAACAGATATGGAGGTTGAAAATGGAAGTCGTCAAAGACAAGGTAAACAGCAGGCTGAAAATATCAGATGATGTTATAATCACCGTCACGAGACTTGCCACCCTTGAAGTAAGAGGTGTGGCAGGTCTTGCCGGTGAAGTAAACGTATTCAGTAAAATAAAAAACAATCCGCCGATAAGGATAACCAGAACGGACGAATCAGTTTCAGTTGACGTTAAAATAAAAGTCGTCGGCACTGAAAAAGTACGTCGGATAGCAGGAAAAGTACAGAAATCTGTGTCGGAAAAAATCCGGACAATTACCGGTATTCCGGTATCACAGGTGAATGTAATAATCAGCGGTGCGGTATTTGATTGAAAAGGAGAATTAAAATGACAAGAAGTAAAACAAGGGAAAACGCATTCATACTGGTGTTTGAACACCTGTTGCGTGATGATGATATAAATGAACTCTACGAAATAGCCGGTGAGGTTGAAGAAATAACGGTCAATGACGACGTAAAAAAAATCGTCAGCGGAACTGTAGAACATAGTACGGAAATTGAAGAAATTATTTCCGGTTACAGTAAATCGAGAACTATTCAGAGAATTTCAAAAGTAAATCTCGCAATACTTGAAATAGCAGTCTTTGAGGCTCTCTATGATGAAAAAGTACCGGTAAACATTGCCATAAGTGAGGCGGTAAAACTCGCTGAAATGTACACATATCCGGAAGACGTATCATTTATAAACGGCGTTTTGGGAGCATTTTCACGTGACCGCAAGTCAGGGGAAAAAAATAATGGCTGATTTCCTCGGAATTGATACAAGCAATTATACTACATCTGTAGCGGTTTACGACAGCGACACGAATAAAATTTACCAGTATAAGAAACTGTTACCGGTAAAAAACGGTGAAGCCGGTCTGCGACAAAGTGACGCCGTATTTCACCATACAAGACAGTTACCGGAAATTGTTGAAGAACTTTTTTCCGCCTACCCTGTTGAGAATCTGAAAGCCGTTTCCGCATCGGTAAGACCTCGGAATGTTGAGGGGTCATATATGCCGTGTTTTCTGTGCGGTGAGGGTCTCGGACGTTCATTGTCAGCAGTGAATAAAATACCGTTTTATCGGACTTCACACCAGACAGGTCATATATTGTCGGCACTGTATTCGGCGGACAGGCTATCACTTATTCACGAAAAATTCATAGCATTTCACGTCAGCGGTGGTACTACTGACTGTCTTTTATGCGAACCGTCTGAAACCGATATTATAAAGGTAACTCAGACAGGCACTTCACTTGATTTGAAGGCGGGTCAGCTTATAGACCGTGTAGGGCTTATGTTAGGATTAAAATTTCCGTGTGGCATAGAACTTGAAAAACTCGCCTATAATGCAGATAGTCACTATAAAATAAAACCGGTTATTAAGGATAGTAACTGTTGTTTGTCGGGCTTCGAGAATAAGTGTCAGAAAATGCTTATCGACGGCGAAACACCCGAAAATATAGCCGGATATTGTATTGACACCGTAGCGGAAACCGTCATAACAATGACCGCCGAAACTGTCCGGATATATGGTGACATTCCGCTTGTATTCGCCGGTGGTGTGATGTCAGATAAGATTATCAGACAGAAAATTATTTCCCGATTCGGAAAGGCTGATTTCGCTGAACCGGAATTTTCATGCGATAACGCTTCCGGCGTAGCGATATACGGTTATTTGAAAAATTATGGAGAATTATAAAAATGAACGGATTCGATAAAAAATTTAAGGAATATATTGATTATACTGAAAAATGTCTTGAAGAATATAATTTCCTGACGGCAGAAACTCAACCGCAGAAAAATCTGATAGACGCTATGAATTATTCGCTTAGTGCCGGTGGAAAACGTATCAGACCGGTATTAGTAATGGCGTTCTGTGAGGCTATGGGTACGGATTACAGAAAGGCAAAAGCTCCGGCGTGTGCTATCGAGATGATACATACGTTTTCGCTTATACACGACGATTTACCGGCTATGGATGACGATGATTTAAGACGTGGCAAACCGTCTTGTCATAAGGCTTACGGCGAAGCTATGGCTATACTCGCCGGTGATGCTCTTTCCGTACTGCCGTTTGAGATTATCGCCGACGATACGGAACTTACACCCGAACAGAAAATTAAAATAATTTCCGTACTTGCAAAGGCTACCGGAAAATCCGGAATGATTGGCGGACAGGTCATTGACATTGAAAACGAATCAAGAAACGACGTCGACGAAAGAAATTTATGTAATATGTATCGTAATAAAACCGGTCAGCTTATAGCGGTATCGTGTGTCATGGGCTGTATATGTGCCGGTGTCGACGAGGAAACAATTAAAATTTCAGCGGAATACGGTTATAAACTCGGACTTGCTTTCCAGATTATTGACGATATTCTTGACGTGACCGCAAGTACCGAAGAAATCGGCAAGCCAGCCGGTAGCGATATGGAAGAGAATAAAACTACTTTCGTTACGCTTTACGGCGTGGAAAAATCCCGTGAAATCGCCGACAGAATAACCGCTGAAGCCCTTGAATGTCTCGGAAAAACCGGAAATAACAGTTTTCTGATAAAACTGACCGAAAATCTTTTGCAAAGAAAAAATTAAACAAAGGAGCAGGCAGAAAAAATTTTCTGCATTATATAAAATGAATGAATACGAAAAAAAAGATACAGACATTAATTTATCTGACCTTGAACTGCCCGAAGATTTACGGAAACTGTCTTTAAAACAGTGTGAGAATCTTTGCGGAAAAATCCGTGATATGCTTATTTCCACCATATCCAATAACGGCGGACATCTTGCTTCAAATTTAGGTGTGGTAGAGTTGACTATGGCTATACACAGGAATTTCAGTTCACCGGAAGACAAAATCATATGGGACGTCGGGCATCAGAGTTATGTTCATAAGATTCTTACCGGACGTGCTGACAGATTTTCCACCATACGCAAAGAGGGCGGAATTTCAGGATTTCCGAAGCCCGAAGAATCGCCACACGATATTTTCATAGCCGGACATAGCAGTACATCTGTTTCTGTAGCGTGCGGAATTGCAGAGGCTATGAAACTTCAGGGCAAAGACAATTATACAATAGCGGTCATAGGCGACGGTGCAATGACCGGCGGAATGTTCTATGAGGCTATGAACAATGCCGGAAGAGAACGTAAAAGCAATCTGATTGTAATTCTCAATGATAATGATATGTCAATTTCACGGAATGTCGGGGCATTGGCTAAACATCTGACTACTTTAAGCAATTCCGAACAGTATATATCCACAAAGAAAAATGTCAAGGATACCCTGAATGCTATTCCGGTATTTGGTAAACCTGTAGCGAAAGGAATAAAAACTACGAAAGATGCCGTAAAATACAAGATACTTGACCAGAGTTCATTGTTTGAAAATATGGGATTCATTTATTTAGGACTTGTAGACGGTCATAATCTTTCTGACCTCGAAAAAATTATGAAAAAAGCTAAATATTATCATAAACCGGTTGTAATACACGTAAAGACAAAAAAAGGTAAAGGCTATCCACCGGCAGAA
This sequence comes from Ruminococcus sp., assembly GCA_029062165.1. GTDB lineage: Bacteria > Bacillota > Clostridia > Oscillospirales > Ruminococcaceae > Ruminococcus. Next base: position 376,506 of record JAIDQQ010000023.1, read on the forward strand.
AATAATCCCGGTGAATATCATGGAATTTCAAAATTCGATATCGAAACAGGTAATCCGGAAGTATCGGCGGATAAATGTTACTCTACTGTATTCGGCAGGGAACTTGTCAGACTTGCCGAAAGAGATGACCGTATATGTGCGGTCACTGCCGCTATGAAGTACGGTACAGGTTTACAGTTTTTCAGTAAACGTTTTCCGAAACGTTTCTATGATGTAGGCATAGCCGAACAACACGCCGTGACGTTCTGTGGCGGACTTGCCAAAATGGGTCAGATACCTGTATTTGCGGTGTATTCGAGTTTTCTTCAACGTTCATATGACCAGTTGATACATGATATTTCTATCGGAAAACTTCATATAATACTGTGCATAGACCGTGCCGGAGTAGTCGGCGAGGACGGTGAGACACATCAAGGTATTTTTGACGTACCTATGTTGACGAGTATTCCGGAAACTGTAATATATTCGCCGTCGTGCTATGACGAGTTAAAATTATGTATGAAAAAAGCAATCTATACAAATAAGAATCTCACGGCGATAAGGTATCCACGAGGTGCGGAAGAAGTAAATTTCAACCGTGATTATCTGAATACGGAATATCTTTTCATGCGTAACAACAAAAGCGATACGCTTATAATAACTTACGGCAGACTTTACAACGAGGCTTACAAGGCACAGGGCGTACTGAACGAAGAGGGTATAAACTGCGATATTCTGAAACTTACAAAAATATATCCGGTTGACCGTGATATTATAACGGAAATCATGGGATATAAACATATTGTATTCTTTGAAGAATCTATAGGCAACGGAAGTATTTCAGAAAAATTCGGTTGCAGACTTGCCGAAAGCGGTTACACCGGCGACTACAGCAGAGTGACTGTTGAAAATTATGTACGTCAGGCGTCTGTGAAGTCAAGTCTCGAAAAACTGGGGCTGACGTGCGGAAAAATGGCGGAATATATCCGTAAGAGGTACATGACCTATGGCAAGACTTGATACGGAAACAGTTACAAGAGGAATCGCCCGAAGTCGTGAACGTGCCAAAGAAATGATAAAATCCGGTTGCATAACGGTAAACGGAAAAACAGTAAAAAAATCGTCCTGTGAAGTCGGTACAGATGATGTTATAGAATCTTCTGAACAGGAAATTTACGTCGGACGGGGTGCGTTGAAAATCGAAAAGGCAACGGAATGTTTCGGACTTGATTTCACCGGAAAAACCTGTCTTGACATAGGAGCGTCGACAGGTGGTTTCACTGATTTCATGTTGAAACACGGAGCAGGTAAAGTTTTTGCCGTCGACGTCGGACATGGACAGCTTGCGGAAACTCTCCGTATGGACAGCAGAGTTGTCAATATGGAAAATACTGACATACGGAAAGTCACACCGGAAATGCTTTCGTGTGATATAGATTTCATTTCAACGGACGTTTCATTTATATCGCTGAAAATGATACTTCCGGAAATCAGCAGGATTTTAAAATCCGGTGCGGATGCCGTTGTACTTATAAAGCCACAGTTTGAAGCAGGCAGAAAATTTATCGGAAAACATGGCATAGTACGTGATAAAAAAGTACACGTGCGTGTACTGTCGGAAATAGATTCCGCTATATACGGAAACGGTCTGACGGCTCTTGACTATACATTTTCGCCTGTTAAGGGCGGTAGCGGAAATATCGAATACCTTGCACATATCCGGAAAGAATCCGGCACACCAGTCATACGTGATTTCAGAAATCTTGTTGAAAATTCTTTTACCAGTCTGAAGGAGTAGTTTTATTATGATAGTTGCATTATACCCTAATTTTCAGAAAAAAAACGCCCTTAAATGTGCGAGGGAAACCTGTGACGTACTGAACAGATACGGCATTGAAGTGTACATCAGCGAAAAATTCAGGGAAGAATTTTCCGATAAATCTTTTGTGAAATTCGAGGATATAAAGAAATCAGTCCGGACGGCAGATTTCGTAATAGCCATAGGCGGTGACGGTACTATTTTAAGATGTTCTCAACTGCTTATGGGTACGGATACGAAACTACTCGGAATAAATACCGGTACACTTGGATTTATGGCAGGTCTCGAAGCTGACCAGTTAGACAAGTTGGAACTTCTTAAGACCGGTGAATATGAAATATCCGAAAGAATGACCCTCGATTTGACCTGTACCGAAAACGGAAAACAGGTCACGTATACGGCACTTAATGAAGTTTCGGCACGTTCGGGAAGTTTCCGTATATGCGATTTTGAAGTATATTCCGACGGTTATCTTGTCGGCAGATACCGTGCTGACGGTGTATTATTCAGTACGCCGTCGGGGTCTACAGCCTATGCACTGTCCGCCGGAGGTCCTGTAATCGAACCGGATTTGGAATGCATAGAAATGACACAGATATGTCCGCATTCGTTGTTTTCGAGAACTACACTTTTTTCGTCATGCCGGAAACTCGCCCTTACAAGCCGTACTCGTGACGGCGAATACATGGTAATAAGCGTTGACGGTGAAAGACACATACAGCTTGAAAAAGACCAGTCAATAGAAATCGGACGTGGTAAAAATAATATCCGGTTTGTAAACCTTGTCGGAAATTCCTTTCACGAATCTCTATGCCGGAAACTCTGTAAACCCATAAAATAGGAGTTTTTTATGAAAAATCACAGACATGAAATTATACTTGAAATAATAAATGAAAAACCGGTCTCCACACAGGAAGTACTGATAGAACTTCTTGCGGAACGTGGTATAAAAACTACACAGGCTACGCTTTCGAGGGATATTCAACAGCTTTCGCTTGTCAAACAGCGTGATAACGACGGCAATTACAGATACACTCTTCCGACAGAAGCCGTCGAGGAAAAAAATTTCTTTGCAGAAGCAGTAATTTCCGTCGACTATGCTATGAATACGATTGTACTTAAATGCCGTGCCGGTATGGCACAGGGTACTTGCGTGGCAATAGATGCGGTAAATCATGAGGGTGTAGTCGGTACTATCGCCGGTGATGATACTATTTTCATACTGGTGAGAAGTGAAGCGGACGCTAAAAGACTTTCCAGAAAATTCAGGAGTGAACTTTTTACAGGGGGTAACTCATAAAGATGTTAAGGGAAATTTATATAAAAAATCTTGCGGTAATAAAGGAAGCAGTCATACCGCTTACCGAAAAACTGAACATATTTACAGGTGAGACAGGAGCAGGAAAATCAATTCTGATAAACGGCATAAACGCTGTTTTAGGACATCGGAGCAGTAAGGATATAGTCCGGACTGGTTGCGACAAGGCAGTTATAACGGCACTTTTCACGGAACTTGATGAGGATATTATAAAATATCTCGACGAACTCGGCATAGCACACGAAAACGACGAAATAACAGTTACACGTGAAATAGGTTCGGACGGCAGAAGTATAGCACGTATAAATCACCGGACAGCCTCGGCATCACTGATGAAAGAAATCGGGGCTATGCTGATAAATATACACGGTCAGCACGATAATCAGGTACTTATGGACAGCGAAAGACATTTACAGGTACTCGACGACTTCGGCACAGACTGTACTTTTCTTGAAAATTATCGTGAGGCATTCCGTGAACTCCAGCAGACCGCTAAAAAATTAAACGAACTCCGGAAATTTGAACAGTCACGGACAGAACGTACAGTTTACCTGAATGCGATAATCGAGGAAATTGGCGAACTTGAATTATCCGAAAATGAAGACGAAACACTTCAGAAAGAGTACGAAACCGCTAAAAATGCGGAAAAAATGATTATTGCTATAAAAAATGCTGTACAGACCATCACCGGAGAGGATACCGCTAATGATATGATTTCTTCTGCTGAATTTGAAATTTCACGATATACCGAAAATAATGAAGAACTCAATACGCTTTACGAAAGACTTTCAGCGGTTGAAATTGAACTTGCCGATATATCTTCCGAACTCGAAAACCTCGCCGAAAAAATAGAACTTGACGGTCAGCGTCTCGAATACTTAAGTACACGTCTGAATACTATAAACAAACTCAAACGGAAGTACGCCACAGACTGTAACGGACTTATTGAAATTTACAACAATGCCTGTACGGAAATAACAAAATATGAAAGTTCCGCCACTGAAATAGCTGAACTTAATAAGAAAAAAGAAAGTCTTCTGCATACGGTCACGGAAAGAGCAAAGGCACTTTTCGACTATCGGGAGGAACTCGGAAAGAAATTCGCCGAAAGAGTAACAAGTGAGTTGGAATTTCTTAATATGCCAGACGTTGTAATAGAAGTCCGTCACGAAAAGGGAAAACTGACAGTCAATGGCATGGACAGTGTAGAATTTCTTATATCCGCAAACAAAGGCGAGGCATTGAAACCTATTTCAAAAATAGCGTCAGGCGGTGAACTTTCAAGGATTATGCTTGCATTGAAAAGCGTAATAGCCGGTAGGGATAACATACCTACTATGATTTTCGACGAGATTGACACCGGTGTAAGCGGTAAGGCGGCACAGAAAATAGGTATAAAATTACGTGAAATCGGAAAAATACATCAGGTTATATGCGTAACGCACCTGTCGCAGATAGCCGTTATGGCTGACAATCATCTTCTTATTGAAAAGAAAACAGTCGGCGAACGTACTGAAACAGACGTAATACAGCTTGACTTCAATGGAAGAGTTTCTGAAATTGCAAGAATCATGGGCGGTGAAAATCCGAGTGATTTAATGCTTGATACCGCAAGAGAAGAAATTAAAAAATATATTATGGAGTGATTATTTTGAAATTATACGTTACAAGACACGGTCAGACGGACTTCAACAAACAGGACAGAATTTTAGGTACTACAGATATGGAACTAAACGAAACAGGCATACAGCAGGCACACGGACTGGCGGAACGTGTAGCCGGTCTTGACGTGGATATAATGATAGTATCGCCTATGAAGAGGGCTATGAAAACAGCGGAAATAATCGCTGAAAAAACAGGTCTTGAAATAATTATTGAACCACGTTTAAGAGAATGGAATTACGGTAACTATGAAACGCACTCAAGATTTTCGGAGGGTTTCGAGGATAACAAGATAAATTTCGCCACTCGTATGGGTAAAACCGGCGAATCCGTACTACAGCTTGCACACCGGATATATTCTGTACTCGATGATGTAATTAAAAATTACAGCGACAAAAATGTACTTCTTGTATGTCATGGTGGTGTATGCCGGATAATAAATACATATTTCAACGACGTGAAAACAGATGATTTTGCAGTATGGATGATTAATAACTGCGATATTTTACAGTACGATATTCGGGAGGACGGCAATGAAAATAGGCGTTGACTATTACCCTGAACAGTGGGATTCTTCATTATGGAGTAAAGATGCTGAAAATATGTTAAAAACCGGTGTGAAGATAGTCCGCTTATGTGACGGTGCATGGGCTTCCATTGAAAAAACAGACGGTGTTTTTGATTTTGAATGGCTTGATAACGTCGTTGAAATTTTCGGTAACTTCGGTATTGAAATAATTATGTGTATTCCGACAGGCTGTCCGCCGTTATGGTTATACGAATCTCACCCCGAAATAATTCAGGTTGATACGGATAACAGACCGGTCAGGACAGGCGTAAGAAATCACAGATGTATAAACGCTCCGTATTTCAGAGCGTATGCGGAAAGACTTACACAATGTCTCGTGAGACGATACGGACATAAAAAATACGTAGTTGCGTGGCAGATTGACAGCGAACTTGAAGCGTATCAGTGTACGTGCGATATATGTCGGGATAAGTTCAGGGCGTGGTTATGGGATAAATATGAAAGTCTCGAAAATATAAACCTTGCGATAGGTTGTGAGGCACACGGACTTATATACAGTGACATTTCAGAAATAAAGCCCCCTACCGATTACCCTACAGAATGGCAGAATCCGGCATTATGTCTGGAGTACAGAAGATTTTCCGCCTACTGTATCGCCGAATACGTCAGCGAAATTGCCGGTACTATAAAACATGAAGTTCCTAAAGCGGAAGTTACTACTAATACATGGTTATGCGAAAATGCTCCGGATTATTATAAATTATTTGAAGATATGGATTTTGTTTCCTATGATAATTACCCACCTGTCACGCCGGAAAAGAATAATACGGTAAAATCGCACGCATTCCGGCTTGACCTTATGAGAGGTATAAAAAGAGATAGTTTCTGGATTACCGAACAGTTAAGCGGTATAACTGGTGGGTGGTCAGTAATGTCACCTGCTCCCCGACCTGGTATGATTATGGGATATTCTTTACAGGCTTTCGCACATGGTGCTGATACAATAATACACTACAGGTGGCGGACAGCTTTAAAAGGTTCTGAAATGTTTCTGCACGGAATACTTGACAGCAGTAATGTACCGTCGAGACGTTACTATGAATTTTCCGAATTATGTAAGACTTCCGCAAAACTTGATGTTTTCCAGTCAGCGAAGATAGTTTCTGAAATTGCGATACTCTATTCACCGGACTGTTTCAATGCCCTGAAGATACAGCCACAGACCGAAAATTTCAGTTATATCGGACAGCTTGAAGATTTTCATAAGGCATTTGCACGTTACGGCGCTAATATAGACGTTGTTTCCGCCGATTCCGATTTATCCGGATATAAAATAGTTGTAGCACCGTCGGTATTTGTCAACGACAAAGCGGTTACTGAAAATATATACAGATTCGTAATAAACGGCGGTACACTTGTACTGACGTGTCGTAGCGGTGTCAAGGATAACAACAATAACTGTATAATGGAAACTCTCCCGACGGTATACAGACAGCTTATAGGTGCGGAAGTGACTGAATATGACCCTGTCGGAAATACGGTAAATCAAAGTATAACGGATTTTGCCGGAAATAAATTCAGATGCCGTGAATGGTGTGATGTTCTTCACGTTACTACCGCTAAGACTTACGCTGAATACGGTGAGAGTTTCTATAAATGCTGTCCGGCTATAACTATGAACAAGTATTGTAAAGGTAGCGTATATTACGTCGGAACTATATGCGATATGGATTTCTATGAGAATTTCGCCGGTAATTTAATGGTACAGACAGGTATACCACGTCTTAAGGGATTGCCGGATGGTGTAGAGGTCATCACACGGACAAATGGTATAAATGACTATATATTTTTCTTCAATTATTCCGAAGAAACCGTGAATATACCTCTTCCGAAAGCCATGTACAGTATTATTGATTCTCGTGGCAAGGACTTTGTAAGGCTTATACCGTATGATGTCGATATAGTAAGGAAGTAGGTATATAATGTCCGAATTGAATAAACTTATAAAAGAACTCTGCCCCGACGGCGTGGAGTTTAAACCGCTGGGTGAAATCGCTACTATTATAAGAGGTCCGTTTGGAAGCAGTTTAAAAAAGAAATGTTTTGTTGATAGTGGTTATGCCATCTATGAACAGCAACACGCCATTTACTCCGTACTTTCATTCAGATACTATATAGATGACGAAAAATTCAAGGAACTTAAAAAATTTGAAGTTAAACCAGATGATTTAATAATAAGCTGTTCCGGAACTATTGGCAAGGTTATGATTATTCCTGAAAATGCACCACAGGGTATTATTAATCAAGCCTTATTGAAATTAACACCACATAAAAACATAATAAGTAAATTTTTAAAATATTGTTTTGAAAATACAATATCAAAAATTTTTAACGATAAGGCTCATGGTGGTGCTATAAAAAATGTGCCTTCTGTATCGGAATTGAAACAAATTAAAATTCCTGTACCGCCTTTAGAGGTGCAGAATGAAATTGTCAGAATACTTGACAAATTCACTGAAATGATAGAACTTCTGAAACGTGAAACTGAATTGAGACAAAAACAATACGAATACTACAGGGATAAACTTCTGAATTTTGAGGTGAAAAAATGAAAATAGTTTTGCAGAGAGTTACACACGCAAGTGTTAAGGTTGATGGTACAGTGACAGGTAAAATTGATACAGGTTATCTTATTTTGTTTGGAGCAGGTAAGGACGATACACAGGAAGATTGCCGTCGACTTGCCGATAAGATTATTAATTTACGGATTTTTCCCGACGATAACGGAAAAATAAATCTTTCACTGAAAGATGTAAAGGGTTCACTGCTTATAGTACCGCAGTTCACGTTATATGCGGATTGTCGTAAAGGTAACAGACCTAATTTCATACAGGCTGGTTCACCGGATTCCGCCAACAGTCTTTTTGAATATTTCACGGAATATTGCAGAAGTAAGGGTCAGGACGTCCAGACCGGCATTTTCGGTGCAGATATGAAAGTTGAACTCCTTAACGACGGTCCTTTTACAATAATTCTTGAATGACATAAATTTCACACGCATAACGCAAAAATGATTATAAAAATCATCTCATGTCAATAATGACAAAGAGGTGATTTTTTTATGCGTCGGAAAACTGAAATAAGAATCATAGTCCTTGCCGGAATATTTTTCGTATTGTTTGTGGGATTGTGTTTCAATTACTACCGTATAGCCATGAAGCGTGAACACGTCCAGACAGCACGTACTAACGCACAGTTTACGGTGATTGCCGGTAAAAGTGAGGGGACTGTTTACGACAGGAATTTAAAACCGATAGTCAATGCCGGCAGGAAACATATAGCGGTAGCCATACCGACGTTTCTTGACAGGGATTCAGTTGCAGAATACGCCACAGATAAAGATGATTTCCTTGAAAAATTCGATAAAGGTCAGCCGTTTACATTCGAGTGCAAGGAAGATACTCCCGATTCCGACGGTCTGACGGTCTTTGAAATTCCGGAACGTTACGCTGAAAATCAACCGGCACAACACGTTATCGGTTATCTTTCGCAGGGAGAGGGCGTAGCCGGAATTGAGTACGCCTATAACAAGGTACTCCGGAACGATTACGGCGAAAACAGTGTGACCTACAATACAGACGGTTTCGGACAGATACTTATAGGCGACGGCAAGAAAATTATCCGGAGTACAGCCGAAAAAAGCGGTGTTGTAACGACGATAGATATTGATATTCAGAAAATATGCGAGGAAGCCGGAAAGAACATCGACAAGGGGGCTATAGTCGTGGCAGATGTCAAGACCGGTGAAATACTTGCTATGGCGAGTTTCCCGACGTATTCCGTCGACGATATGGAAAATGCACTTTCCGACGAAAGAAGCCCTTTGATAAACCGTGCGTTGTATTCGTATAGTGTAGGTTCGGTCTTCAAACTGGTCACATCTGCACAGGCTATTATGAATCATTTCGGCGGATACGTCTATAATTGTACAGGGCAGGAGGATATCGAGGGAAAAATTTTCAACTGTCATAAAACGGACGGTCACGGAATGCAGAATCTTTCGGAAGCTATAACAAATTCGTGCAATACGTATTTTATAAATTTAAGTCGTATTCTTAATGTAAAGAAGTTTCGGGAACTTGCGTATAATTTAGGATTCGGACGTGAAATACATCTGTGTTCCGGTATGACAGCGTCAGGCGGAGTATTGCCAACGGTAGAAGATTTGATGATACCGGCGGAACTCGCTAACTTTTCATTCGGACAGGGTAAACTTTCGGCGACACCTCTACAGATAACGCAGTTGACGTGTGCCATAGCGAATAACGGTAAAATGCCGGTTTTAAAGCTCATAAAGGGTATGACCCCCGACGGTAAAGACGTACTGAACGAAAAGAATCCTCAACATTCGGAAGTACTGGAAAGGTCAGTAGCGAAACAGTTAAGGGAAATGATGATTTCAGCAGTAGCGGATAACGAAAACTCAAACGCACGGACGAGTTATACAACAGTCGGGGCAAAGACTTCCACGGCACAGACCGGACGTACCGACAAAAACGGTGAGGAACTATGTCATGCATGGATAACCGGATTTTTTCCGGCAGACAAGCCACAGTACGCCGTGACCGTACTTGTCGAGGACGGTGGTTACGGTAATGATGTTTCCGCACCGGTATTCCGTGAAATTGCCGACAGAGTTTCACAGGAAAAATAAAAAAATCCCCCCGATACCGAGGGGATTGGCAATCAGCCGAATATAAATTCAAGTACTGTATAGACGATAGTAGCAGTTATAAGCGATATAATGCCGAAAAGTCCTGATTTTTTTGATTTCATGATGTTCACCACCTTTACTTGTCGAAGTTTTCAATATCGAAGTCCGGCGGTGCGTCTATGTCGTCGGAAACGTATTTGCCGTTTTTCTTACGCTGTTTAACGCATTCAGTGAGCAGGTATTCTATCTGACCATTCACGGAACGGAAATCGTCTTCCGCCCACCTGTAAATATCCTTGTACAGCTTTTCGGATATTCGGAGCGGAATTTGTTTTTTCTGTGCCATATCAGTACAGACTACCCGAATTTACAACGGGCTGGGCGTCGTGATTACCGCAGAGAACTACAAGAAGATTAGATACCATAGAGGCTTTACGCTCTTCGTCTAAGTTTACCATACCGCTTGCGTTGAGACGTTCTATAGCCATTTCAACCATATCTACAGCACCGTCAACAATCATTTTTCTTGCGTCTATAATTGCAGAAGCCTGTTGTCTCTGGAGCATTACTACGGCTATTTCCGGAGCGTATGCAAGATAAGTAATTCTCGCCTCGACTATTTCAAGACCGGCATTTTCAACTTTCTGCTGAATCTCGTCCCTGATTCTCATTGCTACTATCTCGCTTGAACCTCTTAAACTGCCCTCGTCGGCTATACCGTCGCCGGTAGTATCGACGTTCTGTGCCACGTCGTAAGGGTACAGGCGGACAATGTTTCTTAAAGCTGTATCGCACTGAAGTGAAAGATATTCCTTGTAATTGTCGACGTTGAAGACAGCTTTAGCGGTATCTTTCACTGTCCATGTGACAGCGATACCTATTTCCACAGGGTTTCCGAGATAGTCGTTTATTTTCTGACGGTTATTATTGAGTGTCATAATTTTGAGTGAGATTTTTTTCGTCGGTATAGTGGTATTAGTTCTTACACCCTGCACGCTTATTACTGAACTTTCGCCGACGTCTTCGCTTTGTCTGAGGTGTGTATGTGATGCCGGATTGACCGCCGAACAGAACGGATTTACCCAGTAAAAGCCGTCGCCTTTGAGTGTACCGTGATACTTACCGAAAAGAGTTAAGACAAGTGCTTCCTGCGGTTTCAGGACTATAAGTCCCTTGAACGGATACCAGCCGAGACACAGCCATATTGTGCCTGCTCCTACTAAAAGCCCTTTATCCGATACACCACCGGTTATTACAAGGACTATAGAAATTATGTACAGCAGACCCCATAACAACATCATTGGCATACCGTTTTGTCTTTTGGATAAAATTTTTTCTTTCATGATAAATCTTCCTTTCATAGTTGATATCAATATCATATCATAAAAATTTCACTTTGTCAAGAGATTTTTTAAAAATTCCGGAAAATATTTCAAAAACATTGACATTTACCTAAAATAATACTATAATATATTTGTCAATGCTAAATTACCAAAGGAGAGGAATTTTTATGAAATGGACTGGTCTTAATGACCTTCGTGAAAAATATCTTTCGTTTTTCGAGGGAAAAACTCATACAAGAATGTCAAGTGCCTCACTCGTACCGCAGGGCGATAAGAGCTTACTGCTTATAAATTCAGGTATGGCACCTCTTAAGAAATATTTTCTCGGACAGGCTGTACCGCCTAACAAGAGAGTTACAACGTGTCAGAAGTGCATAAGAACTCCTGATATTGAGAGCGTCGGAAAAACAGCACGTCACGGTACGTACTTTGAAATGCTCGGAAACTTCTCATTCGGTGACTATTTCAAGAACGAGGCTATCGAATGGGCATGGGAATTTCTTACGGAAACTCTTGAAATACCGTCCGGCAGACTTTGGATTACCATTTTCGAGAGCGACGACGAAGCCGAACAGATTTGGGAAAACAAAATCGGCATACCACACGACAGAATAATACGTCTCGGCAAAAAGGATAACTTCTGGGAACACGGTTCAGGACCTTGCGGACCATGTTCGGAAATACATTTTGACCGTGTCGGCGAAAATCGAAAACTCGACAGAGCAGGTTTCGAGGCAGAGGGCGATAAGGATAACATTATTGAAATATGGAATCTTGTTTTCAGTCAGTTTGACAGCGACGGCAACGGCAATTACGCTGAAATGAAGAGTAAAAATATTGATACCGGTATGGGTCTCGAAAGACTTGCCTGTGTTATGCAGACTGTTGACAATATTTTTGAAGTCGATACCGTTCAGAATATAATGAAACACGTTTCCGATTTTGCCGGTGTACAGTACAAAACAAACCCTAAAACAGATGTTTCACTCCGTGTGATAACTGACCACATAAGAAGTACTACATTCATGGTAGGCGACGGAATTATGCCGTCCAATGAGGGCAGAGGCTATGTACTCCGCAGACTTTTAAGACGTGCTTCACGTCACGGAAGACTTTTAGGTATAGAAAAGCCGTTCCTGTGTGAAGTAGCCGATACGGTAATAAACGAAAATGCCGGAGCATATCCGGAACTCGCCGAAAAAAGAGACTACATTAAAAAGATTATCGGCGTAGAAGAAGAAGCATTCGCAAAGACTATTGACAAAGGTTCTGAACTTCTCGCACAGTTTACGGAAAAACTTTCACAGGAAAACAAGACCGTTCTTTCCGGTGACGACGCTTTCAGACTTTCCGATACTTACGGCTTCCCGATAGACCTTACAATAGAAATATGTGAGGAAAAGGGACTTACAGTAGATACGGAACGTTTCAGCGAACTCGCCAAACAACAGCGTGAAACAGCTAAGGCAGACCACCTTGCAAAAGCCGGTTCTTCGTGGGCTGATAACAGTATAAAAGTTGACGTACCGGCGACTGTATTTACCGGATATACAAATTTCAGCGAACAGGGAGTAAAAATACTTGCAATTTACAAGGACGGTCAGGAGATAGAAACAGCCGTCGAGGGTGATAATGTTGTAATCGTTTTCGACAAAACACCATTCTATGCCGAAAGCGGTGGACAATCTGGTGACAGCGGATTTATTGTGAATTACGATACAGACAGTACAGCTTGTGTAAATGATACGATAAAATCGGAGGGACATTTTCTGCACGTTGCGTACATTGACAGCGGAAATCTTTCAAAGGGCAATACCGTAGATGCATACATTGACGAACATAAAAGACGTGCAACTATGGCAAATCATACATCTGCCCACCTGTTGCAGAAGTCCTTACAGAAAGTACTTGGCGAACACGTACATCAGGCAGGACAGCTTGTCAATGATAAGGCTTGTCGTTTTGACTTCAATCACTTCAGTGCGATGACCGACGAAGAAATTTCCGAAGTTGAAAAACTCGTGAATGATTATATTGTCAACGCTGTTGAGGTAGTCACACGTGAAATGCCTATCGAGGAAGCCAAAAAACTCGGTGCAATGGCATTATTCGGCGAAAAATATGGCAATGTCGTAAGAGTTGTAACTGCCGGTGATTCCGTAGAGTTCTGTGGTGGTACTCATGTATCAAATGCCAGTGAAATAGGCGTATTCAAGATAGTTTCTGAAAGTTCCGTCGCTTCCGGTGTCAGACGTATCGAAGCGGTAACAGGTCAGGGCGTACTTGAATTGCTGAACAGTTATAAAAATACCGTTATAAAATCCGCAAAGGCTCTGAAACTCGCAAACATCACGGAGTTACCGGAAAAATGTGCGTCTGTATATGCGGATTTAAAGGAAAAGGACAGAACACTTGAAAGTCTTAACCAACAGATAGCCAATGCTAAAGTTTCTTCTGTTTTCGATAACGCACAGGAAGTAAACGGTGTTAAACTTGTTTCAGCAAAAATGACAGGTTCTGCACCGGACGCACTCCGTAAACTTGGCGACAGCGTCAAGGACAAGCAGGAAGCTGTTATAGCATTGTTTGCCGGAATAGTCAATGAAAAAGGTACTCTCTATTGCGTATGTACTAAGGAAGCAGTCGCAAAGGGTGCTGATGCCGGAAAGATAGTCCGTGAAATATCGTCACTGACAGGCGGTAAAGGTGGCGGAAAATCCGAAACAGCTATGGCAGGTATCGGCGATATATCCAGACTTGATTCCGCTATGAACGAGTTTATAAATATAGCAGGTAATTTCATAAAGTAAAATATTTTCCGGTACGGAAGTTTTATCCGTACCGGACTTGAAAAGGAGTAAAAATTATGGATTGTTTATTCTGTAAGATAATAAACGGTGAAATACCGTCCACGAAAGTATATGAAGATGAGTTTGTATTTGCGTTCAGGGATATTGCACCTATCGCACCGGTACATACTCTTGTAATCCCGAAACAGCACATATGCTGTGCAAATGAAGTAAACTCTGAAAATTCAGTTTATGTAGCTAAAATTTTCGAGGCTATACCGAAAGTAGCACAGGCAGAGGGTATAGAAAGTTACAGAGTTATCAGCAACTGCGGTGAAGATGCCGGTCAGACTGTCAAACATCTGCATTTCCACGTTTTAGGCGGTATAAAGATGGGTTGGGGTGCTGATTCCCTCGGCAAGACTGAATAAGGGGGAAAACTTCCTTGAATACGTATAAAATGAATATAGCCGGTCTGGAGCGTGAACTGACATTATGTCCGCTGAACGATAAAGTTTCCATAGGAGCTTTTATAATGTTCTCGGACGTTGAATTAACAGTCGCCTGTGCAGAGGAACTCTTAAAGAAATGCGGAGATTTTGACGTAATTCTCACAGCAGAATCAAAGGGCATTCCTATAGCTTACGAAATGGCGAAACAATCCGGTAAACCTTACGTTGTAGCACGTAAATCAATAAAACTTTACATGACAGAACCGCTTTCGGTCTCGGTGAAGTCTATAACTACAGAAAAAGTACAGACTTTATACTTATCGCATGAAAAAGCAGAAATGCTCTCCGGAAAGAAAATTCTGATAGTAGATGATGTCGTAAGTACCGGAGAATCTTTCAAGGCACTTGGACAGCTTGCGGAATCGGCAGGCGGTGAGGTTGTGACTTATTCCGCCGTACTCGCTGAAGGTGACGCTTCAGAACGTAATGATGTAGTATTTCTTGAAAAACTCCCGCTTTTCTTCAATAGCTGAAAATAATCCGTTTTATGATTAACAAGGAACTGTTTGATTATTTGACAGACAATAATATAAAATACAGATTGTTAAATGAAAATGCGAGTAAAAAAATAATACAAAAAGTAGTTTCAATCGCCGGTGGAGAGGTACTGCATTATTTATGGAGTAATTATAAATCTGATAGCTTTATCGCACAAAAAAAGATTAGCTGTGACAAAGATATATATATTAAGACATTGAATAATATTTTGATTTTTGAAAATATGTTTTTGATTATTGATAAAACGTGTATTAATAATCTGAAAAATGACCTTGTGTTTGAGTTATCAGAATCGGAAATGATTAAAATAATGTATGAATTTTACTGGGATTTAGATGAGATTTATATATCAGATTTAAATTTCAATTGTTTTGTTTCCGTGAATCATAATTTTGAGATTTCATTATATGGTAACAAAAAATCAGATTTGTGCAGAAAAGTTGTTAAAAATTTTAAGTGAGGTAATTATATGAAACGGAAAATGATAGGTATAACAACAGGTTATATATCGGGATTATTTTTCGTTTCATTTTTTACAAAGGTGTGGCATCTGATTATACCGGCGTATGCGTTTCTTGTGTACGTCGTAATCGGAAAACTTAAGAAATTTTCGATAAATGATTTCGCACTTGTAGCGATGTCATTTGCTATAGCGTTTCTAAGTGGCGAACTTTATACCCGATACGTCTATGAGGACATTGTTAAATACGATAATGTTTCCGGTACATTTTCTGGTACTGTACAGTCATACGACTTATACGCCAACGACAAGGCACGGTACATATTAAAGGGAAAAATAGACAATATCCGGAGTGCTGAAATATCTGTCTTCACGAATGAACTTGATGTTGAATATGGCGACAGAGTCAGCATAGAAAACTGTACCTTTAAGAAAATTTCCGGCGATTATCTTTTTGACACCGAAACTTACTACAAGGCGGACGGTATTTTTCTTAATGCGGATAATCCGGAAAATATATCTGTTGAAAAACTCGGCAGACTGAAGATAAAAAATTTTCTTATGGATTACAGGGAAAAAATTATTTCAGATTTCAGAATAAAACTCGGTGACGATTACGGCGGTTTTCTGTCGGGAATGGTATTCGGTGAAAAAAGTCATCTGAATGACGGCGTTAAAAATTCGCTTTATCGGACAGGTATAGGACACATTATGGCGGTATCGGGCTTGCATATATCGGTAATGTCTTTATTTTTAATGAAAATATTTAAACGTCTGAAAATAAATAAATTCGTATCATTCGGATTATTAAATATTTTCATGTTGCTTATGCTGATAATGTCGGAAGTACCGGTATCAGCGGTCAGGGCGGTAATAATGGCTGATATAGCGTATTCTGCCGGATTTTTCCGACGGCGTAACGATACATTCAATTCACTGGCGGTAGCGGTACTACTGATATGCATTTCCAATCCGTATGTGATATATAGTCAGGGTTTTATACTGTCTGTAGGCGGTACTTTAGGTATCGGAGTTTTCGCACCGTATATGGTGAAGAATCTTCCGGCGGAAAAACTTCCGGAAAGAATAATCAGGGATTTTCTTATAATGCTGTTTACTACTCTTTTCATAATGCCGTTGAGTATGATATTTTTTGACGAAGTATCAATAGTTTCGCCGGTGACCAATATAATAATAGTTCCGTTGTGTACGTTCTGTATGGTAATGGGTATGCTTTACACGGTAACAGGCGGATTGCTTCCTGTACTGGAAATATCCGGCGGAATAATAAAAATAATCCTGTTCCTGTCCGAAAAGATTTCCGGACTTGATTTTTCGTACATACGTTGCGGAAACGCTATTGCCGGAAAACTTGCGGTAATATGCGTTGTTGCGGTGGGAATGGTCAGAATATCCACCGGAAACAGAAAATTCATATCACTTGCGATAGTTCTTTCATTAATGACGGTTTCCGTCGGAAATAAACTCTCCGAAAACAGACAGTATAATAAATTTCTGGTTGCGGTAGTCGGCAGATACGAAAAGACCGCCGTAATAATATCGTATCACGGAAAAAATTATGTGATTGATTTTTCAGGCTACAGAAATCCGCAATACGTCAGTAAATATCTTGCGGAAAATAATATTAAATCTGTAGATTATCTTGTATTGAATAAAGATGTACAGTCAATGTATATATCCTATATGAACGAATTTGACAATATAATTACAGAAAATATTCTTGCATATGGAAATACTTATCCGTGCGGTGACGATAAAGCAGTTATTTTCAGTGATGGCTATCACATAGACGCCGAAAACTACAGTATCGTCTATGAGGATTATATTTTAAGAATAAAATATAAAAATTCCGAAATTGATTTAATTTCCGCACAGAATGAAGTTCCGGAAATCAGGGGGCTTACTGTATTTTACGGAAATATCACGAAAAATACCGACTTACAGGACGACGAACACAGTATTTACCTTGACAGTAACAAAAATATCCGGCGTTCCGGAGTGAATAATTTCAGGATTGAAATTATTGCAGACGGAAAATACAGTATAGTACAGATGAGGTGATTTTTTTATGCCGTCCACAGACTACAAAACTATTGAAAAAAATCTGAATAACGGAAAAATTGACAATCTTTACTACATATACGGACAGAACACTACAGGCGTACAGAAACTTACACGACAGCTTATAAAGGCAACAGTCGGGGAAAATGAAGATTTTTCGCTGACACGTTTCAACGGTAAGAAACTTGATTTTTCGGAATTACGTGATACTATACAGATAATGCCAATGATGTCGGAATATAACTGTATTCTTATAAACGATTACGACTGCGAAAAACCTCGTGAGGAAATGCGGGGGCAGACTGCCGATTCTTTAAACAAAAAACTTATTGAAATTCTGAAAGATATTCCGGAAACTACTGTAGTTATATTCAATGTCACCGGTTTTGAAATAAAGACAAAAAAAGGTAAAATTACCGACAAAAACAAGAAACTCGCTGATTTTGTCGCAAAAAACGGTACTTTATGTGAAACAGGTCTGTTATCGCAGAAAGAAATGACAGATTTTATTTTATCCGGAGTTTCTGCCGGTGGAGCTTCCATTTCAAAGACTAATGCCCATGAACTCGCCGATATGTGTCTGTATGATATTCTTACAGTAGAGAACGAAATAAATAAATTATGTTCGTATGCACAGGGCAGGGAAATAACCCGTGATATGTTGGAATTACTCGTACACAGACAGACTAATATTACGGTCTTTCAGTTGGCGGATGCCGTCGCCGGTTTCAACAGAATGTCAGCATTCAACGCCCTCAACGAACTTATGACCGATAAAAATAACCGTGGTAGTGTACTTGCTAATATAACAAATTCGTTTCTTGATATGTACAGGGCATCATGTGCGAAAGATTCCGGAAAAAATATTAATGATGTCATGAATGATTATTCTTATGTATGGGAATTTAAAGTAAAAAATGCATTCCGTGACTGTTCACGTATGAGTACCGCACGTATAAGAGCTTGTATAAAAATTCTTCGTGATACCGCTGTGAAACTCAATTCAACGGCTGTTGACGAAAAAATAGTACTGGAGCAGGCTGTCACGGAAATGCTTATGACTAAATAACGGAGGCTATATGTTAAAAATCAATCAGGCGATAATAGTAGAGGGTAAATACGATAAAATAAAACTTTCTTCAGTAGTCGACGCCGTAATAATAGTGACCGACGGTTTCAGGATTTTCAGGGATAACGAAAAACTTGAATTAATCCGTTACTATGCACGCAAAACAGGGATAATAATTCTTACTGATTCCGACAGTGCCGGACGTAAGATACGAGGCTATATAAAGGGAGCTGTAAATGACGGTAAAATAATAAACGTCTATATACCGGATATTTTCGGCAAGGAAAAACGCAAGGAAAAACCATCAGCCGAGGGAAAGTTAGGCGTTGAGGGTATCGACAAGGATATTTTAACAGAATCTTTTAAAAAATCGGGAATACATTCCGAAGTAAGTACACGGAAAAAAGATATAACTAAATATACGCTTTATGAGTTAGGATTATCCGGCGGTAAGGACAGCAAGCAGTTACGGGAAAATTTACAGAAAAAACTAGGTCTGCCGTCGTTAATGTCAACCGGTTCGCTTATAGAGGTACTCAATACCATGATGACCAGTCAGGAACTTTCGGAATACGTTAAAAACTCCGGAGGTACAGAATGACATACAGCAGTCTGTTATTTATATATGGCTTTCTGCCGGTATCGCTTGTAATTTACTGGATAACTCCTTCAAAACTGAAAAATATATCACTGCTGATATTGAGTATTGTTTTCTGTACCGTAAACAGTTTACGGTTTCTTGAATTTATGGTAATATGTACTCTGATAAACTATCTTGACGGAATTTTAATCGACAGGTTACGGAGCAGGAAAATAATACCGGAAATTATGCTTTTTACCGGCATAACATTCAATGTCATTGTTTTTTTCATGTTCCGGACGGATTTTCTTGACATTTTCAAGGACAGACTGAAAATACCTGATACATTTTTCCCTGTGGGCGTATCGTTCGTGACGCTTACGGCAATAAGCTATATTACGGATATATACCGGAAATGCATACGTGCCGAGACGGATATTATAAAATTTTCGTTGTATATGATGATGTTTCCGGCGATAATAATGAGACCGGTAATAAGATACAATACATTCCGGCGTATGCTGAATGACCGCAAAATAACTGTATCCGAAGCCGGTACAGGACTGAAAATATTTGTCAAGGGGCTTACGGAAAAAGTAATAGCCGGTGATACAATGTATATGTTATATACGGCGGTCAGGAGCGTTGATATATGGGAGATGTCAGCGTTGAATGCGTGGTTAGGTATGACGGCATATATGTTAAGCCTTTACTTTACACTTTCGGGTATGGCTGATATGGGAAAGGGTATCGGGTATTGTTTCGGGTTCAGATTCCCGAACTGTTTCAATTATCCGGTATTCAGTAACAGTATAAAGGATTTTTACTACAACTGGAATATACAGGTAGTGTACTGGTTCAGGCGGTACATAGCCAGACCTTTATATGAAATATGCGGAAGTCGTATATACAGAAAGATAATTTTCATAGCCGTATGGTGTTGTATAGGAATGTGGTACAGATTTGATATAAACGGTCTTATTTTCGGCGGAATAATCGGTCTGACCGTCATTTCTGAAAGATATATCCGGAAATTCAGACTTCTTAAAATAACCGGAATAATCTACACATATGTGATAACAATAATATGTATGGTATTTCTTTCCGGCGAAAATATAAATTATTCCGTGAATTATCTTCTTGTACTTCTCGGCGGAAGTAAAATGTTTGCGGATTCAATGACATTATATATTTTCAAGTATTATATAGTATTTCTGCTTATATTTATATATTGTACTACAAGTCTTTTCAGGAATATGATAATGCGTTCCGGCAATGATTATATAATAAAAGCTATTGCAGTAATATCGCCGGTTGTTACAATTCTTATGCTTATATTATGTACGGCACTTATTTCATATACCGGAAGTTCGGAGTTTTATCTGACCGGACTTCAGGAGAGGAGTTTTTTCCCATGAAAATTTCTGAAATATCCGGAAAAATAACAGCTTTTATGACTTTAACAGCACTTATCGCCGGATTTATACTTACTGTAACCGGAAAAAAAGATGATTTTTCACTGAACGAAAACAGAAAGCTTGTTTCATTCCCTGAATTTTCATTAACGGCACTCACTGACGGTACTTACGGAAAACAACTGAATCAGTATATCACAGACCATTTTTTCGGGCGTGAAAAATGGGTATCGGTACAGGCGGATATAAATTCATATATGGGCGAAAAAATAATGAACGGCGTCTATATGGACAGTAAAGGACTTCTTGATGCGGAAGTGTCATCACGGAAGATTTCACGGAAAAATATAGAAGCGGTAAATAAATTTTTCGGAAACTATATCGGGACGGCATATTTTACGGCAGTACCGACTACTTCCGGAATATACGGCGACAGATTACCCGAATATCTCATGACCAACCCCGAAAAAAATCAGATAGATTTCTTATACGACAATCTCACTGACGGCATACGGACTATTGATACATATAATATACTCCGTATGCTGAATGATAACTACATCTGCTACAGAAACGATACCAGACTTACAAGTTACGGTGCATACTACGTATATAAGACGGTCATTCAGAAATTAGGTTTCAGACCGTCTTCATATGACAAGTACACTATAAAGCATATCACAAGCGATTTTCGAGGGAATTTATATAACAGATGTCTGTATAACGGTACTGAACCGGATATACTTGATATTTATACTTATTCCGGCGGTGCAGAAGTAACAAGCTGTACGGCATACTGCAACAATGGTATGACTTACCGGAAAACACTCAATGACGAAAAATTTCTTGAAAGCGGTGATATGTACAGAATGTATCTCGGCAATGAAGAGCCTTTTATCAGGATAAAGACTTCTGTAAACAATGAAAAGAAACTACTTCTTATAAAAGACAGTTATGCGGATTGTTTCATACAGTTTCTGATACAGCATTACAGCGAAATAGCGGTAGTATCTCCGGAACATATGGAAAAGCCGTTGAGTAGCTTTATAAATCCGGATAACTACGAACAGACTTTATTTTTGTTCGGCATAGACAGTATGGGAAATGAAAATCTTTTTGACTTAATAAACAGATAAAGAAAGGAATTTATTATCATGAAAGCATTGGTAACAGGTGCTACTTCCGGAATAGGAAAGGCTATAGCCATGAATCTTAACCGGCGTGGGTGGGATTTGATTCTGACCGGCAGAAACATAAAAATCCTTGAAAAATTAAAAAAATCTTTCGACGGAGATACTGAAATAATAGTAGCTGATTTGTCCGAAAGAAAAGAAGTATTCAGAGTATATGATTTCTGTAAGGATAAAAATATAGATTTGCTTGTAAATAACGCCGGTTACGGAATTTTCGGAAAATTCCACGAAACTGACCTTAATGACGAATTATCCATGATTGACCTCAATATAACGGCACTCCACATACTGACCAAACTTTTTTTACGTGATTTCCGCAAACGTGACAGCGGATATATACTGAATGTCGCATCAGTAGCCGGATTCATGACCGGTGCATTGATGTCATCATACTACGCCTCAAAAAATTACGTAATCAGATTATCTTCTGCAATATACGAGGAGTTAAGACGTGAAAAATCGAATGTTAAAATAACCGTACTATGTCCAGGACCTGTCAATACGAACTTCAATAACAGAGCAGGTGTTAATTTCAGCGTGAAGCCCATTACAGCGAAGTACACAGCGGAATACGGACTGAAAAGACTGTTTCAGGGGAGATTTTTTGCGATACCGTCCATGAGTACAAAATTATGTGCAGTAGGTCAGCGGTTTGTACCGGAAAGAATTTTGTCGGCGATAGTCTATAACGTACAGAAAGCCAAACTATGAGAGATTTAAGTTATCGTGTGGCACTGGGTGGGATAGTATCGGCATTGTGTCTGACCGCTATGTTTTTCGCCGGAATAATGCCTGCATTGTACCTGTTATTGCCTATGGTTGCGGGCGTACTGATGATGATAATAGCGGTTGAAGTAAATACCGGCTGGGCGTGGCTGACGTATATAGCAGTCGGATTACTTTCACTTTTCATAACGTTCGATAAGGAAGCCTCATTGATTTTCATAATGCTTTTCGGACATTATCCGATAATAAAATTCTATCTCGACAGGATAAAAAGCCGGTTTTTAAGGAATCTGATAAAATTTGCGGTATTTAATGTATGTGCGGTATCGTATTTTTTCGTGACGGTCTATATTTTCGGGCTTGACCAGATGTCAGAAGAATTTGAAGAGATAGGCAGATACGGAAGTTACGTCATGTTGGGACTATGTAATATTATTTTCGTGATGTATGAC
The DNA here is from genome assembly GCA_029062165.1 of Ruminococcus sp. Classification (GTDB taxonomy): domain Bacteria; phylum Bacillota; class Clostridia; order Oscillospirales; family Ruminococcaceae; genus Ruminococcus. Next base: position 399,646 of record JAIDQQ010000023.1, read on the forward strand.
CTCAATCTTGATATGTGCAATCAGATGTACAGAAAAAAATTAATGCCACGTCTGAAAAGAAAAAAATAACATACGAAACGCAAAAAACGCTGAAATTTCTAACGGCGTTTTTTTGTTGCACGGAGATAACATTTCTTGACTTTTCATGAAAGTTAGTATATACTAATATTAGCAAACGCTAACACAGGAGGTACAGAAAAATGAGTGTAGTTATAATAGGCGGTAACGACTGTATGGTAAGAACCTACAAGGAAATATGCGGACAGTATAAATGTACGGCGAAAGTGTTCACGCATATGAAGACGAATCTAAGGAAACAGATAGGAAATCCTGATTTACTCGTGATGTTTACCGGTACAATGTCGCATAAAATGGCAAGATGTGCTATAAGCGAAACAAAAGGTCTGCCGGTACGTGTGGAGCGTTCACATTCGGGTTCAGCATCGGCACTGAAGAATATCCTTGAAATGCACATAAAATAATCTGAAAAAGTCCTGTCTGACAGGATTTTTTTGTTTCTTAAGAATATATAAATTATTTCTGAATTTTCAGTGAAAACCCTTGAAATTTCTGTATTAAGTTGTTATAATTTAACTATCAAAGGGGGAAAATACTATGTTAAAAAAAATCGGATATATATTTCTGACCGTTTTTACTGTACTTTCATTTGTGGCTTGCGGTAAGGAAAAGGAAATCCATACAGTACAATCACCGGAGCAGGAGCTTATGTTTCTTTTGACATATGATAACTGGTCAGAAGAAGAAATACATTCAGCGTCGTTGATTACTACGGACGGAAAACACATCGGAGTACCGGATAATCTTCTGGGAGAAAACGGCGAAATGGGCGACGACTGGGCAGAACAATTAATACAGTTATCAGAAAATACTCTTGTTGAATGTACACTACCGGAAAATGACCTTGCGGTTATGTATGAGTTCGTGAACAGTGCGGAAATAGAAGATGTTCCTGTTTTCAAGGAATATGCTGAAACGGTTTATGATGTCGGATTTAATACATTATATCTTCTGAAAAAAACAGACGGTATTTATACACAGCAGAAATTATGTGTTTCCGGACAGACCAACGAATATATTAATGATGATAAAGTTATAGATTTCTGTAATTTTATGAGTGAAAATAATTACTTTATTATGAATTGGTGAAATAATTATATATCAGGAGGTTTTTTTTAAATGAAAACACTTGACTGGAGCAGATACCTTGAAAAAGCCGTACAGGTTGCTTCCGAAGGTATCGTAATGCTTGAAAACAATAATAACACCCTACCGCTTGACAGTAGTAAACCTGTAGCGATATTCGGCAGAATACAGTTACACTACTATAAAAGCGGTACTGGTTCAGGTGGTATGGTCAATGTATCGAAAGTCACCGGCATAACCGACGGTCTCATTGAAGCCGGTATCGAAATTGATACGGAATTACTTGACATCTATAAGAAGTGGGACGAGCTTAACCCATACGATATGGGAGCAGGCTGGGGTAATGAACCGTGGTCACAGGTGGAAATGCCTATTGATACCGAAACTGTCCGGAAATCCGCAGAAAAATGCGATACGGCTATAGTAATAATCGGACGTACCGCCGGTGAGGAACAGGATTCAAAAGTTGAAGAGGGTTCTTACCTGCTCACAGATGCGGAAAATGATATGTTGGAAAAAGTCCGTAATGAGTTTAAGAAAGTAGTAGTTTTATTGAACGTCGGCGGAATTATAGATATGTCTTTTGTCGATAAGTATAAACCCGATGCCGTGCTGTACGTATGGCAGGGTGGTATGACCGGCGGTACAGGTGTAGCAAATGTTCTGACCGGAAAAATAAGTCCATGTGGAAAACTTCCCGACACTATTGCATATAGAATAAATGACTATCATTACGTTCGTGACTTTGGCGGTAAGGAAAGAAATTTCTATTGTGAGGATATTTACGTAGGTTACAGATTTTTTGAGACTTTTGCAAGGATAGCGGTGCGTTATCCTTTCGGTTACGGACTTTCATATACTGATTTTAAAATAACTTTAAAGGAAAAAATATATAATGATGATTCAGTAACCTTGCGTGTGAAAGTCACCAATACCGGAAGTTACAGCGGTAAGGAAGTTGTACAGGTCTATTGCAGACAGCCACAAGGTGAACTTGGTAAACCGGCAAAAGTATTATGCGGTTTCGCTAAAACAAAGACCCTTGCACCGTCTGAAAGTCAGATACTTGAAATAAAAGTAAACTATTATGATGTTGCGTCTTATGACGATTCGGGAGTGACCGGACACAGATTCTGTTGGGTGCTTGAAAAAGGTCAATATAAATTTTGGGTCGGCAACAGCGTAAGAAACACAAAAATCGTTTGTTCCTGCAACATTGAGGAAACTAAAGTTTTACAGAAATGCTCTCAGGCTATGCCACCTGTTATTGCTTTCGAGAGAATAAAGCCAGTACATACCGAAAAATGCCGTATGCTTATTACCGAAAATGTACCGTTGATTGAATATGACGAAAATCAAAGAAGAATTGAAAATCTTCCGGCAGAAATAGAATATACTGGTGATAAGGGTATCAAATTATCGGACGTTAAAAACGGTACACACTCAATGACGGAATTTATAGCACAGTTTTCAGATTATGACTTGTCGTGTATAATTCGTGGCGAGGGTATGGGAAGTCCGAAAGTTACAGCCGGTACGGCGTCGGCATTTGGTGGAATTTCTGAAAATCTTGAAAAATTCGGAATCCCTGCCGGTTGTTGCAGTGATGGACCGTCCGGAATGAGACTTGATTGTGGTACAAAAGCATTCAGCCTGCCTAACGGTACTATGATAGCATCTACTTTCAACTGTGAACTGCTTACGGAACTTTTTGAACTTCTTGGACTTGAAATGTCCGCTAATAAAGTGGACTGTCTGTTAGGTCCTGGAATGAATATCCACCGCCATGTGCTGAACGGCAGAAATTTTGAATATTTTTCCGAAGACCCATTCTTAACAGGTCATATGGCAACCGCTGAACTTAAAGGGCTTCATAAGTCGGGCGTGACCGGTACTATAAAGCACTTCTGCGGAAACAATCAGGAAACAAAACGTCATAATATTGATTCCATAGTTTCGGAACGTGCTTTGCGTGAAATTTATCTTAAAGGTTTTGAAATCGCCGTGAAATGCGGTAATGCAAAGAGTATAATGACCACATACGGAGCTGTAAACGGTTTATGGACTGCCGGAAATTTTGACCTGAATACAACTATTCTCCGTAATGAGTGGGGATTCACAGGCATTACTATGACTGACTGGTGGGCAAATATAAATTCACGTGGCGGACTTCCGGATAAAACGGATTTTTCTTCTATGGCAAAGGCACAGAATGATTTATACATGGTATGTGCTGACGGCTCTTCCGGTAACGACAATACACTTGAAGAACTCGGCAAGGGAAATATTTTCCGTAGCGAACTCCAGCGGAACGCCATGAATATATGTAATTTCCTTATGGACACTCACGCTATGGAACGTCTTGACGGTACGGAAGAAAAGGTTGAAATAATAAACCGTCCGGACGGCGACACCGAAAACGATACTCCGGTAGTATTCTACGAACTGGATGGCAATTTAACTCTTGACCTTACCGGCATTAAAGCTGAAAAGGATAGTCATTACAGTTTTGCACTTACTGTAAATAAATCCGGTTTCTATGAGGTAAAAATAACGGCGTCATCTAATCAGAGCGAAACTGCACAGATATCAGTTACACTTTTCGCAATGGGTACGGCTTCCGGCACTTTCACATGGAACGGTACTGACGGTCTGCCGGTTTCTTATGCAAAGGAGATACCTATGTTTTCGAGATTCACGACTATAAGGCTTTATTTCGCACAGAACGGTCTTGACCTGAAAAGCATTGAATTTAATCTTACACGTGAAGCACAAAGTCTTGAAGAAGTTGCTTTCAGACAGGAGGACTGATTTATATGAATATACAGATATTCGGTACTAAAAAATGTTCCGATACCCGAAAGGCTGAACGTTTTTTCAAGGAACGTCGTATTAAGTACCAGTTTATAGACATGAAAGAAAAAGACATGAGTAAAGGCGAGTTCAACAGCGTGAAACAGTCCGTAGGCGGTCTTGACAATCTCATTGACCAAAATGCTAAAGACAAAGATTTAATTATTCTTATAAAATATCTCTCCGATACCAACAAGGAAGAAAAAGTCTTTGAAAATCAGCATATAATAAAAACTCCGGTAGTCCGGAACGGTAAAAAGGCAACTGTCGGATATTGTCCGGACATCTGGAAAGAATGGGACTGACAAAATAGTTAAAAGATAAAAATATTGAATTTTCAGGAAATTTTTTTCAAAAATACGTGCAATTCACACAGATATATGTTATAATTGATTTATAAAAAATCTGATTATTCAGTTTCTGAAAGGAGTTAATCAATATGGGACTTATTCAGGCGGCATTAGTCGCAACAGGTTCAGCTTTCGGCGATACATGGAAGGAATTTTTCTACTGTGATGCTCTTCCGGCAGATGTACTCGTTGTAAAGGGAAAGAAAAGAACATCTACATTTTCCGCTAACAGAGGAAATGACAACGTCATTACTAACGGAAGTAAAATAGCAGTCAGCGACGGTCAGTGTATGATTATCGTTGACCAGGGGGCAGTAGTAGAAGTATGTGCCGTTCCTGGTGAATACGTTTACGATATGTCAACAGAACCAAGCCTTTTCGGCGGAAACCTCGGAACTAACATAAAGGAAACTTTCAAACTTATCGGCAAGAGAATTTCTTATGGCGGAGATACCGCACATGACCAGCGAATCTATTATTTCAATCTCAAGGAACTCACCAATAATAAATTCGGTACTCAAAATCCTGTACCGTTCCGCATGACCTATACCGACATCGGCAGAAATTTCACTGTCGGCGTACGCTGTAACGGTGTATACTCTTACCGCATTGCAGACCCGTTACTGTTTTATACAAATGTATGCGGTAATGTTTCGTCAGCGTATACACGTGCAAGTATTGACCAGCAGTTGAAATCCGAATTTCTTAACGCACTTAATCCGGCATTTGCGAAACTCTCACAGAGCGGTTTGCGTTATGACGAGTTACCGCTTCATACTGTGGAACTTTCCGACGCTATGGGAAGTGTACTTTCGCCACAGTGGAGTGAAAAAAGAGGTCTCGAAGTAGTTTCGGTTGCTATAAATTCCGTTACTATCTCGAAAGACGACGAAGAAAGAATAAAGAAATTCGAGGATACTGCATGGAATCGTGACGCTTCCAATGCTGCCGCAATGTTGGTGAACGCTCAGGCAAATGCCATGACCGCTGCCGCAAGTAATCCTAACGGAGCAGGCATGGGATTCTATGGTATGAATATGGCTCAACAGGCTGGCGGTATCAATGCACAGCAACTTTTCCAGATGGGTACACAACAACGTAATAATTCCGCTGATTCTTGGAAATGTTCATGTGGTACTTCAAATATCGGAAAATTCTGTCAGAACTGCGGTAAACCTAAGCCGTCGGATAACAGGTGGAAATGTTCGTGCGGTGCGGAGAATACCGGAAAATTCTGTCAGAACTGCGGTAAGCCTAAGCCGGTTGATGACAATAAGTGGAAATGTTCATGCGGTGCGGAAAATACCGGTAAATTCTGTGCGGAATGCGGTAAACCTAAGCCGTCCGGAAAAGAACAGTCTGTAACGTGTCAGTCATGTGGCTGGATTCCGGAAGATATGAATAATATACCTAAATTCTGTCCGGAATGTGGCGAGCCTCTTAAATAAAATATAATAAAATTATCCCTCCGTGACGTGCGGGGGGATAAATATAATATAATAAAAATTCATACATGGAGGAATTTTATATGTGCGGAATAGTAGGTTTCACAGGGAGTAAACAGTCTGCCCCGATTCTGCTTGACGGTCTTTCAAAACTGGAGTACAGGGGATATGATTCAGCCGGAATAGCAGTCCGTGACGGTAACGGCAAAACCGAAATAGTCAAAGCTAAGGGTAAACTTAAAACTCTCAAGGAAATGACCAACAACGGCGAAGCGGTAAAAGGTTGTTGCGGAATAGGTCATACAAGATGGGCTACACATGGTGAACCCTCTGCCCTGAACGCTCACCCACACGCCAGTGACGACGAAAGCGTTATATGCGTTCATAATGGTATTATCGAAAACTATCAGGAATTAAAGGAAAAACTTTCAAAAAGCGGATATACATTCAGGTCACAGACCGATACGGAAGTTGCCGTAAAGCTGATAGATTACTATTATAAAAAATATAATTTAGGTGCAGTAGATGCTATTGCACGTGCTATGATTAGAATAAGAGGGTCATATGCACTTGCCGTAATGTTCAGCGACTGTCCGGAAGAAATATATACGGCACGCAAGGAAAGTCCTATGATTATAGGTATCGCCGACGGTGAAACTTATGTTGCCTCGGACGTTCCGGCTATACTGAAGTACACAAGAAATGTATACTATATAGGCAATATGGAAATAGCTAAACTCGAAAAGGGTAAAGTGACATTTTACGATATTGACCGTGAGGAGATACAGAAAGAACTTACTGAAATCAAATGGGATGCCGAATCCGCTGAAAAAGGTGGTTACGAACATTTCATTCTGAAAGAAATCTATGAACAGCCTAAAGTTGTACGTGATACAATAAATTCCGTTGTAAAGGACGGAAAAATAGATTTCAGTGAAATGGGACTGACAGATGACGAAATAAAGGCATTAAATCAGATTTATATAGTGGCTTGCGGTTCTGCTTATTATGTCGGAATGGCTGTACAGTACGTAATGGAAGAACTTACTTCTCTGTCTGTAAGGGTAGAACTTGCCTCTGAATTCAGATACAGAAAAATGAAACTTGCCGAAAACAGCCTTGTGATAATAATAAGCCAGTCCGGCGAAACCGCTGACAGTCTGGCGGCGTTACGTGAAGCCAAGGAATGTGGCGTAAAGACTTTAGGAATAGTAAATGTAGTAGGGTCTTCAATAGCACGTGAAGCCGATAATGTTTTCTATACGCTTGCAGGACCGGAAATTTCAGTGGCTACCACAAAGGCTTACAGTACGCAACTTATAGCCGGATATCTTCTTGCCATGAAATTCGCTACAGTCCGTGAAGAAATCTCACCGGAAAGATGTTCTGAAATGATTCAGGAACTCTATACGATTCCGGATAAGATAGTAAAAATTCTTGAGGACAAGGAACGCATACAATGGTTTGCGAACAAACTTGCCGGTGCTAAGGACGCATTTTTCATAGGACGTGGTATAGATTACGCCATAAGCCTCGAAGGAAGTCTTAAAATGAAAGAACTAAGCTATATACATTCCGAAGCATATGCTGCCGGAGAACTCAAACACGGACCTATAAGCCTTATCGAAGACGGTATACTTGTTATAGGCGTTCTGACACAGCCCGATTTATACGAAAAAACCGTAAGTAATATGGTAGAGGTCAAGAGCCGTGGAGCGTCGTTAATGGGTCTGACGACGTATGGCAATTACAATATCGAAGATACAGCGGATTTCACAGTATATATCCCGAAAACTGACCCTCTTTTCGCCGGAAGTCTTTCGGTAATACCGTTACAGCTTTTAGGATATTATGTATCAGTCGCCAAAGGTTACGACGTCGACAAACCGAGGAATCTTGCAAAGAGCGTTACAGTAGAATAAACAGAAAATTCTGTCGGGGGAAACTCCGGCAGAATGTTTTTACAGAAAGAAGTGATAAAAGCATGAGTAAACTGAATGATTTAATAAAAGAACTATGTCCCGACGGCGTGGAATTTAAACCGCTGGGGGAAATTGCAACTATTGTACGTGGTGCTTCTCCACGTCCGATAAAATATTTTGTGACTGATGATATAAAAAATGGTATTCACTGGATAAAAATAGGCGATGTTTCACCTGAATCAAAATATATTACGGACACTAAAGAATATATTACTATTGACGGAGCAAAAAAATCAAAATTTGTTCATAAAGGTGATTTTATACTTTCCAATTCAATGAGTTTCGGAAGACCATATATATTAGATATTGACGGCTGTATTCATGACGGCTGGCTTTCTTTAAGTGGTTTTGAAGATTATGTTTCTGCTGATTATCTTTATTATATTTTAATGTCACCTCACATACAGAATGAAATGAAAAAAAAGGCATCATTTAGTGGTGCTGTAAGTAATTTAAATGCTGATATAGTAAAATGTATAAAAATTCCTGTACCGCCTTTAGAGGTACAATGTGAAATTGTTCGTATACTTGATAAATTCACGGAAATGATAGAACTTTTAAAGCGTGAAACTGATTTGAGGAAAAAACAATATGAATACTACAGGGACAAATTACTGACTTTTGAGGAGTTGAAATAATATGAACGAAACAGAAAAATCAATAACTGAACAGGGAAATCCGGCAAAACCTGTCGGAAAAGCCGGTGAGGAAATGCTTATCCGGATGAACGCATCACACTATGATGTTACCGGCTGGGCTTTGGATTTCATGGAACTTTCCGGCAATGAGACAGTACTGGATATAGGTTGCGGTGGCGGTGAGACTTTAAAGCGCATATCGCAGAAAACTACCGGACATCTGACAGGTCTTGACTATTCGCCGGTATCGGTAAAGATGACAGGTCAGCGGAATGCGGAAATAATAGCTTCTGGCAGAATGAATGTAATTGAAGCGTCAGTCGAAAAAATGCCGTTTTCAGACAATTCTTTTGACAGGATTATAACAGTAGAGAGTTTTTATTTCTGGAAGAATCCGCCGGAAAATCTGAAAGAAGTCCACAGGGTACTTGCAACAGACGGAATATTTCTGATTGTAGCGGATATACACGGTGGCATTGAACTTTCTGACAAAGCACTTGAAAATATCAGGAAGTATAATTTATATAATCCCACTCTGGAAGAGTTTCATGAACTTCTTGAAAATGCCGGTTTTAAAGATGTGAAAATCCATACAGAATCGGGTACTGACTGGATTTGTGCAGAGGGTCGGAAATAATAAAAAAGCCTGTGAATTTTTTAAGTTCACAGGTTTTGTCAATATTTATTCCGGAAGAATTTCAGAAATTGCATATAGTACAGCTTTTCCGGAAATTTTAACCCTGTTGTTTCCGGACAGTTCCGCATACAGAACGCCTGTTCTTTCAGATGCTTGATATGCAGTAATTTTATTTTTTCCGAGTTTTTCAGCCCAGTACGGAATTATCATACAATGTGTAGAACCTGTCACTGGGTCTTCAGGAACGTTCAGTTTAGGTGCAAAAACACGTGATATACAGTCATATTCAGAACTTTTTGCCGTTATCGCAACGCATAGACCGTCAAGTTTTTTAAGTATTTCCGTATTCAAGTTAAGATTTTTTACATCTTTTTCTGAACTCACGACAAGCATTAAATCCCTGTCCATGTATGCCGATACCGGTTTTATACCTATGGCATTTTTCATATCTTCAGTCACGGGTATTTCATTAAGGGAGTACGCCGGAAAATCCATTTCATAGACATCATTTTTCACTTTCACTGAAAATTTCCCCGACATTGTATTGAATATGATTATATTACAGTCTGTATCGTAAAAATGCTTTATTACATAAGCTGTAGCGAGTGTAGCGTGTCCGCAGAAATCTATTTCACCGTTCGGAGTAAACCAGCGTAAATGATAACTGTTATCGTTTTTTACAGCAAAAGCGGTTTCAGAAAAATTATTTTCCATTGCGATATTTTTCATAAGGTCATCAGGAATCCATTTTTCAAGAATACATACACCGGCAGGATTTCCCGAAAAAATCCTGTCTGTAAATGCGTCAACAATGTACTGTTTCATTGGACCTGCTCCTTTCAGTTTTTTGAATGTTTCGTTACTGTAAGCCGAGTTCAGCTTTTTCTATGTTGGATTTTACCGGTGTACCGTCAAGCATATCGTATAAGGCGTTAAGAAATTCATAATAGCAGGTTGAAACAAGATGTATACCGTCACCGCCGGTACATTCTGAACGTAGCTCAAGGGTTTCAGGGTCAGCGACTATTGAATATGCGTCAAAATAGTATACATGATTTGAATATATTTCGCCTACCATGTTTTCGAGTGCCGTATTGAATGCCCTGATAGTCTCGTTGCTTACGAAGCCGGAAGTATCAGTAACAGGCGTTATACCGGCAACAACTATGTAAATATCGGGGATTCTGTTTCTTATTTCATATATTGTACTCTTGTATTTTTCGGCAAATTCTTCCGGAGAGGTCATATTTACGTCGTTCATGCCTAGCGACATATAAAGTATAGCCGGATTCATGTATTCTATGGTATCGACAAGTCCCATGCCTGTACTGAATGTAAAGTAATCGAGATTCCACATGGAGACAGATTCAGTAGCTATATTGTGTTCGTTCGGTATGTATCCGTATGCATTGAAACCATATGCAATAGAATCACCGGCAATGGCAAGTCTGGACTGGTAGAAATCACTGTTAGGCGAACTTCCTACGTATGTACCGGCGGTAGGCGGTTCGGTAGTAACAGGGGGTTCAGTAGGTGCTTCGGTGGAGCGTGTAGTCATGTATTGTTCCGGCGGTATTTCGTATTCAGTGACAGGTGGTTTAGTAACTTCCGCCTGAGTACCCATAGGAACGCTTATTTCCTGATATTCGGCAGTAGTGGTAGTCGGTATGGTGGAAGTGGTCATCAGTTCGATTGAGACAGCAGTTTCTGTAGTAGTAGTTTCTGTTTCGGTGGATTCTTCGGTAGTGGTAACGGTAGTTTCTTCAGATATTCCGGTTGTGGATTCTGTACCGGATTCAGTTTCCGGAGTTGTTTCGACATTTATTACGGAAATATTATTATCTTGTGGTGGGTCATTTCCCTGACACGACGTACACACAGACGTTACTGCCAGAGCCGATACTATAAATGAAAACGTAATCATTGTGTTTTTAATAATACTTTTCTTCATAAATAAAAACTTCCTTTTATTAATAGTGCATTTATATTTTACCACATATGAACAGGAATGTAAAGATAAATTTTGAATTTCATAAAAATAACAGTAATAGTTGACAATTCAGCGGTGAGGTATTATAATATTATTATGGAAATTTTAGTCAAGGAGCTGAATTTATATGAACAATGTAACAGTCAGTGAACTGTATGATTTAAGTCATACAGTTGCCGGTGAGTATCTTAGTCAGTTTGAATATCCGTGGGAAGCCTTAAAGGGTATCAGTGAATTTATTATCGAATTGGGAAATACTCTCCCACGTGATGAGTATGATAATCCTTTCAAGAATGTATGGATTCATAAGACCGCAAATATTTATCCGACGGCATATATAGGTTCACCGTGCATAATCGGAGCAGGTACGGAAGTAAGACACTGTGCGTTCATACGTGGAAGTGCATTGGTAGGCGAAAACTGTGTAATCGGAAATTCCGTGGAGTTGAAGAACGTAATCATTTTTGATAACGTCCAGACACCTCACTATAATTACGTAGGCGATAGTATATTAGGTTATAAATCGCATATGGGAGCAGGTTCAATAACCTCAAACGTCAAGTCAGACAAGACAAACGTTGTAATAAAATCCGGTAGCGAGGAAATTGTGACCGGTATCAAAAAAATAGGTGCAATGGTAGGCGACTATGTGGAAGTAGGTTGTAACAGCGTCCTTAACCCTGGTACAGTAGTAGGCAGAAACACAAACATCTACCCGACAAGTTGTGTCCGTGGAGTAGTACCGGCAGACAGTATCTACAAAAAAGACGATACAATTATAACAAAGAAATAAAATAACTCCCTGTCATAACGGCAGGGACTTTTTGTTATTCCATGTATTTCAGCGGATTTCTTGCGGCAACCGGATTTTTACCAGCTTCGGAAAGTAAATCGCTGTATTTTTCAAGAAGTGTTTTGTCCATTCGTGATATGTAGTATGCGGAAGAAATCTGACTGTCTGAACCGTCATAATCATCATCGAGCAGGAAATCAAATAACAGTTTAAGTAAATTTTCGTCATTGGTGTACCTGCTGAAATATTCGTCTATGTATTCGCTTGTATCGATACAAAGGCTATAAACAAGATACTCATATAAAATTTCCTTGTCCCATTTGTTATCATTAAAGGGTGGATTTTCTTTCAGATATTTTGCATATTCCTTGTAATTCATTTCTTCGTAATTCATTCTGATTCCTTTCATATTTTGTTTTGCCGGAAATTTTCCGCTGATAGTTAAGACAGCGATAATATTTCCGGTCATAACCGATTATTTTTTCTGATTCTATAAAGAGTGCCTCTGTAGGTGTATCGGGTCTTCTGGAACAGAACTCGCATTCAGGGTCAGAACATTTATCTTCCGTCCATACGTCACAGGATATACAGCATATAGCATCATACGTATAGAAATACAGTAACGGCTTTTTACACTCCGGACATATTGATTTATTAAGTTCACAGGCGGAACGCAAAAACTTCCTACGTCTTGCCATGTAAGCCCTGTAATTCTTTGAGTTTTTCATATTATCACCTTATTCTGAACGGGTGGTTTTCACCTGTAGTTTTTGTATTTTTTAATTTTCGCATACGGAGACTGGTATCCATTTCTATATAATTTTCTGTAATAGTAATATCAATCCAGCATGGATAATAGCCCTCCCATAGAGTAAATATTTTTATCATCTGTTCAAAAGTAAGTTTCACCTTTTTAGGAAGTACATTAAGTTTCATAATCCAGTCATATGTACCATAAGGCTTGTTTTTTTCAATTATGGGATTTATGATATAAATTTTATTTTCGTAATCGTTTACACCGGCTTCATGCAGGATATTTATACAATGCTGTCTGAAATCGTTATTATTCATACTGACCTCCGATAATTATTTTATTAAATCATATCATAAATAAATAGAAATGTCAAGAAAAAAGCACATCTTTATAATTTTTATTGACATAACAGTTTTTTTGATGTATAATATCATAAAAGGGAGATGACAAAATGAATATAGAAAATCAGTTTAATGCGATAGCAGAAGAATACGATATTAACAGAAAAAAATTCATTCCGTGTTTTGAGGACTATTATATAAATACGACTGAATTTATTGCCTCCAATATAAGAACGCCTGAAAATATAATAGATTTAGGAGCAGGTACGGGTTTATTGTCGTATTATTGGTATAAACACTTTCCGACTTCAGAATATCTGCTTGTCGATATTGCTGACGATATGTTAAGTGTTGCAAGACGGAGATTTAATGGAATAAATAACATTTCCTGTCAGGTATCTGATTATACAGAAAATCTTCCGGATACTCCTTTTGATACAGTTATTTCCGCACTTTCGATACATCATTTGGAGACAATCGAAAAGAAAGATTTATTTTCAAAATTATATAATTCTTTACAAACTGGTGGTATATTTGTCAATTACGACCAGTTTTGTGCAGGAGACTCCGGATTAAACATATGGTATGATAAATATTGGGAAAATCACCTTTTTAACAGCGGATTGACTGACAGAGATATTGAATTATGGCAGGAACGTCGGAAACTTGATAGGGAATGTTCCGTTGAGCAGGAAATTGATATGTTAAAAGAAAGCGGATTCGGTATTGTAAAGTGTATCTATACTTATCAGAAATTTTCCGTAATTATAGCAATCAGATAATAAAAAACCCGTAAGCATTTAAAAAACTTACGGGTTTTATTTTATCTGACTAATGCAAAGTAAAGCAGTACCAACGCACCGAGAATAATTCTGTACCAGCCGAAAACTTTGAAGTCGTGTTTTTTTATGTAATCCATCAGGAAAGATATAACAAAAATCGAGACAACAAACGCAATAATCATACCGGTTGTGAGAATAACTCCCTGTTGTACGGTAAAACCGCCGTCGTATTTCACGAGTTTGAGCAGGCTTGCACCAAACATTACCGGTACAGCGAGGTAAAATGTAAATTCAGCGGCGACGGTACGTGAAATGCCTATGAGTAACGCACCTACTATAGTAGCACCTGAACGAGATGTACCAGGGAATATAGCCGCTATTAACTGAAACGCTCCTATTATGAGAGCCATTTTGTAGGTTAGTTCGTCAATAGAGTTTATTTTTGACTTCCGGTTTTTATTCCAGTTCTCTACTACTATGAACGCTACACCGAAAACTATAAGAGCGATTGCAACCGTCCACGGATTATAGAAGAGTTCGTTGAAAACATCGTCGTAAAGCAGACCGATTACTGCCGCCGGTACGCACGCTACGAGGACTTTAAACCACATCTGAAAAATGTCTGTCTTTATGTACGCCCCGAAGCCCTCACTGCTAAGTGGGTGCAGATTGTTCTTTTTGCCAAACGGAAAAAGTTTACTCCAGAAGATGATTACTACTGCCATAATCGCACCAAGTTGTACAACAACGTCAAACATTTCCTTGAAGTCGTCGGGTTCGTTGAGTTTAAGAAACTCGTCGACAAGTATCAGATGTCCGGTACTGCTTACCGGTAGCCATTCGGTAATACCCTCTACTACGCCCAGTATGAACGCCTTAAATATTTCGATAAAATCCATTACAAAAAAATTCCTTTCATTTTGATTATTAAATTATATCACATAATAATATATATGTCAACCGGACAGATTTAAGAATTTTTGTCCGTGCTACTTGTAAAAATCCGTGAGATATGCTATTATATTATTGTATCACGATACGAGGAGGAAAATTTTTGAAAAGACTTTTAATACTCTTAGGAAAAATAATAGTAAAAATTCTTAATCTTATGGGACGTAATGCCGGAAATCTCCCTGGGATAATACTGTGGCACTTATCCGGACAGAAATGCTGTTCGATGTTCAAAGTGGACTGTCCTATAATAGCCGTTACCGGTACTAACGGAAAAACTTCCGTGACTAACTGTATAGCACAGTTGTTTGAAAAAAGCGGTAAGAAAATAATAATAAACCGTGAGGGAAATAACCTCGATACCGGAATATGTTCAATGCTTCTTAAGTACTGCGATATGTCCGGACGGGTAAAGGCGGATTATCTGATACTCGAAACAGACGAATCACACGTACCTGTTGTTTACTCGCAGATGAAACTTGAAACACTCGTAGTACTCAACTTTTTCCGTGACCAGCTTGACAGAAACGGTGAAATGGAAACTCTCATACAGAAGATAAACGGTTTCTGTAAGACTTTCGACGGAAACTTGATTCTGAACGGTGATGACCCTAATACAGCACGTTTAGGACGTGCCAACCCGAAAAACAAGAAAGTAAGATATTTCCACGCTGACCCTTATAAATTCGCTACTGAAAAAATATTTGAGGCTTCAGAGGGTAGATTCTGTCCGTTCTGTTCCGAACCTTTAGAGTACGAATATTATCAGTATTCGCATATAGGAAAGTTTATCTGTAAAAAGTGTAAATTCGGCGATTATAAACCATATATCACGGCAAGTAATATTGACCTCGAAAAACCTGTATTCACAGCAGACGGTCATAAATATTCCCCGAAACTCAACAGCATTTACAACATCTATAACATGACGGCAGTAGCTGGTGTTGCGAAACTGTACAATATAAAGCCGAAAATTACGGATAATGTCATATCGAAGTATACGGTCAATAACGGACGTATGGAAACATTTATGTTAGGCGACCGAATGGCTACATTGAATCTCGCTAAAAATCCGGTAGGTGCTAATATGACGCTCCGAGTTATGAACGAAATGAACGGCGATAAGGAATTACTTTTCGTACTGAATGATAACGTCGCCGACGGTCTTGACGTTTCGTGGATATGGGATATAAATTTCAGTATCTTTGAACGTGTCACAAGGGTGGTGACTTCCGGTACACGTGCTTATGATATAGCCGTAAGAATAAAGTGTTCCGGATATGACCCCGAAAAAATTACAGTATGTCCTGACCTCGACGACGCTGTAAAAGAACTCGCACGGACTGAAGGCAGAAAATTTGTCATTGCGAACTATACAGCGGTACAGCCTACACGTCAGGCACTGAAACGCTATTCCGAAAACAGAGGTGATAAAAATGAATAAAATAAAGATTCTGCATATGTACGCCGATATGTTAGACCTATACGGCGACAGCGGTAACATGGAGATACTGAAATACAGGTGTACGAAACGTAATATAGAGTGTATCATTGATAAGTATTCAGTCGGCGACAATATGCCATATTTTCCGGAATACGATTTAATATATATCGGTGGTGGTGCAGACCTCGAACAACAACATATTTCCGCCGATTTACTGAAATGTGGTAAAGGTATAGAAAAAGCCTATAAGTCGGGAAGTTTTCTGTTTCTGATATGTGGTGGGTATCAGCTTATGGGAAAATATTACCGTGATGCCGACGGTAACGAAATAAAAGGTTCAGGACTTTTCGATTATTTCACCGTAGCACCGTCAAGCAGGAAGAAACGTTGTATAGGAAATATAGTCATTCAGACCGAAATCACCGGAAAGCCTGTAAAAGTAGTAGGATTCGAGAATCACGGCGGACAAACTCAAGGTGTTAAAACTCCGTTAGGTACTGTACTTTACGGCAACGGAAACTGTTCAAAAAGTGGACACGAGGGATATTTTGAAAAAAACGTAATAGCGACGTATCTACACGGACCTATGTTAGCAAAAAATCCGGAAATTTCCGACTATATGATTTCCTACTGTATAAACAGAAAATCTGAAAAGCCGGTCAGACTTGCAAAATTAAATGACACTCTTGAAAAAGACTGTCGGCAGGTCATGATAGACCGGTTACTAAACAAATAAGGGACTTTTTAAAAGTCCCTTTTTCGATTATTTTGATTTGATATGTTTTTCTATATTATGTACAATCGGTGTAAGAAGTGCCGCAACCGGAAATACAATCCAACTGTTTCCCCAGTTGTTAGTTATAAAGCTATATGCAAGATATCCGGCTGTGACAATAAGCCAGTAACTACCAGTAATGCTTCCGGAACTTTTTTCTTTTGACTTCTTTTCACGTGTGAAACTGTCTTCTTCGAGGAGTTTGGAAAAACCTTTTTTAATAGAGTTGGTACGGACAATTAAGAATATACCACCGGCAACCATTAAGAACAGTAAACAAGCACCTAAAACGTTATAGAACTCACTTTCCGGAAATATTACGCCTGTAAGAGCTGCGGGGATAACGGAGAGTATACATAAAGTTACGCCTGTAATTAAATCCCTTGTATGTAATGGTAAGAAATCAGATTGTTTTTCCTTTAATATACCGTCAACGCCGTATGCGGTATCAATGCCTTCTTTTATGAGGTATCTGAACGGTTTTTTGTCAGCATCGGCAGAAATGAAAAGTCCTACTGCACCGGCAATCATAAGGAACATTAAAACAACGCCGAGGGTTTCTGTAAGGGCTTCTGATATTACGGCAAGAATAGTAGCCGGTACAACAGATATTATACAGAGTGCTACACCTGAAGCGGTTTTGAATGCTGAATGTGCGTTTACGTCAAGGAATCTGTTAGCGTCTTCCATAGAGACGAGGCGGAGCGGTTTGGAATCTGTAAGGGGTGCGGAAACTTCTTCCGGAGCAGGTTTTTCAAAATCGTCTTTTAATAAGTAGTCTGTACTTACTCCGAAGATTTCCGACATCTTAAGAATCTTGTTGAGGTCAGGTATGGACTGTGCGCCCTCCCACTTTGAAACGGACTGTCTACTTACACCCATTTGTTCAGCGAGTTCGTCTTGTGACATACCAGCCTTTTTTCTTAGTTCAATAATTTTGTCTGCGAGTATCATAAAGAATACCTCCTGTAAAAAAATTTTCTGTAATAATTCTATCATAAAGCGGACTATAATGCAATCAACCATACTTGTCAATTTGTCAACCGGTAGTTGCTTTTTGCGATATTTCGGGAAAACAGCGGTTGCATTACAAGTTTTGTCATTAAATTCGGACTTCCCCCATAGAATGTAATATATCGGAGCAGGGAGGGAGTTATGTTAATAAAGAACAGGTTAATAAGAGATACAATACTGCTTACATTAATGCAGTTGTTTCTTGATACGGCATCACTATTACTGAACGTCTTCATAACAAAGCAGTTAGGAGCGGAAGCAATCGGCATACTGACACTTATGGGGTCGTTTTTAGGACTTGCCGGTATATTGTCCAATGGAAACGCCTTTTTGTGTACCAGTAGACTTGTATCGGAAGAAATGGGCAAAACAAATTCAAATCCGGATAAGATTCTGACACACGGTATAAAACTGTGTCTGATGTTGAGTACGAGTGTTTCTGTGATACTGTTTGTATTTGCCGAGCCGTTAAGTAATAAGTTTTTCAGCGGTGCGAGAATGGAGACCGCTATAAAATTCATGCCATTGGCGTTAATTTCGGGAGCGGTGTCGGCGTGTTTCAAGGGGTATTTCAACGCAAGCCGTAAAGCGTCGGTATCGGCGATAGGGGATATAATAGAATTTATTATAAAATCACTGGTCATAATAGTAATGACGTTATCGGCGACTAATCCGGACGAAAATACAGTATGTCGGATAATGATAGCCGGAATCATTGCCGGTAATATATTTTCACTGTTTTATTGTCTGATAGTGTTTTTACGTAGTCATGAAAAATGTACCGGAAAATGTTCCTTGAATTTCAGAAAATATATATCGTATGCGTTTCCGATAATGGCAGGAAGTATTCTGACATCTGCACTGAGCAGTACGAATGACGCATTAATACCGATGTGTTTAAGACAGAGTGGCGATTCAGTAAACGAGGCGTTAAGTCGTTTCGGGATATTCGAGGCTATAGTTATTCCGACGTTGTTTTTTCCGTCGGTGGTACTGTGTTCGATGTCGGGAATAATAGTCAGCGAATCGGCAAGGGCTTCGGCGTCCGGAAACATGGAGAGAATACGGAGTTTAACAGAACGTCTTATAAGGTATACAATAATATTTGCGGTATTTGCCTCTGCGGTACTCATGAAATTCGGCGATACAGTCGGCGAACTTCTCGGCGGTGGTGAACTCGCCGGTACTATGATAACAATTATCGCACCGGTAGTACCGTTCATATACATGGAGATTATTTCGGAAGCACTGATAAAAGGTATGGGCTTACAAAGTTTTTCGTCGCTGAACTATCTGGCGGAATACGCTATAAGGATTTCAGTAGTACTTATTTTTGTACCTAAGTTCAGTTTTTATGGAATAGTCGCATCATATTACGCCAGTAACGTAATAGGCAACTGTGCAAGACTGATAAAAATACTTAAATATACCGGAACGCCGTTCAGACCGTTTAAAATAATAGCCGTTCCGATTATATATGCGTTTCTTACAATGGGTGCGGTGGAACTCCTCACACACCTGACAGGTCTTGACGCTGAAAGGCTTCCGGAGATAATTATTTTCGTGATTCTGTGGGCAATCGCCTATACTGGTGTGTTCGTTGGTTTCAGTTATGGTACGCCGGAACTTAAAGAAAGTAAATTGTTGTGCAATATCAACAAATAATTCAACCGTTTATGATGTAAAATGTAGAAAATTATTTCATTCTATTGCAATCTGCACAAAAAAGTTATATAATTATCTCATACAGTTGTACTTCAACAATAAAATCCGGAGGATAATTAAATGAAAGACTATGATGTTACCAAGATAAAAAACATTGCACTTGCCGGACATAACGGCTCAGGAAAAACTTCCCTTGCGGAAGCGATTCTGTATAAGGCAGGAGCTTCCGACCGTCTCGGAAAAACTGCTGACGGAACAACCGTCTGCGACTACGACCCCGAAGAAATCAAAAGATGTATTTCAATAGGAACTTCCCTTGCATCTTTTGAATATAATAATTTCAAGGTGAATCTTCTTGACACCCCGGGGCTTTTCGATTTTGCTTCCGAAATGGTAGAGGGAATCCGTGCATCTGATACGGTAATGATTACTGTATCTGCAAAATCCGGTGTTAAAGTCGGAGCAAGAAAGGCATACGCCGAGGCAGAAAAGCAAGGCAAATCAAAAATGTTCGTCGTAACAAAAATTGACGATAAATCCGCTAATTTCTTCAACGTCCTCACGGAACTCAAAACAGTTTTCGGTCCTACCGTATGCCCTGTAGTAGTACCGGTTGTAAGCAATCACCAGATAGTTTCATATGTCAATCTGATAGAAATGAAAGCTTATAAATACGACGATAAAGGCAATGCTATCGAGACCGATATGCCCACCGCTGAAATCTCCGAGAAGTTTGAATATCGTATAGACGGTCTTATAGGTGCGGTATCGGAAGCCGTCGCAGAAACTTCCGACGAATTAATGGAAAAATTCTTCGAGGGTGAGGAGTTCACACAGAAAGAGTTGATAGACGGCATTCACGACGGTATGAACAGAGGTATCATAACGCCTGTAGTATGTACATCTTCTACTGAACTCGCCGGAATAGATATGTTACTGAAAGAAATCGAATTGCTTTTACCGTCACCGCACGAGGTAGAAACAGAAGATTCAGAGGTAAAATGCGACGTTTCAGAACCTATGTCGGCATACGTTTTCAAGACAGTCGCTGACCCATTCGTTGGTAAGATGTCATTTATACGTGTTATGTCGGGTACGCTGAAATCAAACAGCGAGGTTAAAAATGCGACTTCCGGAAATACCGAAAAAATAGGCAAATTATGTACACTATGCGGTAAGAAACAGACGGAAGTTTCATACGCAACCGCCGGTGATATAGTAGTTGCGACGAAGATTTCCGCCAATACCGGCGATACACTTTGCGACAGTGCGAAAATGGTAGAGTTTGCCCCTATGGATTTCCCGAAACCGTGCTATTCTATGGCAGTCAAGGCTAAGGCACAGGGCGATGAAGCTAAAATTTCAACGAGTATGCAGAGAATTACGGAAGAAGACCCCACACTGACTTACATTCAGGACGATAACACTAAAGAGCAGATTTTAAGCGGTCTCGGTGAACAGCATATAGAAGTTGCGGTTGCTAAATTAAAGAATAAATTCGGCGTTGACGTAAATCTCACTGTACCGAAAATTGCCTATAAAGAGACTATCCGCAAGAAAGTAAAGGTTGAGGGTAAACACAAGAAACAATCCGGCGGACACGGTCAGTATGGTCACGTATGGATTGAGTTTGAACCGTGTGTAAGTGATACGCTTGTATTTGAGGAAAAAGTTTTCGGCGGAGCAGTACCGAAGAATTATTTTCCGGCGGTACAGAAAGGGCTTGAGGATTCCATTAAAAAAGGCGTACTCGCAGGCTGTCCGGTAGTAGGACTGAAAGCAATTCTTGTTGACGGTTCGTATCACCCTGTAGATTCTTCGGAAATGGCATTCAAGACCGCCGCATCAATCGCCTACAAAGAGGGATTACGTAAGGCAGACCCTGTAATGTTAGAACCGGTCGGCAAACTGAAAGTAACCGCCCCCGACGATAACACCGGAGACATCATGGGCGAACTTAATAAGCGTCGTGGAAGAGTTCTCGGCATGGAACCGGTTTCGCATGGCGTGACGACTATCGAAGCAGAAGTACCAGTCCGTGAAATGCATGATTTCGCACTGTATCTCCGTCAAGTAACGAGAGGTCTGGGCAGTTTCACACTTGATTTTGAACGCTATGAACAGTTACCGGCAAATCTTCTCACGGAAGTAATATCTTCAGTAAATTCCGAAAATTAATTCATATACGAGGGTACGCAAGTACCCTCGCCCTCCTTTTCGGCTTGAAATAGCCATAAAAAATTTTTTTGAAAAATTCTGAAAAAATTTTCAGAAAACACTTGACAAATTGAAAAAGTTGTGATATAATATAATAGTCGTCAGGGAACAGTACAGACGACAGCATAAAAAAAGCGTGTGGGGGTTTAGCTCAGCTGGGAGAGCATCTGCCTTACAAGCAGAGGGTCACAGGTTCGAGCCCTGTAGTCCCCACCACATAAGGCCTGGTAGTTCAGTTGGTTAGAACGCTGCCCTGTCACGGCAGAGGTCGAGAGTTCGAGTCTCTTCCAGGTCGCCATATGCGGATTTAGCTCATCTGGTAGAGCGCCACCTTGCCAAGGTGGAGGTAGCGAGTTCGAGCCTCGTAATCCGCTCCAATGGCGCTATAGCCAAGCGGTAAGGCGTGGGTCTGCAACACCCTGATCCCCAGTTCAAATCTGGGTGGCGCCTCTTTCGAGCATCTGAAATTTTCAGATGCTTTTATTTATGTGAGGTGATATTTTGGAGTTAAGTAAACTGACGGATAATTTTCTTATAAAGCTAAGAACGGAAAACACTTTCAGTACAGCCGACTATGAAAAATTAAAATCGGTCTTGATAGATAAAGTCGCCGAATGGAAGTCAGCCGGAAGCGTACCGGTTAAAGACGTACTTGACATAGTTTTTCTTATTGACCATTTAGCCGGAGGCAGTCGTTTTTTCGACGAGGAAACTACAATAAAAGTCGAAGATGCCTGTCTTGAAATCGAAAATATTATAGAAAATCTTATATAGAAAAATCCCCCTGAATCAGTCAGGGATTTTTTTGTAATAAGATAAAATTATACATATTTTTATTGCAATTTCCGGTATAATGTGATATAATAATTTCATGAAATTTTATTTGCCGGAGTGTTTACATGACAAAAATAAAAGATAAAATTTATTCATTTTCGGGAAAATACATTACTCTTGACGAACTTAAAAATATAATCCGTACGGAAGATTACAAAGAACTTGTCGGGAAAATTTCTGAACTTGAAAAATGTAATGTTATTCGTTACGTAAAAAACAGCAGTAAGAACGGTATGACCCCACCGCTATATATGAAATACCGCATAATTTCGGAAAAAAAAGATTATTCTGATGTCATTGCGGAAATAAAATTACTGCATCATTATATAAATGCTGAAAAATTTATCAGATTTCCGGAAAAATACGAAAAAGTCCGTAATCTGATTTTTAATTTAAGTGAGTATCTGAAAAATAATCCGAATAGCCTTGAAAGTCCCATGTCTGAAAACGAAAAGGCATATCTGATATGGCACGACGAAAAAATTCTCGATAAGCCTGAAAATATTCGCATACTGAAAGAAACCGGCGTATTCGATAAACTTAATGTTTATTCCACGCCTGAACCGTTTTTCGATTACAGAATAAAATCAGTTCCGGAAAATGTTCTTGTAACCGAAAACAAAGATACGTGGTTTACTTTACGTAAAATTATGCTTGAAAGTCATTCCGGTATAAGTCTTTACGGTAAATTTTTTGACTGTGTTCTTTACGGTGAGGGCAGAAAAGTTACAAAGTCGGAAAGTTCATTGGCGGATTATCTTTCACTCGATAATTTCAGCGGACAGGTTTACTACTGGGGCGATATTGACTACGAGGGCATAGGAATTTTTCTGTCAGCGGAAAAAGTAAACAGTAAACTTTCAATAAAACCGTTCATTTCTGCGTATTCCGATATGATACAGGAATTTGAAAAAATATATTCCGTTAAGTACAGAAACAGTTTTTTATGTCGTAAAGCACAACGAATCCCTGAAAATATTGATATTTTCCTGTCATTTTTTGATAGCGTAATCAGTCGGAAAATAGAAAAATATCTTGCAGAAGGTCTTTACATTCCGCAGGAAATAATCAATTATAATATTTTAAAAAATTCTCTTGAGAGGTGTTCACAGTGATAAAATATCTTGACGGCTTTATGAAGCGTATGGAAGTTACAGCCTGTATTGCCTCTATAATAAACCGCCGGAATACAAGCAATAAAATTGAAAAATTATTCAGTAATTTTGAACTGGATAATATTATTTTTTCCGTACTTATTCACATAATGGAACGTACTCTTACGGAAGAAAACGACTGTACCATTGAAGATGTAGAAATTTTTCTTTCTGAAATAATTATGGTTTACGGAAAATCACGTGAAAATATTGATATGCGTGAGTTGGCAAGATATATTATAAAAGATATTCTTCAGAATAAAGGTAACGGATTTACTTATCATGTAATGGATTATTCCGTAAATAAAATGAAATCACTTAATGTACGTCTTATAAGCGATAAAATAAATGAACATAACGAACTTGTCTATGTACTCACATCACAGGGGTATGACCTGCTTTTACGTACAAAGGAAGTAGATGACATTTTAGGTTTCCAGATGGAAGAAATCAGACTACATCTTCTAATATCGAGGGGCATTTACGACGAAGCACTTAAACAAAGTCGGAATCTTATAAAAATGCTTAACGAAAAACAAAATGAAATATTCTTTTTTGAACAGAGTTTAAGACGTGATATACATTCGGTATCCGGTGAGGAATACGACACTATCACAAGAAGTATCAACAATATGCTGAATGAAGAATACGAAATCATGAAAAAAATTGAACATACAATTAAACTCGCTCAGAAAAGTTTTGAAGAGGAAGTAAAACAGGGAAAAAATATCGGGAAAGACGAAAAGGCAAGAGATACTGTAAATATAATAAGTCGTAATGTAGATACAGTCCTGAATAAACAGCGACTTCTTCTTACGTCAAGGGAAAAACTCGGCAGTCTTTATTCCGAAACTCTTAGGACGGCTATTACTACACGTCGGGAACGGTATTTCGATATTGAAGATGTTATACTTAAAAAACTTGAAAATTTCAGTGAAAACAATAATCTGAATATAGAGGAAATATGTGCGGAACTTCTTAACCCGCTTGTACTGCCGAAAATGCCGGATATACTTGATATAGGTCTTTTCTACGAACCACAACAACATTACGAAAATGAAGAAAAAACCGTAGAAGAATCAGATGAGGAACTTAAATCGGATTATGACGAAAAAATACGTACTGAAAACAGAAACAATGCCCATATCGAAATCATACGTATGATTCTTGAATTTGCACGGATGAAAAAATCGTTTACTCTTTCGGAGTTCTGGCATGAATGTATAGAAAATAATAATGTAAAGTTTTTCACACAGGAAAAACTTATTTTTATAGTCATGCTCAGACTTTACAAAGAGGGTTGCATTGACATTGAAAACTGGAAACGTGAAACGAATATTTCCGAAAGCAGTGGTGGTGAATTTGATTTGCCGTATGTTCTGGAGAGAATCTATAATCAGAACAGAAATATGTATAATATAAGATTTATTGAAATAATAAAGGGAAATTCAAAAATAAATCTGAAATGGACTGACGAAGAAGACGGTATAAAATATAGTCACGACGTTGAAACGGACGAACTTATATTCAATGCGGAGGTGTATTAAAAATGCGTGATGCAGTAAGAATACTGAAACAGCTTATACTGAAAGGCAGTATAAATGACCGTGATGACAGTGAACTTTTCAATATGGCACAGAATGACGATAATTATAAAAATCTTGAAATAATCGCTGATGAGTGGAATTTTCATATTATTTCCACACTGCATAATATATATATAGTACCGTTGCAGGATAACGAACTATTCAGTATGAAATTACGTGAAGTACGTGAAAATGCCGGTAGTACCGCACGGAATACAGATGCATATTTGCAATGTTATATAATAATGGTAATATTATGGCTTTTCTTCCGGAGTAAAAACGGAAATCCACAGAGTGCGGATTCTTTACGTATAAAGAATATAGTTGAAGAAGTTGATATACGTCTTAAAAATGAAAACAATGCTTCGGAACTTGACAAAAAACAGATAAATTTCAGGGCGATATCGGATATATGGAACAATAAGGTACTACTGAACGAAGGTAAAAAGAGTTCAAAGACACAGCTTGTATATACGGCTTGTAAGTTTCTTGCAAGAAACCGGCTCATTGAGTTCCGTGACGATGGTGACGAAATCAGACCGAAAAACCGTCTTGTCGATATTATGACAATGTATTATCTTAAAGAAAGTCGCATTATGGAAATAAACAGTATATTTGAAAAGGAGAGTTAAAAAAATATGCCTGTTATAAACAGAATAAGATTTGTAAATATTTCATATGACAACAGAAATATAAAAGACTGTATTTTTGATATGTATAATGGTTGTGATGCCCTTATAAATCTTTCAAACGGTGGCGGAAAAAGCGTAATGGTACAGCTTATTTTCCAGCCTGTAATTCCGGGGGCATCACTCAGCGACAGGAATATTTTCAGCTATTTACCGAAAAATGATACACCAATACATATCATGATTGAGTGGGTACTTGATAATACTGAACCGAAACAATATTATCTTACCGGTATATGTATGGGACTTAATAAAGAAAATCCGGCGGAAAAAGACGAACAGAATAATCTTTCATACCGTTATTTTACTTATACACATTCGTATACTGCCGGTAACGAATCCGATATTGAACACATACCTGTAAAGGAAGTCAAGGGAAAAACTACAGTAATATATAAATATGATACTGTTTTTGAAAAAATAAAATCATTAAGCCGTACGGTACAGGATTTCAGATTTTTTACAAGAAGCAGATTAAGCGAATACGAAGAAAATTTATCACAGCACAGAATTTACAGGAGTGAGTGGGAATTACTTAAAAAGATAAATCAGGTAGAGGGCGGACTTATTAACAGTTTTGAAAAGTACAGGACATCTGACGAACTTTTTGACCATTGGATTTTAAAGACAGTCAGCGATAATTTACAGGCAGGAAGAAAATATTTAATAGAATGTATCACCGAACTTGTCAAGCCCATGATTAAGGAAAATGATAATTTATATGAAAAAGAATTATTTGAAAAACTTCTCACTGATGTGAATAATTTCAATAATAATTTCAATGACTACTGTAATGTACTCGATACAAGCAGAGAAAAGGAACGTTTTCTTGCGGGAGTACTTAAATATACACGTTCTGAACAACAACGTGCGGAAAAAAGTATGGAGCAGGCTTTAAAAATTCAGGAAAAATGCAGAGAAGAAGAATTACATATTGACATTGAAGAACTTTCGGAAAGTATAAAAAATTCGTATGATAAAATTCAGGAAACTGAAAAGAATATCACGGAAACAGAAGAAAAATTATCCGTACTAAAAAAAACGTACGAAGAAAACGAATATAATTACAGATGTATGCAGGCATCTGAATATTACTGTGAAATAAAGAAATATGAAAACAATCTTAATGCTGAACGAAGTATTATTGAAACTCTTGAAAAAGGTCAGCAGACAATACGCATACGGAATATAGGATTTACTCTTAACAGGAAATATTCTGATAAAATCGTTGACTATGATAAAAAACTGTCTGAATATAAATATCAGATAAATGAAATCGGAAAACAGATAAAAGATTCAGTAAATCGGAAAAAAATACTTGAAAATGAAAAAAACGGTCTTGAAAGAAGTATCGCCATACTACAGAACAACAATGAAAAATTTTCCGAAGAAAGAAAAAAATACAGGGAAAATTTAGGAGAACTTCCGCAACGTGACATTACAGGAAATCTTATAACTGAAAGCGTTGTACAGATAGGAAATAATCTTGAAAATGCCTTGAAATCCGCACAGACCGGAATAAAAAATCTCGATACTGAAAAAAAAGATACGGAAAATAAAATCGTAAAATATAACGCTGATACAAAAAAACTCCGTAAAGACATTGAAGAAATCCGACAGTGTCTGATAAAAGCAGAAATAAAATACAATAACTGCCTTAAACAGACAGATTCCGTAAAAAATATACTTGCGGAATATGAAATAAATGAAAGATATTTATTTGAAAAAGAAAACAATATAAACATCATAAACGAAAAAATAACCGGATTCAAGGGAAAATCGGAAGAAATAAAACGTATATTGAATTATAAGTCTGAACTGCTTGAAAAGTTTCGGAAAAAACAGCTTCATATTTCGAGGGAGTTTGCGGATATTCTGGAGAAAAACGTCATTGAATATCAGACAGGCGAGGACTTTCTTTCAAACCAGCCCCCTGAATATTTTGAATATCTTGTAAAAGTCAATCCGATGCTTCCGTACTGTTTCATAGTCAGTGACGGTGATGCTGATAAAGTCATAGATATAAATGAAGATTTTTCAGTTGACAGAGTATGTCCGGTAATCCGGAAAAGTAGTATAGAAAAATCATTTTCGGATAAAGATATACATTTTTACAGCCTGTTTAACCGTAAGAGTATATGCCGTGAGACCAAGGAGAATTACGGCGAATATCTCGAAAATGAAATAAAGGAACTCAAAGAAAGAGATTTATATTTTGAATGTAAAATTAACAGATGTCGTTCACATCTTGATATGATAGAAAAATTCAGTTATACGGCGGAAGAATACAGACTACTTGCAACCGAGGTTGAGAATAACAAAAAACAACTTGAAAATCTGCAACAGGAACTGTCGGCTAAAGAGACAGTTACGGAAAATTTAAGGAAAAAATGCCTTGAAATTACGGAAAATATATCCGAAGCAAGAAACAGTATTAGAAAAGCAGAAAATAAAATAAATTTGTTTAATGAGTATATCAGACGGGAAGAAAAGAATATCGCTGAAACAGAAGAACGATACTCACAGGAAGAAAAAGTCGTTGAGATAAGAAATAAAATTGAAATTATTTCCGGAGATATAGAAAATTTCCGTCAGGATAAGGAAGAAAAATCACGTAAAATGACAGATACGGAATATAACAGAAAAGAATGTAGAAAGAAATCTGTAAAATATTCTGCATATAACTCCGGTGAGTTTATCGACGCACCCGAACAACAGCTTGAAAAAGAATATGAGGAACTTTCTTCCGAAACAAGCAGACAGCTTGCGGAACACAGAAGAATATGTGAAGAGATGTCAGAAAAAATAACCATAAACAAAAACAGACTTGATAAATTTTATCCTGAACTTTCCGAAAGTGATTACAACATTGAATATAATGAAGACATTCTTTTAAATCTTGAAAAGAAATCTAAAGACAGCGAAAAACTTCTCAATGAGACCAATGCGGAAATTACTGTCCTTAAAGGGAATTTACGTTCATATACGGAAACATATAAAAGAGAGTTTAAAAAACTTAAACGTTATGACTTGACTGAACGTCTTTCGGATAATGAGATTACAGGAAATTATTCTGTACGTCGTGAAAAGTGTATTGAAGAAAAGAAATCCGCTGAAATAGCTGAAAGAAATTTCCGTAATGAAGAACGTATTTTATCGGGAAGAATAAACGGACTTGAAAAAATTGTACCGTCCGGACTGGTAGAAAGTAATGACATACTCCCGAAGGAGCAGGTAATTGATATTGATTACGAAAGAAAAGAAACTGAACGTCTTAAAACAGATGTTCTTGAAAAAATGCGGAATATGAAAAAACTTTATGAAAATATCAGAAAATCGTATGAAAATATCAATGACCCTGTAATAAATAAAGTCATTGAACATATGGATTTCCATGATTATGAATCATATGACGAATGTTTCCATTTATATAACGAACTCCGTGAAACCGCTGACAGAATCAACGACGAAATAAAAATGTTATCTTCCAGACTGGACGGTATAAAAGACAATGTACATCATATAACTAAGCATATTTACGAACACGCCGAAACGCTTTACGAAAAAATAACAGGTATTTTCAATAATTCCTATGCAAATATTCAGGGAAACAGAAGACACAGGATAATGAGTATAAATATTCCTCCGAATCCCGACAGACAAGCGGAAAACAGAATAGCAGATTTTGTAAACAATGAACTTTTAAAGATAAGAAACAATGCCGTAAAGGAAAATTATGATGATATCCGGTTACAGAAAGAAATAAGCAAAGCATTTTCAGACCGCATAATAATAAATGTTTTTACCGATATGAGTACATATAAGATAAAAGTATATAAAGTCTGTGAAAATTCCGTCAACAGCGGATTGAAATTATGGGAAGAAAAACATTCTGGTGGTGAAAGATTCATTACATATTTCACAGTTTTTTCGGCACTTACGGCATATGCACGTATGGCATCTTCCGGCGAAAGTAATGAAACAGTAAATTCGGTATTTTTAAGTGATAATCCGTTTGGTGCGACGTCCTCACCGCATTTGCTTGACGCTCTTGCAGTAGTGAAAAGTAAATATAATCTACAACTTATATGTTTCACCGCACTGGAGCAGAGTTCCATTACCAAAAATTTTGACCTTATCTATCAGCTTACAATGAGACCGGCAGTACATAGTAACAAATCATTTCTTGAAATCAGTGATGTAATAAGAAACAATGACGAAATATCCGCCGACAGTAATCTTGAATTTATTTCAGTCCGGAATCAGATGAGTTTGTTTGACGAATCGGAATAATAAAAAAAATCCCCTGTCATACAGGGGATTTACAGGCATTAACAGCCACAGTTTTTGAGAAGATTGCAGATAAACTTCATGATTTCGTTACAGCACATACTTCTGAACCTCCTTTATGTAAGATTTTCCGGATAAATCAGCATCCGCAGTTCTTGAAAAGATTGCAGATAAGCTTGAAAAGTTCGTTACAACACATACCGCCGTACCTCCTTATGTAATTTCCCTCTTGGGATATTTATATTATAGCACGGCATTTTCAGAAAATCAATACAAAAATAATGTCAGAAAAATTAGTTTATTATGCATATTGCTATGGAAAGATATGTAGCAAAACCACACCATAACAGATACGGAACATTCAGACCGGCTGAAATTTTCCGTACCCGACAGAACTGAATCATCATAATCCCGACGAGTATCAGAAGTATCACTGCAAGTATGGCGGAAATTGTCAGCATACGATATCGGAAAAAAACTATACTCCACAGAAAATTGACTGCAAGCTGTATGTTATAGATTTTAAGGGAGTAATTTTTTCCGGAAGTGCTTACTAGATATGCGGATATTCCCATAAGAGCGTAAAGGATAGCCCATACTACCGGAAAAACTATCGCCGGTGGTGACAGTGGTGGCTGTACGATTTCCGAATAGAACACTGAAAAATCACCGGCAAAAAGTGCCGACAATGCCCCGATAAGTTCGGCACTCACGACAAAAATAAGTAAATCGGTCAGACTGAATTTTTTCATTGGATACTCCTTATATATAATATATCAGATAATATTCAGGAGTACCGGAAAATATTACTTTAAGGGATGTAACTTACTGAAAACCGCATAGAATTTTATGGGAATATGCCTGTCAACGTGACATTTTCCGAAAAACCACTTTTCATACTGACAGGTTTTAATAAGTTCCTCGAAAAATGCATGGACTTCTATTTTCTGAAGAACATCATCTTTGAGACAGTCTTTCAGCGATGCTGGTGGTTCGTGCGTTACTATATAGTCGACGACGTTGTAATTTTCGTGCAGATTATGTAAAGCACTGGTAATTTCCTCGTGGGTAGGCTGTTCACGTTCCCACCAGTTTTTACTGTCATACCGGAACTCATAATCATGACTATGTCCGCCACCGAAAGCAAAAATTTTTTTGTTTTCGATTGTAAAAATTTCGCCACGCATAAGATGTACGATATTTCCGGCGATTCTGTGAATTTTACCGCCGTTCCATATTTCCACCGGAAATGATTCAAGCAAATCAAAATTTTCGTGACAGCCATCAATAAAAGCTATGGTATAATCTTTTGCGGAAAGTTTTTTCAGTATGTTTTTTTCATTTTTTGAACCGTCCCATATAAAACCGAAGTCACCGCATATAATAAGAGTATCGCCCTTATGAATTTTTCTGAAATCGGCTGTTCTGAAGCGTTCAATATCGCCGTGTGTATCGCCTGTTATGTAAATCATTTATAATATACCTCCGTTTCTGTAAATATATTCTATCATATTTTTTCTTTTACGTAAAGCAGAAAAATTTTTTTTAAAAAGGTCTTTAAAAATGAAAAATTATCTGTTATAATATATGTATCAGAAATTTCTAAAAAAAGTAAAGGAGTAAGTATGAAAAAATTTCTATCTGCACTGACGGCAATTTTGATGACACTGCCGTTTCTATGCGTTCCGAAGGCGGACGCAGTCAACTTTACACTGAAAACAACTCTCCAGAGTGAATCAGTTGTACTTGTGAATCTCGATAATAACATGATAATCAATGAAAAAAATGCAGATGTCCGGCAGATGCCCGGACCGTTGGTAAATATCATGACGGCAGTTGTAGTACTCGAAAACTGTCAGAATATAAATCAGGAAATAATGATTGAAGAAGAAGTATGCAATGCCATATATGATACGGAATATCCCGACGACATACGCCTTGCCGATATGTACGTTGAAGACCGTTTCACCGTCACTGACCTGCTCTACGCTATGATGCTTACATCTTCAATGGAAGCCTCACAGACACTTGCATATTACGTCGGCGGAAGTAATGTAGATAATTTTGTAAACCTAATGAATCAGAAAGCCGAGGAATTAGGGCTTGAAAATACACATTTCACGAATCCCACCGGACTTTATGACGAAAATCAATATACTTCCGCAC
The DNA here is from genome assembly GCA_029062165.1 of Ruminococcus sp. GTDB lineage: Bacteria > Bacillota > Clostridia > Oscillospirales > Ruminococcaceae > Ruminococcus. The sequence continues at coordinate 432,160 of JAIDQQ010000023.1, forward strand.
AGGATATGGCAAAATTAACACAGTATGCCCTTAACGTTTCAATTTTTGAACAGATAGCTACAACTTATACGTATAAACCAACCGTTCCGAACAATGTAAACCATGAAGATTTCAATGAATGGTACTGGAATCACTCAAATGAAATGATGAATCCCGAAAGCGAATATTACTATAATTCCGCAAAAGGTATAAAAACCGCTAATCTTCAGGAATACGGACGTAATATAATAGCAATCGCAAGCAAGGACGGTAATAATTATCTTGCAGTACTTCTCAAATCGCCTATGACTGACGAGTGGGGAAATCAGATATATTCCCATATTGAAGACGCCATGACTATTTTTGACTGGGCATTTACACATCTTTCGTATCAGGTACTGCTGGCAGATACGGCGGAAGTAGGTGAACTGCCTGTTGAACTTGCTTCCGGAAATGATTATGTTCTGGCACGTCCGAAAAATGAAGTAACAATGTTATGGTACGACGAAATAGACGTAGCTGTAGTAAACAAGTATGATATAAAATGGTATAATAAATTTCTGTATGCACCGGTAAAAAAAGGAGACCCACTCGGAGAAGTGACATTGAAGTATAACGGCGAAGAACTCGGCACAGTTGAATTGGTGGCGGTATCAGACGTTGAACGTTCCACATCAAAGTATAATCTTTATGCGGTAAAACAGTTTATAAGCTCAAAATGGTTCAGGAATACCCTTATAGTATCAATACTGTTATGTGTTATATATATAATAGTATGCATATACTGTTATGTCATCTACAGAAACAGAAAGAGAGAAGAAGACGCAAAGCGTCGGGCTACAAGAAGAAGACTGAATCAGGAAGAATAATATTTCCGGTATTTCCATAGGAATGCCCTCTGTATTTCAGAGGGCATTTTTTCTATATATAGATAAATTCGCTACTTGAATAACCTATAGTTCCGTTATAGTTCACTACGTACCAGCCGTCAACCTGACCATTAATCATTACGGTTGCATCATTCGGGATTGACCCTATCACAGCGGAAGAAATATCGGGTAATTTCCGGATATTCAGTCCTGAACCGTCAGTTATGACAGTACCCCACCGTACAGCAGTAGGAGCAACAAGAGGTATTCCGAAATAGTCGCATAATGACTGTGAAATATTTCTTGCAATAGTATCGAGATTATTTTTTAACCACGCCTCATCAGCATAATTGTCATGATAGCCGAGTTCACACAGAACAGCTACAGCATTAGTGCGGAGAACCTCGCCGAGTGAGGAAGTCGGCACAGCACTGACTTTATCGGGAAGAGGGTATATACTTTTCAGATTATTGGCTATTATATTCGCAAGATATTCACTGTCACGACTTTTCGGAGCAAAATATATATCAATACCCCTTAACTTTCCGGCGAGATGTTCCGGACCGGCATTTGAATGGAGTGCAAGATGTACGTCATAATAAGCGGAATTTGAATCCTTTATCGCACCATTGACATTTCTTGTCGGGTCATTACGTACAAACGCTATACCGCTTGCACGTAAATAAGGCTCTATCCTGTCCGCAAGGAGATTCATATAAAGTTCTTCATTGCCACTGGTAGCGTACTGATTCCATTCCTGAGTAGATGGGCTTAAAAATACCTTTGGCATAAAAAGACATTCCTTTCAGTAGATTGAGAAAATATATCTCATACTATTTTATGCCACAGACGGAATAAATGTTAATTAGGCTGACCTATACGGTGTCGGAGATTGTCTTCTTTAAGTTTACGTCCTTCTGCAATGAGATTTTTCATAGTTTCGGAGTCACGATTCTGTAGGGCATCACGGTATTTGAGAAGATTTCCTATCAGTGTATCAAGTTCAAACTGTAAGTTGTCGCAATTCTGCATAAATAAATCAGTCCACATTTTTTCATTCATAGTAGCGATACGTGTCATATCCTGAAAACTTCCGCCACTGAAACCGCATTCAAGGCTTAATTCAGGACTTTTTACGTAAGCACTTGAAACTATGTGTGCAAGCTGTGAGGTATAAGCAATCATTTTGTCGTGATTTTCGGGACTTGTCTTTACAATTTTACCTGCTCCGATTTCCGTAGCTAGTTTCTGAAGAAGTTCAATGTCACTGTCGGAACTGTCCTCGAATGGTGCGATAATGAAATTTGCTTTTACGAATAAATCGGGCGTACTGTTTGAATATCCGCCGAACTCCTTGCCAGCCATAGGGTGTATGCCGAGGTATCGCAGACCATTCTTTTCGGCTATGGATTTCATACGTACGGAAAAATCGCCTTTTATACCGCAAACGTCGGTAATAAGAGTGTTTTTACTGAATTTACCGGCATTTTCGGAAAAGAATTTTTCAGCGGTATCGGGAAAAAGTGATATTATAACCAAATCGAAATTTGTGTAATTACCGTCGAAAGCGTAATCTATGGCGATGTCACGGAGGGCATTTTCTTCAATATCGTGATTTATGTCGCAACCGGTAACAGTATGATACGTATATTTTTTCAGTGCCTTGCACACCGAACCGCCTATCAGTCCGAGACCGACAACAAGAATATTCATTTAAAAATCAGACCTTTCATGTATTTTTAATAAAATTATACCGCTTTAAATGGTAAAAGTCAATAGTTTCCGTTTTATTAAAATATTTATCCGAGACATAAAATGTCAACAATGTTCCACGTGGAACATTTATCGGAATGGTTTTCCGGACTGATATAATAATATATTTTAATCAAAATATTCCCTGAACGGTTCGGGAGTGGTTATGTAAAGTCTGTTGAGATACGCAAGTGGTGAATTTTCCGGAAGTTCAAACTTCAGGGAGTACGCACAGAGTGCCTGACGGAAAACTCCGTAACGCTTGTTTAAGGCGGTATTTCCGTATTTTCCGTCGCCTAAGATGTACGCCCCGACGTGTGCGAGGTGGGCTCTTATCTGGTGAGTACGTCCGGTAAATAAAGTCACTTCGATAAGAAAGAGACCATTTTTTCTGTCAAGGATTTTGTAACCGGTTTTTATTTCCCTGTAGCCGTCGGCTTTTTTATCGGATATACGGACAATATTTCTTGTATCGTCTTTTTTGTGATATGCGGAAATAATATCTTCATTTTGCGGTGGTGGCGTGACGGTCACACAACGGTAAATTTTATGCAGATTACCATTTCGGATAGCCTCATTTATTTCACGCAAGGCGACGGCATTTTTAGCAGATATTATCAGACCGCTTGTATTACGGTCAAGCCTGTTGCAGAGTGCAGGGGCAAAAGAATTTTCAGTTTCCGGTGAGTACTCCTTCTTATTATATAGGTAGTGTTTTATGCGATCTATCAGGGTATCGGAAGTGCTTGTACTGTTTGAATGAGGGTCAAGACCTACCGGCTTGAATACTATTAAAATGTTTTCGTCTTCGTGTATGATGTCTGAAACCGGCGGAGAGTTTAAAAAAGTCAAATCGTGTTTTTTTTCGGCTGAAAGCTCCTGTTTGACGTAAACCGTCACTACGTCACCGGCATTAAGTACCGCCGAAATATCACAACGTTTTCCGTTAATTTTGATGTCTTTTTTTCTGAAAAGTCTGTACATCATGCTTTTCGGAAGTTCCGGAAGTGCTTTAGATACGAATTTGTCCACACGCTGACCGCAATCATTATCATTTACTGTAAAAGTAACCATTTAAAAAAACCTCTTTTCCGATAAATTTTATATAGAAATTTTCAAAAAAAATAAATAAATTAGTTAAAAAAGCCGAAAATCATTTCTGCCGGAAATTTTTTTCTTTTCATGTATTGCATTTTGAAGTAAAGTATGGTATAATACAAATATTATTACAAAACGTTTACAAAAAAATCAGGCTGTCCGCTTCGGGCTGGTACAGCTTTATTGTTTTCACAGGAGGACTATTAAAATGCATTTTTATAAAAAAATTCTTTCGGCTGTTATGTCTTTGGCGATGGCAGGCACAGCGATTATTTATGACCCTGTACCACAGACTATAGCCGTAGACTATCCGGAAGAATCGGCTGTTGAATTATATAATACCACAAATCCGGAAGAAAGTAAAGAGGAAACAACAGATTCACAGCAGGCTACCGAATCACCTTTCAGGGTTTTTGATATATATAATGCCTATATGGGCTATACAACCACTACTACCACCACAACAACCACTACAACGGAAACTCCTGTGGAAACAACTACTACCACTACAGCAGTGACCGATACAGACCAGTCAATTGTTACGAGACAGGCAAGAGGTATTGACGTTTCGCAATGGCAGTCAAATATAGACTGGGCTACTGTAAAGGATTCAGGTGTTGAATTTGCAATCATGAGAGCCGGTTATGGTAAAGAATATTCACAGAAAGACCCTACTTTTGACTACAATATGAAAAATGCTCAGGCGAACGGTATTTACTGTGGTGCTTACTGGTACAGTTACGCAACAGATGTTGAATCCGCAAAACGTGAAGCGGAAGTATGTTATTCAGTCATAAAAGATTATGATTTTACATATCCGATTTATTTTGACATTGAAGACCCTACACAAGTCAATTTGAGTACGGCACAGATTACGGCTATAACAGAAACTTTCTGTTCAGCCCTTGCAGAAAAAGGCTATCGTGTAGGAATTTACAGTTATTCAAATTTCCTTAACACAAAGATTTATTCTAATGTACGTGATAAATATGATGTATGGGTAGCAAATTTTGATGTTTCCGCACCGTCATATAATAATAAATACGAGATGTGGCAGTATTCCGCAAGCGGTCAGGTTGATGGCATTTCAGGTGATGTTGACCTTGATGTAGCATATGTGAATTATCCGTATATAATGTCGCCTGATACATACGTTGATACCCCTGGTACAACTTTCCACTATTCAATGACGAGTTTCACAACAACCACTACAAGCGATTATCTTTATAAGGGTATAGATGTTTCATTATGGCAGGGCGATGTTGACTGGAAAGCCGTAAAGGATTCCGGTATAGATTACGCTATAATACGTGCAGGCTACGGAAGATACGCCTCACAGAAAGACGCTAAGTTTGAACAGAATATGGAGCAGGCTGAAGCAAACGGCATTGACAGAGGTGTTTACTGGTACAGTTACGCCGATTCCGTTGAAGCCGCTTTAATGGAAGCAAAGGCTTGTTGTGAAGTAATAAAGGGTTATAAACTTGAATATCCGGTTTATTTCGATATTGAAGACTCTTGTTTTGATAAATTAAGTAATGATGAAGTACGTGCTATTACCGATACATTCTGTAAGTACATGGAAGAACAAGGCTACTGTTGTGGAATTACAAGCTATTCAAATTTCCTTAAAAACAGACTGGGTGTATCGTTCCTGAATCAGTACGCCGTATGGATTGCACACTATAATGTAAGAAAACCAAGCTATGGCGGTTACTATGGTATGTGGCAGTATTCATGTAACGGCAGTGTAAGTGGTATCAACGGAGCTGTTGACCTTGATTACGCCTATGTTGACTATCCTGCACTTATGATTGAATGTCACCGTAACGGTTATTAATAAATATAAATCAATATGCATATCGTTTTTACGGTATGCATATTTTATCAGAAGGGATTATTTATGGTAAAATTTATTATCGGAAAAATGGGTAGCGGAAAAACTACCCGTATGTTTGAAGAAATAAAAAAGTGTTCCGGCAGACAGCTTGTAATAGTTCCGGAGCAGTTTTCATACGAATTTGACAAGAAACTTTATTATTATGTCGGTGTTGAAAAGTTCAATGAAATACTTTCGCTTACGTTCACAGGACTTGCAAGACAGATTTTTCAGCTTTTCGGAGAACCCGACAGAAAAGGCGAATACGCTGACGATTATGCACGCATGATACTTATATATCAGGCTATATCCTCCGCACAGAGTAACCCCGATACACTGAATTATTTCCGGAAACAAAGTTCATATAACGGTTTTGCGGAAGAAGTCCTTGACCTCATAAACGAAATGAAGCGTACCGGAATAGAGCCGGATTTACTCATGCAGAAGTCGGCATTGCTTGAAGGTCGCCTCATGGACAAGGCAAACGATATAGCCAGTATATATCTTGAATACAACCGGCTTATGTCTGAATACGGATTCAAGGATAATTTTGAGAATATAATACAGGCGTCCGAAACAGCTAACCGTGAGGAATTTTTCAGGGGTATGAATATATATATTGACGAGTTTGAAAGTTTCAACGGTGACCAGCTTGAAATGATAAGGATTATGATTGAATCGGCAGAAAACGTATATATAACGCTCCGGACTGATAACGTAAATGCCGGAAGTTTCACGCTTTTTGATACCGTAAATAATACATACCGCCGTATAAACCGTATATGCAGTGAATTGAATATCATACCGGAAATTGAAGACTGCGGTGAAAGCAAACGTTTCAGAAATGAAGAACTCCTGTATTTAAGTACACATATCATGCAGAATAAATCATATGACGCTAAAAAGCCACCACGTCCGGACAATATAAGGATATTTGAATCTAAAGATATGTACAGTGAAGCCGAATATGTCTGTGCGACAATAAAACATCTTATATGCGAAGTCCCTGAACTGCATTACAGTGATATTGCCATATTATCGAATAATATTGAAGATTACGCTGAAATTCTCCGTGAAACGTTTGAAAGATGTGAAATACCGTATTTTATGAGTATAGCAAAACCTGTAATGCATTCTTCAGTAATGGTGTTCATAATATCAGTGTTGGAAATACTTTCGGCAAGGAAAATAAAATCCGAACATATTTTCCGTATAATGAAGTGCGGAATACTTGATATTCAGATTACTGATATATCGCTTTTTGAAAATTACTGTTATAAATGGAATATCGACGGCGATGTATGGAAAAAACCTTTTACCGCTTATGACAGAAACCTTGTACGTCTTGAAGATATAAGGAAATCTGTAATAAATCCGCTTATGGAACTTAAGAAAAAAGTTTCGGGAAAAAATTCTGCAACGTCGATATGCCGTATGCTGTATGAATATCTTAAAGAGTGCGGAGCAGAAAAAAGTATCGCCAGAATGATGGGTGGGCTTATCCGTAATGACCGTGACTACGAAGCCGGAGAACTGAAACGCCTATGGGCTTGTCTTATAGATATTTTAGACAGCATATCATCTGTACTGGGTGAAAAAATAATAACTTTCACGGAAATTTCACGTACAATAAAATCAATGATAGGAAAACTTGAATATTCCGTAACTCCGCAGACCCTTGATGCCGTTATGACCGCATCAGCACGGACGGCAAGACTTTCTGAACCGAAAGTAGTATTTGTCATGGGTGCAAATGACGGCGATTTTCCTAATCAGATAAATATGCACGGTTTATTTTCCGAAAACGATAAACAACGACTTTCGGAAAACGGCATAGAAATATCCCGTTCACTTGCGGAACTGATTTCCGCTGAAAGACTTGTTGTATATAAAACATTGTCGTCAGCTTCTGAAAAGATTTATATAACATATACTCTTTCGGATTTATCCGGAAAAAGCAAATACCCTGCCCAGACAGTCAGCAACATAATAAAGATGTTCAATGACCCAGATATATTGCTTACTAAAGACAATATAAATATTGATTACTATGCAGTGACTTATCATTCTGCATTCTATCATTATATGCAGAATGTCAACGAAAACAATAAATATATATCTTCAATAAAAAACATTCTCATGAAAGAACCGGAATACAGAAAACGTATTGAATATATAACAAAGCGTTCTGAAATGAAACAGAATTACCATATTGACAGTGACGTTATACAGAAACTTAAATCTTTCAGACCGTTTAAAATTTCCGCAACAGATGTTGAAAATTATAAAAGCTGTCGTTTCATGTATTTCTGCAAACATTTCATGAAACTCGAAAAATGCGAAAAAATAGAAATAGACGGCAGAATTTCCGGCGATATAATTCATGAATGTCTTGCCTGTATTCTTCGGGATATTGAAGATAAAGAAACTTTTATTTCCATGTCGGAAGAAGACCTGAAAAAACGTATTGAAAAATATGCCGAAAATTATCTTGAAAAAAACCTCGGTGGAGATTTTGCAAAAAATAAAAGTTTTTATTTCAGACTTGGTAAAATAATTGAAAATTTACTGGATATACTTAAATACTTACAGGAAGAATTAAAAGCTACAGACTTTATACCGGTTAAATTTGAGGCTAAACTTTCAGAGCCGTATTCGCTTATGCTTGAATCTGAAAACGGTAATAAAATTGACTTCGGCGGAACAGTTGACCGTGTTGACACATATACAGTCGGCGATAAAAAATACGTCCGTGTCATCGACTATAAAAGCAGTGAAAAGAAAATCACTCCGGAAACACTTGTAGGTGGCGTAAATATACAGTTGCTACTGTATCTTTTCACGATTACCGAAAAAAACGGTATGTTCAGCGAATACATACCGGCAGGCGTACTTTATTCCTACATATACCCGAAAGATGAAGGTCAAAAAGCATTTCAGTCAACAGGGCTTGTACTTGCACAGAAGAAAGTTTTAGACGCTATGGAAAAAGATATAGCCGGTAAATTTATTCCGGTCAAATTAAAAAAAGATAAAGAAATTGCCTCTCATATACTTACGACATCTTCCGGCATGGAATGGATTAAAAATCACCTGTATGATATGCTGAAAGAAATGACGGATAATCTTATTGACGGTGATGTTGAGGCTTTACCGCAGTGTGTAGGGGGTTATGACCCTTGTAAATTCTGTCCGTATGTCAATATATGCGACAGTTCTTCATTACAAGACCCCGACAACCCTGACGAAAAACTTATTGAAGAAACTGAAAAAATATTCAGTAATCAACTTGAAGAAACAGAGGAGGAATAATAATGGGCTGGACACCTCATCAGGAAAATGCTATAACTGCAAGAAATTCTTCTGTTATCGTTTCGGCGGCAGCAGGTAGCGGAAAAACAACTGTTCTTACGGACAGGATAATTGAACTCATAAAAGACCCGTCTTCAGACGTGAGAGCTGACAGAATGATTATTGTCACATTCGGAAACGATGCCGCCGCTGAACTCAAAAAACGTCTTGAAAGTAAACTGCATGACCTTATAAATAAAACCTCCGATAATGAACAGCTTTCGTACCTTATGAAACAGCAGATATTATTACAGAATGCCAAAATCTCAACAATAAATTCGTTCTGCTTTGAACTTATCAGGGATAATATTACTGACCAAGGTATAACATCAGGATTCAGCATAATCGACGAAACGGAAGATGATGTAATAAAATCGCAGGCAATGGAAGACCTTATAGAATATTACAGCCAAAATGAACTGGAAAAACTTTCACGGATTTATGATAATTTCTGTGTGAAAAATATGAATCCGCTTATAAAAATCATAAATAAGACCGATAATTTTCTTACGTCGGTTACATTCCGTGAAAAATGGCTTGATACATCCGTTGCGGAGTACAGAAAACCATTCAATGAATCGGTTTATTATAAAATTTTGAGTGAAAAATGTATTGAAAAACTTTCTTTAGCCCTTAGCCTTGCCAAAGAATGTAAGAAGATGATAAAGGATATGTTCAGTGGACATACTGAAATTGATATTTATCATGATACAAAAGAATTTATAAAATTAGAGATTGAGCAGATAACAAGTTTTCTTGATATTTTCTTTGCCGGAAATATCCCTGAAAGAAATGATGCAGAAAAAGCTGAAAATTTCGAGAAACTGATAGGAGTAAGAAAAAAAGAAGACAAAAAAAAATGTGATAATGAAATAAGAGCTGTTTTTACAGGAAAAAGAGATACATACAAGGATTTGGTAAAAGAAGCTACTAAAATGTGTAAATCTCTGGAGCAGGATTATAAATTGTCGGGTGAAATTACAGAAATTCTCGCTGAAATGATGAAAAAATATCATTCTCTCATATGGGAAAGAAAATGTGCTAAAAATGCTGTGACTTTTAATGATGGTGAACGTCTTGCACTGGAAATCCTTGCAGATACCGACAGTAACGGAAATATAGTACAGTCGGATATTGCTAAAAAAATCGCTGAATTTTACGATATTATCATGATTGATGAATATCAGGATTCAAATAACAAACAGGACATAATTTTTAAACTTATTTCAAAAAATTACCGCCATGACGATAACGGCAGTGTACTTTATGGCGATAATGCATTTCTTGTCGGAGATGTGAAGCAATCAATATACCGTTTCAGACTTGCAAACCCTAAAAATTTTGTTTCCACACTGAAAAATTCCGAATACTATGACAAAGACAGTACAGCCCCTAACAAGAAAATCTTCCTCAATCAGAATTTCAGGAGTTCGCCGGAAGTCATAAAGTTTGTAAATTATGTGTTCAGAAATATAATGTCGGAAAAATGCGGTGATATAGAATACAATCAGGACGAAGAACTTAAATTTACTTCCGGAATAAACTTCAGTGACCACGACGACAACAGACTTACACATATTTCATTTATCGATATTACCGGAAAAGAAGATGACAAAAAATCTTCCGGAAAAAAACAGAAGAAAAATAATAAATCTCATAAGGAAGCAGTTTTCACCGCCAATAAGATAGCCGGTATGTTGAAGAACGGTTATGAAGTATCCGGACTTGCCGGAACACGCAGATGTAAACCGTCTGATTTCTGTATACTTGTACGTAATAATGACTACATAAATATATATGCAGAGGAACTTGAAAAACTGGGCATACCGGTAAAGACCAACGAGGAAAAAGGATATCTGGAATCAAGGGAAATTGCCGTACTTCTTGACCTTTTAAGAGTTATAAACAATCCGCTTACAGATATATCACTTATGGCGGTGCTTACGTCACCTATGTATATGTTCAGTCATAGGGAAATGGCTTTTATAAAATCTCTCGATACGAAAAAATCATTGTTTTCTATAATTCTCGGCATGGTCAACAATGAATATGAAAACTGTGAACCGGAACTTGTTGAAAGATGTAAAATTTTTACGGAATCGCTTGAAAAATTACGTCTTGACGCCGTTACAATGACAGTCGGTGAACTGATAGTAAGAATTTACGATACTACAGATTTTATTTCCGTTATGCAGTTATACAGCGACGGAGATAAAAAACGTGCAAATCTTAGACTTCTGATACAGTATGCAAAGAAATATGAAAATTCCGTTTCATATGAGGGTACAGGCGGTCTTAATGGCTTTTTACGTCATATTGACAGGGTAATAAAAAATGGTGGCTATAAACCGGAAAAAACAGCAGTATCTTCCGGCGATTACGTTTCAGTAATGACACTTCATAAATCGAAAGGACTTGAATTTACATTTGTGTTCATTACCGAAAGTATGATAAATTTCAATTATGATGATGACAGTGTGTTGTGTTCTCCGGACGGCAGAATAGGTTATCTTTTATATGACCGTCGGAAACGGGAAAAACATAATACATTTCAACGTATGGTTCTTTACAGTGACGGCAAAACCGATTCACTAAGTGAGGAATTACGGTTAATGTATGTTGGCTTTACACGTGCAAAACAGCAGTTATTTATAAATTTGGGATATAATGAAAAAATCATTACAAGAATAAACAAACTCATTGAAAGTTACAGGTCATACAAAGGAGACCTTAAAAATCTTGCAGTCAATGCCAGTTCTTTCGGCGACTGGATATGGCTGTGTCTTATGAATCATACCGATTTTTATGAAATATCTGAAAAACTTTCTCTTGATACTACTGAACCGGAATTTTCAGAAAAAATTTTTGAGTATGAAATATGTCATAATCCGGAAGTACAGCAGGCAGAAGAAGCACAAAAATATACAGAAGTTGCACCAGACGAAAATATATGTCGTGATATATATAATATTATAGAAAATAATTATGACAGAAGTCTTTCACAGATTCCGGCGAAACTCAGCGTAACACAGATTACAAGAAAGTACAAGGAAGACGAAAGATTTGACTTTAAACTTAAACGTCCGTCATTTATGTCGGAAACGGACAGGCTTACAGGTGCGGAACGTGGTACAGCTATACATACATTTTTCCAGTACTGCAATTTTGAAAATGCACGGAATAATACAGAAAATGAAACAGACCGTCTTATAAATATGGGATATATCAATCAGGTACAGGCAGAATGCATAAATCCGGATAAGATAAAGGCATTTTTTGAAAGCAGTCTGTATGAGCGTATAAGTAATTCATTTTCAGTATGGCGTGAAAAGAAATTCATGGTAGCTGTTTCACAGCTTGCCCTTGAAAACGGTATAATGAAAAAATTCCGTAACACAGATAACATGATTAAAGGTATAATAGACCTTATGTTTGAGGAAGAAGACGGAATAGTTATTGTTGACTATAAATCCGACAGGGGTATTTCTGAAACAAAACTCGCTGAACGCTATAAAATACAGATGCAACTTTATAAATCGGCAGTGGAACTTACTACCGGAAAACCTGTAAAAGAAATATATTTATATTCCATTGAACTGGAAAAGGCAATAAGAATAAATTAACACGCAGAATACAAAAAAACCGCTCCTGAAATAAGGAACGGTTTTTTATATAAATAAGGAGAAGTAATGATAAGAAATAATCTGATTAAATATTAATTGTCGTCAGTACTTGTTTCGTCGCCGAACGGTACGCCTTTATTGGAATTTGCTTCCTGTAGGATTACTTCAAATTTTATATCCTGACCTGCTCTTGAGACGGTCAGAGTAATAGTTTCGCCTGCTTTATGAGTGTTCTTTATTTTGTTGAGTTCGTCGGCAGTAGTAATAGCTTCGCCGTCAATGTCAATTATAACGTCGCCTTTCTGTATGCCTGCGAGGTCAGCCGCACCACCCTCCTGAACGCTTTGGACGTACACGCCAAGCGGTATATCATAGTAACGTGAGACGGATTCGGTAACATCAACAGTTGAAATGCCTATCTGTGGTCTGCCCTTGACGTACTTGTAATTTATTAGGTCATCTATGATAGTTTTAGCTTCATTTATCGGGATAGCAAAACATAGACCCTCAACACTTGCAGAACCGTAATTTGATGATATTTTAGCGGAATTTATTCCGATTACCTGACCGGCACTGTTAAGTAACGGTCCGCCGGAGTTACCGGAATTTATAGCGGCGTCTGTCTGTATAAGCGTCATACTTTTTTCATTGATGTCAATCTGTCTGTTTTTTGCGGATACTATACCGCTTGTCACAGAGCCGAAAAGTTCAAAACCGAGTGGATTTCCGACTGCTATAACAAGTTCGCCTACTCTTAAATCGTCACTGTTACCGAACTCCGCCGGTGTCAGACCTGTTTCATTTACTTTGAGTACGGCTATATCGGTTTCGGTATCGTATGCGATAATTTTAGCATCATGTTCAGTTTCGTCGCTGAAAACAACGGAAACTTCAATAGCCTCACCGCATTTGTACTCGCTGTCATCATAGATAACATGGGCATTTGTAATAATATATCCGTCGTCGGACATTATTATTCCTGTACCGGTTGCCTGAATTTCCTGTGGTTCGGGATTGGAGTAGCCACCACCCCACATACCCCACGGATTATAGGATATTTCGGGTGTATACTCGAAAGTAGAGGCGACACCCACTACTGACGGCATAATAGTATCTACTATATCCGGCAGATATTTTGCGTCTGCACGTGAAGCTATATCTATAAGACTTGGTATATCACGGACTTCTTCCGGAGTTTCAGTTTTTGAAGAATCCGGAAGACTTTGTTGTAGACTTGCCCTTGAAGTTTCAGAAGATTCTTCTTCAAAATCCGATACCGGTATTTTGTCTTCATTCATGTACTTGTAAATCTGTACAGAACCACCACCGACTATAGCCATACAGAGTATGAAAGCTACAGCTTTAAGTCCGGTATGATTGTTAGGTTTTTTCGGACTGGAATTATTTTCGTAAACAAAAGATGATGAGTTATAACTTTCCTGAGGTTTATTTTCGTCATTGAATGGATAATTATCTGACATAATAAGAGACTTCCTTTCCGGACTGATTTTTTTCTATAACTATTATTATAAACACTTATGTGATAAAATTATGACAGCTTACAGAAAAAAAAGAGGTTTATTGTGAAATATCAAAAAAGAACAGGTTTTTTTCCGAACCTGTTCTGTAATAAAGATAAAATTATTTAATTTTAGAGTAAGTTTTCTGTGTAAATATTTCACTGTTTACACCAAATCTTTTGTGTACGCCCTCACCGATTATACCGGCTTCGTCGAAAGCCTTGACGTCGAAAACAAGTTCCCTGCCGTTTATTTCAGTAAGTACAGCTTCAGCATATACTTTCATTCCGACAGGTGTAGCGGAAAGATGTCTGACGTTAATTTCCGTACCTACTGTTGTAAAGTCGTCTCCTATGTATCCGGACAGACAGTTACAGGCGGATTTTTCCATAAGTGCAACCATACACGGAGTAGCGAATACTTCAAGACTACCGCTACCAACGGTTACAGCGAGTTCATTTTCTGATACGATAATTTCAGCAGTACCGGTAATTCCTACAGATATATTTTTCATAGATTAATCCTCCTCTTCGGTGAGTGTAAGAAGTTCTTCGGGTATCGGACATGGTGAATATACATCACCTATTACACGGTCATAAGTAAGCATATCGAGTTCTTCGTCACGTGGTACTTCGCTTGCGTATTCTTCGGAGTATATCGGAGTAGTTTTCATATAACCGTTCATAGTATCGATAAAGGCATCACGAGGAGCGTCGATAATATTCATAAGTACATACGGCATATAGAAGAATGATACTTCATTTTCGGGTACGGAAGAGTAATCGGCGTTGTAGTTACTCCATATGAAATATTTTTGCTGATACAATGCACTACAGTTTGAACCGTTCAGACCGAGTTGATTATAAACGCTTGTCTCACCACGGAGTGACGGGAAATGGTCACCGACAAAAAATACAAGTGTAGGTTCGTCAATAGTTTCGAGTTCGTCAAGAAATTCCGTCAGACCCTCGTTAGTATGCTGAACCCATGTAAGATAGTTAGTTATCTCGTCGCCGTCGCCTTGGTCATATGGCTGATGATTCTGCATAGTAGTTGTATGAATATAAATCGGCTTGTCTGTAGTTTTCACAAGGTCAATAAGCTGATTGTATACTGTCTTGTCCTCGACGTATGTTCCGAAGTGTTCCACCGGTACAGTGAAATCAGATTCGCCGGTCTGGTCATTATGGAAAATCATAGTATCAAAACCGAATCTTCCGTAAATACGTGAACGACTGTAAAATGTACTCTGGAAAGGGTGTACGTAAGCTGTGGAATATCCCCAGTTTTTGTAGTACTGTGCAAGAGCAGGTTGTTCACGGGTAGCGAGTTCACGTTGTGGCATATTAGGAGTATTTATACCACGCACAGGCAATCCGAAAAGTAATTCAAATTCTGAACGGACAGTCCAGCTTGCGTAGGTTGGTGTGATAGTAGTTCCGGCGTGACCTTCTGCACGTGCCTTGTCGAAACCTTCGTAATATTTATCGTCAATGTTGAGTTCGTCGAATACTCGGAAATCGGCATAGGATTCGCTCATTACTACTATGACATTCGGCTTGATACCGCCATTGAAGTCATTAATTTCTTTCGGTTCTTCCTCGACGATTTCATTTACGTGAATATCGTCGTAATTTTCCGGTTCAATAAGTCGGTTTGCGTAACTTTCGGAGGCTGTCTGTATTATGAACGCCAAAAAACCGTTATTCTGAAATTTTTCGTTAAGTTTGAAAGTATTTGTTGCAGGGGTTATATCTATGTTGAAAATATTATAGACAGGTGTTGAAAAAGTCGGCACGCAGACAAGTCCGGCAAACGGAACGACACAAGCAGGAGCAGTTATAAAGCGTTTCATAGTTTTAAGCCTTAATTTCGGATTGAAATAAAAAGCAAGTCCGATAAATGCCACTACTATGACACAGTAAATAATAAGTCGTGGAGTTATTTTTATGTACGCAAATGATTTAAGGCTTTTGACACTCCGGAAAAGTTTCATATCGGAAAGTATCAGGTGATTTCCGTTAGTACCGTATTTGAAAAGCTCCGTTATACTCAATGCCATAAATACAACACTTTGTACGGCTATTGAAATCCAGCCGGAACGGAAAAGAGCAAGCAGGAAAATAAATACAACAGATGAAAGCAGAATATCAAACAATACAACTGACGGTCTTGTAACAACAAATTCAAGATACGGCATAAAACCTTTAAACTGATTTATTTCTGCCATACTGCATATGAATACCGGAAAAATCAGCATTATTGCAAGATTTATTTTCGGGTGTAAATCTGTCTGACTGTTGTGTTTTTCCCGAAACGTTTTGAAACGTTCCTTAATGGTTTTTGTTTCAGCATTTGAATCTTTAGTCATTAAATATCCTCCCTGTATTTATTAAAATCAATATAACATAATCAATAAAAAAAAGCAAGTGTTATTGAAAAATATCATCTTTTTATCACGTAATTCAGCGGTTTTGTAACTCTGTACGAAAAAACCGGTTTTATTTTAGCGAATATGTCTATATACCGAGATAACCTTTCTGTGCGGAATCATTTATAATTTTGTCAATGAGTTCGTAAAGTTCCGGCGAAACGTCAGCGAATTGTTTAGTACGGTCTTTTACCTGCTCCGATTTTACGGTGTGTTCCTGCCATGAAATGCCATTCTTTGAATAATTAAGAATAATTGGCTGTAACCTGTCGAGAAGACCGGCGAATTTTGCTTCAGGTGTCAGACCGTCTTCAAACTCACGCCATAATGAATAAAATTCAGTTTTCTGTACTTCCGGAAGTATTCCGAAAATTCTTTGAGACGCTTTTTCTTCACGTTCAGCCTTAGACTTATAGCCCTCGTAATCGTAACAATAAGTATCACCGGCATCAATTTCCACGACATCATGAACGATAAGCATTTTCATGACCTTGAAAATATCAGTATCGGGTTGAGCGTATTCGGCAAGCAGAAAAGCCATCATAGCAATATGCCAACTGTGTTCCGCATCATTTTCCTTACGGTCTTCGTGAAGTACATAAGTCTGTCTGTAAAGATTCTTCATTTTGTCGAGTTCAAGCATAAATTCGATTTGCTTTTTAAGTTTTTCGTCAATCATAAAAAAATCACTCCTTTAATTAAATAACCATACCGCCATTTACTGCTAAAATCTGCCCTGTTATGTATCCGGCACTATCCGAGGCAAGAAAACTCACAGCGTCGGCGACGTGTTCGGGCGTACCGAAAAAACCTAAGGGAATTTCCTCTTTTATGGCGGAAAGTTCCTCTGTGGAAAATTTACTGTTCATATCGGTCATTATGAACCCAGGGGAAACACAATTGACACGTATTCCCGACGGTGCTACTTCTTTGGCGAGTGCCTTTGTAAAGCCTATTATACCGGCTTTAGTGGTTGAGTAGTCTACTTCACAGGAAGCCCCTACCTGACCCCACATGGACGATATATTTATAATACAGCCTGATTTATCCCGAATCATAGCCGGTAGAAACGCACGGGAACAGTTCAGCGTACCACATAGATTAGTCTGCATAATCCGTGTGGATTTTTCGTTTGAAATACCGGTGAAAAGGTCTATTTCAGATATACCGGCATTATTGATGAGCAGGTCAATTTTTCCGTACTGACCGGCGATTTTTTTTACTTCGTCGAGGTCTGAAACGTCAAACCGGACGGCTTTTCCGGAAATTTTTTCCGCTAAGGATTCGGCTTTTTTGTATGAATTTAAGTAATTTATTATGACAAAATAGCCGTCTGCGAAAAGTTTCCGGCAAATCGCCTGACCGATACCGCCAGTACCACCGGTGACAAGTGCAGTTTTCAAGATGTATCACTCCTTTACCTGTTTATTATACCTTGTTTTTCTGAAAATTTCAATAGGTATTGCAATTTTTCCGGAGATGTGTTATAATTAAGGAAATATCTTCACAGGAGGTTTTTAAATGAATCAGCAGAAAATTGACCGTATAAACGAACTCGCACGGAAGTCAAAAAGCACAGGACTTACCGAGGAAGAAAAGGCTGAACAGACAGCTTTAAGAAACGAGTACAGACAATCAGTAGTAGGAAATCTCAGGGCGGAATTAAATAACACATACATCATGACACCCGACGGAAAAAAACGTAAAATCAGTACAAAATGAGGTGATACCATGACAGACAACGAATTTTTTCAGTTTGCGGTGAGAGCTTCGGAAAAATCGTACTCACCATATAGTAAATTTAAAGTAGGTGCGGTACTTCTCACGGAAGACGGACAAATTTTTACCGGTTGCAATATAGAAAACGCCTCGTACTCCATGACCATATGTGCAGAACGTACAGCAATATTCAAGGCGGTATCTTCGGGATTTACAGATTTCAAGGCTATAGCCATTGCAGGAAGTTCCGGCGACGATTTTTCAGAACCATGTACACCATGCGGAGCGTGTCTGCAAGTTTTATCAGAATTTTGCGACGACGATTTTATGATAGTCCTTTCCGACGGCGTACATAAATTAAAAGATTTTCTGCCGAACAGATTTACAAAGGAAAATATATCATGAATACGATAAATGCAGTCTATAACGACGAGACTATACGAGTATATCAGGCATTCAACGCACGTATAGCAGAAGAAGCGGTCAGATTAAATACTTTCGGGAAATGTTTCAAAAAGGAGCGTATGACTTGGATAAAACCATCATTTTTATGGATTATGTACCGTTCCGGCTGGGCAGAAAAGGAAAATCAGGAACACATACTTGCTATCGACATAAAGCGTACAGGTTTTGAAGAGATACTGAAAAAAGCGGTCATGTCGACGTATAACGAGAATATGAGTATTTCACATGAGGAGTGGCAAAGACTGATAAAAATATCGGAAGTCCGTTGTCAGTTTGACCCTGACCGTGATATTTACGGAAATCCGCAGAAAGACCGTACTATACAACTCGGCTTGCGTGGCGGAATGGTTGAAAAATACATATCAGAATATATAGTTAAAATAACCGATATTACGGAAGAAGTCCGGTATTTGAAATCTTTAAGGGATAGCGGTAGACTTGATACGGAAATGCTACCGGTTGAAGTACCATATCCGACAGAAAATATTGAAATTGCAGGAGGTATAAATGTTAAGGGAAAAAATTGAAAAATATCTGCTTGACGTGCAGAAACCGTCGAGATATATAGGCGGAGAAGTAGGCAGTATAATAAAAGATAAGTCAGAAACAGATGTCCGGTTTGCGTTTTGTTTTCCGGATACGTATGATATAGGAATGTCACATCTCGGCATGAAAATACTTTATTCACTGACGAATGAACGTGAAAATTACTGGTGCGAGAGATGTTTTGCACCGTCGGAAGACTTTGAAAAAATAATGCGTGAAAATGATATACCGCTGTATGCCCTCGAAAGTCTTGACCCGATAAGAGATTTTGATTTCATAGGATTCACAATGCAGTATGAACTTTCATATACAAACGTCCTGAATATGCTTGACCTCGCCGGAATACCGATATATTCCCGTGACCGTACCGACGAACTGACACAGATAGTAGTAGCCGGTGGACCTTGTGTCTGTAATCCCGAACCCCTTGCGGATTTTTTTGACTTATTCATTTTAGGCGAGGGCGAGGAAGTAAACCTTGAATTAATGGACTTATACCACAGAATGAAACAACAAGGAGCGTCAAGAAAAGATTTTCTGCGTGAGGCGTGTAAGATAGAGGGTATATATGTACCGGAATTTTATAAATTCAGCTATAATCCGGACGGTACTATAGAAAAAGTCGAGACAGTAAACAATGCTCCGGAAGTCGTAAAAAAGCGTATAATAAAGAATTTCGATAAGGTATATTATCCGGAAAATTTTGTCGTACCGTTCACGGAGATAGTACATGACCGTGTTTCCGTGGAAGTTTTAAGAGGTTGTCTGCGTGGTTGCCGATTCTGTCAGGCAGGATTTATCTACAGACCTTTCCGTGAAAAGAAATCCGGTACTGTAGTAAAGCAGACAAGATGTTTATGTGAAAATACCGGTTATGACGAGGTATCACTTGCATCACTTAGTACAAGTGACCATTCAGAAATATCGCCGATACTGTCTGAACTCATAGAGTATACCGCCGACGAAAAAATAACTCTTTCGTTACCGTCGCTCCGTGTGGATAACTTTTCCGAAGAACTTCTTGAAAAAATAAAGAAAGTCCGTAAATCAGGGCTTACATTCGCACCAGAAGCAAGTACACAACGTCTCCGTGACGCTATCAACAAGAACGTAAGCGAAGAGGAAATCATGAATACCTGTCGTATAGCATTCGAGGGCGGATATTCTGCGGTAAAACTGTATTTCATGATGGGACTTCCTACCGAAACCGACGAGGATATTAAAGGTATTGCAGAACTGTCACAGCGTATTATTGATTTGTACTATAGTCTTAAAAACAAGCCTAAGGGACGTGGTGTACAGATTTCAATAAGCTGTGCTACATTTGTTCCGAAACCGTTCACACCATTTGAGTTTGAAGCACAGGACACTCGGGAAATGATTGAACATAAACAGAAACTTCTTCTCGATTCCGTCAATAGAAAAAGAGTTAAAGTAAGTTATCACGACGCAAACGTGAGTATTTTAGAAGCCGTCCTCGCCAAAGGTGACAGACGTTTATGTGATGTAATATATACCGCATGGAAAAAGGGCTGTAAATTCGACAGTTGGGGAGAATACTTCCGTTTTGAAAAGTGGGTTGAGGCTTTCGACGAGTGCAATATTGATATGTCATTCTATGCTAACAGAAAGATTCCGTATGACGAGATTTTACCGTGGGAACATCTTGACTATTATGTATCAAAGGAATTTTTTATCCGTGAAAACAAAAAGGCACACGAATTTACGACTACACCACATTGTCGGCTGAAGTGTACAGGTTGCGGAGTAAACAGGGAAATAGGGGGAAAATGTCTTGATTAAGTTAAGAGCAGTTTTTGAAAAAAAAGACCGTGCAAAATACATATCGCACCTCGATTTAAACCGCTGTATGCTCCGGACATTCCGCCGGTCAGGATTGCCTATATGGTATACGGAGGGTTTCCACTCGCACCCGTATTTTTCGTTTGCACTGGCACTTTCGTTAGGATATGAGAGCAGTTGCGAAATACTTGACTTCAACCTGAATGAAGAAATTCCGTTTGAAGAAGTCCGAGACCGTCTCAACGCCGTAATGCCATACGGTATGAAGATTATATCAGTCACAGAACCGAAACTTAAAATAACGGCTATCACGAAAGCGGAGTATAGTTTTTCACTGAAATCCGAAAATATAACCAGACTTGTCGCCGATATAGAAAGACTTCTGGACAGTGAAGAAATTTTAGTCGAGAAGAAAACAAAAAAGGGTATACAGTCCGTTAATATAAGACCGTTCATAGAAGTTGTTGCCGGAAGTACCGGAGCAGGTATATATAATATGTCGGTGAGACTTCCGGCAGGTACGCAGACTAATTATAATCCGGCGTTATTCTTTACGGCACTGAAAGATTTTACTGAAATACCGTTTGAAGTGACAGATATAAGACGTACCGGAATTTTATGTGCGGATAATGAAATTTTTTCATAATTATTTTAATTATTTATCATAAATAACAATAATTTTATCCGGATATAACCTGAAACTGTTGAAATCAGATATAAAGAAATTTTCTGAAAAAATATTCAAAATTTTTTGTAAAAAACACTTGCATTTTTCCGAAAAGTATGATATGATATAAAGGCATTTGAAATCCGTCGGTGTTTTTCGTTGCGATTTGTACCGACGAGAGTTAATGCCGTAAGACATTAACCGGACAGTCCTCTGTAACTGAGCAAGAATGTCCGGAAATTTTAGGAGGAATAAAAAATGGATGCACTCAAGTTAATCAGTCAGTCAAGCATGAAAGAAAACGTGCCTGAATTTAATGTAGGTGATACTGTCAAGGTACACGTACAGATTAAGGAAGGCGAAAAAAGTCGTATTCAGGTCTTCGAGGGAACTGTTATCGCCAAGAAACACGGCGGTATCAGCGAAACTTTCACCGTAAGACGTGTTTCACACGGTTGCGGTATCGAAAGGGTTTTCCCTGTTCATTCACCAGCCGTTGACAAGGTTGAGGTTGTAAGATACGGTAAAGTCCGCAGGGCTAAACTCTACTACCTCAGAGACAGAGTCGGCAAGGCTGCTAAGGTCAAGGAACAGATTCGCTAAGAGGCTGATGACTGGGTTCAGGCAGTTCATTCTGCCTGTCCCGTCTGAATCCGTAAGGGACTGCAAGTCCCTTTTTTGCTAATATTATGTTATGAGGTGTCACTATGGAAGAAAATATTGTGGAAAATACAGAATCCGGAAATACTGAACCGGAAGAAAAACAGAATAAAAATTTCCTTGCAGATTTCATTGAAATCGCCGAAAGTACCTTTATAACAGTTTTCGTTATCATAATGATTTTCACATATATTCTGCACCCTGTAAATGTAGTCGGTACTTCAATGACAAACACTCTTCAGGACGGCGACAGAATATTCATGACTACTGTATATGGTAGTCTTTCGTATGGCGATATAGTCGTTATAAACAATGACATGGCATATCTTCTTGACGAAGACAACAAAATTGTTGAAAAAAATATTGACGGCTCAGGTCTCAAGGAATGCATAATAAAACGTGTAATCGCTACAGGTGGGCAGACTATTGAAATAAATTCCGATACAAAGGAAGTTATAGTTGATGGTAAAGTCCTTGACGAACCATACATAAAGGAACTCACAAATAACAGTGGTGTTAGTTTTAATTATCCTATAACAGTTCCTGAAGGATATTATTTCTGCATGGGCGATAATCGAAACGGTTCTTCTGACAGCCGTAATTCTGACATAGGACTTATAAAGAAAAGTCAGGTATACGGAAAAGCCATGTTACGTTATGCCCCTGTAAGTTCATTCAAATACCTTGGCGATTCCTATAAGCATAACAGTAATGAAGAATTATAAAAAAATAATCTGGTTTATTTTCGACGAATTTATAAAATTGTTTGAAATGCTTATTATTACATTTTTTATGGCGGTACTTACTTTCACGTATATTTTTCACATTGCTACTGTAAAAGGCGATTCAATGCAGAATACCCTTATATCCGGTGATAAACTCATAACAACTGCTTATTATGGTTCATTGGAACAGGGAGATATAGTAATAATATATGCCGGTGACGCCGTCACACTTGACGAAAATGGAAATCCTGAAATAAAAAAAGGTCTCCGGAAATCGCTTGTCAAGAGGGTCATAGCCGTAGGCGGTCAGACCATTGACATTGATTTTGAAAGAGGTGCGGTTTACGTTGACGGCGTTATGCTGGACGAAAATTATATAACCGGTCTCACACATATGGACGAGGGTGCTTTTACCGGACAGTATCCGGTAGAAGTTCCAGAGGGATATGTTTTCGTAATGGGCGATAACAGACAGGTTTCAAAGGACAGCCGGTCAAGTGAGATAGGTTTTGTAGCCGTCGGGAATATAACCGGCAAGGTGTTATTAAGATTTTCACCTCGTGAACGTTTCGGCTTTGTTGAATAAGGAGGTACTGTAATGGATAATATCGACATGAAAAATATACAATGGTTTCCGGGACATATGGCTAAGACAAGACGTGCTATAATGTCAAACCTGAAACTCGTTGACGCCGTTGTTGAGATAGTTGACGCCCGTATACCTTTAAGCAGTCGTAATCCCGAAATGGACAGACTTGTAAACGGTAAGCCACGTATGGTACTTCTCAATAAATGCGACCTCGCCGACGATAAAGCTACTCAGAAATGGATAAATTATTTTAATAATAAAAACATTACCGCCCTTGCGGTTGACTGTAAATCCGGAAAAGGTCTGAAATCGTTTGTTCCGACGGTAAAAAGCAAAGTCCTTAAGGAATTACTTGAAAAGCGTGAAAAAAACGGTATGTCCGGAACACCTGTAAGGCTTATGATAGTAGGTATTCCGAATGTGGGAAAGTCCTCACTGATAAATAAATTAGCCGGTGCAAAGCGTGCGAAAGTAGAGGACAGACCAGGTGTTACACGTATAAAACAGTGGGTAAAATTAGGGAATAATACAGAATTGCTTGATATGCCAGGGGTTTTGGCACCTAAATTTGAAGACCAGTCCATAGCGATAAAATTAGCGTTTACCGGTGCAGTGAGTGACGATATTCTTGACATTGAAACACTTGCAATGAAGTTACTGATTTTCCTGAAAGAAAATTATCCGAAATCGCTTACAGAACGCTATAAGATAGAGTATTCCGAAAATGAAACTGGTCCTGACCTGCTCATAAAAATCGGGAAAAAACGTGGTATGATTGTTTCAGGCGGTGAAGTGAATACCGAAAGAACCGCTATAACTGTTATAGACGAATTCCGGAGTGCAAAACTCGGACGGATAACACTTGAATTGCCGGAGGTGAAACAGCATGAAAAATGAAACAAGAAAAAAACTTGAAGATATAGCCAGAAGATATGCTAAACACGGCGTTGATATGAGAGATTGTATAAATCTTTTCAATATGGGACTTCCGCTGTATAAAAGTGAAGAAGCCTCTGTTATAGGATTACGTCTTGCACTGGCGAAGCGTTTCAACGAACATGATTACTTTACAAGTGAAGATGTTGCAATTGTTAGCGGTGCGAGTGTTGAAGAGGTCAATCAGCATATAGAGGATAACAAGGAAGAACTTATGAATAATGGTTCAATTGTAGAAGTTTCCAGCTCTATCCCTGGATTATTCGATAAAAAATGAGGGTCTGAATCATGTCACGGATAATTCTTCATAAGGAACTTTTTGAATATGATACAGAATTAAGAAAAGATTTTCCGGTAATATGCGGTGTCGACGAGGCTGGCAGAGGTCCTCTTGCCGGTGACGTTTACGCTACTGCCGTGATACTTAATAACAGCGTTTTTATTGACTATCTCAACGACAGCAAGAAAGTATCTGAAAAAAGACGTGAAAAACTTTTCGACGAAATAAAGGAAAAAGCGGTATCTTATTGTATAGCGACGGCAACTGTTGAGGAAATAGACAGACTGAACATTTTACAGGCGACTATGCTTGCAATGAAAAGAGCCGTCGAAGGTCTCGGGATAAAACCTGACCTCGCACTTATTGACGGCAACAGAACGCCCGATATTGACTGTAAATGTATTGCAGTTGTAAAGGGTGATGCAACATCAGCTTCTATTGCATCGGCGTCGATACTGGCGAAAGTTGCACGTGACCGCTATATGAAAGATTTAGCTTTGAAATATCCGGAATATCATTTTGAACAACACAACGGCTATCCGACGAAACTTCACTATGAAATGCTGAAAAAATTCGGTGTTTCGGAAGTCCACCGGAAAAGCTTCAGACTTGAAAAATGACCAGTCACGAAACCGGAAGAGCCGGTGAAGACGCTGTATGTGTATATCTTGAAAAAATGGGTTATAGAATAATAGTCCGAAACTACAGGATAAAAGGCGGTGAAATTGACATAATCGCTGAAAATGACGAGTACACGGCATTTGTTGAAGTGAAGTCAAGAAAACCGGACAGTCTCATTTCCGGATTGGAGGCTGTAAATAAACGCAAACAGGGTCATATAATAAAAACTGCTTTTGATTATTGCTGTAAGAATCCCGACATACTTCAACCACGTTTCGACGTTGCGGAAGTAATCATAGAAAATGGCAGGATTCACAGCATTGATTATATTTTTAATGCCTATGATACCACAGGCTACAATTTCATTTTCTGAAAGGTGATAATATGTTTTATAACAGTACAAGAAACAGCACCGTGAAAGTAAGTAGTGCAGAGGCAATAACACAGGGAATTTCCACGGACGGTGGCTTATTTGTTCCGGAAAATATACCCGTACTCACACCCGACGAGATAAAAGCTGTCGGCGATATGAACTATGCCGAAAGAGCAGGTTTTATCTTTTCAAAGTATCTTACGGACTTCACGGAAGCTGAAATCCGTTACTGTACGGAAAATGCCTACAGCACAAAAAATTTTGAAACAGAAAGTATTGCAGAAATAGCACATCTTTTTGACGGTACATATATGCTTGAATTATGGCACGGTCCTACGTGTGCATTCAAGGATATGGCTTTACAGATTCTGCCTTATTTCCTCACTACTTCCGCAAAGAAAATAAATCTCGATAAGAAAATAGTAATACTCGTTGCGACTTCCGGCGATACCGGCAAGGCAGCACTGGAGGGATTCAAGGACGTTGAGGGTACTTCAATAATGGTATTCTATCCCGAAGACGGTGTAAGTCCTATGCAGAAACGACAGATGAAAACTCAGGAGGGTGAGAATGTCGGTGTATGTGCCTTAAAGGGTAATTTCGACGACTGTCAGAACGGTGTTAAGGCTATTTTCACGGACAATGAAGTAAAAAATCTTCTTGACGAAAAAGGCATGATGTTTTCAAGTGCGAACTCTATAAACTGGGGAAGACTTGTACCACAGATAGTTTATTATGTTTCTACTTATGCGGAACTCGTCAGGGACGGCGAAATAGAATCCGGTGAAAAGATAAATATAGTAGTACCTACTGGAAACTTCGGAAATATTCTCGCCGGATACTATGCTAAACATATGGGAATACCGGTAAATAAGCTGATATGTGCATCTAATATAAACAACGTCCTTACGGATTTCATAAATACAGGCGTTTACGACAGAAACAGAAAGTTTTATGCGACTGTTTCGCCGTCAATGGATATTCTCATTTCAAGCAATCTGGAAAGACTTCTGTATATACTCACGGACGGCAACGACGGACTTATTAAAGAATGGTTCGGAAAACTCGCCACAGAGGGAAAATA
This sequence comes from Ruminococcus sp., assembly GCA_029062165.1. Lineage (GTDB taxonomy): Bacteria > Bacillota > Clostridia > Oscillospirales > Ruminococcaceae > Ruminococcus. The sequence goes on from JAIDQQ010000023.1 coordinate 459,130, forward strand.
TGAAGTCACTGACGATATAAAAGCTAAAATAAAAGAAGAATTTTTTGCCGGTTGTTGCGACGATACGCAGACTAAACAGACTATTCATGAAATATATGAAAAGTACTCGTATACCTGCGATACACATACAGCAGTTGCGGTAAAAGTCTATAACGACTACAAGGCACAGACAGGCGATACTACAAAAACAGTCATTGCCTCGACGGCAAGTCCATATAAATTCAGTAAGGCAGTATTGGAAGCCGTTCAGAATGGTGAATCTGACCTTGACGAATATGACATGATAGACAAACTCGCTGAACTTTCAAAAATGCCTGTACCGTCGGCACTCGCTGACTTAAGAAACAAGCCGGAAAGATTCAACGACGTAATCGACAAGACGGAACAGAAAAAATACGTCCTTGAAAAGTTAGGTATCTGATGAGTTTATGGACAATAGCTGATTTGCATTTATGTCAGGGAAATCCTGAAAAAACAATGTCAGTTTTCAGAGGTTGGAATAACTATCAGGAACTTATTAAGAAAAACTGGTCTGAACTGGTAAAGCCGGAAGATACTGTAGTAATTGCCGGTGATATTTCATGGGGAATGTCGCTACAGGAATCGGCGGAAGATTTTCATTTCCTTGAGAATCTCACAGGACAGAAAATTATTATAAAAGGTAATCACGATTACTGGTGGTCTACCAGAAAGAAAATGGAAGATTTTCTTACAGCGGAGGGTTGCGGAAGTATCAGTATTCTGCATAATAACCACTATCGCTATGAAAATTACGGAATATGCGGAACTCGTGGATGGGTAAGTATTCACGGCGAAACACAGGACGAAAAAGTACTTAAACGTGAGGTGCAAAGGCTTGAAACTTCGATAAAATCAGCCCTTGCGGAAAATCTGCAACCTGTAGTATTTCTGCATTATCCGCCCATTTTCGCAACAAATTTCAATTATGATATACTTGATGTATTATACCGTTACGATATAAAAGACTGTTATTACGGACATATTCACGGAAAGTCAGCACACGAATTATGCATTAAAAATACTTATGACGGTATAAATTTCCACCTTATAGCAGGTGATTATTTACAGTTTATTCCGAAAAAAATTGTATAATTTGTGCATATCATAGAACTGTCCGGAATATATGGAAAAATTTTTCATATTGTGGTATAATGTATTGAGTGTATGCTATAAAATAAACGGAGGTTATAAAAATCATGAGTTTAAAATCATCAACAAAGACAGATGTAAACACTACTGAATTAGTTATCAGTATTGATGCTGAAAAATTTGAAAACGCTGTTGAAAGAGAGTACCAGCGTCAGAAGAAGAATATCCAGATAAAAGGCTTCAGAAGAGGTCATGTTTCACGCAAACTGGCTGAAAAGCAGTTCGGTGAGGGTGCATTTTATGAGGGTGCAATAAATGCCCTTGTTGGTCCGGAAATTGATTCCGCTGTAACAGGTCTTGAACTTACACTCGTTGACAGACCGTCTGTAGAAATCACTTCTGTTGACAAGGAAACAGGTGTTGAACTGAAAGCAATCTGCATTACTAAGCCGGAAATCGAAATTTCAGGCTATAAGGGTATGAAAGCTACAAAGACTGTAAAGGAAATCACTGACGAGGACATAGACAAGCAGATTTCAATGATTAGAAAGAAAAATGCACGTATAGTTTCTGTTGACGACAGACCGGCACAGCTTGGTGACGAAGTTACTATTGATTTTGAAGGATTTTTCGGTGAAGAGGCATTTGAAGGCGGTAAGGGCGAAGACCACCCGTTAGTACTCGGAAGCGGTCAGTTTATCCCTGGATTTGAAGACCAGATTGTAGGACATAATATAGGTGAGGAATTTGATGTTGTTGTTACATTCCCGACTGATTACCAGATGGAAGAATACGCCGGAAAAGAAGCTGTATTCAAGACAAAGTTAAAGGCTATCAGCTATGAGGAACTTCCTGAAATAAATGATGACCTCATAAAAGATGCTACAGAATTTGATACTGTTGAGGAATACAGAAACGACATAAGAACAAAACTCGAAGACGCTGCTAAAAATCAGGCAGACGCCGATTTTGAAACAGAACTTATGAACGCTCTTATCGAAAAGGTTGATACACCTATTCCGAACTGTATGTTTGAACAGAGAATAGATGTTATAGTACGTGCTTTTGAAAATCAGTTAAAACAGCAGGGTATGGATATAAAGTTATACTTCCAGTATACAGGCATGACTATGGAGAGTTTCAGGGAATCCTACAGGGAAAGAGCTGTAAATGAAGTTAAACTCCGTCTTGCACTCGAAAAGATTGTTGAAATCGAAAACATTGAAGTTACAGAGGAAGAAATAAATGACGGTCTCAAAGACGTTGCAGCCGCTAACCGTGTTGACGTTGAGACTATCAAGAGATTCATTCCTTACAATGATTATTTAATGGATTTAAAGGTACAGAAAGTAATTGACCTTATAAAAGAAACAGCAGTTTCCGAAGAAACTTCCGAATCCGCTGAATAATAAATAAAAAATATAAAAAATGCTGTTCCGTGGGATAGCGGAACAGCACCGTTTGCAGAAAGGGCGATGAATAATGAGTAGTTTAGTACCTTATGTTGTTGAACAGACAAGCCGTGGTGAACGTTCATACGATATATTCTCACGTCTTCTCAATGACAGGATTATAATGCTTTCAGACCAGGTAAACGACGCTACAGCCAGTCTTGTTGTGGCACAGCTTCTTTACCTTGAAAGTCAGGACGGTGAAAAGGATATTTCGCTTTATATCAACAGTCCTGGCGGTTCTATTACTTCCGGAATGGCAATCTATGACACAATGAACTATATCAAGTGTGATGTTTCTACTATCTGTATCGGTATGGCGGCATCAATGGGAGCATTTCTGCTTTCTTCGGGTGCAAAGGGTAAAAGATTTGCACTTCCTAACAGTGAGATTATGATTCATCAGCCACTTATCTCGGGCGGACTTTCCGGACAGTGTACCGATATAAAGATTCATTCAGACCACCTTATAAGAACACGTCAGAAAATGAATGAAATACTTGCACTCAATACAGGCAAGCCTATTGAACAGATTCAGATTGACACCGAACGTGACAATTATATGTACGCAAAAGAGGCTATGGAATACGGTCTTATAGATAAGGTTATTGAAAAAAGGTAAATTGTAAATGTATCAGTTTTTAAAGTTATCGAAAAAGGGGAGGTTGAATAATGGCATCAAGTTTTAAATCATGTAATTTCTGTGGCAAGGGTGAAAACAGGGTACAGAGTATGCTTTCAGCAGGCAATGCCAATATCTGCGACGAATGTGTAACTTACTGTTATGAAATGCTATATGGTCCGGCAATGACAAAAGCTAAGAAGAAAGCCTCAAAAACCGAGGATAATTCAGAAATAAGGCTTATGAGACCTATGGAAATAAAAATGTTTCTTGACGAATATGTAATAGGTCAGGAAGATGCTAAAATTTCGCTTGCCGTTGCGGTATACAATCACTATAAACGAATCCTTAACCAGTCGGAAAAGGATTCCGGCAGTAATGATGATATTGAACTCCAGAAAAGCAATGTACTTTTATTAGGACCTACCGGTGTCGGAAAAACTTTTCTTGCACAGACTCTCGCCAGAATGTTGAATGTACCGTTTGCCATTGCGGACGCTACAACCATAACCGAAGCCGGTTATGTCGGCGACGACGTTGAAAACGTTCTTTTAAGACTTATTCAGGCAGCCGACTATGATATAAAATCCGCTGAAAAGGGTATTATATATATCGACGAAATAGACAAAATAGCCCGTAAATCTGAAAATACGTCTCTTACACGTGACGTAAGCGGTGAGGGTGTACAGCAGGCACTTCTTAAAATCATAGAGGGTACTGTTTCAAACGTTCCGCCACAGGGTGGCAGAAAACATCCTAATCAGGAAGCACTTCAGATTAATACAAAGAATATTCTGTTTATATGCGGTGGAGCTTTCGACGGTCTTGAAAAACAGATACAGGCACGTATCGGCAAATCTACAATAGGTTTCGGCGGTGAAATCCGTTCAACGCTTGAAAAGAAAGAAAACATATTCAAGGAAGTTGTACCGAAAGATTTGGTTAAATTCGGTATGGTACCGGAATTTATCGGAAGACTTCCGGTTATATCGGTTCTTGAGGAACTGGACGAAAATTCACTTGTAAGAATACTCACAGAGCCGAAAAATGCACTTGTAAAGCAGTATAAGAGACTTTTCGAGTATGACGACGTGGAACTTGAAATACAGGATTCCGCACTTATTGAAATTGCTAAAAAGGCAATCTCACAGAAAACAGGTGCGAGAGGTTTGAGGGCAATTCTCGAAAATGTTTTAATGAAAGCTATGTATACAGTGCCGTCGGACGGCAGTATAGCAAAAGTAACGGTTACTCCCGAAAGCGTTACAGGTGAGGCACAGCCCATACTGACAAACAGACGGAATAAACCGGTTAATATTGCAGATATAGCATAAAAAAACAGGACACTTTTTCAAGTGTCCTGTTTTGTTCATAGCTGATTAACAGCCACAACCGCAACCGTTGTTGTTGCAACCGCAGTCGTTGTTGTTGTTGTTGTTGTTACCGCAACCACCGCAGAAGATGAGGAAGAGGATTACGAGAAGTACGAGGCACCAGCAGTTGTTGCCTTCAAAACATGAGTTACACATAAAAAACAACTCCTTATAGGATTTTATTTAAAGCGTTTTGTTTCGCTTCATAGTACATAATATGCCCGACGGAAAAATTTGTTACAAAAAATTTTTCAACCGCAGGTTTCGACTGTTATCGCATATAAATAGTGGCATAATATAAGCAGGCGTTTTTTTCAGGAGGGTGTAATCATGATAAATACTGATAAGTTTACAAAAAAAGCGGTTCGGATTATAGAAAATGCTGTCAATATAGCATCTGAATTGGGTCATACCTATATAGGCAGTGAACATATTCTTCTTTCCATGACGGAAGACGGTACAACAATAGCTTCTGAAATTCTTATGGAAAATGGCATTTCATATGAAAATCTAAGACGTGAAATTATACGTATCGTGGGACAAGGTACGCCGTCTATACTAAGTCAGCGTTATTTCACGACGGCAACAAAGAAAATTCTTGAATTATCCTACGATATTGCGGTAACAGACAAGAAACGTCAGGCAACTCCGGAACATATTCTTTCGGCGATAATAAGGGAATCTTCATGCAGTGCCTGTACGATTATAAAGAAAACCGGCGGAAATCTTACCGGTATATGTGGCGGACTGAATCTTATTAACTCTTCGGAAGTACAGGCGGAACTTATGGAAGCAGTAAAGCCGAAAATTTCGCAACTGCCTAATCTTTTCAGATACGGAAAAAATCTGACTGATATTTCTGTAGTACGCAAGAATGACCCTTTAATAGGCAGACAGAATGAAATTGAAAGAGTTTTGCAGGTACTTTCCCGACGGAATAAAAATAATCCGTGTCTGATAGGTGAAGCCGGTGTCGGAAAAACAGCTATAGTCGAGGGGGTAGCGGAATTGTTTGTCAGAAATCTTGTACCGGATTCGCTGAAAAACAAGTTTATTTTTTCGCTTGATTTTACGTCTTTGTTGTCCGGTGCGAAGTACAGGGGCGATTTTGAAGAACGTGTAAAGGCGTGTCTTGACGAAGCGTCAAATGCCGGAAACATAATCCTATTTATAGACGAAATTCATACGATAGTCGGAGCAGGTGCGGCAGAAGGGGCTATCGACGCTGCCAATATTATGAAACCTCAACTTGCACGAGGTGAACTCCAGATAATAGGAGCGACGACTTTCGACGAATACCGCAAGACCATTGAAAAGGATTCCGCACTTGAAAGACGTTTCCAGCCGGTGAACGTCAATGAACCAGCGATAGAAAACTGTATTGAAATTATAAACGGTCTTAAAAATAATTACGAAAATTTTCACGGTGTCGAGATAAGCGAGGAAATAATATCATTGTCTGTCAATATGTCGGTGAGATATATTTCTGAAAGATTTCTGCCCGATAAGGCTATAGATGTACTCGATGAGGCGTGTGCCTGTGCAAAAATACGTTGTAGTACCGGCGTTCTGACGAAAGACACGGAATATATAAACATGAATACCGCTAAATGCCGTCTAAGCGGAATAAGAAAAATTATCAACGGCAATGCACGTCCGAGGGTACTGAAAGAAGATATTATTTCAGTTATTTCAATGAAAACAGGTATTCCGCTTGATAAGATAAGTACACGTGATGTACATGAAATAAATTATCTTAAAATGAAACTTTCGGAAAGAGTTATTGGACACGAAAACGCTATTGACAAGATTACAAACGCTATATGCAGGGCAAAATCCGGATTGCGTGACAGTAGCAGACCGACGGCATCATTTTTGTTTGCGGGTTCTACAGGTGTCGGGAAAACTGAACTCGCCAAGGCTCTGGCGGATTGTATGTTTAATTACGGAAACAATCTCATAAGAATAGATATGTCGGAATACATGGAAAAACATTCCGTATCAAAACTGATAGGTGCGCCCCCAGGATACGCCGGTTACGATGAACAACCAAGCAATCTGTGCGAAAGAGTACGCCGGAATCCATATTCGCTGTTGCTTTTCGACGAGATAGAAAAAGCTGATATTGAAGTCCTGAACGTTCTTTTACAGATACTCGACGACGGTATTCTGACAGATTCCACTATGAGACGTGTTAATTTCCGTAACTGTATAATAATAATGACCTCTAATATAGGTGCTGACCAGTTAAGCCGGAAATCTCTTGTCGGATTTTCTGAAAAAAGCGATACCGCACATGAAGACTATGTTTTGACAAGGCTCAGGGAACATTTCACGCCGGAATTTATTAACAGAATTGACGAATTAATAGTATTCCGTCCGCTTGAACATGATGACCTAATCAAAATAAGCCGGATAACTCTTGAAAATTTACGTATACGTGCAAAAAGTCTCGGAATAGAACTGACCTATTCACCGGATGTTGTAAAAGCCGTCGCAGAGGCTCGTGAAACTGAAAAATATGGCGCACGTCCGATAAAAAGACGTGTCACGGAACTGGTAGAAAACGAACTCGCCGGAATGATAGTCCGCTCTGAAATCCGTAGCGGTGAGACCGTCAGGGCAGAAATAAGAAACGATAAAATTTTATTCATGAAAACCGCCAAAGTATAACAAAAGGGAGAATTATTCTCCCTTTTTTCTGCGTTTCATGAGTGTCGCCGACGTTGCAATTAATATAATTGCTCCGCCTGCTCCTGCCATGACCGGTATTAAATTTGTATCTTTCTGTATTTCCGTTTCTGTACCGTCTGTGGAGATGGTCATAATATGATTGCCGTTATCGTCGTTGACATACATTTCAGCGGATTTCATATCATACTCTATATTTTTTCCGTCGGTAAGCAAAACGTTTTCATATGATTTTTTAAAACCGTCCGTATCACTGACCGACATTTCAATAATTTCTTCAGTATTTCCGGTGAATTTTACTGAACAGTCATCTGACGACAGATATATATGTGTGTGTTCGTCGTCGGAAAATTTCTTCAAATCGTTTAAAACAGTATCGTCTTTCTGTATGGTATATTCCGCATATGGATTATTTATTGTTATTTTTGTATAAGTTCTGTACTCCGGTTTTTCCGGAAGATTTTCAATATAAATCTGTGGTTCATAGCAAGCTTTGCCGAAAGTTCCGTAATCGAAAGTGACTGTTTTTCCGGATTTTACCCCGAATGGCTCTAAAGTTACAATGTCGCTTTCGTTCATGATGTTCATTATGTTTTTACAGGGCATTGCAGAATCGTACACGCAAGGGCTTCCGAAAGTATATACAAAAACATCTTCTTCCGGAATTTTCAGTACGGAATCAGGACTGTTTATTTCATTACCTAAAAGACTTGCTACCGCACCACCTATACTGTGTCCGGTTACGAGGACTTTTAAATTTCCGTCCTGTGCGGAGTTAAGGATTTCACTGTGTTGTGAAATATACCCGTCAAGAGAGTTCTTAACTCTTATGTAGAAATAGTAATAATCCGGATTTGTCATGGTGTTCATGAACGGTTGACTGAACGGTTTTTTAATCTGATTATAAAAATCACTCTGTCCGCTGTTACCTTTAAGAGTTATGGCAAGTAAGGTAATATCGCCTACTGTTCGTGTAGCTATGGAAAATGAATAGTCCTCCGACGGATAGCCGTATATCTCTATATTATCCGATTTAAAGCCTAATTGTCTGTAGGCGGAGTTGATATAGTAACCGGCATCACGTCTGCCGTTGTATGCCGAGGCACTCAATGCGATGGCGATTTCTGCAATGTCGCTGTGATACTCCCCTGAATCCTGTCGGAACATATTTTCCGTGATTTCTGTATCTACCGCACCGCCGTAATAACGTACACCGTCTGGGATTTCGTTTTCCGTAGCATTGATATATTTATAACCGTAATGTGCCGAAAATCCGTTACTGTCATCTGAATCAAAATAAATGAACTGTCCGAATTTTTCGCCATCCGGAACTTTTGGTATAATATCGCTTTCGTTGACTATATTCATTATATTGTCGCAATCAGCTGTTGTAGGGTCACCATAGTAGACATTCGGACACGCAAAACTATATACGAAAATATCTTCCTGTGGTACATCTAATTTTTCCTCGTACATCTCGGCGACGGAATTAATATAGGAAAAACTGTCATATTTGACCTGTCCGTGCGTATTGAAGTATGCTCCTAAAAGATTCGTACCTGCTCCACCTAAACTGTGTCCGGTGATGAGGATTTTTAATTTTCCGTTTCCGGCGGATTCTTCTATTTCAGGATGTTCATTCAAGTACAAACTCATTCCCACCGAAACTTTAGTAAAAAAACTCACAAATCCGGTTGATGCACTGTCTTCATAAAACGGCGTGCCAAATACTGCAATATCGGTCAGTAGGTCACTTGCACTTTCGAGATTAGTTCCACGCAATGTGACCACTAAAAGCCGAGTATCACCTATTTCACGAGTAGCCAGCGAAAACGCCTGTGAATCTTCTTCAAAATCTATAAAATCCGTATCATATACAGCATTGTTTGATTGGTCAGCATATCCGAAAAGTGTTACATCATTTTTAGTATCGAATCCAAGTGTTTCGTAAGCATTATTCAGATTTTCGCCATTATACGCACACTGACTGAGTACCGCCGACAGCACCGCAATATTCTTATGATAGCCATTGGAGTTCTGTTCAAACATTTCCTCATTTATAGACACTTCCGCCGTACCACTACCATAACTGACGCTTTCCGCACGGACGTCAATTCCGGTCAGTGAAAGGACTGTCAGCGTACTTAACAAAAAATTTATAATCTTCAAAAAAATCCCCCTTTTTAACTGAAAAATGTTTCACGTGGAACATTTTGAATTAAAGTCCGGATAAGTCAAAATCCGGTACGTACTTTTCACCGACGGCGGATTTCTGTTGCGTATAGCCGTTTATACCGAGATTTTCGGCGTATCGCACTACGCTGTTGTATTCCATTTTCGTTACGTTCCGTTTCAATTCGCTGTACTTATCGTCAATGAAGTCAAAAGGTGTGTACTGATTCATGATACTTACAAGCGGTTCGGGAATATTTTCAGAAATCCATTCAATAATGTTCATAGAATCGTGTCGGTGTGTAGGTAGTACAAGATGTCGTATCAGAACACCCCTGACAAGTCCGCCGTGTTCGTTGAAGATGTTTTTTCCGGTCTGTTGTATCATGGCGAGTACAGCAGACGACGCATACTGAAAATAATCCGGAGCGTTTGAATACCTTGCGGAAACTTCCGGCGAAAAGTATTTTATATCCGGCATATATATATCTATGTAACCGTCAAGAAGTCGTATCGTTTCCGGAAGTTCGTAACCACCGGAGTTATATATTACCGGAATATTTATCCGGTGTTTTATTATGTCAAGAGATTTGATTATATCCGGTACGAAGTGTGTCGGCGTGACCAGTTCTATATTATCCGCACCCATATCCTGAAGTCGTAAGAAAACGTCGGCAAGCTGTTGTGTAGTGAGTTTTTTTCCGAAAAGTTCGTTACTGATTCTGTTATTCTGACAGTAACAGCAATGCAGACTACAACCTGAAAAAAATACCGTCCCTGCACCGTTTCTGTAGGATATACAAGGTTCTTCCCACTGGTGAAGCGTTGCCTTTGCGGTAAGTATTTCCGTACCTGCTCCGCAGAAGCCGTTATTTTCGTGACGGTTTACCCTACAACGTCGGGGGCATAACTGACAGTTTTCGTAAATATCCATAAAATCACTCCCACGGATAATTATATCATATTCAGCGGATTTTATCAATATTAAATTTTCCAGAAAATTCATAATTTTAACACGCAACATACAAAAAATTACGTTATTATGGTAAAAAAACAAAACCGGAGGAAATCATGAAAAAGAAAAAATATATAATTATTCCGTTGATATTTGTAGCCTTTGTGGTAGGATTTTTGATATTTGATTCTAACCGTCCGCACGCACAGTTTTCGGAAAACTGGGATACTATATCGGAACCATTTGAAATTGTAAACAATTACGCAATGAAAAAACTTAAGGCTGAAAGAAATTATTATATTCAGCTTTCAGACCTTGACGATACAAACGACGATAATATAAATAATGCTCTTTCGGCAGTACAGGAGTATTTCAGGACACAGTACTTTGATGTCGGACATAGTATTCAGATTGCGAATAAGGGTGATGCTATTGAATATTCTCATATGGAACGTCACAAACATATTTTAGTACATATAAACTCCAATGAAAAAGAAACTCTTAAATACTATAAGAAACTTAAATTATCCAATACAAAATATAGTATAGACAAATTAGGTAACGGCTGGTATTTAGTATTTCAGCCCTGTATATTATAAAAATTACGTTATTACAGTAAAAAACAAAACAGGAGGAAATCATGAAAAAGAAAAAATATATAATTATTCCGTTGATTTTAGTCGCCTTTGTGACAGGATTTCTGATATTTAATTTAAACCGTATGCATTCGTCTTTTTCAAGAAACTGGAATACTATATCAGAACAATTTGAAATTGTAAACGATTACGCAATGACAAAATTTCCGGCTGAAAGAAATTATATTCAGTTTTCTGACCTTGACGATACCAATGACGATAATATAAATAATGCTCTGTCGGCTGTATGTGAGTATTTATACAAGTATTTTGATAACGGAAGTTATATTCAGATTTCCGATAGGGGCGATTATTTAGAATATACCTGTATGGAACGTTACCAATATATTTTAATACATATAAAGGATAATAAAAAACAATCTCTTAAATATAGTAAAAAGTTTGATTTTTACATAAACAAATATATAATTGACAAGTTAGGTGACGGCTGGTATTTAGTATTTCAGCACCATATATAAAAATATAGTACCTGAAGAAAATTCAGGTACTATTTTTTTTTTACTGTTTATGACTTTTTATAATAGACTTGCTACAAAGATACGTTATCAGGAAGTAACCTCCGTAAATAATCAGAATCATTATTGAAGTAAAGCCGATAGATTCCGCCAGTTTTTCAGTGCCGAAAGTTTCAAGAATAAACGTTGCGAACTTCATACCGAATACCGAATGTACGCAGGCGAGAAGTAGCGGAAGGAGGAAAAATATACCGGTCTGTCTGAACAGTGACTTTGATAAATCGCTTTCTTCTGCACCTATTTTGCGTAACATTTCGTATCTTGAAATGCTGTCGACGCTCTCGGAAAGTTGTTTAAGGGCGAGTATCGCAGCACATGAAATAAGGAAGATAAGTCCGATATACAGACCTATGAATGTAACCATCGCACCAAGTCCGACAGTAGCTTCTGCGATGTCAATTCTTGTATTAAGGGCATATTGATAACCTATATTGCTATCATTTACTGATGATGTATAATCCTTGAAGAAATCTTTATATTTATTTTGTATTTTATCTTCAATGATTTGTTTATCTTCTTTTGTTTCTGCATTATAATTGCCTATGAGGAAATCTACACTGGCGTAATTTTCGTCAACAACATTGTCGGGTACTACATAGAATCCGATATTAACGTGTTGTGACGATATATCTATAAAACCGTCCTGACACTCGTCGTATTTTGATATAAGAGTATGTCCGAAAATTGTTACTGCCTTATCTGTAGTGAGAGCTTCATCACGTATTGCCTTGATACTCTTGAAATCGCATATTATAGCAAATTCGTTGTCATTTAATGTAATTTCATCTTTACCGTACATTCTTCTGATTGCGTTGTAGTCGCTAAGTCTGACAATATCTTCAGGATTATCATATTCCATGTATAAATATTTCTTTTGTATTTCCTCAAGATGACTTCCAAGAGCGTCAGCGAAAGTAAAGTTATCGTCGCCGTAGCTATGGAAATGTACGGATTCACTTAAATCTTCCTCAAAATCGTAACCAAATTCCTTAGCTTTTCCCACAATATCAACGTATATATCCTGATATGTTTGATCATTGTATTGTTTAAATTGTATCTCCAAATCTGCCGGACACATTTCCTTTAAATTAGCGTTCATGGAGTTTCTTATTGAAAACGCTGACGACAATGTACAGATAGTCACGAAAAGCATAAGACATATAACGGTCATAGATGCAACTGTAGTATTTATTTTACTGCTTATCTGTCGGAATGTGAAACTGTTAAGACCTTTATAATATTTTTTCTTCATTGACATTACAACTCTTAACATCATACCCGATACTGACCAGAATATTAAAAATGTAGATACCGCACCTATTGCAATAAGTTTGGCGAGTTTTTCAGTACTCATATCATTGGTTTTCCAACCGGCTGTATAGTAAGCATATCCCAATGCACTGACGGAAACTATAAATATAATCACGCACAGTACCGGATTTTTAAGTTTAAGTTTTTCGGATTTCTTACCGGATTGCATAAGATTTATAAGTTTACACTTGCTAATCATGAAACTGTTGAAGAACATCACAACAACGTACATAATACCGAAATATATAGCGGTCTTGATAATAGCGTCGGTAGATACCATAAAAGTATATTCCGTCATATCTGCTTCAAACAGATTCGCAACAAGTGTACTCATCAGTTGCGATAATCCTATTCCTATAAGCAGACCTACACCCAGTGAACCGATACCGATTATGATAGTTTCTATCAGAAGTATTGCGGAAATCTTACCTTTTCCCATACCTAATATCAGATACAAGGCAAACTCTTTGTTTCGTCGTTTCATAAGAAAACGGCTGGCATATACGATAAGTAAACCGAGTACCACAGAAACAAATGCACTTATACCATTTAACATATTTTTGAGCAGGTCTATAATGTCGCTTGTATTCTGTGAGACCTGTAGAAAAGCAGTCTGTTCGCCGATAGCGTTGAAAACATAGAAAACTGCAACGCCTATAATCAGCGTAAAGAAATATATAGCGTAATCCCTGAAACTTTTCCGGATATTACTTAGTGATAGTTTAAAGAGCATCGTTTACATCACCTCCGAGAAGTGTTACGACATCTATAATCTTATCGAAGAACTGTTTTCGATTGTCGTCACCACGGCTTATTTCGTGGAAAACTTTGCCGTCCTTGATAAACAGTACACGGGTAGCGTAACTTGCGGTGAAGCTGTCGTGCGTGACCATCATAATAGTAGCCTCGTGCTGATAGTTCAGATAATGGAAACGCTCCAGTAACATTTTAGCGGCTTTTGAATCCAATGCACCGGTTGGTTCGTCAGCGAGAATAAGTTTCGGATTTGTAACGATAGCCCTTGCAGATGCTACACGTTGTTTCTGACCGCCTGACATCTGATAAGGATATTTCTGTAAAACTCCTATGATGTCAAGCTGTTTTGCGACGTTTCTTACAGCGTTATCAATTTCCGCCGGATTTACTTTCTGTATCGACAGTGACAGGGCTATATTTTCGTAAGCCGTAAGGGTATCGAGTAAGTTGAAGTCCTGAAAGATAAAGCCGAGTTTTTCACGGCGGAACTGATTCAACTGTTTGCCCTTAAGTGTGGTGATGTCGATATTCTCGAGATAGATATGACCTGATGTCACACGGTCAATAGTGGAGATGCAATTAAGAAGAGTAGTCTTTCCACTTCCTGACGCTCCCATAATAGCGACAAACTCACCCTTGTGTACCGTGAAAGAAATGTCGTCGATAGCCTTAGTGAGACTGGCTTTACTACCGTAATACTTTTCAATCTGCTGTATTTTTAATAGTTCCATGTGTATGACCTCCTTGTTTTTATGACTTAATTATACAACAGATTTCCGGATTTGTCGTGTGTTTAATGTTACGGAATGTTACAATTTTGTAATGTTAAAATTTAACAAAATTATTTTTCCCGAAACTGATTGAAATATCAGTAAATTCACCCTGTACCGATTCTGCTTTTACTTCGTGACCTAAACTGTCACAAAGATTCTTTATTATATACAGTCCCATACCTGTAGACTTTGCGTGTGTACGTCCGTTAGAACCTGTATACGACTTTTCAAAGATATACGGTAAATCAGATGCGGATATTCCTATACCGTTGTCACGTATGTGCAGAGTAGTTTTTTCTATGGAGTCGGTTGTATATACGGATATTTCCGGCGGACGTTCTTCGGAAAAATATTTCATACTGTTTGCAATAATCTGCCCTATAATGTATTCAAGCCATTTGCTGTCAGTCATTACGGAAACATCAAGATTCTGTGTTTTAATAGTAACATTCCGTTGCTGGAGTTCCTCACGGTTTTTGAGTGCAATTTTTGAAAAGGTTCTTTTAATGGAAACCTCTTTTATTAGATAGTCTTTTTTTACGTTTTCGCTACGTGCATAGTACATGACATTTTCTATGCAGTCGTCAATCCGGCGGAGTTGTTCATTGTATTTGCCGTCAGTATCGGGATTATTATGACACATAAGGAGCAGGCTTGCAACCGGAAGTTTTATCTCATGTACCCATAATTCAATATATTCCTGAAACTCTTCCGAACTTTTGCGGTATTCTGCGACGTTATCGCACATGGATTTATTAGTTTCACATAGGATTTCATAGAAAATCTGACCTTCATAGAAATCAGGAACTTCAACCATTGACGATAATAAATATTTTTTTTCGAGATTATCACAGTCGGAAGTAATATCGGTATAGAATCTGTATCGCCGTAAGTACTCCCATAGAATGTTTATCGTACCAGACAGGAAATATACAAATCCTATTATAAAAATCTGACCGGCTTTTATATGGAACGCCGAAAGAAAATCCCATATTATCAGCCATGCAACCATACTTATTATTATCGGTACTGCCTTATCGGAAAGAAATTTACTGAATTTCATGTTAATATATACCCCTGTTTCTTGCGTGTTTCTATGGCATTTTCGTAACCGAAATCAGAAAGTTTATTCCGGAGACGACTTATATTTACTGTAAGTGCGTTGTCGTTGATATACTCTTCATTGTCCCACAAAGTAGTCATTAAGTCATTACGTGAAACTATTTGTCCCTGACGGTCAAGAAGTAACTGAAATATAATCATTTCATTTTTGGTCAGAATAATTTCAGTTTCACCGTCGGAAAGACTACCTTTAGCGGAGTTCACCTGTAAATTCCTGTAAGATGTTTTAATAGTATCTTTATGGGTACGTTTCAGGACGGCGGAAATCCTTAATAGAAGTATAGTCGGATTGTACGGTTTTGTAATGTAGTCATCTGCTCCGTAACTCATGGAAAGTACCTCATCAGTTTCGGAAGTTCTGCTTGTAACCATTATTATAGGTATATCGGTTTTTTTACGGATATTTCTTAAAAGCATCTCACCATTGACAAACGGTATATTAATATCAAGCAGAACCAAATCAGGTTCAGAATTTATGATACTGTTTTCAGCGTCGGAAAAATCCGTCATGTATTCTGTGGCGTAACCGGCATTGTTGAGAAGTTCCGCAAGTTCGGTACGAATTGACCTGTCATCTTCTACGATATATATTTTATGCATTGTTTACAGCTCCTTTCAGGCGTATTATATCATATACCGGATTTTTTGTCAAATGTCATGCACAAAGAATCGGTAAACGCATAATATAATTATGAGGTGATAATTTTATGATTATGTGTGCAGATGTAATTGAAGTAAATAATGATAATCTGCTTGTCCGTGACATAAGGACACAACAGGAAGTTATAGTAAATACGCCGTGTACTTGCCGGATTGATTCCGGTGACCGTATACGTATTGTATACAACGGTGCAATGACAAACAGTCTGCCACCGCAGATAAGTTCACGGAGAATATTTAAAATTTCCAGTCAGTGCATATAAAAACAGCCGGACATCATAAAAAGATGTCCGGTTTTTATCAGTTTTTGCGGTAGAGTTTCGGGTTGAAATCGGGTGCGATTTTATGGATTTCGGAAATAAGTTCTTCAAAATCAGCCTTATTGAAATCACTTCCGGAGCAGGCTGTTATAATTAAGAATTTATAATTATTAATTATGAATTATAAATTGCATTACTTCCAGAACATAAATATTTTTTCGAGTTCGTAAGCCATTTCAGGATAATCAAAATGCATTTCACAGTATCGGAATGCCTGATTGAATGACTGCACACCACTTACAATAACAGTCCATACAAGCGAAACACAGAAAAATATATTTATTAAATTTTTTACAGTCGGATTCTGTGATTTCAGATATACGGAAAAAATAATCACGTAAGCACCTGTAAGCATCTGCCATGCGAAGTCGGTCATATAGCGTATTGAATAACCGCTTTCCCATACGGAGCATATTATTATCAGCGGAATGACCACACACGGAATAGCTATATACAGCGATTTTCTGAATCTTTCTTTACTGTCCGGAATTGTTTTGATAGCTTTTCCGGAAATAAAGTAAGCAAACATAGGTAATGCAAGGAAAAATAATCCACATACGTTATGTGTGGAAGAGTAGTCGTTATAGAAGAATCCGCCGACGTTCATATTCTGAAATTCCGCCGATATGAACGGATATTCAGTAGAAAATACCGGTACATTAAACAGGTAATTCCACAGAGGTATAAGCGATAATCTCCAGTGAAACTGTGTGTTCCGGAAGTCATTTATAGTCAGCGAATATTGTATACCAAACTCAAACGGCGAACCGAATCGCACATAGTTGTATATCATCTGTACAAGACCTAAGCACGCCATAGGAAGTATCGCACATATAAGATATTTTTTGCTTCTTTTATTAATAATTTTCTGTTTTCCGTGTGAAAATTTAGGTATTGCAAGAATCATGAAAAATAATGCACATATACAGTATAAAACTATTGTGGGTCTGCACAGTACCGCCACCGCAAACAGTAACGACGATACAGCAGTTTTCGGGAATGAAATTTTTCCTTTTCCGATTACATTTGCGGAAATCAGGAAATAAAACGCCCATGTCATGAATGCGAATCCGGCTGACATTGCTATTTCATAGAAAAGAGGTCTGCCTATGCTGTACCATATACCGCTTATCATCTGAATTATTATCAGGGCGGATATAAATATTCCGGTAGGAAGAGTAGAGAAGAATTTTCTTGTAAGTTTCGTGAAAAACATTGAAAGTCCGATAATTCCGATAAGTGCGAATACAAGTACCGCTATTGATTCAGGGAAATAATATCCGGTCATTATGTTATACGGCAGAAACAGCAGTATCACCGGTGCTATACCGTAATATGAGTAGAATTTTCCGTTGAAGTAGACATGGTCCCATGCGGAGTTTTTAGCATAATCGCTTTCCCATTGAGGAACAAGTTCGGCTTCACGGTGCTGATTGTCATATGGATTATCGAAAGATTTAAGTAAGTCATCAGGTTGCGGATAGAGATAAGTTCTTCCGTCCTCAAAAGCGTCTACAAGCTGTTGTGTGACCTGATTTCCGGAAGTCTTAGATAGTTCGCTTTTCCATGTACGGTCGTCAAGGCGATAATCTGTAACCCATACAGCCCATACGCACGCAGAGGCCGTTATACATACGACGGCTACACGACAGAATTTTATATTTTCGTTTACGCTTTTATTGAGGAAATTACCCTTTATAACTCCATGAATGAATATACTTAACAGGACTATCAGTAAAAATCTTATCCATGAAATTTCAATCGGCAGTGACTGGTTAAGAGTTATGCTGTTTACGTGTGCGTAACCGGAATTGATAGGTTTAAGTCTTATTATAAGTTCGCCGACTTCTCCGGAAAGTTCACACTGTAAATAATGTGTCTGTGGCTGATTTCTTGAAATTATTGTTTTTGCAATATTCCGGCGTGGAACGAAAGTCTGGGTTTCGTCAGTGGCATCTATGGAAAGTTCCGCCGAACGTGTACCGTTATCAAGGTACATATCCATATAGACCGTACTTAACTGTCTGTTGACGTCAGGAATTTTAATGACGAGTTCCTCACCGTTGCGGACGGCTATTGAATTGTCTGTTTTGCGGTATATACCGCCCTTGTCAATCATGGCACGGTTGACTTGATATGTAATCTGCGGATAGTCACCGGATAATGTCCGGTAGGAAGAAATATTAAATACAGTAAGTTCAAGTACAAGTGCCGTAATGATTATCTTTACCGCAAAGACTACAGACGGCATTATTTTATATTTCCGATTTATCCGGCACAGGACGTACACCGAAGCGGAACATATACCCATTAAAAAATACGTTCCGGAATAAATTCCGAAATTTATAAGTCTGGACTTGTCCGTTATTCCGACGGTAAACATAAAAATTGTAATGCCTCTTGCAATGCTCCGTATATCCACGAGGAGCGGAACAGGTGATTTATTATTTTCCCTGATTTCATGCAGGAAAATCAACATAGTTGAAACGTTGATAATAAATGCGGTAATGAAAAGAAATGTATTCATTGGCATACCTCCTGATAAGCATAGATAATCATATTATATAGTTTTAACATCATTTTGTCAATACCGGAGCAGGAAAAAATAATTTCCGGAAAATTTTAAAAAAATGTTTGACAAACGGTATTTTTTGTGATATACTATATAAGGTTCAGTTCTATCCGCTTTAAAGCGGTAAAATATATATCGAAAGGATTGTTTTTTAAATGAAAGAAATTTCCAAATTAATGGACTACAGACCGGATATTAAGGTTATCGACGCAACTTTAAGAGACGGCGGACTTGTAAACGAGTTCCGTTTCACAGATGAGTTTGTAAAGCACCTCTACAACGCAAACCTCAGAGCAGGTGTTGACTATATGGAGTTCGGCTACAAAGCTGACCGTGAAATGTTCGATGAGACAAAATTCGGTCCGTGCAAATTCTGTGATGATGAGTATATCCGTTCAATTGTCGGCGAAAACAATACAGACCTTAAAATAGCCGTAATGGCTGACGTAGGACGTTGTAACTACAAACAGGATATTCATAAACGTTCCGAAAGTCCTGTAGACCTCATACGTGTAGCAACGTACATACACCAGATACCGACAGCAGTTGACATGATTGAAGACGCAAAAAGCAAGGGTTATGAGGTAAGCTGTAATATAATGGCTATCTCCAACGCACAGGAAGGCGATATAAAAGCCGCTCTCGATATACTCGGAAAGTCGCCGGTTGATGTCTTCTATATAGTTGATAGTTTCGGTTCACTCTATCCGGAACAGATTGCACGCATTGCCGATATGTACTGCAATATGGCAGAAAAGTACGGAAAGAAAGTCGGTATTCACGCACATAACAATCAGCAACTTGCTTTTGCGAATACTATAGAGGCAGTCGGCGACGGCGTTGACTGGTTAGACGCTACATACTCCGAAATGGGTAGGGGAGCAGGTAACTGTGCTATGGAACTTCTTTTAGGATTCCTGAAAAATCCGAAGTATAATGTATATCCTGTAATGCAGTTTATCGAGGAACATATGTCAAAACTCCGTGAGGACGGCATTGTATGGGGATACGATTTACAGTACATGATGACAGGTCTTCTTAATCAGCATCCCAGAACCGCTATTCAGTTCACCAACGAAAAGAGAAAAGATTACGCAGAATTTTACAAGGAAATACTTTCACAGGAATAATATTAATGCGTTTAAGATACGGCTACAGAAAACATCTGAAGAAAATATTGAAACAACGACGTTTCAGAAAAACAATCAAACACGAGTATTATTATATGGACAGAATAAAAGGTGATTATTCTGACTGTACTTTTAACGGATATGTTGTAGACGACAGGGGAATTATACGGCAGATAAACAAGTACAGCCCACGTTATGAGTTTAAAAATTCCCGATATTACCGACGTGTCCGCAGACGTTATTTTAATAAAGATGTCGGAGATGTCAATATTACCAGTTCAGGAAGAATTTATCGGAAAGTAACAAGAAAATCATGATATTCTTTTAATAAGGTAAGTTAATATGCAGTTCAGAATTGCGGTCAATGAAACACCGGAAAAAATAATTTTTCTTATGGAAAACCGGTATAATATAGTAAGACGTTCTGCAAGGTGTTATTTTATGTCGGGGAATATATTTGAAATATATCGTAATGAAGACTACGATAAAATTCTTTCGACAGGTGAGGACGGCTGGCTTTACTACAATACGCATATAGATTTTTTCCCGATTGACGATAAAATTACAGTTTTACGAGAAATAGAAATCGCTGAAAATATTAAAAATTTTTTTGATAGTTGTTGTATACGGTCTGAAATCATATTCGATTCAGACGAATATCAAACCTGAAAATATCTTTGAATCCGGAAAATTTTTCCGGATTTTTTATATGTCTGATTTTTAACGGAAAATGTCTCGATTGGTGAGTGTGAAAAATCTGGTAGCAATGATATAATATAACCATAGTAAGGGAAACGAAAGAAATCCCGATAAATCAGAAATAAAGATATTTTGGAGGAAATTATTATGAAAAAAATGAATTTATTCAGAAGAGTTGTAACAGCTCTCACAACCGCTATCATGACAGTATCTGCTACAGGTCTTACATACACAGCAAACGCAACATCAACAGAAATCCCGGATTACCAGGCAATGACAGACAGAATCGTGTACCTCGTAAACGAAGCAAGAGCAGAAGCTGGTTTAGAACCGATATACGCAGTACCGTACCTCAGCGAACTCGCAGAACAAAGAGCTGAAGAATGTGTTGAGACATTCAGCCACACAAGAGCAAATGGTGAAAAATACTGGGCACTCATTGATGTTGAAAAAGCTCCTTGGATAGATGCAGGCGAAAATATCGCATCCGGCATGAGCACTCCGGAAGCAACATTTGAACAGTGGAGAAATTCTCCGAGCCACTGGGCATCTATCATGAGTCCAAAATTCACACATATGGGCGTTGGTATTACATATGACCCAAATAGCACATACGGCTGGTACTGGACACAGCTTTTCATAGGAGTAGACGAATTTGACGCTCCGGAGGGTAAACTCGAAGGTCAGTACTACCCAGACGAATATCAGATTTTACCATGTGCAACAGGCGACATCAACGGTGACGGAATGGTTGATTCTTTCGATTTCGTAATGCTTTGCCAGTACCTCAACGGTCAGACAACACTTAACCCACGTCAGATTGAAAGTGCTGACATTCTCGTAGACGGCGCAATTACTTATTCTGACGCTGCATACCTCAGAAAATACATCCTCGGTGCAGTAGAAACGATCCCAGTAAAACTTTTTTAATGAAATTTCCTATCAGAATATCTTATAAAAAAATCCGGAGGGCAGAAGTTCTCCGGATTTTAATGCTTTCATGTCTGATTTTTAACGGAAAATGTCTTGATTGGTGAGTGTGAAAAATCCGGTAGCAGTGATATAATATAACCATAGTAAAGGAAAAGAAAACCACAAAAAAGTAGCATCAGAAAGACGGAAAAATACAGTAAAATCGCTGATTTGAAGAGTATGAAAAATCCGGACAGAATGCTATAATATAATCAGAAAAACAAATACATATAAACAAAGATATTCTTTAGGAGGAAATTATTATGAAAAAAATGAACGTATTCAGAAGAGTTGTAACAGCTCTCACAACAGCTATAATGACAGTATCCGCTACAGGTTTAACACTCACAACCAACGCAACATCAACAGAAATCCCGGATTACCAGGCAATGACCGACAGAATCGTTTACCTCGTAAACGAAGCAAGAGCCGAAGCCGGTTTAGAGCCGATATACGCAGTACCTTATCTCAGCGAACTTGCAGAGGAAAGAGCAGAAGAGTGTGTCGGAACATTTAGCCACAAAAGAGCAAACGGAGACGCTTTCTACGAGATAATCGACGTTGAAAAAGCTCCGTGGATAGACGCAGCTGAAAACATCGCATCCGGCATGAGCACTCCGGAAGCAACTTTCGAGCAGTGGAGAAATTCACCGAGCCACTGGGCATCAATAATGAGCGAAAAATATACACATATGGGTGTAGGAATCACATACGACCCGAACAGCACATACGGCTGGTACTGGACACAGCTTTTCATAGGAGTAGACGAATTTGACGCTCCGGAGGGTAAACTCGAAGG
>JAIDQQ010000023.1:481888-618017 GCA_029062165.1 Ruminococcus sp.
AGTGCTGACATTCTCGTAGACGGCGCAATTACTTATTCTGACGCTGCATACCTCAGAAAATACATCCTCGGTGCAGTTGAGACAATTCCGGTAAAACTCTTTTAATTAAATAAAATCCGAAACGGCTGAAAAATCAGCCGTTTTTTTGTTTGTTGAAATGTTCGCAGAAATAGTTTAACGGACATTTTTTACATTTAGGATTTCTTGCACAACAGATGTCACGCCCGAATTGTACAGTCTGGTGACAGAAATGGTTCGATACTTCCGGCGGTAAGAGTTCAGCGAGGTCTTTTTCTACTTTTGCGGGTGCTTTGTTCGTAGTAAGTCCAAGCCGTCCGGTTATGCGTATACAATGCGTATCGGTAACTATCGCCGGTTTACCGAAAACATCGCCTAATACGAGATTGGCTGTTTTTCTGCCTATTCCGGATAGCGTAAGTAAATCTTTCATATTGTCGGGTACTTCACCACCGAAGTTATCCAGTAGCTGACGTGCCATTTCTTTCAGACTTTTGGCTTTCATGTGATAAAGTCCGCATGGTTTTACATACGATTCCAATTCCTGAATATCCGCATTGGCGAAAGACTGTAAATCAGGATATTTTTTAAAAAGTTCTTTCGTGACAATGTTTACTCTTGCATCGGTACACTGTGCGGCGAGACGTGTAGCGAACATAAGTTCATAAGGCTTCTCGAACTTCAGGGAACATTCTATATCCGGATATAGTTTTTCCAGTTCGGATATAGCGAGTTCAGCTATTTCATTTTTAGTCATTTTAAATCCTCCTGCATTTTAAGAATTTTGTCGTATATTACGTACATTTTCTGTACGGTATTTTCAAGGAAATAATAATGTTTTATGTAGAATACAAGCAGAATCATGATTATTGTCACAAGGACGGTCAGCATGATATTTTCCGTAAGAAGCATACCTACCATAAATATTGATAGTATCACCGCAAACATCATAGTAACAAGAAAATGTACTATTCTTTCGTGTTGCATGAACGCTATTTTGTCCATGTGTTCGGAGAGTATGGCGGAAAGCTCTTCCTGCTCCGTACAGTTTTTCAGACGTTCAGTGACGGTATTCATGTAGTCTGTAAGATATTCGGTCATATTTATACGCTCCTTTAAAGATGACTGCGTAATTTTTCGATTTCGTCAAGAAGTGTTACTATGTCCTGCCTTGAATGTGAAATAAATTCATAGTCTGCTACGGTAGCACCATATATTTTAAAATCTTTGCCTATGGGCTTGATAAAATCCCAGTAACGTTCTGAACCACATTCAATTTCCCTGTTTTCTGACAGAAAAATCCATAATTCACTATTAGCTTTTTCTAACCTGTTGCTGATTTTTTCAAGTTCATTATCATTCAAAGTATATTGGTTACTATGTATATTTTCGATTTCATCAAGAAGTGTTATTATGTCATGTCTTGCGTTTGCAATAAAGTCATAATCGTAATCAGTAGCACCGGTTATTTCCAAATCCTCTTCACCTGCCGTCTGAATAATATAAGCTCTATCAAACACAAGTACAATCCAAGGCTCACCAGTAGCTTTTTCGCACCTGTTGCGGATTATCTGTAATTCTTCATCATTCATAATACATCACTTCCTTTACTGCAATTATACTCCATTTAAAGCTGACTGCGTAATTTTTCGATTTCGTCAAGAAGTAATATTATGTCTTGTCTGGCGTGTGCAATGAAATCATAGTCTGCTACGGTAGCACCGGTTATTTCCAAATCTTCACCGGCAGTCTGAATAAAACTTGAACCACATTCAATATCTCTTCCCTCTATGTATGCAGTCCACTTTCCGCCAGTAGCTTTTTCGCATCTGTTACGGATTTCTTGTAATTCTTCGTCAGTCATTGGCATACCTCCTCTACTGAAATTATACACTTTTTTACACTGAGTGTCAATAAAATTTTTCAGCAAGGCATTCGCATTATAAACGCTCTCAAAGCTTTTCTGCCTTTTTCGGTTTGTTCAAGTTCAACAGCGGTTTTGCCGTCAACTGCTGTAAGCGGAATATGCAACCATTCAACGCCATATTTCTTCCCTAACAGTACTACAATAGCATTGACAACATCTTGTGATACTCCATTAACTGTTATATCAGTTTCGGGAAAACATTCTGAATATTTTTTCCAGTCTTTGTCATTGTATTCATTGGCAAAAAAATCAGTTTTATTATTATAAGTTTCTTTTTGGTTCTGTAATTTTTTAAGTTCTTTCCGCAATTCGTAAATATCAGAAAGTTTTTTATTGAACATAGCATATACCTCTTTTTTATTGAATGTCAATAATTTATTTCCATGTAAATTCTCCGGAAATAATCATTTTCAAAAGTTCTTCAAAGTTTCCGGCGACGATTTCGGTATTTTCAAAATCCGGTTCATAACCCTGTACTATATTTCCGGTGTCAAGGTCTATAGCAAGAAAAGTATACTCACCCTTTACGGACATTGCAACAGGTAAATGACGTTCCCACCATTTTTTAATGTTTTCTTTTTCGTCGTCGGACTCCGCACTTGCAAGGGATATTTTTTCAAATTCGTTCCATGAAAAACCGTTAATATCGTCCGGAGCTTTATATGCAATTCCATAGTCGGACGCACAAAGAAACCACGCCGAACCGTCATCGGATTCCGCTTTTGAAACGTAGTCCAGAAACGTACATAATGCTTTATCATTGCATTTTGCAAGTATAGGGTGTTCTGATAAAGCAGCATTCAGATATGATGGCTTGAATTTTCCGCCGTCTGAAATAACTTTTTCTTCAAACTTTTCTATCAATTTTATATATTTAATTCTATATAAATGGTCTTCATGCAGACTTACTATTTTCTGAATATCCTTTATTTCCATACCGAAATCTATTAGTTTTTCAGCTACTTCAACTTCCTTAAACCACTTTCCTGTGCTTTCGCCATTTTCATAACCTACCCACATCCATTTTACTTCTTCATCGGTAAGAACCTGTATCGTTTTGCCTAATTCAATACCCCATTTTTCATAATAGTCCGCCGACGGATTATAACAAACTGTTGCTTCCCATACATCTTCGCCGTCATATGCGATAATCTCCATTCCGTCTTTAAGTCCGAAAAATTCAGCATCATGATTCCATAACTTGTATTGACAGTAATTATTAATTGAATTTGCGTCTACCTTAATTATTTTTTTATCTTTCATAAATTTCACCTCTGTTAAATGGTTGCATAGTATAAGTCCTGTGTACTGAAAGAATTACGGTCAATAGCCTCTGTATACCAGCAAAATTCCGGCGGTAAATTGTTTGTATCAATACTCCATAAGTTTTCAGAATATTCATTGAAGTATAAAACATTGAAATCATGAAATTTTTCCGGAAAATCTTTCACACTTGTAAACATGATTTTTATTTTTGCATGAACCATAAATATTTTACCTTGTCCGTCACTGATTGTCGCCCAGTCCTCACCGGATTCATAGTCAAGATAATTCATGTTATATTTAATTTTGATATAATTTATTATTTCATTAAATTCATTTTTGCAATAACGTTCTGAATTAATAATATAGTCTGTAATATCCATAAATTTTTTATACCTCCTTGAAAAATTCTTCAATGACTATTCCCGATAGTCTGTCCTGAACATCAGATTTTGCTTTAATCTTATCAATCAACCGCTTATTTTTGAGTGTGTCGGCACTGAAATTCCTCATACTGTCCACACACATAATGAAAAGTTCGTCGTCATTAACTGAAAGTAGTTGTTCAATAATTTTAAGTTCGTGAAATTCGTCCGTACCGTCGAAACAATATACAATTTTTTTCTGATACTTCAAATCTTTAGATAAAATTATATCATATAGTTCTTTCCAGTCGTCGTCCGAAAAATCTTCAAGAATTTTCTGTGCATAACAGAAACCTTCATCATACCAGTAATCTGTTGTAGTGTCATAAGAGATAAATTTATCAAGTTCATTAAACATAGTATATATACTCCTTATATCTGTTCAAAAAGTTCCGGTGGGTACAGATAATCTTCACCGCTGTCGTCTATGATACGAAACCAGTTCTTTTCAGTAAAAATAACATTGTATATTTTATTATGGGTAAGCATTAAAGACTTAGTTTCACCGATATATCGTACAAGATTTATTTCATTAAAGAATTTGTTACCTCGTGATGTATTAAGATTTTCCGGCAATATATTATATTTCTGTCTGAATATCTCAAGGACTTCCGGAAGAGTTTCATATACTTCAAAATGTTCATTTATTTCCGGATTGTCATAATCTTCATTATCAAGAAACATTTCCTGAATACATATGGCGTAACTGTTATTTACTTTCTTTATTACGTGTTTATGTACGAATGTTCTTCCGTCACGTTCTTTAAATTCTTCAATGCCGACCTGTTTTCCGTTTTCGATTTTCTGTATAAGTTTTGAGTATTCCATAATAATAACACCTTTTGATTAATTTGTTTCAACAATATATACGTTGAAATCTTTACGCTGTCCGCTGAACCAGTCTATATTTTTTTGACCGTCATCTACCGGAAAGTGAAATTTTTCAGCCATAGTATATAACCAGTCATTTTCAGACTGAATTGTTTTTCCGTCAATTTCGACGATAAACGAATTACTGCATTTTATGTATGGGATTTCCGATTTTGAAATATATTTTATCTGATTCATAATATCACCTGCTTTATGAACAGTTTAACACAAATGTATTTTGTTGTCAATAAAAAAACGGCTGATTTCCCAGCCGTTGTATATTTATTTAATTAAAAGAGTTTTACAGGAACTGATTCAACTTCACCAAGGATGTATTTTCTGAGTACTGTTGCATCTGAAAAACCTACATTGCCGTCTTTGAGAACGTCAGCATTTTTAATCTGCTGTGGTTCTAAAGTAATCTGATTGTTTACGTATCTGCAGATGAGGATATAATCGAAAGCATCTACAATACCGTCGCCGTTGATGTCGCCTGTAACCTGTTCTTCTGTTTCAATGTGGCATTCAACAGGGAGATACTGACCTTCGATATCGCCGTCGGGTCTCTCGAAAACGTCAACTGTTATGAAAAGCTGTTCCCAGTACCAACCATTCTGACTTTCGGAATCATAAGCAACGCCTACGCCCATATGTGTAAATTCAGGGTTCATTATTGCTGCCCACTGGCTCGGAGATTCTTTCCACTGTGCGAAAGTTTCTTCCGGAGTTTCCATGCCTGATGCATTGATTTCAGCTGCGTCTGACCAAGGTGCTATTTCATAATCAACTACTGTTACGAAAGAATTTCCGCCGATTCTTGTCTGTACCGGATTGTTCATGTATTCTTCAGCTCTGTCTTCAGCGAGTTCGTTGAGATAAGGTACAGCGTATACAGGGTCTAAACCTGCTTCAGTTCTTGCTTCGTTTACGAGTGAAACTAATCTTTCTGTTTTTGCTGTATAATCAGAAGTATCGTCAGAAGCGTTTGCAGTAATTGCATTTGCACTTACTGTCATTATAACTGCTGATACTATTGAAACTGCTTTAGCGAATATATTAGTTTTTTTCATAACGATTCCTCCCTGAAAACTCTTTCTTTTCTTTGATTATATTGTATCATTTATTGAAGATTTTTTAAACTATCAAAATCAGTGATTTTACTGTATTTTTTCGATTTATTCTGTAAGGTTTTCCGTTTCCCTTACTGTAATTATATTCTAACATACGAAACGCAAGATTTGAACCGTCAAAAACGGATATTTTACCATGAAAAAACGACACATAAAAAAATCCGGCGTATCATACCGGATTTTTTAATAATATCTTAATTTATGAATACAAGGGAAAATTCCGCACCTTTACCGACTTCACCATAAGCCTTTACCTCACCATTATGACGTTTCATAATACGGCTGACCAGTGCGAGACCTACGCCACTACCCTCAAATTCTTCTTCCGAATGAAGTCTCTGAAATACCTGAAACAGTTTGTTTGCGTATGCCATGTCGAAACCGTCACCGTTATCCTTAATCTTTATGATGCGGTTGTTCTGTGTGACGTGACCAGTTACTGTAATGACCGCTTTTTTCTTTTTAGCGGTATATTTTATGGCATTCTGGAGCAGGTTTTTAATAATAATCTGAATAAGTACAGGGTCACCCTTTATTTCCGGAAGCGTTTCGCACTTCAATGTTACGTTACGTTCAGGGCATAAGTCGTGTAAATCCTTGAAAGTAGTTTCTATAATTTCCTGTATATTAACCATAGTCATACGAGGCGTTATATTGCACATCTTTGAGAAGTCGAAAAGTCTTTCAATCATGGTTTTAGTTTGAGTTGCTTTGGAAGTAATCATTTCAAGTATATTCTTCACGTCGTCTGACTGGTTTTCACCGAGTTCACTGGCAAGCATTTCAATAAGCATATTTATTATATTGAACGGTGCTTTTAAGTCGTGCGATACGGCGGAACAGAATAAATTAAGTTCGTTGTTGGCGTCGGCGAGTTCTTTCTGCTGTCGGGAAATCTGTAGATGTGTTCTTACACGGGCGAGGTATTCTTCCTTGACAAACGGTTTCTTGACGTAATCGCAACCACCCAGCGAAAAGCCTTGTTGTATAATTTCCGGACTTGTTTCAGCGGTAAGAAATATAACTGGTACATCTTTTATGCGACGGTCTTCTTTCAGCATACCGCACAGTGTAAGACCGTCTATATCGTCCATCTGTATATCAAGCATAATCAAATCCGGTATACGTTTTTCAAGAAATTTAAGGGCAGCTTTACCGCTTGTCGCCGCAAAGACCCTGTAACCCTCTGCACGTAAAATTGTACCGGAATAGGCTATATGGTCTGGCATATCGTCAACCACAAGAATTTCAGCATAATTAATAGTCATATTTCTATCTCCTTAACGTCCGTCAAGTCTTGCCTTGAAACGTGAGGGGGTTTCGCCGGTAATTTCCTTGAAAATTTTCGTGAAGTAGTCTACGGAAGCATAGCCAAGTATATCGCTTATTTCGTATGCCTTATAGTTTCCGGTGCGGAGAAGTTTTATAGCATAGGCGACTTTTATTCTTGAGTAGACTTCATTGAACGTCATATTGAAATGTTTCTTGAAAATTTTTCCGAAATAGTCTTTACTGTAACCCTGTTCAATAGCAACGTCGTCAATGGTGAACACCTCTCCGAAGTGTTTGGAAAAATACAACGCACAGTTATGTACGAACGGGCTTGAATCGGGGTCAATTTCAAGCTGTCGGAAGACTTCAATTACAGACTCGTCAATTTTTTCTTCCTGAGCGGTTGCCTCAATGTGTTCTTTCAGACGTCCGAGAACCTGTGCAAGTTTCTTTTCGTCAACAGGTTTGAGCAGGTAATCGAATGCCCCTAAAATAAGTCCCTGACGTGCATATTCAAACTCATCATAGGAACTTGCAAATATGACTGGTATCTTGTTATCGCTTGCCGAAAGTTTACGGAGCATTTCTATACCGTCTACAAACGGCATTCTTATATCCGTGAAAATGAGGTCAAAAGTACGTGTTTTAAGGATTTCAAGAGCGTCTTTACCATTGCTTGCCTGTTTTGCGATTGTGAAACCGCATTCTGTCCACGTTTTCATTTTTGAGTAAATAAATCTCAGTGCTGAATCATCTTCAACCAAAAGTACATTATACATATAATCCCTCCATATTCTCGGAAATCCACAGAAAATCATATTTCATTACAGCCTTTTCAAGCTGTGAGAATGTTTTGTTTTCCATGTTTCCGGAAAAAATCTGTTTGTTTTCGGTGAAAATATCCACAGCGGAAATGTCAAATTCCGTGCAGAGTTCAAAAAATTCTTCCCATAACTCCCTGAAACTTTCACGGACAGGTACGGCACGTGTTGTTTCCTGTACGAGACAGGCTTTTAATTCTGCAATGGTTTTGTCCCATATTTCCTCGAAAGTGTCGAAACTGTCGGGATAATCCTTTTTCAGTTCGCTACTTACTCTGCATGAAATATTATAGAGTTTTCTACAGAAAAGATTTCCGGAGATACCTATTATATTATGAAGTATTTCACGTGCCGGAAGATATTTTCCGGAAAAGATATATTTTCCTAAAAGTTCGCAGTCGTTTTCGTGGGCGGAAAGGAATTGTTTAATAAGTCGCTGTACCGCTTCGGCATCATTGAATACGGCATATAAGGAATCGTAATCAAAATATTTGTCAGACATTTTGTTTTCACTGGAAATAGTATGTATATTAAGATGTTTCTGTAAGAGTTCCTGAAGTTCTTCGGGTTGTATGGGTTTGGAAAGATAAGCGTCTATGCCGTTTTCGTTAAGTTTCTGCTGGACTTCGGAAAATTCGTCGGCGGTCAGTGCGACTATCGGAACGGATTTATTAAATTTTCTTATGAGTTTTGAAGCCTCATAGCCATCCATTTCCGGCATATGAATATCCATGAATATCATGAAGAAGTCCTGTTCTTCAGCCATTTTTACGGCGTCTGCACCATTTGAGGCGGTCTTTACTGTAATGCCGTTGCTTTCAATCATCATCTTCTGGATTTCCATATTTATTTCATTGTCGTCAACAAGAAGAATTTCCATATAAAAAATCAACTCCGTTCATTGTTTATAATATAATTATACTTATTATGACGGTTTTGTCAAGAAAATTGTTTCAAAAAAAGGGTTGAAAAATATACTGTAATGCTTTATAATAGAAATGTAATATTTTCGGACAGGAGGAAATTTTTTTGAAAAAAAAACTGAAAAGTATGTTTCTGATTTTTTTAGGATTTTTAATCATAATGGGTACGGCATTTATGATGTTCAGGTATATGAACCGGCGTGTAACTGAACTTAATCACGAAACTGTACAGGACGTAGGTTATACATATCTTTCGGCACTGACTGCACAGACCGTAAACCATTCACGGACTTATTTCAGCAGTAAATTCAACAGTCTTGACCAGATTCTTGACGCCGTCGAGGGTATGGAGCTGACCGAGGAAAAGGCACAGGATTACATAAAATCTGAAATTGAATCGGGTGCAACTTATATTGCACTTCTCAAGGAAAACGGCGAAAGAGTTACATTGCGTGGCGACGAAACTTTTCAACCGCTTGACAAGGAAAGTTTTGATTATACTATCGAACACGAAGAAGATAAAGTCATACTGGTTGAAAACGATAAAGGCGACAGAATGATTGAAATGGTAAATACACGTAATTTTATGTTGGGTGGTACGGAATATAAGGCAATGTTATGCGGAATACATCCCGATACGCTTAATACAGTGCTTAATCTTTCGTACGGTCAGGAAATGGTATATTCATTTGTAATAAGACGTGCTGACACTGCTTTTGTAGTACGTAATGAAAACGCCGA
The DNA here is from genome assembly GCA_029062165.1 of Ruminococcus sp. Classification (GTDB taxonomy): domain Bacteria; phylum Bacillota; class Clostridia; order Oscillospirales; family Ruminococcaceae; genus Ruminococcus. Next base: position 491,279 of record JAIDQQ010000023.1, read on the forward strand.
TACAGATACTTATTTTCAGCGTATAAGCAGAATGTATGAGGGTTATAACAATATGAGTGCTGATGATTACATAGCCCAGATGAGTGAGGCTTTGTCAAAAAATGAAACATATCAGTCAGCATTTATTATAGACGGTGACTTAAGAATGTTATATGCAAGACCTTTTTCATATTCAAACTGGTATCTCGTCACATTTATGCGTTACAGTGAAATAAATCAGATAATCGAAGCAAACAACGCCAAGACAAGTAAAATCTTCAATATGTGCCTTGTCGGATTGTTTGTAGTATTTATTACGGTATTTACCGGTTATGCGATTTTATCGTATAATCAGATTAAAAAACAAAATGAACTCCGTCAGGAAGCGGTATCGGCAAACAAGGCGAAAAGCGAATTTCTTTCCAATATGAGCCACGATATAAGAACACCTATGAATGTCATAATAGGTATGACCGATATAGCCATAGCAAATATCGAAGACAAACAGAGAGTTCAGGAATGTTTAAGTAAAATAGCACGCTCCAGTCACCATTTACTGTCACTGATAAATGACGTACTGGATATGTCGAAAATAGAAAGCAGTAAAATGACTCTCTCAATGGTACAGATTTCTTTCAGGGAAAATCTTGAGAACGTTGTTACAATGATACAACCACAGATTAACGCAAAACATCAGAATTTCAATGTATATATAAACAGTATAATTTCCGAAGATGTTTACTGTGACAGTTTACGTCTTAATCAGATACTTATAAATTTACTGTCAAATGCCGTGAAGTATACACAAATGGAGGGCGAAATCTCACTTACTCTTACACAGGAGGAATCGCCTAAAGGTAATGAGTACGTAAGAAATCATATCTACGTCAGGGATAACGGTATGGGTATGACAGAAGATTTTGTCAAGGTAGTTTTTGAAAGTTTCGTCCGTGAAGACAGAAAACGTGTCACTAAGGAAGAGGGAACAGGTCTCGGAATGGCGATAACAAAACATATTGTCGATATGATGGGCGGTACTATCGAAGTTAAAAGTAAAGTCAATGAGGGAAGTGAATTTCATGTTACGCTTGACCTCAAAAAAGGCGATACCGATATGAACAATATGGACTTAGAGGGGCTGAAAGTACTGGTTATTGACGACGACGAGGAATTATGTGAAACCGCTATACAGTCCCTTAACGAAATCGGAGCTTATCCAGAATACGCTACAAGTTGTGAAGAAGCACTGGAATTATTAAAAAACAAGTCGGATAAATACGACGTTATACTTGTTGACTGGCATATGCCGGAATCAAACGGCGTTGAGACTACAAAGAAATTAAGGGAATTTATTAAAGATGATATGCCGATAATCCTTATATCCGTATATGACCTGAGTGAAGTCGAAAACGAAGCACGTGGAGCAGGTATTAACGGATTTATTCTTAAACCGCTTTTCAAGTCAACGTTGTTTTTCGGTATAAAACAGTACATGGGAAATGAAGTAGTTGAAGAAATTCCGGATAATGAAATAACTTTCGACGGCGGAAGAATTTTATTCGCCGAAGATAATGAACTGAATGCGGAAATTACTACAGAAATACTTACTGAAGCCGGTTTTGAAGTCGACTGGGCGGAAAATGGTAGAGTATGTGCCGAAAAATTCCAGTATTCCGAAGTAAATTACTATAAGGCAATTCTTATGGATATACGTATGCCTGTAATGAACGGTTACGAGGCAACACGGAAAATACGTGCTATGGACAGACCTGACAGTACACTTCCGATAATCGCAATGACTGCCGACGCTTTCGCCGAAGATGTAGCCAAATCAGCCGAAGCCGGTATGAATGCACACGTTGCTAAGCCTGTTGACGTCAATGCACTTTTCTACATACTCCGTCGGGAACTCAACAAATACGAAAAATAATAAAAAATTTACCGGATTTGAAAAAAATCCGGTATTTTTTTAATAAAAGAAAAATATAAAAGATTTAAAAATTTTACTGACTGTCCCTGAAATTCTTTATAGTCTCTGTTGTCAGTTCGTAATTCACACGGATTTTTTCAAGAAGTTCCGTAACAGTTGCCATATCGGGATTTTCATTTCTAAGGGTTTCGGTCATTATGTGACTGGGTTCGTAAAGTTTTGTAAAAGACAGATTCTGGCATACGCCTTTTAAAGTATGTGCCGCCATGAATGCTTCTTTGTAGTCAGCACTTGCTATTGAAGATACTAATTTTTCGTAACTTTTGTCGTCAAGGAATTTGAGGACAAATTTTGTTATCATTCTATCCAAGGGAAGTCTTTTAGCAACGTCTTTGTAATCGCCGATTATGCTGTAACATTCCTGTAAAGTCAAAATAATACACCTCCTTTCAGGTTTAAATTTTTTTCAGTCGGGAAATTTTACCTATCACGCCGGTATAGTGTGAGTTATTGTTTTCCCATAAAGTGAGAGCCGTTATAGTTCCGTACATCTGACCTTCCGGAGTATCTAAAATAATACTGCTGTCGATTTCGGGATTCTTTGGTGTGAGAGTACGTAAAAGTGCAGTAAAATTCCTTACCGATTTATAATTCATTATGCACTTGTCATTACCGCCTAAGTTGAGGACTGTTCTTTTACTGCCGAGGAGTTTCGCACCCCATTCCGAAAGTATAACTACAGAAGTCCGGCGGTCATAATCGAATTGAAGTTCTTCGGCTTTCATAGAAAAGAATCTTAATTTTTCACGGTCTTTTTCAATCTGTATAAGAGGGTTTATAATATCGTCGCTTTCTTCGTACTGGATTAACTCGTCTATTATGGTTTTAAGGCGTTTTTCCTGAATATTTTCGTCAGAATGGCTGTTGAGTTCCTTTATAATATCGTCGTGACTTTCTTTCAGACACTCCATTAACAACGGACTGAACTGACCACACTCGCCGTTGAGTATCATATTAAAAGCCTGTTCGTGTGAGTACGCCTTTTTGTAACAACGTTCACTTGTAAGAGCGTCATATACGTCAGCGACTGAAACAATCTGTGCGGAAATAGGTATCTCATCGCCTTTAAGTCCGTCCGGATAACCTTTGCCGTCATAACGTTCGTGATGCCACCGACATATTTCACGAGCCGTTTTAACAAGAGGTTCGTCCTGATATACTGACATCTCGTCAAGAAGTGAAGCCCCTATTGTTGTATGGGTTTTCATTATAGCAAATTCTTCCGGTGTGAAGCGTCCTGGTTTATTCAGGATATTTTCCGGAACACCTATTTTTCCTATATCGTGGAGTGAAGAGGCTGTTGTTATAAGCGACATATCACGAGAACTTAATTTATATTTATCGGTTTTTTCAACGAGTTTATTTAACAGGACGTTTGTTATAGAAAAGATATTCAGTGTATGCATACCGCTTTCACCGTTACGGGACTCTACAATATGACTTAAAATATTTATCATCATGTTGTTGTTTTTTTCTTTTTCAAATACCTGCTCAGTGATTATTTCAAGAAGTTTCTTGTGTTTGGCGTGCAGACCTAATGCATTGGTAACACGCCGACGTACTACCGCTATATTGAAAGGTCTGCTTATATAGTCAGTAACGCCCATTTCGTAGGCACGTTCAATGAATGAATCTTCATTTTCAGCGGAAATCATTATAACAGGGACGTCATTTATTATGTGAGTTTCGTTCATTACGGCGAGGACTTCAAAACCGTCAGCTTCCGGCATGATTATATCAAGTATCATCAGGTCTATTGAAGTATTGTATTCTTTTATAATCTTTATTGCCTGAAGACCGTCTACCGCTTCCATTATGTCAAATTCATTCTGTAGCATATCTATAAGAATTTCACGATTCATTGTACAGTCGTCGACTATAAGAATTTTCTGTTTTTTCTTTTCTGACATTATTACATCTTCCTTTTCGTATCAGAATTTTTACGCTGATTTAATTGTAACACAGATTCCGAAATATTTCAATATGTTTCAGCGATTTTTTATACAGTAAAATACCATTTATTATTTTATTTAATTTACAGTATACGGTTGACATTTTATACACAATATGATATAATAAACATTGTTATTATATCAATTTATTACAAAAAAGGAGATTTATTAATGAAAATAATACACTTATCTGATTTGCATATCGGAAAAAGATGGTTTAACCGTGATATGAACGAAGACCAGAAATACATACTGAATCAGATTACGGAAATTATTTCCGTAAACAAGCCTGATGCCGTTGTAATCGCCGGAGATATATATAATACCAGCTCTCCGACTTCCGACGCCGTGGAACTCTTTGACGATTTTATTTCCGGACTTTCCGTAACAGTACCGGATACTGAAATAATGATAATCAGCGGAAATCACGACAGTACCAAACGTATTGATATGTTCAGAAAAATTCTGAACGTCCATAAGATACACATGATAGGCAAACCCCCTGTACTTCCGGAAGAGTACATGGAAAAAATAACTCTCACTGACGAATACGGAAATGTAAATTTCTATCTTTTACCGTTCATAAGTCCTGCTATGGTTAACCGCATTACAGGTACGGACGAAAACGGCAGAAATTTTTCATATAACAAGGCTGTCCGCATGATGATTGAAAGGGAAAACATAAACACCGACGAAAGAAATATATTTGTCAGTCATCAGTTTTATCTTCCGTCCGGCAGTGATCCGAAAAACGCTGAACGTATGGAATCCGAAAGTATAAAAGTAGGTAATATAGATGTAGTCTATGCTGATATTCTTGAAAGATTCGATTACTGTGCATTAGGTCATATACATAAGCCTATGTCAGTAGGTAGCGAATATATCCGTTACTGTGGTACTCCGATAGCTTATTCAATTAGTGAAGCCGGTCAGAAAAAAGGCGTTATAATGGTGGAACTCAATGAAAAGGGAAATATAAATACTTCCGTGATACCTCTCGTACCACTGCACGAAGTTCGCATAATAAAAGGTACTTTCGAGGAAATCTCCGCACAGGGCTGTGATGATTATGTCAGAATTGTAATCACTGAAAAATCTGAAGTAGTCGGTATTGCCGAAAAATTAAGGGAATTTTTCCCGAATATGCTTGAAATATGTTTCGACTATAACAGCAGGTCTGAAAGAACTGTACAGAAACGTCAGGAAGCTGACATAAGTAAAAGCACTTTCGAGTTATGCAAGGAATTTTTACAGAATGTCAGTCCGGAAGAGGAAAAAATATTACAGGATATTATAAACAACATTCAGGGAGGTATTGAAGCATGAAACCTTTAAAATTGACTATGCAGGCTTTTGGTTCTTACGGAAAAAGAACTGAAATAGATTTCACAAAACCGGAACAGAATTTATTTCTGATAACAGGCGATACCGGTGCAGGAAAGTCAACAATTTTTGACGCTATTGTTTTCGCACTCTATGGCGAGGCAAGTTCCGACAGCAACAAGAAAGACGGTATGGAATTACAGAGCCATTATAATGACTATACCGTTGAAAGTTTCGTGGAACTTGTCTTCACGGAAAAAACAGGTACAGTAATGAATCAGTATACAATACGTCGTGAACCACAACAGATAAGAATAGGTACACGTTCTAAAAAACCACAGCTTGAAAGTTCAAAAGTAACTCTCATGATGCCCAACGGAACACAGCTACGTCAGAAAGAAGCAAATGAAAAAATTTCTGAAATAATTATACTCGACAAAAAACAGTTCATGCAGGTATCAATGATTGCACAGGGCGAATTTTCTAAATTTCTTCGTTCAAAGTCAAGCGATAAAAAGAAGATTTTCAGAAAAATTTTCGATACTGAAATATATGATAAAATTGTATCTGAAATATTCAGATGTTTCAAGGAAAAGGAAAAAGAAAGAAAAGAAGAAGAAAAAACCTGTCGTGAGGATTCAAAACATATAAGAATACCGGCAGACTGTCTTAATATGACCGATTTACAGAAAAAATTCTATGCCGGTGAAGTTTCCGTGGATAACTTCGTTTATAATCTCGGATTTTTCTGTGATGATATGGAAACACGCAGAGAATCGGCAGAAAAAGAATATAAAAATTCCGTTTCGGATTACAACAGTAAAAAAGATGAATTTAAATCGGCACAGGTACTTACTGAAAAATTCGCTGAACTCGATAAACTTGAAAAGTCACTGCCGGAAATAAAAAACAAGTATGAAAGTATTTCCACGGAAGAGGAACAGGCAAGAAAAAATAAAGATGAGGCTTCTGAAAATTTTGCAAGAACTGAATCGGAAATAAATTCATGTCTCGGCGAACTTAAGAAACTCGGTAAAATAAAAAAAGACCTTGCTTTAAGAAAAAAATCGTCTGTGAAATATGATTCCATGATTGAAAAAATCAATAACATGATTTCAGAATGTCAGGATAAAATTTCCGGCTATGTGAAAATAACTGAAGAACATTCCGGAGCGGAAAATATTTTCCATGAATGGCATAAAAAACAATCCGCCTGTGAAGATGTCACGGAGGCTTACAGAAAATTGACTTTACAGGAAAAATCCGCTGAAAAGTCACAACAGGAATACTTATCCGCAAGCCGTGAATATAATGAAAAATTCAGTATATATCAGGCGGAGTATAAAGCATTTCTTGACTTGCAAGCCGGTATTATCGCAAAAAATGAACTCCGTGAGGGTGTACCTTGTCCGGTGTGTGGTTCACTGGAACATCCCTCGCCATGCAGAATCCCAGAAGAATATACACACCTTGACAGTCAGACCATAAAAAAACTTGATAATGAAGTTTCACGTCTGAAAGCAATTCAGGAAGAAAAATCGGAGCAGGCTGGAAAAGAAAAAGTATTGCGTGACGAATACAGGGAAGTATTTACGGAAAAATGGGAAAAACTCCGTGAAATAATGCCGGAACTTCCGGAAGTGAACACTGAAAATGCTGAAATTACAATAAAAAATCTGAAAAACAATATCATTTCGGACGGCAGAATTTTACAGGATAATGTTAAAAAATATAATACCGCCCGTAAATCCCTTGACAGCGAAAAAATTAAAAAAGAAGAATATATTTCCTCACTGAACAAACAGAAAATAGAACTTTCTGTTATACTTACAGATATTAAGAATCTCGAAAAACAACAGGAAGAAATTACTGCTGAAAAACTTCCTTACCCTGACGAACTTTCCGCAAATACCGCTCTTGAAAATGCACGTCGTATACGTGATAGCAGGAAAACAGTTCATGACTATACATTACAGAAATTCAGGGAAATTGAAAAAAATCTCAATGCAACCGATACCCTTATAAAGAAGTACAGAGAAGAAATTCAGGACAGAACTTGTCCGGATATATCGGCTTTACAGAACGCTGTACAGATTTCCAATAAAAAAGCTGTTGAAGCACAGAATAATTTCAATAAATACAATGATATATGTCAGAATAACAGGGAAAAATACGATTTATTGGTTAAACAGTCTGATAAAATACGTGAAAAAATTGCAGAATACGAAAAATACAGCGGTCTGTATAAAAGACTTTCACCGTCAAGAGAAGATAACGATAATACCGGTCTTGAAGCATGGGTACAACGTTTTTATCTTAACAGGATTCTTGACGACGCTAACGAATATTTCCGTAAAATGACTTCCGGACAGTTTGAATTATGTCTCGACGAGGGTAAAGGCAGTGGCGAACACGGTCTTGATATATATGTATACTCCACTGATACCGGCAAAAAACGTGAAATAAAGACTCTTTCCGGCGGAGAGACTTTCATAGCTGCATTGTCGCTTGCACTTGGAATGTCTGAACAGATACAGAAAACAACCGCTGTTGTTAATGCTGATGTGATGTTCATTGATGAGGGGTTCGGCTCTCTTGACGAACATTCAAGAAATCAGACTGTAAGCGTCCTTAAGGAAATGGCAGAGGGTAACAGACTTATCGGTATTATCTCGCACGTTACTGAAATGAAACAGGATATTGACAGTCAGTTAAATGTCACCAAGGACAATAACGGCAGTCACGTCCGCTGGATAATGAGTTAAAATTAACCGGTGTTTTTTACAAAAAATTAGTTGTGTTTTTGTGCAGATATACAAAAAAACCGTCATAATTGCAAAAAAATATAGCAGACTATTGATTTTTCATACAGATAAATTTATAATTAATATATAAATTTATATTCGGAGGATAACTGAAATGGGTTTAAAATTTTTAAACAGAGCAGGTGCTTCTGTCATGGCGGCAGCTATGCTTATGAGTTGTACTGCTGTTATAAGTACCGGTACTGCTTTTGCAGAGGGTAAAAAATACGAATTTGAAGACGCCAAAATAAGCGGTGAGGTTACTGTTGAAGACAACGCCAAAGCAAGTGGCGGAAAAAGTCTGAATATGGCTAATACCGGTACTATTGAACTTAAATTCAATATAGAAAAAGACGGCGTTTATAATCTCATGATTTATGCTGGTGGTATCGGCGGTGCAAAACAGCAGAATCTAAGTATCGACGGCGTTGCACAGGGTACTTTAAGTATTCCAGAAAGCAAAGGCTTTGAAGCTGTAAAAGTTTCTTCTGTAAAGCTCAATAAAGGCGAACATACTATGCTTATTGAAAAGTCGTGGGGCTGGTCTAATTTCGACTACATGGAAGTTGAAGAAGCTGTACTCGCTCCTGTAACCGCTTCACAGACAACTCCGTGTGACCCGAAAGCTACTGCTGAAACAAAAAATCTTATGTCATATCTTTCAAGCGTATACGGAAACAATATAATTTCAGGTCAGCAGGAAATATACCAGTACGGTCACGGCGGTAACTTTGAAAAGGAATTTGATTATCTTAAAGACCTCACCGGAAAACTTCCGGCTATAAGAGGTTTCGACTTCCTTAACTGTGCTAATATCCTTTACGGTTCGGAAGACGGTACAACCGACAGAATTATTGACTGGGTAAATAATAAAAACGGTATCGCTACAGCCTCATGGCACGTTGTTGTACCTAAAAAAATGGAAGGTTATAAAGTCGGAGACCCTGTAAGTTATGACAATTCAACGTATTCCGTAAAAGACCAGTACGGCAATCCGGCAACCGATTTTGTAACATCTAACGTACTTAAAGAGGGTACAGTTGAACGTGAATATTATCTTACTGCTTTAGGCGCACTCGCTGAACAGATTAAGAAACTTCAGGATGCTGGTGTACCAATTATTTTAAGACCTCTCCACGAAGCCGAAGGCGGTGGCGGTGAAAATGGTTCATGGTTCTGGTGGGGCAAGGAAGGCTCTAAAGTATATAAGGAACTCTATAAACTGACTTACAAGACCCTCACGGAAGATTACGGACTTCATAATATAATATGGGAGTGGAACAGCTATAATTTCGACACTTCTGCTGACTGGTATCCAGGAGACGAATATGTTGATATTATCGGCTACGATAAGTATAACTGTACTGTATATCTTGAGGAAAACGACTGGCAGGCATCACTTGTACATAACGATAGTGCAATAGGTTCTACTTTCTACGGAATCATGGAAAGATACAACAGTGCAAAAATGATTGCTATGGCTGAAAATGACAGCTTCTCAACTGTCGAAAATCTTCAGGCTGAAAAAGCCGGTTGGTTGTATTTCTGTACATGGTATGACGGCGAAAGTCCTAATACAGAATTTCTTTCTGACCCTATGTTTAATACGAAAGAAGATACTATAAATATGTATCAGAGCGATTATTGTATCACTCTTGACGAGTTACCGGCTGACCTCTATTCAAGCGAAGCAAAGCCACAACAGTCAACAACTACCGCAAGCAGTAACGGTTCAACAACTACTACAACCACAACCGCTACTACTAAACCAAATGACGACGACTTCAAATTTGAAGTAAAATCATATACTGTTGAACTTCCGGAAGATAAATCGGAAGAGTTTAAAGTAAAAATAAAAGGTGCTCCGACTGCTTCAATCGGTGGTGCATTAGGCTACAGTAACGGACCTACTCCGGCAGACTGGGTAAACATTGAGTGGAAAGGCAATGCCGATAAAAACGGTGACCTTGAAATTACTATTGACCTCTCCGACGTACCGGCAGGTATAAAAGATGCTGAATTACAAATTTGGTGGTCAAATGTATGGAACGCAGATACAAAAGATTCTGTTGATAAAGATTGTGAAATGGTATCGTATTCCACTAAACCGGATACTACAAAAGGCGTTCTCGGCGACGCTAATGGTGACGGTGAACTTTCCCTCGCTGACGCCGTACTTATAATGCAGTCACTTGCAAATCCTGATGATTTTTCACTTTCCGCCGAAGCAAAGGAACTCGCTGACATTGTTGACAAGGGCGACGGTATAACCGCAAAAGATGCTCTTGCTATACAGATGGTTAATATAAGTCTTATTTCTGTATCTGACCTTCCTATAAAATCAACTGATATGCCCTGACGATTAAATAAAAAACTGCCGGACTTAAAAAATCCGGCGTTTTTTCTGATTACATATTCTTTTTAAATTCTATAAATTCTTCGTATGTCCCCTGACGGTCAATACAGCCGTCGGGTGTGATTTCTATGATACGGTTTGCGGTAGTCTGTAAGATTTCGTGGTCATGGGAAGCAAGCAATACAACACCCTTGAAATTTATCAGACTGTTATTTACAGCGGTAATGCTTTCGAGGTCAAGATGATTTGTAGGTCTGTCGAGGATAATAGCGTTTGACCCGAAAAGCATCATTCTCGAAAACATACAGCGGACTTTTTCGCCACCTGAAAGAACATTAACCGGTTTGTAAACGTCGTCACCGGAAAACAACATTCTGCCGAGGAATCCACGGAGATATGTTTCTGTCTCGTCCTTTACGGAATACTGCCTAATCCAGTTAAGTATGGATAATGTACAGTCATTGAAGTACATGGAATTATCCACCGGCATATATGAAGTAGTCACGGACACACCCCACTTGAAACTTCCGGAATCTGCCTGTTCCTCTTCCATGAGGATTTTAAACAGCATTGTGATAGCCTGTTCACTTTCGCCGATAAATGCTACTTTGTCATTGCGTCCGAGTGTGAAACTTACATTGTTAAGTAGCTTTACGCCGTCTACAGTCTTTGAAATGCCGTCAACCTGTAGAATGTCTTTACCGAGTTCACGGTCTATGTCGAATGCTATAAACGGATAACGTCTGCTTGAAGCCGGTAACTCCTCTACAGTGAGTTTTTCAATGAGTTTCCGGCGAGATGTAGCCTGATTGGATTTTGATTTATTTGCGGAAAATCTTGCGATAAATTCCTTAAGTTCCTTGATTTTTTCTTCGTTTTTCTTGTTCTGCTGTTTAATCATTCTCTGTATCATCTGACTTGATTCGTACCAGAACTCATAGTTTCCGACGTACATTTTTATCTTATTGTAGTCAATATCGACTATATGTGTACATACGTTATTAAGAAAATGTCTGTCATGCGATACAACTATAACAGTACCGAAATATTCGGCAAGGAAACCCTCTAACCACTTTACAGCATCTATATCGAGGTGGTTTGTAGGTTCGTCGAGAAGAATAATATCCGGATTTCCGAAAAGTGCCTGTGCAAGAAGTACCTTTACTTTTTCGTTACCTGAAAGTGTTGACATCTGTGAATACATAATATCTTCCGGAAGACCTAAACCCTGTATGAGTTTTGAAACATCAGATTCAGCTTCCCAACCATTGAGTTCAGCAAATTCGCCTTCAAGTTCAGAAGCCTTTACGCCGTCTTCTTCCGTGAAATCCTCTTTTGCGTATAATGCATCTTTTTCCTGCATAATCTCGTACAGACGTGCATTTCCCATTATGACAGTATCAAGTACGGTGTATTCGTCATAGGCGAAATGGTCTTGTTTCAGAACACTTAAACGTTCTTCTTTCGGTATCACGACTTCGCCCGAAGCCGCTTCAAGTTCTCCGCACAGTACACGCAGAAATGTTGATTTTCCTGCTCCGTTAGCTCCGATAACGCCGTAACAGTTGCCGTTTGTGAACTTAAGGTTTACGCCCTTGAAAAGTACCGTACCGCCAAACTGTACACTTACATCATTTACAGTAATCAAATTGAATACCTCCAATAAAAATAGTTACTGGATTATTATAGCACATAAAAGTATTTCTGTAAAGTTAAAATGTGTGAAAATTTTTTCATATTAAATTAAGGTTATTTTAAGATTGGAATTTTATAATAAGTACAAATCAAAGAACGCCATTAAAGGAGTTGAAACAAATGGCAATAAATACTTTTGCGAGGAAAGAAATAAAGTTTATGCTTGACATGAATCAGTATCACAACCTTATGGAAACCTTGCAGATATATATGAATCCCGATAAATTCTGTATCGGCGGTAAGGAATACGGTATCTATAACATCTATTACGATACCCCCGACGATTATTTAATAAGGGAATCCCTTGCAAAACCATATTACAAGGAAAAAATAAGACTTAGAAGTTACTACTCACCGGCTAATCCGGATTCACTTGTATTTCTTGAAATAAAGAAAAAAATAGGCGGTATTGTAACAAAACGTCGTGTTTCCATGACACTTGCGGAATCTGATGAATATTTCCGTACACGTCGGAAGCCCATAACCGACAAATACATAACTCAACAGGTTTTCAGGGAACTTGACGTTTTTCTTGATATGTACCCTGTTTCGCCTAAACAGTACATAAGTTATCAGCGTGAAGCATTTTTCGGTAAAGATGACCACGATTTCCGGCTTACTTTTGACCGGAAACTTACAGAACGCCGTTACGATTTAGGTCTTGACTATGAAAGTTACGGCAATCAGATTATCGACGAGGGACATCGCCTTATGGAAGTGAAAGTCGGTAATGCCGTACCGGAATGGCTTATCGCTAAACTTTCGGAATTAGGTATCTATAAGACCAGTTTTTCAAAATACGGCAAGGCTTACGAAAACTTCGTGAAAGCCGGTATAGAATCGCACAGAAATATCTATTCCGGCATAACCATGACCACCAATAACAATATACTTATCAACAGGAGCGTGTAAAAAAATGTTCAGTAATGTAATAGCAACAACAGGTAATGTAACAGCTACAGAATTTTTCATATGTGTCGGAGCGTCTTTAATAATGGGCTTTCTGATAAGCCTGATATATATGGCGACACACCGCAAGGAAGGTTACTCACAGAGTTATGTTTTCACAATGATAATGCTTCCGACTATCGTTTCACTGATACTTCTTCTCATAAACACCCCCGCCGGAGCGTTAAGTCTTGCCGGAGCGTTTACACTTGTACGTTTCAGGAGCGTCGCCGGTGACCCTAAAGACATTGCCTATATATTCTTCGCTATGGCAGCCGGTACGGCGTGTGGCATAGGCTATGTGGGATATGCGATAGTGTTCTTCATTGTGATAGGAGCTGTTCTGCTTTTACTAAGTGAAATGAATTTCGGTGGCTCTAAGAGAACTCATATGACACTTAAAATAACTATTCCGGAGAATCTCGACTATCAGGGTGTATTTGAACCTGTCCTCAATAAATATACTGTTTTTCATAAACTCCGTCGTGTAAAGACCACAAACTTCGGTACGCTTTTTGAACTTATCTACAGTGTTGACGTTCCGGACAGTTGTGACCAGAAAAAATTCATTGACGAACTCCGTACACTCAACGGTAACATGAATATAAATCTGATATTCTTCAGATACGACGACAAAATTTACGAAAACTGATTAACCTCTTTTTCCCTTCCTTAGTATCAGACCCACAGCGGTCTGATACTTTTTTGTGGATATAATTATATATATTATTTTATTAACATAAAATTAAGACAAAAAACAACCTGAAATTGCACAAAAAAGTATTATTGTATAGTTTTGTACATAATAATGAATTTACAATCAGGTTTTTTTGAGTTATAATATCTACAGCAAATGCAAATATTGGTATTCAGTATCAAGTGCCATTCCCTCTCATGTGCTTGATACTGAATATTAATTCAGTTATTTCATTCCTCTTAACATCTCCGAGGAAATGGATTAAGCAGTTGCTTGCCACAGATTTTTAGTTGATACCTATAACTAACCCCCTTTCAATATTTTTTCATGTTTTCTATTTGATTTCCGTCTGCTTAGGACGTTAATTAAGTTGTGTTTTTTTGTTTGTGACTAATTCTGTGGCACGGTTCACAGTGCTGATGACATATCATCTGAACCGCTTTGATTTTATTTCTGCTCCTCCCGTGAGGAGCATTTTTTTTCAACAAATATTATATTCTGTATAAATACTATCCGGAAGTTAATCATAAAGGAGGATACAATTGAACTATCACTGTTATTATGTTTCGCCGGAAAAATATATCATCTCACAGCTTGAAAAAAACGGTATACATGATACTGATTTCAATATTTACAATTATGAAAACGTCTGCAAATCGGCAGAGTTAATAGCCGATGTGCTTGACGAAAAAGGTCTTTTATTCCGAAGTCGTAAAGAGGCGGTAAAAGCACATCTTGCAGGTAAAAAATTACCGTTTGTGTTTCTTATTCTCAGAAATATTAAATATGGTTTATTAAGTTCAGAAACTATCGTTGAGGCAGTAAGCGAATACAACTATTATGACCGTGTATTTCCGTTTATTACCATAATTTCAGAAAAATTCACTGAAGAATATTATGACGAAATTGTACAGGAAAATTTCCGGCGGAAAAAATACTTCCGAAAACTACTTTTCCACCCTGAAAATTTCCACATTCTCGGTAAAATCTCGTGGGACGGCGATAAGGCTTACATACAGCCTTTAATTATATATTAAGGAATTAAGGAGGAAATTTTATGAATGCTGAAAAACTTACTCAGAAATCTATGGACGCTGTAAGAAAAGCACAAAGTATAGCGGTTATGCAGTCGAATCAGGTAATAGAACCTGTCCACCTGCTTAGCGGACTTCTTAAACAGGAAAACGGACTTATTCCGCAGTTACTGAAAAAAATGAACATTGACCCTGCTGTTTTCGATACCGAAACGGACAGGAAAATTAATACGCTTCCTAAAGTGACAGGCAGTGGCAGAAGCAGTAATATCGGAATATCAGTCGAATGCGACAGGATTATTACTTCCGCTGAAAAAATCGCCTCCGATATGAAAGACGAATTTGTTTCCGTTGAACATCTTATGCTTGCCCTGATACAGTCCGGTAATAAAGATGTAACGCAACTTTTCAGGACTTTCGGTATCACACGTGATTCGTTTCTTTCGGCACTCATGACTGTAAGAGGTAATACAAGAGTTACAAGCGAAAATCCCGAAGAAACTTATGACGTACTAACTAAATACGGTCAGGAACTCGTCGGGCTTGCACGTCAGAACAAACTTGACCCTGTTATAGGACGTGACAGCGAAATAAGAAATGTTATCCGTATTCTTTCACGGAAAACTAAAAATAATCCGGTACTTATCGGCGAACCAGGTGTAGGCAAGACCGCTATTGCAGAAGGTCTCGCACAACGTATAGTTGCCGGTGACGTTCCCGACAGTCTCAGGGACAGGAAAGTTTTTTCGCTTGATATGGGTGCATTGGTTGCCGGTGCAAAGTATCGTGGCGAATTTGAAGAACGTCTTAAAGCGGTACTCAATGAAATAAAAAACAGTAACGGAAATATTCTGTTATTTATCGACGAACTTCATACAATAGTAGGAGCAGGCAAAACTGATGGTGCTATGGACGCCGGAAATTTACTGAAACCTATGCTTGCACGAGGTGAACTTCATTGTATAGGTGCTACTACTCTCAACGAATACCGTCAGTATATCGAAAAAGACCCCGCTCTTGAAAGACGTTTCCAGCCGGTAATGGTAAATCAGCCTACCGTTGAAGATACTATTTCCATTTTAAGAGGTATAAAAGAGCGTTACGAAGTCTTCCACGGCGTAAAGATTCATGATAATGCACTTATTTCTTCCGCTGTACTTTCTGACCGTTACATTACAGACAGATTCCTGCCCGACAAGGCTATTGACCTCATTGACGAAGCCTGTGCTACTATCCGTACTGAAATGGATTCAATGCCTACTGAACTTGATGTTATTTCAAGAAAAATAGTACAGCTTGAAATTGAAGAAGTCGCTCTCAAAAAGGAAGACGATAAAATTTCAAGGGAACATCTTCAGGATATTCAGAAAGAACTTTCAGAACTCCGTGAAAAATTCAATACCATGAAAGCTAAATGGGAAAACGAAAAAAATGACATTTCCGCTGTACAGAAAATCCGTGAGGAAATCGAACAGATTAACGGTGAAATCGACAAGGCGGAACGTGAATACAATCTGAACAAAGTCGCCGAATTAAGATACGGTAAACTTCCGGCATTACAGAAAAAACTTTCCGAATTTGAACAGAAAGCTGAACACGATACCGAAAACGGAAGACTTCTCCGTGATAAAGTCACTGATGACGAAATAGCAAAAATTGTATGTCGCTGGACTGGTATTCCGGTCTCGAAACTCATGGAGGGCGAAAAGGAAAAACTTCTTAATATGGAAAATCTTCTGCATAAGCGTGTTATAGGTCAGGACGAAGCTGTAACTAAAGTAAGTGAAGCTATATTGCGTTCCCGTGCCGGTATTCAGGACCCTGACCGCCCGATAGGTTCGTTTATGTTTTTAGGCTCTACAGGTGTCGGAAAAACTGAACTCGCTAAGGCATTATCTGAAATACTTTTCGACGACGAAAAAAATATGATTCGTATTGATATGAGCGAATATATGGAAAAATTCAGTGTAAGCCGTCTGATTGGTGCGCCTCCAGGGTACGTCGGTTACGACGAGGGCGGACAGCTTACCGAAGCTGTACGTCGCAGACCTTATTCTGTAGTACTTTTCGACGAGATTGAAAAGGCACATCCTGATGTATTCAATATTCTGTTGCAGGTACTCGACGACGGCAGAATTACCGATTCACAGGGACGTACCGTTGATTTCAAGAATACAATTATAATACTCACGTCAAATTTAGGTTCTTCGTATATTCTTGACGGTATAGACGAAAACGGTGAAATTTCGGAGCAGGTAAGGGAAAATGTCGACGCACTTTTAAAAACAAAATTCCGTCCGGAGTTTCTTAACAGACTTGACGAAATTGTTTTCTTTAAACCGCTTGCAAAAACTGAAATTTCAAAGATTCTTGATTTGATGTTATCCGATTTGCGTAGCCGTCTTGAAGACAGGCATATAAAACTTAATATCAGCGAAAACGCAAAGGATTATATAATTGAATGCGGTTATGATGCTAATTTCGGTGCAAGACCTTTAAGAAGATTCATTCAGCGTAATGTTGAAACTCTTGTTGCAAAGAAAATTATCGGCGGAAATTTAAGTGCCGGTGATACTATTGACATTATTCTTGAAGACGGAAATTTATTTGCAGAATGATTTATAAATTCAGAATTGGAGATTTTGAATAAAAATTTTCCCATTTATAGCCTGTTGTATTGCATTTTGCGATTTTTTCAATAATTGCTTGACAAATTGAAATAAACAGTATATAATTCTAAATATCACGTGATTTGTTTAAATTATGTGTGAAAATAAATTTTCTGAATTTATTTTTAATATTGTTATTAACGGAGGAAAAGAAAATGACAAAGACTGAATTAATCAGTGCAGTTGCTGAAAAAACAGGTTCAAAGAAGAAAGATGCTGAAATTGCTGTAAACACAATTTTTGCTACAATCACAGAAGAACTCGCTAAGGGCGAAAAAGTTTCTATCGTTGGTTTCGGTACTTTTGAAGTACGTGACCGTAAGGAAAAACCGGTTATCAATCCGCAGACTAAGGAAATGATGATTGCCCCTGCTTCAAAGGCTGCTGCTTTCAAGGCTGGTCTCGCTCTTAAGAGTGCTGTGAACAAAACAGAAAGTAAATAATTTTTAAGGAGGTCATTTCTATGGCTGGAAGACCAAGAAAAAATTCCGATAATCCTGCAAAAAGAGGCAGAAAAGCTAAATCTGTCGTTGAAGAAGTAATTATTGAAGCCCCTGTTGTTGAGGAAGTAATTGCTGAAGAAATTCCGGCTGTCGAGACAGAAGAACCAGTAACAGAAATCGTCGCTGAAGAAACTGTCGTTGAAGCTGTTAAACCGGCAGAAGAAGAATCTAAGCCGAAGAGAAAATATACAAGACGTGCTAAACCTGTTGAGGAAACTCCTGTTGTGGTTGAGGAAGAACCTAAGCCGAAGAGAAAGTATACAAGACACGTCAAGCCCGTTGAAGTTTTGGAAGAAACTGTAGAAGAAATTGTATCAGCTCCGAAACTTTCGGCATATATTCAGGGAGCAGGTGCAGAAATATCTTTCGAGGAACTTTCTGAAACTGCTGTAAAATTATCGGGTGTTAAATCGCCTAAGACTGTAAACCTCTATATCAAGCCTTACGAAGATGACGGCGTAGCTAAGGTTTACTATGTTGTCGATAACAAGGCAGGTCATTTCAATTTATTCAACTGAAAATTTCTGCGGAAAATTTTTCCGCAGATTTTTTGTTTTTTAACAATTCTTTAAGATTATTTTAAGAAACTGATAATATAATCATAACCATAACAGATACGGAAAATAAAATTTCTGTAAAAAAATATCTTTTCAGGAGTATGATTTTATTATGAAGAAATGTAATATAAAAAAATTCCTTGCCGGAATTTCTGCACTTTGCGTTATGACACAGGCATTACCTGTTATCAGTTCCGCCGATACTGTCACTCTTTACGGCGACGCTAATCTTGACGGTGAAGTAACACTTTCAGATGCTGTACTTATTATGCAGGCTCTTTCAAATCCCGACGTGTATAGTCTCTCCGAACAAGGTGCTGATAATGCCGACGTATACAACAGAGGCGACGGCATTTCCACTACGGATGCACTTTCAATACAGAAATTAGGTATAAGTCTTTTGAATTCCCTTCCGGAAAGCTGGCAGAATGGTGAAATTCCGTCAACTGACGTTACTAAAATTCAAATGAACAACGATTTAATAACAGTCGAGGGCGATTATGTAGAAATCGAGGGAACTACTATAACTATCACACATTCCGGTACTTTCTATATTGATGGCATACTTAATGATGGTCAGATTAATATAAACATTCCCGACGAAACCGCTGACCCTGAACCTGTAAATATTTTCCTTGACGGCGTGTATATTGTCGGAAAATCAGCACCGGCTATCCTTGTTACCAATGCGGAAAAGACTTTAATAAACCTTGTTGACAGTACCGCAAACTTCCTTTCTGACGGCGACACGGCTTATTCCGGTGATAATCTCGGTAGTGCTGTAATCGAAGCCAAAGACGATTTAACCATAAACGGCGGTACTGGTGTTCTTAATATCACCGCAAACACTCAAGACGGTATCGTATGCAACAATGACATCAAAATAAACGGCGGTATGGTCAATATAAATACCCTCAACGCTACCGACAAAACCGACGCTTTAAAAGGTAAAAAGTCCGTGACCGTGAAAGGTGGTACACTTAATATCGAAGCGGAAGGCGATGGTCTGAAATCCTCTAAGGGAAATGTTTCCGTACAGGGCGGACTTCTCAACATTAAAGCCGGTAATGATGCAATACAGGCTGAAACTACTATTGATATTTCAGGCGGAACTGTCATAGCCGGTGGCGACAGAGGTCTTACAAGTGTTACTGGTACGAATATTACCGGCGGTACTGTCGTAGCAACCGCTACCGATAATCAGACGGATACCGCACTTATGTCCGGTACTACTCAAGGTACTATGCTTTTAAATTGTATCGCTTCCGGTGAAACTGACGGTTGTTGGAAAAAAGCTAATAATCTTACTGTCGGAAACGTCAAGGATTATAAGTGGCAGAAAAAATACGCTTATGTACTTATCAGCGATTCTTCAATCAAGGCGGACGGTTCTTACAAACTCACGAATAATTCCACAAATGCAACCGTCACACATGACGGTACGGAAGATTTCAGGATGTCCGGTACTGTAACGGTATTCGACAACGTCAATCCGGCAGGTACGGAAGGAAGTACGCCAGCAGTTCCCGATACTGCAAGCAGTTATACGGTTACTCTTTCCGCAAACTCCATAAAAACAGACGCTCCGGCAGATGTCGCAAGCGTTGAAAATAACGTCCTCACTATCAGGAAACCGGCTGTAATGAGTGTCACCGGCGAAAACAAGGGCGGTCAGATTGTAGTTGACGTCGATAAGACTACATATCCCGACGGCGTTGTAGAACTTGATTTAAACGGCATGAATCTTACTAATGAAAGTGTCGCTCCGATATATGTAGCCTCAATCGGCGACGAAGTCCAGATTGTAGCAAAAAGCGGTACGGATAACATCATTTCTGACGGCACTTCCCATACCGATTCATACACCGACAGCGACGGCAATATAAATGAAATAAATGGTGCTGTCTTCTCACGTGATGACCTTAAAATAAAAGGTTCGGGAAATCTTACTGTAAACGGCAATACCGCTGACGGAATTGTTTCAAAAAATGACCTCAAAATATATAACGGAAATGTTACAGTAAATGCCGTCGATGATGGTGTGAGAGGTAAAGACAGTGTGACTATTGGTAACGATACCGCTACAGACTATTCAACACTTAAACTTACTGTATCTACAAAATCCGGTGACGGTATAAAATCTTCGTCGACTGAAACAGGTACAAAGGCTTACGGCGTTGTGACTATCAATGGTGGTACTGTTGATATAAAGTCCTATGCCGACGGTATTCAGGCAGAACAGGATTTCGTAATGAATGGCGGAGACCTCAATATTTATACCTATCAGGGTTCAGCATATACCGGTAGTGGTTCTACATCTTCCGGCGGAAATACCGGCTGGGGCGGTGGCTTCGGTGGTGGATTCGGCGGAGGTATGCAGGACGGCAATTCAAATAAGACTGACATTTCCGCTAAGGGTATAAAATCAGTAGGCATTTACGATACTGCCGGTACTACTTGGCAGTCAGGCGGAAATATCACGGTAAACGGCGGTAATATTACTGTAGATTCTTCTGACGATTCACTTCATTGTGGCGGACAAATCAACATCAACGGCGGTACTTTCAGATTGTCAAGTGCTGATGATGCACTTCATGCTGACCACGATTTAATTTTAGGTAAGGAAGGCGGTACATACAGCGATTTCAATATTTACGTACCTAAATGTTACGAGGGTGTCGAGGGAAATAACATCTATCAGCATAGCGGTACGGTAGTAGTGAAATCCGACGATGACGGTTACAACGCCGCCGGTGGTGCAGACGGTTCGGGAGCAGGTAACAATACCGGCTGGAATCAGGGTGGCAGACCTGGTGGCATGGGTGGCGGTATGGGCGGTTCGTCCGGAAATATTCTCGAAATTACCGGCGGTATCGCTATAGTACAGTCCGCAAGCGGTGACCATGATGCTTTTGACTCTAACGGAAATCTTACTGTTTCAGGTGGTGCAGTAATCGCCAACGGTAATGAACCTCTCGACTGTGACGGTACTAAATCTGTTTCCGGTAGTACTGCTGTTACGGTATCGCAAGGTACATCAGTTCCGGCAGGTACGCAGTTTACTGTTGCAGACAGTTCAGGTAATGTCATTGTATCGTTCACGACTATGCAGGGAATGGGTTCACCGTCATTTGCAAGCGGTAGCGGTCTGACCTGTTATACAGGCGGTACTATCTCCGGCGGTACTGACCTTATACTTTCCGACGATTCGCAGACAGTTTACGGTAACGGTACTATCTCCGGCGGTACTACTGTCAATGCCGGTACTTCTTCCGGCGGAAATCAAGGCGGTTGGGGTAACGGCGGACGCTGGTAATATAACAGATTTTCAGCCATAGTATTTATGATTTCCGGTCATAAGTGCTATGGCTTTTCTGTTGACTTTTTAACGCTTTTGGTGTATAATATTATTAGGATAAATCAGAATTTAAAAGGAGACTATTTTATGATAACAATAGATACTTGGGCGGTTATAGCGGTTGATGATAACAATGTCATAGTTGAATGCCCGTTTATGCCTGAAAATAACACAATGACCGTTCCCATAGAAGAAATAGGAAAATGTGATATAGGCGATATTTTATCAACTGAAACAGGTGGTTGGCTTTATCTGGAGGAAGAAGAATTAAAAGACCTTACTGATACAGGCAGGAAAAAATTTGAAGATTATTTAAACCGAAAAGGTTTTGTATACCATGATATAAAACACTATGGTTTTATCGCAGGTTAAATTCTGATGTAATTCAGAGGTGAAAAAATGAAATCTAAAAAACTTAAAAAATTTGTTTTAACTCTTATTGTTTTATTTTCCCTGTTTTTCATAGCAACCGAAGTTTGTATTATGAAATATCTTAAAGAATACGGATACGGTATAAAAGAACTGCCACAGACTACAATGGTTTACTTTCGTTTAAGTAACGGCTTTACCGTCGGGGAGACTGACAGCCAAACTATTTTTATCGGCAGAAGCGATTACATCTATGATAAATTATTTGAAAAAAACGGTTACTATGAAGCCGACAGAATGGCTATGGACGGTTTTTATAGTAAAATCGGTGAAATCAAAGAAAATAATCATACGTATGATTTTCTGATTTCTTCTTCTGATGATTGGTGTCACTGGTTCAGGATATACTACATAGGCAAAAAATATCCTATTGAAAGTTTCCGATAAACCGTAATTTAACGGAGGTAAATATATTGATTGAATGTAATTTTAAACTTCCTTATAATGTGATTGACATTGACACCGGAGACGAACATTTTATTTTAAAATTCGATTCGTTTGACGATAATCAAAGCGATTATTCCATAAAAAGAGGCGGATTAACAGGAAATTTCAGTATTGACTACATCGGAAACGGTATCAATTGTCACTTTAAATGCGATATTACTATTGGAAATGTTTATGCATTTTATATAGCCCTTGACACTGTCTATGATATTTTATTCGGTAAGAATGCTACTGCTGTTCTTGAAAATTATGGTGAAAATCTGAAACATACAAGTCTGATATTTAATTTTGATAAACGTGGACGCTGTAATGTAAAGGGATTTTTTAAAAACGCAAGTAATTATTATAAAAACGGTATTAATTTTTCTTTTGGGCTTGACCAGATATATATAACAGATATATTAATTTCTATGGAAATATTTTTCAAAGAGTTGAGAAGAATACAGGGACATAATAATTTTTATTGAATCAGAAAGGAATAAATTTTCCGTGTACAGACTTTTCAGTTACATTAAACAACCTCTTTTCGATAACTGGTACATTACCCAACTAATCGGACAGGGTACATACAGCGAAGTCTATGAAATAACTTCCGGTATCGAAACGGCGGTTATAAAAGTAAAGCCGGTTTTTACAGATACTCCGGAAAGTCTTCAAAGAAAAATTTCCGTTGCAGAACGTGAGGCGGTCATAATGGACGGTCTGAAAGATTGTCCGTATATTGTACGCTATCACGGAAAGACTATTCAGAAAATTTCAGATTTAAAGTATCTTTTTATTCTGAAAACCGAAAAACTTATACCACTTACGGAGCAGGTCAATATTTTCGTACCGGAAGAGCGTATCATAAAAATTGCCCTCGATATTGCAACCGCTCTCGAATATGTACATAATGCCGGAATAGTTCATTGCGACGTCAAGCCGGATAATTTTTTCTTATCCGCTGACGGTATCTGTAAATTAGGCGATTTCAATATTTCAGGCTTTCAGGGTATAGAAAGAAATATTTCCGGAAGTCATGGCTATACCGCTCCCGAAGTGTATACTTCTGATACTTACGACACGAAAAGCGATATATATTCCTATGGAATCAGTTTAAATCAGCTTACGAAAGGCAGATGTTCTCCGGAATTTTCGGAAATAATCTCGAAAGCCTGCTCCCCTGATTTGTCAAAAAGATACCAGTCTTTCAGCGATATTATTTCCGATATTTCAGCGATAA
Organism: Ruminococcus sp.; assembly: GCA_029062165.1. Taxonomy (GTDB): domain Bacteria; phylum Bacillota; class Clostridia; order Oscillospirales; family Ruminococcaceae; genus Ruminococcus. The sequence goes on from JAIDQQ010000023.1 coordinate 515,242, forward strand.
AAAGAAATAATTACGTCAATCCGGAAGATTTTTCTTGTTAAAAAATAAAAATATATATTTTTTCCGGAAAAACTCTTGACATTTATTATTTTATGTGATATAATTTTCAATGTTGAAACGAGGTGTGGCTCAGTTTGGTAGAGTACTACGTTCGGGACGTAGGGGCCGCAGGTTCGAATCCTGTCACCTCGACTTTTAAAAATAACCTGTATTTCTTACGAAGTACAGGTTTTTTTATGTTATATGTCTAATCCTGTTGTTTCGGAAATATTCGCACCGTCAAGTTTTGCATTGGTAAAGTCTGCCATAAATAAATTTGCATTGGTGAAGTCCGCACCGGTGAGGTCTGCACTAGCGAGTTTTGCACCGGATAGGTCTGCATTGGTGAAGTCCGCACCGGTGAGGTCTGCATCAGTGAGGTCAGCTTCAGCGAGAAATGCATATCTGAGAGTAGCTTTATTGAGGTCTACACCATTTAGATTAACATTTCTAAGGTCTGCATATTCTCCGCCTTCTTCACCGTAAAGCCATAGCTGATGTTTCCTGAGAATTTCCTGTAATTCTTTTTTGTCCATTTTCGGTAATTCCTTTCTGTAATTATAATCATTTTTTGTTTTATTCCGGTCTTGTGAAAAGAAAACTGAAACTTCCCTTTTCTGTTTCAAAGCAGGTTTCGAGTACGTGTGCATAAAGTTTCAGCTTACGGTACATACTGGCGTCATCGGACGGAAAAAACGAACGGTTAAGCAAAAACGTCAGCATGGCTACTACCATTTCAGCACTTTCTACAGGCGTTTCGGTATGGATTGAACCATCTGCCATACCGTCTTTAAGAATTTCCGTCAGTATCGGCGAGACAGTCTTAATAGCAGTCATCATCAGTTTATAGTGTAACATTATATCATCCTGAACGTGCAGAGAAGTTATAATATTCCGGTTGTTATCCTGAAATTCCTTTCGTATCATAGAGGCAAAAAGCTGTTTAAGTTTTTCGTAGGTACTCACGCAGTTATCCGTAGAGGCGAAGTATTCCTTTATGGCAGATGTGTAACTTCTTTCAATAACGGCGTCGATAATTTCTTCCTTGCTCTGAAAATAGTAATATATACTTCCCTTACCGATACCGGCATTTTTAGCAATCATGTCAACTGTCATATCACGGTTAGGGGATTCCATAGTACACATAAGTTCTTCAGCGGAATTAAGTATAATTTCTACTTTATTTTCTTTCATGGCGACAGAAAATTTCCTCCTTTAATGATTATTAAAGAATATTCTTCCGGCGGTTTATAAAAATTTCAAGAGGTGTTATGTGATATTATACCATAAAATATACGGAAAATCAAGTCAACGTTGTGAAAAAATATACTTGACTTTAAGAAAAAAGCGTGCTATAATAAAATCATAGAAATTCGACCGGCGGTCGAAAATCAGAAAAAGGGGTGCATTTATGTCGAAAATCTTACTGGGAGCTATGCTCGCCTTAGGCAGTACGGCTACCGCCTGTATTGCCGGTGCAAAAACTCTCTTTAACCGTACTATTCCACGACAGGACACTTTAAGGGTTGACATCAGTGAAATGGCTGATATGTCCAGATGGGAAGAGTACAAGAAATTCATGATTCCTAACCGTGAATGGCTTGAAAAACAGGAGTTGGAACACGTTACCATTACAGCACGTGACGGAATAGAACTCCATGCGAATTATTTTCCGGCAGAAAATCCGAGTAACAAACTTGTAATCTGTAATCACGGCTATACCGGACGTGGTATGAAAGACTGTGCTTCAATTGCAGTATTTTTTCACAGAATCGGTTTCGATTGCCTGATAGTTGACCACAGAGGTCATGGCGACAGTGAGGGAAAATATATCGGTTTCGGTATTCTTGACCGTTTCGACTGTCTCCGCTGGATTCAGTACGTAAATAACCGTTTCGGAAACTCTAAACAGATTGTTCTTTACGGTGTTTCAATGGGTGCTACTACAGCCCTCATGACGACAGGTTTTCCGGAAACTGAAAATTCCGTAAAAGCCGTAATAGCTGACTGTGCTTTCACATCGCCTTACGCTGTATTCAAACATATCCTGAAACGTGATTATCACTTACCTCCGTTTCCTATAATGGATATAAATGACGCTATATGCAGAAAAAAAGCCGGTTATGGTTTCAGCGACTATTCAACACTCTATGCCGTGCAGAATACAAATATTCCGATACTTTTTATACATGGTGCGGAAGATAATTTTGTACCAGTATACATGAGCAGGCTGAATTTTAACGAATGCAATTCCGAAAAGGATTTAATGATAGTCGAAAATGCCGGTCATGGTGCGGCATATTATGAAGATGTTCCGGCATACGAGGAAAAAATAATATCGTTCACAGAAAAGTATCTTGACTGATACAAGGAGGAAAAATGAAAGAAATAAATATCCACGGTGCAGAAATGAAATGTTACCCCTTATGTGCTGCACAGAAACTCCATAACTATACAATAAAATTCTGTCCGGCACAGGTACTGTGCATAGGTACGGGACTTTACGTTAAGGAAGATACTGACTTTGGTATTCTGAAAAGAGCCATATACAAGGCTTATGAGATGATGGAAAGTATGCGACTTCGTTTCATTCAGGACGAAAACGGCGAAGTTCTTCAGTATATAGTGCCTTTCGAGGAAAGAGACATTCCGCTTGTTGACTTTTCTACATGGAACGAAGAAGACGCTCACAACGAAATGCGTAAGTGGACTGCTCTTCCGTTCGCACGTTATAACAGTCCTATGAATCAGGTAATCATGATAAAACTTCCCGACGGCTACAACGGTATGTACATGAAAACTGACCATATGACTATGGATTCAAGTTCAATAATAAGTTTCGGAACGACTGTCCTTGAAATTTACTGTGCTATGCGATACGGTACTGATATGCCTAAGCCTATGACTTCATATATAAAACAGCTTGAAAAAGACCTCGAATACGAAGCAGATTCACCGGCAAGAAAACGTGATGAGGAATACTGGAAAAATGAAATAGAATCTTCTGAACCTATGTACACCGATTTCGCCGGACAGGGAAGACTTCTCACACAAAGACGTGAAAACAATAATCCGGAACAGCGTTGGGCTATGGTTATTTCAAGAAGTCCGGAAGCATCTATTTCAACGTTTTCGCTTGAATACGAGGCTTCCATGAGGCTTATTAAATTCTGCGAACTCCATAGTGTAACTATGGCAAGTCTGTTACTTATGGGTATGCGGACTGTACTTTCAAAATTCAATGACGACGAAAAAGACGTTTCTATAAAAACCTGTGTTTCAAGACGTGGTACTGTTTCCGCTAAAAAGTGTGGCGGTACAAGAGTACATTTCTTCCCGTTACGTACCATAATGCAACCGGAAATGACTTTCCTTGACGGTATTCACATGATTCAGTTGGAACAGAGTAAAATTTTCCGTCACGCAAACTATGACCCGATTGAATACATAGCTAAAAGAAATCAGTACCGCAAATGCAACCCTGGTACAAGCTACGAGAGCATAAGCCTTACCTATCAGCCTCTTACTCTCCGTAGCAGTAAATACAGTATTCCGGATATTCCGTACAAAAGTATGTGGTACACTAACGGCGTAGCCGGTCAGCCTTTGTATCTGACTGTTATGCACCGTCCAGAAGATAACGGCATGAACTTCAATTTTGAGTACAGAAAAGATGCCGTAACCGCTGAGGAAATGGAATACTTTTATTACTACCTCTGCCGTGTGCTTTTCCGTGGCATTGAGGACGAAAACAGAACTATCGGCGAAATTCTTGATATGATTTGAGGAGGATATAATCATGATTGAAAAACTTAAGGAAATTATCGTAAACTATGTCGAGGTAAATCCCGACGATATAACAGAAAATTCACGCTTTATTGAAGATTTAGGTCTTAATTCATACGACTTTATGTGTATGCTCGGCGATATCGAAGAAGAATTTAATCTGACCGTCGACGAGGCAGAAATCGTAAAAATCCGTACAGTAGGCGAGGCTATCGCTTATTTTGAATCTTTACAATAAGAGGTACGCTATGGACAAGAATAATATAAAAACTCTTCAGGAACTCGTGAACGCTTCCGCCGAGGAGTACGGCGACAAGGTTTTTGTTACCGAAAAAGCCGGAAAAGAACTCGTAAACAAAACGTTTAATCAGTTTCGTGACGACGTTAAAAAGCTTATGGCTTATGTAAATACTTTCCGTACGGACAAGCCTATTCACTGTGCAGTCTCCGGAGCGTCAAGCTATTTATGGCTCGTAAGCTACTTCGGTACTGTTTCCGGCGGAAATACCGGCGTACCTCTTGACGCACAGTTAGGTGAAGACGATACAGCAGAATTACTTAACCGTTCAGATTCAGTTATTTTCTTCTATGACAAGCGTTTTGCCGGTATGATAGACGGCATGAAAGAAAAATGTCCGGAAGTAAAGGCATTTGTTTCCATAGAAAACGATTTGCCGGAAATTCTTGAAAAATATCAGCCGGAAGACTTCCAGCCCGTTGACCCGTCCGCACTTGCGACTATTTCTTATACTTCCGGTACTACCGGTAAAAGCAAGGGCGTTATGCTCCTGAACAGTAATCTGATTGACAATGCTATGTGTCAGGACGACGAAAGCGAACCCGATAATGTTATAATGTCGGTGTTGCCTATACATCATATATACTGCTTTACCTGTGACATCTTACTTGCATTACGTTACGGAAATAACCTCTGTTTCAACGATTCAATGATGAGGATTCCGCAGAATCTTAAGTTATTTAAACCGCACGTTGTACTTCTCGTGCCTATGATTGCCGAAACTCTCTACAAGGCTATAAAAAATACTATGGAAAGATTTCCGGAAAAATCTGCAAAGGAAATCGCTGACGAATATTTTGGTGGCAGATTGAGAACAATTTTCAGTGGTGGTGCGTATCTCCGTCCGGAACTCCAGAGGGCGTATATTGATATGGGTATACAAATGGCACAAGGTTATGGCATGACCGAATGTTCACCGAGAATTTCCACCGGTGACCGTTTTGACACTGAATGTAAAGGTGATGTAGGTGTTATCGTGAACGGCTGTCAGGTCAAGACCGTCGACGGCGAAATAGTAGTAAAAAGTCCGTCGGTAATGGCTGGCTACTACAAGGACGAACAGGCTACAGCAGAAGCACTCACTCCGGACGGCTGGTTACACACTGGTGACCTCGGTTACGCTGACGGCAACAGGCTTTATCTTACAGGACGTAAGAAGAATTTAATTATTCTCTCAAATGGTGAAAACGTATCTCCGGAAGAACTCGAAAATAAATTTGCGGGTCTCGACTATATAACACAGATTCTTGTCTACAGTGAGGACAGCGTTATATGTGCGGAAATTTTCCCGAATAAAGAACTATATCCGGAAGATGAGGTCATTGAAAAAATGTTCCGTGAGACAGTCGACAAGATAAATATGACCGTTCCACCTGCTAAGGCTGTACGTCGTCTGAGAGTAAGGGAAACGCCGTTTGATATGACACCGTCCAAGAAAATAAAGCGTCAGCAGGCGGAACACGGAAGAATCGTAAAATAATTATTGACAAATTCAATATTTTATGTTATACTGATTGTATCTTAATGAAAGGTGTTGTATAAAATCCATGACGTATGAAGAAATTTTCAGCAAATCAAAAGAACTTATTCTATCAAACGATTTAGAGGGCTTACAAGGTCATCTCGCTGTACAGGTTAATATTATCGGCGAGGGCGAGGGCATTTTCTATATCGAACTTAAAGACGGTGTTGTTTACGTTGAGCCTTACGAATACTTTGACCGTGACTGTATTTTCATTGTTTCCGGTAAGGACTTCCTGAAAATGTGCGAGGGTACTCTTAATCCGGTGGCAGCGTTCACAACAGGTAAACTTAAGGTTGAAGGCAGTATCGAAAAAGCTCTTGAATTTCAGAAGATTGTAAATAAAGTCCAGAAAAAATCAAAAGGCAAGAAATAATTATCATGCAGAATCCGTGAAATTTTTCCGGATTCTGCTTTTTATTGAGGAGTTTTCATATGACTGACAGAAATTTTTATTTATCATCAATTCCAGAAATTAAAATAATTGAAGAATATGATTTCAATTACAGGGGAATTTCCGGTTATGCCGAAATTATCGGCTGTAAGATTGCATTTTTCAGGAAAAATAAATCCGGTTTACTGGACGCTTTCAGCTTTATTGAAATAAATCCACCGGAATTTGATTTCTGTAACTATATTCTTGAAAAAATTGATTTTCCGATTAAATTCGGAGACAGTTTCGGTACAATCCGTGATATTTTCGGAAAAGAAAAATCAACTGATAATTTTTTTGAAAATTATGTGAGATATAATTATTCTGTAAAAAATTGTTTTGTTTCGTTATGTATAGGTAATAATGGAGTTTCAGGTTTGGAAGTTGTTTTCAGTCCGGAAATAATTTCGGAAATATCAGATTTTTGATAAATTTTCTATTGACTTTTTATCAATAATATATTATAATCAGAAAAAGGAATTATTTTTTTAGTATATTTCAGAAATTTCAGACCGGAGGCGTTTTTTATGCTGAAAGCTATATGTTCAAAGAAAGACCTCTCACTATGTGCCTATTACGACTGCATACGTGATATTATAAACTCGACGGAATTACAACCACTAAAGGATATAACGCATCACATCTCGACGACACGTTTTCAACACTGTCTTAATGTTTCCTACTACAGTTATATACTGTGCCGGAAACTCGGTTTAAATGCACGTTCCGCCGCAAGAGCAGGTTTATTACATGATTTATTCTACTATGACCGCAAGGAATACAACTCACAACGTCATAAAGGGCAGATGTCACATAGTCTTATGCACTCCCTTATTGCCGTAAGAAATGCCGAACAACTCACAAATATAACGCCGTTGGAACGTGATATTATTGAAAAACATATGTTTCCTATGACCGTTAAACTTCCTAAGTACAGGGAAACTTATATAATAACTCTCATAGATAAGTACTGTGCGATTCTTGAAGTATGCGTACCTAAAATATGTGGTCTTGTACCTGCTCACAGGAATTAGTTTAAAAAATTCTCCGGAAATTTTCCGGAGATTTTCTTTTTTTCTATTGAAATTTTTTCCGGAATATGTTATAATAAAAAGAACAAATATTCAGTTGAAAATACGAAAGGATTATTTTTAAAATGGATACTTACGAACAGACAGCCGTTAATCGCTGGAGACTTGTTTTAGGTGGTCTCACCGACAAACAATTGAGTTTCGGCGGTGACGGTAGTGAAATACAGAGTTTTCAGGATATGGAACAACTTCTTGACTATCTTTACAGCCGTTCGCAAGGTGACGACGTCCGGACAGATGACCGTTCCGGAAGTCTCGCCGGTAGCGTTCTTACGGCAGCGGAATGGATTACGAAAGTAAGAAATCTGTTCCCTAATCAGACAGCGGAAGTTCTCGAAAAACACGCCCTCGAAGAATTTGATATGACTGAACTTATTACCGATAAGGAAGTACTCGAGAGCATGAAGCCTGACATGAATCTGTTGAAAAGCGTTTTACAGTTAAAACATCTCATGAAAGGCGAGGTACTCGAAACCGCTAAACGTATCGCCAGACAGGTTGCCGACGATATACGGCAGAAACTCGAAAACGATATCAGACGTTCCGTTTACGGACAAATTGACAGAAATTCTTCCAGTCCGGTACATTCCGCACGGAATCTCGATATAAACAAGACTATTCGCCGGAATCTGAAAAACTATGATACCGAATCCAAGAAAATTATGCTGAAAAATATATATTTCAGTAATCGTGTGAGACGTTACAATAACAGACGTGTCATTATCGCCATAGACGAGAGTGGTTCTATGATGGGTTCTGTGATATACAGTGCGGTAATGGCACAGATAATATCAAATCTGCCTTTCGCTGAAGTGAAACTTATTATTTTCGATACAAATATAGTCGATTTATCCGACGAGGCTGACGATTCCGCACAGGTTCTTATGAGCGTACAGCTTGGCGGTGGTACGGATATTGGCGGTGCATTGAGTTACTGCGAAACCCTTATAAGTACGCCGTCAAGGACAAGCGTTATCGTCGTGACCGATTTATATGAGGGTGGCTGGGAAAACCGTTTATTGAACGTCAGCAGAAATATTATCGGGAGCGGTGCGAAACTTAATTTTCTTACGGCTCTCGACGAAAACGCAAAACCGGATTATGATAGGATTTTAGGTCAGAAACTCGCCGATATGGGTGCATTTGTCGGGGCTATGACACCCGATATGTTAGGCGATTATATAGGTAAAATGTTTGCCTGATTCACGGTTTTATAATAAAATGTTCCAAGTGGAACAATTACAATTCATAATTAAGAATTTATAATTATGAATTAAAATTTACATTATCATTAACATTTACATTAGGTTTTTACTTTTCATAACCATTGGTTTTATTTTTTAATAACCACTGGTTTCTATAATTTCATAGTTTGAATACAAAACAATTATGAATTAATATTTAAAACAGGAGGTGTTTTCTTGGAAGACCTGAAAAAAGCTCTTTCCCTTATGGACGAAAATTTTCTTGTAGGTATCTCGAATAACGGAACGTACAAAAGAGCATTGAAAGATATTTCCGGCAAAACTCCGGACTTTGATTTACTTGAAAATTCTGCGGAAGTCCGTACCGGTGGCGAGGTCTGTACTATAAGTGCGAATATCGCCGAAAGTAAATGTACGTGCATTTCACGTGGAATATGTCGGCATATAATCGGGGCGATAATTATACTTAAAAATAATATTGTCGTTGAAGATATTGAAAATACTGAACCACCGGAAACAGTTCCGGAAGAAACAGTCGCCGAACCTGAACCAGAAAAAATTTCTGAAAAATATCTTTCTGAAAAAGATACCGAAAAAATACATGAATGTACTGAACAGTGCATTGAAACTTTAAGTAACATTATAAAATACGGTCTTGTACGTATTCCGGAAAGTCTTCCGGAAATGCTGGAAGCCTCGGCGTTGAGATGTCACGCACTGAAAATGGCTGACGCTGAACGTTCACTTAGAAAAACCGGCAGTCTTCTTTCGGATTGCATTGAACGCCGTGCGTCTTTCAGCATGGAAGGTTTTATAACTGAACTCTGCAACTGTACGGAAATTCTTACCGGTCTTTTATCGGATACAATAAAATCCGGACAGTCGGGAACTTTCCGGCAGACGTATGTTAATTACGGTAAAAAATTAACCCTGCTCCCTGTAGGTATGAGGAATCTTTCCGGAGATTATGCCGGTTCAGTATATTACTTCCTTAACTTAGACCTGAACGACAGTCAGAAATTTTTTTCAATATCCGATTTGAGACCTACTTTCTACGATAACAATATGCAACATTATCATAGTAATATTACCGTATGGGGTATGGACGTTCCGTTGAAAAATATGATGCGTTCCGAAATGGTACTCATAAATGCCAAAGTAAACGGCGGTAAACTTTCTACATCGCAGGAAACAAATGTACTCACTTCATATGACGCCGTCATTGACTGCAATGAGGTACGGGAACTTATCTATACGGATTTCCGACAGCTTGCTATTGAAATTTCTGAAAAAAATCCGGAAAATGAACTTGATAAGTTATGTTTCGTACAGCCCGAAAAGTGTATTGAAAGTATTTTCGATAAATATTCACAGCAATATATTATTACTCTTGAAGATATAAACGAAAACAGAATTTCTGTCCGTGCGAAGTATTCCGCTGAAAACAAGGAGTTTATAGAACTGCTTGAAAATATCGGTCATAAAATGCTTGAAAATCCACAGAAGAACTATGTTTTTCTTGCAACGGCTTACATATACGACGGCGAACTTACTCTTTACCCGATTGAAATTTATGACTTCATTAGGAAAAAATACGCTGAACCTTATGGACTTCCCGAAAAATACGAAAATATTGACGTTATAGCCGGTTATGCCGGAAAAATTCTCGGTTTTTTCAACGACGTGAACGAAAAAATAACTGTAATTATCCGGAGCGGACTTCAGGCGGATATTAAAAATGACCATAAACTTGAAAATACTGCATTTAATTACGGTCTGAACGGTTTCAGCCGTATGATAGCCGATTTCATGGAGTACGCTACATCTTATCGCCATAAGACAAATGCCGGTTGTACGGAAATTCTTATGAAACTGAATCATATATACCGGTACATGAAACAAGGTAGGAAAAATCTTGAAATAATTACATTACTATCAAATATGAAAGGAATTTAAATTATGCTTTTTGCACAAGGTTACAAGAGTTTTCATAAACTCGCAAAGGCTTTCGAGGGCTACAAAATCGAAAGTGCTGTCATTGACATCGCACTTGAATACCTCGATATATCCAAAGAAAGAGACAACACGCTTCTTGACAGAATACCACATTATAATTTATCTGACGATGGCAATTCATACTATGAACTGAAAAAAGCGGTACAATCGGAAATAATGTCGGTACGCAGTGAGGAACTCAGAGAACGTTATATACTGTTATCGGAGGCACTTACAGGCAGTAATTCTCTTAATTTAATAGAGATTATCTATGATTACGTCATTACAAAACATGAAAAGGAAATAATAAAGGCTCTTTCGTCACGTTACGGCGATAAGGCAGAGGCTTGTTATTATTCAATTTATATGTCACAAAATTCAAATTACAGGAATAAAAATATAATAAAATCTTCTGGAATCTGCCTTGATGCCGTGGAGTTTGCAGACCGTCCGGAGATAAAAGCGTTATTATGTGCAAAGGCTCTCAATCAGATTCCGAAGCAGGAAAAAAATAATCCGTTAGCTTTAAAGGCTGTCCAGTACATAAAGGATATTTTTGCGGATAAAAAAATTTCAGATACTTATATTTTAATCGCTATCGGTGAGGGTTCGTATTTTGATGACGAACTAAGAACTATTTTCAGAAATAACGCAAAAAGATATAATTTTCATGCGGTCGTGAAGTCTGCACTTACAGAACTTCCCGACGTAAGCAGAATGTTAAACCTCATAATAAATACGCCGGAATGTATCACCACAGAATATATAAAATCCATGGCGACAAATTTTTTAAACGATAACATTTCAGAATGTATCGTGAAACACTTTGAAACCCTCGCTCTGAAATATACAGAACTGTACAAAAATACTCTTGATTCTGTACAGGATATTAAGACCGCCAATAAAATGCATGAAATCTTAATCAGAGTAAAGCCGGATTGCGATATAGATAAAAACGCTCTCAAAGAAAGGTTACAGCGGAATGTTTCAAAGAGTTTAAGCGAATGTTTTAAAGATAAAAATTCACATTACGATATAAGAAAATATCTTCTTAATGGCGGAGATTTCTATAATATAAAACCGGCAGTTGAAAGTGCGGTTATAGAGTTAAAAGGGTTTAATTGTATCGGCTATATCGGGGCTTTCGGTCTTGACGATTTCATGAAACGTGTTATAACCGTTATGGCGTTCATGAGGTCGTGGAATACTTACTATTTTATCCGTAATAGTGCGGAATTTACAATAGCAGACAGACCGGAAGAATTTATAGGTATTCTTTTGGGAACTCTTAAAAACAGTGCAGATGTTCTCCGGAAAATCGCCGAAATAATTGACAGTTTATATCTTTCTGAAAGTAAATGGGCTGATTTTTCACAGGCTTTATCAAAAAGAATCGGAGATTTTGAAAATATAGATTTAAGTGATATGTCTGTTTCTGCACGCTGGATATACGTTAAAGCCCTTGCAATAGCAAACCGTAATAAATATAAATCGCAGATTCTGTCATTTGCCGGAGATACAAGCAAGAAAGTTAAAGACGCTCTTATTGACAGTATTTCTACCAATTGGCATGAAGATATTGTCGGCTTATTGCAGTCAAAGAAAATAGGTATGCGTGATATTGCGGTATCTGTGATAGAAAAAAATAATGACGTCTCTTTCCGTGAGGAACTCGAAAAAGCCTTTGAAAAAGAAAAATCCGAAAAACTTAAATCCCGTATTGCCGTACTTATCGGAGCAGGTACTACTGAAATTCCTGAAAAATCCGCAAAGGTTGACATTATAACAATTCTTGTAAAGGGTTCAAAGGGTAAAAAAGTATCATTCCTGTTTGAATATCCGTACAAGACCGTACATTTCACGGACGGTACGGAAGTACCCGAAAATTACCTCAAAGCACTGATTATACTTTATTCTGATATGACATCTATAGCAATAAACGATACCGCTAAGGAACTCGCCGGAAAAATAAAACCATCTGAATTAAACGATTTTACTATGGAAGTATTCAACCGGTGGGCTGATAAGGGTGCATCTGCTAAGACTAAATGGGTCATGTGGTTCTGCGGAGTACACGGCGGACATGGTATGGTTGAAATGCTTATGAAGTATATTAAGGAATGGTCTGAACATTCAAGGGGTGCTATTGCTTCGGAAGCAGTCATGGCTATGGCGGTGAACGGCAGTTCTGAAGCACTAATGAATGTCGACAGCATAGCACGGAAATTCAGGCATAAACAGGTCAGGAACTCTGCTAAAAAGGCTCTCGACGACGTTGCGGAAATATTCGGTATAACCAAAGAAGAACTTTCTGACAGAATAGTACCCGATATGAATTTCAATGACAGAATGTGTCGTGTTTTCGATTACGGAAACAGACAGTTTAATGTATATCTTACACCCACGCTTGAAATCGAAATTTTCAACGGCGACAAAAAATTGAAAAATCTCCCTAAACCTGCTAAAAGTGATGACCCTGAAAAATCTGTACAGGCTTATGAAGATTTCAGAATCATGAAGAAACAAATCAAGACGGTTGTAGCGAATCAGAAACAGCGTCTTGAATACGTCCTTATGTGTGACAGGAAATGGACTTCTGAAAACTGGAAAAACCTTTTTGTTAAAAATCCGGTTATGCACTGTTTCGCAATAGGTCTGATATGGGGTGTATACGACGGTAACAGACTTGTTGAAAGTTTCAGGTACATGGACGACGGCAGTTTTACAAACATAGACGAAGATGAATTTAATATACCTGAAAATGCTGAAATAGGTCTCGTTCACCCTGTGGAACTTACTCCGGAACAGAAAAAAGCATGGGCGGAACAGCTTTCCGACTATGAAATAATTCAACCGTTCCCACAGATTTCAAGACCTTGTTTCACACCTACGGAGCAGGAACTTGATTCCGACGAAATAACACGTTTCGACGGCGTAAGCATAGGAAATTATACGCTCCGTGGAAAACTTTTAAAATCCGGTTGGGAAACCGGTACTCCACTTGATGCCGGTTATTTCTGGGAATTTGACCGTGCCGACGTTATAAAATGCGTGAAAAATCCTGACGGTACAAACGTCTACAAGGGCTATCACACGGAAATAGAGTTCAGCGGTATGGGCATTGACTACATGGAAGCTGAAGACGTAACACTCGGAAAACTTGTCTTTGCTGAATATAATTCAGATAAAAAACTTAAGATAAAAGACGTAAATTTACGTTATTTCAGTGAAATAATTATGCAGTTGTCGTCACTCGGCAACGCTTGAAAATAAAGGAGTTTATTTATATTATGGAAAAAAATTCAATCAAACCACCTGTTGAAGTCCGTTATGCTGACGAACTCGAATTACTCGCAAAGTACGATACCGGAAAACGTCCGGAAAACTGGAAACTCTCTCCGAAAGCCGTGCGGACTTTCATTCTCGGCGGTAAAGTAAAAACAGATGACGGAAACGTTGAAATCCCTAAAAAATTCTACGGTAATGACGCTCTTGTTGAAAGATGTATCATAACTCTTGCCGGAAATCGTGGTTTAATGCTTGTCGGCGAACCTGGTACGGCGAAAACTATGCTCTCCGAACTGCTTTCCGCCGGTTGTTGCGGAATAAGTACCAATACCGTACAGGGTACAGCCGGAACTACTGAAGACATGATTAAGTACAGCTGGAATTATGCCCTTCTCCTTGCAAAAGGTGCTTGCCGTGAAGCCCTCGTACCGTCGCCGTTACTCGTGGGTATGGAAAAGGGTATCTTCACACGTTTCGAGGAAATAACTCGTACACCTGCGGAAATTCAGGACAGTCTGATTTCCGTAATGAGTGACCAGATACTTATTATTCCGGAACTCGCTGACGACGGTATTATTCTTGCAAAATCCGGATTCAATATCATAGGCACGGCAAATACTCGTGATAAGGGTGTAAATGAGATGTCCGGAGCTTTGAAGAGACGTTTTAATTTCGAGACTGTAGAACCTGTAAAAGATGTAAGGCTTGAAAAGGAAATTATAGTCCGTGAGGCACAGAATCTCGCAAAAGCCGGTAATATTGATATGCCGGTTGATACAGATGTTGCGGAACTCCTTGCGGTTACGTATCACGAATTAAGAGAGGGTATAACCGAAAAAGGTACACTCATTGACAAGCCCACCGCCGTTATGAGTACCGCCGAAGCCGTTTCAGTGTACTATCAGACTATAAGTCATGCATGGTACTATGGCGACGGTAAAATTGATTTAGGCGTTATGACGGAAAGTCTTTTAGGTGCTGTATGCAAGGAAAACAAAGATGACCTCGAAAAATTAAAGGCTTATTTCCGTACGGTAGTCAAGGAAAAGGGTAAAGGTAACGGATTATGGAAAAAATATTCAGAGACAGCAAAATTACTGAAATGATTCCGTATGACCTCACCGGAAAAGTTTTGTTTTTTCCGGTCAGACATCATAGCCCTGTGTGTTCGTATCAGCTTATACGGACTATCAGGGAATATCAGCCGGAAATAATTCTTATTGAAGGTCCGGAAAATGCTGACGGTCTTATACCGGTACTCACTGACGAAAATACTAAACTTCCGGTAGCGATATACTATTATTACAAGGATTTAAAAAAACTCGTCAGCGAAGACGGTACGGACTATAAATGTTACTATCCGTTTCTGTACTCGTCGCCGGAATACAATGCCCTTAAACAAGCCGGTATAATGGGTATTCCTGCAAAATTCATAGACTTACCGTACTGTGATATTCTTATTAATACTACCGGTCAGAAAGGCTTACGGAAAAATACTGACAAACACAGTTACGCCGACGATTCAAGACTTATTTACAGTAAATTCTATGAAAAAATCTGCGAAAATACAAACGTCCGTAATTTTGAGGAGTTCTGGGAAAAATATTTTGAAATAGCCGGTCTTTATCTCACGCCGGAAAACTTCGTCAGACAGATGCATACTTACTGTATTATAACACGTTCGGAAACTCCGCCGGAAGATATGCTGACCGACGGTACAACATCCCGTGAAAGTCATATGGCGAAACGGATTACTGAAGCTATGAAAATTTATAATAAAATTCTCGTCGTGACCGGTGGTTTTCATAGCAAGGGACTTTATGACCTTATCAACACAAAAAAAATAAAATCGCCGAAACTGCATAGAATTTCCGCAAAACAACATGGTTGCTATCCTATGGCTTATTCGTATGAATCGGCAGATGCATTACATGGTTACGCTTCCGGCATGAGTTATCCGGCTTTTTACGATTCCGTAATAAATAAATTACTTGAAAAAAATTCGCCGGAAAATGTATATAATGACCTCACTTTTGATTTACTTGTACAGACCGCAAAGCATACCAATAAAAAAGATATTCCAGTATCAATATCTGATGTCACTTCCGCAAAGTCGCTTATGGACGGTCTTTCAGCGTTAAGAAATTCCCGACAGTCCGGTATGTACGAACTTTACGACGCTATAACAAGTACTTTCATAAAGGGCGAAAAAACTATATCTTCCGCACAGCCTCTTGACATTCTCCGGAAACTCGCAACCTGTAAGGAAGTAGGTTACATAGGCGACAAGACACACGTTCCGCCACTTATAACCGATTTCGAGGAGCAGGCAAAAAAATTACGTCTCAAAATAACCGACGTTACAAGAAATAATATTGAATTATCAATTTTTCAGAAGCCGAAAGATATTGAAAAAAGCCGTTTCTTTCACAGAATGAATTTTCTTGATACCGGATTTGCATATATGAAAAACGGCAGGGATTTCAATAATAATACCGGAAAAAGCCTTGTCCGTGAAATATGGAATTATGCACGCACTCCGGAAACGGATTCTTCACTTATTGACCATACTACAGACGGTTTCACGATTGAAGAAGCCTGTACTACTGTTGCGGTACGCCGTCTCCGTGACAGTATGCGTTGTGAAACATCAGCCGGAATTGCCGTCGATTGTTTTCTTATGGGAATACCTCTTACAAAATCTGAAACTGAACTCATTGACATTATACTTACTAATGACGGTGATTTCTTTTCAGTCGGAAAAGGTCTCCGGAAATTTGAAACACTTAACAGTCTGCAACAGTTATATAAATTTTCCGATAATACTTCACTGGAATATATCCGGAAATGTTTTGAAAAACTTATAATTTCACTGCCGTCAATGGTGAGTGTATCGTCCGAACGTGCAGAAGAAGTAATTTCCGTACTTAAAACAATGTACGGTATAGCAGGAAACATCTTACCGGAAGAACTTTCAGTATTTACGGAAACTCTTGACGTAATGGCACAGGCGGATATTAAAGAACCCTCTGTATATGGTGCTGTATCAGGTCTGTTGTATGCTATCAACTCTTCAAGGCGTACAGATGTTGAAAATGCTATGTCGGGCTATCTCAACGGAACTACAGAAATTAAAAAACAGGGTGCTGATTTTTTAAAAGGTCTTTTCAGTACCGCACGTGATATTATTTTATCTGACGATTCTTTCCTTAAGATGACCGATACGCTTATAACCGGTATGGAATACAGCGACTTCATGGAAATACTTCCGTCAATGCGACTTGCTTTCAGCTATTTTGCACCGGCAGAAATTCAGGATACCGCAAAAGCCGTCGCCGGACTGCATGATGTAACCGCTTATAACGTCATGAACCGTATGATAGTTGATGAGGATATGTTTGTTTTCGGCAGTCAGTTTGATGCCGATATACTGGAAAAACTTGACATTGATTTATAAAAAAGGAGCAGAATATGGGAAAATTAATAGTAATAGAGGGTCTCGACGGTAGCGGAAAACATACACAGGCGGTCAGACTTTCTGAATATCTTAAAAGTATCGGGGAGCAGGTCAGAATGGTTTCTTTTCCGGATTATGAAAGCCCCTCTTCGTCTCTCGTGAAAATGTATCTTGCCGGTGATTTCGGCGAAAATGCGGATTCCGTAAACCCTTATACCGCCTCAACTTTCTATGCAGTGGACAGGTTTGCAAGTTTCCGTACAAAATGGCAGGATTTCTATGAAAACGGCGGAATTGTAATCGCTGACAGGTACACTACTTCAAACGCCGTACACCAGTGTGCGAAACTTCCGCCGGAACAGTGGGACGGTTTTATTGAATGGCTTACGGAATTTGAATATAAATATATAGGCATTCCTGAACCGGATATGGTTATATATCTCCGGACTGATACAGGAGTAAGTCAGAAACTGATTTCCGGACGTTACAACAGTGACGAATCCAGAAAAGATATTCATGAACGTGATATGGAATATCTTTCACGGTCACAGCGTTCTGCCGATTACTGTGCGGAAAAAATGAACTGGTTTACCATAAACTGTACTCATAATGGCATTATGCGTTCTGTAGAAAATATAGCCGAAGAAATTAAAAATTTTACAGATAGTAATAAATAGTCCATAAAAATTAGTCATTGCATTATATATTTTTATCTATAACTGCATTCCCGATTGTTATAAATGACGAAAATCAGCCGTATTTCAAAAAAGACTTGATTTTTATTCATTTATGTGATAGAATAGTAAAAAGACGTTAGATATGATATTTGCCGTAATATTCCTCTTCGGCGGTAGAAAGAAATCAGAGAATATATATTGACATTATTCAGGCATTGTGCTATAATGTCATTACCGCTGAAACTGTCCGCAGGTCTTATATTGTTATAACGTTTTTTTCCGTTTTTTTATTTTAAAGATACTTGTTTTACAGAGGGGGAGTAAAATGCAGGCTAATATTTTAAACGCCGGCAATACTATGATTGAAAATGATTTCAACGGCGAGGCAAGGAAATTACTTGAAAGTAAAAAACACAAAGAGGGTATCACAAAATATCCTGTACTCAATTTCACAGAAAAAGACCTTGAAAACCTTAGAAAACGTGTTTGTGAAACACTTAAACACTCAAAGGTCAGACCGGCAGGGGGTAAACTGTATAAAATGACAAAAAGGGCTTTCGATATAGCGGTTTCTTCCTGTGCAATAGTTGTTCTTGCAATACCTGTTTCATGTTTTGCACTTGCTATATATCTCGACGACGGCGGTAATCCGTTTTTCGTTCAGGTGAGACTTACTAAAGGGGGCAAGCCCTTTAAAATGTATAAACTCCGTTCAATGTGCATTGACGCTGAAGAAAAATTCGCCGAAGTTCAGAAAGCTAATAAATGTGACGGTCTTGCTTTCAAGAGCGACGAAGACCCACGTATTACTAAAATAGGAAAGTTTATCAGAAAAACTTCTATTGACGAGTTACCGCAGTTCCTGAACGTTCTTAAGGGCGATATGTCACTTATAGGTCCACGTCCACCACTTCCGAGAGAAGTTTATCTCTATTCACCGGAACAAATGGACAGACTTCTTGTCAAAACCGGTCTTGCCTGTACGTGTCAGACGGAGGGCAGAAGTGATATGCCGTTTGATGAGTGGGTAACTACAGACATCGACTACATAAAAAACAGAAATTTTGCAGTTGATATTAAAATACTTGTGAAAATGATTATTGCGGTACTTAAACGCAAAGGGGCAGAATAAAAAAATTTCCGGACAGCTTAAACTGTCCGGATTTTCTTTTATATACTATATACCATATTTACTATATTGTCACGATATAAGGCGGTATCCCTGTAGCCAAGTTCCATATCAGCCTGAACTTTCACCGGATTCAGATTCAGTGTTCCGGTGAAGAAATTTCCCAGACTTCTTGACGGAAATATATTTATAATATTTGCGTCTTTCATGTAATCCTGATTTGACATATCGTAATCACGTTTGAGATGTACCACGATAATATTACGACAGCCGTTATCATACAGACACGATACCGGTGTATTACTTACATCACCGGCAACACCGCCGTCAAAATAGTTTATGCCGTTTATTTCCACACCGTCAGTACCGGTATATACTACCGGAAGAGTTGCAGAAGCAAGAATAATTTTTTTCTGTGTCTGCGGATAATGCTGATTCAGTATGAAAAATTTCGGGGTTGATAAATAATCCGTACAGACGACGTACAATTTCCGGCGGATTTTCTTGAAATCAACGTGATTGTCAATAAGTTCGGCTATTTTTTTCTGATTGAAAGGCAATCCCTCACGGATAAATTCTGCAATTCCGTCACCACGTGCGATTGTACGGAAAAAATTCACACCGTTTGAAACTGCACGGTCTATAGGGTTTGAAAATGTCAGGTCAGGAAGATTGTTATAAGGCGTCAACGCTCTTGAAATACGGTCTGTATCCGGATTCAACAGGTCAGATGTTTTAAGATTATTCCATATTTTCTGTGCATATTCAGCACCCTGACTTTCCAGCAGAGTGGCATTCAATGCCCCGACAGATGTTCCGGCTATGGTGTCTATATACGGAAGTACGCCCATATCCGAAAGTGCTTTATATACGCCTACTTCGTAAGCACCTTTAGCACCTCCGCCACTTAATACAAGTCCGATTTTTCCTGACATATCTTAAAAACTCCTTTTTATTTCATTAATTCGCCGAGAAGTTTTCTGAAACGTTCCATAGCTTCAATAGTACGCTGTCTGTCACCGAAAGCCGTCAGTCTGAACCAGCCCTCGCCATTCTTGCCGAACCCTGCCCCTGGTGTACCGACTACTGCTATTTTTTCAAGCATTGTATCGAAAAATTCCCAGCTACCCATACCACACGGACATTTAAACCATATATACGGCGAATTTATTCCGCCGGTGAATTTGACACCCAGTTCAGACATTGTTTCCGATATAATACGTGCATTTTCCTGATAGTAGGCTATATTTTCGTGAATCTGTTTCAGACCCTCTTCAGTGAATACCGCTTCCGCACCACGCTGTACCGGATATGATACGCCATTGAATTTACTGCCCTGACGTCTGCCCCACAACTGCGATACTGATACTTCCGTACCGTCGCTTGCGGTGACTTTGAGAGCGTCCGGAATGACTGTATAACCGCATCTCATACCGGTAAAACCTGCGGTCTTCGACAGCGAACACATTTCAATAGCTACTTCCTTAGCACCGTCAACACAGAAAATACTTCTCGGTATATCAGGGTCAGTAATAAATGCCTCGTAGGCGGAATCGTAAATAATTACGGCGTTGTTTTTCTTGGCGTAGTCAATCCATTCGGCAAGCTGTTCACGTGTATATACCGAACCTGTCGGGTTATTCGGCGAACACAGATATATAATATCGGCGTGTACGTCGTAATCGGGCATTCCGGCGAATCCGTTTTCTTCATTGGAATCGGCATAGATTACTTTTCTGCCACTCATTAAATTTGAATCGACGTATACAGGATATGCAGGGTCAGTGACCAGTATAATATTATCGTCACCGAAAATATCGACTATATTTCCGCAATCGCTTTTTGCACCGTCATTTATACGGATTTCTTCCGGCGAAATGTCTGCACCGATTGACTTATAATAACCCGATACCGCATTTTTCAGGAAGTCGTAACCTGCTCCGCTGTCCTCGTAGCCTTTGAAAGTTTCTTTAACACCCATTTCGTCGCAAGCCTTTTTCATAGCGTCGACTACTACAGGGGCTATCGGAAGTGTAACATCTCCTATACCCATACGGATTATATCAGCGTCGGGATTTGCCTGTTTAAAGGCGTTTATTTTTTTTGCGATATTTATAAACAGATAATTTTTTTCCAGTTTAAGAAAATTTTCGTTCAGTTTCGGCATATGACATTCTCCTTTTTTGAGTTGATAAATTCTTCAGAAATATTTCCGTCGCATATGTATTCCGCTTCACCGGTCATCATAACAGTATCGTCAGACTTATATGTTATACGTAAGTCGCCACCTCGTAAGTGTACAAGTATTTCCTCGTCATATGGACATATTCCGTTAAGTACTCCGGCTACTACTGTAGCACACGTACCTGTACCACAGGCGAAAGTTTCACCGCTACCACGTTCCCATACACGCATTTTGAGTGTATGACTGTCTATGACCTCGCAGAACTCCGTATTTACACGGTTCGGGAAAATTTCGTGGTTTTCAAAATCCGGACCGATTTTTTCAAGGTCAAGACCATCGACATTATCGGTAAATATTACGGCGTGCGGATTACCCATAGAAACACAGGTCATATTCCAGACTTTTCCGGCAACCGTTACAGGCTGATTTATAAATCTTTCCATATCGGATTTTACCGGAATTTCCACAGGGTTCAGAATAGCCTTTCCCATATCAACCTGTACCAGTTTCACTTTATTATTTTCGGTAAAAAGTTTAAGATACTTTATTCCGGAATTTGTTTCAAGTGTGATGTCTGTCTTTGAGGTCATGCCCATATCGTAGACATATTTTCCGATACAACGTGTAGCATTACCACACATCATGGCTTCCGAACCGTCCGCATTGAAAATACGCATACGGAAATCCGCTTTATCCGACGGCATAATAAGTACAAGACCGTCAGAGCCTATGCCCTTGTGTCTGTCACTCACGATAACCGAAACTTTTTCCGGTTCTTCGACTGTCTCTTCAAAACAGTTTATATAGATATAGTCATTGCCTATACCGTGCATTTTAGAAAATTTCATAATAATTGCTCCTTTGCGACTTATCAGGAGTGGACGGTCAAAACTGCTGACATTTTTTCCGCCGGTAATATTATACAACATTTTTTTTCCTATGTCAATACAATAATTTAAAAATCCGTTGACATTGATAATAATTAATGTTAGAATAATCTGTGAGGTGATTTATATGAATTTCAAAACCGTAAAATTATCTGAAATTTGTTCTTTTACTACAGGAAAACTTAACTCCAATATGGCAGTTAAATACGGAAAATATCCGTTTTTTACCTGTTCTCCGGAAACATTAAGAATAAATGATTATGCTTTTAATCAGGAAGCTATTTTACTTGCCGGAAATAATGCCAACGGTAACTTCAATATAAAATTCTATAACGGAAAATTTAACGCTTATCAACGTACATATGTATTTACAGGTTCTGAAAAATGCAATTTAAAATATTTATACTATTATTTAAAACTTTGTCTCGAAGACTTCAGAAGAATTTCACAAGGTACTGCTACCCAGTTTCTGACCGCAAAAATTTTAAACTCGTTTGAAATAAATCTGCCCTCAATGGAAGTACAATGTAAAATAGCTTCTGTTCTGTCGACACTTGACGACAAAATAGAGTTAAACAACCGTATAAACCAAAACTTAGAGGAGCAGGCACAGGCAATTTTTAAAAGCTGGTTTGTGGATTTTGAGCCGTTCGGGGGCGTTATGCCTAATGACTGGAAAATAACAACTTTAGGTGAAGTATGTTCTTGTATTCTCGGCGGAACACCAAGCCGGAAAAATCATGAATATTGGAATGGTAATATTTCTTGGATAAACTCCGGTGAAGTAAACCGTTTCAGAATAACATCACCAAGCGAATTTATAACAGAAAAAGGGTTAAATTCTTCCTCAACAAAATTATTACCTGAAAAAACTACTGTATTAGCAATTACCGGAGCAACATTGGGAAAGGTCAGTTTACTTGAAATATCAAGCTGTACTAATCAGTCAATTGTCGGAATAATTCCGAATGAAACTTTGCCTTACGAATATATTTTCCCATTTATCAAAGCAAACATTAAAGAACTTATTTCACACCAGACAGGCGGAGCACAGCAACATATAAATAAACAAAATGTTGAAAGTCTGCCAGTTTATATTCCACATAAAGAAAACACTGAAATTTATAAAAATATAATATCTCCAATATATGAGATGATAGCTGAAATTTGTTTTGAAAATAATAATCTTTCCGCCCTGCGTGATTCCCTGCTTCCTAAGTTTATGAGCGGTGAAATAAAAGTATAATATTTATAAGAGGTGATTATATGTCAGTATGGGAAAATATTTCTGAAAAACTGGTTACTACGGAAAAAACGGAAAATATCAGGATTCTTCATGCAGTTGAATCCGGTAGTCGTGCATGGGGGTTTGCATCACCCGACAGCGATTATGATGTGAGATTTATTTATGTACGTCCGGAAAATTATTACTTGCGTCTGGATAAAACACGTGATGTCATTGAGTGCGAATTAAATGACGTTTACGACATAAACGGCTGGGATATTTCCAAGACTTTACGCCTGCTCCATAATTCTAACCCGACTGTCTTTGAATGGATTCATTCCCCGATAGTCTACAGTACACACGACATCATAAAACAACTTACTCCTGAATTTGACAGCTTTTTTTCATGCAAATCCGGAATATATCATTATATAAGTACAGCGATTTCCACCAGTAGCAAACATCTTAATCAGGAAAATATTAAATATAAAAAGTACTTCTATGTGATACGTCCTGTAATGGCTTGTCTGTGGATTCTCGAAAACAAAACTCCGCCACCAGTACTTTTCAGTGAACTTGTCTCCGCTGTCGCCGACGATAGTATAAAACCTGTAATTTCCGAACTTATCCGGATAAAAACTGAAATTCCTGAAACTGCTACCGGTAAACATATTCCGGCACTTGACCGTTACATTGAAAAAAATATTACGGATATAAAAAATTATGCCGGTACTATTTCAGATGACCGTAAAAACAACTGGTCTGAAATAAATGAAATGTTCCTGAAAATACTGGATATTAAATAAAAAAAACTCCCTGTCTGAGCAGGGAATTTTTTTGTATTCCGTATGTTAAAATAATCCGAGTTCGTATTTTTTGTTTAAAATACGTGAAACACTCTCGTCAATTCTGTTTTCCGATATAGAGCCGTTATTTACTGCATTACATACAGCATTTACCGCTTCCGGAAGATTTTCCGGCATAAGAATTATGTCAATACCGGCTTGTATAGACTTTACGGCGGCATCTCCGGACGAGTAAACCGTTGAAATTGTGTTCATCTGCTGTGCGTCCGTGATTGCTATTCCGTCGAATCCGAGTTCATTACGGAGATATTCTGTAACGGCAGTATATGACAGGTCTGCCGGTAGGTCGTCGCCGAAACCTGTCACAATCTGGTGGCTTACCATTACAAAATCAACACCGTTTTCTATTCCGGTACGGAACGGTACAAACTCACTTTCACGGAGCTGTTCAACAGTACGGTCTATTACTACGAACGAATCGTTATGTGTATTACCGTCTTCCGCTCCTAAACCGGGGAAGTGCTTGAATGTAGCCGAAACTCCGGCATTCTGCAAACCGTTTGCGACTGCTGTAGCCATATTCGCAACTACAGACGGGTCACTACTGAATATACGATTGCCGAGTTCGTTAGCAGGATTTATATTTACGTCCGCAACCGGTGCGAAATCCACGTTGAAGCCGAGATTTTTAAGGTCTGTGCCGATTGTATAGCCTATGTTATACCCCTCGTTGTAATCGTTTCTTTCGCCGTACGACTGCATATTCCAGAATGCTGTAGTACCTAATTTCTGTGCGGCACGTGCGACTATACCGCCCTCTTCGTCGATAGCCGTGAATATTCCAACACCAGCGGAATCCTTTGCGTATTGCTGTACGTTTTCAAGCATGGATTGTGTCTGTGGTACTGAAACAAGGTTATCCGCAAAATATATCAGTCCGCCTACAGGATATTCTGTGATGGCGTTTTTTGTAGTCTCACCGGCGGAAGTAGTCGGCGTAACTCCGGTAATCTGTTCCGGCTTTACCATGAACATCTGATAGACTTTTTCCTCAAGCGACATCTGATTAAGAAGTCCCTGCGGATTATCCGGTTTTGTAGTAGTTGTAGTGGTGGTTGTAGTAGTCGTAGTAGTCGTTGTTGTTGTGGTAGTTGTAGTAGTAGTCGTTGTGGCGGAAGTTGTAGTCGTCGTAGTGGTTGTAGTTGCCGGTACAGCCGTATTTAAGGCTGATGTTGTCGTTGTAGTAGTATTATTCCCGACAGTATTTTTTGCAGTAGTCTTTGTAGTAGTGGTGGTAGTAGCTGTAGTCGTGGCTGTAGTAGTTTCTGCCTGTGCGACGGTTCTTTTAGTAAGTCCGGAAGTATCAAGATTAGGATTTACTATTACTACGTGTGTAGTACCGTATTGTATACCGTTATTTCTTGTGACGTTCGGTGAAATTGTAGTAGTGGTAGTATCTGTAGCGGTTTCTGTAGCTATTTTTGCCTTGTACTCCGTAGCGACAGTACCAGACCTGACGACAGAGGAAGTTTCTGCCGTTGTGGTATCGGTGACGACATTTCCGGCGATATATCCCTTTGCGGTTGACTGCTGATTTTCACCGGACTGTTTTTCCTGCGGAGTTTCGGGCTGTTCGTTGTTCATTACCGGTATATCCTGCATATTTTGTACCACCTGTCCGCAACCGGTAAGCATCATGGCGGAGAGCATTACGGCTGATATTTTTTTCCTTAAGTTTTTCATGTTTCCTTCCCCTTTTATCTTTGTAATTCTTAATTATTAATTTTCTTATCTGTTATCTATTTTTTCTGGATATAAGTCATGGTGCGAAAGTCTTTCCCATGCGAGTTTTTCCCATTTTGTATCAGGTCTGCCGTAATTGCAGTAAGGGTCAATGGATATTCCGCCACGTGGGAGGAATTTTCCCCACACCTCAATGTACTTCGGATTCATGAGTTTTATTAAATCGTTCATGATGATGTTCACACAGTCCTCGTGGAAATCTCCGTGATTACGGAAGCTGAACAGGTACAGTTTCAGCGACTTACTTTCAACCATTTTTTTATCCGGAATGTACGATATATAGATAGTAGCGAAATCCGGCTGTCCTGTAATCGGACACAGGCTGGTGAACTCCGGACAGTTGAATTTTACAAAATAGTCACGGTCGGGATGTTTGTTGTCGAAAGTTTCGAGAACTTCCGGTGCGTAATCTGTAGCGTACTTTGTATCTTTTTTGCCGAGATTCTGTAAACCCTCTCCGAAACGTGTCTTGTTCACGACGGTTTCTTTATGTTCCTGTTCGGGTTTTTCCTCGAAAAATTCGGAAGTACCGGTTTTTATACCGTTCATTACTTCCTCAAACATTTTCTTCATTTCTTCCTGAAAATTCATATCCATAATAAGAATACCTCCATAAAAAAATTTATTTATATCTTAACATGAAATCCCCTGAAAAATCAGCCGTTTCATACGGTTGTGAATAACCGTCAGTTATAGCCGTTCCCTCAATGCTGATATGCATCATTTCTTCGGATATATCAAGTATTGTAAGACTGTATTTTTCAAACGGTTCATGTTCGTAAATATAAAGCGTATCTTCTCTTTCGTCAGCCTCTTCCGGACTGTCTACAGAATATGTATCGCCGACAATTTCACTGATTTCAGACTTATGTGTTTCATGTTGATTCATGCAGAGATACGGCGAAATTTTTTCACCGTCAAATATTGCTTCTTTGAATCTCAAATCAAATGAAATTGTTAAAGTATTTTCATATTCGTCACTCTCGAAAATGTACAGCCTTGTGTCTTCACAGTCGTCAAGTTCAAACGTCACTCCACCTAAAATAAGCGTTCCGGACTGTTTTTCCATAATAATTTAATTCTCCTTTTTACTTTTGAAAAGTGGGTCTGTAACGCCATTTAACTCAAATGCCCTTATTCTGTCCCGACAAGTTCCGCACGTACCACACGGAACATCACCGCCCTCGTAGCAACTCCATGTGAGTTCATACGGTACGCCTAATTCAAGACCTTTCTTTACAACGTCCGCTTTTGTAAGATTTACAAACGGTGCAATGATTTCAAGCTGTCCGCCACTACCTAAGTATATCGCACGATTCATAGCGTTGTTGAAATCGTCGGAGCAGTCCGGATAGGCGTTACCGGCGGAATCGTCACTGTGTGCGCCGTAGTAAATTACTGAACAGTCGTTAGATAATGCTATACTCGATGCCGATGACAGAAACAGACCGTTCCTGAACGGTACATATGTAGATACCGGCTTACCGTCCGTTTTGGAGAGTTGTTCGGCGTACGTTTCTTTAGGTATTTCCGTATCAGAACCGTTCAGCAGTGAGCAGGTTGAATCCGCAAAAATCAATGCAAGGTCAAGAGTTTTCAGCTGTACGCCGTAATAATCGGCTATTTTCCGTGAACATTCAATTTCCTTGTTGTGTTTCTGACCGTAATAAATCGACAGTGCTATAACATTTTCCGCTCCGTATTTTTCTACAGCCATAGCGAGACAGGTTGTACTGTCAACCCCTCCGCTGAAAAGTACAAGTGCTTTCATTAAAAAAAATCCTCCTTTTTATGAACCCCATGTTCCGCACTCAATAAGCATAATGGAATTGTCTTTTATTGATATAAATGTATGGTCTCCAGAATAGCCACCACCTATTTCAATATTTTCTGCTCCTGTCAGATATGGAATAACTAAATTTATCTCACTTTCCGGAATATCATTTTCACCGGCGTGCCATTTTATTTCCTCTATAAGATAATCTTCTGTGACATATTTCAAGCGTAATTCATTGTAAGTAATATAATCTGAATAAAATTTTTCCGCCTGCGTCATATATTGCAGACGTTCAGACAACGGAATTTTCCAGAAATCCTGCTCCCATTCCTCACAATAAGCCATTTGTAATAATACTGTCTGTGTGTATGCCTTTTCAAAGTTTTGTTTTATATAGTTCTCCGGAAATTCATATATACTGACAGATATTCCAACCGGATATTTTTTATACCAGTCATAATATTTTTTGTTAAATTCAGACCATTCAAGATTTACCGCAATGTTTTTATAGTATTCGTAATTATTTACAATCTTTTTCAGAATATCAATATACATCAGTCAAGCAACTCCTGTAGGTCTCTTTTATCCCTGAACGCACCGCAATAAGTACGTGTTTCTGTTTTAGACGATGCGTTTCTGATACCACGTGCGGTCATGCAACTATGTGAGCCTACTATTTTTACGCCTACATCTTCCGAACCGGTAGCCTCTGAAATTATTTCCGCAATGTCACGCCCAAGACGTTCCTGTAACTGTAGTCTTTTTGATGCCATATCACATATACGTGCTATCTTACTAAGTCCTAATACCCTGCCTTTCGGGACGTATGCGACATTTACGGTCATATCGTACATCAATGCAAGATGATGTTCGCAGTAACTGAAAACGGTTATATCTTTCATAACTACTGCCGTCTGTGAGTTGCTTTCGACTGCCTCGAAAGTTTTCCCGAACATTTCGGCAATCTCGTGATTTGAATAGCCTATACCCTCAAAGACTTCCTCGTACATACCGGCAACTCTTTCCGGTGTTTCTTTCAGACCCTCACGGTCAGGGTTTTCGCCGATAGCTTCTAACAATCCTCTTATGTGGTACTTAATTTTTTCCCTGTCCATAAATTATACTCCTCTCTCGTCCGGATTCCATATAAATTTATGTAACTGCAATTGCAGACGGACTTTATTTAAATTTTTAAGTTTCATGAAATCGACTATTTCCGTCGGATTTATTCTGTCAAATACCGGACTTACATAAACATGACACTTTTCTGTAAGCGAAAATTTTTCTATAATTTCAGTAGCTTTTTCGAGGTCTGCAACACTTCCTGCAACAAATTTTATGACGTCTTTTTCCGTAAGATACGCATAATTTCCGGTATTCATGAAACTTTCCATATCACTCGACGGCAATTTATAATCTATCGTGAAATCCGGTCTGTAAAGTTTTCCGGAAAATTTTTCAATGGAAATGCTTCCGTTAGTTTCGATTTCCACATTATGACCGCTTTTAATGAGACTTTCAACCAGTATATCAATATTTTCCTGTAGTAATGGTTCGCCACCGGTCAGTGTGACGTTCTTTACGCCCTCTTCGTTGACGTATGAAACTATATCTTCAACAGACATCATTTCCGCCGGACAGTCTCCGGTATTTGCCCACGTTGTATCGCAATAGGAGCATTTCAGGTTACAACCTCGGAAACGTA
The DNA here is from genome assembly GCA_029062165.1 of Ruminococcus sp. Classification (GTDB taxonomy): domain Bacteria; phylum Bacillota; class Clostridia; order Oscillospirales; family Ruminococcaceae; genus Ruminococcus. Next base: position 544,550 of record JAIDQQ010000023.1, read on the forward strand.
TAAATACAGCGAGTTCACCGGCACATTTTCCCTCACCGTTTATGCTGACGAATTTTTCAGCTACCGGAAACATTTCAACAAGCCCCCTCGTATACCGCACAATTATCGGGTGTTTCGTATACTGTAACATCTGCTAACTCGAAACCCTCACCGGAAAGAATATCATAAAAATAATGTGCAAAATTTTCGGCAGTAGGTCTGAACGGTACTTCTATAAGCCGGAAATCCTCGTCGTTGAGTGCCTGTATCGTCGACGGTTTAAGAGTGTTCTTTTCGTATATAAATGAATGGTCAAAACTTTCCGCAAGGTCTCGGACGGTCTTTTTCAGATTGCCGAAATCGGTCAGCATACCCTTTTCGTTACCGGTTTTCTGTAGTTCCTGACCTTTTATTTTTACTTCTATTACCCATCTGTGTCCGTGTATATTTTTACATTTGCCGTCGTATCCGGACAGAAAATGTGCGGAATCGAATGCCGACGAAGTTTTAAGATAATACATATATACTCCCCTTAAAGAAAATACAGCCGTAAAAATAACCGGCTGTATCGTATAATCAGAATAGTTAAAAAATATAATACAATGCCCATAGTTTTATTTAATGACAGGATTGGTGCAAACGAACTGTCCTGAATGACATTATATCATATACCGCAAAAAAAGTCAATTAATAAATGATTACAATTTAATTCATAATTCATAATTATTAATTAAATTAATTCTTAATTATGCATTCTTAATTCTGAATTATTATTTTCGTCTGATTTGTAAAGGAATTTCAGTATAATCGGAGTAGCTACCGAAGATACTATTATAAGCAGTATCACACACGCAAAGTATTTTGAATCCAACATACCTACTGACAGTCCTTTCTGTGCTACTATCAATGCGACTTCACCACGGGTCATCATGCCGACGCCTACTTTAAGACTGTCACGGAGATTATATTTCATTAATTTTGCAGTAAGTCCGCATCCGATTACTTTCGTAAGTAATGCAACAAGTACGAATCCTACCGAAAATAATACAAGTTCCTTATTGAATCCGCTTAACTCCGTTTTAAGTCCGATACTTGCGAAGAATACAGGTCCGAAAATCATATAGGAATTTATATCTACTTTCCGTGCTATGTAGTCGGAATCCTTAAGACTACACAGAATAAGTCCGGCTACGTATGCACCGGTAATATCGGCTATACCGAAAAATTCTTCCGCCGAAAACGCCATGAACATACACATTGCAAGGCTTAATATCGGTATACGCTGATGATGTTCGTATCTCTTGTCAATCAGTTTGAAGATGTAGTACATAGCGAATCCTATACCAAACGCAAACAGTATGAAAAGTCCGGTACTGATTAAAACATCTGACGGCTTTGAATCCGGATTCTTGAAACCGATTACAAACGTCAGGACTATTATTCCTATAACGTCGTCTATAATCGCACTGCTTAAAATAAGCGTTCCGATACTTTCCTTTATGTGTCCTAACTCCTTTAAGGTCTGTACCGTTATTCCGACGGAAGTAGCGGTCATGATAGTGCCTATGAACACCGCACGGAAAAATTCTTCACTTCCTACCGCTCCGAAGCCATAGAAACAACTGTACAATAAAGTACCGCCAGCCAGTGGCACGAATACCCCGACAAGTGCTATTATCAGTGCTTTCCAACCAGTCCGGAGCAGGTCTTTCATATTCGTTTCCAGACCGGCAGAAAACATAAGCATTACTACACCTATTTCCGATAGCAATGAAAGATAATCCGTACCGGCATAATCTGAACCGCCCATTAGTCCTAAACAACTCGGTCCTATAATTAATCCGGCTATTATCTCCCCGACTACCTGCGGTGCTTTGAGTTTCTGTGCGATAAGTCCGAACAGTTTGGCACTGACTATTATTATCGCCAAATCCTTGAAAAATGCTATTCTGTCCATAAAAAAACCTCCTGTAAATTTTATACCGGAAATTATTCTATCACTTTTCCGGTAAAATTGCAAGTATTTTTTTAAATATACGCCTGTTTTTTGAGTATCGCTGTTAAAGTCCGTCCCATAATGGTCAGATAGTTTATATCATTGACTGACCACTTCTTGAAACGTCCCACGTAACAGAAAGATATAAGACCTTTGATAATATTATTTTCTGTCATGAGATACTGTATAGTACCGCCTATATTCTGTTCGTTCAGACGGTTAAGGGCGTTATCGTCTCTGCCCTCTAACTCGTTGACGTTATCTATTACAAGTACGCTGTCACCGGAAAATCTTTCTGTATAGTTGTTACTGAAAATGTAGTCTGCATTTTTGGCGGAGGAATTTCCGCAACTAAGTATTAAATGCATATCGTTTCCGGCAAATACGCATATATCGTCAAGGTGAAACTGTATTCTTGTCTGCTCCAACAGTACGGAAATATCCGGAATCTGTCCGAAGACGATATTTTCCGAAAGCTGTCCTATAAAAGCAAGTCTGTGTGAACTTTCTTTCTTGTCGCTCAGGAATGCTATTTTGTTTTCCATATCTTTTTCTACTGCTCCGTGTTTTTCTACGTCGTATATTACGTATCTGTTCTGACCTTTCTGCTGTGCTATGTATAAAGCCTTGTCCGCCTGCATGAAAAGTTCGTCATATTCCTGACTGTCAACAGGATACGTCGATATGCCCATTGAACACGTTATATTAAGATTCTCGGAACGTCCATTAAATGCCCACTCGGTTTTTGTACGTATCGCACGTAAAATACCCCTTAAATCTGTTTCGTCCTTGGTATCTTCAAGGACTATCAGAAATCCTGCTCCGCTTATACGTCCTACTATGCCCCTCTTGCCTATTTCAGTCTTTATTATTCCGGCTATTGTAAAAATAACCTCGTCGCCGAAAAGATGACCGTATGTATTTACCGTCTCATTGAAGTTATCAATATCAAGGAGTACTATATTTACCCTGTATGAAGGTTTTTCGGAAATAAGTTCCATAGCATAGGAAGTTACCGCCTGTTTGTTGAGTACGCCGGATAATGAATCCCTGTTTGCTTCAAGTGCAAGGTTAATGTCTTTCGATTTCTGTCGGGAACTCACTACCGATATTATACCGGTTACTTTTCGTGTATCAGGGTCATTGTAACGTGTCATGCCCCTGAACAAACACATTTCACGGTTTTTACCACCGGTGAGTATGGAAGATTCAAATTCATAGTCAAAACGATAGACACCATTTTTAATATCACTACATAGTTTTATGAAAGTCTCCGTATATCTTGACAGAATATATCCCGATTCTATGGAATCATTCTGCCATGTATCAATATCGCAGTCGGTGATGACTATTTCCCGATAACAATCGAACATATATATTTTTATTTTCCGTGTCAGAAAACTGTACTCAAAGGCGAGGTCACTTGTGAGACTTAAAATATGTCTGTATTCGGACGCCTTGTTTTCACGTGAATATGCAAGCGTTTCGAGGGAAAAAATATCGCTGAACGATATACTGAAAAGTTTTTCCGGAGTATCTGAAATCATTCTTACGGAAGCAAGCGTCCACCGGAGCGAATTATTTATACCTTTCATTCTTATGACGGTCTTTGCCGGTACTCCGGAAGATGCCGTTTCAAGACTTTCTTCTATATACCGGAAGTCTGTTTCCTCTATGGTACGTTTTATAGAGTATACAACATCATTTCCGAAATACCGGAAGAAAGTTTCGTCAGCCCTCTGTGTATGGAAACTTCCGTCAATAATTACGTTACCTAATGTATAAATTTCATTGTTTATAAAATCCATAAATCAATCCTCTTTTTTAATGGAATTTTCACGGTATTCAAGCAGTTCTGAAGCCAGTCTGTAAACCGTTGCAGTGACAGGTACACTTAACAGCATACCTTTCACGCCGAAAAGAGTTCCGCCAGCCGTTACAGAAGCAAGTACCCATATCGCCGGAAGTCCTGTAGATGTCCCGACTATTGCCGGATAAATTATATTGTCTTCAAGTTGCTGGAGTATAAGCAGAAATATCACGAATACAAGAGCTTTTACAGGGTCTACAGTGAAGATTATAAAGGCACTTATCAGCATACCGGTAATAGCTCCGGCAATGGGTACGAGAGCCGTTACGCCTACTACAGTCCCTGCCATGACCGCATACGGCAGATGCAGAAAAGTCATACCGGTGAAACACAGTACACCGATAATAATTCCCTCCGTGAACTGTCCTACAAAAAAATTACGGAAAATATTATCTGCCGTTTCAAGTACGTGATTTAAATATCTTCGTGTTTTTTTGTTGAGAAGTACTTTTTCCAGACGGTGCAGACTGTGGGAAAGTTTATCCTTGCGCATAAGTATATACAGGGCAAACATTACGGCTATTATAATATCGGCAACAAAAGATATTGCTGACCCTATGAAAGACAATAGCGTATCGAATATATTATATGCACCATTACCGAAAGTATCTGAAATTCTCATAATATCGGGTTCTATACTGCTGAAAAAATGCTGTATTTCCGGAAATTCTTTCAGTTTAGTACCGGCGTACCGCTGTAGCTGTGAGAATATTTCAGGAATTTCACCGCATATTATCCGGAATGCCTTTTCAATTTCCGGATATACTATACTTACAACAAGTACTATTATCAGTAAGGCACTCGCAAATGAGAGTATCAGGCAGACAGGTCTTCTTGACCTTTTTATTAAATCGTTATCTGTTTCCGGAAAATAATGTTTTTCATAGAAGTTCATTATTATATTGAGTATGTAAGCCATAGCACAGCCCGTAACAAGAGGCGTTACCGCTGTGAAAAACTTCCGGAAAAGTTCAGATATAACATGAAAATTCTTCACGGCAATGCAGACTGTCAGTAAAAGTACTGCAATGATGATATAATTCAGATATTTTCTGTGCATCTGAAAGCCTCCTCTATTATAGCACATTTCTTTACAATTCACAATGCATAATTCATAATTATTAATTGATTTAATTCTTAATTATGCATTCTTAATTCTTAATTATAAACCGGTTGACTATTTCTGGACAGTATGATATAATCAATTCATAATTCATAATTATTAATTCATAATTAATAAGCCGTCGACGATTCGTGGACGAATGGTTGACGCAGGTAAGGTAAGATAAGATTAGGTTAGGTTAGATTAGATAAATTCATAATTATGCATTATTAATTATCAATTAAATAAAGGGAGTGTTTTTTTTTTATGATAGTTACTGTCACACTGAATCCGGCTGTTGACTGTTCAATGAATGTTACCGGCTATACGGAAAATGCCGTCAACCGTGCGGATTTCCAGCACCTTACGGCAGGTGGCAAAGGTATAAATATTTCAGTTATTCTTAAAAGACTGGGCATTCAGACTTCCGCCTACAGTTTCTGTGGTGGCGAAACAGGCAGGCTTTTCTGTAATCTTCTTGACAATACAGGTCTTGACTACTCTGTGATATGGCTTGAAAATCAGCGTACACGCATAAATTTCAAGCTGAAACATGGTAAGTACGAAACTGAAATAAATGGTACAGGTACGGAAATTTCGTCGGAAATTCTTGACGATTTCATTTCAGACCTTGACAAAAAGCTCAGTAATAATGATATTCTCGTACTCGCCGGAAGTATTCCGCCGTCCTCACCGCCTGATACTTATGCTTACATAATGAAAAGACTTTCGCACCGGAATATCCGTATAGTTGCCGATACTTCCGGAAAACCTCTCCTTGAAATTCTTCCGTACAGACCTTTTCTTATAAAACCGAACAATCACGAACTCGCCGACATTCTCGGCAGACCTGTGAACACTCCCGACGAAGCATCGGCAGGTGCAAGGGAATTACAGAAAATGGGAGCAGGTAATATAATAGTATCTCTTGCGGAAAAAGGTTCAGTACTCCTTACCGCTGACGGTACGGAATACCGGATAAAAGCCCCGAAAGGTACGGTAAAAAATTCAGTCGGTGCAGGGGATTCAATGCTTGCCGGATTCCTTGCGGGTCTCGAAAAAACCGGTAACTTCGTACTCGCTCACGTACTCGGGACGGCTTGCGGTAGTGCTACTGCTTTTTCCGACGGTCTTGCGGAAAAATCTGAAATAATACGTGTTCTGAATGAAATGTTTCCCGATACTCAACTTGTGCAGAATTTCTTTGGTATAGAATTTTAAATGAAATTTTTGTGAAAAATATACAATAAAAATTATAAAATTATTTAATAAAGTCTGTATTAAATCGGGTTTGTGGCTGTCATGCGAAGTTTCTGAAAAAATTTCTTGATTATATTTTTTATTAATTAAAATGATTCCCTGTTAACCACGGTTAACAAAATCATTGACATTTCATAACGATTGTGTTAATATGATTTAAGACAAATTTTTCTTTAATTACGTTTCCCGAAAGGACGTAAATTTAAACAAAAGGAGTTATCAGTAACTATGGAATTTGCTAAAGAATGGGACGGCTTTAAAGCCGGTAAATGGAGTTCTGATATCAATGTCAGCGACTTCATAAAGAAAAACTATACACCTTACGACGGCGACGAGAGTTTCCTTGCCGGTCCTACAGAAGCTACTACTAAGCTCTGGGAACAGGTCATGGACCTCACCAAACAGGAACGTGAAGCCGGTGGTGTTCTCGATATGGATACAAAAATCGTTTCCACTATCACCTCACACAATGCAGGCTATCTCAATAAAGACCTCGAAAAAATCGTCGGCGTACAGACAGATAAGCCTTTCAAACGTTCGCTCCAGCCTTTCGGCGGTATAAGAATGGCTATCAATGCTTGTGAACAGAATGGTTACAAGGTTGATGACGAAGTTGTAAAGATTTTCACTGAATACCGCAAAACTCACAATCAGGGTGTTTTCGACGCTTATACACCTGAAATGCGTATGGCTCGTAAATCCGCTATTATCACAGGTCTTCCGGACGCTTACGGCAGAGGACGTATCATAGGCGACTACAGAAGAGTTGCCCTCTACGGTATTGACAGACTTGTTGCAGATAAAAAACATCAGATTGAAACTTCTCTCGTGAGAATGACTTCTAAAAATATCCGTCTCCGTGAAGAACTCGCTGAACAGGTACGTGCATTAGGCGAACTCAAAAAACTCGGCGAAATCTACGGTTTTGACATCTCACAGCCTGCTAAGAACGCTAAGGAAGCTGTACAGTGGTTATACTTCGGCTATCTCGCAGCAGTCAAGGAACAGAACGGTGCAGCTATGTCTCTCGGACGTACTTCAACATTCCTTGATATCTACATTCAGCGTGACCTTGATAACGGCGTTCTCACTGAAGAAGAGGCACAGGAAATCATTGACCACTTCATTATGAAACTCCGTATTGTCAAGTTCGCAAGAACTCCGGAATATAACGCACTCTTCTCCGGTGACCCGACTTGGGTTACTGAATCTATCGGCGGTGTTGATATAGACGGTCACCACCTTGTAACTAAGAACAGTTTCCGTTATCTCCATACACTCGAAAATCTCGGCACTGCTCCCGAACCGAACATGACTGTACTTTGGTCACAGAAACTTCCTCGCAAATTCAAGGAATACTGTGCTAAAATTTCTATCATGACTTCTTCTATCCAGTACGAAAACGACGATATGATGAGAGTTATCCACGGCGACGACTATGCTATAGCTTGTTGCGTATCTTCAATGGTAGTCGGCAAGGAAATGCAGTTCTTCGGCGCACGTGCAAACCTCGCTAAATGTCTCCTCTACGCTATAAACGGCGGTGTCGACGAAAGAATGAAAGTTCAGGTAGGTCCTAAGTACAGACCAGTTGAGGGCGATTATCTCGACTTCGACGACGTTTGGGCTAAGTACCTCGATATGATGGAATGGCTTGCAGGTCTTTATGTCAATACTCTTAACATTATCCACTATATGCACGATAAGTACAGCTATGAAAGAATCCAGATGGCTCTTCATGACAGAGACGTTAAGCGTTATTTCGCTACCGGTATTGCAGGTCTTTCAGTCGTTGCAGACTCTCTTTCAGCTATAAAGTATGCAAAAGTTAAGTGCATTCGTGACGAAGACGGCGTTGTTACTGACTACGAAGTTGAAGGAGATTTCCCGAAATATGGTAACAATGATGACCGTGTTGACGATATCGCAGTTAAAGTTGTTCGTACATTCATGGATATGATTAGAAAACATCATACCTATCGTGACGGCGTGCCGACAATGTCAATTCTTACTATTACTTCAAACGTTGTTTACGGTAAGAAAACCGGTAACACTCCCGACGGCAGAAAAGCTGGTATTCCGCTTGCTCCTGGTGCAAATCCAATGCATGGCAGAGATACACACGGTGCAGCAGCTTCACTTTCTTCTGTTGCTAAACTTCCGTTCAAACACGCACAGGACGGCATTTCAAATACATTCTCAATTATTCCTAACGCACTCGGTAAGGATATGGAAGTATTTGTCGGCGATATCGACATTGACAAACTTAGTCAGGGTGAATAATCCATGATTACCCCTAATATGCTCGGCAAAAACGGTACTCCCGAAGAACTCGCCGATTTTATCGACAAGTTAATGGCGGAAGGTAGCGGTCATGTAAATATCGAATCCAGTGACGACGGTGAAGGGCTGAAAGTCGATACCGTCAACAGTACCGACTGCGGTACAGGTAAAGGTGCTTGTATGCAACCTACTGAACTCGATATTGACCCCGACGAAGAAGAAGACGACTGATTTAATTTATGCTATCGGCGTGGACGGCTTTCGGGTTGTTCACGTCTATATAAAAAATCTTTAAAGGAGGATTTTTAACAATGGAAAGTAATGCTACACAGGTTAATAACCTTATTGAACTTCTTGACGGTTATGTTGAAAAAGGTGGTCATCACCTCAATGTAAACGTGTTCACAAGAGAAACACTTCTCGACGCTCAGGCACATCCTGAAAAGTATCCTCAACTTACCGTAAGAGTTTCCGGTTATGCCGTAAACTTCGTTAAGCTCACAAAGGAACAGCAGGACGACGTTATTTCAAGAACATTCCACGCTGCACTCTAATCAAAACAGAAAGTCCGGAGAAATCCGGACTTTTTTTATTATAACATTTTTGCCCTCAACTCTTCCGGACTTAGTCTTGAAAGATATACCGGTGCTATATCGAAAACAGTTTTACAACCTGTCACGCCCTCTTGTCTAAGACGGTACAAAGCCCTTGCATAGCAGATTAAAACACTGGCGGTAAATTCCGGATTGGATTCGAGTTTCAGGGAATACTCAATCATCTGATGTGTATTTTCACCGGTGATACCGCTTCTCATTACAAATCCGCCATGTGGCATCTTATTATGAACGGCGTCAAATTCCTCTTCGGAAATAAAATTAACGATTGTGTCGTATTCGTCAAAATAGTTCTTCATGGATTTTATAGCCTGCTCAATTTTCGAGAGGTCAGCGTTTTCTTCCGGTACTATCCAGCATTCACGAGTATGTTTCTGACGTGTAGTCAGTTCAGGCATACTTCCGGAACGTACAGCGTCCATAGCCTCTTCAACCGGTACGGTGTACTGTATGCCTTTCTTTACGCCCTCAACACGACGGATAGCGTCGGAATGTCCCTGACTTACGCCTTTACCCCAGAATGTATAAGTTTTTCCGTCGGGCAGAATGGATTCCGCATAAAGTCTGTTAAGTGAAAATAAACCAGGGTCCCAGCCGAGTGATATAAGTGCGAGATGTCCGCTGTCTTTCGCCGATTTATCGACGTTTGCAAAGTGTTCCGGTATTCTTGCGTGTGTGTCGAAACTGTCAATAACGTTGAAAATTTCTGCAAGTGCGGGTGTCTGTTCGGGTAAATCGGTAGCACTTCCGCCACAGATTATCATGACATCTATTTTGTCCTGATAATTTTTTATGTCGTTCATACTGTAAACGTTACAGCCGGAAACAGTCTTTACCGTTTCGGGATTACGACGTGTGAAAACTCCGAAAAGTTCCATATCGTCATTCTGATTAACGGCGAGTTCTACGCCTTTTCCGAGATTGCCATAACCGGCAATGCCTATTTTTATTTTGTCCATAGGGTTGACCTCCTTGAAAAAATCTGTAATTATATTATATCACATAATTTTCCGGTTGTAAAGTCATTTCTTTTCGGATTTACGGAGAGTTTTATTAATCTCGTCGATAAGATGTGTTATTTCGGCGACGGATTTATTTATAATTTCCGTACTTTCGTTTGTTGTATTTACATTGTCGTCAAGTACGCTGAATGCCTTTATAGTCATCTGAAGTATAGAGGTCATCTGCTGTACGCCCTCGGAATCCATACTTTCATTTGCGTTACAGAACATCACGATATTATTCAGCAGACTGTTCACCTGACCGGCTTTCTGACTGGTTTTGGAAGTCGAAACACCGATATTATTTACATTTTCGGTAATCCTGTTTATATCTTCTTTGAGACGTTCAGAGAGTTCGAGACATTCGTTAGTAATTTCCGCAAGTCTTTCGTGTTGTTCAGCGAGTTCACTGTGTCGGGCTATGAGTACAGATTTTGCATGGACTATACAGTTTTCCGGCGTATTAAGTCCCCGACATATTGCTACTGCCATTTCGTGACACGAACGGTATCCGCACGCATGACAATTATAATTACGGTCAGCCTCGGTGTGTTTACCCATCATTTCATAGACCGCTTCAAGCTGTTTTCCGGTGGGAATCGGTGACGGATTCATAGGAGTATAATTTCTGCGGAAGTCTGACGGGTCAAGTTTTTCGTTGAATTGTTTAAATAATTTATCTTCTCCGAAACGGAATGGTCCTGTAGTCTTCCGACGTTTTTTGGCTTCTTTTTCTACTTCACGCATAGTAGCCATGACGTCAAAAACCGTCTGGGTAGTTCCTGAGGCAGGACCTACATTACAACCAAATTCACAGGAAAGAACGTCAAAAACTTCGGGGTGTTTGTATTCCGGCATATTTGCGTACATATCAAGTTCCGGATAGACCTTGTGTACGCCCTCGGACGTGGTTATATTTATATCCGGATTATGTAACCACAGATTATCACGTAATCCCCCTGGGCGTGGATATACTGCCCCTACCTGTCCCTGCTGATTTTCAAACGGATATGAAAAGTCATGTGAAGAATCAGTCGGGATTTTTATATCATTCTTTTCAAAATATTCCATTAGTTTACGGAAAGTTATACTGTAATTTACAAGTCCTGTTTCCATGAACTCCGTTTTTTTGGCTATACATGGCGAAAGTACAGCTATAGGGTTATCCTGTCGCATATATTTCCGGATATACGTTGCGGCACAGGCTATAGGACTATGTATCGGCGAAAGATTCCGGAGAAGTCGGGGCTGATAGATTTCGATATATTTGACTATCGCCGCACATGGTTGAGTTATTACGTTCCCGACGCTTCTTTCCTCTATGGCACGCAGGTGCGCCCACGTACATATGTCAGCACCTAATGAGACATCATATATTTTACAGCCGTTTTTTCTGAACCAGTCAAGAATACCTTTCCATTTATCCGGCAGTACAGATTTTATAGCCGGTGCTACAAGTATAATAACTTCTTCCTTGCCCAGACGTGATATACAGGTTTCAGTGTCGTCTATGTAGTCTCTCGCACCGTGGTTACACGTTCTTACGCATTCACCGCACGTTATACATCTTTCGGGGTTGACGGTAGTTACAAAACGTCCCTCTTCAAGCATTTTCGTGATATTCGCTTCCGGAGCAGGACAGTTTCTTACGCAGGCGTTACAACCGACGCATTTTTCAGGTTTTACAATAATAATTTCATTCATTTATCTATATATACTCCTTTTTATCAGTCGTCGAGGGCTTCCGCCTGTGCCATAAGCGTTGCGAGGTCTATACTTCCGGAACTTTTCTTTTCAGGCGGTGGGACGTCATCTTTAAGTGCCTCTGCCTGTGCGGTGAGGTCATCGAGGTTTATTCCGGAAGTTTTTTCGGTATTATCTTCCGATTTAAGAGTGTTCATAAACTCCTCTGCCTGACGGTCTAACGCACGGAAATTTATTCCGCCTGTTCCACGTGGAACATTCTGCACCAGTCCGGATAAATCATCATATGTACTGTAATGACGGTCAATGTCTTCAAAATCCGGTGAATTTTCGTCGTAATTGTAATCGTAGTCGTAACTGTCAAAATCGTTGACGTGCTGAACGGTATAATCCTGATTGTTATAATATTCGGCTACAGGGTCATATTTTTTTTCAGGTTTTGCAGATTTTTCGGGAATTTTTCTGTCTGTAGTGTAGGAATAGTCGACAGGTTCACGGACAGGTTTTTCAGGTAAATCAACTTCTATATTACGGAAGACCGGCACACCGCCTTTTGTGACGGTCTTTTTTGTTTCCGTGAGAATGTTTCCGGATTCTTCAAGGATTCTGTTTCCGGTTGACAAAAATTCAGTAAAGGATTTCCGGAAATTATCCATACATTCAGACAGCGTATTCACTTCACTTAAAATAACCGCCCTTATGTTTTCGGGTATAGCCGAAAGGTTTTCTTCTTCGATTTCAGCGGTCATTTCAGTGGCATAAAGTTCTGCGTCATAGATTATTTCAGATGCCTGATTATTTGCTTCGGCTATGATGTTTCCGGCGAGTTTTTCGGAATCTGATTTAAGATTTTCAGCTTTTTTACGTGCTTTTTCGATGATTTCTTCTGCCGATTTCTTTGCAGAAGCGAATACTGCCCCGAAAACTGCCGTATCGTCTTTCTGCGACATTGAAAGAATTTTCATATCGGCATCAGAGAGATTGTGTTCAAGTTCGGAAACGGAGTATTTCAGGTTTTTGATTTCATTTTCAAGAGCCTGTTTTTCTGCTGTAACGGTCTGTAAGCTGAATGAAAGTTTTTCGTTTTCTGCTTGAGATTCAGCTAATTTTTCACGTAATTCAGCGATTACAGTATTATTTTCAGCATTTCCGAGTAAAAGACGTGTTGTACCGAGTTCAGTTTCAAGTGCGGATATTCTGGTATAGAGATTTTTTATATGTTCTTCGGTATCGGTTTTATCGTAACCACCGAATGTAACTGTTTTTATGAATCTGGTTTCGTTCATTGTGGAATCCTCCTGTGTTGTTTCACGGACGGAAAAAATTTCAATCCACGATATATGTTAAATATATTTTACACTGTTTTCAGCGTTTTGTCAATAGCAATGTATATAATTAATAATTTACAATTCATAATTATGAATTATCAATTATTAATTGTTTCACTTCCGGATTATCGTATAAACCGAGGTCAAAAAGCGTATTTATCTGACTTTCCGTAATTTTACCGGTCATGGAATACACAAACTGTCCGTGCTGACGTTCCGTACCGTCCCACGAATCTATTACTTTCAGCCAACCTGCTCTACCTAAAGTTCGTTCCGGATATTTTGTATCAGGAAAAAATTCCCTTGCTATCATGACCGCACATTTTCTGTGACCTGTATAGTCGCATGAATATGTATCGCCATCCGGTGAAATCCACCCTAACCGGAAATTTCTGTGATTCCTGAAAAACATCTTTTCAAGTGCAAGCGGATAATCACTGTCAGTTTCAATCAGTTCCGAAAAATTATAGTCTTCCGGACTGAAACGGAAAAATCCGCCTTTATCGTCGGCAACTACCGGCAGTTTGTCCGCTGTGACTATATTCTCCAACGGACTTCCCGAAAGTTCTTCCATATTGTCAAAATATCTGTAACAGTAAAAGCCTGTCTCTGATTTATATACAGCAAATTTTTTCATATCATAACCGCCAGTCAATTCATAATTCTTAATTATGCATTCTTAATTCTTAATTAATAATTATATCACTTTTCCGACGTTTTTACAAGTATAAATTTAATTGTCTGTTGCATGAAAGTCAAATATGTGTTATAATTATCCGGAACGGAGGTGACATTATGTCTGAAGAAAATCATAATATTCTTATCGCACATAAAGACGGTTTCCGGCATACGTCTTTCGACAGGGAAATTGCTTTCTATGAAAGTATATGCTCCGGAAATATTGAACTTGTCCGCATATTCATGAAACCTCTTTTTTTTGACGGCTGTGGCGTTCTCAGTGAAGACCCTATCCGCAATCTTAAGTATCATATGGTGGTACTCGCTACCATGATAGCACGCTATTGTATAAAGGGTGGTATGTCGCCGGAAGAATCCTACAGTATGAGCGATTTCTATATCATGAAAACCGATAAAAGTACTACCGAAGAAGAAATACGTACGATACATCTCGAAATGATAGAGGGCTATACTAAAAAAATGCATCGTATAAAAATGGACGGTATCTTCTCGAAACAGATTGTCAGGGCTGTAAATTATATCATATGTCACATAAATAACCGGATTTTGCTTCATGATGTGGCGGAAAATCTGAAATTAAGTCCGGCGTATCTTTCGAGGCTCTTCCGCAAGGAAACCGGTATTACTTTCAGCGAATACGTCAACAAGCTGAAAATCGAAGAAGCAACTGCTTTACTTATTCATACGGAATACACTGACCTTGAAATAAGTAATATGCTTGCATACAGTTCGCAAAGCTATTTTATTAAGGTCTTCCGGAAGTTTATCGGTACTACCCCGAAGAAATACCGGTCAGGCTATAAAATACTATAATGTCATAATTTTGTTATGAGTATCGCAAAACCTCGGGGTGAGACAATAAAACAGTACATATTTTTACTATAATTACAACCGGAGATGTCTGTCAAAAGGATAAATTTTACTGTAGACAGTACCGTTTTACGCTGAAACTGATAATATTATTGAAAAAGTCACTTTTTAAAAGATAATATGTACTATAAATCACGTGATTGAATGTCATAATTTTATTATAAGTATCGTAAAATCCCGAGGTCAGACAAAAAACAGTACATATTTCTACTATAATTATAATCCGGAAGTTTCCGTCCGGACAAAGCATATCATATGATTTAATGTCATCATTTTACTATTTTTGTCATAAAATTTATATACTTTCTTTAAAATGTATAGTATAATTTCAACATAGTTTACGAATTTTATGGAGGATTAACAATATGAAGAAAAATCTCTTTAAACGCTGTACAGCTTTACTTGCTATGTGTGGCGTTATGATATCTGCTATGCCATTGGCTTCAATACCGGTTTATGCCGAATCAAATCTTATAGATAATTCTACTTTTGACAGTGGTGTTTCCGGCTGGAGTACGTACAAGGAATCCGGTGGTAGCTGTTCGCTCTCTACAGATAACGGCAGACTGGCTCTTAAAGTAAGCAGTACCGGCAAGGTAAATTACGCCGTACAGGTATGTTACGACATCATACCGCTTTATCAGAATGGTGTATACCGTCTTAAATACGACATCTCTTCAAGCGTCGACAGATACGTTGAAGGCATGATTCAACAGAACGGCGGTACTTATCAGGCTTACACATGGAAAGGTCTTAATCTTACTTCCGAACCGCAGACCGTCGATTATGAATTTACTATGGAAGCCGATACTGACATAATGGCAAAAATGGTTTTCAACTGTGGCTTACAGGAAAAGGACGGCGTGGAACTTCCGGAGCATACAATATATCTTGATAACGTATCTCTCGAATTAATCGACGATTCCGAAGTTGACTACAGTGCAACACGTCCTTACGAACCCGATATTATGACAAATCAGGTAGGTTACAAGCCTGACAGCCGTAAAATTGCGGTAATCAGAAATGCAGACGCTGTAAATACAAATGAATTTGCAGTTGTTAATGCTGATACAAAAGAAGTTGTTTACACCGGTGTTGTTTCCGAGGCAATGCATAATGCTCTGGCTGATGAAACAAACTACAAGGCTGATTTTTCGGCAGTTACAACCTCCGGAAGATATTACATATCATATGGCGGACTTGATGATTCATACGTTTTTGAAATCGGTGATAATGTCTATAATAACCTGCTCGATGACAGCATTAAAATGTTATATCTACAGCGTTGTGGCGTGGAAGTAAATGATGATACTTTCGGTCATAAGGCTTGTCACGATACCCTCGCTACCGTATACGGTACAGACCAGAAAATAGATGTATCAGGCGGTTGGCATGATGCCGGTGACTACGGACGTTATGTAGTACCGGCAGCCAAGGCAGTAGCCGATTTACTTTATGCATACGGTGCTAATCCGTCACTCTACAGCGACAATATAGGCATTCCCGAAAGTAACAACGGTGTTCCGGATATTCTCGATGAAGTACGTTTTGAACTTGAATGGATGATTAAAATGCAGGATTCCAATGGTGGCGTACATCATAAAGTTTCATGCGAATCTTTCCCAGGTTACGTTATGCCCGAAAAAGAAACTCAACCTCTTATTGTTACGGAAATTTCAACTACTGCTACTGCTGATTTCTGTGCGTCTATGGCACTCGCCTACGAGTACTACAAGGACGTTGACAGCGATTTTGCGGAAAAATGTCTTGACTGTGCAAAGAAAGCATGGAGTTTTCTTAAAGAACATCCGGAATTTATCTTCAAAAATCCGGAAGATATTGTCACCGGCGATTACGGTGACAGATACGACACAGACGAACGTTACTGGGCTGCCACACAGATGTACAGGGCTACCGGCGATATAAGTTACATGGACGGCGTTTCAGCTTTTACCGGTCTTGACTGGTCAACAGTAGGCGATTACGGTAATATAGCTATCCTTACCATGAAAGACGTTGACAAGGAATCCGATATCTATAACAAGGCAAAGAAAAATATTATAAGTCAGGCTGATAAGTTCGTGAACACCTCTCAAAATACAGCCTACGGGGTCTCACAGACGAAATTCAACTGGGGTAGTAATATGACCATAGCTAACTCCGGTATCGTTTTAGGGCTTGCGTATCAGCTTACAGGAGAAGAAAAATATATCAACGGTGCAAACAGTCAGCTTGATTACTTGCTTGGCGTAAATCCAATCGGCGAATGTTTCGTGACCGGTTATGGTACGGTATCGCCGGAGAATCCACACCACAGACCGTCAATGGCACAGAATCAGGCTATGAAAGGTATGTTAGTAGGCGGTGTAAACTCCGCTCTCGAAGACAGTGCCGCAAAAGCATACTGTAAAGGACTTCCACCGGCAAAATGTTATATTGATAACTCCGAAAGCTATTCGACTAATGAAATTACTATCTACTGGAATTCACCGTTGACTTATCTTATTTCGCTTACGGAAGAATCCGGAAATACAGGCGATATTCTCTGGGGTGACGCCAACTGCGACAAGGAAGTTTCACTTGCTGACGCCGTACTTATTATGCAGTCGCTTTCCAATCCGGACATATACACACTCACGGAGCAGGGTAAAATAAATGCTGACGTATACAACAACGGCGACGGTATAACTTCAAATGATGCCCTTACTATTCAGAAAGTAATGATAAATCTGCTTAAACAAAGCGATTTGCCGTTATCGGATACGGATAAACCTGTTCAGACTACTACTACCACTACTACCAAACCTACAACAACTACTACAACTACTGCAACTACTGTTCCGGACAGCAGTTCCGGTATAAAGGATTACGGTACGCCTATGAACGATAAGGCAACAGTTGTAGCGGATTTCCGTAAGGGTGAAACGCCTGTATTCTTCGCCTCGGACGGCTGGACGAACGGAAGCTGTTTCGATTGTGGCTGGTATAAGGAAAATACTTCTTTCGACGGTGGTGTACTTAATCTCACTATAGACAAGGATAAATCCGGAAAATATAACTACTCCGGTGCAGAGTACAGAACGACTGATTTCTATAGTTACGGCTATTACGAGACCTCTATGCAGGCTATCAAGAATGACGGCGTTGTATCATCTTTCTTTACTTATACAGGACCGTCAGATGATAACCCTTGGGACGAGATAGACATTGAAATTCTCGGTAAGGATACTACCAAAGTACAGTTCAATTACTATACAAACGGTACAGGTAATCACGAATTTATGTATGACCTCGGTTTTGACGCTTCGGAAGGCTTCCATACATACGGCTTCGACTGGCAGAAAGACCACATAACATGGTACGTCGACGGAAAAGAAGTATATACCGCTAAGGATAATATACCGTCTACTTCCGGCAAGATTATGATGAATGCTTGGAACGGTATAGGCGTTGACGAATGGCTTAATCCTTTCAATGGCAATACACCTCTTACAGCACGCTATCAGTGGGTGACATATAATAAGTAATTAATAATTCATAATTAATAATTTTTAACACGCAAAATACAAAAAAATCGGTGGGGAGCAGGTATAAACTCTTCACCGGTTTTTAATTATTGTACGGAATCTACAAAAATAATATATCCGATTTGTTTAATTATACAAAAAAATTTTAACCGTAAACTTTTTGACGGTCTTAAATCACTTGTTTATAAAAAGCAATGAAAGGTTGTGTTTTTATGAAAGGTAAAAAATTAATTATCGGACTTCTTGCGGTGTTATGTGCATTTACGTCATGCGAAAACAAAAAACAAAAACCTGCTCCGGAAGTTCCGGAAGTAGATGTCATGGGCTACAGACCTACTGAAATACGTCTCACTGACAACTTCGACAAGGTTATATCCCTTGATACAAATGTAGGCGACGTCTATATTTTCGGACAGCTGAAAAGCGGTGGTTATACCGGATATACTACCGACAGTTCTTTCAGTGAGTACGAAAGTTTCAGTTTCATACCGCAGGAAAATGAATCCGTTATGACATCTGCCTTACTGCCGTTCGGTCAGAAGGCCGTACTCACGTATCTCGACGGCGAAAACTTTCTTTACGTCTACGGCAAGGACGGTTTACAGCTACAGTCAATTGGATTAGGTAGCATAACTGACAGTCCGGAAGTAAGAGTTTCTGTTCTTCCGTATGGCAGAAATAATTATATTATCAACGTCGATAACAAACGTCTGATAATTGCCGACAAAACCGGTTATTTATCTGATATTTCCACCGACGGCAATATTACAGGCTTTTCAAGAGGTGCGGAAAATACCGTAAACTGTCTGATAAGCGACGGCAGTTCAGAATTTATTGCCGGTATAGATATTGATTCCGCTACTCTCACCGACAAGAAAAAAATTGTTACAGATTCCAGTGCATACGCTTCCTGTATGAGCGAAAAATATTCCTGTATAAGCGTCATGGACGGCGGTATTTACGGTATCAGCGACAGTACCGTAAAGAAGATTACCGACTTCGCAAACATGAATTTCAAGCCCTCTGAAGTCTCCGGTATTATAGAAACTTCCGACGGTAATTACGCTGTCAACGTCGGCGGAACGGTTTATTTTGTCACGGAAGACAATATCAAAGAAGTTTCCGCTAAAAAAATAATATGGTTAGGTGCATACCAATATTATATCCCGTCAAGAATTGAAAGGTATGTGAACTTGTTTAACGAATCTCAAGACGAATATGAAATTAAAGTCAGAACATACAAAGGACAAGACCCTGATGCTCTCTATAAGGACGTTATCAGCGGAAACGCTCCGGATATTATACCGTTCAATTTAGGTACACCGCTTGCAAGTTACGGTAAAAATGACGTTCTTTTCGCCGATTTATACCCTTTCCTCGATAATGACCCCGATTTATCCCGTGATGATTTTTTACCAAACATTCTCACCGGTCTGGAGCGTGACGGAAAATTATATCAGATTGGTACGGAGTTCACATTAAGTACGGTTACTGTAAGTAAAGATGACGGTATTCCGGAAAACTGGACTATCGACGATATGATTAGAATTTATGAAAATCCACCGGAAAATAAAACTCTTTTCCCGATACTTAATATGGATAAGATAAGATTACATATTTTTACAAATTATTTTGACGAATCAATGTATATAGATTACAATAATGCGGAATGTCATTTTGATTCTCCGGATTTTATAAAGGCTCTCGAATTTTTTCAGAATAATAAAATAGGTCTCACGTATGCGGAATATGACGAGTTATCCCGACAGGAATTATTTATGATTCCGGAAGAAGAAATCGCAATAAGTTCTATTCTGTCTACGTATCCTACCAGCATAAATAATGCTGAAATGCTTTTCGATAATGCAAGGATAAATGATTCTGAAACATGGGCTGGCTATGTCGGCGACGGTACAAAAAGCGGTACTCATATTAACATGGATATTATGTATGGTATAAGTGCTACTTCGCCACATACTGACGGTGCGTGGGAGTTCTTAAAGACTATCTTTTCAGATTATACTTCTACTTTTAAAGAAAACGGTAGTACCTATATGTTTTCAGTTGATTTTCCGGTAATTGAAAAGTATTTTGACGAATCACTTGAAGCATTTACCCATGATAACGTATACGTCGACTACGAAACCGGAAAGACTGTAGTAGAAAAACGCAAGACTTTTGACGGCAAGGAAGTTGAAAACTTTACGCCGGAAGAAGTACAGTACTACAAAGACAAGATAACATCCGCAAGCATAGTACCGGACGATATTAATATAAGTACAATGGTATGGGACGAATTAAACGATTATTTTGAAAATGACGGTTCAGCTAAGAAAACAGCGGAAAATATTCAGAAAAAAGTTTCGGAATATCTCAACGAAAGATACACTTAATAATTCATAATGCATAATTCATAATTATAAAAAAAGCGGTGAAGATTTTTTCCTCACCGTTTTTTGCGTTATGCGTGTTAAAAAATTCTTAATTATGAATTATTATGACCTGACTTGAAAGGGCATAGCTTTGTGTAAAGTCTACAACTTCTTCTCTTTCGGGGGTTATAGATATTCCGGCAACACCTATGTCCGCTTCCTCGAATCCGATAGCCGTTATTATTGAACTGAAATCCATGTCTGTTATTTTCAGCTCCATGCCTAAAATATCGCAGATAGCGTTTGCCATATCGACATCAAAACCGACTATTTCACCGTTTACTTCGTCTTCATAGGGTGGGAAGTCCGCATTGGTAGCCATAACAAGAGTACCGTTTCTTGCGACGTCTTCCGGCTGATAAGGCTTATTATCGGGATTTTCACCAATCCAGTGTTTAGAAATTTCCGTAATAGTGCCGTCACGTTTGAGTTGATTTATAGCGTCGTCGAGTTTCTGACCTAATTCTTGATTGCCTTTTTTGTAGGCTATAGCGTATTCCTCTTCGCTGAACGGTTCGGGAAGTATTTTCAGATTTTCGTAACCGCTTATGATTTCCTCTGCGGTGAGTTCGTCAATAATTACGGCATCTATTTTTTTTTCGTCGAGAGCCTTTACAGCTTCGGAAGCGTTCTTGTATTTTTCCACAGTTGCACCGGAAATATCCTTAGCGAGTTTATAACCGGTAGTACCGATTTGTGTTCCGATAACTTTTCCGGATAGGTCATCAGCACCGGAAATTGTCTGATTTTCTTTTTTTCCGCAACCACCGGACAATATAACCGATATTACTGCAAATATACTCAAAAATTTTTTCATAAAAACCACTCTTTTCTTATAATTTAAAAAATCAGTCCCATGAAATATCAATTTTCCGGTTTTTGTTCATGCAGTCGGCAAGATAGAGATTGATAAGTGTCTGATATGGAATACCGGAATCCGCTGACATCTGCCTGAAAAAATCAATTACTTTGCAGTCTATATTTATAGTAATCTGTTGCCTTAGTTTTTTTGCATACGGATTTTTACGTGGGTTAAGTTCTTCAATGTTATATTCGTCTCTCATGAAATCACCAGCCTTTCAGATAAGTTTTCTTTTCATTTTTTGTTGCTTTTCGGGCGGAAATAATCCAGATAATGTTATCATTATCCCTGTAACAATGGCTTACAATACATATTTTTTGAGATACTGTCATTCCTATAATCAGAAATCTTTCTTCACCTATGGAATGTTCAGGGTCATCAAAAAGAATAGCATTATCGTCTTCAAAAACCTCCTTTGCCTCCTCAAATGATAAGCCATGTTTACTTTTATTAATTGTATTTTTATTTTCGTCCCATTCAAATATAAGATTTTCCATAATTATATTATAATTAAAAAATAATTATCTGTCAAGAGGTTTTTAAAAATTTCTGCAATTAATAATTATTAATTTCACAAAATTATCATATCATTAACGTATGTTTTACACATGACAGTATTAATATTATCTAACCCCGTTAAATAAAAGGAGGAATTTTTATGGCAGACCGTGAATATGTTTTGAACGTCATTCAAAGGCTACATCCTAAACCGCCTAATGACGTTTCACGGCGATTCAGCGACGATAACGCCGGTATCGCCTGTATGCTGAAATATCTCTATGACGCCGAAAAACCAGTTTCGGCAGGCGAGATAAGTCGGTTTATGAGGGTCAGTACCGCAAGGGTTTCCGTACTGCTGAAAAAAATGTACGAAAAAGATTACATTATCCGTGACAGTTGTTCCGAAGATGCACGTCGGCTTATGATTTCGCTTTCCGGAGCAGGTAAGGCGGAATTTATCAGACGTCAGGAAAAAATGATTGAAACATTCAGTCTTATTATTGACCGTATCGGCACGGAACGCATGGAAGAATTTATTTCCGTCAGCAATGAAATAAGAGATATTGTTTCGGCGGAAATAAAAAAAGAAATCAATAATTCTTAAAGAAAGGTGGTAATTTTTTAATGCTTAAGATTTTCAGAAACCTCAAAAAGCGTGATGTCTGTTTCATGCTTGTATGCGTACTGCTTGTTATAGCACAGGTATGGCTTGACCTCACTATGCCGGACTATACACAGAAATTAACGGAATCCGTTTCAGCCGGTTCTATAGAAATGAACGAAGTACTTAAAAACGGCGGTATGATGCTTTTATGTGCCGTCGGAAGTATGGTATCGGCTATGTTATGCGGATTCTTTGCCTCACAGGTTGCGGCGAATTTTGCTAAAACCTTACGTGAAAAACTTTTCGGACATATACTTAAATTCTCAAATGCCGAGATAAACAGATTTTCCACACCAAGCCTTATAACACGTACTACCAACGACGTTGTACAGTTACAGATGTTAATTGCTATGGGTATGCAGATGATGATAAAAGCACCTGTTACGGCTATATGGGCTATCATAAAAATATCTGATTCCAGCGTGGAATGGACTACAGCCGTATTCGTATGCGTTGCTGTGGTAATCGTGACCATATCGCTTCTGGTAGGTCTTGCATATCCTAAATTCAGACAGATTCAGAAACTCACTGACAATCTCAACGATGTCACACGTGAAAATATCAGCGGTGTAAGAGTTGTACGTGCATTCAATGCCGAAAAGTATCAGGAAAAGAAATTCGATAAGGTCAACGACGATATTACTAAAAATCATCTGTTTACCAGTCGTATAATGGGCGTAATGATGCCTGTCATGATGATGGCTATGAACGGTCTGACCCTTGCTATCTACTGGATTGGTGCGTACCTGATAAACAATGCGGAAATAGCCGGAAGAGCCGAAGTTATCGGTAATATGACCGCTTTCACACAGTATGCGTTGCAGATTATGGGTGCGTTTATGATGTTGGTAATGATTTTCATAATTATGCCTCGTACTATGGTATCGGCAAAACGTATAAACGAAGTCCTTGAAACTCAACCTACTATAGACTACAAATCACAGGAAGTCAAGACCATAGGTCACGGAAAAATTGAGTTTAAAAACGTATCGTTTGCCTACTCCGATTCCGGTAAACCATGTCTTAAAAATCTAAGTTTCGAGATTAACGAGGGCGAGACTTTCGCTATAATAGGTGCTACCGGTACTGGTAAATCAACGCTTGTCAATCTGATACCACGTTATTATGATACAACCGCCGGTGAAGTACTTATCGACGGCGTTAATATCAAGGAATATCCCGAAGAACAGCTTGAAAAAATGGTATCCGTCGCACCACAGAAAGCTACTTTGTTTTCCGGTGACATAAAATCAAATATCACATACGGCTGTAAGGAAGAAGTCCCAGATAATGACGTAAGAATTACTAAAGCCCTTGAGGTTTCCAAATCCGATTTTGTCGGAAATCTCGCTGACGGTATTCACTCTAAAGTAGCACAGGGCGGTACTAACTATTCCGGCGGTCAGAAACAACGACTTTCTATAGCAAGAGCAGTTTTCAAGAACTCTGAAATCATGATTTTTGACGATACTTTTTCCGCTCTTGACTACAAAACCGATATGCTTGTAAGAAAGTCCATACGTGAGGAACTTACAGGAACTACTGTAATAATAGTAGCACAGCGAATAGGTACTATCAGAAATGCCGATAAAATTCTTGTACTCCATGACGGTGAAATAGCAGGTATCGGCAGACATGAAGAACTTATGGAAAACTGTTCCATATACAAGGAAATAGCACTTTCACAGTTATCAGAAGAAGAATTATCCGGAAAGGAGCGTGTATAATATGCCCCCTATGAGACCTATGACTGTTACAAATCCCGACGAAAAAGCCGATTTAGGTTCAATAAAGAAAATACTCGTCTACTGCAAACAGTATCTTCCGGCGGTAATCGTCGCCGTTATATTCGCTATAGGCGGTGCATTGACTACCATTATCGGACCTGAAAAAATAAGTGACCTCATGAACGAAATAACTTCCGGTATAATGACCGGCGTTGACATGGATAATATTAAAAAAATTTGCTTTACACTGGTAGCCATATATGCCGGTGGTGCGATACTGAATTACAGTCAGCAGTTTATAACGGCTACAATAACACAGAAAACTTCAAAGCGACTTCGTACCGATATTGACGAAAAAATAAACCGTCTGCCCCTGAAGTACTTCGATACCACCACTAAGGGCGATATACTTTCACGTGTAACCAACGACGTCGACACCATAAGCCAGACACTTTCAAGCAGTTCGGCGAATTTAATAAGTTCGTTGGCGTTGTTCGTGGGAGTTATATATAAGATGTTCTCTACTAACTGGATTCTTGCCCTTGTAACAATCGGCTCTTCGCTTTTCGGATTCGTAATGATGGGCGTTATCATGAAAAATTCGCAGAAATTCTTCAACCGTAAGCAAGCCGATTTAGGTGTAATGAATGGTCAGATAGAGGAAGTCTATACCAATCATAATATAGTACACGCATTCGGAGCGAAAAATCAGGAAAAAATCAAATTTGATGAGGTAAATGACCGTCTTTACGATTCAAACTGGAAATCGCAATGGTTATCCGGTATGATGCACCCGATTATGCAGTTTGTCGGAAATCTCGACTATGCACTTGTATTTATAGTAGGTGTTATTTTCATAATCAATGACAATTCCGCCGTGACACTCGGTACTATTATGGCATTCGTTATATATTCGAGACTTTTTTCGCAACCGTTAGGAACTTTCGCACAGTCAATGACTTCCATACAACAGGCATCAGCGGCATCTAAGCGAGTTTTTGAAATGCTTGAATCCGAAGAACAGGCTGACGAATCCGCTAAGAACGGTACTATAAGCAACGTCGCCGGAAACGTCGAGTTTAAACACGTTAAATTCGGCTACTCACCGGATAAAACTATCATACACGATTTTTCAGCAGACCTGAAAGCCGGTCAGAAAGTAGCGATAGTAGGACCTACCGGAGCAGGCAAGACGACTATGGTCAATCTGCTTATGCGTTTCTACGAGATTGACAGCGGTGACATTCTTATTGATGGCGTTTCCACTAAAACCCTTAAACGTGAACAGGTACACGATTTATTTGACATGATTCTTCAGGATACGTGGCTTTTTGACGGTACTATACGTGAAAATCTGGTCTATAACAAGGAGGGCGTAACAGACAGTCAGCTTGACGAAGCGTGCGAGGCGGTAGGTCTGAAACACTTCATATCGACGTTACCGCAAGGCTACGATACAAGGCTTAATGAGGCTCTGAATCTTTCGGACGGTCAGAAACAACAGCTTACAATCGCAAGGGCAATGATTAAAGACGCTCCTATGCTGATACTCGATGAAGCTACTTCCTCTATCGACACGAGAACGGAACTCGTCATACAGCGTGCTATGGATAAGCTTACTATCGGACGCACTTCATTTGTAATAGCACACAGACTATCCACTATCAAAAATGCAGATGTCATACTTGTCATGAAAGACGGCGACATTATAGAGCAGGGCAATCACGAAAAACTCATTGCAGACGGCGGTTTCTATTCGGAATTATATAACAGTCAGTTTGTAGTAGCATAAACAAAAAACCGTATCTGAAAAGATACGGTTTTTTGCGTTTCGGGTGTTAAATTCTGAAAAAACGTTCTCCCGAAAGAGAGAACATTTTTTCAGTGTAGGAAATTATTGTATTTCGGTTTCCCGATATATGAATTATATCATATTATTGTGAAAAAGTCAATAATATATTTTGTCGAAAAGTATTAGTTATTCAATTAATTTGTCTGACTGGTAATTAAGAAAATCTTCGGCAGTATTTCTTATATCTTCGTCAACGGAAGCATTTTTACAGATATTTTTCAGTATCTCCATGTATTCCGGAAGTTCGTTCAATGTTCTGCCGTTGTAAAGTCTGTTAAGCATAATCAGAGTATGTATAGCCGGACGTTTTTTTATAGATTCTTACGGTATATATTTTTCCTTGTCGTCTGCTGTTTCGAGTAAATCCCATATCTGATACTCATTGTATAAAATGTCATCATCATACGCATATTCAGACAGTTCTTTTATTTTTTTAATTATTTCCATAGTTCACCTCCGGAATCTTGAGATAGTCTATACTTTGATTGATAAGTTTTGTTTCTTTTCCCATAAACTCCAAAGCACGTGAATATGTAATATATTCGTCCCATAGATATTCAAGTAAAGTGACCTGTAGAAGATTTTTAGTTTCTGTATCGCCGTATTCTGCCAGTTCCTCGTACATACGGAAAATTCTTTCAAGCAGATTATTATTTCTGTAGTCTTTTTGTTTAAGAAGTCCGGTAACAAGCGGATTCAGAATATTTCCGAAAAGACAGTGTGGGAGTTTTTCGCCTAACCAGTCATTTTCAGCGATTATTTTTTCCCTTAATTCCGGAAAACGTCCGCACAGGAAATCGCAGTCAAGGGAGTTATATTTTATAGTCGTCAACATTGTTCATTACCGGTATTTCCATTATCATTGTGGACTGGTCTGTATCACCGTCGAAAGTAGTCCCGAATGCTCCGAACTCATTGTTGACGTTGTCAACTTTTTTCCGTACCGGTACAGTCACACGTACCATTTTCGGCGGTGGAGTTTCTGTGCGTTCCTCGACGAATTTTGAGGGGTCAGGCTTTACAGGTTCGGGCGGATGTGGCGGTACAGGCGGAGCAGGTTTGTTATACAGATTTTCATTTTTCGGCGATACGTAGACACTTTGCGGTGTCTGTATGTGCCGGACGTCCGGTAACGGCATACTCTGATAACGACTTGCCGGAATTAACTGTTTTTCCGGAAGTGCTTCTGATTCTTCCGGAATTTTTTCAACCGGACGGAAATTTATGTCACGGAGTGTACCTGCTCCGGAATATGTACGTGTTTTTATATTTTTCGCATTCATGTCACGTAAAGTCAAAATATCACCCCATTATCAATTAAGAATTAAGAATGCATAATGCATAATTATTTCAATTCTTAATTATGAATTATTAATTATGAATTTCAAAGTCGTGGGTCAACAGGTTCGCTCTCGAATGCAAGTACACCGAATGAACATTCATGTACTTTATAAAGCGGTTCACGGTTTACGAAACGTTTCAGCGATTCCATACCTAACGAAAATTCTTTCAGGGCGAGGGTACGTTTTCTTGAAAGCGAACGTTTTTTCAGTCTCCGGAGGTGTTCCGGCAGAAGATAATCCGCACCATAAATAATCCTTAAATACTCACGTCCACGGCATTTGACAGCCGGTTGAAGAAGTTTGCTTCCGGTAATAGCCGTATAGTATTCCGGTTTTACTACCATTCCTTCACCGCCCGATTCCGTCATTTCAGACCACCATTTCACAGCATTTTCAATGCTTGTTACGTCGTCGGTATCTACGCATATATACGGCGTTGCCATGAAAATTTTATCCGTACAGATATACTTTCTTATATTCTCCATATGCCATATGTGTTTCTGCTTGTCGAAAACTTTTCCCTCAACCGCAAGTATATGAAACGGTGCTATTCTGAAATCGTCGATATTATTGACCGTCCAGCAGTATTCACGATAGGCGGATACATATTTTTCAATGGCATCTTTCCGGAAACGGAATTTTTCAAGGACTTCTTTCAGATTGGTATTCTGTCCGGACGTAAGAGCGGAAACTTCCGGCGATACACTGGTAAGGGAGCAGGCTTTTTCAAGCAATTTTACCGCAGTATCAAGCGAATTTTTTCCGGCGTTTCCTACCGGTGCATACTGTGTTTTAATAAGTCCCTGTGCCTTTTCTGACCACGGCATTAACTCTGTATCGAGGCATACCCATTCCGTATTGAAGTCTTTCCAGAAATTATTGTCTGTAAGTACCCTGTCAAGATGTTTAAGTAATTCCGTTTCAGTTTCCGGATTATCAAAGAAACGCCGTCCGGTACGGGTGTATATTATGCCGGAAGTGCCGTCATCTATGCCGAAACGTTTTACAGCAGTTTCCGGCGTATGACATAATATTATAACCGCTCTCGAACCCATATGTTTCTTTTCGCATACGACGTTTTTTATACCGTTCTTACGATAATATTCAAAGGCTTCGGGTGGGTATTCAAGATAACCGTCAGTCTGACTTGTCTCGCACGGCGACATTGTAGGCGGAAGATATATCAGCCAGTGAGGGTCAGCGGAATATCTCGACATTATTTCCAGTGCGGAATTTGCATTGTTTTCGTCGATATTTATTGACGGTATCAAATCTGTACGGATATTCATTTTCCCCTGAAAATCGCCTATTGTAAGCATATCGCCAATATCTTCGGATTTTTCAGTTGCAAGAGGTTTTACAGGTTCACAGTATTTTTCGTATGCCTCAACGCTTACGAACTCTTTTTCAGGGTATCGCATTGCCGTAAGTTTTCCGCCAAATACGCAACCGTTATCAATACAGTATGTGTTGTTTATCGCTGTCACGTCGGTACAGGGCGTATGACCGTATACTATAGTAGCACGTCCTCTGTAGTCGGCTGACCAGTCAAGGCGTACTGGTAAACCGAACTCGTCGACTTCACCGGTAGTATCTCCGTATATACAGAACTCACGGACACGTCCTGAACCACGTCCGATATAATTTTCCTTTATTCCGGCGTGCGAAACAACAAGTTTTCCGTCGTCGAATACATAATGACTTATCAGACCGTCAAGAAATTTCCGGAGTTCCTCTTTAAATTCCGGAGTTTCTTTGTTTATTTCCTCAACGGTCTTGTCAAGTCCGTATGTGAGATTGACATTTTTTCCGTTAAGATATTTAAGTAATCTGACCTCATGATTTCCGACTACCGAAAATGCATTACCATTTTTAATCATACTCATAGCAAGTTTAAGTACACCGGTATTATTATAACCTCTGTCACAGAAATCTCCCAAGAAAATAACACGTCTGCCGTCGGGGTGTACCGGTATACCGTCGGCGTTATCGATATAGCCTAATTTTTCAAGAAGTTCACGTAATTCGCCGTAACAGCCGTGTATATCGCCTATAATATCGAATTTTCCGTGAACGTCTTTTTTGTCGTTCCAAAGTTTAGTACGGACTATTTCGGCATTGTCGATATCTTCCTGATTGTTCAGGACGTACACAAACCGGAAACCTTCACGCTTTAATTTTTTAATACAGCGTCGTAACTGGTTTGAATGATTCCGGATTACACTTTCCGGAAGCCGTCTGTTTTCACGTGCGGAATTTCTTTCGAGTAAAGTTTTTTCCGGAACGTCGAGGACTATAGCTACACTATGTACGTTATTTTCCCTTGCATAATCAAGAATTTTTTTCCGTGCAGACTGCTGTACGTTTGTAGCGTCTATAACGGTCAGTTTCATTAAGTCGAGACGTTTTTTCAATGCATAGAAAAGTAAGTCGAAAGCCTCACCGGAAACACTCTGATTATTTTCGTCGTCGGAAACCATTGCCCTGAAAAAGTCGGAAGATAAAACTTCCGTAGGCTTGAATTTACTGTTAGCAAATGTAGTTTTTCCGCTTGAAGTAGCACCAATCATGGCGACAAGTGAAAATTCCGGTATTTCTATACGCATTTCTTAAACACTCCCATCTGTGTAGGCGTACCGTGTAAGCCATCGTCATCGCCGATACCCGATATTGTCACGGTATAGCCGTATTTCTGACAGATATAATCCGTCCATTTCCTGAAATCCTCACGAGACCATTCAAAACGGTGGTCATTATGACGTAACTGCCCGTCCGGAATAAATTCGTAATTAATGTTATACTCCGTGTTAGGAGTGGTCAGGATTACTGTAGCCGGTTTTGCAAACTCGAAAATATTTCTTTCAAATGCCGGAAGCCTTAAAGGTTCAATGTGTTCGATTACCTCAATCACGCAGGCACAGTCATAACCGGAAAAACGTTTGTCTTTGTAGGTCAGCGACGACTGCATAAGTGTAAGTTTATTACGTCTGTGTTCGTTCATGGTATCGTAATGCAGACGGTTTTTAGCTTTTTCGAGTTCATGGGCGGAGACGTCAACAGCAGTTACTTTTTTAATCTGTTGTTGTTCGAGAAGAATTTTAGTCAGCCTACATTCTCCGCAACCTAAATCTATAACGCTTTCCGCACCGCTTGCGAGTACCGCATTTTTTACGGTCTCGAGACGTAACGCATTAAGGGATATTTTTCTTTCGTCAGCCGGTCTGTCAACCTGTTCTGATTCCTGTGTTTCGTCTGATTCCTGTGTTTCCGGTATTTCTTCTGTGAGCAGGTCAATAGTTCTGTGTGCGTAACTTCTTTTCATAAGGAAGTAACGGTAAATAATGTCATTTTTTGCGGGGTGTTCAGCTAACCACTCTCCGCCATGCGAAAGAAGTTTATCAATTTCCGCTTCGTCTATGTAGTAGTGTTTCTGCTTATCGAAAACCGGTATAAGCACGTATATATGATTGAGTAAATCGGATAATCTTACTTTACCGGAAATTTCAAGGTTTATATACGGACTTTCACCCCATTCAGTGAAATTATCATCGAGGATATTTTTTGAAGTCTTTACGGTATAGCCAAGCGGTTCAAAAATCTTACGTGCGAAACTATCTGTACCGTGAATAGAATATATATTCGCTGTAAGGTCAAGAGGTGTGCCGACAAGTTCCGGTTTCCTGTCGCATTTACCGTTCATGGCGGTATTGAAGATTCTTGTTATAGCGGTACTAAGAAAAGAACTCGCTGTATAAGGTCTGTCGTTGACGTAATCGAACAGTCCGCCGGTATTTGTACCCTGTTTGCCTTTTACGAGGTCAATAGGGTTTATGTCAAGAAGTAATGCCATAGTTGTCTTTTCGTCGGAAACTTCCGGATAGAACACATAAGCCATACCGGAATTTAATTCAAATTCCTGTGGTCTGTACGGATTCTTATGCAGAAGATAGCCTAAATCCTGTGTATTTCGTCCGGTGTAGGTGATTGTGAGAATCAAATAATTCACTCCTTAAATAAAAAATTTCCTCCGTAGCTCATGTATCATTATACCACATATTTCAGCGTATTTCAAGCCCTTAATGTGAAATTTTACTGTAAAATTCAAAAGTATCTTGACAAACCATGAAATAAGTGCTAAAATATATTTAAATAATTTATAAAGGGGTGAATTTGTATGGCGGAGTATCTGACAAGAAAGAGAATTGAAACGGAGTTCGGAGGCATCGCCCAGATTAACGGCGTTATCGGCAAGGGCAGGCAAAGTATCGTTTACAGGGTTGAAACCAACACTCAGAAAAAAGCTCTCAAGTGGTACGATACCGACAAAATAAAAAATATTGAACAGATTCACGAAAATATCCGCCGGAACATCGTGGACGGCAAACCCGACAGGCGTTTTCTGTGGCCTGAATATACTACCATAACTGACAATTCAACCGGTGCTTTCGGGTATTTCATGGAACTCCGGACAGATGATTTTGAATATTTTGCCGACGTGGTAAGGGGTTATAAATTCGTGATAAATTCCGAAACTGGTAATCCGATTAAGAAAAAAGTACGTTTTTCAAGTCTCTATGCCATGATTACGACGGTCATAAATATTATTGATTCTTTCAGACAGATTAACGCCTTAGGAAAAAGTTTTCAGGGACTTAGTGAGGGTAGTTTTTTCATAAATACAGATACTGGTGAAATACTCGTCAGCGACTGCGACACCATAGCACCATACGGTACAGACCTTGATATAAAAATACGTTCAGAGTATAAAGCACCGGAAGTTATTATGGGAAAACTTCCTGACGAAAAATCCGATATGTATTCACTTGCACTGATACTTTTCAGACTTCTTTTCCGTGGTGACGCTTTTGAGGGTGAAAAGACTGTCATGGACGTTTGCCTTAATGAAAAGGAAATCGCAAAGCATTACAGTACGGATGCGGTATTCATATATGACCCCGATAATAATTCCAACCGTGCTTTAAACGGTATTCACGATAATGTAATTAAATTCTGGAATGAATATCCGGAATATATTAAAGAGGCTTTTACATATTCTTTTACTGTAGGGATAAATAATCCCGAAAAGAGAATCCGTTTTGAAGAATGGCTTAATCTTTTTGTGCGTCTCCGTACCGAAATACTATGTTGTATGTGCGGAAAAAGCAGTTTTATTTCAATGAATGCAAGTCCGGAAGATGAGGTTTTTGTATGCCCTGTATGTAATCTGAAATACGCTTCCATGAAGTTCACAGACAGATTATACCGTATGCCCCTGTGTATAGGCGGTAAGATATTCGCCTGTGACCTTGACCCCTCAACAGATGATTTACTTACAGTCGACGGTGAAATAGTGGAAAATAAAATACGTAAAGGTCTTATGGGTATAAAGAATCATTCACGAAAAAAATGGAGCGTTTTTCTGCCGGACGGTATGTATCATGATGTTGAATATAGTAAAGGTTTTCCTGTATGGCAGGGTTTAAAGATAGACTTCGGCAAGATAAAGGCAGAATTATAAATTTCAGGTCTGAAAGAGGTGTATATATGTTCAGTGGATTCAGCCGTTCGGTAATCGGTGCAAGCCATATCAAAAAAAATATAGTATGTCAGGACAGTTCCGGCTATGAAGTACATGAAAAATATGCGGTAGCCGTTGTGGCGGACGGTCACGGCAGTAAGAAACATTTCCGTAGCAATATCGGTTCAGCCCTTGCAGTTGAATCGGCTATAGAAACTGTAAGGAATTTTTTCGCCGACTACGAAAGAATATTACGTGAACTTCCTGAAAATCACGAACTTATTCTTAAAAATATAGAAAAACAGGTAATAGCACGCTGGCACAGGAAAATAACGGAACATTTTTCTGAAAACCCTGTAACCGACGACGAAAAAAAACCTTTCACAGAAGAGGAGTTCAGTAAAATTCCTGTGGCTTCGTATTATGGTACTACTCTTGTTACGGCTGTGATAAGTGAGGATTTTTCATTAGGTTTCCAGATAGGCGACGGAACACTTGTCGCAGTATTCGGTGACGGCGAAACGGTCATGATTATGGACTATGAAGAATCCAATCCGGCGAATATTACCGCATCTGTATGTAACAAAAACGCACAGTTACTTTTCAATCATTTCTACAAGAACAAAAAGAAAATTCTTGCAATGTTCGTTTCCACGGATGGTTTATATACGTCTTTCGGAAGTGACTGTGATTTCCTTGACTATCATACTATAATTGCCGGTCAGCTTTACGATATTCAGGCTTTTGAATCTTCCGTAGTGAAGAATATTACCCGAAGAACTCATTTCGGTACTGAAGACGATATTTCACTTTCGTGTGTATATAATAAAGAACTCGCCTCGGAAAATATTGAAATTATCCGTCAGAAAATAGAGGAAAACAAAATTAATGCTTCTGCACGTAAAGTCCGTAAGTGTCCGGACTTATAATAAAAAATTCCTGAAAGGCGTTTTTTTATGTATATAATGAAACTGATACCCTCTGTGAAGTCATATCTGTGGGGCGGTACACGTCTTATACGTGATTACGGAAAAACCGGTGCGGAAATGATTTCTGAAACGTGGGAATGTTCCGTACACCCCGACGGTCTAAGCATAGTGGCAAACGGAAAATTTTCCGGAAAAACTCTTGCGGAAGTCCTGAAAGTACATCCGGAATATACCGGCACTGAAAATACTGGTACATTTCCGGTACTCGTCAAGCTGATTGACGCTGAAAAAGATTTGTCCGTACAGGTACACCCTGATGACTTATACGCCGGTATTCACGAAAATCAGAAAGGCAAGTCGGAAATGTGGTACGTCCTCGACGCTGACGAAAATTCAGAAATAATATACGGTTTTGAGGAAAAAATATCTACCGAAACTGCACGTCATTCGGCTTACGACGGTAATATTACAAGTCTGCTACACAGGGAGCAGGTACACAAAGGCGATATTTTTTACATACCGGCAGGAACTGTCCACGCACTCGGTAAGGGAATAGTCGTTGCGGAAATTCAGGAAAATTCCAATGTAACGTATCGTCTTGACGACTACGGTAGAACCGACGAGAACGGCAGATTACGTGAACTTCATATAGAAAAGGCTCTTGATGTCATGAATCTTTCACCGGTTGGGAAGTCCGGAACTGATTTAAATTTACCGTTTACGACGGAAATTGTAAACACTCATGAAAAATACGTCTTTCATATAAATAAAAAGTCATTTGTCATACTGCTTTTCACTGACGGTACAGGAACTGTAAGAAATTTGTATAATTCCGTCGACGTGAAAAAAGGCGACTGTATTTTTATTCCGGCGGATTCCGGTATAACTGAAATATCCGGAAAAACCGACTTCCTTAAAATATCTACCTGAAAATATCTGTTATTACTGCAAAAATATTTGTTTTTTGCAGTTTTTTGTGTCTGATTGACATTTCCGGTACATTATGATATAATCAGTTTAATATTACAGGAGGTGTAAGAATGGGTTTTGATATACCAGTAAGAAAAGCTCCGCCGGTTGACAGGCAGTCACTTGCCGGAAAACAAGGTTTTATGAATATCCGGCAGAGTATCGACAGAAATAATCTTGATAATAAATGTTTCAGTAAGAAGCCTGTACCGGTAAATGTACCTGCTCCGGTACAGGTACAGAAAAAACAACGTAATCTTCCGTCGGGAAAAGTTTTTCTGCAAAAAGGGCAGAAAATTCCGGTAGATTCTTCTTCAACTATAAAAATCGCTCTTGGCTGGGATATTCTCGATAACCGTTGCGAACTTGACGGCTCGGCTTTTATGTTGGGTGCGGACGGTAAAGTTTTAGGCGACGAATGGTTTATATTTTACGGTCAGAATGTAAGCCCCGATAAAAGTCTGAAATATAATTCCGGTGGGAATCCGGATAACGCCGTAATTGATATTGATTTCCGGAAAATAAATCCGGCTGTTGAAAAGATAGTCTTTTCCGTGACTATCTATGAAGCATACGAAAAAGGTCTTAATTTCGGCATGACCGAAAACGTATATTCACGTATCACAGACGGTACGGACAATGAATTATTCCGTTTTCAGCTTGACGAATGTTACAGTAACGTCACAGCTATGGTACTCGGTGAATTATATCGTTATAAAGGCAACTGGAAATTCAATGCGGTAGGTTCAGGAGTGGCGAGGGATTTGGCTGGATTCTGTGCAATGTACGGTGTAAATCTCATATGAAAGGATTTTTTTTATGATAAAATTTGAAACTCTCAACGAATTAAGTTTAATGGTTACGTGCGAAAACGGAGCAGGTGAATATATTTTCACAAAAGCCGGTGCATTTATCGGTGGCGAATGTTTCGGGGCGAAAAATTTCAAGTTCACTAAGGTTATGTTAGGTCCGCAGGAAAATGTAGGACGTGCTATACTCGGACAGATTGCAAGACGTTTTACCGGTGAAAATTTACCGCTTATGAAAGTGGAATTTAGTGGTGACAGTATAACATACTATGCCAACGAACAACAACACGTTGTTGTGTATAAACTTGACTATGGCGAAACTATTTCCGTAGAAAGCGAAAATATACTTGCTTTCACACGTAGTTGCGATTACGGCGTGCGTTTCCTCGGACAAGGTGTCATATCGCAGAAAGGTGTAGCTACTTCCACGCTTACCGGCAGGGGCAATGACGCCTATGTTGCGGTACTCGTCGACGGCAACCCGCTTGTATTGAGTAACGTACATAACGGCTCTACCCTTGAGGCTGACCCCGACGCTGTTGTATGCTGGGTAGGTGCTGACCCCTCCATAACTCTTGACGTTTCATGGCGTAACTTTATCGGACAGAGTTCCGGAGAATCATATATGTTTGAATGGCATTCCGGAGCGACGGCGACTGTAATAATACAGCCTACCGAAAGAACTTCCGGTATTGATATTTCTATGGACGGTTCACGTTCCGGAAATAAACCGTCCAGACAGAGAAGACTTTATTAAAAAATAAAAATAAACCGGTTAAGTGAGAGAAAAAAACATTTCCTACGTCATATATATAGTGGGAATACTGTTTTTTTCGGAAAGGGGGAATTTATGGATAATGGTGCAGTCAGTTACCGACGCTTCCTTGACGGCGACGACGAAGGAATGGTTGAAATTATCCGTGATTATAAAGACGGTCTTATACTTTATCTCAACGGCATAACCGGAAACATACTGCTTGCGGAAGAAATCATGGAAGATACTTTTTTTAAACTCGTTGTCAGGAAACCTAAATTTTCCGGAAGAAGTTCTTTCAAGACGTGGCTTTATGCTATCGGAAGAAATTCCGCTATTGAAAGTCTCCGGAAGAGGTCACGTTTTTCGGACAAGTCTTTTGACGAATATACAGACCTCGCTGACGAACTTTCCATAGAAAAGGAATATCTTATAGAAGAACAGAAAATAGCACTCCACAGGGCTTTACAGAAACTCAACCCTGATTACAGGCAGGTACTTTATCTTGTCTTCTTTGAGAATTTCAGTAACGCCGAAACGGCAAAAATCATGCACAGAACAAGGCGACAGGTGGAAAATCTTCTTTACAGAGCAAAACAGTCACTTAAATCAGAGCTTGAAAAGGAGGGTTTTGAATATGAAGTCATATAAAGAAGTCGCAGACAGCATTTTTGAACGTCGTGACAGGTATCTTGCTGAAAAGAAACGTAAGCAGACTATTATACGCCGGAATGTTACCATAGGTTTGAGTTTCTGTTTTGCCATACTCGCCTTTATAGGTGTATGGAAAAATGAAGAAATACGAGAAGCATTTCGGTCATACAGTCAGAAACCGTCGACTGAAATAATTATCGACACTCCTGAACCTGCAACTACTGATATTATCACAACTTCCTTACATACTACCGTACCGGTTACTACCGCCGGAAAAAATAATACAGTCACTAAGGTTACGGAAATAACGTCGGATGATATTCAGACCGATATTACTGAAACAGTATTGGTAACAACTTTACAGGATTTACCGGAAATCATTACGGAAAGTACTGTTTCTTCCGCCATTTATACGGAAAGTTCCGTATATAATCCGCCGGAAACAACCATACCAACGGTCATCACAACTGATACAGTACCGATTACTACGGTAAACAATACGGAAGTTTTTACCGCTACCACTACCACAGGTAATTTAATCACCGCAACCGCAACACATCATACTTCGGATACGGTTACAAGGACTACCACCACCACCACTACAACACGACGTACTATAGCTACAAGACCAACTACTAATATAACAACTACTACAACTACTACTTCGGAAAAGATTGATACTACTGTAACAACACGTATCACACACATTACCACCACAACACCACCCTTACGGACTACTACCACTACTACACGCCGTCCTATATGGACTACAACTACAACTACAACTACAGTTTTATGGACTACTACAACTACAACTACTGCTTTATTGACTGATACAACAACATCAGACTATATTATATGGACGTCAACGACTACTGACTTTCCTTTCTGGACGACTACTACAACAACTACCACAGATGACACTACTTCTGAAACAACAGCTACAACTACATCTGACTTTACAATTATAGAAACGTCCACCACCGCTACAACCACTACTACTACCACCACGGAAGAAGAAACTACAACTACTATAACAATCAGTACGGATTACGAAGAATATGAAATTACTACAACTACTACTGCAATGCCTTTACCGCCGGAAGAAGATTCAGATTTTTCTTGACTTATCCGGAAAAATATGATACAATGGATTACAATATTTTTTTAAAGGAGTATTATTAATGAATTTTTCAGAACTCGCTGAAAGCCGTTATTCCGTCCGTAAATTCGACGGAAGAACAATCGAATCCGATACCATGCAGAAAATCTTACAGACAGGCAATATCGCCCCGACAGGTTGTAACTATCAGCCACACAGAATCTATGTTATAGAAAATCCGGAAAAAATCGGATTATTGAACAAGTTGAGTAAATGTATATTCGGTGCTAAGACGGTACTATTATTCACTCTTAATACCGACGAGGACTGGAAAAACCCTCTTGAAAAGGGTGTACACTCCGGTGTACAGGACGTAAGCATAGTTGCGACGCATATAATGTTACAGGCATGGGAGTTGGGTGTAGGTACGTGCTGGGTAAATTATTTTTCACCGTCTGCACTGGAAGAGGCGTTAAGACTTCCGGCAAATGAAAAAGCGATACTGTTAATGCCTATGGGCTATCCTGCTCCGGATTCTGAACCTCTTAAACTTCATTCTGAATGCAAGGATATTTCAGAAACAGTAACATTTATCAATTAAGAATTTATAATTCATAATTAATAATTGTTAATTAATTTAATTCTCAATTATGCATTCTTAATTATGAATTATTGTAAAGCCTTCCCTGAAAAGTATCGAGTTCCGCAAGATGTTTGTCAATTCCGCCGAGTACGGAAATTTTATCGGCACTCCATAGCGGTGCGACAAGTTTTGATTTATCGCCGTCACCGGTTATGCGTTCTATGACGGTTTCCGGCGGTAACAATTCAAGCTGACGTACAGTTATGTCTATGTACTCTTCTTTGGTCAGCGGAACAAATTTCCCCGATTTACAGAGTTTTTCAAGCGGTGTACCTCTTATGACGTGCAACATCTGTATCTTGACGGAATCGGGCTTCATGACGGCTATCTGACGTGCAGTTTCAAGCATCATTTCCGGTGATTCTTCCGGAAGTCCGTTTATTATATGCAGACAAGTCCGGATATTCATATTTTTTAATTTCCGGAAACCGTCAAGAAATTCCTCATGACTGTAACAACGGTTAATTTTTTCAAGGGTACAGTCGTGGACGGTCTGTAAACCTAACTCCACTGTGAGACCGGTTTTTTCATTGATTTCACCGAGAAGTGAAAGAACGTCATCCGGCAGACAGTCCGCCCTTGTACCGACTGATATTCCGCATACTTCGGGGAAATCCAGTACGGAAAAGAATATCTCACGGAGTTTTTCAACCGGTGCATATGTGTTTGTGTTCGCCTGAAAATAAGCCGTCACCGGTACATCTCCGTGACGTTCCCTGATACGTCTTATTTCTTTTTCAAGCTGTCCGGTAACTGATAGCGTACTGTCAGTGAAGTAACCGCTACCGCCGTCACAGAATATGCACCCACCTGTACCTCTTGTGCCGTCGATGTTCGGACACGTGAAGCCACAGTCAAGCACAGCTTTATATATTTTTCTGCCATATACTGTACTGTTATGATAGTTCAGTGTGTGGTATCTTTTATTATCCGAGGAAAATTCAAACGGATTACTCATAAAAACAGCTCCTTATAATTCATAATTAAGAATGCATAATTAAGAATTATTATATCATATTGTAAGTATTTTGTCAAAAAATTATAAATTATGAATTATGCATTATGAATTGTTAAAAGTTATGAATAATTATTTGTATAATTTGCACAATAAGTAACGTTATAATGCGTTATATTGCACAATCTTATGATTTCCGTTAAAAACTTCTTTGACATTCCCTGTTTTTTATGTTATAATTAATGAAAAACAATTTTTAAGATTCTTGGTGAATCGGAAAGGAATCCAGAATGATTGAAAATTCAAAAATTATCGCCGTGACGTCCGGTAAGGGCGGTACCGGTAAATCTACTATATGTTCCGGATTAGGCTATACTCTCGCTAAACAGGGTCAGAGAACCCTTATTATTGAACTTGATTTCGGTCTCCGCTGTATTGATATAATGTTTGGTCTTCAGGACCATATAGAACACGATTTAAGTGACGTCCTTAACGGTAACATGAACGTCCTTGACGCCTGTGCGAAAGTGCCTATGGCTTCAAATCTTGAAATACTCTGCGCCCCGAAAACTCTCACACCTGTCACCGCTGAACAGATTTATAATATCTGCCGTTCCGTGAAGAAATACTATGACTACATAATAATTGATACCGGAGCAGGTATAAATTCGCACGTCTTTGACATTGTGGAGCAGGCAAATTTAATTCTCGTCGTCTCTACGCCTGACCAGGTCTGTATACGTGACGCCTCACTTATGTCCGACGAGTTCTATAACAGAGGAAACAAAAGTCAGCGACTTATTATAAACAAAGTCAGCAAGAAGATTATAGGCAATTCCCTTGTAAAGAATCTCGACGAGATTATTGACAAGGTAGGTGTACAGTTGATAGGCGTTATTCCGGAAGACTTCAAACTTACGGTTGCTACTGCCAAGGGTGACCCTATCCCGACAGAATCAGATGCCCTGCTTGCTTTCGACGCTA
Source organism: Ruminococcus sp. (assembly GCA_029062165.1). Classification (GTDB taxonomy): domain Bacteria; phylum Bacillota; class Clostridia; order Oscillospirales; family Ruminococcaceae; genus Ruminococcus. The sequence continues at coordinate 585,481 of JAIDQQ010000023.1, forward strand.
TTTCAAAAAGACTAAGGGGCGATTTTGTAAAGCTTACTATAAAGGGTGCGTAATTATTAATTAAGAATTAAGAATGCATAATGCATAATTAAATTAATTAAGAATTAATAATTATGAATTATGAATTATAAATTATGAATTAAATTAAATTCCGTTTGTACGGGGAAAGGACATAAATATATGAATATTGCAATTATTGCACATGATTCAAAAAAAGAACTCATGGTACAATTCTGTAGTGCATACTGTGGGATTCTATCAAAACATTCGCTCATAGCAACGAATACTACCGGAAAACAGGTCGGCGAGGCAACAGGGCTTCCCATAAAGAAATGTCTTAGCGGTCAGGGTGGTGCGGAACAGATTGTTTCCTTGCTTTCATGCAATCAGGTTGACATTCTGCTTTTCTTCCGAGACCCTAACAACCCACGTACTACCGATATACACGACATGAATCTTCTTCGCCTGTGCGACGTGCATAATGTACCGGTTGCAACGAATATAGCCACCGCCGAGGCTCTTATACTCGCCCTCGAACGTGGTGACTTAGACTGGCGGAAAATGGGAACGCTTAGTATATAATTAAGAATTTTTTCAAGGCAGAGGATAAAATTTATTCTTTGCCTTGACTTTTTTTCAGAAATGTTATATACTGTTAATGTTAAAAAATCAGGAAAGGATTTGAAAAAAATGTCACTTAACATAAAAAGACCTAACGGTACAGAAGATATTCTGCCTTCTGACGTACACAAATGGCATACTGTCGAAAAGATAGCACGTGAAACTGCTGAAAGTTTCGGCTTTTCGGAAATAAGGATTCCTACGTTTGAAAATACTGAATTATTTCAGCGTTCTGTCGGCGAAACTACTGACGTCGTTCAGAAAGAAATGTATACCGTAATCGCAAAGGAAACTAAATTTACATTACGTCCGGAGGGTACAGCCGGAACTATCCGTGCAATGCTCCAGAACGGCTTACTCAATGAAGCACTTCCGCAGAGAGTGTACTATATACTTTCGTGTTTCCGCCATGAACGTCCGCAAGCCGGAAGATTACGTGAATTTCACCAGTTCGGACTTGAAATGGCAGGAAGTGCTGAACCGTCAGCAGATGCGGAAGTTATTTCCCTTGCAAAGAATATTCTTGACCGTCTCGGACTGAAAAATATAGAGTTATATATAAATTCAATAGGCTGTCCGAAATGCCGTTCTGAATATCACAAGGCTTTAAGAAGTTATTTCAGTGAACGTAAGGAAAATTTATGCGATACCTGTATTGAACGTCTCGAAAAAAATCCTATGCGTATTCTCGACTGCAAAAGTCCTGTATGTCAGGAAATTGCCAAAAATGCTCCGGTTATTCTCGACTATCTCTGCGAAGACTGTAGCGGACATTTTGAAAAACTAAAAAAATACCTCGCAAACCTTAAGATAGATTTCAAAGTAAATCCTAAAATAGTCCGTGGTCTCGACTACTACACCAAAACGGTCTTTGAATTTGTCACTACTGAAATAGGCGCACAGGGTACTGTATGCGGTGGCGGACGTTATGACGGTCTGATAGAACAGTTAGGCGGTAAATCTACTTCTGCACTCGGTTTCGCTATGGGTATCGAAAGATTACTGATAGTCATGGATAAGCAGAAATGCGATTTTATGACCCCTAAAAAATGCGACATCTATTTTGCGACTATGGGTGAAAATGCCCTCGAAAAAGCTATGAATATATCCCACGAATTAAGAGATTTCGGCTATCGTGCGGAATTTGATTTAATCGGACGTGGTATCAAGGCACAAATGAAGTACGCTAACAAAATAGGTGCTGTTTTCACTGTCGTTATAGGCGACAACGAACTTGAAACAGGTAAAGTAAAAATAAAGGACATGGAAAAAGGTACTGAAATTGAAATAGCACTTGACGATAAATTCAGAATCAATTTTGAATCGCTTTACTTTAATAAGATGATGGATTCTATAGACGATACGGAAATCGGAGGTAATGAAAATGGCTGATAATATGAAAGGTCTTAAACGTACACACTATTGCGGTGACGTTACTGAAACAGGTCAGGAAGTTGTTGTAGGCGGATTCGTCGACAGGATAAGAAACAAAGGCGGAGTTATTTTCATAGTCCTCCGTGACAGAACCGGTATAGTCCAGTTGCTTTTCAATGATAAGTCTGACCCTGAAATTTTTGAAAAAGCTTCGTCATGTAGGGGTGAGTACGTCCTTATGGCGAAAGGTAAGGTAGTAGAGCGTGAAAGCAAGAACTACAAGATAAAAACCGGTCTCGTCGAGATTTTCGTTGACGATTTACGCATACTCGCAAAGGCTCAGACACCACCGTTTGAAATAGTAAGCGATTCCAACGTAAACGAAGAATTACGCCTGAAATATCGCTATCTTGATTTACGTCGAGAACCTTTACAGAAAAATATCATAATGCGTCACGAGATAGCGAAAGTCACAAGAGAGTACTTCTATGAAAACGGCTTCCTTGAAATAGAAACTCCCATGATGATGAAATCCACTCCGGAGGGTGCAAGGGATTATCTCGTACCGTCAAGAGTACATCAGGGAAAATTTTACGCATTACCGCAGTCACCGCAGATATATAAGCAGTTGCTTATGATTTCCGGTTATGACAGGTATATACAACTTGCAAGATGTTTCCGTGACGAAGACTTACGAGCCGACAGACAGCCGGAATTTACGCAGATAGACCTTGAGATGTCATTTGTAGACGCCGAAGACATTCAGGAATGTGTTGAAGGTTTCGTACAGCGTGTATTTAAAGAGGTCATGGGCGTTGAAGTCCCAACACCATTGCCACGCCTTACTTTCGCCGACGCTATGAACCTTTACGGCACTGATAAGCCTGATACAAGATTTGGTTTTGAAATTCAGGATATTTCTGAAACAGTAAAAGATACCGATTTTGTAGTATTCCGTAACGCTCTCGACAATGGCGGTACAGTCCGTGCGATAAACGTCAAAAACGGAGCAGGTATTTATACCCGCAAGGAAATTGACAAACTCATTGAACACGCTAAGGGAATCGGTGCAAAAGGTCTCGCATACGTCCGTTGGGCTGACGAGCCGAACTGTTCGTTTAAGAAGTTCCTGAAAGACGGTGAACTTGAAACAATCTGTAATGCCGTCGGAGCTGAAAAGGGCGATTTAATCCTGATATGTGCCGATAAAAATAAGACAGTCCTTTCAACGTTAGGTGCGATACGTCTTATATGTGCGAAGAGACTGAATGTTATTCCGGAAGATAAGTACAATTTCCTGTGGATTACGGAAATGCCGTTCTTTGAGTACGACGAAGAAAGTAATACATGGGTTGCGTCTCATCACCCATTCACAATGCCTATGGAAGAATGCCTTGAATACCTCGATACTGACCCTGCAAACGTACGTGCTAAGGCGTGGGATTTGGTACTGAACGGTACGGAACTTTCAAGCGGTTCAATGCGTATAACCGATTTCGAGTTACAACAGAAAATGTTTTCTGCCCTCGGCATGACCGACGAAGAAATTAAAGCTAAATTCGGCTTCCTCGTCGACGCCTATCGTTACGGCGCACCGCCACATGGTGGAATGGGTATCGGTCTTGACCGTCTCGCAATGATTATGTGTAAAGCCGATAGTTTACGAGATGTTACGGCATTCCCGAAAGTCCAGAATGCAAGCGAATTAATGTCTGAATGTCCGTCCACCGTGGACACCGAAAGCCTTGACGTACTCGGAATAAAAGTCGATATTCCGGAAGACTGATTGTTAATAAAATTAAATTTCTGAAAACTCTTGACAAAATGGAAATTACAGTATATAATATAAATATAATTAAACTTCATTCATAATTCGTAGTGGGAGCTGTCTGTAGGGATGGCTCCTGTTGTGTTTTGTTGCATAATTCTTGTAAAAATATCAATAATGTTCAATGGGGAGCTGTCTGTAGAAGTATGCTCCCCTTATATTTTCCGGAAAAAATGAATGAAAGTCATTTTTTTGTTAAAAAACTATTGACAAATAAAATTTTTTATGTTATAATAACAAAAATGACCGTCAGTCATTTTGTAAAAGGGGGTGAAACTATGGCATCTGAAGCAGTAAACAAAATTCTGACCGCTGAAAAACAATCGGCAGAAAAGACGGTACAGGCACGGCAGACCGCTGAAAACATCATCACGGAAGCGGAAAGATATTCCGCTATAGCCGTACAGAAAAAAATCAGTCAGGCAATTTCTGAAATGGAAAAAATCCGCTCCGATTACGCTAAAAGACTTGAAGTCCATTCCAGACAGTCCGATAGCAAATATGCCGGAAAATCGGCTGAAATACGTCTTAATGCTGAAAAAAATATGGAAAAAGCTGTCACGGCGGTGATTGAAGAATTTTTCTGAAAGGGGTGATATAAATTGTCAAAACTTAAAATGAAAAAAATTGAACTCATTGCACTTCTCACCGATAGCAAGAAAATTATCGAACTGTTACAGCGTCGGGGAGTAGTGGAAATATCCCGAAATAACGACGGTCTCAACGGTATGAACGTTACGGCGGTAATCGGTGAGTTTGAAAAATTCCGGAGCATATCCGCACAGGCACTCCACATACTCGACAGGTATTCTCCGGAAAAAAAATCGGTAACTGAAATTTTCGGGAGTAAGTCGGAAATTGAAGTCGATAACTTCGGAAGAGGTGCTATGCAACTCGAAAAAATTATGACCGTCGCCAATGAGATAGTAAAAAGCAGTCAGGAAATTGAGGAATCCGGAAAGAAAATCTCACAGCTTGACCTGAAATGCGATATACTGAATCAGTGGGAAAATCTCGATATACCGCTGAATTTCAAGGGGACGGCTTCTACAACCGCTTTCATAGGGTCTGTACCGTCGGCAGTGGAAATCGGTGAAATTCTTCCGGAAAATACGTACACTGAAATAATATTCCGGTCAAAAGAAATAACCGATATTTTCGTACTAAGTCATAAGGAATCGGCTGACGAAACAGAAGATATTCTCCGGAAAAACGGCTTTATTCCTCTTTCCGAAACGGAAAATAATACGCCTTCGGAAATAATAAAGTCCTGTATGGACGAACGGAATTTTTTAAGTAATCGCATTACGGAACTTGAAAAGCATATCGCCGGATTTTCCGAAAAGCGAAAAAGTCTTGAATTTGCCGTTGACTATCTTAGTATGCGCAAGGACAAATACAACGCCCTTAGCCTGCTCGGATTTACGGAAAATACTTTCGTACTGAATGGCTATATTCCGGAAAAATATACCGGAAAACTTAAAAAAGAACTCGAAAATAAATTCACGGTATATGTTGATTTTTCTGAACCGTCGGAAGATGATGACGTACCTGTACTTCTCGAAAACGGAAATTTTTCCGCACCTGTGGAGAGTATCACGAAAATGTACGCCATGCCCTCGGAATCGGACGTTGACCCTACACCGATAATGTCATTTTTTTACTATCTGTTTTTCGGTATGATGCTTTCTGATGCCGGTTACGGTCTTGTAATGCTTATCGCTACAACGATAATATTAAACAAATTCCGGCTTGACAGTACCATGAAAAAAACTATGACTATGTTCAGAAACTGCGGTATTTCTACGATAATATGGGGTGCGTTATTCGGAAGCTGGTTCGGCGATATAGTACAGGTAATCGGACGTGAATATTTCAACAGGGAAATCGGCAGTATAGCGTTATGGTTTCAACCGCTTGATGACCCTATCAAATTATTGCTGTATTCTTTCGGATTAGGTATACTTCACCTGTTCGTAGGCGTGGGAGTGTCGTTTAAGATGTCGTGGGATTCCGGAAAAAAACTCGACGCATTTCTTGATACCGTACCGGTATATCTGACAATTTTAGGCGTTGCACCGTTGGCAAGCAGTATACTTGTAAGTGTTCCGGCGATACTGAAAACCATAGGCACTTACATGATGATAGTCGGAGTAGTTTTAATAATTCTGACTTCCGGACGGTCTTCAAAGACAGTTTTCGGAAAATTTTTCGGCGGACTTTATGCCCTCTACAATACGGCTACCGGCTGGCTTAGCGATATTCTTTCATATTCCAGACTTCTTGCGTTAGGTCTCGCAACAGGAAGTATAGCCGGAGTTATTAATCTGATAGGTACTATGCCCGAAAATATGATAGTCAAGACGATACTTCTTGTGGTGGTCTTCATAATCGGACACACAGCGAATCTCGCTATAAATCTTTTAGGGGCGTATGTCCATACAGACAGGTTACAGTTTGTGGAATTGTTTTCAAAATTCTATACAGGTGGCGGACGTGAGTTTAGACCGTTCACCGCAGATACAAAATACATTACTTTCAGGGAGGATAATTAATTATGAACAGTATGGGTTTAGCACTGGCAATCATAGGAGCATCTATTTCAGCACTTCTTGCCGGAATAGGTTCGGCAAAAGGCGTAGGATTAGTCGGAGAGGCTGCCGCAGGTGTGGTCTCCGTTGACCCCGATAAATTCAGTAAGGTACTTGTTCTTCAACTCCTGCCAGGTACACAGGGTCTTTATGGACTTCTTACGGCAATTTTAATGTTAAGTCGCATAGGAGTTATAGGTGGTAATGCCGTGGAACTCTCAACGGCACAGGGATTAATGTTCTTAGGGGCTTCGCTTCCGATAGCTATAGTAGGTTTGTTTTCTGGCATAGCACAGGGACGTTCCGCCGCTGCCGGTGTAGGCATTACGGCACGTAAACCTGAACACAACGGAAAAGCAATCATAATGGCGGCAATGGTTGAAACTTATGCAATTTTAGCATTACTTGTATCAATACTTCTGATTTATAATATAGCAATCTGAGGGGGTGCGGAGATGTCAGGAATTGACAGTATTCTGAATGTAATTGAAAGTCAGCAGAAACAGACGGAAATAAATATTATCCGTACCGCACAGGAAAAAGCGTCAGCTATCGAAGCCGACGGAGACCAGAAAGCCGAAACAGCTTACAACGATTATATGAAAAAATCCCTCATTAAAGCCGAAACTGATTTCCGGAATGCCTGTAACTCCGTAGACGCCGGAAACCGTCGTAAGATACTTGAATGTAAGGTTGAAATAATAAATAATACAATAGAAAATATTATAACCCGTCTTGAAAGTCTTCCGGACGGAGAATACTTCAACATGATTTTAAGACTTGTACGGAAAAAACTTCACGACGGAGCAGGCGAAATGTTTTTCAGTAAAAAAGACCTTGAAAGACTTCCGGACGATTTTCAGGGAAAAATTTCTGAAATTTCATGTAATAAAGTAAGAATATCGGATATTCCGGTGGATATTGATAACGGCTTCATACTGAAATACGGTCTTGTATCCGAAAACTGTACGTTCAGGGAGATAATAGAATCCGGAAACGACAGAATCAGGGATATTCTCGCCGGTATACTGTTTGGTGGGTGATGTTATGGGTATAGATTATGCAAGTGCCGTGGCGGTAGTCAGGACTTTGGAAAATTCGCTTTTCACAAAGAACGATTTGGAACAGCTTATTAACGCCCATGACAGTAATGAATCTGAAACGCTTATAAACTCGAAAAATGCCGGTACTCTTTTGGAAGTATGGGAGATGCTCCGGACTTTCGCCCCCGACAGTAAAGAACTTGAAATACTTCTTTACAGAAACGATTTCCATAATCTGAAGGCTGTCCTGAAAGCAATGGTTTCCGGACGTGAACCTGAAAATTATTTAATTGAACCGTCGAATATAAAAGCCGGTATTTTAAAGGAAGCGTTCCGGACTAAAGATTTCGACTTACTGCCGGAATATATCCGTGAGACCGCCACAAACGCTTACGGAATTATAACTACTTCCCTTGATGGTCAGCTTGTCGATTCGTTTATTGATACGGACTGTCTTAAAGCTATGCGGAAATCGGCTGACAGTACCGGTAATGATTTCATGCGGAAATACGTTGATTTAATTACGGTCTGTGCCGATATTAAAACGGCTTACCGGTGCAGTAAAATGAATAAACAAAGAGATTTCCTTGAAACTGCCATATGCGGAAGTCCGGAACTTGATAAGGAATCAATTATAAGAGCAACTCTCGGCGGTACGGAAAATTTACTGTCTTTTCTTGACAGTACGTCATATGCGGAACTCTCCGGACTGCTGAAAGAAAATCCGGCAAAGTTTGAAAAACGTTGCGACGACTTAATTACGGAACAGGCACAGACAGCACGTTTCAAGGCTTTCGGGATAGAACCCCTTATAGCCTACTATATCGCAAAAGAGGCGGAAATTAAAAATATCCGGATAATAACGGTCTGTCGGGAATGCGGTGCGGACAGGGAAACTATTACGGAAAGGCTTAGGGATTTATATGTATAAAGTAGCAGTAATCGGCGACAGTGCCAGTGTATCGGGTTTTGCGTCGTTAGGACTTTCGGTTTTCTGTGAGACAGAACCGGATAAAGTTTCGGGAATAATAAAACGTCTTGCGGAAAACGATTTTGCCGTGATATACGTCACTGAACCGGTGGCTGTCACGGTCAGCGGGACGATAGAAAAATATAAAAAAAATCAGTTGCCGTCAATAGTACTTATTCCGGCTATACGTGGCAATACCGGAGAGGGTATGCGGTCACTTCATGAGGCTGTAGAAAAAGCAGTCGGCACTGATATTCTTAAGAATTGAGGCGTTTTTTTATGGGAAAAATAGTTAAAATTTCAGGACCTCTTGTGGTTGCGGACGGTATGCGGGATTCAAATATGTTCGATGTCGTAAGGGTGAGTAATCAGAAACTTATCGGCGAGATTATCGAAATGCACGGCGACAGGGCTTCCATACAGGTTTACGAGGAAACCGCCGGACTTGGTACAGGTGAACCGGTTATTTCGACAGGCGAACCTATGAGTGTTGAATTAGGACCGGGGCTGATAGGCAGTATTTTTGACGGCATACAGCGTCCGCTTGACGATATTAAAAAAATATGCGGTAATTCCCTGAAACGTGGTGTAGATGTACCGTCTCTTAAACGTGACAGATTATGGAATTTCACCCCGACTGTCAGTGTCGGCGATACCGTAATCAGTGGCGATATTATCGGGACTGTACCGGAAACTGATATTGTACTTCACAAAATACTTGTACCAAATGGAATAAGCGGAACGGTTAAAAAAATTACCGCCGGTGAATTTCATGTAGATGACGTTGTATGCGTAATTGATACCGGTAAAGGCGAATATAATCTGACGTTGTTTCAGAAATGGGCGGTACGTCGTGGCAGACCCTACAGGAAAAAACTTTCGCCGGATATGCCACTTGTGACAGGTCAGCGAGTTGTTGACTGTCTTTTCCCGATTGCCAAAGGCGGTGTTGCGTCTATACCAGGACCTTTCGGAAGCGGAAAGACCGTCACACAACATCAGCTTGCGAAGTGGGCATCTGCGGATATAATTGTGTATATCGGTTGCGGTGAACGTGGTAACGAAATGACCGACGTTCTGAACGAATTTCCGGAACTCATTGACCCACGTACAAATAAATCACTCATGGAAAGAACTGTTTTAATAGCAAATACTTCCGATATGCCGGTTTCAGCACGTGAAGCGTCTGTATATACCGGTATAACCATAGCCGAATATTATCGTGATATGGGCTATTCCGTGGCACTTATGGCGGATTCTACTTCACGGTGGGCGGAGGCTCTCCGTGAGATGTCCGGACGTCTCGAAGAAATGCCAGGTGATGAGGGTTATCCGGCGTATTTAGGGAGCAGGCTGGCACAGTTTTACGAACGTGCCGGACGTGTCATTTCAAACGGTACGGACGGAAGAGAAGGTACATTATCGGTAATAGGTGCGGTATCGCCAGCCGGTGGCGACATTTCTGAACCGGTCACACAGGCGACGTTGAGAATTGTTAAAGTTTTCTGGGGACTTGATTCAAACCTCGCATATCAGAGACATTTTCCGGCTATAAACTGGCTTACGAGTTATTCGCTTTACGTCGATTCTCTTGCGGACTGGTATAATAATAACGTCTCGACGGACTGGAATAAATTACGTTCAAGATTTATGGAGATACTTCACGAAGAAGAAGAACTAAAGGAAATAGTGAAATTAATCGGTATGGACGCACTTTCTGCCGGTGACCGTATCAAAATGGAAACAGCACGTTCCATACGTGAGGACTTCTTACACCAGCTTGCATTCCACGAAGTCGACACTTATACAAGCCTTACAAAGCAGTTGTATATGATGAGATTAATACTGACGTTTCACGACAAGGCAACGGAAGCTGTCATTAAGGGTGCGGACGTAGAGGAAATTTCCGTACTGCCTGTGCGTGAAAAAATAGGACGTTTCAAGTACGTACCGGAAGAAAAGACCGCCGAAGAATATGAAAAAATTTTACTTGAAATATCGGCAGAAATCAATCAGCTTGTGAGCAGGGGGAATTAATTAATGTCAAGAGAATACAGAACTATCGAGGAAGTAACAGGACCTTTACTTCTTGTAAAGGACGTCGAGGGGGCAAAATATGGCGAACTCGCTGAAATACGTCTGAAAAACGGCGAAAAAAGACGTTGCCGTGTACTTGAAGTAGACGGAACTAATGTACTCGTACAGCTTTTTGAGAACTCCGCCGGAATAAATCTACAGGAAAGCAGTGTTGTATTTTCGGGTCACCAGATGGAACTGGGCGTTTCCGAAGATATGTTAGGAAGAGTTTTTGACGGTCTCGGCAGACCTATTGACGACGGTGCGGAAATAATTCCGGAAATGCGTATGGACGTAAACGGACTTCCAATGAATCCGGTGGCAAGACGTTATCCGCAGGAATTTATTCAGACAGGTGTTTCCGCTATAGACGGTCTGAACACTCTCGTAAGAGGTCAGAAATTACCGATATTTTCGGCAAGCGGTCTGCCTCATGCACAGTTTGCCTCACAGATAGCCCGACAAGCTAAAGTACGTGGTACTGACGAGCCGTTTGCGGTAGTTTTCGGGGCTATGGGAATAACTTTCGAGGAATCTGAATATTTCATTGAAAGTTTCCGGAGTACTGGTGCTATCGACAGGACGGTACTTTTCATAAATCTTGCAAGCGATTCGGCAATAGAACGTATTGCCACACCTAAAATGGCTCTCACGACGGCGGAATACCTTGCATTTGAAAAGGGTATGCACGTACTTGTAATCCTGACCGACATCACCAATTATGCAGATGCACTCCGTGAAATATCGTCGGCACGTAAGGAAGTACCAGGACGTAGAGGTTACCCTGGATATATGTATACTGACCTCGCAACCATTTACGAGAGAGCAGGCAGACAGGCTGACAAAGACGGTAGTATAACTATGATACCCATTCTGACCATGCCCGAAGACGATAAAACACATCCTATCCCCGATTTGACCGGCTATATTACCGAAGGTCAGATTATACTTTCAAGAGAACTGTATCGAAAGGGTATAACTCCGCCTGTAGATGTTCTGCCATCGCTGTCGAGACTTAAGGACAAGGGCATAGGTAAAGGACGTACCCGTGAAGACCATTCCGACACTATGAATCAGTTATTTTCGGCGTACGCTCGTGGAAAAGATGCTAAGGAATTAATGGTAGTACTCGGAGAATCCGCCCTCACTCCTACGGACTTATTATACGCTAAATTCGCTGAAGAGTTTGAAAAACGTTACGTATCGCAGGGTTTCGATAATGACCGTACTATTGAAGATACACTTTCAGTAGGGTGGGAACTTCTAAGAATGTTGCCGAAAAGTGAACTCCGGAGAATCAGGGAAGAATATATCGAAAAGTACTATTAATTCATAATAATTATGAATTGTTATGTGACAGTCAGATGACATTAAGAATACCGCATTATTACGGCATAAACTGACATCAGGTATCATTCAGGTGACAGGCATATGACATTCAACCGACAGTCAGATGACAGTCAGGTGACAACAATGAAACAAAGATAAACAAAGCAACAATATATATATACCTGCTATTTTGCGTATCGCCTGTGAGATTAGCACGAACGTGAACGAACGTACACGAACGTTAACGAACGCTAACGAATGCTAACAAACGTTTACGTTGGCTACTAATACAAATACAAATATAAATACAAGTACAAATATAAATACAAGTACAAATATAAATACAAATACAATTTATAATTCTTAATTCATAATTTTCAATTATGAATTGAAAGTGTGGTGATTTTTTTGTCAAGACTTAACGTCAACCCTACACGTATGGAGTTAAACAAACTCAAAAAGAAACTACAGTCCGCACGACGTGGACATAAACTCCTGAAAGACAAACGTGACGAACTTATGCGACAGTTCATGATTCTGATAAGGGAAAACAACCAGCTCCGTAAGGACGTGGAGCAGGCTATTACAGAAGCTGACAGATATATGTCAGTAGCGGGTTCTGTAATGCAGAGGGAAATTCTCGAAACTGCTTTACTGTTACCGAAACAGGAAGTTGAAATAGAAGTCCTTACAAAAAACGTAATGAGTGTAAATGTTCCGGAGTTCCGCACCTTTTACAAATCGGATGATAAAAACTTCTTTTCATACGGTACGGCTTTCACGTCGACTGACCTTGACGGTGCTGTATGTGCATTAAGTGAGGTTTTCCCGAAAATGATACGTCTTGCGGAAGTCGAGAAGACCTGTCAGCTTATGGCGGACGAGATTGAAAAAACACGTCGTCGTGTGAACGCACTTGAATATATCATGATTCCCGATTACGAGGAGACTATCAGATACATTACCATGAAACTTTCCGAAAATGAACGGAATACAATAACATCCCTCATGAAAGTGAAAGACATGGTACTGAAACAGAAGTACAATTATTAATGAAAAAAAATGTACCCTATGTATATTTATACATAAGGTACATTTTTAATTATTATTTTTTGTTTTTCTTTTTGGCTTCGATATCGGCGAGGGCGTCTTTACGTGAGAGATTTATTCTGCCTTGCCTGTCAATTTCAAGGACTTTCACAACGATTTCGTCACCTATGGAAACTACATCTTCCACTCTTTCAACTCTTTGCCTGTCGAGTTTGGAAATGTGTACGAGACCGTCTTTACCAGGGGCGATTTCAACAAATGCACCGAAATCCATAATTCTTACGACTTTTCCCTTATAGATAGCACCTACTTCAGGGTCATTGGCGATAGTATTGACAATCTGTAAAGCCTTTTCAGCCTTATCGCCGTCGATACCGCTGATAAATACGTTACCGTCGTCACTGATATCGATTTTAACTTCACAGTCAGCGGAAATTTTCTGAATGACCTTACCACCCTGACCGATAACTTCACGGATTTTGTCAACCGGAATTTTAGTCTGTAACATTTTCGGAGCGTATTTGCTTACGGTCTTGCGAGGTTCAGAAATAGCCTTTAACATAATCTCGTCGAGAATATATATACGTGCCTTGCGTGTCTTCTCGAAAGCCTCTTTAATAATCGCCGGTGTGAGACCGTCAACTTTGATATCAACCTGTATGGCAGTAATGCCCTTGTGAGTACCGCCTACTTTGAAATCCATATCGCCGAAGAAGTCTTCAAGACCTTGTATGTCAACCATAGTCATGAAGTCGTCGCTGTCTGGAAGCGTGATAAGTCCGCACGATATTCCGGCAACAGGGGCTTTAATAGGTACACCAGCGTCCATGAGGGCGAGTGTAGAACCGCATATTGAACCCTGTGAAGTAGAACCGTTTGAAGACAGTACTTCCGAAACAAGTCTGAATGCATACGGGAACTCTTCAACGGACGGAATAACCGGTACTAAAGCTCTTTCAGCGAGTGCTCCGTGACCTATTTCACGTCTGCCAGGACCACGGCTGGGCTTGGTTTCGCCGACTGAATATGACGGAAAGTTATACTGGTGCATATAACGTTTGGACTCTTCTTCGTCGAGACCGTCTATTTTCTGTGAATCGCTTACAGAACCTAACGTTGCAACGGTAAGCACCTGTGTCTGACCTCTTGTGAAAAGTCCCGAACCGTGTACACGTGGTAACAGACCTACTTCAGCAGACAGCGGACGTATTTCGTCGATACCTCTTCCGTCGACACGTTTTCCGTTATAGAGCCATTCACGGACGATTTTTTTCTGTAATTTATAGATACACTCATCAATCATGGAAATCTGTTCGGGATATACCTCATCAAATTTAGCGTGAATATCGTCGACAATGGGAGCAAGTCGCTCATCACGTACTGTCTTGTCGTCGGTATCGAGAGCGATTTTAACACGGTCTGAAGCGAAAGTTTCTATTGCGTCGAACATATCGTGGTCAACTTCCTGCGATTCAAACTTAAATTTAGGTTTGCCTATTTCCTGACGGATACCGTCTATGAACGCAACCATTTTTTTGATTTCCTCATGACCGGTCATAATAGCTTCAAGCATGGTATCTTCCGGAACTTCATTCGCACCGGCTTCAATCATGACTATTTTTTCAGCAGTACCGGCTACTGTAAGAGTGAGGTCAGTTTTGGCACGCTGTTCGAGTGTGGGATTGAGGACTATTTCGCCGTCCACGAGACCGACGTTAATTCCGGCAATCGGACCATTCCACGGAATATCGGAAATAGAGATAGCTATTGAAGTAGCAATCATACCGGCGATTTCAGGGGAATTGTCCGGCTCTACGGCGAGGACGGTCATTACTACTGAAACATCATTACGCATATCTTTCGGGAAGAGCGGTCTTATAGGTCTGTCGACGCAACGTGAAGTGAGGATAGCTTTTTCAGAGGGTTTGCCCTCTCTTTTGGTGAAAGACCCTGGAATTTTTCCGACGGAATAAAGACGTTCTTCGTAGTCTACGGAAAGCGGGAAGAAGTCTATACCCTCACGAGGTTTTGCACTTGCGGTAACGTTAGCCATTACGACTGTTTCGCCGTAACGTACCCAACACGAACCGTTTGAAAGTCCGCAGGTTTTGCCGGTTTCGACAATGAGAGGTCTTCCGGCGTAAGTTGTTTCAAATTTTCTGTAATTTTCAAACATAAAAAAATGCCTCCGAATAAGTAATTTAACTCCGGCTTTAGCAAAAAATTCTGATACAGCGGTGGACTGTATCACAGTTTAATGCTAAAAGCCGATTTATTTTTGTGTAAAGAGGGAAAGGCAGAAAGGGGAGGAATAGCCCCGTTCTGCCAATGTAGGAAATTATTTGCGGAGACCGAGTTTTTCGATAACCGCACGATAACGGCTGATGTCCTTCTTCTTGAGATAAGCAAGAAGATTACGTCTGTGACCAACCATTTTAAGAAGACCTCTTCTTGAATGGTGGTCATTTTTGTGTTCCTTGAGATGTGCAGTAAGGTCATTTATTCTTCTTGTGAGAATAGCAATCTGCACTTCCGGAGAACCGGTGTCAGTTTCGTGAGTTCTGTTAGCTTCGATAACAGCTGTCTTTTCTTCTTTCAGTAACATGAAAGCACCTCATTTTCATAATATTCCGGTATCTCTGATGAGGGTGAAACTGAG
The DNA here is from genome assembly GCA_029062165.1 of Ruminococcus sp. Lineage (GTDB taxonomy): Bacteria > Bacillota > Clostridia > Oscillospirales > Ruminococcaceae > Ruminococcus. Next base: position 601,022 of record JAIDQQ010000023.1, read on the forward strand.
GAACACGCCCTCATCTGAGACACGGTAAATATATTATAACATATCCTACACTGATTGTAAAGAGGTTTTTCAAAAAAATTTTCAGAAATTTTTCAGAAATTTCAATCTCCTGAAGAAGATATATGTATTATAGCATATGTTTTCCGGTTTGTAAATATGTTTTTTTGAATAATTTCAGTGAAACGTGTCGAATTTTATCTAAAAAATTTTTTAGTGAAATGCGTCGAATTTTATACAAACATATTGACAAAAGGCAGGCAATATTATATAATCAGAATATAAAATAAATTGAAAAAGGAATGGTGTAATTTTGGAAAAACATATTTCTATTGGTGCTTCTATATTAAGTGCTGATTTACTGAATCTTGAATCAGAAATCAGAAAACTTAAAAGAAATGACATTAACATGATACACTTCGACGTAATGGACGGCGTTTTTGTCCCGAACATAACATTCGGTATGCCTGTTTTTGAAAGCATAAACAGGATTGACGATGATGACCTTTCCATGCTTCTTGACGTACATCTCATGATTGCAGACCCTCTGAAATATATAGATGCTTTCGGTACATCCGGTGCAGACTATATAACATTTCACCTCGAAAGCGAAAGCGATACTGTTGAAACGATAAGAGCCATCCATAACAACGGCAGTAAGGCAGGTATCGCTATAAAACCCGACACACCGGCGGAAGCTGTATTTCCGTATATCAATTCTAAGGAACATAAATATCCGTATCTCAATAGTTTTGCAGATATAGTTCTTGTTATGACCGTTGAACCTGGTTTCAGTGGACAGAAATTCATGGATATGTCGGAAAAAATACGTAAAATCCGTGAATATGCTGATAACAATTCTGCCCATGAAGTTCTTATAGCAGTTGACGGCGGTATTGACGACCAGACAGCCCCGATAGTAAAGAGTGCCGGTGCGGATATACTTGTATCGGGTAGCTATCTTTTCAAGGCGGACGATATGAAAAAAGCAGGCGAGATGTTGGAAGCATAAGGAGCTTTTTTCATGAAATTCAGAAACAAAGGAAGAAAGATTTACAAGACAAAAGAAAAAAATTATTACGGCAAAACACCGTTAGGGAAATTCTTTTCAGCAATACTGACAATAATTCTTATAGGTGGTGTAGGTGTTCTGGGATATAGTGTAGCCGGTCCTATGATTGACTATTCTCACCGGCAGGGCGACGAAGAACCGATAGAAAAAACCGTCGCTGAACCGGCAGAAGACGTTACTACAGAACCGGTTGTAATGCTACACGAAAAAACCCCCGAAACTGATGCCTACAGAGGTGTACGCCTAAGCGAGTACGAAATATCAACTCCGGAGGCTATTAAGACCGCTATAGGCAGAATACCACAGGAACAGAATATAGAATATATTGAAGTACCGTTGAAACTCTCTGACGGCAGAATTATGTACGCTACTGAATGGACTGAATTTCCGGAACTCGTTACCGCCGGAATAACACTCAATGAAATAACCCGTACCATAAAGAAAGAGGGTTATAAACCTGTAGCATATATGGATATTTTCGCAGATAATATAATACCGTCGGTTTACTCGAATTACGGCTACATGGATACCGAAACGCTTACGGCATGGAAAGACGGCAATTCAAAGACATGGGCTTCACCGTATTCGGAAACTTATATGAATTACGTGAACTTCATAGCACAGGAAATTTCCGGAGCGGGTTTCGATAAGATAATATGTGGTGACATTAAATTTCCGGACTTCACAGAAAGAGATTTGATACTTCTTAACGATAACCGTCTTGAAAATCATTTACCGGCACTGTCTTCAACTGCCGATATGCTTTACAGTACCGTAACCGGAAACAATTCCGATATGCTTATTGAAGTGGATTCCGCTGATATTCTTTCTGGTAAGGCTGATATACTTGACGTTACAGGGAATACACATACAATAGTCCTCGACATAAATCTTGATGGTATAATTTCCGGCGTGAATACTGGTAGGACAGTATACGAATTTACCGGTACGCCTACGGAAAACATATCAAAAATGCTGTACCTTGTCAGCGGAGATATTTCCGGATTTGATGTCATTGTACGTATATCGGGAAATTCATATAATACTTCTGACCTGCTCCGTGCCGTCTGGGATATGGCGGAAACAGGTTACAATTCGTTTATTTTGGGATAATATTTTTTTACAGAAACGGAGAATTTTTTAAATGGCTGAAAATTTTAAGGTATCACTACAGAAAGTGATTGACGAGTTTAAACTTGAAACAATCTTCATACACAAGGACGCTAAGGAAGTCATGATTGACGAAAACGACGTAAACAGACCAGGTTTACAGCTTATGGGATTCTATGAGTACTTCAATCCGGAGCGTATACAGATTATAGGTAAAATGGAATTTGCCTACCTCTCTACCATAGACGAAAAAACACGTCGTGAACGTCTGCAACTGCTTTTTGCACAGAGAATACCGGCACTTATAATTACGAGAGAACTTCCGTACTTTGCGGAAATGTTAGAGTTGGCAAAAGAATACGAAGTGCCACTCCTAAGAAGCAAGGAAAGTACTTCAAACTTCATGTCCGGACTTATAGCGTTTTTAAATCTGAATCTTGCACCGAGAATAACCCGTCACGGCGTACTGATTGAGATTTACGGCGAAGGTGTTTTCATAACCGGTGAAAGCGGTGTCGGAAAGAGTGAGACAGCTATCGAACTTGTAAAGAGAGGTCACAGACTGGTTGCAGATGATGCCGTTGAAATACGTAAGGTATCTAACATAAGCCTGATAGGCAGTTCACCGGATAATATCCGTCACTTCCTCGAATTAAGAGGTATAGGCATTATCAATGCACGTCGGTTGTTTGGTATCGGTGCGGTAAAGATGACCGAAGAATTAGACCTCGTTGTAGAGTTGGAACAGTGGGATTCCGGTAAGATGTACGACAGAATGGGTGTAGATACGGAATATGTTTCGATACTGGGAGTAAAAGTACCGTCGCTGACGATACCGGTAAAGCCTGGGCGTAATTTAGCGGTAATACTCGAAGTCGCCGCCATGAACAACAGACAGAAAAAAATGGGTTATAACGCTGCAACGGAATTACTTCATAAACTCGGTATGCAGTCGGAATCAAAGGAAGTAATACACGATTACGAAACTTTCTGATAAAGAATCAAAAGAGGAGACAATATGTTAGATATAAATGAACTCACTGAACTATGTTCCGGACTTGACTGTAAAATCATTCCGGAATGTCCGCTGAATAACTACGTTACTTTCCGGACAGGCGGAAACTGTCGGGCATTGATAAGCATTAACTCACCGGAATCCGCTGTGGAGATTTTAAAATATCTCCGGAGCAGGAATATAAAATATTTCGTACTCGGTAACGGCAGTAACGTGATACCAGCTGATGAGGGTTTCGACGGCGTTATAATTCTTATGAAAAGCGATTTTTCAGGAATAGAAGTCACCGGAAATAAAATAGCCTGTCAGTCGGGAGCGTTGCTTTCGACGGTCTGTACGTACGCACAGAAAGCAGGATTATCGGGTATGGAAAATCTTTACGGCATACCAGGGACTGTCGGGGGAGCGTTGTACATGAATGCCGGTGCATACGGTACGGAAATATCAGATGTAATAGTTTCCGCCGGATATATAGACGATACCGGCAATATACGTACAATAGACCGTAATGACATGGATTTATCATACAGACACAGTATTTTTTCCGGAAAAAATTTACTTATAACTTCTGTAACTTTCGGACTTTCAGAGGGTGAACCGGAAGAAATACGCCGTAAGATGTCGGAATGTCTGAATAAGAGACAGTCTAAACAACCGCTTGAATTTGCCAGTGCCGGAAGTACATTCAAGAGACCGCAAGGCAGTTACGCATCTTTACTGATAGAACAGTGCGGACTTAAAGGACTTACTTACGGTGGCGCACAGGTCAGCGAAAAACACAGCGGATTTGTCATAAATAAAGGCGGTGCTACCTGTTCAGACGTTCTTACACTCTGCCGGAAAATTCAGGAGACCGTCAGGGAAAAAACAGGTTATATACTTGAATTAGAGCCAATTATACTTAAATAATTCTTAATTGTTTTAAAAATCAGGGAGGTAAAAAAATGAATCTGCTGATTATTACCGGAATGTCCGGTTCAGGAAAATCATGCGTCATGGACGTAATGGAAGATATAGGCTATTACTGCATTGACAATATACCACCTAAATTAATATCACGTTTTGTTGATATATGCAGAAAATCAGATATTGACAAGATAGCCGTTGCGGTAGATATACGTACAGGCGATATGTTTACGGAAATATACCGTTCATGGCAGTCGCTGAAAGAAAACGAATACCTTGATATAAAAGTACTGTTTCTTGAAGCCGGTGACGAAACATTGATAAAACGTTACAAGGAAACACGTCGCCGACACCCTCTTGACGAAAAATTCAATGGTAATCTCCACGACGCTATAAATTACGAAAGAATGCAGTTATCACAGCTCCGTGAAATTGCGGACTATTATATTGACACTTCGGAAATCTCCACAGCACAGTTAAAAGAACAGATTAAGGAAACGTTTCTTAACAGTTCGTCGGATTCGCTTATAATAAAAATAATGTCATTCGGATTCAAGTACGGTGTTTCCACGGAATCAGACCTTGTTTTTGACGTACGTTGTTTACCTAATCCGTATTATATAGAAAGTCTCCGTAATCATACCGGTTGTGATGAGTGCGTAAGGGATTACGTAATGAGTTTTGAACAGTCAAGAATATTATTCGACAAGCTGAAAGATTTAATAGACTATCTCATACCGCTGTACGTCCACGAGGGAAAAAGTCAGTTAGTAATAGCATTCGGGTGTACTGGCGGTAAACACAGGTCAATAACTTTCGCCGAACTCATGGCGAAACATCTTTCAGGTAACTATAAAGTACAGAAATATCACCGTGATATAACCAAAGATAAAAAATTCAGCTGATTCGGGAGGAAAATTTATGTCATTTGCCGAAGATGTCCGTCGGGAAATATGTTCTTCCATAAGCGACAACAATAAACGTTTTTCGTGTCTGTACGGTATGTTACTTTTCGGACGTGAACTTACACCGGAAAGAATATGTTTTCAGACGGAAAGTAAAATCACAGCAGATTTTTTCAGCAGAATTTTCCGTAATGTTTTCCGTATAACACCACCGTGTCGGAAATCGGGAGTACTTTTCAGTTTCGATATATCAGACCGCACCATAACTGACGAAGTTTTCCGGACTTATAAATTTATAAACGTCCGTACGATAAATTCTGAGATGATTTTAACCGACAGCATAAGTGCATTGACTGCCGGTATATTTCTTGCGTGCGGAAGCGTAAATGACCCTGAAAAAGAATATCACCTTGAATTTTCCGTACCTGAAGAGATTCTCACGGAAGAATTGATAATACTTCTCAGCGATATAGGCGTAAATGCACGTGCATCACTCCGGAGGGGTCAGCACGTTGTGTACGTCAAGGACAGCGAGGCTATAGAAGATACCTTGACTTTCATAGGCGCACAGAACTGTACTCTTGAAATAATGAACGTTAAAATATGGAAAGATGTACGTAATAAAGCAAACCGCATAGCTAACTGTGATTCCGCTAATATCGACAAAACCGTAAAAGCCTCCGCCCGACAGACCGCCGATATTGAAATTATCCGGAAACATAACGGTCTTGAAAGTCTTTCGCCTGAACTCCGTGAAGTAGCTGAAATGCGTCTTGAAAATCCGGATATGAGTTTACAGGAAATAGGTGTCAGTCTAAGCAGACCGGTAAGCCGTTCCGGAGTAAATCACCGGTTTAAGAAAATAGCTCTTATTGCCGATACCATAAGAAACAATCCGGATTGAAAGTGTGGTGATTTTTTCTGAAAAACAACGATTTTGTACATCTCCATGTGCATACGGAGTACAGCTTGCTTGACGGTGCGTGCCGGATAAAAAATTTAATGAAAAGAGTTAAGGAAATAGGACAGGAAGCTGTTGCCATTACTGACCACGGTACAATGTACGGCGTTATAGATTTCTTCAACGAAGCAAGGAAACACGGTATCAAGGCGATAATAGGTTGTGAAGTTTACGTAGCACCCCGACGGCATACCGATAAGAACGGCAGAATAGATTTATCGCCGTATCATCTGATACTGCTGTGCCGTAATAATCAGGGCTATAAAAATCTTGTAAGACTTGTATCAATAGCCGGTACGGACGGTTTCTATAACAGACCTCGTGTTGATACTGACCTGCTCCGGAAGTATCATGACGGACTTATATGTTTATCGGGTTGTCTGTATGGTGAGGTGTCAAGACTGCTGACCGCCGGAAATTACGACGGTGCAAAGGCAAAAGCCCTTGAATACAGGGAAATTTTCGGAGAGGACAGTTATTTCATAGAGATACAGAATCACCATACAGACGAGGAAATACGCATACTACCGCAACTTTACAGGATTTCAGCGGAAACAGGTATACCGCTTGTTGCAACGAATGATGCCCACTATATCGCCGGAAATGATGCCGAAATGCATGAAATACTATGGTGCATACAGACAGGTCAGCGATATACCGGCGAAGTACGTTCCGGAGAGGCGTATATAAAATCGGCGGACGAAATGTCCGGACTTTTTCCGAATCATACCGAAGCGGTCACAAATACTGTGCGTATCGCTGAAATGTGTGACGTTGATTTTCAGACAGGTGGTTTACTTCTTCCGGAGTTCAGACAGTCCGGCGTTACCGATAACAACGCTTATTTCAGACAGATATGCTATGACGGTATGCACGTAAAATACGGTGATAATCCGGCAAAAGAAGTCACTGAACGTATGGAATATGAAATTTCCGTGATAGAAAAAATGGGATATATTGATTATTTTCTGATAGTATGGGATTTTGTCGCATACGCACGCCGGAATAATATTCCGGTAGGTGTGGGAAGAGGTTCGGGGGCTGGAAGTCTGTGTGCCTACTGTATGGGAATAACTTCAATAGACCCTTTAAAATACGGACTTCTTTTTGAAAGATTTCTGAATCCCGAAAGAGTAAGTATGCCGGATTTTGATATAGATTTCTGTATAGAGGGCAGACAGCAGGTAAAAAATTACGTCTTTGAAAAATACGGACGTGACAATGTATCTGAAATAATTGCGTTTGATACGTTAAAGGCACGTGCGGGCGTCCGTGACGTAGGACGTGTACTGGGTATGCCGGTTAAACTTTGCGACAGTATAGCAAAAAAAATTGACCCTTGCTATACACTCGGAGAGGCTCTTGAAAAGTCACCGGAACTGAAAGAGATGTACAATTCCAATCCGGACATAAGGCGTATAACTGACATTGCTATGAAAATAGAGGGTATGCCACGACACGTCACGACGCACGCCGCCGGAGTAGTCATTTCGGCGATACCTTTGGCGGATATAGTACCATTGCAGAAAAACGACGATACAATAGTAACACAGTACACAATGACCGTCCTTGAATCGTTGGGACTTCTCAAAATGGATTTCTTAGGTTTACGGAATCTGACTGTAATAAATGATACCGTCAGGGAGATAAAGAAAATCAATCCGGATTTTGATATAAATAAAATACCTCTCAACGACAAAGCAGTATATGATATGTTATCTGCCGGAGATACTGCCGGAGTGTTTCAGTTTGAGAGCGAGGGAATAACAAAATGTCTGACGGAACTAAAACCCGAACGCCTTGAAGATTTGATAGTAATGCTTTCGCTTTACCGTCCCGGACCTATGAAATCGATACCGCAGTATATAAGAAGTAAAAACAATCCGGATAACGTAAAGTACAAACATCCGCAACTTGAAAGCATACTGTCGGAAACATACGGCTGTATGATATATCAGGAGCAGGTTATGGAAATATGCCGTAAAATAGCCGGATATTCGTACGGTCATGCAGATATAGTCCGGCGTGCTATGGCGAAGAAAAAACACGACATCATGGCACACGAACGTGAAAATTTTGTATCCGGAGCGGTGAAAAATGACATTCCGGAACATATAGCCGTCGGGATATTCGACGAGATGATGAATTTTGCCTCATATGCCTTTAATAAGTCTCATGCAACGGCATATTCCGTAATATCGTATCAGACTGCTTATCTGAAATGCCACTACTGTGGCTTATATATGTCAGCCCTTATGTCGAGTATAACAAATGCCGATAAACTTTCAGAGTACGTAAATATCTGCCGTGACAATAATATAGAAGTTTTCAGACCTGATATAAATAAGAGTACGAAAAAATTCAGCTTTTCCGGTAACAGAATATACTTCGGACTTATGGCAGTAAAGAACATCGGGGAGGGTCTGGCGGAAAAAATAGTCTGTGAAAGAACTACCGGCGGAAATTTCCGTAGTTTACAGGATTTCATAGAGAGAATGGACAAAAAAGACTTCTCAAAGAAATCGCTTGAATACCTGATAATGTCGGGAGCGTTTGACGGTCTCGGACTTAACCGCCGTCAGATGATTGAAAATTATTCCGTTCTTATGGAAAAAACTTCCGGAGATTACGGCGTTATAGACGGTCAGATGAATTTTCTTGACGATATTGACACCATTGAAATGAATATAAAAATTCCGTATGTTCCGGAATATAACCGGCGTAAGATATTGTTTATGGAAAAGGATTCATGCGGAATATATTTCAGCGGAAATCCACTGTCGGAATACGGATATATTCCGGCACTTATGCGGACGGTTGATATAAAAACCTGCTCCGGATTGCCTGACGGTACGGAAGTAAAGCTACTGTGCATAGTACAGAGTATGAAGAATCATACCACGAAAAAAGGCGACAGAATGGCATTTCTTGAAATTTCCGACGGTACAGGTACTATCGAAGCGGTAATTTTTCCGGAACTTTTCAGCCGTAAATCAGGAGTTGTCAGACAGGACGAAATACTTCTTGTAAGTGCGAAAATATCGGTAAAAGACGACGATATTTCCCTTATATGCGGTGATATATCCGGTGAAAATGAATTTTCCGGAATCATGGCAGATATGAAACTATGTATAAAAATAAAGTCTTCGGAACTTGAAAATACTGAAAAAACCGTCCGGAAACTATGCGGAAATTTTTCCGGAAAGACACAAGTAGTATTTTATCTTACGGACTTAAGGAAAATGATTTCCCCGAAGTTAAGACTTTCGCTTGAAATATCTGCACGGAGTTATGAGGAACTCCGGAAAATATTCCCCGAAAACGCTTACGGACTTATAAAATAAAAAAATCCGGAAAAATAATCCATATGCTATTGACATTTCATGTATAAAGTAGTAAAATATATATGTATAAAAAATTGCTTGACGCAAAAGGAGAATTTATCATGATAAAGAAAATTGCTGTCCTCACCAGCGGTGGCGACGCCCCTGGTATGAACGCCGCTGTAAGAGCCGTCGTAAGAACCGCTATAAGCAAGGGTATGGAAGTTTACGGTGTTCGTCGTGGATATGTGGGACTTCTCACAGGTGACATTTTCCAGATGGACGAAAGAAGTGTAACCGATATTATCCACCGTGGCGGAACAATCCTCTATACCGCAAGATGTAGCGAGTTCAGAACTGACGAGGGTGTTTCAAAGGCAAGGGCAAAGTGCGAGGAACTCGGCATAGAGGGACTTGTTGTTATCGGTGGTGACGGTTCTTTCCGTGGTGCTGCTGACCTGTCTGCAAAAGGTATGCTCTGTATCGGAATCCCTGGTACTATCGATAACGATATTGCCTGCACAGATTATACAATCGGATTCGATACTGCTATGAATACCGCTATGGAACTCGTTGACAAGCTCCGTGATACTTCACAGTCACATGACCGTATTTCAGTTGTTGAGGTTATGGGAAGAGGTGCAGGACATATCGCAGTAAATACCGGTATCGCCTGTGGTGCTACTGACATCATCACACAGGAAGTACCTTATGACCTCAATGCAATCGCAAACACAATGCTTGCAAAAAAAGCTAAGGGCAAGGAAAATTTTGTAGTAATTGTTGCCGAGGGCGTAGGACATTCACAGGAAATCGCCAAGGAACTCGAATTACGTACAGGCATTGAAGCACGTGCCACTATTCTCGGACACGTTCAGCGTGGTGGTAATCCTACACTCCGTGACAGAGTAGAGGCTACAAAAATGGGTAATTATGCCGTTGAACTTCTTGAGCAGGGTATCGGTAACAGGGTTGTTGCACTGAAAGACAATCAGCTTGTTGACTACGATATTCAGGAAGCACTTGCAATGAAAAAACCATACGACGAAAAACTTCACCGTATGGCTGAAACTATTGCATTCTGATTAAAAAAACAAACCGCTTGCTTTTTTGCGGAGCAGGCGGTTTTTTTGTATTTCGTGTGTTAAAATTCGCTTATAATTTTTTTCGGTGAACAGTCTGTAGAATAGCACCAGCGTGAAATTTTACCGGATTCCTGATAATATTGTATCGGTTTTGCGGTTGGTAAGTCCTCGCACGTATCGACTATTATTAACTTTACTTTCATTTTTTCGGGGATAATAGCCTTGACGTATACGCTTACCGACTGACCGGCTTTAATATCGTCACGAGGTTCAGCAAGTCCGGCAAGATTAGGTGTCAATTCAACGAAAATTCCGTAATCCTCTACAGACCGCACTATACCGGAAACTGTCTCACCGGCTTCAAAGAGTTCGGCATTTTGTTCCCACGTACCGAGTAATTCCTTATGTGTGAGGAAAATTCTGTCGCCCTCACGGTACTTGACTACGGCATGAATAAAATCGCCGTTTCTGAAACGGTCAGAGGGGTGGGAGATTCTCGAAACAGATATAGCATCAATCGGGATAAGCGACGGAATACCACAACCGATATCCACGAAACAACCGAACTGTTCAAGATGAGTTATTCTTGCGTCGATAATCTCGCCGGAAGATAGTTTGTTTATGTAGTTTTCCATACATTCTTCCTGTGCTGATTTTCTGGACAGAATTATATTATCGCCGTCTATGCCGGTTACTTTAAAGCATACAATTTTGTTCACTCTTGAAATAAGTGCAATGTCACGGGTTGAACCGTCCTCGATACCTATAGCACCTTCGGTACGTGGTATAACGCCCTTACCGCAAGGAAGGTCAATAATAAGATTGTGTGAACTGTCACATACAGCCACTCTTGCTTCAAGAATGATACCGTTTTCCATAGCCTCAACGAGACCTTCATATGAAGAAATATACTTCTGATTTTCGACAGTTCTGAAAAAACTGCCTTCTGGTTTATAAATCATAATTTTTACCTCCGTAAATTCGTAACTGAATAATAATAATTATGCGGTTGCAGTCAGATTTATTCCGGAGAAGTATTAAAATACCTCTCCGGTGTGAAATTCAGCGTGACATTCTTTCACGGATATTCAGACCACCCATAGCATTGAGGACGGATTTTACATTGTCAGACTGTTCGTCCTCGCACATGATGTAGGCGGTAGTATTCCGACGGCGTTCGTGTTCGGGTATTACGTCTTCCGTCGCCGGATATTCCATGATACCGGTACAGTAATTGTAACTCGTAACGGCAGTAGGAAGTAAAGTCCATACAGTACCGTTCCGGAGTTTTACTGCTTCTTCGGAAGATTTGTTGTATACCATATTCGCAGATTTTACCGGCACGCTTTCACGTACACGGTGTATGGCAGATTCCGCCAGCTCCGGAGTTTCAAACTCCGCTGAAATTCTTGTAATCATAATAACATTTTCCTTTCTTTTTGTCAACTTTAAATTATTTTCTGCACGTAATAAAAAAATATTCGCAGGGTCTTGATTTGGCATAATTTTTGAGTTATAATAAAATGTAAAGACTTTTTAAAAAGGCGGTGCGTATCGTGGATATAAGACCTTGTGACATTCTTACAATGAAAAAAAATCATCCGTGCGGAGCAAATGAAATGTACGTCATCCGTGCCGGAATGGATTTCCGGTTAAGATGCGTTAAGTGTTCACGTGAATTTATGGTTGCAAGAAACAAGATTGAAAAAAATATAAAAAAAGTCAGCAGAAATGAGGAATCCGGAAATGTTTGATAAACTCGAAACTATGGAACAGAAATACATTGAAATAAGCGAAAGACTTTCACAGCCGGATATTGTCAATGATAATACATTGTATACACAGTTAATGAAAGACTTTAAAAATATGACACCTGTTATAGAAAAATACCGTGAGTATAAAAAATTCCGTGATTCATTCGACGAGGCAAGGGAATTACTTGACGAATCCGGTATTGAAAAGGATTTCAGGGAAATGGCACAGTTGCAATATGACGAATCCCGTGAAGCTATGGAAAATATCGCACAGGAACTGAAAATATTGTTACTCCCGAAAGACCCCGACGACGACAAAAACGTTATTATCGAAATACGTGGCGGAGCAGGTGGCGAAGAAGCGTCATTGTTTGCAAATTCGCTGTACAGAATGTATACAATGTATGCGGAATCTAAAGGCTGGAAACAGGAAATTTTAAATTCAAATCCGACTGAATTAGGCGGTTACAAGGAAATAAGTTTTTCAATAATCGGTGACGGTGCGTACTCCCGACTTAAATACGAAAGCGGTGTACACCGTGTGCAGAGAGTACCGGAAACGGAATCACAGGGACGAATCCATACAAGTACGGTTACAGTGGCTGTACTCGTCGAGGCAGACGACGTAGAACTTGAAATCAATCCCACAGACCTTAAAATAGATGTATTCCGGTCAAGCGGTGCAGGCGGTCAGAAAGTAAACAAGACGGAATCAGCGGTAAGAATCACCTATTTACCGACCAATGTAGTCGTTGAATGTCAGGACGAAAGAAGCCAGTATAAAAACAAGGATAAGGCTATGAAAATTCTGCGTTCACGGATTTACGAGACCATGCAGAAAGAACAGAATGAAAAAATAGCCTCTGAACGTAAAATGCAGGTTGGTACAGGTGACCGTTCTGAACGTATACGGACGTACAATTTTCCACAGGGCAGACTTACTGACCACCGCATAAATCTGACGATATACCGCCTTGAAGACGTCATGAACGGTAACATTGACGAAATTATTGACGCTCTCGCAACCGCTGACCAGACTGCAAAACTCATGGGACAGGAGTAATTTTAATGGAAACTTTATTACTTGACGAAAATCAGCTTGAAATAGCGGTAAAATTAATCACGTCCGGCGAAGTAGTCGGCATACCGACGGAAACTGTCTACGGATTAGGGGCGGACGCTTCCAATGAAAACGCTGTCCGGAAAATATTTCAGGCGAAAGGCAGACCGGCTGACAATCCCTTGATAGTACATCTTGCGGATTTTTCGGAAGCTGAAAAATATACAAAAAGTATACCGGAAATTGCCTGTAGACTTGCGGAAAAATTCATGCCAGGGGCGTTGACGATAGTACTTCCGAAAAATGAAAAAATACCTCTTATAACTTCCGGCGGACTGGATACTGTGGGAATAAGAGTACCGGCACACCCTGTAATGCACCGTCTCATAGAACTCACCGGCAGACCTATTTCAGCACCGTCGGCGAATAAATCGGGCTATCCAAGTCCCACGACGGCACAGCACGTCATGAGGGATATGGACGGAATTATACCGGCTGTAATAGACGGCGGAGAATGTCAGTATGGCGTTGAATCGACAGTGATTTCAATAGAAAATGAAGATACCGTCCGGATTTTAAGACCAGGTTGCATAACGCCGGAAATGTTAGGTACGGTCAGCGGAAATGTAATCGTCGATAAGGCGGTACTGAAAGGGCTTGAAACAGGCGAAAAAGCCAGTTCCCCCGGAATGAAGTACAAACATTATTCACCGTCGGCGGACATAGTTATGATTGAATCAGATTTAGAAAAATTTACTGAATACGTCGGCGGACATTACGGCGAGGGTGTATATTCCCTTATTTTCGACGTCGACAAGGAAAATTTTCCATACAGATACATGACATACGGAAAAGACAGTCAGGAGCAGGCACAGCAGATATTCCGGCGGTTACGTGAATTAGATGACTGTCACGCCGTCAGGGTGTATGTGCGGTCACCGGACAAATCCGGCGTAGGACTGGCGGTATATAACAGATTAATCCGTTCAGCCGGTTTCGAGGTGATACGCTTATGAGGAATTATGTAGTAGTTGGGCTTACAGGTCAGACAGGTGCGGGAAAAAGTACAATTTCGGCTATATTCAGGGAAAAAGGCTTCTGTATAATAGATGCCGATATAATAGCCCGTCAGGTAGTCGAGAGGGGAAAACCATGTCTTTTGGAAATAGTCCGGACTTTCGGCGAGGAAATTATTGACGATAACGGAAATCTTTACAGAAAAAAACTCGCTGAAATAGTATTTTCCGATAAGAAAAGTCTTGAAAAACTTGATAATATAACATATCCGTATATAATCAAAGAAATATCGGATAATATAGATAGTCTTGTATCGCAAGATAATAAATTCATACTTCTTGACGCACCGACGCTTTTTGAAAGTAATGCGGATAAATTCTGTGATGTAATAGTTTCGGTACTCGCACAGCCGGAAATCCGTAAGAAAAGAATAATCGCACGTGACAATCTCACACCGGAACAGGCACAGAATCGTATGAACTCACAGCACAATGACGAATTTTTTATTGAAAATTCCGACTATATTATAAATAATAACGGCTCACCGGACGAACTCGGCAGAAAAATTATCGAAATTGCCGGAAAAATTCAGGGGCTGTTATCAGAATAAATTTCAAAAAGGAGTGTTTTTTTATGGAAACATCAAAAGTACTTAAGGAAAAACTTTTCATGAAGAAGAAAAACGCCGTACTCCGTATGAGTGAAGCGGAAATCGCTGAATGTGACAGTTTCTGCGAAGGCTATAAGGACTTCATGGACACCGCTAAAATCGAGCGTGAAGCGGTAAATTATACCGTCGAACTTCTCAGAAACAACGGCTATATCGAGTATAAAACCGGTATGCCTCTCCGAGCAGGTGACAAGATTTTCCGCAACAACAGAGGAAAATCGGTACTTATGGCGATAATCGGTACTGCCCCGATTGAAGAGGGCGTAAAAATCTGTGCCGCCCATATAGATTCACCACGTCTTGACCTCAAACAGAATCCGCTTTACGAGGATAACGAAATGGCACTCTTTAAAACGCACTATTACGGCGGAATCAAGAAATATCAATGGACGGCTATTCCGTTGGCACTGCACGGTGTTGTAATCAGAGCCGACGGCGAAAAAATAGCGGTAAATATCGGTGAGGACGAAAATGACCCTGTATTCTGTGTAACTGACCTGCTCCCACACCTTGCAAATGACCAGATGTCAAAAACTCTTGCGAAAGGCATATCCGGCGAACAGTTGAATATAGTAATCGGTTCACGCCCGTTCCGTGACGATGAGGCAAGCGAGGCTGTCAAGCTGAATATCATGAATATTCTGCACGAAAAGTACGGCATTGTAGAAGCTGATTTCATATCCTCCGAACTGGAAGTAGTACCAGCATTCAAGGCACGTGACATAGGTTTTGACCGGAGCATGATAGGTGCATACGGTCACGACGATAAAGTATGTGCATATACGGCGTTAATGGCGACGGTAGACTGTAATAATCCGGTGCATACGGTTGTGACGGTACTCACTGACAAGGAAGAGACCGGTTCAGACGGAAATACAGGATTATGTTCGGCATATCTGGAATACTTCATAGCCGATATTGCAGAAACTTTAGGTTCTGACGGACGTACGGTACTTTCTGCCTCGGAGTGCCTTTCCGCTGATGTAAATGCGGCATTTGACCCGACTTTCCCCGAAGTAAACGAAAGAAACAACTGTGCGTATATAAATAAGGGCGTATGCATAACGAAGTACACCGGTGCAAGAGGAAAATCCGGAACTTCCGACGCTTCCGCCGAATATACCGGAAGAATCCGTCGTTTAATGGATAGTCATAACGTAATATGGCAGACAGGCGAACTCGGTAAAGTAGATGCAGGCGGTGGCGGTACAGTTGCGGCGTATATCGCAAACCTAAATGTCGATACCATAGACATGGGTGTACCGGTACTTTCTATGCACGCACCGTTTGAGGTAGTCTCAAAAATTGATACCTATATGGCGTACAAAGCATTTTCAGTATTCATAAACGATTAATCAGAAAAGTCCGGAATATTACTTCCGGACTTTTTTATAGTTCTGTCCATTCTATGAACTTCGGACGTTTCAAAGTATCGCAGAATATTTCTATACATGATATAGCGTCCTCAACGGTCACAACAGATTCCGGCGGAGCAGTCCATTCCGTACCGCCTGCAATGAAAGTCACTTCTTTATTGACATCTCCTGTTGACTGAAATATATTACCGTTTTCGCTTTCAAAATAATGAATACAAGCGTATTTTCCATTTATAAGCACCGCAAGACACGGATAGTCTTTACCGATACTTATTGATATATCGTCATTCAGACTGTTCATAATAAGTTTTTTGACTTCGGTTTTGCTCCGGTATATTGTATCACCGTTTATTGTGCTTACTGCTATATGAGGTCTGCTGTCAAGGTGAGTTTTCCATAATTCGTGACCTGTAAAATTAGTATCCGGAATAATAAATGCACCATCGCAAGAAATTGCATAACCGTCCGTTAGAATCGCAACCACACTTGCACACGCTACAAAAAGATTTTTACCCATACCGTCAAGCGAACGGCTTTCTATACTCCACCACTTATCAATTTTTCCTTTCCATTCTGTACTATGGAAAGTTATATGTACAATACAGTCTTCAGTAACGAAAGTATAATAATTTTCAGAATGATTTATTATACGGATATTTTTTAAATTTATTTACTTGTCGGAATCTCTTAGGGTTTTAATAGCTGTCTCTGATAAACATCTGACGCTGCCGACGAATAGCCTTGT